>NZ_JAAMNR010000030.1:0-2920 GCF_011066115.1 Paenibacillus sp. EKM212P
ATCGAGACGGGCGAGATCGAGTCGCAGCTGCTGCGGGTGGAAGGCGTGCGCGAAGCGGTGGTGCTGGTTCGAAGTGATGCGAACGGGCAGAAAGCGCTGTGCGCGTACTACACAACGGATGGCGAATTGACGGCGGCAGACCTGAAACGGGCGATCTCCAGCGAGCTGCCGGGGTACATGATCCCGTCGTACTTCGTCGAGCTGGAGCGCCTGCCTCTGACGCCGAACGGGAAAATCGACCGGAAGGCGCTGCCGACGCCGGAAGGGGGAGCAAGCGCAGGGCGCGAATACGTGGCGCCGCGCACCGAACTGGAGGCGAAACTGGTCGCCATCTGGCAGGACGTGCTCGGGCCGGTCACGATTGGCGTGACGGACAACTTCTTCGACCTCGGCGGGCACTCCCTGCGGGCGACGACGATGGTCAGCAAGGTGCACAAGGAGCTGAGCGTGGATCTGCCGCTGCGCGATGTGTTCCAGCACTCGACCATCGAAGCGATGGCCGAAGCGATCAGCCAATTGGAGCGGCAGGAACACCTCTCCATTCCGGTTCTGGATAAGAGGGATTACTATCCGCTTTCCTCCGTGCAAAAACGGCTGTACATCCAGCAGCAGATGGAAGGCGCCGAGCTTAGCTACAACATGTCCGGCATGACGGTTCTCGTCGGGCGCTTGGAACGGAATCAATTCGAGGCGGCGCTCAAAGGATTGATAGCTCGTCACGAAATTTTGCGAACCGGCTTCGAGTTGGTCGACGGCGAACCGGTACAACGGATTTATCCGGACTTGAAGTTTGCCGTCGAGTATACGAAAGCGACGGAAAGTGAAACGAAGAGCATCGCAGACGGCTTTGTGCGCGTCTTTGATTTGGAGCGGCCGCCGCTGCTGCGTGTGGGCTTAGTCGAATGGGAAGCGGAACGGCATCTGCTCATGCTGGACATTCATCATATCGTCACGGATGGCATGTCGATGGGCATCTTCGTCGAAGAGCTGCTGCGCCTGTATAACGGCGAGACTCTGGAACCGCTTCGGATTCAATACAAGGAAGTCGCCGCTTGGCAGCAGTCCGAACCTGTAAAAGAGCGGCTGAAACGTCAGGAAGCCTACTGGCTGGACGTGCTGGAAGGCGAACTGCCAACGCTTGAACTGCCTACGGACTTTGTCAGACCTGCCGCTCGCAGCTTTGAGGGAGATGTGCTGCCTTTCAGCATCGACAAGCAGATGACCGACAGCTTGCAGCGCATCGCCGATGAGAACGGTGCCACCCTTTATATGGTGTTATTGGCGGCCTATTCAATCCTGCTCAGCAAGTACTCAGGACAAGATGACTTCATTGTAGGGATACCGGTTTCGGGCCGCACACATGCCGACCTGGAGCCGCTCATCGGAATGTTTGTCAACACTTTGGCGATTCGCCATTATCCGTCCGGGGAGAAGATGTTCCTCGCTTACTTGAACGAAGTCAAAGAAACGATGCTGGGGGCCTACGACCACCAGGATTATCCGTTCGAGGAGCTTGTGAAAAAGCTGCAGGCGCCGCGAGATCAAAGCCGCAATCCTGTATTCGATGTCATGTTTGTTCTGGAAACCAAGGAAGATAATGTTCAAAGCTTCGGGGATATCAAGATCGAATCTTATCCGGAAACTTATACGGTTTCCCAATTTGATCTTACCTTGGTCATTTCGTTGCTGGATGAGGGAATGAACGGGCAGTTTGAATATGCCACCAAGTTGTTTACGCGCAATCTGATCGACAATTTCGCTCAGGACCTGCTCGTGATCATCACCCAAATTTGCGAACAGCCTTCGGTGCTGTTGAAGGATATTTCCCTGAACGGGCAATCCGAACAGGAGCAAGATGTGCTAGAGGCCATTGATATTATTTTCTAATCCCTTACCCGGCTTGGGTGTATGCCGTATTTCTCTCGGTACGCATCCTGCCGGGTGTTTTTTCCAAATGAAAGGGAAAAATCCACCACAGGAATCTGACGTCAAGTTCCGCTGAGCAACGATTTCAATTTATTGGAAAATCGACAAAACACAACAGAAATCGTAGTTTACCTTTGGTATACTAAGAATCAAACCATTCCATAAGTTCACTATTTAAAGAATGAAGTAAAATCAAGCTATCATTCGAACAAAAAAAGAGAATTAATAAACTAGCTAGAGATATAATGGCACAGCACTTCTTGAACTCTCACGAACTACAGGGTGGTTAGTTCAAATATATGGACAATGGACTAAAGATGGACAGATTATTAGAGATAATTCTTTGAAAAAGAAAATTGATCATTTAAGCACGTTATATGCGACATTCAGTATATTGAGGAAATGGTTATGAAATTATATTATCGTAATAGTACAAGTTTCCAACTTTCTTTTTATGGTAATTTGTGGTGGTTTCAGACTTTTTATTTTTCGTGTTTATCACGTGCTCTGGCAAACGCAGTAAAATCAACAAAATTGGTTCACGACTTTTTTATCACCTGACAACTAATTGTTCAGTTACATTAAAGTTGGTATCTTAACATTATAGTTGGTTCTGATCTTTTAAAACCGGTTGTCCTAGTTTAGGATGACCGGTTTTTTTAGTTGCTGATGTCAGAAGAAAATAATGTTTTAGACTGAGAAAATAAAGTATTAGACTGCCGATGCTTCATTAAGCTAACGGGCAGGATAGTTTAATAACATATCGAATTTTTTAAGAGTGTAAGGGTATACGAGGTGAGACGTTGCTTAACTGAAGCGTGAAGTAGAGGTAATCAAAAGGAGATACCCAGATGGAAACAAATCAAAATATTCGTTTAGCAATCGAAAAATCTATACAGTTCCTTGAATCTACTCCACATTTGGGGATGACTCACGGCGAGTGCAGCCGTCGAAAATGGGATGGAGCTTGGTGGCATATGGCTGCTCTTTATGA
>NZ_JAAMNR010000031.1:0-2747 GCF_011066115.1 Paenibacillus sp. EKM212P
ATCCGGTCGTCCTTCGGCACAATCACCATCGTGCCTCCGTTGTACAGCGTCCGCGCGATATCTCCCACGAACACGTCAAACGAGAAGCTTGCGAGCTGCAGCAACCGCACCGGGAACTGATCCAACCGGTATTCCCGCCGGTAGCCCGCCGCCGTGTTCACCAGACTGCGGTGCTCGATCATCACGCCCTTCGGCTTGCCCGTCGTTCCCGACGTATAGATCACGTACGCCAGGTCCTCCGGACGGGCTTCATGGAAGCTGTCGGTGCCAACCTTCTGATGGCTCTCATCGCCGTCGTCCACAGCATCCGTCAGCTTGCCGGAGACCATGCCGGAGACAACCGACGCATTCGCCCGCTCCTCGCTGTACGACGCTTCGTCGTCCAGGTACAGCACCGCCGCCAGCGCCAGCTCCTCTTCGCCGAGCCAGGCTTCGGCACGCTCTCGCAGCGGCGTTTGCGTCAGCAGTACCTTCGTTCCGCTGTCTTCAAGCATGAACCGCACGCGGTCCGCCGGATAATCCGGGTCGAGCGGCACATACGCCCCGCCCGCTTTCCAGACGGCCAGCACGGCCACCAGCAAGTCCACCGAACGCTCGGCGAGAATGCCGACGATCGTCTCCCGGCCGATGCCGCTTGCGCGCAGCGTAGCCGCCAAGCGGTTCGCCCGCTCGTTCAGCTCCGCATAGGTCAGCCGGTCATTCTCGTACACGACGGCCGCCTCTTCCGGCGTGCACTCCGCCTGTTCCTCAAACAGCCGGTGGAACGCGGCCGTAGGAGCCGCCTCCGGCTGCGCCGGGTTAAACGCGCCGAGAATTTGCTCTTTTTCCGCCGGTGTCAAAATGCCCAGCTCGGCAATAGTCGCCGATGGGTTGCGGAGAATGGATTCAAGCAGCTGCAAGTAGTGAGCGGCCAATTTCTCCACCGTTTCGGTTTTATAAAGAGCAGTGGCGTATTCAAACAGATATTCCAAGCCTTCCTCGATCTCCGTGACGTCCAAGCTGAGATCGAATTTAGAAACAATTTCTTCGCTGGCATACGTCGACAAATGGAGTCCGGGAAGCTGGATTTCCAAATTCTCTGTATTCTGCAAAGCAAACATCGTATCGAACAGCGGATTGCGGCGTAAATCACGAGCCACGTTCACCTTATCCACCAGTTCCTCAAACGGATAATTCTGATGTTCAAAAGCGCCCAGCGTCGTCTCCTTGATTTCCTTCAAGTAGTCAAGGAACGTCTTACCGGCAGCCGGATAACTGCGGATGGCCAGGGTATTGACGAACATCCCGATCAGCGGCTGAATGTCGCTGTGATTTCTTCCCGCAATCGGCGTACCGACCACCACGTCTTCTTGCCCTGTATATTTATGCAACAGTATTGTATAACCAGCAAGCAGAACCATGTAAAGCGTTGCGCCGTTCTCGGCTGCAAGCCGTTTCAGACCCTCGCTTTTCTCGCTATGCATAAACAATTGCAGCGTGCGGCCCTCGTAGCTCTGCATAGCCGGGCGCGGATAGTCCGTCGACAATTCCAAAACCGGCAGCTCTCCGCGGAACATGTCGAGCCAGTAGGCTTCCTGCTTGGCAAGCTGAGCTTTCTGCACGTCCGATTGCTGCCATACCGCATAATCTTTGTACTGAATGCGGAGCGGCTCCAACTGCTCCCCGCTGTACAAGCGGACGAACTCTTCGATCAGTACGTCAATCGAAACGCCGTCAGATACGATATGATGCGTATCGAACATTAGAATGTGCCGGTCCGGCGCCAGTTCGGCAAGGCCTACCCGCAGAAGTGGCGGCTTCGCTAGATCAAACGGACGAACGAATTGGCGCACCGTTTCTTCCGCCTGCTCCCCGCTGATCTGCACATATTCCACCTGGAAGGCGGCTTCTTCGTAAATCCGCTGAACCGCTTCGCCTTTTACCATCTCAAAGCCGGTACGCAGCGTTTCATGACGAGCTACGAGCCCGCGGAACGCCTCTTCAAACCGCTGCCGGTCGAGCTCCCCTTCGAGCAGCATAGCTCCCGGTATGTTGTAGCTCAGCTCGGCTCCTTCCAGCTGGTTCAAGATATAGAGACGTTTCTGAGCGGAAGAGAGCGGATAATACTCGCTAGGTTCCGCAGCCGGAATAGCCGTGAACGAGCCGATCTCCAGCCGCTCCATAGCCGCGGCCATTTCCTCAACCGTCGAGTAGCGGAATACGTCGCGAAGCGGGAATTCAACGCCTAGCTCCTTATGCATTTTGCTGACAAGCGTCGTCGCCCGCAGGGAGTGTCCGCCGAGGTCGAAGAAGTTGTCCGTTACGCCTACCGCCTTCTCCCGAACAAGCACAGCCTGCCAAATGGCGGCCAGCTTCGCCTCCAGTTCGGTGCGCGGCGCCACGTATTCGCGGCCTCCGCCTGCTCCCCCTTCCGGTGCCGGCAGCGCCTTCCGGTCGATCTTTCCGTTCGGCGTCAGAGGCAGACGCTCCAGCTCCACGAAGTACGACGGGATCATGTACCCCGGCAGCTCGCTGGCAATCGCCCGCTTCAGGTCCGCCGCCGTCAACCCTTCTTCCGCTGTATAATAAGCGCACAAAGCTTTCTGACCTTCTTGATCTTCCCTGACGACGACGACCGCTTCCTTCACGCCACCTACACTCAGCAGCTTCGCTTCGACTTCGCCCGTCTCAATCCGGTACCCCCGGATTTTCGCCTGGTTGTCGATCCGGCCGATGAAGTCCACGTTGCCGTCTTCCATCCACCGCGC
>NZ_JAAMNR010000032.1:0-2377 GCF_011066115.1 Paenibacillus sp. EKM212P
CGGAAAATGATACGCAGTGCATCGTGATGGCTAACGATTTGATCCATCGCTGTGCGCAGGGCCGTTTCATCAAAACCGTCCTTGCTATGCAGCATAATGGACTGGTTATGATGATGAGCATCCGTCAGGTTCTGCTCAAAGAACCATTGTTGCACCGGTGTCAGCTTCACAGCGCCCACCACTTCGCTCTGATCCGCCAATCGGGTCACCGATTGGACTTTCAGTGCCAAGGCAGACACGGTTGGATGACTGAACAGGTCTTTCATCTCCAGTCGATAACCTGCTTGCAGCAATCGGGAGGATACTTGCAAGGCCTTGATCGAATCGCCACCCAGTTCAAAGAAGTTATCCTGCGTGCCTATCGCTTCCACGCCGAGTACTCCGGCCCATACCGCAGCCAGTACTTGCTCCACCGTGGTACGCGGTGCCACATAGGCTGCACCGGTATGGATGATGCTTCCTTCCGGTTCCGGCAAGGCCTTGCGGTCGATTTTTCCATTGTGGGTCAGTGGCAAGGTCTCCAGACGCATCAAGCGTGCAGGTACCATATGTGCTGGCAGCCCGGCTTCCAGCTCGGCCTGTACCTCCTCGATCCGCAGCTCGGTTTCTCCCGTGATGTATCCGCACAAATACTTGTGTCCACGCTCATCCGTCCGGTCGATGACTACCGCTTGACGCACGCCCGGCACCCGCTGGATCGCCGTTTCAATCTCGCCCAGCTCGATCCGGTAGCCGCGGATTTTCACTTGATAATCCATCCGCCCGATAAAGTCCACATTGCCGTCCGGCATCCACCGCGCCAAGTCACCTGTGCGGTACAGTCGTTCACCTGGCACGAACGGATTGGCCACGAATTTCTCGGCTGTCAGGTCCGCACGGTTCAAGTATCCCCGTGCTACCCCGGCTCCGCCGATGCACAGTTCACCCAGTACGCCGATCGGCACCGGATTTAGCTGGCTGTCCACAATGTAGAAGCGGGCGTTCAGCCACGCCTGGCCAATCGGCACATTGCCGCTGCTTGGCAGCTTCGACAATTCTTCGTCGTAGAAGCTGGAGTCGATTGCCGCTTCCGTGACGCCGTAGCTGTTCATAATGCGAATTTCTGCGCCAAACCGTTCCTGCAGCACCCGATAATCTGTCACACTGCAGCTATCCGAGCTGGTAATCAGCAGTTCCAGACTGCTCATGTCCAGTCCCTGTTCATACACATGCTGCATAAACGGTACGATCAGGGCCGGGGTCGATTCGAACACCGTAATCTGATAGTCGCGAATCCAGCCATATAGACGGCTTGGATCAATCCGGTCATTTTTCGGACAGATAACCATCGTTCCGCCGTTATAGAACACCCGTGCGATATCCCCGACGAACACGTCGAAGGAGAAGCTCGCCAGTTGCAACAACCGTACCGGGAACTGGTTCAGACGGTAATCCCGGCGATAGGCCGCAGCCGTATTCACCAAGCTGCGATGCTCAATCATGACGCCCTTCGGACGTCCCGTTGTCCCGGAGGTGTAGATCACATACGCCAGATCCTGCGGTTCGTTGATGTGCTCTACATCCGCGGTATCTCCGGTGTACAGCGACTCATCGTCCAACACCAGTACGGTATGCAGACGCAAACCCGTTGCGGATTCGGTTGCTGCTTCGCTATCAGATGACGAATCTGCTGTTCCGTTCAGGGTTCCATGGAGAGTACTCGATTCCATTGTCTCAGCGCCAGCCGCTGTTTCCAACTCGCCCTCAGTCTGCCCTCCGGCCAAGGCCTGTCGGCTTTCCTCCAGCCAGACCTGTGCACGCTCCTGTAAGCCCGTTTGGGTCAACAGTACCGTCGCACCGCTGTCCCCCAGCATGAAACGAATGCGTTCGGACGGATAATCTGCATCCAGCGGCACATACGCGCCTCCAGCTTTCCACACCGCCAATACACCGACCAGCATGTCTACCGAACGTTCACTCAAAATGCCGACCATCGACTCGCGTCCAATGCCTTCATTTCGCAGTCTACGGGCCAATTGGTTCGCACGCTCGTTCAGTGTGCGGTACGTCAGTTGTTGTTCCTCGTACACCACCGCCACGTGATCTGGTACAAGCTGCGCCTGTTCTTCTACAAAGGTATGGAATAACCCCCCTGCTTCAGCAGTAACATCCGATACTCCCACATCTCCAAAACCGTAGATGATTTGTGCCTTCTCCTCGACAGTTACCATATCCAAAGCTGCCAGTGGCTGCTGCGGATGAAGGGTAATGGCACGTACAAGTTCGGTAAAATGCTGTGCCAATCGCGCAATGGTCTCAGCCTTGTACAGCGCCGTGCTGTATTCCAGACTGCACAGAATGCCTTCCGGCTGCTCCACTGCATCCAAGGTCAGATCAA
>NZ_JAAMNR010000033.1:0-2045 GCF_011066115.1 Paenibacillus sp. EKM212P
GCGGGCAATCGTGTCGACGATGTCTTCCGGGTTCTTTTCCCCGCCTACCGACAGCAAGCTCACCTTCGAGCCGACCATCGACCACCAGAACAGCTCCCACACCGATACGTCGAACGTGAAGGCGGTCTTTTGCAGAACCGTATCTTCCGCACTCAAACCGTATCGATCATGCATCCACAAAATCCGGTTCAGCACGGAATGGTGCTCCACCATCACGCCCTTCGGTTTCCCGGTGGAGCCAGAGGTATAGATGACATAGGCTACATGGTGCGGTCCGGCCAATGGCTCCAGATTCGAACCGTCTTTGTGGTAAATGTCTTGGCCATCCTGCTCATGACGATCCAGCACCAGCACCTGGCCGTCGAAACTCCGTGAGGCTTGCTCCGCCAAATGCGATTGCGTCAGCACCAGCTTCGCACCCGAATCCTCCAGCATAAAGCGGATGCGGTCCGCCGGATATTCTGGATCGATGGGTACATAAGCTCCGCCTGCCTTGAGGATCGCATAAATGCCTACGATCATGTCCAGCGAACGCTGAACCAGAATGCCAACCGGCTGATCCGGCTGAACACCTTCCGCACGCAGCGTCCGGGCCAAACGGTTCGCGCGTTCATTCAGCTCCGCGTAGGTCAACGATTCCGCTCCGCACAACACTGCCACCTGATCCGGTGTTCGTGCCGCCTGCTGCTCAAACATTGCACTTAGCGTCTGATCCTGCGGATAGGCTGCCGCCGTATCTCCCCACATCTGAACGATCTGCGCCTGCTCTTCCGGTGTCACCAATTCCAGCTCATTTACTTGGATATGCGGATTGTCGATAATTTGCTCGATGACATGCAGTACATGTCCCTGCATCCGCTCTATCGTAGACCGATCGTATACATTGGCGTTATATCTGAACATGATGCGGAAGGTTTCATCGGGCATCACAATCAAGTCCAGATCATAATTCGTTTGCTCAACAACCTCTACATTCGTAATTTCAAAAGCGGATGGACGAACTTCACTAAGCTGCTCGACTTGCTCCTCTACCGGATAATTCTCAAATACCATAATGTGGTTAATCAGATGCTGCTTCTGCTCGGTCAATGCCTGAATTTCATACAGCGGGAAGCTGTCATAGGCTCCCGAGGCCAGTGCCTGTTCCTGCGTTTTCCGCATCACTTCCACAAAAGTGGCATTCCGTTCACTTTGAATCCGCACCGGGATCGTATTAATGAACAAACCGATCATATGCTCTACGCCAGCAATATCCGTCGGACGTCCAGATACGACACTACCGAAAATAACATCCTCATTGTTGTTATATTTCTGCAAAATAAGGCCCCACACGCTCTGCATCAGCGTATTAATCGTGACCTGTTGCTGCTTCGCAATCCGGTGTATGGCTTCGCTCCACGTTGGGTCCAGATCTACCGTTATTTTTTCAGAAACATATTCGCTGGTTTCACTTGCTGTAGTGGATACCGTATTAGCCGCTTGGTCTTTCGATAAAGCATCTGCACCCGGCAACAACGTTTGCTGTTCAAAGCCCGCCAAATAGCTGCTCCAGTACTCTTTTGCCGCACGTTCATCCTGACGCTCTAGCCATTCGATATATTGGCCATACGGTGTGATAGGAGCAAGCTCCGGTTGCTTCTGCTCCAGTAGCGCAAAGTACGTACCAAACACTTCGCCTGTAACGAGCGATAAGCACCAGCCGTCCATGACAATGTGATGGAAGCTCCATACCAAATGATACGTTTCTTCATGGGTTTGCAATACCTGTACGCGCATGAGTGCATCCGTACCGAGATTAAAGCCCCTAGCTTGGTCCTCTAGCTTAAACGCCTGGATATACGCCTGTTGCTCCGCTTCCTGCATTTCCCGTATATCCTGGAAGGAAAGGTCGCTATCTTTGTGACGGAATACGATCTGCAATGGCTCCTGACTGTGTCCTGTCTCAAACATATGGAAATTCGTTCGCAGCGCTTCATGACGCTGTGTCAGTACATCCAGACTCTTGCGGAAAATTTCAACATCAAAGCTGCCTTTTTGATCAAACG
>NZ_JAAMNR010000034.1:0-1942 GCF_011066115.1 Paenibacillus sp. EKM212P
CGCCTACTTTTCCGGTCGGAATCGAAGTTTGCTGATCATAGCCGAGCAAATAATCCTTCCAGTAGGAAGCTGCTGCTGCTTCATCCTGTGCTTCAAGCCACTCAATATACTGACTGTATGGAGTCACGGGGGCAAGCTTCGGCTGTCTATGCTCCACGGCTGCAAAATAAGCCTCAAACACCTCATCCGTCACGAGCGCCACACACCAGCCATCCATCAAGATGTGATGAGAGCTCCACACAAAATAATAATCCTCGTCACCTGTTCGTAAAATCGCCACGCGCATCAACGCATCCCGGGACAAATCGAATCCGGCTGCCTTGTCCTTGCGAATAAATTCCTTCACATACGCGTCACGTTCCTGTTCATCCAAATGACGCAAATCTTCACATCTGAAACCAACATCTTTATGGCGGAAAATAACCTGCACAGGCTCATCCTGCCAACCGCTGATGAAATTAGCTCTAAATATCTCATGCCGCTGCGCCAAATGATTCAAGCTATCTTGGAAAATATCCGCTTGGAAGCGTCCATGCAAATCAAAGGTCGTTTGTTCAAAATAAGCGCCTGACGCTGCATCCATCAGACTATGGAACAACATGCCTTTTTGCATCGGCGTCAACGCATAGACATTTTCCAGTTCCCCCATGTCACGAGTCCGTTCTACCAATTGATCCAGCTCGGCCATCGTTACATTTTTAAGCATGACATCGCTTGGCGTCAGTTCTTGCTGTTTGCGGCCTGTGCAATGCGTAATGATTTCCTGCAAGCTGGTTCTGAACTGTTCAGCTAACTGCTCCATCGTTTCATGGCGATATTCCTGCTTGCTGTAGCTGATCGTCAATTGCAGTTCGCCTTCCGAAATCAGTCCGTTTATATCCAGCGTGTGCGATCGGGCTGCATGGGCGCTAAGCTCTGCACCGCTAGAGTAAGGAGATACGCCAATAGATTGATTTTGCATATCTTGATCAAATTGTCCCAAATAGTTAAAGCTGATTTCAGGTTCGGTTACAAACCGCTCTTGCTCACGTGCTGCGGACAGGTATCTCAACATACCGTAGCCAATGCCCTTTTGCGGAATGCGGCGTAGTCCTTCTTTCACCTGTTTGATGCGCTGTGAAAGGTCTTGCCCCACGCTCATATCCAGCACCACCGGGAATTGAGTCGTAAACCAGCCCACGGTGCGCGTAATATCCAGTTCTGGCAAAATGGACTCCCGTCCATGGCCTTCCAGGCTCACGAGCACTCGTTCCAGGCCCGCCCAGCGATGAATCGTCAGTCCTAATGCGGTAAGCAGCAAATCATTCATCACCGTGTTGTAGGCACGATGCGCCTGTTTTAACAGCTGCTCTGTTTCCTGAGCTGTCCACGTAACTGTAATGTTCTCGCTGTCCCTATTCAAGGAATGAGAATGGGATTCGTCTTTTGGAAGCGGCTGATATACGCCCTGTTCCATTTCCTGCCAGAATGCGAGTTCTGCTTCCATGGCCGGACTGTTCGCATATTGAGACTGTTCATCCGCCCAGGTGCGGAACGAATCCGTTTTGTGCGGAAGACGAGCCGCTTGTCCGTTCAATGCCTGCTCATAGGCGGTCGTAATATCCTCGAACAAAATGCGCCAAGATACGGTATCCACCACTAAGTGATGAATAGCCATCAGCAAATGATCTCCATCTGGGCAATGGAACAGCCCCAGCTTCACCAGCGGTCCTTCGCTTAAATGAATACCCGCCTGAATTTCATTCACTTTGGCCTCGATCGCCGCAGATACCTCAGACTCATTTCTGAAGTCGGCCCGATCCAGCGTATACAGCTCGCCCTCCCCAACCGCGCGGTTCCAAGCTTCATAACCGTGCTCTGTAGGACGGAAAATGATACGCAGTGCATCGTGATGGCTAACGATTTGATCCATCGCTGTGCGCAGGGCCGTTTCATCAAAACC
>NZ_JAAMNR010000035.1:0-1801 GCF_011066115.1 Paenibacillus sp. EKM212P
ACGCCCCGCCCGCTTTCCAGACGGCCAGCACGGCCACCAGCAAGTCCACCGAACGCTCGGCGAGAATGCCGACGATCATCTCCCGGCCGATGCCGCTTGCGCGCAGCGTGGCCGCCAAGCGGTTCGCCCGCTCGTTCAGCTCCGCATACGTCAGCCGGTCGTTCTCGTACACGACGGCCGCCTCTTCCGGCGTGCGCTCCGCCTGTTCCTCGAACAGCCGGTGGAACGCCGACGCAGGAGCCGCTTCCGGCTGCGCCGGGTTGAACGCGCCGAGAATTTGTTCTTTTTCCTCTGCCGTCAGCAAGTTCAGCTCGGCGATCTTCGCATCCGGACGGCTTACGATCGTTACGAGCAGCTGCTCGTAATGTTTCGCCAGCCGTTCGATCGTCTCCCTTTTGTAGAGAGCCGTCGCATATTCGAAGCTGTAATCCAAGCCGCCGTTCTCCTCGCCCACATCCAAGCTGATATCAAACTTCGCGGTATCCAGTGCGCTCGGATAAGGAATCAGGCGAAGCCCTTCCAGCTCAAATTCCTCGTTCTCCGTATTCTGCATCGTAAATAGCGTGTCGAAGAGCGGATTGCGGCTTAAATCACGGGTGACTTGCACCTTGTCCACCAATTCTTCGAATGGATAGTTTTGATGCTCGAAGGCGTGGAGGGTCGTTTCTTTGACTTCGTTCAGGTATGACAGGAATGTCTTCTCCGAAGCCGGATAACTGCGGATAGCCAGCGTGTTTAAGAAAATCCCGATCAACGGCTGCACATCTCCATGATTCCTTCCGGCAATCGGCGTACCGACGATCACGTCTTCCTGACCTGAATATTTATGCAGAAGGACGTTATACGCCGCAAGCAGCACCATAAACAGCGTCGTGCCCGTTTCCGAGGCCAGCTGCTTCAGGCCGTCGGTTTTCGAAGCGTCGAAGAAAAACTCCAGCGTTTGGCCTTCGTAGCTCTGCACGGCCGGACGCGGATAGTCGGTCGGCATTTCCAGCACCGGAAGCTCGCCTTGGAACATGTCCAGCCAGTACGCCTCCTGCCGCTGAAGCCGTTCCTTCTGCTCCTGCGAATGCTGCCAAACGGTGTAGTCTTTGTACTGAATGCGCAGAGGCTCCAATTGCTCGCCGCCGTACAAGCGGACGAATTCTTCAACAAAGATTTCCATCGAGACGCCGTCGGAAATAATATGATGCATGTCGTACATTAGAATATGGCGTTTCGGAGCTAGCTCGACAAGGCCTACCCTCAGCAGCGGAGGCTTCGCCAAGTCAAACGGACGGACGAAACGGCGAACCGTCTCTTCGGCCTCTTGCTCATCCGCTCGATAGAACTCCACGGCAAAATTCACGTCCTGGTAAATCCGCTGCGATGCTTCGCCATCCACCATTTCGAACCCGGTGCGCAGCGTTTCATGCCGCGCCACGAGCTTACGGAACACTTCTTCGAACCTCGCTCGGTCCAAAGCACCCTCCAGCAGCATCGCTTCCGGCATGTTGTAGCTAAGCTCCGCGCCTTCCAGTTGATTCAGGATAAAGAGACGTTTTTGAGCAAAAGATTGCGGGTACACCTCTCGGTCATCCGCCATCGGAATGGCAACGAATGTCTGCTCATCCAGCCGGGAAATGGCGGCCGCCATGCTCTCGATCGTGGAATGGCGGAACACGTCGCGCAGCGGCAGATCCACGTTCAACTCTTTATGAATCTTGCTGACCAGCGTCGTCGCCCGCAGGGAGTGACCGCCGATGTCGAAGAAGTTGTCGTGAACGCCAATCTCCTTCGCAAGCCCCAGCACCTCCTGCCA
>NZ_JAAMNR010000036.1:0-1441 GCF_011066115.1 Paenibacillus sp. EKM212P
GATGGATGCCGGACGGCAACATCGAATATTTGGGCCGGATCGACCATCAGGTGAAAATCCGGGGCTACCGGATCGAGTTGGGCGAGGTCGAGGCACAAATTTTGAAAGTGGAAGACGTACAAGAGGTCATCGTACTGGCCCAGGCGGACGAACAGGGGCAAAACCAACTGGTGGCGTACTATGTTGCTGAACGGGAAGTAAGCGCTGGTGAGCTGCGCAGTTTACTGGGTGAGGAGCTACCAAACTACATGGTGCCATCGTATTTCATCCAGCTGGAGCAGATGCCGCTGACGCCGAACGGTAAAATCGACCGCAAGGCCCTGCCGGCACCAGAAGGCAGCCTACAAAGCGGAGCGGACTATGTAGAGCCGCGCACAGCGCTGGAGCAGACGTTAGTGTCCATTTGGCAGGCTGTATTAGGAACGAAGAGAGTCGGGATTTTGGATAATTTCTTTGATCTGGGCGGCGATTCGATCAAAGCGATCCAGGTATCCTCCCGTTTGCTGCAAGCGGGCTACAAGCTGGACATGAAGGATTTGTTCCAATATCCTTCCATCTCGCTGCTGAGCGGTCATGTTCATAAGGTCAGCCGCACAGCCGATCAGCGGGTGGTTTCGGGGGCAGTTAGATTGACCCCGATTCAGCAATGGTTCTTTGGACAATCCTCAGCAGAGCCACATTATTTCAACCAATCGGTGATGCTGTATAGGGCGCAAGGCTTCGATGAAGCCGCATTGCGTGAAACGGTGACCAAGGTAACTGAGCATCATGATGCTTTGCGTATGGTCTTCCGTCAGACCGAACAGGGCTATGAAGCGTGGAATCGCGGTTTGAACGAAGGCGAGCTGTATCGTCTGGACGTTGTAGATCTGACGGATGTGCAAAACATTACAGATGTTGCAGCAGCCATTGAAATGAAAGCCAATGCCATCCAAAGTTCCATTCGTCTGGACGAAGGACCGCTGGTGAAGCTGGGACTTTTCCGCTGCATGGATGGAGATCATTTACTGATTGCGATTCACCATTTGGTGGTGGACGGGATTTCGTGGCGAATTGTGTTTGAGGATTTTGCCACGGGATATGAGCAGGCCGTGCGGGGAGAAGCGATTCGCCTGCCTTATAAAACGGACGCTTTCTCTGCTTGGGCAGAGCGCTTATCACAATATGCGAATAGTCCGGCGATCGAAAATGAACGCGAATATTGGCAGCGTCTTGCCCAAATAGAAATTGCATCGTTGCCTAAGGATCAAGAAAGAGCGGAAGGGCAGCATTTTCTGATCAGAGACAGTGAGACTGTGACTGTGGCTTGGAGCGAGCAGGAAACACGGATGTTGCTTCAAGAAGTACACCGTGCGTACCACACCGAGGTCAATGATCTGCTGTTAACCGCACTCGGCACAGCGGTATATAACTGGAGCGGTCAGGAGCGTGTGCTGGTCAA
>NZ_JAAMNR010000037.1:0-1151 GCF_011066115.1 Paenibacillus sp. EKM212P
GTGGTGGATACCGTATCTTGGCGCATTTTGTTCGAGGATATTACGACCGCCTATGAGCAGGCATTGAACGGACAAGCAGCTCGTCTTCCGCACAAAACGGATTCGTTCCGCATCTGGGCGGATGGGCAGTCTCAATATGCGAACAGTCCGGCCATGGCAGCAGAACTCGCATTCTGGAGGGAAATGGAACAAGGCGTATATCAGCCGCTTCCAAAAGACGAGTCCCCTACTCATTCCTTAAATAGGGACAGCGAGAACATTACAGTTACGTGGACAGCTCAGGAAACGGAGCAGCTGTTAAAACAAGCGCATCGTGCCTACAACACGGAGATGAATGATTTGCTGCTTACCGCATTGGGACTGACGATTCATCGCTGGGCGGGCCTGGAACGAGTGCTCGTGAGCCTGGAAGGCCATGGACGGGAATCCATTTTGCCAGAACTGGATATTACGCGCACCGTGGGCTGGTTTACGACCCAATTCCCGGTTGTGCTCGATATGAGCGTGGGGCAAGACCTTTCACAGCGCATCAAACATGTGAAAGAAGGACTACGCCGCATTCCGCAAAAGGGCATTGGCTACGGTATGTTGAGATACCTGTCCGCAGCACGTGAGCAAGAGCATTTTGTAACCGAACCTGAAATCAGCTTTAACTATTTAGGACAATTTGATCAAGATATGCAAAATCAGTCCATTGGCGTATCTCCTTACGCTAGCGGTGCAGAGCTTAGCGCCCATGCAGCTAGAACGCACACGCTGGATATGAACGGACTGATCTCGGAAGGCGAACTGCAATTGACGATCAGCTACAGCAAGCAGGAATATCGTCGTGAAACGATGGAGCAGTTAGCCGAACAGTTCAGAACCAGCTTGCAGGAAATCATTGCGCATTGCATAAGCCACAAACAGCAAGAACTGACGCCAAGCGATGTCATGCTGAAACATGTAACCATGGCCGAGCTGGATCAATTGGTAGAACGGACTCGTGACATGGGGGAACTGGAAAATGTCTATGCGCTGACGCCGATGCAAAAAGGCATGTTGTTCCATAGTCTGATGGATGCAGAGTCAGGTGCTTATTTTGAACAAACGACCTTTGATTTGCATGGACGCTTCCAAGCGGATATTTTCCAAGATAGCTTGAATCATTT
>NZ_JAAMNR010000038.1:0-1127 GCF_011066115.1 Paenibacillus sp. EKM212P
GGATACCGAAACGAAATTGCGTTTTAGAATATTCCTTTAAGCTGATCTTGTGTAAACAAGTGAAATAAAGGTAGCAGGTAAGGAAAGATCTTTTGCCTTTGGCAAAAATCATTCTTTATCGAACATCGACATTTTCTTTCAAAGAAAAGTCTAGGTTAAGCTACAAAGAGCACACGGAGGATGCCTAGGCGCCAGGAGCCGACGAAGGACGTGGCGAACAACGATAAGGCCTCGGGGAGCTGTAAGCAAGCTTTGATCCGGGGATGTCCGAATGGGGAAACCCGGCTGTCTTCATCGACAGTCACTTTCTGCTGAATACATAGGCAGAATAGAGGCAGACCAGGGGAACTGAAACATCTAAGTACCCTGAGGAAGAGAAAACAATAGTGATTCCGTCAGTAGCGGCGAGCGAACGCGGATTAGCCCAAACCAAGGAGCTTGCTCCTTGGGGTTGTGGGACGTCTCACATGGAGTTACAAAGGAACCGGTTAGATGAAGAGGTCTGGAAAGGCCCGCCAGAGAAGGTAAAAGCCCTGTAGTTCAAAACTTGTTCTCTCCGAGACGGATCCCGAGTAGTGCGGGGCACGTGAAACCCCGTATGAATCCGGCAGGACCATCTGCCAAGGCTAAATACTCCCTGGCGACCGATAGTGAAGCAGTACCGTGAGGGAAAGGTGAAAAGCACCCCGGAAGGGGAGTGAAATAGATCCTGAAACCGTGTGCTTACAAGAAGTCAGAGCCCGATCTATGGGTGATGGCGTGCCTTTTGTAGAATGAACCGGCGAGTTACGTTCCCGTGCAAGGTTAAGGTGAAGAGCTGAAGCCGCAGCGAAAGCGAGTCTGAATAGGGCGACTTGAGTACGTGGACGTAGACCCGAAACCGGGTGATCTACCCCTGTCCAGGGTGAAGGTGCGGTAACACGCACTGGAGGCCCGAACCCACGCATGTTGAAAAATGCGGGGATGAGGTGGGGGTAGCGGAGAAATTCCAATCGAACCCGGAGATAGCTGGTTCTCCCCGAAATAGCTTTAGGGCTAGCCTCGGAAAAAAGAATCGTGGAGGTAGAGCACTGATTGGGTGCGGGGCCCGCAAGGGTTACCAAGCTCAGTCAAACTCCGAATGCCAT
>NZ_JAAMNR010000039.1:0-1068 GCF_011066115.1 Paenibacillus sp. EKM212P
GATCGTCTGGTGGGTCTGATGACCGAGCGCTCGGTGGACATGATCGTGGGGATCTTTGGGATTTTAAAAGCCGGGGGTGCATATGTCCCCATCGATCCGACGTATCCAGAGGAGCGTATCCGCTACATGCTGGACGACTCGGGTGCGAAGCTGCTGTTGACGCAAAGCCATCTGGTGGACAAAGCCGCTATCGACGGTCATGTGCTGGTGTTGGATGGGGAGCAAACGGTGTACCACGAGGATGATTCCAATTTGGAGCCATGGTCTGGTCCGAACGATCTGGCGTATGTCATTTATACGTCGGGTACGACGGGGCAGCCGAAGGGTGTTATGGTGGAGCATCACGGTCTATGCAATCTGAAAACGTATTTTGATCAGACGCTTCGGATGAGCACGTCGGATCATGCGTTGCTGTTCGCCAGCTATTCGTTTGATGCGGCTTGCTGGGAAATCTTCCAGGCGCTGTTCTGCGGAGCCACGTTGTATGTGCCAACGACAGAGACGATTTTGAATTACGAGCGGTTTGAGCAATATATGGCGGATCACCAAATCACCGTGGCTGCTTTGCCGCCGACCTATGCGGTGTATCTGGAGCCACAGCGGATGCCATACCTGCGTGTTCTGTTCACTGCGGGTTCAGCATCTTCCACAGAACTGGTATACAAGTGGAAGGATCAGGTGGCGTACTACAACGGCTACGGTCCAACCGAAAACTCGGTGGCGACGTCGATCTGGCCGGTATCCGAGGATGAGAGAGCGGGACAACTCATTTCCATCGGACGCCCTGTGCCGAATCATCGGGTATACATGGTGGATGTGCATGGACATTTGGCTCCGGTAGGCGTAGCGGGTGAACTGTGCGTGTCTGGTCCGGGTCTAGCCCGTGGTTATCTGGATCGCCCAGAGCTGACGGCGGAGAAATTTATACCAAATCTGTTTGCGGCTGGTGAAGCAGGGTATGAACGAATGTACCGTACGGGGGACTTGGCGAGATGGATGCCGGACGGCAACATCGAATATTTGGGCCGGATCGACCATCAGGTGAAAATCCGGGGCTACCGGATCGAG
>NZ_JAAMNR010000004.1:0-670972 GCF_011066115.1 Paenibacillus sp. EKM212P
CAGGCTTCATGAATCGCGGTCAACGAGGACGAACACATCGTATCGATCGGCATGCTTGGCCCTTGCAAATTAAAGAGGTACGAAATCCTATTCGCTACCGAACTAAAGGATATTTGGGGAAATATTTGCGCTCCCTTCTTCCATAATTCCGGCCCATAGAGTTCGTAGCCCGTCTTAGTAATTCCGGCAAATACGCCTACCCGGCGGTTATGCCGCACCGCAAGCTGTTCCCGGGTGTAGCCCGCGTCCTCCAGTGCTTCCCAGCAGGCTTCAATGAACAGCCTTTCCTGCGGGTCCATACCGAGTGCTTCCCGTGGCGAAATATTGAAAAACAGCGGATCGAATTCTGCAAATCCTTCGATAAAGCTCCCCCATTTGCTGTAGCTTTTTGCATTCACCACCGCTTCCTGTGGATCAGGATGGAAGAACCCTTCCAGCGTCCAACGCTCACGCGGGATTTCGGTGACACAGTCCTTCCCTGCTTTTAGATTTTCCCAATATTCGTTCATGTCCCTGGACCAGGGATACTTTCCAGCCATCCCAATGATCGCTATCGGTTCACGCATTTCCGCAGGGACAGACCCGGCCAAGCTTCGGACAGGCTTCGCTTCCGCCTTTGCCTCAGCCGGCACGGCTTCTTCCTCGGCATACAGCGGTGCCGCAAGTATTTCCTCTACAGGCTGCATGTCACGGCTCATCCCGGTCCACTGCATACACTCCTGCGGGTATTCCGCCACAAAATATTCCGTCAAAGCACGCAAGGTTTGGTACTCATAAAACAGCGTCTGGGACAGTTCTCCAAAGAAGCCCGCCAGCTTGGAATTGAGCTGGGTAATCATGATCGAGTCGATTCCATAGGTTTCCAGCGGTTCATTGGTTTCAATGCTGCCGACGCTCAGCCGGGTCACCTCTCCAAACAGCACCTTGAGACAATGCAAAGTTTTGTCGTAGAGCAAGTCTGCATCCAGCATAGGTACGCTTGCCTGGTTAGGTACAGCTGCCTGGATGGCACGGACGCCGGCCTGTGAGAAGGCTTTCGTCAGGTAGGCCTCAATTTTCTCAGGTTCTCCTTCCATGACCATTACCTGCTCCTTGCCGGAGGCCAAGCTTTGGTACAACGCCCTCATTCCCGACCGAGTCTGCATGGCTGTAATGCCCATGTTTTGCGTCATGATCTGTTCCGAATCCGCATCGATCCGCATACCGCCCTCTTTCCATAGCGGCCAGCGGATAGATAATGTCTGCCCCCGTCGTTGCTTGGCCCCTACCAGGGCATTCCGATATTCGGCGTATGCGTCCATAAAGGCATTGGCGGTCGCATAATCAGCCTGTCCCGGATTGCCCAGGCTGCCCGATATGGAAGAAAAGAGCACGAAGAAGTCCAGGTCCTGACCGCTGCTCGCCTCATCCAGATGGGCTAGTCCGCTCACCTTCGGTCCCAGCACCTCTATAAATTCTTCCCTTGTTTTCTTGATGATGAAGTTATCTTGAATCACCCCTGCACAGTGGATAATCCCATGGACACGTCCATATTCCTGCTCGATGCTGTCCAGTAAATCGATAACCGTCTTCCTGTCGGTGATATCGCCTTGCCTGTACACCACGCTGGCCCCTGAAGCTTCCAGCTCCTGAAGCTTCGTCTGCTTGTCTCGGTCCAGCGGCGACCGCCCCGTCAAAATGAAGGTCGCTGCTTGCGTCTGCCGCGTAATCTCTTCTGCAACCAGCAGCCCCAGACTGCCGGAGCCGCCGGTGATCAGATAGACCCCACCGTCTCTCCATGGAAGCCCCTCTTCTTGCCCAGATGTTTCAAGCCTGCTCCAGCAAGCGGTTTTCCGTTGACCTTCCTCATAGCGAATCCAGCCATCCATCGGGCTTCGACTGTTGTCCTCCAGCTTCGCCAGGATGCCTTCCGCCTGTTCTCCCTGATCCACTTCAATCAGCTGCCCGATGAATTTTGGATTTTCCAGCCGGGCTGTCTTCAACAGTCCCGAAAGCCCCGAAAAGAGCCGCCCTTCCCCAGAGTTCCGCACCACAATCTGGACCAATACTCTTCCCTTCGGCTTGTCTTTGAGCATACTTTGGATGCTCTCAAAGGCCTGAACAGCATAGCCCTGGAACCGTTCATCAATCCGGCTCTTCCCGGATCGACAGGCAAGCACCTGCGTAGCTCCATTCAAGCTCGCTTCGAGTTTCTCGTGCAAAGCTTCTTCCGGCTCACAAAGTAAGACCATTCGCCGATCATAGGCAGGGATTTCGACTTCCAGCGGTATGTCCTGCTTCTCCCAGGCAGGCTCAAATAGCAGTGTACAGCTACTCGTAACCGCTGGCGCTTTCGCTGTTTCGGTTCTTACTGCTCTGGCCTCAACCTCTGGAGCCCAACAACGCTCCTGTGCAAAAGGATACGTAGGTAGACTTATTCTTTTCGGTATGACATTGGAATATAGCAATCGCCAATCTATATAGAAACCTTTGGCCCACAACTCTGCCAGCTTGTTCATTTCACGATTTGCAATCCATTTGCTCATTAATTCCTTGAAACCTTCTTCCTGTTCAAATAATTGCACTGAATCTTTTGACTGATTGTTTTCTCCCCTCCAGCAGTTCTCGATATGTGCTTGTTCATTCGTGAACGATTGGAGCTTTTGTACCAGCTCGCTCGTATTCTTTACGATAAAAGCTACCCGGTTTTTCATTGCCATTCGTCCTGTCTGAAGCGTAAAGGATACATCCGACAAATTAATGTCTTCAGAAGCTATCAAAAAATCTGAAAGCTCTTGTGCATACACTTTAAGCCGATGATGATGCCTTGCAGATAATGGAATTAGATAGATAGTATCTTCGTTCGCAGAATGATCTTTAAATTGTTCTGATTCAGCATTGGCTACAAATTGTTCAAATATGGCATGAGCGTTAGTTCCGCCTATTCCAAAGGAGCTTAACGCCGCCCGGTGAGGAGACGACGCCTTCTCCCATTTTTGGAGACGATCAACAACATAAAAGGGTGAATCGGGCAAATGGATATCAGAGTTTGGTTTTTCGTAATTAAGCGAAGGAGGAATCTCATTATGGTATAGGCTTAAAGCAACTTTAATGCACCCCGCCAAACCTGCTGCAGTATCCAGATGCCCGATATTGGTTTTGACCGATCCAATACCGCAAAATTGTTTTTTGGTCGTATACTGCCTGTACGTTTCATTTAAGGCAGCAAATTCAACAGGATCGCCCAATTTTGTTCCGGTTCCATGCGTCTCGATATAACTGATAGATTCGGGATGAATTCGGGTTGATTCTATCGTCTTCTGAATAACCTCAGCCTGACCTTTGACACTTGGGGCATAAAACCCTAATTTGTCGGTTCCATCGTTGTTCACACCTACTCCCCGTAAAAGCGCATAAATATGGTCACCGTCTCTAACGGCATCTGTCGCTTTCTTCAGTAGAACAACCCCGACCCCTTCTCCGCCAATCATCCCATCTGCCGACTCGTCAAAGGCTTTAATATGTCCATCACTGGAGAAATTCAAGCCGGGTTGATGCACATAGCCTAAACTGGTGAAAGGAAAGATCGTGGATGCTCCGACTAAAGCGTACTTGGCTTCACCAGATAGCAGGCTTTGCGAAGCCAGACGCAATCCGACTAATGAGGAAGAGCAGTTCGAGTGCACAAACAGACTCGGACCTTTAAATCCTAATTTATGAGAGATCATGGTAGGAATTGTCCCACCCTGTGCTAAGATCCAGGTTACATATTCATCCGCGTTCTTCAGGACATTAGGCGATTGCGATGCCAAATTGGGAATAAATGCTTGATAGAAGCTGCTGCTTGCCGACATAAACACACTGGTATCAGGAATTTCTTTGCTAATATAGCCAGCATCCTCAACGGCTTTCCATGAATGCTGCAACAGCAATTTCATTTGAGGATCCATAAACTCTGCATTTTTCTGTGATAAACTGAAAAACTCAGGGTCGAAATACTCTTTTCCTTCAATCGTGCATCGTCCGGGAACATAGCCTCGATTACCGACGATTTCTTTTTCCAGCCCTAATCCAACCAATTCTTCCTCGGAAAAGAAGCGAACACTCTCTACCCCTGCCCTCAAATTGCTCCAAAACTCGGCATGGTTTTTGGCCCCCGGAAAATGACATGAAATCCCTATAATTGCGAGACTATCCTCGAAATAATCTGGGTAGGGTGGCTTGAGGTCGTCTTCGCCTGAATCCATTTTCGGTAAGGCTGTATTCTCAGCAGTATCTGTTTGTTCCGGTGTATGTGATTGTTCCGTTTGAGAATCAACATTCTCGCTTCTTGTTTCTGTAATATAGGCACTGAGTTCCTTAACTGTCGGATACTTGAACAATGCTGTCACCGAAATATCGCATTCCAACAATTCCTTGACCCTTCCGATCATCTCTGCTGCTGAAAAAGAATTCCCACCTACGTCAAAGAAAGCATCATCTGTACTTAGATCATCAACATTCAGAAGTTTTTTCCATACCGTTAGAACTTGCTGTTCAACATCCGATTGTGGTAAGTGGATCTTTCTTGTTGTTGCTAACTCGATCCTGCGATTCATTAATTCTTTTCGATCTATTTTTCCATTAGGGGTCAAAGGCAGCTTATCTAGCTCTATAAAAAATGCGGGTATCATATAATAGGGCAAGAAAGTTTTTAAATAGTTTCGCACTTCCTTCGGATCGAGAGGAGGCTTACCGGACTCGGAATTGTTCAGCAAACAGTAGGCAACAAGCTGCTTATTCCCCCCCTGTTCCTTGGCAATCACAACACAATCATCGATTCCTGGATATGTTCTGACCTGACCTTCAACTTCACTCAGCTCGATCCGAAACCCGCGAATTTTCACTTGATAATCCATCCGTCCCACATACTCAATAGAGCCGTCCGAAAGCCACCTGCATAAATCTCCAGTTCTGTAGAGCTTGGTTTCGGGATTGAATGGGTTGTCTATGAACTTTTCAGCCGTAAGCTCTGGCTGGTTCCAATAACCTCTGGCCAATCCGCTGCCCGAAATAAAAAGCTCTCCCGGAAGACCGACAGGCACAGGTCTAAGATGTTTGTCCAAAATGTAAATCTGGGTATTTGCGATAGGCTTACCGATCGAAATAGGCTTATCTGCGTTGATCTTTTGAATTGTAGACCAAATTGTGGTTTCGGTCGGACCGAACATATTCCATGCTTCACAGCTGTTATGAACAAAATAAGATTTCAACGTTTCCGAAAGGGCTTCCCCTCCACAGAGAACTTTCATGTTCTCTTCGTTCTTCCAGCCGGCTTGAAAGAGCAGGGTCCAAGTCACAGGAGTGGCTTGCATGATTGTCGGTTTTATTCTTTGAATTTCCCGCTTAAGTCTTTCGGCATCCTTTATATTTTTGGAAGTGCAAATATAGCATTGAGCCCCCTTAATCAAAGGCAGATATAATTCCAGTCCCGCTATATCAAAGCAATACGTTGTCACTGCAAGTAGTTTGTCCTGCGCTGTTAAACCGGGCTGCTCTCCCATGGAAATAAGAAAGTTGGTCAACGCTTTATGTGGAATCATGACCCCCTTGGGTTTCCCTGTACTTCCAGAGGTATATATCACATATGCCAAATGGTGAGGTTGTACTTCCCGTTTGATTGTCTTTCTACCCTTCACATCACTTTTCAGATGATCCCAATCTTTATCAAGGACAATACAGCTAACGTTGTTCCCTTCCAAACGTGACACTTTCTCCAACAACCCCGATTGCGTAATGACCAGTGAAACTTTGGAATCCTGAAGCATATACTCCAATCGGTCCTCCGGATATTCCGGATCGAGCGGTACGTAGGCTCCACCGGCCATCAGGATTCCTAACAGCCCAATCACCATATCTAAAGAACGTTCCATGCAAATCCCCACAAGAGTATCAGGAGTTACCCCATGTTTCTGCAAATATAAGGCCAGCAAAGTGATCTTTTCTTTTAGTTCCCCATAGGTAAGCGATTCCTTTTCATATACAACTGCAATAGCTTCAGGTGTTTTTCTTGCCTGTTTTGCGAATAATTCAGGGAAGCACTTATCAGGATGAATTGTTCCGGTAGCATTCCAGTCATTAAGGATGATGTCCTTTTCCTCTGGTAAAAGTAACGAATGCTCCTCCAAGGGCCAAGTGGGATTCTCCATAAGTGCTTCCGCTAATTCTATATAACGCTCTGCCATTTGTATGATGGTTGAATGATCGAACAAATTGGAGCGATACTTGATATTTAATATCATTTCCTCTTCCTGCTCTTGCAGTTCCAATACCAACTCGTATTCGCCTTCCTGATGAATTTCTTCAACCAATTCGACGAAAAAGATATCTTTATATGGCTTGCAAAGCTGCCGAAAGCTTGAAGTTGGAAGGAAGTTTTGATAAGAAAAGGCTGCTTGGAAAACAGGTGAGCTCGTCTGTATCCGCGGCACATTCAATTCTCGGACCAGAGCCGGAAAAGGATACGAGGCATGATCCATTCCATCGACTACTGTCAGCTGCAATTTTTTCATGAAATCTAGGAATGTCTCTGTTTCCGATATCTGACTCCGGATTGGAAGCATATTGACAAAATAGCCGATTAATTTATCAAAACGCTGCTCCGGGCGCACCATAACTGGCATTCCAACAATGATATCTTCCTGTCCCGAATACTGGTTAAGCAATACCGTATATATACCTAACAAGACTGTAGACAAGCTCGTATATTGCGCTTGGGCAAAAGACTTTACCCGTTTGACCCATTTAAGCGGAAGCGGTTTAGAATATGTTTGTGCTTCCATGCTTTGAGCCGGAAAACCAGAGCGGTCATATGGCAGCTCCAGGGTCGGTAAAGCACCTGACAGCTGTTGTGTCCAGTAGGAACGATACTTCTCCCCTTCTGCACTCGCTAACATCGTTTGCTCCCATTTAACAAAATCGCCGTAGCTCGCTGCGGGTGGCAACACTGTCGATGTCTTTCCCTGTACCACGTTCTTATAGGCATCTAAAAAGCTTTGTATAAACATGCCGAAAGAACTTCCATCAAAAATAATATGGTGGATGACAACCAGTATGAAATGTTCCTGTTCAGATCTGGACATAACATAAATACGCATCAAAGGATCCTGTTCCAGCATGAATGGTTGCTTTGCTTTATTGCTAATAAATGGAATAATCTTATCTACTTCCAAGGCTGAAATATCCTCCACTTGCACATGAAGCGGCTGCGTGGGCTGCAGCTTTTGATAAGGTATCCCATTTTCCTCTTCAATCACACTTTTTAAAATAGGATACTGTTCTAAAACGATGTGAAAAGCCCGTTTAATGCTCTCAATCTCAATCTTCGTATTAAACCGGAGGCATATTGGTATATTGTAAGCATTCATCTCAGGGGACATTTTATGTAATAACCACAACCCTTTCTGAACTTCAGAAAGCGGATTCCTTCGGAAACTGAGCGAATTTTTCTCAGTATTGACCTGTACAGTGGATTTATCTTCTTCAACCTTTTGGGCTAAATATGCCGATAATAGTTGAATCGTCGGGTTCTCTAAAATTTCTCTTGCTTTAACCTTGATCGGATAGGACTTCTCAAGGCCGCGTATAAGCTTCATGACAAGAATAGAATCGATGCCATAACCATGAAGATTTGTATTCAAATTCATTTCCTCGTGCTTGAGATTCAGTTCCCAACACAAAAATTGCACTATATACTCCTGAATCTTCGACTGAACCAACGAAATGGCATTTTTGGTAGCGTCATGGTTTTCTGCAGCGGCTTCTTCCATATTCGAATGTGATGGTGAAAACCCACTCCGATATTGATAAAGTGCTTGAAGCTCTTGTTTGATATAAGCATTGCGGCAGATCTTTCTTTGGATTTTCCCACTTCCCGTTTTGGGTATACTTCCCTTAAGCAGCAAATAGATATCGTAAATTTCAAGTTGATGTGTATTGGATACGGCATTCAGTATGTTTTCGACCAACCGTTTATATTCCTGCTCATGAAGGGGCGCTTCAATTTCCTGTACGACGATTACTTTTTCCTGACCATTGATTTCAGAGGAAAATACAGCGATGGGCAAGGTCAACTCTGGCATATTCTTTTGGATGGTCCATTCAATATCGACGGGATGATGATTTTTGCCACGAATAATGATGACTTCCTTCTCTCTGCCGATGACATAGATATGATTATCCGCAATGAAGCCAAGGTCCCCGGAACGAAAAAAGCCGCCTTCTTTTGTATCGGAAAGGGCTACCTCAAAAGTGCTATTCGTTTCTTCCTTCCTGTTTAAATATCCCTCTGCCATCCGTGCAGATTTAATCCAAATCTCGCCGACTTCCTCCGGTAAGCATTGTGTATGTCTTTCAGGATGAACAATTCGTATTTGCGTCGGATCTTCAATCTCCCCACAGCTCACTACGGACTTCGATTTGTTCTTCTCATCCGTGTATTGGACTCTTCGTTGCTCCAAGCTAGGGATATCTAAATTAAGGAATCTCATCGACTGACCTGGTTTTATACTGGCGACGGGGCACAGCTCCGATAAGCCAAGGAGGGGACAAAATATATCCTCTCGTAGCCCTAATGCCCGGAATTTATGGATGAAGTTCTCGTAAGTTTCCTTCCGAATGGGCTCACCTGCACATATAATCGCTTGGAGATGGCAAAGTGAATATTGCTTAATTGAAGCGATGTCCAGTGTGGAGCAGCAATAATCGAACGCAAAATTTGGCGCTGCCGTATGGGTAGCCTGATACTTGTCAATCATATGAATCCAATTTTCCGGATTTTTAGCGAAGCTTTCTGGCGGGAGAATAATGCTCGATGCCCCGTTTAAAAGTGGAACTAAAATATTGTTATGCAGTCCAAAAGCATGAAATTGCGGCGTCCAGGAAACAACACGACTATTCCGGTCAATTCTCCATTGCTCGGCCTTGGCCTGATTCATCAAGCAGCTGTGACTAAGGATTACACCTTTTGGCAAGGATGTTGAGCCCGATGTATACATCAAAAGAGCAGTATCCTGCGGCACTGGCATTCTCATTTCTATATCAACGTTAACGGCGTCTTCTTGAAAGATTTCATCAATATTCAGGATACGGATTGAATTAAACTCCTCCCGTGTTTGGAGAAATGCTTTGAAGTCCGTATTAGTTATGATACATACGGCTTGGGAATCCTTATAAATAGGCATCATCTTCTCAAAGATTTTTTCATCCGGCTCCGAATCTGTAATTGGTGTAGGTATGGCCACGATATTTGCATAAAAACATGCCAGCATGCTGCTGATATATTCCAGGCCCTGAGGAAATACAAGAAGTGCCCGTTCCTGCTCAGCTAGTTCTTTCAAAAGGATACTGCCCAAAGACTGTATTTGATGTAGAAGCGTATTTCCGGAAAGAATTTGAGGACTCTGGCCTTCTTTCTCAAACGTAAATAACTCTTTTTCAGGAAATTTCCCGCAAGTTTCAATAAAAGAAGCGATCGGAATATCAAGGTTCCATGTTTGGTCATGTTTTCGCATCATTCTCCACCAACTCCTCAGAACACAAAGTTTATATAACATGAGCTAAAGGCTTATCACCCTGTCCATTTTGAGCTATTATTCACGTTTGAAGCATTGCCAGGAGTTGCCTGCTAAAATATATCAAAGAAAAAACGAGTGATGAGGAAGGCTATATGCTTCTTTCACACTCGTTGCTGGTTCGCATGAACAACCGCAAAGTCGTTCAACGAATCTCTATTTGGTTATTTTCCAAACAAGTTGATAATTCGTTCTTTAACCTCCGCTTGATGAAAGGTCTTCTCATGCATGATAAGCTCTTGTTCTACGATTTTGGGAAGCTGTTCCCGGAGTGGAGCAACCAAATGATCCTTTAGCGTGATTAAAGAAAATCTGGGTTTCTCGGCTAGCTGCCGGGCAAGATCCATTACATAGCCCATCACTTCTTTGCGGGGCAGGGTCGGAAACGGAACTCCCCGTTTCTCCAGTTCAACGCCTCGATAATTTCCCCCATTTAACAATAGTTCTTCTCCCAAGCTGAACCCTAGTTTTTTAGGAATAATATACGTGGCACCCATTCCCGGTGTGAATCCGTATCTCATAAAATTAGTCGTGTACACACTTTCCTTGCTTAGGACTACAAAATCAGCAAATAGCCCCATTACAAAGCCACCGCCCACCGCATGTCCCTGCATGGCAGCTATCACTGGAACTTTACAGCCCAATGCAAGAGAGTAAATATTTTCATCGGTAAACTTCGAGATTCCTTCATGTAAAGCCAACAGTCCCTCTTGCGTCCCACCCGTGGCAAAGTAATTATCGTATCCTGTTAGAATTACGACTTTGCAGGTTGAATCTTCTTGGATCGTCTTGAACGCTTGTCTTAGTCCATGGGTCATTTCAAGCGTAAATGTATTTTTATGAACTCTATCTTGCATTTTCACTTGAATAATGCCTCGCTCGATTTCAAGTAATTCAACCACGGATTGTGACATTATGATCTTCTTCCCCCCTGCATCCCCATCTTGTGGCGCACGCCATCAGTCCATCCACGGAAATTGCCCCGTTTCAACGTACCGGAAAATCCCCTTAAGATTTTGAGAATCTGAAAACACCTCTTGATTGGACGCCAACGCTAGTGGTTTACATTGACGCAAATCGTTGAGTTCATCCATAAAGTGCTTGTAGCGTAAGATCCCCTTCTTGGTCAATCGTCTGAGGCGTAATAAATGTTTGCGTAGCACCATCTCGCTCTGAGCATCGTACGCATCAACCAATCCCCATACATGGGCCTGTTGAACCGAAACGGGCTGCGTCATTAGTGTTAAATAATGCGCTTTTTGGAATCCAATCCTGCGGACTAAAAATGGTAGAACGCAAGCAGGGAAAAGTCCGAATAGCAATTCTGATAAGCTGAACTGTGCCGTCTCGTCAGCTATCACAATATCGCTGGCAGCAATAAATCCGACGCCACCAGCGTTTGCTTTTCCTCGCACATGAGAAATCGTGATATAAGGCCCAGTTGCTAGTTTTAACCACAGATCATACATAGGTTCTGGACTCATTGCATGTTCTTGTCCACTTTCCACTTTTTCACGCATTCCCTCAAAATCCGCCCCAAAACAGAACACCTCTGGCAGACCCTCCAAAACTACGATCGTAACCGACTCCTCACACAGTGCAAGTACATGCAAGCACTCCTCGATGAGGGTATTATTAATCGTATTATTTGCCTCCGGTCGGTAAAACCGAATATAACAAATCGATTCTTGAAACCGAACCTGAATCGTTTGATAACTCATGATTCCCACCTGTATTTACGGTGGAATTCATAGATTTCTTCCAAATACAACCGCTGTCTCCCTTTCCCGGAAGCTATGACCCCCGGAATCAATTGAAAATCCAGCTTGGCGTTGCGGGTTCCAAATCGTACGGCGCCACTGCCTTTTAGCAGGGATTCATATTCGTCCATAGATAACTGATAGCGATCATTCAAATTACGCTCGATTTCAAAACGCCGCAGATGTTCCTGGCTTTGCGGCATAACAACCCCGCTATAAAATTCAGAGCAGCAGCCTGACCCGTAGGAAAAACAGCCGATTCGCTTTGGAGCATCGAATGTACCCTGATCAATCGTACCTGCCAAGGAGAGGTACAAAGTCGCCCCCATAATATTTCCGACACGTTGGCAATACGCTAATCCAGGCTTAACACGTTGTAAATAATCTGCCTCAATCTCATTTGGTTTGGATTGAGTCAACCTTCGCATCATCGTGCGATGCGCTCCTTTTACCATTCCGCCAAAAGGAGTATGAAAGGCAAGATACTGAAAGGTATCTTTATAATCCACTCCTTTCACCCGTTTTTGATATTCCAAAAACGCTTGCTCGCAACAATCCAGATAGGACATTAAAGACAAGTCTGCATCCCCAGCCTCGCTATCTGGAATCGGCCGACAAGTATCCATCACCTCATAGCCGTAATATCCATTAGCGCCTGCATCGATTTGAAAAACATGAGGATTTTCACTAATGAGCATTGCCACGGCCCCTGCGCCTCCACTGGGCTCAGCATAAGACCAATCCTCACTCAAGACATCCCCGCCTTCAGCAGCAATAAATCGTGAAATATCACTGGCAATTACAAGCGCTTTTGCTCCTGGCGAGACCTGAGAAAGAATAAAATTCACCGCCATTTGGAGTCCTGCAGTACCGGAATAGCAGGCTTGCTTGAGCTCAAATAATCTGCAATTCCGATTCAACCCCAAATAGTGGTGAATATATGTACTGATTGATTTCCCAAAATCAATACCTGATTCTGTACAGGTGATAAGCATTTCGATTCGGTTTTTTTCCGCTTCTGAAAGAGCGTCCACCAGCGGTTTTGCCGCATTTACTCCAAAGGTAACTGGATCTTCATAAGGCAGGGCAACCGCCTTTTCTTTCATTAATAAATTTTCGAACCTTGCAGGATCCAATTGCCTGTGTTGGGCTAATTGCATAACATCCAGATAGGCAGAGCCACCAAAAACGTTCATTGCCTCAATTCCCACGACAACCATAATCGTCCCCCTCTCTCAAATACGCGACTCACATTTTTGCATACAAATAGCAGTATTGATTCCACCAAACCCCATGCTCAGATTCATGGTATTGTGAATAATTGCTGGTACTGGCTCATTCTTCACCCAATTGCAGTCCAAATGGATAGGCTCCTCCAAATTACGGGTAGGGTGAAGTCTCGACTCTTTCATTTGTAAAAGAGTAGCCACAATTTCAACCGTTCCTGCCGCGCTCAAGCCATGACCGATAATAGATTTGGTTGCATTGATATAGGCATGTGACAATTTACAATCCTGTAATGCCTTTATTTCTATCTCGTCTCCAACAACCGAGCCTGTCCCATGGGGATTAATATAATCAATCTCTTTCGGTAGTAGCTTTGCTTTCTCCAAAGCTCTTCTAATCACTCGGGCTTCGCCTTCGTAAGAGGGATTGGGATTCCGGTTTCGATCCATTCCCATATCCCATCCTGCAAGTTTGGCATAAGGTTTCTCCCGACGCCTCACAGCAGAATCGGCCCGTTCTATGACTACAACCCCGCAAGATTCCCCATAGATGAACCCGTCCCGCGACTGATCAAATGGTCGACACGCCATTGCAGGTTCATCGGCATATCGGTCGCTTCCCATCGCTCCCAAGGACCGCAATGCCTGGCATTCCATATACGAAATATCCATCAATGCCCCCATTGCAATACAAACATCAACACGATCTGCTTGAATGGCCTCAATTGCTTGAATGATTGCGACTTGTCCACTCGCGGATGCACCACCGACGGTATAAGCTAACCCCTGAATGCCGAACTGTTCGGTACATAGTCCGCACAAATCAGTATCCATAAAGGAAACCCCATAGGTCGGCGGTACAAAGCACATTTTTTCCCGATAGGCCTCATAGGTCTGAAATAGCTCCCGTTGCTGAAAATTGGAGCCTCCAACCACCAGTCCAATACGGCTAGGATCAACGTTATCCAATTGGGCATCATTCCAGGCTTCTTGAAGGGTTACCATGGCCACCTGCCCCGAAAATGATGCTGTACGTAACATTCGTTTGGATAATGCCTTCGGATAAGACAAGGTTGGCAGCTCCGCACCTATAAATGAAGCTTCGCCTCTTCTGCCAGGGCGCTGCATGACGCCAAATGCATGCTGCCCTTTGAACAACGCCGAGGCAAAAGCAGCCTTCCCCTGCCCAATCGCCGAAGTCACGCCAATCCCCGTAACGACTAACTCAGACTTTTCATAATTTTTCATAATTTCGCATAAAGTGCATCTGTCAATTCCCCTATATTTTTCACGCCGGACAATTCGACACGCGGAATATTAAGAGATAATGTTTCCATCGTCTTGTTTACAATTTCGGCCCGATCTACTGAATCTGCACCCAAATCCACCAATCGATCGCTATACTCGAACGTGTGATCTTGTAATTCAGGAAGCACTTCACGAATACAACGTTTAACAATATCGAATACTTCTTCCTTATGCATAGGTATCCTCCTAAAAGATAAATGTTTTAAACTCAACAACCCGGTATTCAATAAGCATGACCTACAAACGGATTTCGATGAAAAATTGTATTGAATTTCTCATAAATCCGAGAAGTATTCATACTCCATTCCGTCTTCCTTGGTGCTACAATCGTGCAGATATAGTCACCTAACCGGTAAGACTGGGCAACATATTGTGGAAAATGTGAAAATGTACTTTGGAAGTATCCATCCACCAATCTGGTCTCATTCATTTCAAGTACATGCAGCGATGTTGTAAAACCTGTGCGCAATATTTTCGACAGGGCCTCCTTCACTGTCCAAAAAACCGTCAATAAAGCTGAGTACTCCCCTACTCCCCGCACGACAGAGATTCTTTCCTTTTCTTCCGTCGTCAGTTGGCTTTCAATTGTCTTGTTTCGCTTAGAATCAATCCTCTCAATATCAATGCCCATGGGATGCGCTTCGGGAAAAACAACAGCCGCTCCGATATAGTCGCAATGGGCAATGCTCACCTGGTAACTGTGGACACCATTGATTCGAAGCATGGGCTGGCCAAAGACACCTGTCTCCACACTTACGTTGCGCAGGTCTGGCTCGCTTAACAACACCGAAACTGCTTGTTTCGCACTTAGCCTGCCAAGCACAAAGTTGGATTTCCGCCGATGGAATACCAAACTCTCGAAGTAACTACACTCATTCGAATGGAAAACTTCTCGATCAAGGGGAGCGTCTGCGTTATAATCTGCATGGACAAAACTGACGGCCGCCTTCATCACGGCATCTTCCCGCTTCAATATTAGTTGTTCTGCATACGAGGCTACGCATATCCCCCCTAGTAAACTACTAACTTAGCAGTCCAAATCAAAAAAGGCCTTCAAATCCCTTAAGGGTTCTGAAAGCTTCCTCATGGAGTATGAACTCGTCATAAGTTCTCCACTTTAAACCTTACTTATAATTTCCAACGCCACTCTCACTAACCTAATATCACCCATAAATTCCAACTGAATGACCGCTTGTCGTTTATGTCTATCTATTTTCTTGACTATACTCCCCCTTCCTTTAAGTGGGCCATCTAGGATACGTATATTGTCTCCTTCAATAATTCCAGTTGATGATTCTATACAATAGCTATCATTGCATAGACTCTCTAACATTTGTTTCTCCGAATCTCTCATTGAAGCTTCAAACTTCGAGTATCTCAATAAACGAATGATATCACTAGAAGTGCAAATCATTGAATTTGTACTGGTTACGAACTGCAAGTCAGGTAAATTCGACTCAATAAATACATAGCTTGGGAACAAAGGAGCCCATTCTTTCTTTACTATTCCTGCTACTTTAAAAAGTCTCTCTTGGAGAGGTATAAAGGGTTTGTAGACTTCAGAATCCAACCACTCATTAATAAGCTGCTTGACCTGTTCTTCCCTACCCGTTCGCACAAAAAACACGTACCAGCTCACTTAACTCATCTCCTATAAAAACGTACTGCCAAATCATCTTCTATAATGTCTACTACCCATATACATAGCTTCGCCCTTTCACTTATCCTACTTGATAAGCTACAATCTCTCACGATATATCCCTCATTAATGGTTAACGTGACCCGCCAGCGATTAACCACAGACAAGTTCCTTTATTTTTCATATAATCATATAATTGGAATAATGTTTTTCCATTATAATCCTCTACTCAAACCCTGTCAATTCACAGTTGATTGGGAACGGCAAGTTCATCATTGGATTCGCAAACCTTTCTGAAAATGGCTCAATTTGAGGTCATTATTATCTTTCGAGTACAGCTTTTGTGTTTCTAGCGGCTCATAAAAAAACTGATCTGGGTGTTTTATACTAGTGAACTTGAGCATCTGAGGCATACACAAGCGATAGATCGTTATGTACTATTTTTTATATTCAATATTTTCTCTCACCATTAGAACTGGGCCACAATACAGACTCATTTGAAATCGAACAGACCCTTTTGGTTCGGACGCATTCTAAATTTAATAAAAGATTCCTTACTCGTAAATTGAAAATAAATATTTTCATCCATGAGGTGATTGAGTGTAAAACCAGGCGCTTTACCAAATGAATGAGCAGGATAAATTTGAATAGAGTCATCAATTTCTCGCTTTATTTTTTGTACGCTATTATATAATTCTACCGGATCTCCTCCATTTGGGTCACAAAAGCCACAACCTTCAATGAAAATTGTGTCCCCAGTAAATAAGCGATCTGATAAAAGATAGCATACACTTCCCGCGGTATGTCCGGGGGTCAAAAGACTTTTGATTTCCGTTTCACCAACCTGGATTGAATCCTTGTCTTTAATTGGATGTAAATTTCTACATCTAAAATGATAAAAATCGATTTCGTTTGTTGACATGAATACTTGCGGGTTATATTTTTCTAGGAGTGGATTTACCAAATTAATATGATCCCAATGTGAGTGAGTTAATAGTATCGCTTTGAGATCGCCATTCAATTGTTGAAGATAGGATTCTACTTTCAATAAATCCCATGATGGGTCAACAATAGCTATGTCTCTTGTTTTCTCATCCATTACAAAATATACATAGTTAATGAAATTCATAAAACAAACTCTTAACTGTTCCATATGATAAGTCAGATTCATATCAGCTTCACTGAACCACCTTCCCAATGATTAATTAAAAACAACAACATTCTGATTTAAGGTTTTAGGCCACTTCATTTTTTAGAAATACTTACTATTTAATTATAAAGGCCTAATTTCATTGTCCTATGATTATAACAATTGATGCAATAGAAAGGCTCCAACTCTCTGTTACAAGATCGCTTAATTTTTCCAAAACAAAAAACGCCTCTCCGTATGTTAACGGTGAGACGTTTTTTGTTGATCCTACATACCTGTTACGGAGTATTCCGCAGGTACACAGAACCTCGCGTTATTTTCGTTCATTTAACTTTGATGTGTCCGTTATAAATCAAGAATGCCGAGGACCGGGATCGAACCGGTACGGTAGTCACCTACCGCAGGATTTTAAGTCCTGTGCGTCTGCCAATTCCGCCACCCCGGCATAAAATTAGGAACGCTAATCTTTACACTTACTTTTCTTACAAGTATCTGAGAAACATACATCTGATTAAGAAGTGTTCTCGTTATGTAAATGTCGTTCAATTGGGCACCAACATATAATACGATAATTTTATCGAATTGTAAAGTGTTTTTAAAAAAAAATAATAAATTTCTCTTTTTGTATAACTTGTGCACATTTGAATTACACTAATAAACGTCTTTCCAAACTACCAGAAGGGGTGTTACGAATGCGTGAAGGTATGATTCCAGCTGTTCTTGGAACGGTAGTATCGGCTTCAGGCGCTGTGTTGCTGAGCAGTAAGTACAAACTTGCAGCTACAGGCATTCTCGGTTTCGGACTGGCTCATGTTGTTCTGGGGGCGATTGATCTGATTGAGCATCGCTAGTTGTTTGGGAAGTGCCGGGCGGGATTTACTTCCTCCCGGTTTTATTTTTATCAACGTTTAGTCTGGAGCACAAGCGTTTATGTAAAGTATAGAAGCTGAATGTACCTAATAAAAGGAGCTGTGATGTGCTATGAGAGATAATAATTCTGAAAAAAATCGTACTGACGATCAAATCGAACATAAACAATCCCTCGACAAGCGCGAGCCAGGATTTAATCGCATTCCTGACACCGATGCAGATACACCTGCTGCTACCGATATGATTGATGAAGCCATAGGTCGCGGGATAGACAAGTTACGTAACGATTTCACAAAATAAAGCATGGGTAATAGGACACAGGTTTGTGAGCAGCCCTTAATTTTATTTGTTTTGATATGTACAGTGATTTCGTAAAATCACTTAAAGATCAGCATAATCCAGCCAATGATCGATATCCACAGCACGATGCTGATTAAAAGTCCACACATGATACCAAAAGAGAAATTACCTTCATTCTTCGGCATAGTACTGCCAAATTTCAATCTAAGCTTCATTTGATTCCAGTTCATAGAACCCCCTCCTTAAGTTCTATTTCGGAATATGAAGCTTATTTTTTTAGACCTATAGTCATGTTTTCGAAAATAAAAAAGGGTTTTTTGTCCTATCACCCTGATCGCGGAAACAGGATTACAGCTATACCGACCAAACAAATCAATCCACCAAAGAAATCGTACAAGTCAGGTGTCTTTTTATCAATCCACCAGCCCCATGCAATGGAAAGAACAATAAAGACACCTCCGTATGCTGCATATACACGCCCAAAGGAGGAAAAAACCTGAAAGGTAGCAATGATTCCATACACAGCCAAAATTACTCCGCCGCAAAGTCCGACATACCATGTCTTCCCTTCACGCAGCCACTGCCAAATCAAATATCCTCCTCCAATTTCAGCGATGCCAGCCAATATAAAAAGTAAAGCTGCCTTTAACACCATTTCACACCCCTAATTCTTTAAATTCTTTTTGTTTTTTTGGATATCTCATTAGAGCACTCGACCTAAAATGATAATCAGTGCAATCACGCCAACCAAAATCAGCAGGTTACTAACCTGACGCCATAAGCTAGGCACTCCCTCGGAGTGAAGCTTCCGCTGATTGGCATCAAAGTTCGCTTTGGCTCCTTCAGCATCTGCTGATCTAGAGAATGGTCTGTTTTCTTCATTCATAAGAGTACCTCCTTTTCGATCCACTTTAATCATACCAAAATTTTCCGTCGATTTCGCGGTGCTTTTATGCATATACTTACCACATATTTCTGATTGCATCTTCATTTATGTGAAGTGTACATCTATATGTCAATATTTCGCTGAATATAAAGTATGATGTCGAATCAAGGTAGAGTGGGTATTTAGACGTCTTTCATTGCAGGACGGTAGTTATGGTATAATTTAGTCAACTTGTTCAAGATCGTACCAGCGCTCAATTGTTTACTCAACTTGTAATTAAATTGACATCTAAGAATCCACATCCCGGTACAACCTGCATTTTATGTTTGTAAACCTAGGAGGAGGATACCGATGTCCCCAATCTTTATAGCAAGTTTAATGATAATGGGCATATTTTTATTTCAGGCAGCCATCGTTTTCGGCATCATACATTGGATTTCAAAACGCACCCAACGTCCAGCACAAACCAAAATGTATCTTGCAATGGGTTTGCTCGTTGTAATTTTAGGCTTCCTTGTATGGGACAACTGGATACACTCACAGGAATTTAATGGATGGGCCACGATTAGTCTGCTGGTGATTATTATTAGCGCCTATATACAGCTTAGAAAGCAAAAAGAAAAATACTAATCCCATTACCATGCATCAAAGGAGGAGCGCCATGAAATCTCACTCAACACGCTTTTGGTTACAGAGGGTGCTACTGCTAATGCTTGTTTTACTCTTCAGCGGCTCTCAGCAATCATTCATTGTTGCCGATGCCGCCCCGCCAATTAATGTTCAGGCCTCTGCCAAAGCCAAGCAATTACTTGCCTACCTATCTAATGTACCGGATGATATGCTAATTTCCGGGCAGCATGATTACTTAGAGGCACCGGATGAACAAAATAACAAGCTACAACAAATCAGCGGACAATACGCAGGACTTCACGGCTATGAGTTTGGAGGATTAGCTAATCAGTCCCGTACGGCCCTACAAGAGCAACGTCAGCATGTTATGAATAGTGCTATCCAATGGAGTCAGGACGGCGGAATTGTAGCTATTACCTTCCATCAGGCGCTACCGGGCACACCCAAAACGTGGAAAAATGTACAAGCAAAAATAACTCAAGCTGAATTTAATCGTTACATCACGCCGGGTACCCCGCAATATAAACAACTGATCGCCGATCTGGATGAGGTGGCTCTGTCCCTTAAGACTTTACGAGACGCGGATGTACCTGTTTTATGGAGACCCTATCATGAGATGAACGGCAACTGGTTTTGGTGGGGGAACAAGCAAAATTACGCTAAGTTGTGGAATCTAATGTATGATCGGTTCACTCATGTCCATCATCTGGATAACCTGTTGTGGGTATGGAGTCCCAATGCCCCAAACGCATATAGCACTCCCTATAATCTGTCCTTCCCAGGTATTAACCGGGTAGATATTCTTGCAGCTGATATCTATAATAATGATTATAAATCCTCCTATTACACTGAATTGCTAAAGCTTGCGCAGGGCAAGCCTATAGGAATCGGAGAAAGTGATATTCTGCCGAGTGCGAAGGTGCTGCAAAACCAGCCAGCCTGGGCCTATGCCATGACATGGGGAAAGGAGCTGTCTGCAACCAATTCACAAGCAGCAATCAGACATTTTATGAACCAAAATAATATCATCACACGAGACCTTCTTCATGAGTCCCTCCGCTGAAAGAAAAAAGCTTCCACTTCGCTCTAAGAGCAAAGTGGAAGCTTTTTTTATACTAAATCCAAATAAAGCTCTCTAACTATTTCTGATAACCTCTTCTAGATCAATATCGGCATACGCCTCTTCACCAAGATGTACGGATACAATGGTGTAGATCCGCTTGGACAGTCTAGACATCAGCCGATCACCCGGTGCTACAGAATATTCTTCCCGATAATCTCCAATTTTGTGAAAACCGCTGGACATATGGATGTACAAGTTACCCCTACGTGTTCTACCATGCACCAACATCAAATCTCCTCCTGCTGTGTAACCAACCTAATTTCCCTGTTACATGTATATCGGTCAGAACAAGATAGGATATAAGTCCCTGGTACCCTTCTTTTGTTTCACAAGTTAGTGCACGTAAACGAAACGGGTCTGCCAGTGATGTGACAGACCCGTTTTTGTAAACCCATTTTCGTGATTTAGGAAGAAACTATTCTTGATAGGATTCTGCTATTGCATTCGCTGCAATGATTGCATTGTACACGTCAGCAGGACTAACCGGGAACGGCATGTTGACCATTGTATCATTCGATGCACAAGCAGCTTCAGCCACTTGGCGCCATTCAGCCTCAACAAATTCCTCTACACCCAAGTCACGAAGCGTCAACGGAAGGCCTACATCCTTCACCAGTTTAATCACGGTTTCCAGTTCCTCTTTCGGTGCATTTTCCAGCACTAGCTGGGTTAACAAACCGAATGTAACTTTCTCACCATGCTGTGCTTTATGGAGCGAAGGAACAGCCGTCATGCCATTATGAATGGCATGTGCTGCTGCCAATCCACCTGATTCTGCACCAACACCGCTCAGATAAATAGTAGCTTCAATCGTATCCTCAACCGCACGAGTATATACTTTACGATCCACAGCACGTTTGGCCTTCACAGCATTTTCCAGCAACGTATCATAACAAAGACGAGCAAGTCCCAGTCCTGTAGTGGAAGGCTTGTTCAGAACCAGGTTATCTCCATTGGCCTGATAGCAGGCACGAGCTTCAAAATAAGTGGCCAGTGCATCACCGATTCCAGCTGCAAAGAAACGCGCAGGCGCTGCTGCCAGGATGCCTGTATCCGCCAGTACAACGTCTGGATTAGTAGGCAGGAACAGATATTCATCAAAAGAGCCATCTTTTTTGTATATAACCGCAAGCGCGGTACAAGGAGCATCTGTAGAAGCAATCGTTGGGAAAATAACAACAGGCAGCTTTTCATAATAAGCCGTTGCCTTGGCGGTATCCAATGTTTTTCCCCCGCCAATCCCTATGATAATGTTCGAACCATGTTTACGCACCAATTCGCGGTTACGATCAATCTCTTCTTTTGTACATTCATATTGAAATTTCTCGAAGACCACCTGATTACCAGCTGCTTCAATCGAAGCACCTGCCTCCTTTTGGGCCCTTTCAAGTATGAACTCATCACAAATGACAAAGGCTTTATCGCCATAATCCTTAATATAGTCATTTAACGACGAGAGTAGATTTTGTCCAGAAATAAATTTCTTGGGTGAAGTAACGGACCTTACAACGTTTGCCATGTAAATTCCTCCTCAGCTTTGACTCATACTCAAATTAATAATGATTTGGGCATGTGACCCCTTAACTATAAACCTCTTTTCACGTTATTAAAAGGCTTATTATGGAATATTTTATGAACAAATTGTGTATCTATTATATTTGAACAGTCGAGCTCCATTCAGAATACAGGATACCCATCATGATACGATCATAACTGTTACCATCACGAAGAACAGCGGAACGAACTCTACCCTCAAGCTGGAACCCCGCCTTCTCATAAGTTCGGATCGCTTGTGTATTGTACTCAATCACATCCAAGCCGACCCGATTCAAATTGAGCTCATAAAACGCATAACGAAGAATGAGCCGTACCGCTTCTGCCCCAAAGCCCTTGCCGTGGTAATCCGTATTACCTATACCTATTGCCAGTTGTCCGCTGCGATTATTCCACTCAATCCCGTGGATAGCAACAAATCCGATCAAGACATCATCTGCCAATGTTCTTAATCGAAAATAGACCTCGTTAGAGCGGGGAGATCCTTCTGACTCCATCTGTTTCAACGTGTAGGGGAGCGCCAAATCCGTATCTACATTTCGCAGATACTTCGCATCCTCACCCCATTTGAACATCACTTCGGCATCTTCTTCCCTGACTGCGGCCAGTTTTATTCGTTCCCCATAAAATAAATTTTCGATCTTAATGACTCTTCAGCTCCTATTATGAATTGTGTGCCATGTTTTCCGTCATAATTGTCATGCTATCCGATGTCCGCAATATAAGCTGTCCCTTTTAATTCAATGTTTAAATTTTACAAAATAATCATACATAGCACAACCAAATCATTACAATTGTCATTGTGTGACACACAAAAAAGACCTTACAGCTGCAAGGTCTTCTCATAACTAATATTTAAACAACATAGCAACCAGCTGATATCCAGCTCCAATCGTCCAGAACAGCACATAATCACCGCGCCGGATACGACCCGATTCAATACCTTCATATAGCGCAATGAACGGGCTACTGGTACCTGTGTAACCATATCGATCACCCACATAAATCATTTGGGCATCCTCTAGTTTCAAGTGATCCTGAATCTTTAATACATTTGCCAACGAGAACTGAGACAGACAATAAGCCCGTACATCCTGAGGCGACAGTCCATTCTTTTTTAAAATGCGTTCAAGCAGATCAAATGTAGGAGGCAAGGCCATATTAGCATCGAACGGAAGCCACTGAATATATTTTCCGGGAGCATTCCTTTGGAGTGTTGCCGCTAACCCCTGAGCCGGGTACAAAATTTTATCTATATTGACTGGGTCTGTAAAATACATCGAATCTATAAAACCGGTGTCTTCTTCTGTACGCTCCAAAATAGCCGCACATGCAGCATCTCCATAGTTCGCATAAGTAATCTCATCCTCCGGACCGGAAATGAGTGAATTATAATCTGAACCGATAATAAGCGCTGTCCGCACGTCAGGATTAGATAGCATCGACCGACTGGCTTGATCGACAGCGACTGTCATCCCTGCACAATTCGCGTTGGAATCCATCACGGCCACATCATGTCTGGCCCCAATCGCCTGGTGAACAAACAATGCATTCATCGGAAACAGTGACTCAGGAACTTGAGTGGAGAACATGATCATATCCACATCACGGCCTGTCATACCGGCCTGTTCCAGAGCTTTTTGCGCAGCTGCAATTCCCATTGTTAGACCGTTTTCGTTAGGATCATCAATGATATAACGCTGTTTTCTACCCATATGCTCCATGAAGCGTCGAATATCTTTGCCCCGCTCGTCAAAATGGCGAACATAGTATTCGTTATCCAACGAATGGGGCGGATGGTACACACCCAGTGCTTTTATTTTGATATGGCTCATCAGGTTTCCCCCTTACACATACGTCAGCGCATTATTGTACGACAATATCTACGTTGTTTAATCCTGCTTCACGTGCTACTCGACCAAGCTGCATTTTAATAATGGTTTGTTGAAGACTGATGCCAAAGATTACTTTGGTAAATCCAGTTTCTTTGTAACGTACAAATGAGCCCTTCAATTTTTCCACTTCTCCCGGACCCAAAAGTGCCATCTGGGTACAATCTACCTTGAGTGTAAAGCTGGACGCCTGAATGGATGAAGTTTTGGCTACATAATCTTTTACAAAGCTATCATACTCCTCCTGGCTAAAAACTCCATTCACCGCCATATGTACCGTTTTCATGGCTTGATCTACTTCGATAGTGTAAGGATGTTGACTCATTTAGAAAGACTCCTTTGATTTCATTTTTTTGTCTATTAAGAGTATCGGAATAATAGGTAGAATTTTTAATATTAAATCAGATAAATCACCACTAAAATATTACAAATTTGCGAATATAAAAAACCGTCACTGCTCCTAGAAGAAGCAACTGACGGCTGGAAATTTGCGTATTCTCATGTGCAATTAATTCGTAAACGTATGGCGACCGAGTGAGATGACAGCCGGGCGACTTTTACTCCATTTGGCTGTGGCAATGGCCGGGTTGTAATAAAACAAGGACCCATTAGTCGGATCAGCACCGTTAAGTGCCTGTCTGGCTGCACGGTATGCCGTCTTGTTTGGTTTCAGGCGGTATTGACCATCCTGTACAGCGGTGAATTGGCCAGGCTGCAAAATAACGTCCGGGATCGAGCTTGGAAACTCGCCGGACTGCACACGGTTTAATACGACAGCTCCAACAGCCACTTGACCTTCAAAGGATTCTCCGCGCGCCTCAGAATAAATGATACGAGCCAGTTGATCCAGCGCGGTTACGCGCACCTCTCCGAAGGATTTCAGCTTGGCTTGTGTTGCCGCTCCGGCTACTCCATCAGGTGTCAGACCGTTATCTCGTTGAAAACGAGCCACCGCTTTACTGGTCAGAGAACCATAGTACCCAGTAAACCCAGCCTTGAAATAACCGAGCGAATGAAGCTGCTGTTGAAGCTCCAGCACCCGTTCGCTTTGAATCCCTTTCTTCAAAGCTGACGTTTGTGCTTGTGCTTGTCCTGGTGCGACTGACAATACAGTACCTAACATACATGCGCAGGACAGGATTAAAATAGATAATTTTTTCATATTCCAGACAACCTCCTCTTTCATGTTCTGTCCGGTGCAACCATTCCGGCCTGTACAACTCAGGGACGTTTATCCGATGATGTTTCTTATGACATAACTTATGCCTAGCTGCAGAAATGACGCGTGGTTACATACGGAATGGGACAATCATGCTTTCACACGTCCGTTGCAGTATACCACAAGCCGCATTTACGTATCATCCGGCTCTGGTCCTAAGACTACCCAAGCAAATAAAACGCCATCCCTAAAGGGATGACGTGTATTAAAAGCAATGGATCATGTTCTGACCACACTTGAATACGTGACTTTTTTCGCTATTTTTCGCTTCAACTTGCCCGGGATCGGAGCCTGATTTCTACTAATTCAAATCACATTTGCGCGCACACATATATGGGCGTATGCATAGGGTAGCGTACGATCATCAAATCTTGATTAACAGAAAGGCTGGAAACGACGCGTGAATTCATATATGGATTACACCTCTCCTACTGTACAATTCACCTATGATTTAAGTGACAATGTTTTGTTTCAGAAGGATGCTCAAAATTCGATCAACGAGCTGTCGATCCAGCAGCTGAATACATTAGCAAATGTATCGCTGCTGGATATTCGCCTCAGCACTGCTAATGTTGTGGAGCCTCACTATCACCAAAATGCCACAGAACTGGTCTACTGCATCTCTGGAGCAGTAACCGTGTCACTGATTAACCCCTTTACCCGTGAGTTACGACATTTTCCGATCACACCTGGCCAAGTGGCTAACGTCCCTCAAGGATGGTGGCATTATCTGGTCGCCACGATGGATAACACTCATTTGTTGACGATTTTTGATGCCCCGACCCCTGAATTCATACTGGGATCTGACATTTTGCGCCTAACGCCAAATAACATTCTGGCTCATACTTACTGCCTGGATGAGAATAAGGTTCAGGAAGCGCTCGCCCCTATTAAAAAACCTGTCATCATCGGTCCTCCCAATGACTGCAAGCAGCAGCCCCCCCGAAAACCAGGGATACATGTAAGACTTGCTGATGCTTCATCACACCATCAAGCCGTCCCCCAAAGAGATTACGCCTATACTAACGGATATCCTGGCTTCTCTTTTAATCCCTATCAAGAATAGGCTAACTCTAGTCAGGTCTTAAGTTGGAGGGAATACCCTTTCCCTGTATGTTCGCCGTTACCATAAGACCGTCCCTCTCATAAAATGCCAATGTATAAGAGGGGGTGATGGAATGGACGCTTACTACAACTGTTTGAACTGCATGAATAAAAAGGTGCGTATTCTCACCATTGACGGAAAACAGTACGAAGGAACCATTATGGATGTGGATCGTAATAATGTGTACTTAAAAACAGAACGGAACGGACGTGTACAAACGTCTGCCTTTTATCCTGGCTACGGGTATGGGAATCAAATTTTAACTTTGAGCCTGTTCACCCTGCTGGCGATTGCGTTAATTTAATCCCTGATCCATTGTCCGTTCCTGTCTATAGATGCCAATGTACCTCAAATGGCAGCTGCCCAGCCCGGCACAGTTTGTGTAGGGCTTGTACGCTGTTATTTGAGGTGTTTTATCATACGTTCCATCCTCTAAAACACTTAACCCCCCATCGGTTATATACCAATGGGGGGTTAAGCTACTCAGTTCATTTTAAACCCATAAAGACTTCGTAATGATAACGAGCAGAATGAACAGTACCAGAATAGCTCCTGTCGATGTCCATACTCCTGGGTAGCCCCCTACTGAACCGCCACCACAACCTCTTTCACATTCACTCATGGTCATTGCCTCCTTCAATTCAAGGTACAACATAGCTTATGTATTGAGCTTTCCTACGGACCGGGCTTTTCGGCAATGTTATGAATGTTTTCGCTGATGGGCATTAGCCTACACCTTTCCTAGGCAGGAGCATAGGATAACACAACTAATCTTGAAGGAGTGAAGCAATTGAATTCAAATCAAATGCTCAATTACAACGTTAATCAACCTTTCCCCCACCATCCTACCTCTCACCACGTCGTGGTGCACCCTGTAGATCCATACGTCGTAGAAACATTAAAATCGGTGATCGGCAAGTACGTTGTACTTGAGACAACACGTGGCAGAATTGATGGATGTGTAGTGGATTGTAAGCCCGACCATGTCATTTTAGATGTATACGGAAAAAAATTCTTTGTTCGAATCAGCGAAATCGTATGGATCATGCCCAACTAAACAAATCAGACATAAACATCCTCGCAGATCCCGTTCCGGATTCGCGAGGATTGATCATGATATGATTATGCTAATTAAGCTCTCCTGCCAGTGAAGCCCGGAGTTCATCTATCGTTCCGTTGTATTCATCCAAATCGACTTGGCCTTGAATACCCGGAACACTGCCTGTGCTACTGTACTGCCAAGCCCACCAGCTATTCCAAGCTGGGACTGCGGTCGGCTTTTGCGTAGTGCTGTATCGGGCTACCCACAGCTTATACATAGAAAATGTAGGATCAAACTTGGAAGCAAAGACATTGCCCGTGTATACGATCGGCTGACGCCCGGTAAGCCTCTCCATTTCATCCAAAAAAGCATGCGCCACTTCACTAATCTGTGCAGGAGTAAGACCTTTGGGGTTATTTTCATAGTCCATCACAGGGGGTAGATCCAGCCTGCCTCCTGCTGAATCTATAGCCCTGGCAAAATTAGCTGCTTCCTGACGAGCTCCATCCGCAGTAGTAGCGTTCAAAAAGTGGTAAGCGCCAACCAGGATGTTAGCATCTCTGGCACCCTGCACATTTACTAAAAATTGATTATCTTGATATTTTGTGCCCTCTGTAGCTTTAATAAAAGCAAATGTCTTGCCTGCCGCCGCCACTTGCTGCCAATCAATATTGCCATTATAGTGTGAGACGTCAATCCCTTGCGCGTGTCCATCAGAAGAAATCTCAGGTACAACAGGTATGGTAGGTATAACGTTCTCGGTAGTTGATGGCTCCTCTGTTTCCTGATCCAACGCTATAACCACCTTACCATCATCCGCATTGAGTACATGAAAGGATGTACTCTGATTAAGATCGACCACGATGCGTACCGAGGCTGGGTTTGTACTAGCCATGGAGTATCTTACTTGAGAAACATCTGGATCTTCTGTGACTGGAAAACTTCCTTGTCCACCATTGTTAAATGATTGCGATGCTGGAAATTCCTCAGCAAACTTTGTATCCGGTATGTCTACAACAATACGGTCTGCATGAGTCAACGTGGTTACTTTTGGGGTTACTTTTCCATTAACAGTTATAGTTAATTGGTGATTATCGAAGCTAATTTGGTTTATAGCCGTGCGCGCACTCTCTTTAGGATTACTTACAGCTGGAGTAGCAGGATGATCATGAGTGGACTCGCTATTGCCGCTTGAAGTAGGAGGAGTCGTCAGGAACACGGTTTTAAGCTCGTTGTTCCAGATCACATTCATTCCTGTCTGTTCCGATACAAAGCGAAGCGGAACATAAGTCGTCCCCTCTTTAAGCAAAGGAGCTACAGCCAATCCCATTTGATGATCATTGACAGAGGCTATGGGATTGTTGACCTGAAGACTGAGGTTAAGATTTTGCTTATGTATAGTTATGGTCCCTGTCTTGGACTCCCAATTCACGCTATAACCCAATTCCTCTACAATGAGACGGAGTGGAACCAGTACATTCCCCTTTACTTCTTGAATCTGAACACCTTTGCCAACACTTATATCTTTACCATCCAACTGAAGACGTGAACTCGAAGATGCAGCATGACTTTCTCTTGGAAATGCTAGTAGAAACAGAAACAAAAAAGCAAATAAACAAATTTTTTTCATTATGTACCCTACCAATCTCTATATTTTCGCTTATGAAATTCTTGCACTCTATGATTCTCAGGACCTCTATTTTGATAGACGCGAATCATATGGTAAAAGTTACGATTGATTCAGTACATATTTCAGTCTTATCATACAAAAGTACTAAAAAACTCTGCCAGCTATACAGCAAGCAGAGCTTTTTTCAGTTTTATTAACCTAGTTTACTAGCAATCTTATCACCAAACGAATACTTCATGTTCACACTGTTAAAAATGTTAACCCTATAAGAATGATCGAGGTAACAGATAGTACCAGTAAGGGAAGCATTGCTTTCTCCCGCAAAGCCTTAAAGCTCACATTCAGCCCCATGCCTACCATAGCCATTGTTAACATAAAGGTGGTAACTTGAGAAATTCCGTTCGTCAGACTAGATGGAACTACAATATATTTCCCAAAAACATAGCTGCCCACAATACTTGTAGCCATAAAGCCGATGAGGAACCAGGGAAACTCCACTTTAGCGTCTGTACGAATTTTTCCAGTTCGTTTCATCCAAACCATTAAAACAAAGCTGAGCGGTATGAGTAAGAAAACACGCCCCAGTTTAGCTAATAAGCCCATTGCAAGAGCATCCTGTCCGGCAGGCGCTGCAGCTAAGGCCACATGTGCAATTTCATGTAAACTGATGCCCGACCAGATTCCATATTGCATATCCGTCAAAGGAAGCCAGGGCCGAAGCACAGTAAACAAAATGGCAAATACCGTTCCAACCAAGGCAATGAGTCCTACTCCTATGGCTGTATCCTCATCTTTGGATTTTAACAAGGGAGAAACCGCTGCAATCGCTGCTGCACCGCAAACTCCTGTTCCAATACCAAGAAGAAGCGAAAGCGAAGCATCTGCCTTGAAACGTTTTGCCAGCCAAACCGTAAAAAAGATGGAAAATACAACAGTGCCCACATCACGCAAAAGTAAACCCAACCCATGATGAATGACAACATCCATGTTCAGCTTCAGCCCAAATAACACAATCGCTCCACGTAGTATTTTCTTTGCTGAAAACTCAACCCCCGAGCGCACAGCTTCAGGGTATCCCCACAACTGTCGGTACAGAATAGCGAGAAACATAGCACAGGCCAATGGACCTACATAATGAAAACCTGGCAATTCATTCAGGCCGTAGCCTGTCAAAGCAAATAACATCGTGAGGATAATGCCAAATATACGCTGGAATAATCGCCCTCTGTTCGAAAATAATTTGGTGTGTTGTGTATGACTGTTCATGGTGAACCCCTCCAATTCTACATGCATCCAGCTTAATATGTTTTTTGTCATAAGAAAAATAAATCATTATAATAATGATAATAAGTAAATAGATATGATGAATTTGGAGGAATGGGCTTTGGACCAATCTTTAATCGTATTTGTTATGGTCGCGGAGAAACAAAACTTCACACGAGCTGCCGAGGAGTTACACATGACCCAACCTGCGGTAAGTCAATATATTCAAACGCTGGAACGTAGCGTAGGGACCCGCCTCCTGGAGCGTAGTAATAAATATGTGCGCTTAACCAAAGCAGGTGAAATTGTGTATCATCATGCTCAGGAGATTATCCGTCTCCATACACGGATGCAATATTTGGTGGACGAGCTGATACATACGGCAAAAGGAAACCTGTCGATTGGCGCAAGCTACACATATGGCGAATATGTGTTGCCGCATGTGATTGCGCAAATGAGAATCCAGTATCCACTCATTCAGCCCTCGATTACCATCGGTAACACTCAGGAAATTGAAAAACTCATGATCCATAATCAACTGGATGTAGGCATTATCGAAGGAGAATTTCAGCATGACCATTTACACATTGAATCATTTGCTGATGATCGAATGTATATCGTCGTTCCGCAAAATCATCGTTTGGCTGGTAAATCTCAAGTGGATTTAAGTGAGCTGCAAGAGGACATCTGGATTCTGAGGGAAGAAGGTTCTGGAACCCGGGAAGCGGCTGAAAATATGTTTGCACGGTTCCGGTTCTCCCCTTCTCATATGATGAATTTTGGCAGTACACAGATCATCAAAGAGTCTGTAGAAGCAGGCTTGGGGATTTCTTTGCTGTCCCAATGGGTCATTCAGAAGGAACTTGCTCTGGGCACATTAAAAGTACTGGATATTCATAATCTTCCGGTCATTCGAAAATTCTCCTTCCTAACTCCTTCATCGACATTTGAAACGAAAGCAAGCACCGCTTTTTTGGAGATTTTGCGAAGTTATAATGTGACAAGGTAAAGTGCAGAAACCACGAAAAAAAGCACCCATTAAGGTGCTTTCAACATAATCATTATCATGTTTTTTATGAGGAAAGATGATCCTTACCATGATATAAGAAATGAGAAAAATCAGCGTAGCTTCCTTGGAATTGTTGCATATCATGAGCAGCAATACCTACAAAATTCCCTGTAAAACCACCGGATAAAAATCTGATATCCTGCATTTCAAAAAGCCGCTTCCAAGCAGGTTTGTCTCCGACTCCATAATAAAATTGCCCGTGGGATGCATGGACTTCCACAGCTAAATGTATAGGAAGATCGTCCTGAAGCGTAATCGCTTGGGGAACTAAGGTAAATGTGTTGGCTTCACATCGCATCATACGCAGCACCTTCCCTTGTCCCTCCTCATAGCTAATATAGGCGTACAAATAATCTTCTTCATTAAGGTACAGTAGAAGCCCCGCCATTTGCAAATAGCTTGTTGGCTGATACTCCAATGCTGTTTCCACCCGGAAATGATGATCCGTTTGCCGAATGGCAAGCACATGATGCTGGAACAGACTTTGAATGGATTCTCCAGCTAGAATCCGAAGATAACCGGGGCGCTGGCTTAATGAACACCAGCTATCATCCGCCAGGATACGCAATGTGTTCCACGTTTTATCTAATGTGGGTCCCTCGAAAAAATCCTCGAAAATATAACTCTGCTGCTCTTGTTTAACCGAGAACTTCCCTTGAGGTGCGGGCACCTCCAATTGAGGTGTATGGCCCCCGGCGGTTAATCGCAGCCAGCCTTCATCATTCCAGTACACTTGCTGCAAGGCTGTTTCCCGTCCTAAAATGGCATATTTCCCCTCTACTGGACGTGTGCATAAATGAGCCATGTACCATTCGCCGTCCGGTGTTTGTACAAGACTGCCATGTCCTGCGCATTGTAACGGGAAATCCAGTCGATCACGTGACGTAAGCATGGGGTTGTGCGGGTCTACTTCATATGGACCGGATATCTGCTTCGACCGTGCTACGGTAACGGCATGCCCCGTACCCGTTCCGCCTTCCGCTGTAACAAGATAGTAATATCCATTTTGCTTATAGATGTGAGGCGCTTCTGTTTTCTTCAAAGGAGTACAATCAAAGATTTTGACAGGCTCGCCAATGAGTTGTTGTTGCTTGCTGTCATACTCCTGCATGACGATACCGGAAGATTTATTGCTTTCCAACATACGGTAATCCCACAATGCGTTCAACAGCCATTTGCGTCCGTCCTCATCGTGAAATAAAGACGGATCAAATCCACTACTGTTAAGATAGACGGGTTCCGACCAAGGTCCTTGGATCGTAGGCGCCGTCATTACAAAATTATGGACGTCCTTGAACGGACGCTTGGTGCTTTTCACATCCGTATAGAGCAGATAAAAAAGGTCATCCGCATAGCTAAGCTGCGGTGCCCAAATGCTGCAATTTTTCGGGTTTCCTCTTAAATCAACCTGATCGGTCAAAATATCTGTGCAATGCTCCCAGTTGGCCAAATCTTTGGACTGGTACACCCGTACTCCAGGCAGCCACTCAAACGATGACACCACAATATAGTAAGTATCCTCGACTCGTGTAATACACGGATCGGGATTAAAGCCTTTTAATATGGGATTTTGAATCATCATGAGACCTCACTTCTCCTTACTTCCAAAATGTGACTTCATCAAATACCTGTTCCTTGCTCCATACTTCTGTTCCCGTTTCAAAACAATCTGCCCACGGAACACGTTGCTTACGTAACGTAGCAACTTCATCGGGTCCGTTATATTCCTGATAACAGACCGTTTTCTCGTTCGCGACATTATCCCAATTGTCCCAGCCACGTGGGTCAATATGATCGCCCATTTTACAATCGACAAATACGGTCTTGGCATACTCCCGCCACGGACGTCCCAAAAAAACCGGGGTAATATCAGCTTCTGCGGTTAAGTAGCAATGGTTGAATACATAACCATACGCTTGTCCTTGCGGCGTAGAGGCGGCTGTGACGTAGCTCGTTTGGTTGTCATGATGGCGTAAACTGCGAATTTCGCAATCTTCAAAATACGCGGTAGCCCCACCAAAAATAAAGTCCACCGTACCCTCTATATAACAATGCTGATAAAGCTGCCGATAGTGCCTATGATGCTCCTTCAAATGGATTCCACCAAACTGGAGTCGTTCTTTCGGTGCAGGAGGTAGAGGGCCTGTAAATAAAGTATCCTGGTGCCCTTTAAAGGTACAGTTTCTAAAGACCGTTTCATCACAATGAGCGTATACCGCAACGGCCTGCCCAATGGCTTCTCCCTGTCCTGCCGTGTTGGAAATCGTGAGATTTTCCAAGATCAGATGGCTACCGCCTAAAAATAAAGTAGGTGTCGCAAAGGTCCCTATTTCCTCTCCCGCTTCATCCCGTTCCTTGGCATACCGATCCATTCGAATCTCTACCTGTCCGATGCCTATAATATGAAGATATGAACGGTAAATTCGTACCTCTTCCTCATAAGTACCTGATAAAATAGTTAGCGTTTCCATTTCGTTGGAATCCGACTGCTCCAATACAGCAATCGCCTCCTGAATCGTATGGAAATCACAAAAGGATTCTTTTCCAACTAGCATGGTTACCCCGATCCCTTCATTTGATTTACAGGTGTTCGGCTAAAAATGACTGCCACGCCGTTCGCATTTCCAACGTCTCCATATGTCCACCGCCCGCAATCACAGGCTGCCAATGCTCAGGGTGACCTGCCTCCTGGTAAGCTTCCAGCAGCCCTTTTGCCAAATACTCGACTCCTTCAATAGGACACATCCGGTCATTTTGACCTGTTATACTCATCCGTTGACGAGGTACGATCCGCTTTTGAATATCCAAGGTGGTAAAATGCTTCAGCAAGCCGGGGACATAGGAATAGAAACCATGATGATCCAACCCCCTTTTGGCGATTAGCGTATGGGCATCTACCTGTCCACAAATATCAACCGTCACCTGTATCCGTTCATCTAACGCAGCCATCCACCATGCCATGAGTCCGCCCATCGACATACCGATTGTTGCAATACGGGAAGCATCAATATCTTCACGCTGGCACATATAATCCACCAAACGACGGTTATCATACAGCATCATGCCCCACAGCACTTGGCCCTGCCAGAGCATTTCTTTTACCAGCTCGCTCTCGGTTTTGCCTCCACGTTCATTAAAGCCCCACATGTCAATACAGCATACGCAGTACCCCATGTCTGTCAGGGTGGTACCAAACGAGGGCTGCTGCAAGTAAGAACTGCTATGGATCAGTTCATTGCGCCCGTTCGTATAATTGCCTCCATGCGAATGGTTAAAAACGACCAATGGGAACGGACCGTTCCCTTGTAAGGGTGTAGCTACATAAGCGGGTACAGACTCGATCCCGTTCAAGTCGAGCAGGAGACACTCCAGTCGGTATCCCTCGCGCTCTTCTTGATTCAGCAGAGTTGCCGTTACAGGGCGATCTGCCGGAAGGTCTCCCAACAATGCTTGCAACTTATCCACGTTGTACCTCCTTTCATGCCCTCCTAATTCATCTTATTTCGTTCAGAAGGTTGTATCGTTACTTGTTCTATCAGCTTTTCGGGCTGAGCTGTATTCTTCGAATGACAACGATTGATTTCAACGTCTTCCCCATTTTCAATATAAAAGGCAGGACCTTCATGATTCTCAATCGTCACATGTTGAAAACGAATATCCTTCACGTTACCTAGATAAAAACCACGGTTGCTCATATCTTCTATCCCTGTCATCATGGCCGGACGACCGGGAATTGCATTTTTAGCCATAGAAATATCAATATTGGAAAATGTAATTTCAGCAATATATTGTTCTGCAAGTCCATATAAGAATCCAGCAGCCGCATGAACCTGTCGTGCCGTAATATCGGAAAAATGGATTCGTCTAAAGCACGGGGTTTCATCGGTAATCGGATAGGGATTTTTGTCCCACACATATTTGTCTTTGCCCCGAGGGCCGCAGAAATAATAAAGGTTCAGAATAAATGGACAAATTACATCTTCCATCACAATGTTGCTGATGCGAATATCCTCGATGGTTCCGCCACGTCCTCGTCTGGATTTCAGACGTATGCCCCGATCCGTTTGCTTGAACACGCAATTGCTGATCGTAACATTGCGAATGTCACCACTCATTTCGCTTCCCAGTACGACTGCGCCATGTCCATGCACCATCGTACAGTTGGTAATCGTAATATTTTCACATGGAATTCGCTCTTGTGTATCTTCGGTTCCTGCTTTGATCGCAATACAATCATCGCCCACATCTATATTGCAGTTGCTAATACGAACATTCGAACAGGATTCGGGATTAATGCCATCCGTATTGGGGGAGTCCGCGGGGTTAAGAATGGACAAATTATCAATCGTAACGTTATAGCAAGCGATGGGGCTTACAGTCCAACTGGGGGAATTTTTTAACATAACATCTTTAATGGTAACCCGCTGACAACGGTCAAAGCTGATTAATTTGGGTCTCGGATACTGTAACTCCTCTGGATGATTGCGGTGCTTTTCCCACCACGGCTGACCATTTCCATCCAGCGTTCCGCTACCTGTAACTGAAATATTCTCAAGGTTCTGCCCATAAATGCATGACGCATGCACTTCCCGCTGAACGCCTTCCCATCTGGATTCTACTACAGGGTAATCAGCCAGTTCCGTACTGAAGGACAGAATTGCGCCAGGGCTTACATGAAGCTCAATGTTACTTTTCAGAAAGATAGCACCTGTCAGATACGTCCCAGACGGAACAAAAACGGTTCCTCCTCCAGCATTGCTGGCCGCTTCAATGGCAGCCGCAATCGCTTCCGTAGCCAACGTCGTACCATCCTGAACTGCTCCATAATCTACAATGTTATACAATTGCATTTTGTTCTCTCCTGTCTTTATATTTTGTGAATGTTAGATCCATTTTGTATTGGGAAAGCATAAGCTGCCCCCGGATTTCAACATCCAAGAAATCATTCAAGGAGTCTGGGGGCAACAGCCATGCTCAGCTATTATTTTTTCGTTTTCTTATACGCTTCCTCATACTCAGCAGTAATTCGTGATCCACCGGAGTTTTTCCAGTTTTCTACGGCTGCTTTAAATCCGGCTTCGTCAAGCTCACCCATAATAAATTTGAAGGAGGCATCGGTAATGATTTTCTCCAGCTCTGTTCCTTGCTCATTAGCGGTGACTGAATCCAGTGGCACGGTCGGGTCCAGAACAGCAAATTCATTATTTTCACGGACTAATTCATTAGCCAGTTCCTTTTCTGGATTGGCATCTTTTAAGTTATAGGTCACTTCGCTCGGTCTGGAGCTTGAAAACGGCTGAACATCTGCTTGCCACAAATCTGTATTCGTAATTTTGAAGGCTCCATCTTTTTCGATCTTATAATGAGTGCCTTCAATACCGCCGGTCATATACATATATACATCTTTGTCAATTAAATCATCTACAAATTGCAGCAGTCTCTTCAACTCAGCTTCTGTTTTTACTTCGGATTTCGGAAATGCGAGCAAACCTCCTACCCCGCTTCCCTCAGACCATACGTGGTATTTGCCATCTCCATTCGAAATCTTGTTAACCGGTACCAGCTTCAGCCCTTTTTGCAAGCCTTGGGACAAGGTTCTGAGGTTAGAGATATCGATCATGCCTGTATAAATACCTGCTTTACCTTGTGCAAATTGTTGCTGCTGATCCGTTTTAGCGGTTACAGCAAAGTCTTTAGAGAGATATCCATTTTTGTATAATTTATTGGAATACTTTAAGGTCTCCAAATATTGAGGAGTATCAAATTCCGGCGTAAACTTTCCGCTTTCATCTACTTTCCAGCCATTAGGTGTGCCAAAGTAGGAACTTAAAGTTTTGAAGCTGCTATAGCGTAGATCCGATCTGTCAACAAACCCAGTCGTATCATTTTTTCCATTTCCATCCGGATCATCTTCTGTAAACGCTCTCGCAACTTCATACAACTCATCCAGTGTCGTCGGCACCTTCAGTCCTAAGCGATCCAGCCAATCCTGGCGAATGACCAGACCTGCCCGAGCCAGATTTTTCTGGAACGGAACGCCATACAGTACCCCTTCAATGGATGCGGCTTCCCGAACTTCAGGCGGGATTTTTTTCAAATTTTCATAATCATCCAAATACTTTCCTACATCCCAGAATAGCCCTGATTTCAAAGAGCTTCGTACTGAAGAATTTGTCATCATCGTCAGGGTCACCATATCGGCCAATTCGCCGGATGCAAGCGCGGTAGTGATTCTCTCTTCTTTGGAAGCGTCAGGCACCCAATTGAACGTGATTTTAGAATTGGTGTATTCTTCAATTTTGCTTTTGATCGTTTCTGTAGGCGGAGAAGCTGTATGCAATACGTTTAACCAGGTAAATTCCAGTTTGGACTTCGGATCATAGGTTTGGCCGCTTTGATCCTCAGCTCCCTTGTCAGCGCAAGCAGCTAAAAAAACACTCATGACCATTAGTACAGCAAGAAGGCCCGATACTCCCTTTTTCGTCGTGATTCCCTTTTTCATCGTGTTTGCTCCTTTTCTGTTTATATATTTATGCCATATCTTCCTCTTTCACCAGAACCTCTCGCTCTATTTTGCTGAACACCTGATGCGTCATCCACATCACGAGATAACCCATAATACTTGCTCCGGCAAAAGTTAGAATTCCTGGGTACAAGCCTAGAATCAATGCAAAAAGCACGACAATGGCTACAAAAAGAACAAGCGTATATTGTAAATACGAAAATCCAATCACTATCGACATTTTGACCTTCAGTCCGATACCTTTCCAATCATAGTGAGCCAGCAGCGGGAAAATGTAGGCCAAAGAGATGAGATACAAAAAGGCTCCAATAAGCGTCACCACACGAACATACCAGGACGAGACGTTGACTATATCCACGTAGAGCACGTAACCCACAAGGCTGTAAAGCCCGCCAATGATTGCTGCTTCTTTAAAGCTTTCTCTAAAGTAACGTACAAACGTCGAGAAAATGGCGACTTCCTCATTGCCCCGAATCCACTGCCTTAAAATACTAAGCATAGCAACGGTTGCAGGCCCAACGCCTATAAAACCCAAGCCCAGAATCGTCGCAACCGTCCAAAGCAAGTTAAGGTAGACCAGGCGCAGCAGGCGCATGCACCATTTGTTCATGTTTTCTACAAACCGTACCATTTTGCATCCTTCCCGTCGTCATTAGTAAACGCCGTCTTCACCAAATTTCTTGGCCAGTCGATTGGAGCCCATAATCAGGATTAACCCTACTACACCTTTAAAAAGTCCTACCGTCGTACTGAAACTTAATTGTCCATTCTTTAAGCCCGCAGTATAAATGTAGGTGTCAAAGATTTCGGCAACCTCGCGGTTTAATGAGTTCAATAGCAGATACATATGCTCAAAGCCCAAATCCAACGTGCTACCGATCTTCAAAATTAACAATGTAATAATGACTGGGCGGATCGCAGGCAAGGTAACGTGCCATGTCTTTCTCAGGCGTCCAGCTCCGTCCATCTCTGCTGCCTCATACAATTGCGTATCTACCACTGTAATCGCAGATAGATAAATGATGGTAGACCAGCCAAGTTCCTTCCAAATCACTTGCCCGATGTAGACGGTTCGCAGCCATTGAGGAGAAGTTAAGAAGCTGATCTTCTCACCGCCCAGCGCGGCAATCATTTCATTCAGCACCCCACCGTCTACGGTTAGGAATACATAAGAAATCGAAACAATGATAACCCATGACATAAAGTGCGGGATGTAGATGATGGTTTGAATAATGTTTTTAAAAAACATCTTCCTAACCTCGTTCAACATGAGTGCCAAAATGATGGGCAATGGAAAAAAGATTACAATGTTCAGCGCAAACAAAACCAGTGTATTACGAAGCAGCATAAAAAACGTAGGCTCGGTAAACAAACGAATAAAATGCTTCATTCCTACCCATGGACTGCCCGTGATTCCCTGAAAAGCTTGATAATCCTGAAATGCAATCACCAATCCCCCCATAGGAAAGTACTTAAAAATAATGAAGTACACCAGTCCGGGTAAAACCATTAAATAGAGCAACTTGTGTTTCTGCATTCGTAAAAGGCTTTCCGTCGTTCTTTTGTTCTTTTTCATTTTCATGTTTGGTGCGGGGACACTTGAAACTTTCATTAGTTCGACCTCCTTCAAACGTTCCTGTATACGTTTTCAAGAGTACGCGATTTTCAGCATTCCGCATATAATCATCAAATGATAGCGTTTACAAAATTGAGTATACAGCCTACTTTTCAACCTTTTCACCTTAGCAAATGATTACAACACAACCTAATGATCATCCGCTTTTCTCCATGATTAGAGAACACCTCAAGATTTGATTATATACGGAATTCTTTCCTCTTGATAAGGTTGACATGTAAACGATTACGAGGAGGTCAACCACATTGACGCAACCATTACGAAAACAAAAATTACGAAAAAAAGAATCGCTGGGCAGCCGTATTTTCAACATTGTAAACAGTACACTATTGATTCTCATTGCCCTCACTTGTCTCTTACCTTTTTTGAATATCATCGCCAGCTCTTTTGCCTCAACTGAAGAAGTGATAGCCAAGAAGTTCATTTTATTCCCAGTTACTTTTTCCTTGGATGCCTATCGCTATATTCTGTCGACTCCCACCATTTTTAGAGGTCTCGGGGTTTCGGTTGGAGTAACGGTCGTCGGTACAGTTGTAAGTATGATATTTACTGCTTTTATGGCTTATGGATTATCCCGAAGATATCTACTTGGCCGCAATACGATTAACTTCATTGTCGTGTTCTCTATGTTGTTTAGTGGGGGGATGATTCCGACATTCCTGGTTGTAAAAAGCATGGGGCTTATCAATTCGTATTGGTCCTTGATTCTTCCCGTGGCCATTAATGCGTTTAACCTGATTATCATGCGTAACTTTTTTCAGGCGCTGCCAGATGATTTGGAGGAATCAGCCAAGATGGACGGGTGCAACGATTTTGGTATCTTCTTTAAAATTATGTTGCCGTTAGCCCTGCCTTCTATTGCAACCATCTCTCTATTCTACGCTGTTGCCTACTGGAATACGTATATGCACGCCATTCTCTATATCAATGATTCTGCCAAATGGCCGATTCAAGTCTTGCTTCGTCAAATTGTAATCGTTTCCAGTGGTATGCAGGCAGAAGGAACTGCTGTAGATGTCATCCCGCCTGCGCAGACGATTAAGATGGCGGTCATTGTCATTGCGACCGTTCCGATGTTAATCGTTTATCCATTTGTGCAAAAGCACTTTGTCAAAGGAGCTTTATTAGGAGCGGTTAAAGGCTAATTGGCTTGCTTCATCTTTCGGTAAGCTCCCGGTGTAACCTGTTCCTTTTTCCGAAAAGAGCGGATAAAGTTTTGCGAATTATGATATTGCAGTCGCTCAGCGATTTCTTTAATCGTCATATCGGTCTCAACGAGCCATTTCTTGCCCATTTGTAACCGGTAGCCCATTAGATATTCACTAAACGTCGTTCCGTATTCTTTTTTGAAAATACTGCTTAAATAATTCGGATTGTAATGAAGTCGGTCTCCAATGAGTTCTAATGATAATTCCTGGTCATATTCAGCACGGATAATAGCAGCAATTTTTTCCGAGAGACAGCGGAATTGCTGATTGGTCTTCTCCTTCATGCTTTTTACCATGGGGAAAATAACTTGCTCTATCAGCATACGTTCTATCTCTTCCGGGTTACGGATGTCCAGCAAACGATGATACAAGGCATGATTGTCTTGCGTCAGCAGCACTTCAATCCCTAATAGCTGCTCCAATTGGATGAGGTTATTCACAAACCGTACCAACAGCACTTCAAAGTTCATGGAATGATTGTTTTTTATCATCATTTCCTCCAATAAAGAGTGCACGGTATGGTATACCTGCTCTTCGTCCCCTATTCGGATGGCATCAAACAGTTTTGATTCCAATTCCGTAGGATAATGAAGCAGCACCGGACCTGAAATGACCATGGAAATATCTTCATAAAAAATAATCGACTCTTTGCCTAAATTTAAACGGTGATGCAAAGCTTGCTTGCTCATCTCACAGGCTTCTTTACTTTCTAATAAGTTATCATACGCCGTACTAATGCCGATGCTGATGGATACATTCAAATACTCTTTTACGTTTCGAACCAAAAGGGTCGCATCATCTAGGACTTGCTTTCTCATTTCCTGTTCGCTCTTACCTGTCAAAATTAATATAGTGGCCTGAGTGTTATCGTTCAAAATGATGGGAAGCATTCGCTGCTGCTCTGGAATCGTTTCTTCTACGATTTTGTTAATAGCCAGCAGCAAAACGTCTTTATCCGAGGGATCTCGATCTCCCAGATTATCCAGTTGGACCAACAAGGTAATATACATTTGATTCTCGATCTGCGGATAACCCAAGCGTGGCATTTTTCGTGCCAATTCCTCTGCAGAAATACGTTTGCGGAACAGGTTGAGAATCAATTGGGTTTCCAACTGTGGCATTTCGGACTGAATGAGACTTTCCAAGCTTTCCTTCTCGGTTACAATGTTGTCGATGGAATTAATAATCCATTCAATTTCATTTTTAGAAGGTTCATTTTTGAAAGCGAAATTAGGATTTTTAGGCAAGCTTCGTTTTATTTGCTGAAATGGCTTTGTAAAGTAAATGGCAATGAAGTACGCCACTACCACCATTAAGAGCGTTAATACAAGTCCCATCATGATGATTCCAAATTTGGTCGTTTGAAAGGCATCCGCAATTTCTTTCTTATCTAATACCGTTAAGTAAGTCCAATTGTTATAGGCAGATTTGGCGTAAATGACTTGTCGTGCAGGCTGCTGATCCGTTTTCTCCAAAGTTAACATACCTGTGTTGTTCGGCTTCACTGTAGCTTCTGAAATGTGCTGAAGCTGCTGAGTGGACAATAATTGTTCAGCAGGCTGGGTTTCATACATTAAATCGCCTTGTTTATTCAAAATAAAAACAGCCATATGATCCTCGGTTTGAATCGTATGATTTAACGTTTGCAGCGAAATATCCGACAAAGCAATGGCTTGCTTCTTCTTAGAGAATACAGGCAAGGTATTCACAAAACGAATTCCTTTATCTGTTTTAACCCAGAATAGCCCCTTCTCTTGGTGGTCGATATAGGTACTAATCAGCTTTTCTCGTTCCGTTTTCGTCAAATAGGACAGGCTACCATTGGAGATTCTCCAATTCTGATCCAGACTGATTAGTGAATATTCCGTTCCTTCTAATCCCATCGTAGCAATATAATTGAGCTGAGTATTCACATTCCGATACGCTATAAAATCTTTTTCTGTAATGGGATTTTTCACAACATCATTAAAGGAACTGGTCGTGCTATACGTATTAAAAGCATATTCAATCGTTTGAATTTTCTGCTCCAGGCTATTTCTGATCTGTGCCATGTAGCTTTGCTTGGTATTGGAAACTCTCTCCACAACGGAGCTAATTGTTGTAAAATAGATGTAGCTGCCAAAACTGGCCACCAATCCTACTCCCAAAACCAGAATCGTAATAAAAATAGTGTAGAACATTCTTCCTTTTTTCATTGCGCTCCCCCTCTGGCTCTTTGCTTCACATCAAAATTATAGCGCTTTCATAACAAGGTTTAAATCATTTTTTTCACGTGTGCATTATTTTTTACATCCGTATCATTCCAATTTAAGTCGATTTTGTTTGGTTTGCGGCAGTTAAAAAGAATTTTGGAGGAGTTACTTATGTTACATGTGGTTAGTCCTAAAGAACCGATTATAAAAGAACAATTTCCGTCAAACACTTCTTTTCTCTCCCTATATCCCGTAACAGTTCGTCAAGCTCGTCCTTTTATATTGGTATTACCTGGCGGTGGCTACGAGCATTTGGCCTCACATGAAGGAGAGCCTATAGCTCGGTGGTTGAATGATCTAGGTATTCATGCGGGTGTGCTGGAGTATCAAGTCGGCGATTTCGAGATTACTTCTTTGTTGGAGGATGTAGAACATGCTCTGCAATGGATTCGCCAAACACCGCATGACTGGCTAGTCATTCCTGATCAAGTGGGGCTCATCGGTTTTTCAGCAGGCGGTCACTTGGCCTCCATAGTCTCCACTATAGGGGCAGTAAAGCCAGATCTTCTGTTGTTGGGATACCCTGTAATTTCATTTCATGAGCCTTATACACATATCGGAAGCCGTACACATTTTTTAGGGGAACAGCCGACGCCGGAGCAGCTTCAAGCCTTTTCATCTGATCGGCAAGTAACTTCACAGACACCTCCAACTTTGATATGGACTACAGCCAATGATGGCGCTGTACCGGTAGAAAATAGTCTGTTGTTCGCTTTTTCATTATCCCGGGAACGTATTCCGTTTGAACTGCATGTATTTGAGGAAGGGCGACACGGATTGGGACAGTCAGAGGACAACCACGAATGCCGTCAATGGCTTGATCTGGCGGAAACTTGGCTTCAAAAACATGGATATGCTCAGGCAAGGCAACAGATGACAACTCGACTGTTTATCGCCGGGGACTCCACTGCAGCTCAAAAAGGGGCTACCGAAAAACCGATGACAGGCTGGGGTGAACACTTGCAAAGCTATTTGGCACCGTCTGTTCATGTGGACAATCGTGCTGTCAATGGGCGAAGCACCAAATCTTTTATAGCAGAAGGCCGATTAGCTGATATTGAAAAAGATATTCAAGCTGGAGACTATCTGTTTATTCAATTTGGACACAACGATGAGAAAAAAGAAGACCCCACTCGCTATACCGATCCTGATGGAGAGTATCGTCAAAACTTAATTCAATACATTCAGTCCGCTCGGGAGCGTGGTGGAATTCCAGTGCTATTGACCTCTGTAAGCCGCCGCCGATTCACCGCAGACGGTGAACCTGATCCGTTGGCTGTAGGAGCCTATCCTGCTGCCATGAGAAAAGTAGCCGCGGAAACCAAGACACCCCTGCTCGATATTTTTGAAGCTTCTCAGCAGCTTTATCGTTCAATGGGTGAAAAAGAGTCACAGCAGCTATTTATGCATTTGCCTGAAAAAGCGCATCCTAATTACCCCGCTGGTGTAACAGATAATACCCATTTTTCTGACGAAGGAGCCGAACAGGTCGCCCAGCTTGTAGCGGAAGCCATTCGACAGTGTGCGGAACTGTCTGCATTAAAACAGCGTATCGTAGAAAGGAATCTAGACAGCGATGAGAAGCTTGCACACCAACTTGTAAACTGATATCAAGAACTAAATAGATACAAACACAAAACGGACTTGGAGCTAATCACTCTGACGTCCGTTTTTTATTCCGTGTGGATCAAAGACTATACAGCTAGGAGAATAGTTCAAAAGTACAGTAAAGACTTATTGGGAGTATTATCGTCCCTAGCGCGTCCGCATCTGTAGGCCCTTCTCCGGTAATTACGCCTGTCGTAGAAGTTAACGGAGTATACTACAGAACGGCTACGTTGCCACGTAATTATTCCTATGCGTTGTCAAATTACCCAGGGGATACTTATAAAGTGGCGAGCGGAAATGTCACCGTCTCCGCTTCCGGGGTGGTAACCACCACTACTGCAACGAATGCAAGAGTTGAGATTTACGGCGGTAACGGTAAATTGAGAATGGTATACACTGTTAAGGTATCTTAAGATAAAAACGGTAAAAATAGCACTGTCCGTTTATTGGGCAGTGCTATTTTTATGGACGGGCTGATGTCAACCCCTATTCTCATAGCTATTCAATGTCCTGTTCTTTGAACTCTAAAGATCATGTTTAAACCGAATCCAATTAAAACGAAGCCCGTAGCTTTATCAATAACATTTTGTACTCTCGAAGACATTAACCATTTCCTTACATAACTCAACAATAATACGATTGTGGCAAACCAAACAATGGAAACTGCTGCATAAAGTAAAAAATGAAGGCTTGATTGTAGCCAGGCATAATAAATTTCGGTAAAAACGTGAGAAAAAATAGTGAAATTAGTTATTTGTAAATATTTACAGAAAAATAGATCTAGTTCTGATAGACTATTGCTACTATATTTTTATGCTGGAGGATATTGGGTTCATGAAAAATAAAGCTTTTTTCTCTCTTTTGTGTGCTTTTATTATTTTTATAATGGGATTAACAGCATGTGGAGTATCATCAAGTAAAGATCATTCATTATTATCTAAAGAAGAATTTGAACAAATGTACGTCAATGCTGATCAGTTTGAAGACCGCTCTATTGATTTTTATGGACAAATCACTAATGGTCCTAAGGAGGATAGAGATGGGATTTATGTTCAAGTAAATGCTGATCCGAAAAATAATGAAAAAAACACTTTTGTCTACGGCAATAGTTTTTCCAGCTTTGTTAATGCAAAAGAGAATGATTTTATCCACGTAACCGGTACTGTCATTGATAAATATCGCTATAGAACGACCTACGGCACCTACACGTCAGCTCCTGCCATCTCGGCAAATAAAATAGAAAAATCTATGTTTATTGATCCTACATTGAGCACTATAGAAGTAAATAAGTCAATAAAACAAAAGGGCTATATCATGACTCTTCAAAAAGTCGAGTTTGCTGAAGAGGAAACACGGATTTATATGGCAATCGAAAACAAATCTAAAAACACGATAAATTATTATGACTTTTATACTAAATTGGTTCAAGAAAACAAACAATACGAACCAACGACTGATAGTGTAAGTTATACTTATCCTGCGTTACAGTCTGAAATACTACCTGGTATGAAGACAGAAGGAATTCTGACATTCTCAAAAGTTGACTCTTCTACGGACTTAACCTTAATTGCAAAGGGGTCTGCGGAGGATTTTTCCATTGAATATAATCCGTTCAAGTTTAAAATCTCAAAAAAATAGCCTTTTGGGAGCTTCTCCTAGCCTATAGATTGCATCCCCTAGAATAGATATTGATCCCCACTGGGTAGTTTAATATATTCTAAGGGGGCATTCTTCATGGCAATGAAAGATTAAAAAAATTAAATCACATTTAGAAAAAGTGAAGAAAGAGAAGGTTCGCTGCAAATTATAATCGCTCCCTAATAAAGGGGCTATTCCCCTCCATTTTCTCACCCTCTATAAACAACAAAAAAACCCTTGCTACGCAAGGGTTTTGAGGAAATGGGCCCTGAGGGACTCGAACCCCCGACCAATCGGTTATGAGCCGACCGCTCTAACCAACTGAGCTAAGGGCCCTCAAAAAAATTTGTATATTCACGTTACACATTCATAACAGCAACGTTAATTAATATACAACATTTTCTTGTGTTTCGTCAATAGTCTTTCGAAAATTTTCTTTTATAAAATTATTTTTATGGACTTACGGAATAAATCGGACACCATAACGACCTTTGCGCGAGCGGTACACCTCCACTGCGCGGGGATCATTGTAGCCATACATCCAGCCGTCGTGCTCCAACCTTTTTGCCAGACATCCTGCCTGGAATTTAGTCGTGTACAGTCTGCCATAGTAAATCCAATACATCCGAGCTCCCTCTTTTCACATGATGGTAGGAGTAGTGTAACCGGATCGAATTCGATTTACACGGCCCGAGCCATAACAATCTACAATAGTTAACAACGAGTACGAATCGTTCTAATCATTAGCTCTGTTGTCCCCTATAGCTCATCTTATTTGCCAAAGGAAGCCGGGTCCTGACGCCAAGAACGCAGCAGTTCCATCTCTTCTTCCTGAATGGTTCCTTCACGCAAGGCAACATTCATCAGAGCTGTATAATTGGACAAGCTTTGCAGCTCCACACCTGCTTCTTCAAAAGCTTGAGTCGCTTTGTCTAGCTGGTAGCTGAAAATGGCTAGTACCGCTAACGGCTGAGCGCCTGCTTGTGCTACAGCCTGTGCTGCTTTAATGGAGCTGCCTCCTGTAGAAATGAGATCCTCGATGACCATAACCTTTTGTCCTGGGCTGATGCGGCCTTCAATTTGGTTCTCTTTCCCATGTCCTTTAGCTTTGTCCCTTACATAGGCCATTGGCAGATTTAGCTTTTGCGCCACCCAGGCCGCATGAGGAATCCCTGCTGTAGCTGTCCCTGCAATGACTTCGGTTTCGGGATATTGCTCACGAATGAGGGCAGCAAATGAGTCTGCGATCAGCTCGCGTACCTCCGGGTAGGACATGGTCAGGCGATTGTCGCAGTAAATTGGCGATTTAATGCCCGATGTCCATGTAAAAGGCTGCTGCGGGCGCAATGCCACCGCCTGAATACGTAACAGATGGGATGCAATTTGCTCGGGTATACTATTCAATGTAGTCATACTTGTATCATCTCCTCAATAATGTGTTCCGCTGCGGCGCGTGGGTCTGCTGCTGCGGTGATAGGACGTCCAACGACAATGTAGCTGCTGCCTTGGTCAATGGCTTGTCCAGGAGTAAGCACACGTGATTGATCGCCTGTAGCACTACCTGCCGGGCGTATGCCAGGGGTTATCGTCTTAAATTCTGCTCCACACACAGCACGAATGGCAGGCACTTCCAAAGGGGATGCTACCACACCATCCAGTCCCGCCTCACGGGTCAGTTGTGCGTAACGAACCACTGCATCCTGTACCGTACCAGGAATACCTAACTCCTTATTCATGGTCATCTGATCCGTGCTGGTCAGCTGTGTGACTGCAATAATGAGCGGCATGGAAAGCGAGCTGTCTGCCGAAATAGCTGCTTCTGCACCAGCTTTAGCGGCTGACATCATATTAACGCCCCCAGCAGCATGTACGTTGAACATATCCACACCTAGGCGTGTAATGCTCTCTGCCCCTCCCCGCACCGTGTTAGGGATATCATGCATTTTCAAATCCAGAAATACGGAGTATCCTCTGGACTTTAGCTGTTCTACAAAAGCTGGCCCTGCACTATAAAACAGTTGCATACCTACTTTTATATAACAAGGAATCCCCTCTAGCTGCCGAATTAACTGCTCAGCCTGTTGTGCATTGGGATAATCTAACGCAACCATCAGCCGTCCTGCCATCTGCTGAAATGCTCCATTCACCGTTCTACATCCCCTTTTCACGTCAATTCGGGTACATTTGCCCGTGATAAAGGACATCCGTCAGCCGAAGCTGATGAATGTCCTTCCCTGTGCTACTTATTTCCTCACATCTATTCGTAACGCATTATTTGCTCAGGACTGGCATGGATTCGGATGTGAAATTGATTGTTTCCAGCATTCTTAGCAAAGCGCGTACTGTATCCAATGAGGTCATGCAGACGATGCCATTCTCAACTGCTTCACGGCGGATACGGAATCCATCACGCTCTGGCGTTTTGCCTTTGGTCAGCGTATTGAAGACAAAGTTGGCTTCACCCGTACGGATCATATCCAGGATGTTCGGGTTCCCTTCGCTCAGCTTATTGATCGTGTTCACTGGAATGTTGGCTTGCTCCATAGCAGCCGCTGTTCCACCTGTTGCAATAATTTTATAGCCCAGTCTGTAAAAGCCCTGCATCAACTCGACAGCTTCTTCCTTGTCCTTATCCGCCACTGTAATGATGATCGCCCCAGTGGATGGAATTTTCATACCAGCCCCCACAAGTCCTTTGTACAGGGCTTTGGCATACTGAATGTCGCGTCCCATAACTTCACCTGTGGATTTCATTTCCGGGCCCAGCGTCGGCTCTACACGGCGTAGTTTGGCAAAGGAGAATACCGGAACCTTAACCGAGACATAATTACTTTCAGGCCATAGACCTTCTGAATAACCTGCATCTTTAAGCTTACCACCCAAAATAGCCTGTGTAGCCAGATTCGCCATTGGGATATTTGTTACTTTACTCAAGAAAGGAACTGTCCGCGAGGAGCGAGGATTAACCTCGATCACGTACACCTCGTCTTGATGAATAACAAACTGGATATTTACCAGACCGATCGTTTTCAATTCCTTAGCGATGCTGATTGTAATTTCCACAATTTTTTGTTTCAACTCGGCAGACAAGTGCTGTGGTGGATACACCGCGATAGAGTCACCTGAGTGAACCCCGGCCCGTTCTACATGCTCCATAATGCCTGGTACCAATACTGTCTCGCCGTCGCAGATGGCGTCGACCTCAACTTCTTTACCCAGCATATAACGGTCGATGAGCACCGGATGCTCTGGATTGATTTTAACCGCTTCTTCCATGTACCGCAGCAATTCCGTATCTGAGTACACGATTTCCATAGCGCGCCCACCCAAGACGTAGGATGGCCGTACCAGGACCGGATAGCCTAGCGCCTGTGCGGTTCCTACTGCTTCATCTACCGATGTGACCGTGTTGCCTTTAGGCTGTGCGATAGCCAGACGAGACAAAAGTTGCTCGAACTTTTTCCGGTCTTCCGCTTCATCGATACTTTCCAGACTCGTACCCAAAATATTCACGCCTGCCGCACTCAGCGGAGCTGCGAGATTAATGGCCGTTTGACCACCGAACTGGACGATAACCCCAATCGGTTTTTCCTGCTCGATGACATTCATGACATCTTCGAAGAAGAGCGGTTCAAAGTAGAGGCGGTCGGATGTGTTAAAGTCCGTAGATACCGTCTCCGGGTTGTTATTGATAATCACTGCTTCGTAGCCCGCTTTTTGAATAGCCCATACCGCATGTACGGTGGAGTAATCAAATTCAATCCCTTGCCCGATCCGAATCGGTCCAGAGCCGAGTACGATAACTTTCTCTTTGCTAGATGGAATCACTTCATTTTCCATCTCGTAAGAGGAGTAGTAGTACGGAGTTGTGGCTTCAAACTCGGCTGCGCACGTATCTACCATTTTGTAGACCGGACGCAGGTTTTGAGCTAGACGGAATTCACGCACCTCACGCTCGGTTGTCATACTATCGGTTTGGCCCATACTGCGAATCTCGGCGATCGAGCGGTCAGTAAAACCTTTACGTTTGGCCTGATAGAGTGTTTCGTAGGTCAGCTCAGATTCTCCAGCGATGATGGCTTCGAACTTGACGATTCCCTCTACCTTATCGAGGAACCACCAGTCAATTTTCGTCAAATCTTGAATCTCCTGCTGCTGCCAGCCGCGACGGAACGCCTCAGCTACCAAGAACAACCGCTCATCATCTGCTTTAATCAGGCGATCCTGGAGTACGTCATCAGACAGCTGTTCGGCTCCCTTAAGATGCAGACGGTGTACACCAATTTCCAACGACCGTACCGCTTTATGGATGGATTCTTCGAATGTGCGTCCGATGGCCATGACTTCACCCGTTGCTTTCATTTGCGTGCCCAGCTTGCGGTTGGCAGAAATGAATTTGTCAAATGGCCAGCGTGGTATTTTGCTCACGATGTAATCCAGTGTTGGCTCAAAGCAAGCATACGTTTGTCCCGTTACCGGATTCACAATTTCATCCAACGTGTAGCCCAGTGCAATTTTGGCAGCCATTTTAGCAATCGGATATCCGGTTGCCTTGGAAGCCAGCGCCGAGGAGCGGCTTACGCGTGGGTTTACTTCAATTACATAGTATTGATAGCTGTGCGGATCAAGCGCAAACTGTACATTACAGCCACCTTCGATATTGAGGGCGCGGATAATTTTCAGAGAAGCGGAGCGCAGCATCTGGTATTCGCGATCTGACAGCGTCTGACTCGGAGCTACTACGATACTGTCGCCAGTATGCACGCCGACTGGATCAAAGTTCTCCATATTACAGACAACGATGCAGTTATCATTGCCGTCACGCATGACCTCATATTCGACTTCCTTCATACCTGCGATACTTTTTTCCACCAAACATTGTCCGATTGGACTGTATCTCAAGCCAGAGCTGACGGTTTCACGCAGTTCTTCTTCTGTGGAACAGATACCACCGCCTGTTCCCCCTAGCGTATAAGCCGGGCGAACGATAATTGGATAACCGATTTCGTTAGCAAATTCCAACGATTCTTCCAAGGTTGTTACAATTACACTCTCCGGTACAGGTTGTTCCAACTCGCGCATCAAATCACGGAACAGATCACGATCTTCGGCTTTTTCTATCGAATTCAGTTGAGTTCCCAGCAGCTTGACGTTTTCACGCTCCAGCACTCCGGCGCGAGCCAGTTCCACTGCCATATTCAGACCTGTCTGTCCTCCCAGCGTAGGAAGCAGCCCATCTGGACGCTCTTGACGGATAATCTGTGTTACAAAATCAAGTGTAATCGGCTCGATGTATACTTTGTCTGCCATGTTGGTGTCTGTCATGATGGTTGCCGGATTACTGTTGATCAGTACTACCTCGACGCCTTCTTCTTTGAGCGCTTGACAAGCTTGTGTACCAGCGTAATCAAATTCTGCTGCCTGACCAATGACGATAGGACCGGAACCGATCACAAGTATTTTTTTAAGTTCTGTATTTTTCGGCATATTAGCGCTCTCCTCTCACTGCGGCGGCGATAGCAGCCTGACGCGGTTGCTTTGGATGATTTCTTTTGTGCTCACGGATCATGTCCAGAAAGCGGTCAAACAGGTAGCCATTATCGTAAGGTCCTGGTGCAGCCTCTGGATGATATTGCACCGAAAACGCGGGATACTTGGTATGTTTAAGACCTTCAATTGTTTTATCGTTGTTATTAATATGTGTCACTTCAAGCTCAGTACCTTGGATCGAATCCTCATTCACCGTGTAGCCGTGATTTTGTGATGTGATAAAGCAGCGTCCGCTCTCCAGTTCTTTCACCGGATGGTTACCACCGCGATGTCCGAATTTCAGCTTTTCCGTATCTGCTCCCGAAGCTAAAGCGAACAACTGGTGTCCCAAGCAAATTCCGAAAATCGGATATTCCCCTAACAGTTCAGCTACCGTACGAACGGCATGGGGTACGTCTTTTGGATCTCCAGGGCCGTTAGACAGCTGGATACCGTCCGGGTCCAAGCGGCGAATTTCCTCAGCCGTCGTATCATGTGGAACGACAACCACATCGCAGTCCCGTTTATTCAGTTCGCGCAAAATGCCGCTTTTTGCACCGTAGTCAATCAATACGATCCGCTCTCCGTTGCCAGGACTGCTGTACGGATGAGGTGTGGAAGTCATAGGAACCTGATTGCGCAGTTCTTCAATGGTCAAGTCAGACATCATTTCTTTCAGTTCTTCCAGCGGCTGGGAACCAGTCGTCAAAATGCCCTTCATCGTGCCGTGATGGCGAATAATCCGGGTAAGCATGCGGGTGTCGATGTCGCTAATGCCAATGATGCCATATTCCTTCAGCAAATCGCCCACGCTGTATTGAGCACGCCAGTTACTTGGCGCTGGCTCGTAATGTCTAACAGCAAAGCCATGGACATAAGGCCGTACCGATTCAAAGTCATCACGAGTAATTCCATAGTTGCCAATCAGCGGGTAAGTCATCGTTACGATTTGTCCGCAGTAAGAGGGATCAGTAAGCACCTCTTGATAGCCTGTAATCCCTGTGTTGAAAACGACCTCGCCTGTTTTATCACCTTCCGCACCAAATGATGTGCCTGTAAACAGCGTGCCGTCCTGAAGTAACAATCTTGCCTGCATCCCGTCTCACTCCTCTATATTGTTTCCTGCTATAAGGTTCTATTTTTTTTAGTGGTTTCTATTTATTTTGCTTCGTCAGCAGACCATACCAGTTTGCCATCTACCCAAGTTTTCACAGGCCAGCCTTTGAGCTTCCAGCCTGTAAAAGGAGTGTTGCGTCCTTTGCTGGCAAACGTTTGCGGATCAACTGCCTGCTCCTGCTCCAGATCAATCATGGTCAGGTCGGCTGGAGCTCCTTCTTCCAGGCGTCCCGTATCAAGGCGGAAGACACGCGCTGGATCAGCAGTCATACGACGCACCAGAAAGTCCAGCGTCCACTGTCCGGTAGCTACGAATTTCGTGTACAACAGCGGGAAGGCCGTCTCAAATCCAACGATCCCGAATGGCGCCAGCTCCATCCCTCTTGCCTTCTCTTCCTCACTGTGCGCTGCATGGTCGGTTACGACGATGTCAATCGTACCGTCTTCCAGTCCCTCGATACATGCCTGCACATCACGTGGGGAGCGGAGCGGAGGATTCATTTTCCAATTCGCATCCAGCCCAGGGATGTCCTCATCTGACAATACCAAGTGGTGTGGGCATACCTCAGCCGTTACCTTGATACCAAAAGATTTCGCGTGGCGGATTAACCGCACTGACTGCTCTGTGCTGACATGGCATACATGATAGTGTGCCCCGGTTGCCTCGGATAACAAAATGTCTCGTCCGACGTGAATGGCTTCGGATTCGTTCGGAATGCCTTTAAGTCCGTGGCGCTTGGCAAATTCGCCGTCCGTCACAGCCGCTCCTTCAACAAGCGTGTTATCTTCACAGTGTGCAATAACCGGCATATCCAGTGCTTTGGCCCACGCCATGGCGTCCTTCATCATTTGCGCGCTTTGCACCCCGACACCATCGTCAGTAAAGCCGATTGCACCTGCTGCTTTGAGCGCTTCAAAATCTGTCAGCTCACGACCCAGTTCGTTTTTCGTAATGGCTGCGTAAGGAAGAACCTTGGCAAGCCCGGCTTCCTGTCCCTTTTTCAATACCAGCTGGACTGTGTCGACATTGTCAGTCACTGGGCGTGTGTTTGGCATGCAGGCAATCGTCGTAAATCCGCCTTTCACCGCCGCGCGGCTGCCCGTTTCAATCGTTTCTTTATATTCAAAGCCAGGTTCTCTCAGATGCACATGCATATCGATTAAACCGGGGATGACCAGCTTGCCCTGGGCGTCGATTTTTTCGACTTCGCGCTCCTGTCCAGATGCCCCTTCTTCTACAAGTAGGCTAACTCCAGCATCCGCATTTGCGATAGCCAAAATCTTTCCGTCGGCGATTAGGATGGATTTCAATTCAGCCTCGCCCTGCTCGTTCAATACGCTTGCATTCATAATTAATTGTTTCATCTGAAATATTCCTCCGCTCAGTTTTCTGCAACTTTTCCTACGATCCTACTGACAGCTTCTACAGCTTCATTGCCCGTTCCATAACCGCCATGCGGATCGGAACCCCGTTTGCCATTTGTGGAAAAATTCGTGATTGTTCGCTTTCCACAACCGCACTATCAATTTCCACGTTCCGATTCACTGGAGCTGGATGCATGATAATTGTTCCGGGCTTCAGGTTCGCTGCTCTTTTCTCTGTCAAACCGTACTGCTCTCGGTACTCATCCGCTGAGCGCAACATCCCTTCGGCATGCCGTTCCAGCTGTACCCGAAGCATCATGACCACGTCCGCCTGTAGTGCCTCTTGCATCGGAACATAAGGCGCGTACGCCGCAAGATCAGGTGCTTGCATATTATCAGGAGCGCAGAAGCTAACCTTGGCTCCGAATTTTTGCAAGGCCCACAGATTCGAGCGAGCGACACGGCTGTGCAGAATGTCTCCTATGATGGATACTCTCAAGCCTTTAAGCTCACCGAAAGTTTTGCGCATGGTGTACAGGTCCAGTAGAGCCTGCGTTGGATGCTCATTGTTGCCGTCCCCTGCATTAACCAGTGGAACACTGACCTTCTCAGCGAGCTCTTGCAGCACCCCGGCTGGCTTTAACCGGATGACTCCTGCATCAATGCCCATGGATTCGAGCGTACGTACTGTATCGTAAATGGACTCCCCTTTTTCCACACTGGAAGCCGCAGCGGAAAAGTTCAAAACCTGAGCGCCCAGCCGCTTCTCTGCCATTTCAAAAGAAAAGCGGGTGCGAGTGCTGTTTTCAAAAAACATGTTGGCCGCAAAGCGTGATTGCAGTACTGGAACCAGTTTTTCTGGTTGAGATTCCCAATAATGAGCACGATCCAGAATGGACTCGATTTCATTTCGGCTAAGTTCCTTTAACCCGAGCAGGCTACGTTCTTTAAGTTGACTGGCTGTTGTGATCATAGCTGTTCCCCCCGGTTCTGAATGATTGTCACTTCGTCCTTACCGTCCGTCTCTTGAAGGGCTACTACGATTTCCTCAGATTTGGAGGTCGGGATGTTCTTGCCGATGTAATCCGGACGAATCGGAAGCTCACGGTGTCCGCGATCCGCTAGCACTGCCAGCTGAATCATTTGCGGTCGTCCGCAGTGCATCAATGCATCCATCGCCGCGCGGATGGTGCGGCCTGTGTACAGCACATCGTCAAAGAGAATGACTTTCTTATCATGAACCGATACGTCAGCAGGATTCATCAAAAGCTCTTTTCCATTTCCTTTAGCTTCGGCTACACTGCTTCGGTCATCCCGGTAGGCTGTGACATCCAGCTCTCCCCATGGAATTGGTGCGCCTTCAATCTCAGCAATTTTTTCAGCCAGTCGTTGCGCCAGATGAACTCCGCGTGTTCGAATACCTACTAGCACACAATCGTCAATACCTTTGTTTTTCTCCAAAATTTCATGTGCAATCCGTGTCAATGCCCGACGAATCGCAATTTCATCCATTAGTACATGTGTTTCATTACTCATGCTTCCAGCCTCCTCAGGTGATGTTCCCTTCAGACCTGGTCCCGTGTTCGGATACAAAAAAGACTCCTTGCCCAAGTTTGGCAAGGAGTCTCGTATGAACAGTCTTCCACTGTTCTCCGATCTCTCGGACACACTGAAGACATACCGCCGCAGCGGATGCACTGATCAGTGATCCATTCACGTTACCTTGCCAGCCTCACGGGACTGATTTAAAGGTGCTATTCAGGATTTCCTTTGTCCTGCTTCTCATAGTGTGAGATGGTTAGCCATCTCTTGGACAAAGTTCATCGCAACTACAAGAAGTATGACAGATTGAAAATCGTGTGTCAACACCCGTTCAACCGGAACCACCGGAAGCACTCTAATAATTATACAACTTCATTGTATAATTATCCATAGTTGTTTTTACCCATACCTTATCCCACAATAAAAAAACCGCCATTTAGGCGGTTTAACTTAATAATTTATTCAGGTTTGTGAATAGGAATGCAAATTGTCATTGTTTTAGCGACTACGCAGGGACGCTAAAACATCCTCCATATCAGGAGGGATCGGTCTGTTGAATTCCATGTACTCTCCAGTGGAAGGATGCTTAAAGCCCAGTACCGCCGCATGCAGCGCCTGACCATCCATACGAACCCCTTTGCTGCGCCCATACATAGGGTCGCCAACCAATGGGTGTCCAATAAATTTCATGTGAACACGAATTTGGTGTGTGCGTCCTGTTTCCAATTGAAGTTCAAGCAGGGTATAATCTCCCAATCGTTCAATGACGAGAAAATGGGTGACTGCGTGCTTGCTGTTACGTTCCGTCACTGTGAACAATTTGCGATCACCGGAATCGCGGCCAATCGGAGCATCTACCGTTCCCTGATCGTGGCTCAAATGACCGTGAACTAAGGCTATATATTTCCGAGTCACACTATGGTCCTTAAGCTGTGCTGCAAGTGATGCGTGAGCCTGATCATTTTTAGCCGCCATCAGCAGTCCTGATGTATCCTTATCAATACGGTGAACAATACCAGGACGTAATTCCCCGTTGATGCCGGAAAGATCGTGACAGTGGTACATCAGTGCGTTAACCAATGTTCCCGAAGAGTGTCCCGGTGCAGGATGCACGACCAGACCACGTTGCTTGTTAATAACAATAACGTCCGAGTCCTCGTAAACGACATCCAACGGAATATTTTCCGGTACAATATCTACACTTTCTGGCTCCGGTACCGATAATACAATATGATCTCCTTCAGCCAGCTTGTAGTTCGCCTTGATCGCCGTACCGTTCACCAGCACGCGACCGTTTCCGATCCACAGCTGTATCTGAGAACGAGACACTTCCTTCATTTCTTCGGCGATATATTTGTCTATACGCGTTTTGGCATCCCCGGAATCGGCCGTCCATTCCAGAGATTCACCCTCCAGTTCGTCCTCATAAGACAGACCTGCGGCTTCGCCGTTTTCATTCACTTCGCTCATGCTATGACTTCCCTTCAATGCTATCATTGCCATTTCCTTTTTCCCGACGCGATTCCAGCAATGTATCCAAAATAATCAGTGCTACACCGATGACAATCGCCGAATCTGCCACATTAAAAATGGGAAACGTATAGCTTCCAAAATTAAATTGTGCAAAATCAACTACTTCCCCTGAAATAGCTCGATCCAAAAAGTTACCGACTGCTCCCCCCAGCACCAAACTTAGCGCAACAGGAAGTAGCTTTTGTCCAGCCTTGACTGTTTTTCGCAGGTACCAGACGATACCAATCACCACTACAATTGTAATCACGATAAAAAGCCAACGTTGACCTTCCAAAATTCCAAAAGCGGCTCCACGATTTCGATGGGAGGTGATTAAAAAGAAATTGCCGATGACTGGTATTTGTTCGTACAATTCCATCCGCGTAGCCACCAAATATTTGACTCCCTGATCAATCAAAAAAATAATTAGCGCAATACCAAAATAAATCACAGTCCTTCGTCACTCCGATCCGCTTATATCCGTTGTTGAACCCATTTATTGTAGCATAAGCATTCTCAGATCGTCCACGAATCCCGCAAGCTTCAAGTACAGATCATCCATAAAATGAACTCCTTCGCATTTGATTAGAATTTCCTATGTAAAAGAGGTCTTCCCGGTGCAAACTACATGGAGCATACTCGACACAACGCATGCGCATGTAAACCTAGAACAAGGAGAGGATTCCATGTCCCCATTGACGGAGCAACAATTGCAGGGCTTGCGTAACGAACTGCTGGAACGCAAAAAAGAAATTGAGCATCGTTTGCAAAACAACGACCATTACGGACTCGGCGATTCCCAACGCGACCAAACCGGCGAGCTTTCTCCTATTGATAACCACCCAGGAGACCTGGCTACCGAAACCTACGAGCGAGCCAAGGATATTTCCTTACTGGAACACGACGAATTCCAATTAGAACGCATCGAATCAGCTCTGATGGCCATGGAAAAGGGGACGTATGGCATTTGTGCCGTCAGCGGTAAACCCATTCCCTATGAGCGCCTACTGGCTGTTCCCTATACCATTTACTGTAAAGAGTACAGTCCCGAAACAGAAGTGTCTAACCGCCGCCCAGTAGAGGAAGAATTTCTCGCTCCCTCGTTCGGTAGAACGAGTCTAGATGAGCGTGATGATCAAAACGGCTTCGACGGTGAAGATGCTTGGCAGATCGTCGAAAATTGGGGTACCTCTAACACACCAGCCATGGCCGAAAGTGGAGAAATCCACAGTTATGATGATATGGAAATTGAAGCAGGCGACGATAATATGGGCTTCGTAGAGCCATACGAAAGCTTTATTGCTACTGACATTTATGGACAAAATGTATCTGTTATTCGCAGCTCCATTTATCAGCGTTATATCGAAGATGGCGAGGGCGAAGGTCTACTGGAGCCGGATACGCACGAAGACGAATCGTGAACTTCAAAGTGGAGATCGCTGCCTAATAGGTGGTAAGCTCCAATTGTCGCTGTACGATCCGTACAATATCAGCGATATAATCACCGATAATCGGCAAATTCAACGCTCCGAGCACTTGCAGCACATAAATAATGGTAGCGGCAAAAAAAGTAAAACCTAGCGCGATGCCGATTCCCCGGGAAACGCCTGATATTAGATTTAGCCAGAGTAATCGCCAAGGCTTATTCAGCAGCAAAGCGTAATCTGCAATACGTGTCCGTTCCATCTGCTCTGACACAGCACGTATCAGCTTTTCAACACGACTTAATTGCTCTGCCTGATTACCTGTTTTGCTTTTATCTGCGGCTATGGCAGCCCCTTCTCCGTTCATACCTCGGAGACTCCTTCCCTGTCTACGCCTTGATCGTGCCGTCATATGCACAATCCCCCTTTTCCCATGGCTGCCCTGAACGCAGCAAACGAGCCGAAGCACGTAACGGAGAAAACCCGTTTCCGATGCTTAGGCTCGTTTTTATATGCTGCCTGTTATTGTATTATGGGACAGGGAGCTTGTAATTATTCCCCAATATGAACGCCGATGGTTTTACCGTTCACTTCCACATGTTCTGCCGGTTCGGCTTGACCAAATGTCACAGCAGTAACCAATACGTTCTCACGCAACACAGAGTCGAAGCTTTCGATGGCCAGACGCAGCTCATTATCTACATCCAACGTCAACGCCACATACTTTTCAATCGGCAGATCCAGTTTTTTACGATAATCCTGTACCGCACGAACCACTTCACGTACCCAGCCCTCTTGCTCCAGCTCCGGTGTAATGTCTGTGTTCAACGCTACCGTTAAGCCATAACCGGAAGCAGAAGCGAAGCCTTCTTTCGCTTTTTTCTCCACCAGCAATTCTTCGGCCGTAACTTGCAGTTCTTCACCTTCTGGAGAAGCGACGTTTAACACTCCTTTTTCTACAACAGAACGGGTATCCTCAGCAGACATTCCTTTGAAAAAGTTTTGTAGGAAACCGACATTTTTGCCGTATTTCTTGCCTGCTACTTTCAAATTCAGTTTCAGTGTAAAATCTACAAAGCCGCTATCGTCCGTCTCCACATGAATATGCTTCACGTTAATCTCATCTTTGATGATTTCCTCATAGCCACTCAGTTCAAAGTCCTGATCCATGGACAGAATCAACTCGGACAACGGTTGACGCGTTTTCAAACCCGTTTCGTTGCGGACGTTACGCGCCAATTCGACGACACGGCGTGCCGTTTCCATATCTCGTTCCAGTTCCAGATCGATCAAGGACTCATTGGCAGTCGGATAATCATCCAGATGAACACTTTCCCCGTTACTCAGGTTGAGGTAAATATCCTCTGCAAGCAGTGGTGTAAACGGCGCAAGCAGTTTGGCAGTCGTTAACAGCACTTCGGTCAGTGTACGGTATGCATCCAGCTTATCTTCTGTAAGACCATTGCCCCAGAATCGGTCGCGTGAACGACGGATATACCAGTTGCTCAGCTCATCCACAAACGATTCAATTGCTTTAGATGAGTTCAGGAAGTCATTTACAGCCAGCGCTTTGTCCACTACCAAAATGAGGCTGTTCAGACGGGATAAAATCCAACGATCCAACTTATGAGCCGATGGTTTGAACGGATGCTGTGCCGGATCAAATCCGTCGATATCCGCATACAAGGTCAGAAAAGCGTGTGTATTGACAAGCGTATCGACCAGCTTCGATTTAGCCTCGCCTACAATGCCTTTGGAGAAACGTTTGCTATTCCATGGTGCACTATCGGACAGCAATGCCCAACGGAAAGCATCTGTACCGTACTCGTCAATCACTTCCCACGGATCAATAACATTACCCTTGGATTTAGACATTTTCTGCCCTTGCTCATCCAGTACATGGCCTGTCGCCATGACAGCTTTATAAGGAGCTTTGCCAGTCAGCATAGTCGAAACCGCAAGCAAGCTATAGAACCAGCCACGAGTCTGGTCAATTCCTTCACAGATCATATCTGCCGGAAATTGCTGCTCAAACGTTTCAGTATTCTCAAAAGGATAATGATGCTGCGCAAACGGCATGGAGCCGCTATCGAACCATACGTCGATTACTTCCGGTGTACGAGTCATTTCGTATTTACCGCATTGACTACGAACCTTAATATCATCTACATATGGTTTGTGCAGCTCAATGTCCGCTGGTACATCGCCAATCGCACGTTCCCTCAATTCAGCAATACTATGTGGAGCGAACTGTTCTCCAGTTTCTTCACAAACCCAGATGTTTAGTGGTGTACCCCAATAGCGATCGCGACTGATGTTCCAATCCACCAGTTCCTCCAAAAACTTGCCAAAACGTCCTTCACGTATATGCCCCGGGTACCATTCGACTTCGCTGTTGTTGGCAATCAATTGATCCTTGATCGCAGTTGTTTTGATAAACCAGCTGTCCATAGCATAGTACAATAATGGAGTATCGCAGCGCCAGCAGAACGGATAGCTATGCTCGTATTTTTCCTTGCTGTACAGCAAGCCTTTTTCGGACAGCATTTTAACAATATCTACATCACAGTCTTTTACAAAACGGCCTGCAAAATCAGTGATTTCCTCTACATAGTTACCTTGAAGATCCACCACGTTGATGAACTCAACACCATTTTCACGACATACCCGGTAATCATCCTCACCATGCGCTGGAGCCATATGAACGATACCTGTACCGCTGGAGTCTGTTACAAACTTCGCACCCAGAATCTGATTTCCCTTCTCAACCTGAAAATACGTAAATGGCGGGGTATACGTTTGGCCAACCAGTTCTGAACCGGATAGCGTGCCAATCACTTCATGATCGCCTTTAATTACGTCCTCAACCAGATTTTTAGCAACGATGTATACACCGTCTTCCTGCTTCACACGTGCATATTCCAGTTCAGGGTTGACGGCGAGCGCCACGTGACTCGGCAAGGTCCAAGGTGTTGTCGTCCAAGCCAGTACATATTCACCACTGTTATGCAGCTTGAATTTAGCCGTGGCGCTCAGATCCTTCACATCTTTGTAGCCCTGCGCTACTTCATGAGAACTTAGCGTCGTCTGACAATCAGGGCAATACGGACTCACACGATGACCACGATACAGCAGATCTTTTTCATGAATCGTCGCCAAAATGTTCCATACGCTCTCGATATAGTTATTATCCAATGTAATGTACGGGTTATCGAGGTCTGTCCAATATCCGATCGCTTCGGTTAGATCACGCCATTGTTGCTCGTACTCAAACACGCTCGCCTTACATTTTTTAATAAACTTTTCAACACCGTATTCTTCAATTTCAGGTTTGTGGGAGATTCCCAGCTGCTTTTGTACACCCAATTCTACCGGCAAGCCATGCGTGTCCCAGCCTGCCTTACGTACGACGCGGTATCCCTTCATTGTCTGATAGCGACCGACGAAATCCTTAATTACACGGCCCAGCACGTGACCGATATGCGGTTTACCGTTAGCTGTTGGTGGGCCTTCATAAAACACAAAATTTGGCTTTCCTTCACGATTTGTGATGGATTTACGGAATGTGTCCTCCTGCTTCCATTTGCTCAGGATGCGTAGGTCACGAGACCGTGCTTTTTCTTTAACATCCACTCTGTTCATACCGTCATACTCCCTCTCTGCTCATCATTGATTTCTCTAGCATTTCCTAAAAAAAGCAACAAAAAAAGCCCCATCCCTGTAAAGGGACGAGACTGTGCTCGCGTTACCACCCTGATTCCGTAAAAACAGACCATTAAAAATACAGTCTCATCACGGCTCTCTGAGCCCCACTCAACTACAGCAGGGCGCCATTATAACGCATGGCAAACGGTGATTGCTTACACACGCCATAAATCTTAAGCGCTTCAGCTCACTTCTCCGGGAGGATCTTCGGTCATGTTCTGAACGTTGGCTTGCACCGGAAGGCCAACTCTCTGAGGGACAAATCATGACGTACTCGTTCCCATCAACGAATTAAACATGTTAAATTCATTGAAATCAGCAACATCGTTGCATTGAATAACAATCATCAGCCGACAGACGGATAATCATTGAATTCAGTATAGTATTTACAGTTATAGCCTGTTTAAAGATAAAAGTCAACCCTAACAAAGCCTGATAAAAGCTTGTCAGCAATGAAATTAGTAAATTTCTTTCATCTCACGCTCGCGCTCCAGTACTTCGCGTTCCCGGTTTTCAAGTGCTTCCCAGCCGTCTTGGCTTAACAAGTCAAGCTGTGCTTCCACCAGTGTACGAAACCGTGCTCGGTAAATCGAGGCCTGCTTCTTCAGTTCTTCAACCTCCAACGCAATCTTGCGGGATTTGGACAATGCTTCGTTCACAATACGGTCCGCATTTTTTTCCGCTTCCTTCACGATCAGTTGGGATTCTTTCTTGGCGTTGTTACGAACTTCATCAGCCGCTTCCTGCGCTACGATAATCGTCTTACTCAGCGTATCTTCAATCGTCGCGAAATGATCGAGCTTCTCCTGTACGTTCAACAACTCGGTGCTCAGTTCTTTATTTTCACGAATAACGCCCTCGTAATCTTTGATCACCTGATCCAAAAATTCATTAACCTGATCCTCATCATAACCGCGAAGCCGGCGGGCAAATTCCTTGTTATGTATATCCAATGGCGTTAATGGCATGCCGTCCACCTCCTATAAGATTGACAAAAAATACATTTTCCGCGTCACGACGCTCACTATCATCTATCGGTCATCATACCCCGTTTTGTGAATACTGTACAGAGCAAAATCGTTCCAGTTCTTCGCTATAGCTTAATTCTTTCGACAGAAAGCTCGTGATTCCTGCCTACAGCTATACAAACTTACCAATTTTGACACGGAATCTTCCCTTTTTTGTCATCCCGTCTGTTTCAAGCACTTTGAAACGCCCAAAACCCTGCATGGAAATAACGTCCCCCGCTTTAAGTGGAGTGGATGGATTCTCCTCCACCTTCCAATTTACCCGGCACCGCCCCGCCCGAATCGGTGTTAATATTTTACTTCGGCTTAGCTTGTACACGTCGCTGGCAATACCGTCTAGGCGCAAAGAAGCGACCGTCAGATCTAGCGCATCTAATGCAACTTCCTTTGTTCGCAGACTCGCTACAGGCAACAGTTCTGTCCATACATGAACACGATGTACCTGCTGTAAATGCATCGTCATAAAATCACCAATCTCTGAAGCTACCAATACATGGCACCCATCATCCAGTACATGAATGTCCCCGATTTTCCCACGTTTGATTCCAAGCCCCAGTAGGGCACCTAGATAATCACCGTGCTCAAGGGTACCTATTTTATGATCGTCAGATGTGATGGAAAGGACCTGAATCCCCATCTCCTCACCGTCCAAATACGAATAATCGGGCGCAATAAGCGCCCGCTTTCGTTCCGAAGCCATGTATCCGCCATCTAACCTAATCGTGACCTTATCTTCCTTCGAAGCAAGTGTCTCCAATATGTACTGTTGGCGCGGGTCCAAAAAATCAGTCAGCTTCTGCTCATGATAAGCTCCCGCATGACTGATCCATTCGGAAGCGCGATCCACATAGTCCCGTTCATCCGGGTGAAAATGCTCATAAATCTCAGTTCGCATAACTCCTCCTAGACGAAATTACCAATTAAAGAAATCAAGCCGTATGACGCAAAACGCAGAGCAATCAGCGCAACGATGGGCGAAATATCAATCATCCCGAAGATTGGCGGTATAAATCTGCGAAAAGGAGACAAATACGGCTCCACAAACTTGGCAAGTAAATCACCAATTACACTCTCTCTGGCATTAGGAAGCCAAGACAGCAGAACATATGCAATGATCATGTACGAATAAATCTGAAATAGCCAGTAAATTACCTCGATCAAGAAAAGTTCACCTCATTCTGTTAAGTTCTTGTTCAGTGTCAGCCAGTATTTCCGTAATAGAGCCTTGAATCTCAACCGTATCTGGTGTACACAGAAAAATATTATTCCCGACCTTGGAAATACCACCACCCAGTGCATACACAGTACCACTCAAAAAATCAATAATGCGCAGCGCCTGATCCTTGCGAATTCGTTGCAAATTAACTACGACGGTGCGATGGGAACGGATATGGTCGGCAATTTCCTGTGCTTCATCATAAGAACGCGGCTCATACAGGACAACTTTCACATTTTTCTGTGAATGGATGCTGACAACATTAGTGCCCTTCTGGTTCTTACGTTTATCAAAGCTTGGGGTTTCAATTTCTTGATCTTCCGGCGTATTCATAACCTCTCGCTCTATAACTTCCTCTTCTTCCTGAAGCCCCAGAAAGTTCATGAACTTATTCATTACGCCCAATGGAAATCCTCCTCTCGTCCGACCAGTACGGAACCAAGCCGCAGCCAGGTCGCTCCCTCTTCAACTGCCACTTCAAAATCATTGGACATCCCCATTGACAAGTGAACGATGGGTTCTCTGGTCAAGGCTTGTCCATTTAACGTATCCCGTAATTCACGCAATCCCCGAAACACAGGCCGAGTTTTTTCCGGGTCTTCTTCATGAGGAGCCATCGTCATCAAGCCAATCACGTCCACATGCTCTAACTCGCGAATTTGTTCCAAGAAGGGGGCAACCGCCTCAGAGGACAAGCCATATTTGGACATTTCTCCAGAAATATTGACTTGCACAAAAGCTTTAACTCGCAATCCCAGAGCGGCTGCTTTCTTGTCCAATTCCTGAGCGAGCGATAGGCGGTCAAGCGAATGTATAAATTTAAATTTTCCAATCACATCTTTAACCTTATTCGTTTGGAGATGACCAATAAAATGCCACGTTCCCCGGTCACCCAACTTGCTCCATTTATCCGCAGCATCCTGCCAGCGATTTTCGCCCACATGCTCCAGATTGCTATCCAATACAGATGTCATTGTCGCCGCCGAAACATATTTCGTGACAGCGATCACATTAACTTCATCACGCGAACGTCCGCTTCGGGCACATGCCGCTTCTACACAGGCATTCACTTCTTTAATTCGTTCCTCCAAAGACACGGGAGGACTCACCTCTCTTCCAGACCAATCCAACTCGCCATTCTTCCTGTGACACCGCCTTCTTTGCGATATGAAAAAAACAAATCGCTACGGCTACTCGTGCATAAGGTAGTACATTCGATATGGCTCGGCAATATTCCTGCTTTCATCATAATGTGTCGATTGCATTGTTTCAAGTCAAGTAGTGTTTTTCCGTCGGTTAAGGGGAAGTAAACAGAACCTTCCCATTTATCATTACCCGGGCAATCATGCTCCAAAACCCGAATTTGGCTCATCACGTACTCATCCACCTCATAGGATTCAGAACCAATAGAAGGACCGATAGCTGCTAGTATATCAGACGTCTGAGATCCATATTCGTTCTGCATGGTCTGCACCATTTTCAATGCAATTTCCGCAACGGTTCCCTTCCAGCCTGCATGCGCCAACCCAATCACACGGCGCACTGGATCACAAAAATATAATGGTACACAGTCTGCATAAAAGGACGTCAGCAAAATGCCAGGTACATTCGTCAAAAGTCCATCTGTGTCCTGAAAAGCGGATGCACGATCCCTAAAGCCCCGCCCGCGATCAGCAGCCTTGACGACAGCAACATGATGACCATGAACCTGCTCACCGCACGTCCATGCTTCAGCAGCAAAACCAAGTTGCTCAGCAATGAGCTGCCGATTACGAATGACTTTCTCGGGGTCATCCCCTACATGAAACGCACAGTTCAGACTAGCGTAGGGCACCTCACTGACACCGCCATGACGACCTGTAAAACCCGCTGTTAATCCCTGAACCTGTCGCTCCCAAGATTGAATATATAACAACTCCGGTACGGGACGTCCACCATCTTGCATTGGCTTTGTCCCCGTAGCCTCGGTATTCACTACAAATGGTTCCATTCATTCTCACCTCTACTGCCCAGTGTACCAAAAAGCCGCCGCCGTGTCTTCACAACACACTAAAATACGTAGATCTGCAAGTTCAGAAGCCCCTTCGGTCACTCCGCTCTTGACGTTCGATATACAACTTTTCTTCCCCTTCACCCGGCGGCTCTTGCAATCCTTCCAGTCGTACAAGCACAACATCCGAACCAATTTTCACAATGTTGCGCCACGGAATGACCAACTCGCTTCCGCCTCCAAACCAGCCCATAAAACGACTGCTGCCTGGAACCACAATGGCTTCAATTTTCCCCTGCCGCACGTCAATCTCCAAATCACTGATTTGTCCGAGGCGTCGTCCATCTACAATGTTAATGACATCCTTGGTTTGAAACTCGGAAATTTTCATTGCTCTTACTGACGTTTCCGGTGCACTCACACGCATCACATCCTTTATTTCACTATATGAGCGGAAGAGCCCAAAAAATGTCCTGTAAACGCAAAAACGATCCAAGTAGGATCGTTTTTATCGCTGGATCATTCAAGCATTCATTTCATTAGGACTTTACATGTTTTTGCATTTGCTGTATAGCCGACTTCTCTAATCTTGAAACCTGGGCTTGAGAGATACCGATTTCGTCGGCAACCTCCATTTGCGTCTTTCCTTCATAAAAACGCATAGACAATATCATCTTTTCACGCTGGCCCAGGCGATGCATCGCTTCCCGCAGAGCGATTTCCTCAATCCATGAGACGTCTTTATTTCTGTCATCACTGATCTGATCCATCACATAGATTGGGTCGCCCCCGTCGTGATATATCGGCTCGAACAGCGAAACCGGATCCTGAATCGCATCCAACGCGAACACAACGTCTTCTTTAGGCACATTCAGTGCCTCTGAAATTTCAAAAATCGTTGGTTCCCGCGAGTTCAGATTCGTCAGACTGTCCCGCACCTGAAGCGCCTTATATGCAATATCTCGTAACGAACGAGACACACGGATCGGATTGTTATCCCGCAAATAACGGCGGATCTCTCCGATAATCATCGGCACCGCATAAGTGGAGAACTTTACGTTTTGCGAAAGGTCAAAATTATCAATCGCCTTCATTAGGCCGATACATCCTACCTGAAACAAATCGTCCACAAACTCTCCCCGATTGTTAAATCGTTGAATCACACTCAGGACGAGCCGGAGATTGCCGTTGACCAATTTTTCTCTGGCTGATCGTTCATTATTTTGCTGAAGTGATGTGAACAACTCGCGCATTTCTGCATTGGTTAATACCGGCAGTTTGGCGGTATCCACACCGCAAATTTCCACTTTGTTTCGGGTCATCGTGTCTTACCTCCCAAGGAGCAACATTAATGTACATTATCTCCTGAGGGCATTTTTTTATTCGCCGTTTCCATCGCTTCCGGATATACCCATGCATTATACCATTTTATTGAATTCTTTTCGTAAGCGCTTTATAATTCGCTTTTCCAGACGCGAAATATACGATTGCGAGATACCCAACAGGTCAGCAACATCCTTCTGTGTCTTCTCCTCTCCGTCTTGTAAGCCGAAGCGGAGCTCCATAATCAAACGCTCTCGATCCGTCAATTTATCCAGTGCCTTATGCAATAATTTACGGTCCACCTGCTCCTCAATATTACGGTAAATGGTATCATTTTCCGTGCCCATCACATCAGAAAGCAACAACTCGTTACCATCCCAGTCAATATTCAGGGGCTCATCAAAAGAAACTTCCGTTCTCGTTTTACTATTGCGACGCAAATACATCAGAATCTCATTCTCAATGCATCGAGAGGCGTATGTGGCAAGTTTGATTTTCTTCTCCGGATCAAAAGTGTTAACCGCTTTGATTAGTCCAATAGCACCGATGGATACGAGATCCTCAATGTTGATGCCGGTATTCTCAAATTTACGGGCAATATATACGACTAACCGCAAATTTCTTTCGATTAGCATCGACCGTACTGCCGCATCTCCAGAAGAAAGTTTTCCCAGCAAATATTCTTCTTCGTCTCTCGTCAGCGGTGGGGGGAGCGCCTCGCTGCCGCCAATATAATAAATTTCTTCACTTTTCAGCCCAAATAAAAATAAAATACGATAATATTGCAATTGCAATGCTAACCTAATTTTCATCTTCAATTTCATCTGTTCCCGCATATCATTCTCCCCCTTTTGAAAATAGTGCAATTCCAGCTGTGCTCCGCCCATTTCACCATTGGATATTTCTCGTCGCCTTCAAACATCATTTTGTGTTTATTCTCTGTCATCCTGATTCTGTAAAATGCTCACCAATATGTGCATCTTGTTTCTGGTTGGTATCAGCACTGCCCCCTTCTTGTGCCGTCACATCCGGGTGGATGATGGCGCGATACTTACCCTCTGCCGACAATGTCCCCCCGTCCAAGCCAATCAACACTCGATGATGTACAAAATGAACCCCATTCATCACCACCTCTACCCGGTCTGGTTTAAGGGCCAGCATAAAGGAATGATTGCGGTTAATTGCACGATACGGGACGAGACGAACACGATCCTGCCAGCTAAACGATTCGTCCCCCAGTTCCATCACCAGTTGGTCAGCATTACCCTCAGAACATTTTCGGAGCCAAGAGGCGGGCAAATGCGATTCCCACAAGGCCGCCTCCATGACCATCACCGGGGTTCGGGTCAAAGGATCATAGAGCTGATTACCTGTATCCAACAAGCCTGTACACTCAATATGATCCTGCCCAATCCATACCTGCACTTGTCCCAGAAACCCACTCATCCTTTCTGTGCGCTGCTTTGAGGACTGCACAATACGAAAGAAAAGCATCACTCCGCCAAATGCGCATAAAATAAACCAGAATGCGATTTTGAGTTCAAAGGACATTCCGCCCGAAGCTGTGTACCAGATGCCGTTAAACAATTCCCCCGTATTTTGGAGTAAATAATGCATCCCCAAAATGCCACCTGCAGCTACAAAATTGATCATGTAAAAAGCACCCATTGTACGAAGATACTTTTGCATGCTGCCAAATCCAAAAGCCACCAGCAGCATTATGACCGATAATGCCAGTTTGATCAGGAACGTAAATAAAAAGGACAGTTCCGGCACAAACATCATGACCACATACATTGCGCCGATTCCAGCTGAAGTCATCAACCTCCACCACACTGGACGGATTTTTCTCATCCAAGCGGTGACCATCAGCAACACAGCATCAATGAACAAATTGGCCAAAAAAATCAAGTCGATATAAAAAACCAAGGCTTCACCCGCCCAGCGTTTGCAGGATAGGATTAAGTATAGTAGTCATGCTGTTCAAAGTCTGTCTAACGGTGGGGACGGTGACCGACTAATTTTGTCGGAAAGAGGAGAAGCGCCTGAACTACAGGATACGGAAAACAGAAAGAAGCCCGCATCTCCAGGGAGAATGCGGGCAATCCGAATTGAAACTAGTTATCGTTATTATTATTGCGCGAACGGTTACGTAAGAATGTAGGAATGTCTAATTGGTCACTGCTTTGAGTGTTACCAAATGGACGCAAGTTAGGAGAGCCTTTTTCCGCCGATTCGGAAGTGGCCGGGTTGGCTGCCGGTTTACGTCCCGGTGCCGGTTGACTTGGCTTGCCTTCAAAGCCAGTGGCAATGACAGTAACCTTGATCTCTTCTTTCAACTCTTCGTCAATGATAGCACCGAAAATCATGTTTACTTCCGGATCGGAAGCCGATGTTACAATTTCAGCTGCCTCATTAACCTCATACAAAGACAGGTTGTTGCCGCCAGTGATGTTCATAATCACACCACGAGCACCTTCAATGGATGTCTCCAACAACGGGCTCATGATAGCCTTGCGTGCTGCTTCAGCCGCACGATTTTCACCAGTTGCTTCGCCAATCCCCATCAAAGCGGAGCCCCGCTCCGTCATGATCGTCTTAACGTCAGCAAAGTCGAGGTTGATTAGACCCGGTACAGCGATCAAATCTGAAATACCTTGAACCGCCTGACGCAGAACATTGTCTGCTTCACGGAATGCTTCCAACATTGGGGTTTTCTTGTCCACAATTTCAAGCAAACGGTCATTCGGGATTACAATCAAAGTGTCTACTTTTTCTTTTAATCCCTCAATACCAAGTTCAGCTTGATTGGAACGCTTACGCCCTTCAAACGTGAATGGTCGGGTTACCACGCCTACAGTCAGCGCGCCGCATTCCTTGGCAATTTCAGCAATGACAGGAGCCGCTCCGGTTCCAGTACCGCCACCCATTCCTGCCGTTACGAATACCATATCCGCACCTTTGAGCGTATTCATAATGAGCTCACGCGACTCTTCAGCCGCTTTTTTACCCACATCGGGGTTAGCGCCGGCACCCAGACCGCGGGTCAGCTTATCCCCAATTTGAAGCTTATGCTCAGACTTTGCTAAATGAAGTGCCTGGGCATCTGTATTGACTGTAATGAACTCCACACCCTGAACACCATTTTCGATCATTCGGTTAACCGCATTGCTGCCGCCGCCTCCGACGCCGATCACTTTAATTTGAGCCAAGCTCTCCATTTCAAAATCAAATTCCAACATACTATTCCATCTCCCCCTCAATGTGCATGGATGGCCCGTCCATGATTGGCATAATTAGCAATGAACGTTATATAAATTCACTGAACATATTTTTTAAGCGTTCAATCAACCCCTGCTTTTGCTCGCCTTCCGCAGCGGGACTACTGCTTTTGGTTCGGTTAGTCGGCTTCTTGGTACTTCCGCCACTGTTGCTAACGCTAGTCGATCTTCCGCGATAGTAACGAATAGCATTATGCAAGATTCCAACTCCGCTCGTGTAGCCCGGATCCCTTACACCGATAAAATCAGGTACGGCGATCCTTACGGAAGCGGCCAGTTCGCTTTGTGCCACCTGAAGTACACCAGGCATGGAGACGGTGCCTCCGGTAAGTATATAACCTCCCGGAAGCTCTGTGTAACCCAAGCGCTTAACTTCCGCCAGAATGAGTTGAAAAATTTCCTGCACTCTCGGCTCAATAATAGCAGCCAAATCCTGCTGGTTGAATTCCTTATCCACATTACTGCCGATACGCGTCACTTTAAAGACGACATCGGCTGCCGCATCATCATACCATGCGCAGCCGTATTTAAGCTTTACTTTTTCGGCTTGATCGGTAAGGGTTCTCAGTCCGTAGGCAATATCATTGGTTACAAATTCTCCACCAATCGGAAGTGTTGATGTGGCAACAATCGTCCCTTCCTGGAAAATGGCAACATTCGTAGATCCTGCACCAATATCCACCAGCACTGAACCCATCACCTTTTCATCCTTCGAAAGAGACAATTGTCCGGCTCCAAGAGGCAGCAAGACCAGATCTTTAATCCTCAAGCCGGCTTTCTCAACGCAGCGCAACAGATTATGTATCGGGGTCTTGCCTCCAGTAACAATCGTAGCCTCTACTTCGAGACGAACTCCAATCATACCGCGAGGGTCCTGAATGCCTTCAAGGCCATCCACGACATACTGCTTGGCTACCACGTCAATAATTTCTCTCTCCGGTGGTACGGCAATAACCTCAGCTGCCTTCAGTACACGCTCAATGTCCTCCTCACCGATTTCACGGTCCTCGTTGGACACGGCTACTACGCCATGACTATTTTGCAGGCCAATATGATTGCCTGAAATCCCCACATACACTTCTGTTATTTGAATACCAACCATGCGTTCTGCGTGATCCACGGCGTTACGGATTGATTGCACGGTTTGATCAATGTCTACAATTGCACCTTTGCGAATCCCTTCCGAGTCGGCAGATCCAACTCCAATAATATTAAAGGTTCCATTATTCATTTCCCCAATAATAGCCCGAACTTTGGATGTACCGATGTCCAAACTAACAATGATGTCATTGTTGCTCAAGTCTGTGGCACCTCCTGACTCCAAAATGAATTTCGTTCTTTAAACACACTCTGTACATATTCAACAAACTCCATGCTTTCCCTCTTTTTTCTACAAATTTTTTAGAAGCCAATTTATGGTTGCAGTCACATAAAAATTTGAAGAAAAAAGAAGGAGGCAAGTCTATTACCCATAAAATCAATTCTAGCATTTTTTCACATCACTGAGTAGTATCTTTTTCTTGGCCCTCTTCACTCGTATCCGGTTTGAACGGAACGTAGGAATCCGCCTCCAACATGGTGATCAAACCTGGATCTTCTGTTTCTAGCACCTGGTTCAAATAACTGATTTTAGAATTCAGTAGGGAAACGGTTGTAATAACCTCAAACTGGGAACGTGTGTACATTTTGATGCGATCCGGAAAAGAAGGAATCGGTGCGGGAATGATTTCCGAAATATCGGCTGTCCATTCCCCCGGAATGCGCGATAAAGCATCACACAGCTTCGCTTTGTACGGATCATCAGATTTCCATTTGGTCAAAATAGGCTTCTCAACAGCTATTCCGCTACTCCCCACGCTCACGCTTGTCCCATTGGCTAGAATAGCACGAAGGCTCCCATCACTCTGCAACTCGTAAGCGACCGTAGCAAACTCTTTAATGTGAATAGCAATAATACCCGGAAACTGCTTGTCCACTGTGACTTGCTGTATCGATTGAATTTCCCGCAGCTTCTCAGAGATGTCGGATGAACTGACTCCGAAATACTGGTCTCCAACAGCCAGACCGCTTCGATTAAGAAGCTGATCTCGGGTCGAAAATACATTACCATCAAAACGAATTTCAGAAACCCGACTCAACGAAGAACGGAAAAAGAGAACAGCGAGCAGTACGATAAACAACAAAATGAGAAGAATAGCAATCTTCCGGCTTGTTCTTTTTTTCGTTCTGTTCTTTTTAAGAACAGGTATTTGAGCATTTGGCATAGCTTCTCTCCACAAAAGCCTTTTGTCCCCCCGTTAACGGAGGGACATTACAGGCATTAATTTACGAAATCCAGGTGCTCCGGCACCGGAGACTGACGGCTCATTCGGGCACCCAGTCCCTGGAAAAGACGTTCGATCCGGTCATACCCTCTGTCAATATGATGAACCTGCTCGACAATAGTACGTCCTTGAGCCGCTAGACCCGCTATGACCAGCGCTGCCCCTGCCCGCAGATCGGTAGCCTCTACCGTAGCCCCGTACAGACGAGAAACTCCTCTTATAAAAGCAGCATTTGCATCAACCGTAATATCAGCACCCATTACATTTAGTTCATCCACATGTTTGAATCGGCTTTCGAAGACGGTCTCTTTCATGACACTAAATCCGTCCGCCAAAGAAAGCAGAACCATGACCTGAGATTGCAAATCTGTCGGAAAAGACGGGTAAGGGGAGGTAACGATCCTCTCCACTGCTTTGGGACGACTCATACAACTTACGGTCATTATATCATTCAAGATGCCGATTTGAACACCAGCCCGCCTGAGGACGTGAATCAGAGCAGACAAGTGGGATGGATTGCAGTGGGTCAGCGACACACTTCCTCGTGTAGCTGCAGCTGCAATCATAACCGTTCCAGCTACTATGCGGTCAGGAATGACCTCATACGTACACGGATTGAGGCGGCTGACCCCCGTGATTGTAATCGTGTCGGTTCCAGCACCAATAATACGGGCTCCCATGGCATTCAAGAAGTTTTGCAGATCCTGAATCTCCGGTTCCCTCGCTGCATTGGTGATCGTTGTTCGTCCTTCAGCCAACGCAGCGGCCATCATAATATTTTCCGTTGCACCTACACTCGGGAAATCCATGTGGATGTCCGAGCCGATTAGCTTGTGGGCTCGAAACGTAATTTGCTCGTCTTTTTCCTCTATCTCTGCGCCAAGAGCTTTTAAGCCCTCTAGGTGAAGATCAATTTTGCGCTCGCCTATGGCGCAGCCTCCGGGCTGGTAAATGGAAACTTCTCCATATCTGGCGAGCAGCGGTCCCATCAGAAAGATAGATGAGCGCATTTGCTTCATCAAATCTTCCGGAATTTGGAACGTTCGGACGGACGACGTATCCACGTATACCGTTTCCTCTTCATGTCGGCATGTACAGCCGAGTCTTTCAAGGATGTGCAGCATGACCTTAATGTCTAAAAGATGGGGCACATTCCGAATTTCTACCTTACCTTGTGCAAGTAAGCTCGCTGCAAGAATAGGTAGTGCCGCATTTTTTGCCCCATGGATACGTATGGTGCCTGACAGGGGACGGCCTCCCTCAATCACCAATTTGTCCAATGTATCACCTCCGAGTTTACCGCTCACCCACTACGAAAACCTCCGGAACTAGCTTGATGCCGGTTTGAGATGATATTGTACTTTGAATATGCTTCATTAGGGTAAGCACGTCCTCTGCTGTCGCTTGACCGGTATTTACAATGAAATTGGCATGCTGTACAGATACCTCAGCGCCTCCCGCCTTCAAGCCCTTGAGACCTGCGCTCTCAATAAGACGAGCAGCATAGTCACCTGGAGGATTACGGAACACGCTTCCTGCACAAGCTAACTGTAGCGGCTGGGTCAGCCGACGGCGGTCTTTAAAAGCCGCAAGCGCTGATGAAATTTCCTCCCGATCGCCCCGCTTCATCCGAAACACTGCCTCTGTCACCATTCCACGTTGCTCATGCAACACGGAGTGACGATAGCTGAAATGCATATTGTCAGCATCGTACACAGCCAATTCCCCTGTATCCAGCACAATCTCAGCGGACTGGAATATTTGTGACACATCAGACCCATGGGCACCGGCGTTCATGTAGACAGCCCCACCGACTGATCCTGGGATACCACCAGCAAATTCAAGACCGGACAGGCCCTGCTTGCTGGCCATAACGCACAGTTTGACCAGTGAAACGCCTCCTCCAGCAACGATCTGTTCATTCTCAAAATGAACATAATCAAATCCTGGCCCCAGCTTGATCACAAGTCCCCGTATCCCTTTGTCAGAGACGAGCATGTTGGAGCCCCGCCCCAACTGCATCCAGGGAATTCCGTGCTCGCTAGCCAGCTTCAAAACTCTTGCCAGCTGCTCTTTGGTATCCGGGATGACAAGTGCATCCGCAGGGCCTCCAATCTTCCATGTCGTATATTTGGACAGCGGCTCATGCTCCAGCACTTTTCCGATATCATGCTCCGCTAATAATGGCATCCATTGCTGCATTGTACTGAAACCTCCTTGTTGCTTGCCCAGCATGGTTGTAAGGCTCTCACCTGACAACCGGCAGCCTGAGTGATGGTCACAATCTATAGGGTATCCTATGTAAATACCATCCGGTGTGTGACAACCGCCCAATTCTGCGCTGCAGACTACCTTTTATGGGCAAGACGTTCCATTTCTTTTACTAAAATATCTGCTGAGTCAGGCTTGCCGAGCGCAGACGCCGACTCTGCCATGCGACTTCGCCGTGCCTCATCCTTCATAATTCCCGCTATAGATTGAAACAGAGCCGGACCACTCAGTTCCTTTTCTACAATCATGACGGATGCGCCTGCCTTTTCAAGTGTACGAGCATTAGCCTCCTGATGGTTATTCGTCACATTAGGTGATGGGATCAGAATAGACGGAATGCCCAACGATGTGATCTCTGCCAAGAAGGAAGCACCTGCGCGATTAACAATTAATGAGGTACAAGCCAGCACCTCTGGCATATTGTGAATATAGGGAAGCACATGTAGATGATTGGGCAATGAGCCGATCTGATTCCGTATGCTATCCAGCGTTTGCTCATAATAAGATTCACCGGTTACATATACAAAATGGACGTCTTTCAGTTGTGAAAGTTGCGGAGCCATTGCAATCATGGCGTCATTAATGGCCTTCGCTCCCCTGCTGCCACCGACCACAAGGACGACCGAACTGTTCATCGGAACCCCAATTGTAGCAAATCCCCGATCCCGGTTAGCCAAACGAACTGTTGTAGCACGCGGGTTCCCAGTGTACAGTACATTTTTAGCTTTGGGGAAAGCTCCTTCTGAGCCTTCAAAGCTAACAGCCACTGTATCCACATAGCGACTCAGAAATGTATTAGTCAACCCTGGAATTGCATTTTGCTCATGAATAATGCTGGGAATTCCCAACTTGGAAGCTGCATAAACGACGGGTCCGCATACATATCCCCCAGTGCCAATAACGACATCTGGCTTAAATTTCTTTAATAATGCTTTGGATCTGCGAACCCCTTTGAAAAAGCGCATGATCGTTTTTATATTTTCCACAGACAAGCTGCGGCGAAATCCTGTGATATCAATAGCCTCAAATGGAATTTTTTCCTGAGGAACCAACTTGCTTTCGAGTCCTCGTTGACCGCCAATGTATAAAAATTCAGCGTCCGGATCAATCTCTTCGCACTGTCTGGCTACGGCCAGCGCCGGATAAATATGCCCTCCGGTACCGCCGCCGCTCAACACGACGCGCATAAACGTTCACCTCGCATAACGTGATAAATTTAGTAAAATGCCCAGAGCTGTTAGCATTAAGGTCAGAGAAGAACCTCCATAGCTGATTAAGGGCAGTGTTATTCCTGTCACCGGCATTAAACCGATAACGACACCAATATTAATGACGACCTGTACGGCGACCATTGCGACAATACCCACCGCAAGCAAACTGCCATAGGTATCCGGAATAGTTATAGCGACACGCATTCCTCTCCATACGAGGACCAAAAAGAGCCCCAGCACCGTCATTCCACCGATAAAGCCAAGCTCCTCCGCCAAAATGGAAAAAATAAAATCAGTCTGCGGCTCAGGAACGTAGCTATATTTTTGTCGACTCATGCCGAGTCCCAAGCCCGCCAGCCCGCCAGGACCAATCGCATATAGCGATTGAATAATTTGATAGCCTGCGCCAAGCGGATCGGACCAAGGGTCCAGAAAAGCGGTGATGCGCTGGAGTCGATAAGGCGCAGCTGCAATCAGTGCAGCAAACCCTGCTGCTCCCGACAAAGCCAGCAGACCGAGATGCTTCATACGCGCGCCTGCCGTAAATACGATGAGCATGGACGCTCCCATCATTACCGTGCCTGTGCCCAAATCGGGCTGGAGCATAATAAGCCCAAAAGCCAGTCCCATGAGTCCAAGCGGGGGCAACAGGCCGCGCGTAAAAGAGCTAATATCATAGTCAGGACGACTGAGCCAACGAGCGAGAAAAAGAATCATACCCAGCTTCATAAACTCGGAAGGCTGAATGCCGAAAGAGCTAATACCGAGCCAGCTTCGTGCCCCGCCTCTTACTACACCAATGCCGGGAATTAATACGGCAACCAGTAGCGCTAGACAGATCAACAACACGACCTTGGCATATTTCTGCCAGATCCGGTAGTCCGTTCTGGCAGTAAAGTACATCGCTACAAGGCCGAGCCCTGCAAACAGCAATTGCCGCTTTACAAAATAGTAGGAGTCCCCGTACTCGTGAAAAGCGAGGACGGCGCCCGCACTGTATACCATAACCATGCCGATGGCTAATAAGCTTACAATACAAACGAAAAGCCATAGATCCGGCGCTGGACGAGATTGCTTCATCAGGAGGCCACCCCTTGCATAAAAGTAGGGGCTTATCCAACCCCCCTACTTACAATTTATGCGCCGCCTCTTTAAAAATACGTCCACGCTCTTCATAGGATCGGAACATATCCCAGCTTGCACAGGCGGGTGAGAGTAATACTACATCTCCCGTCTCAGCAAATTCAGCAGCCTTGTTCACAGCCTCCACGAGCGTAGCGGCGGCATCCTCCCCATTATCGACGACCTTGACATGCTCTATTCCGGCCTGATGGGCCCGCTCAGCCAGCTTATGCCGTGTCTCACCCAAGAGCACAACGGCTTTCACACCTTCCTGCAAGGAAGGTACGAGCTCTGTATAATCAGAGCCGCGATCCAATCCTCCGGCAATGAGTACAATCGGTTGCTTAAAGGAGGATAAGGCCATCATTGTTGCTTTCGAATTGGTTGCTTTGGAGTTATTGTAATAAGCTACACCAGCGTGTTCTAAAACATATTCAAGCCGATGTTCGACGCCGCGAAAAGTACTTAATGGTTCCGCCAAATTCGCTGATTCTGCGCCTGCAGCAATGGCGATTGCGCAAGCAGCAAGAGCATTTTCTACGTTAAAACGACCGGGAAGTCCAATCTCAGCTACGCCTATAATGGGATGCAGCACACCATTTCCATCGCGGTATACGATGCTACGTTCAATATCGTCCGTCACATCCGGTATGTATGGCGGGTCAGCGAACAACCCTTCCTGCAAACGTTCTGTCATAGAGAACGGAAGCAGCTTCGCTTTTATATAGGGTACGAGCTCCCGGCAGACAGGGTCATCCCAGTTCACCACCGCAGTATCCGCTGCCGTTTGATTGGCAAATAGACGCGCCTTGGATGCAACGTAGTCCTCCATGCCTCCGTGGTAGTCCAAATGGGTCTCAGCTACATTGAGCAGGCAGGCCACAGTGGGCTTGAAATCTTTTGTTCCTTTTAACTGAAAGCTGCTCAGCTCCACAACCATCCACTCGTCCGACTTGGCATCCACAGCCGCCTCACATACGGGCGTACCGATATTACCAGCCACGATTGGATTCATGCCGGATGCTTCCAACAGCTTGCCTACCCAAGTGGTCGTGGTCGTCTTTCCGTTGGAGCCAGTAATTCCGATGATCGGAGCTTTACATAGATGGTAGGCGACCTCAACCTCGGTCACGACCTCAATGCCGAGCTCGACAGCTTTCTGTACGGGAGGGGCCGTATAAGGAATCCCTGGATTTTTGACAACCAGCTTCACTCCAGGATGAATTAGCCCTTCTGGGTGACCCCCACATAAAACGGAAATTCCCAAAGCCTCTAATTCAGAAGCTTCGGGACATTGTTTCCTATCCTTTTTATCATTGACTGTCAGCTTGGCTCCGGCCTGGTGCAGCACCTTGGCAACTTGCACGCCGCTTTTAGCCAGACCGATAATGACGACTTCCTGATCTCTGTATGCGTCTGGATGGTTCATTTGTCTACAACCCCTTGTTGAGATAAAGTCCGAGTCCTGCCAACAGCAGTCCTACAGCCCAGAATGTAATAACTACGCGCCATTCGGACCAGCCGGACAGCTCGAAGTGATGATGAATTGGGCTCATTTTGAAAATACGCTTGCCACGTGTTTTAAAGGAAGCTACTTGCAAGACTACGGACAGCATTTCAATTACGAATACACCACCGATAATGAGGAACAAAATTTCGCTTTTCGTAACGATGGCAATGGCACCTATGGCGCCGCCGATTCCCAGCGAGCCTGTATCACCCATAAACACCTTGGCTGGATGAGCATTATATACGAGAAATCCGAGTACAGCGCCAATCATAGCCGCTGAGCATACTGCTGCCGGAAGCGAGGTTGCCTGAATCGCGACAATGGCATAAGCAGCAAAGGCAATGGCACTTGTACCGGACAGCAGCCCGTCCAGCCCATCCGTGAAATTGACAGCATTGCTAATCGCCAGCATCATGATAATGATGAACGGATAATAAAACCAGCCGCCCCAATCAAATGACCATGACGTTCCAGGGATGCCGATCGCAGTACTATGATCATTGCTAAGCAGAAGCCAGCACATAATTGCGCCGAACAATAATTGCCCAAACAGCTTTTGACGCGCCGTCAGACCTAACGAGCGTTTGAATACAATTTTGATATAGTCGTCCAAAAAGCCGATCAGCCCAAAACCGAGCGTAGCAACCAGCAGAACGTAAAAGTCCGTATTTTTGATAGCTGAAAACTTAAGAAAGGTCAGTGTAAAAGCCACCAGAATCACGATACCGCCCATTGTAGGCGTACCTATCTTTTTAAGATGGCTTTGTGGCCCGTCATCCCGGACCTGCTGGCCGAATTTCATTCGCCGCAGCAGCGGAATGAGCAGTGGAGCGGCAATGACCGCCAGTATAAACGATACGACGATCGTCAGCAGTAATAATTGAATATCCATGGGAGTCTCCCTCTCGTCAACATCAGTTCTGTAGCGGACCGTTTTTCAGCGCATCCACAATTTCTTCTAGCCGCATCCCTCTGGATGCCTTAACCAGCACAATATCATTGGCGTGGAGATGAACCTGCAAATGCTGGATCAGCTCTTGCTTATCTGTATAAGCGTGCACGTTAGCAGTTGGCATCAACCCTTGCGCACCCTGCGCAATCGAAGTGCCTAACGCACCGTAGGTATACAGTACCTCTACGTCGTGCTTTGCCGCAAAAATTCCAATTTCCTCATGGAATTGCTTTTCCTCAGGTCCCAGCTCCAGCATGTCACCAAGTACGGCGACTTTACGTCCGTCCGTTTTATATGCAGACAACGTCTGAATTGCGGCCTTCATTGAAGCCGGGCTGGCATTATAAGCGTCGTTTAGCACGGTAAGTCCATTAGGACAGTTCACGACCTCAATGCGCATGCCCGTCAGTTTTAAAGACGACAACCCTTTACGTATTTGGTCTGCATCGACATTGAAATGACGCGCTACCGCCAGTGCTGCCAAACCATTTACAACATTGTGCTGTCCAAGCAAGGGAAGCCGGAAAGCCTCTTTGCCAGATTGGGCTGTTATGAATAAGCTACCTTCTTCATCCGAAGTGATTTCAGTCGGATAGTCATCGTTTCCTGTAGCTAGCCCGAACGCAAACAATTTTAAACCTTCAGGCTTGACCGTTTCAGACTCCGCCAACACTTGTGAAAGCAGTGGTTCATCCCCATTGTAGATCAGCAAACCACCAGGCTTAAGGCCACTTGTAATCTCCAACTTTGCACGAGCGATTTCCGTTCGAGAACCAAGCTGCAGCAAGTGCGATTCGCCTATGTTCGTTATGATAGCTACATCTGGTTGAGCGATATTAGCCAGCAGACGAATCTCTCCGCGCCCACTCATGCCCATCTCCAGAATGAGAATATCTGTATCCTGCGGCATGGAAAGTACAGTTAAAGGCAAACCGATATGATTGTTATAATTCCCTTCGGTTTTGTGTACTTTAAAAGTCGTGCCCAGCAGAGCGTTTACGATGTCTTTCGTTGTCGTCTTGCCGTTGCTTCCCGTGATCCCAACGACAGAAACGCCAATTTCGCGTAAGTATGCAGCTGCTAGATGCTGAAGGGCTTCTAACGTATCCTCTACCTCAATAGCATTCTCAGCCGGAGGTGCTCCATGATCCTTTTGCCATAAAAATGCAGCTGCACCTGCCTCGCTTACGATCTGCTGCACATAATTATGTCCATCAAACCGTTCGCCCACGAGTGGAACAAACAACCCTTGGCTCTGCGGCCTGCGAGAATCTGTAAAAACGCCTTCGACCATCTGTTCGGCGTCCGCTTCTCCGTGAAGTGTTCCTCCACACATAGATGCAATCTGACCGATTGTTCTTTTCATCACTTGGATAAACCCCTTATCGCTTCTTTGGCTACGATGCGGTCATCGAATTCATGCACCGTTTTTCCGATCAACTGGTAAGTCTCATGACCTTTTCCCGCAATCAATACTACATCGTCAGGGCTTGCCATTTCAACAGCTTTATGAATTGCAGTTCTGCGATCCACGATCAATTCGTATCGTTCTGCGGGTACACCTTCGTCAATCAACCCTTGTTCGATGTCTTTCAAAATCACTTTTGGGTCCTCTGTTCGCGGATTATCGGAAGTAATAAACGAATGATCACTGTAACGCGCAGCAATTTTCCCCATCAACGGACGTTTTGTACGATCCCGGTCACCGCCGCATCCAAATACACACCATACTTTACCGACCGCAAATTCCTTTACGGTGCGAAGGACATTTTCCAATCCGTCCGGTGTATGGGCATAATCTACAATAACAGCAAAGGGCTGACCCGCATCTACAGGCTCTACCCGCCCATCTACGCCTGCGATAGACTCTAGACTGCGCTTGATATCCACTAGCGAGATTCCTTCCAGCAAAGCAGCGGTAATGGCCGCCAGTGCGTTGTACACATTGAACTTGCCCACCATTCGAAGCTCAATATCGGTATCTCCTTTAAAAGTAGACACATGGAAGGAGGTTCCCTTGGAACCTATAGTGATACGAGATGCCTGCACATCAGACTCCTTTTCTACGCCGTATGTAATCACTTGGGCCGCAGTTTGAGCCTGCAAATAGGAAGAAGCCGGATCGTCTGCATTCAGAACAGCATATTTGCTATCTGATGCATCCCGCGAGAAAGCATTTCCCAACCTAGAGAACAAAAGTCCTTTTGCAGCACGGTACTCCTCCATTGTGTTGTGGTAGTCCAGGTGGTCCTGCGTCAGGTTTGTAAATATAGCGGTGCGAAAATCAGTTCCTTTGACGCGGCCCTGCTCCAACGCATGTGAGGATACTTCCATGACACAGCATTGAACCCCCTGCTCTGCCATATTTCCGAGATAACGTTGCAGTTCCACCGCTTCGGGCGTAGTGCCAGACATTGGGTAAGACTGGCCTCCGTAACGCATTTGAATCGTACCAATCAGTCCGGTGTTCACCCCGGCATCCTTCATGATCTTTTCAATCAAATAAGTTATCGTTGTTTTACCGTTGGTTCCGGTTATGCCGATCATGCGCATGCGTCGGCTCGGTGAATCAAACATATAATCCGCCAAAACCGCCATGGCATGTCGTGCATCCTTAACTACAAGCTGCGGAACAGGTACATCCAGTTCCCGTTCAACGACCAAAGCTGCCGCCCCGGACGCAATTGCCTGCTCAGCATAGTCATGTCCGTCCACTGTAAAACCTGGCAAACATAGAAATAAATCTCCCTGTTGCACTCGACGTGAATCCGCCCCGATTCCTCGGCAATCCACTGTACCGTCACCCACCACACGGGAGACGGCCAGCAGTGAAGCCAATTGTTGAAGCTGCATCTTTCATTCCTCCATTGCTCTCTCGTTATTCATAGTATGGTATAAAATGAACCTATCAATCCCCCATGTAAATACGGATCGTTGATCCCCGCTCCAATCTGGAGCCCGGCTTCGGCGCCTGACTCACGACCGTCTTGCCTGACCCAGATTTGACGAGCATAAAGTTCATATTCATATCTTCGTACAAATCAGCTGCAGTAGCACCTACCAGATCAGGTACCGTTTCGATTGGATTTTCTCCATACTTGTACTCTTTGGCAATTTGATTGGTGCGAGGCGGTATTTTCAAGGCAATCAGCGCGTCCTTTAAAATATTTTGCACGATTGGCGCAGCAACCACCCCGCCGAATTGAATGCCCTTCGGGTTATCGACAGCGGTATAAACGACGATTTGCGGATCATCCGCCGGTGCAAAACCAATAAAGGATACAATATGCTCCGAGGAAGAATAACGCCCGTTAATCACCTTTTGTGCTGTCCCCGTTTTACCTCCCACCCGGTAGCCTTCAATGAAAGCAGGACGACCTGTACCTTTAGCAACGACGCTTTCCAGCGCTTCCCTTACCTGTCGGGAGGTTTCCTCTGAAATAACCCTACGTACCAGTTCTGGCTCTACTTTTTCCAGCACTTTTCCGGTTCCCGGCTGAACCCAACCTTTTGTAATGTGAGGCTTATAAAGATTACCGCCATTGATTGCCGCTGATACAGCCGTAACCTGCTGGATCGGAGTAACAGACACCCCTTGACCAAAAGCGGTTGTCGCCAGCTCTACAGGACCAACCTGAGGAAGCTTGAACAAAATACCGTTGCCCTCACCAATCATGTCGATCCCCGTTTTGCTGCCGAAGCCAAAATTGCGAATGTATTTGAACAGTGTTTCTTTACCTAATCGCTGCCCTAATGTTACAAAACCGGGGTTGCAAGAATTCTCCACCACTTGAAGGAAAGTTTGGCTTCCATGTCCGCCTTTCTTCCAGCAACGCAGGCGTGCTCCACCGACTTCAATATATCCCGGATCAAAAAAACGGTCATTTTTGAGATTGACCTTCTTTTCTTCCAAGGCAGCCGCCAGTGTAATAATTTTGAAAGTAGACCCAGGTTCATATGTCATCCAGATAGGCAGATTTCGATTATAGATTTCAGGCGCATATTGCTTGTATTGCGCTGGCTCATAGCTTGGTCGTCCAGCCATGCCTAATATTTCACCCGTCTTAGGGTTCATAGCTATAGACAACGCGGACTTCGCCTGAAATTTGACCATGGCTTGGTCAAGCTCCCGTTCCATAATGGACTGCACAGACTTATCAATGGTTAATTGTAAATTCAGTCCATCCTTCGGTTCAATGTATTTTTCAGAAGAACCAGGCATTAGACGACCACCTGCATCCGATAAATACGCAATGCTTCCGTCGATTCCCCGAAGCTTACTGTTTTGCTGCTTCTCTACGCCTGTCAGCCCTTGATTATCAATTCCTGTAAACCCAAGAATATGAGCCGCTAGATCACCATAAGGATAATAACGTTTGTTGTCTTCAGCAACAACGATACCCGGCAGCTTCAAATCACGAATTTGCTGCGCTTTCTCCATCGTAATTTTTCGTCCGCCGGGCTGAAGTTTTTGGCTTGCTGTTCGTTTGGTAATCAGCTTGAGTACTTTATCCTCACTCATATCCAGCAAGGGCGCTAGCCTGCGTGCCGTTTCTTCCGGCTTCTTAATTTGTACTGGTATCGCCATGACTGTCGGCGAACTGACATTATAGGTCAGCGCCGTACCCTGCCTATCCAAAATTTCGCCACGCTTGGCGGCAAATGGAATATTGCGGCGCCACGAATCCTCAGCCTTGGCCGAGAGCTCGCCTCCTTTACCCAATTGAACATAGGCGAGCCGGATCGACAAGGCCGCAAACAGTACAAATAATCCCATTAGCCCCCATACCAGCCTCCGCCGCATGGTCACGTTAGATTTTTTCAAACGCGCTCCCTCCGTTCCTCAAATACTCATGACATGTCTTACCTCATGAATATTCAAAAGAACGGACATTAGAACAAGCTATCAGTTATCCTCGCCTTTAATCGCAGCAGCACTTTCCTCATCTGCAACAGCAGATATTCCTCCCTTAGGAGCTCCCGAGTCTGTTCCAGCATCAGCAGTAGTACCGGAATCGGTTTTAGTATCGACCTCCGTTTTTGTTGCGCTGCCGGTCTGGTTAGCTGCAACTCCATTGGTCGAGTCCTGTGTTTCCTCCGGTTTCACTCCGGTCACCGTTTCTTTGGCCGGCTGAAGCGTCACGCTGACCATCCGCTTTCCATTTACCATTTGCGCCTTTTGAGAGACAACATAACCTTCGCCGCTTACCTGCACACCAACCTTCATAAGGGTCAGAACTTGAAGTGTGTCACGCAACGAAACACCTGTAAAATCAGGAATAGTCATGTTGGCACTATCCTCAGTCAGCAAGTAAATGCGTTGTCCGGGTTTCATTTTGACGCCTGCTTCAGGATACTGGCGAACAATTTTGGAGCCTTTGCCTACCGTTTCATAGGCAATTCCCTGTTTGAGCAATGCATTTTGCGCATCCTTCTTCACCTGACCAGTTAATGTTGGTACCGTTGGCAAATTCACTGTTTTTACAACAGCGGCACCTGATTTATTCGTTTTAGTTCCCGTTTTTGGAACCCCCATATATTGCAACGATTGGGATACAATTTTTTTAAATACAGGTGCTGCTGCTGTACCGCCGCCTACCGATTTGTTAGGTTCGTCCATAACAACCAAAACAGCTATTTTCGGATCATTTACCGGTGCAAAACCTATAAAGGACACGACATCCTTCGAATGGTCATATACTTTTCCGACGACCTTCGTCGCCGTACCTGTTTTACCAGCTACACGATATCCGTCAATATAAGCAAGACGTCCCGTACCAATTTCTTGGTCAGATACGACCTGCTCTAGATAGCTGCTTGTCTGGACTGCCGATTCCCGAGTAATCACTTGGCGGACTTCCTTCGGTTGAATCGTCTGAACTTCGCCTGTATCTGGGTTGATGATTTCCTTCACCAGATGAGGCTGCATCAGCTTCCCTCCGTTAGCAATTGCCGAGATGGCAGCTACCTGCTGGATTGGCGTCACCTGAACACGTCCGTGTCCATATGAAGCGGTTGCGACCTCGGATTTGTACTGGGTATGGAATGTAATAGCTCCGGTAGACTCACTCGGAAGATCAATGCCCGTTTTCACGCCGAATCCAAAGTTATTAATATATTTCTTCAGTCTCTCGCCACCCAACTTATCCAGTCCCAGATGGACGAAACCAACGTTACTTGAGCGCTTGACTCCCTGAAGATAGGTTAACGTTCCCCAGTTGCGGCTTACATCACGAATATCCCAGCCTCCGACCCGAATCATACCAGATTGGTAAGATTCATTTGGATTGAACACCTTTTCTTGAACCGCAGCTGCCAAGGTTACAATCTTAAACGTGGAGCCAGGCTCGTAGATAGATTGAGTAGCATTATTACGGAAATATTCCAAGGGTGTACTCCCATATGTATTGGGATTAAAATTCGGATAAGTTGCCATACCAAGGACATCCATCGTCTGGGGATCAGCAGCTACTACAGTCATCGTTTTAGGGTTGTATTTTGCAATAGCTTCCTGCATGGCATCCTCTATATAATACTGAATTGTATCGTCAATCGTCAGCTTTAAATTTTTACCATTTTGTGCCGGCTCATAGACACTTTCCGATCCTTGAAGAGGAACTCCCTTCCGATCCCGCTGATACAGAAGCTTTCCAGCCGTCCCCGAGAGCTCTTTATTATAATAAGCTTCCAACCCCATACCTGCTGTGCCATCTTTTCTTTGATAGCCAAGAACATGGGAAGCCAGCTTATTTTCCGGATAATAGCGTTTGGATTCTTGAACAGTGTCCACAGCTCCAATTACTTCATACTTATCCTTCAAATACTCTTTGAACGTATCCACTTGTGCCTTGATCTCAGGGTCTACCTTCCAGCCCCCATTACGAATCTCGCGATTTTTTAAGTAGTTCCCCTTTTTATCCTTTGCAGAAAGATGTCCTCTCAGCTCATCCTCAGGCGTTTTGAGTAACTGGTGCAGCTTAGCTACAACCTCATTCTCCAAATCATACTCCTGAATGATGCTAGGATTGACAACTACCGTATAAGCCGGTGCATCCGTAGCCAATACGTTTCCTTTACGGTCCGTAATGGTTCCACGCTTGGGCTGAATGACCTGATCTCTTTCCACTTGATTAACTACCAGGTTATGCCAGTACTCCCCGCTCACAACTTGAATCCAAAATACCTTAAGTAGCAGAACAAGAAAAAAGAGGGTAATACATCCCCCTATTAGCAGTGTGCGAAGCTTTATTCTTTTGACCATAGCTCAAACCTCTCTGCAAAAAAATGTACGTCAGAGCATAGCTTGATGCTATGCCCTTAACTATTTGGCAGCCTGCTTTTCCACACGAATGGGCTCTCTTGTTGGTTCGATATATCCCTGTTGCTTTGCAGTCGGCACGATCTGATTTTCCAGACGCTCCTTTTGAATCTTCAGTTGGGCGATATTGGTCTGTAATTTGGAAATGTCCTTGCTTGCCGTATTAATCGAATAATTGATTTGATAAATGTGAGCGTACCTGCTAATCAACATACCAGCAATGACAATGCACGCTACAAGTGTCAATAGATACAGCAGCTTTTCTCGAATCGGCAGCTCTCTGCGGCGTGTAACGACTTTGGTGGTCTCACGATACCGTTGTTGCTGAACCTGTTCCTGACGGGCTCTTTCTTTTACAGCCAAATTACCGCGTGTATAAGCCATGTCGCCTCTCCTTCTCCATTAAATTTACAATTTCTCGGCAACTCTCAGCTTCGCTGACCGGGACCGTGGATTAAGCTCCAGTTCCTGCTCTGACGCCACAATCGGCTTACGGTTCACCAGCTTCAGATCGCCTTCCATTTTGTCCTCCAAAATAGGCAAATCAGATGGATAGATGCTTTTCGCCAAATACTCCTTGAAAATATGCTTGCATATCCGATCCTCCAGAGAATGGAATGTAATGACCGAAATTCTGCCTCCTGGAGCCAGACATCTTACTGCCTGATGCAAAGTATCTTCCAGTGCACCCAACTCATCATTCACAGCAATCCGCAAAGCCTGGAAACTGCGTTTAGCCGGATGTCCCCCGGTTCTGCGTGCCGCAGCCGGAATTCCTTCTTTGATAATATCGACAAGTTCCCCAGTTGTGTGAATAGGCTTGTTCAATCGACGTTCAATCATGATCTTTGCGATCCGCCGTGAAAACTTCTCTTCTCCGTAATGAAACAAAATACGCGCAATCTCTGCTTCCGACCATTCATTGACAATTTCGTAAGCCGTAAGCGAGCTACTCTGATCCATCCGCATATCAAGCGGCGCATCATGATTGTAGCTAAATCCCCGTTCCCCCTCATCGAACTGGGGCGAGGACACACCCAGATCGAACAAAATACCCTGGACCTGCGGGACGCCGTCTTTCTCGGGCAATCCCAATTCGGTCAGCTTGTCCTGCAAGTGGCGGAAGTTGGATTTCACTAATGAAATCTTGCCTTCATAGGCTGACAGCTTCTCTCGCGCATTGTTCAATGCCCAGTCGTCCTGATCAAAGGCAATGAGCCTTCCCTCAGGGCCAAGCTGTGATGCAATGACGGAACTGTGTCCTGCCCCTCCCAACGTGCAGTCCACATAAATCCCGTCCTGCCTGATGTTTAGTGCCTGTGTTGCTTCTTCTTTGAGTACGGTAATGTGGTGAAACAAACGGCTGACCTCCTAAATTACAATTCAAAGTTGAAATCAACCAATTTCTCAGCAATGTCGTTAAATGCTTCTTCTGATTGGTTGAAATATTGCTCCCAAGTGTGCTTGCTCCAAATCTCTACACGGGTGGACACTCCCAATACGACGCACTCTTTAGTGAGCTTGGCGTATTCGCACAAATTCCCCGGTAAATTTACCCTGCCCTGTTTGTCCAATTCGCATTCAGTCGCCCCCGAGAAAAAAAAACGGGTAAACGCCCGCGCATCGGCCTTCATCAGAGGCAGTGCTTTAAGTTTTTTCTCCATGACAGCCCACTCATCCATGGGATACACGAAGAGGCATTGGTCCAACCCGCGGGTAACCACGAACGAGGCACCGAGAAGTTCACGAAACTTGGCCGGTACAGTAAGCCGACCCTTCTCATCAATGCTATGTTGGAACTCCCCCATAAACATTGGTTTCGTCACCCCTTACCCCATTCTCCCACTTTGGCCCACTTTCCACCACCTAAGCATAATAGATTCGCTTTAAAAAATCAAAGACCTCTTTTTCATTACCAAAAAGTGATAGAAGCCGGATCCATACCATTATGTCTGTTATTGTAGCTCCGCGTCACAAGATGCAAAAAAGCCCCTTATCCCATGAAGCCGTCCCCCGACAATATGCATCAGGTTTCGAAACAACACGGAATAAAGGGCTTACTCTCTGTCCATTATGTCAACCTAAACAAATACTTGCATTAAAAACGCAACACTTTGCAGCGAAAATCGTGATGGAAAAATCCGATTACGCGTTCCAGCTGTCCAAATAGATCTTTTGTTCTTCAGTTAACGTGTCAATTTGGATTCCCAGACTATCAAGCTTGAATCGAGCTACCTGCTCATCAATTTCATAAGGTACATTAATAACGGCTTTGCCTAGTTCATTGTAACGATCATTCACATATTTCAAGCCAAGCGCCTGAAGCGCAAATGTCGTATCCATAATTTCCGCAGGATGTCCATCAGCAGCAGCCAGATTCACGAGGCGTCCTTCTGCCAGCAAATACATTTTACGTCCATCTTTAAAACGATATTCCTCGATATTGCGACGCACCGTACGAATGGATTCGGAACGTTTAGCAAGCTCAGGCTTACTAACCTCCACATCAAAATGCCCTGCGTTACACAGCACAGCTCCATCCTTCATCACATCAAAGTGTTCTCCTGTAATTACAGCCTTGTTTCCAGTTACTGTAATAAAGAAGTCGCCCAGTTTGGCAGCCTCTACCATCGGCAAGACATGGAAACCATCCATATGGGCTTCTACTGCCTTGATCGGATCAACTTCGGTTACAACAACGTTAGCTCCCAGCCCTTTCGCACGCATTGCAACTCCTTTGCCACACCAGCCATAACCTACCACAACCACTGTACTTCCTGCTACAACCAGATTAGTCGTACGAATAATGCCGTCGAAAGCTGACTGTCCTGTACCATAGCGGTTATCAAACAAATATTTGCAGTAAGCATCATTAACAGCCACCATCGGAAAGTGAAGTTGCCCTTCTTTTTCCAAAGCCTTCAAACGAATAATGCCAGTAGTTGTCTCCTCTGCTCCCCCACGGATCGTAGAAATCAGATCAGGCCGTTCGGATTGCAACAGAGTAACCAAGTCACCACCATCATCTATAATGAGATCCGGCTTTGTTTCCAGTGCCTTGATTTGCAAATTCTTGAATTCTTCTGGGTCTGGATTGTATTTAGCTAATACTGTAACGCCATCTTCAACTAATGCGGCACAAACATCATCTTGTGTAGACAAAGGATTACTCCCCGTAATAGTTACCTGCGCTCCACCTGCTTGTACCACTTTAGCCAGGTAAGCCGTTTTGGCCTCCAAATGTAGACAGATGGTTACCTTCAGACCAGCAAAAGGCTGCTCTTGCTCAAATTGTTGACGTATACGGTTCAATACCGGCATATGGGCTTCTACCCAATCAATTTTTAAATGACCTTCAGGGGCCAATTTAAGATCGTGAACTATGCTATTTTGTAGAGAATGGGAAGTCATACTTTGTTTCCTCCTTCATATTGGTTAAATTTGCTCCATGATAAATCCTATATAAAATAACAATCATACATAAATAACACGATGCGTACCTGTCAGATCCAATGGTACATTCATAATCGTATCAATCAAGCTGAGACCATGACGATTTAGAAAATGATAGACCGTATACGCCCGCTCCTGCGGCTGTCCAAATGGAAAAAGCGACCATTCAATACGATCCCACTGGCGAAGTGCTGTTTCATTTTGCCGAAGCAACGCTTCCTGAACTTTTGCCTCCAGATAGGCGATCTGTGCCAGAATCTTCTCGCGGTTGGTTTCTCCGAGCCGTAGCAAACCTTTTTCAATCAAACCTGTCTGCTGCACAAGTGGTTCGTACATGCGGACAAAAGCTTCCTTAGCCCCTGAAAACTGATCCTGCATTCCAAGCTGATCTTGAGTGGCAATCCATTGCTTTTTCCGTTCCTCAAGTCCGTCTCTAACTTGACCAAAACTTAATTCATACTTAAGCATATGCTTCTCCACACCTGGCTCTACCAACGTAAAAGACATTCGTGGCAGCAGTATCGGCATCTGCATCTCCAACACCTCGAAAGCATCTCGTGTAATCGCCCAGTAAGCAATCTCACCTAGACCCAGCACAGATGCCAGCACCGGAAACAGTGAATCCTGCATTAGAGGACGAGTTAGCACATTGTTACTAAAACGTTCGGGATGTCTATCTATCTCTTCAAGCAGTTCATCCACAGTAAACGCCACCAGACCGTGTCGATCCGTGAATAGTCCAGCTTTTTTGAAAAGCAGCAAGCGTTCATCTTCATGGATATAAAAGAGATTCGCGCCACCTTCATGCACATCGGCTTGTAAATGATATCCATAATCTACGATCCGTGTGGCAGCCGTCCGATAAGCCTGCTCCAACTCATCATTGTGCTGAACCAGCCGCTTAAAAACGGATGCTTCCAGCTTGCGTAGCGAAGGATCTGCTGAATCCAAGAGTACTAATCCATAGGTGCCAAACAAAAGGCCCAGCAACTTGGCAAAGGCTTCACTCAGTCCATATGAATCCGTTATCCCGTTCTCAATCATGCGCATTATATCAGCCTTATGTTCTGAATCTGGCAAGCTTTGCTCTATATCCGCTATCGCTTGCTTCCATTCAAAAGCGTCAACTTTAATGGCACTAACCGAAGATCGGCGTTCAGGTTGCTTGTTCAGCTTGATTTTGACGGCTTGTGGGTCATTTGCCATTACGTATGTATGATTGACCTCGTCCCAGTCATGATCTTCGCCAGCAATCCAGAAGATGGGAATAACCGGACGTCCAAGCCGTTCCTCAGCTTCTCTCGCCGCCTTAATAAGGGTAGCGGCTTTGTAAATGACCAACATCGGACCTGTGAACAATCCGCTTTGCTGCCCGCCAGCTACTACTAAGGCATCTGGACTTTCCAGACGGTCCAATGAAGCACGAACCGCCTCATACGAATTGTATTTCTCATTGTATATACGAAGACATGCTACGACATCCTTACGGTTTAATCGCAGATGCCCCGTCTTATCCAGCCACTTCGCCCGTTGGGCATAAGCATCGGCGTGCAGCACATTATATTCATACAAGTCGCTTGCGCGTCCTGTACCCTGTATATAATCTTCTGCCAAAGCCGACCCTCCGCGAAGCGTTTCCGGAATTATTTTCATGGGTCTGCCTCCTGTCTCCACCAAAACCTTACTGCTTGATTGTACCGAAAGCCTCTGTCCACGTCAAAGCTTCCTACAAAAAAAACCGCCGAATAACTCGGCGGTTGGTGCATAAAACAAGATCAGGCGTAAGGCTCAGCTACAAAATGTCCTTTAGACACTTCGATGAGCGTGGCATTTTCCAGGTTATAAGCCCCTGTCTTACTGCCAGATGCATCATGAATCGGGCCTGCTTGGTCGCCTGGCATAATAATCCGTTTTTTGTTGGCTTCTACTTCTGGATCAGGAAGTGGGATCGCCGACAAAAGCATTTTCGTATAAGGATGGATCGGATTTGCATACAACTCAGCACTTTCTGCAAGCTCAACCATTCTACCCATATACATTACAGCTACCCGATCACTGATGTGCTTGACCATCGACAGATCATGCGCAATGAACAGGTATGTTAGACCCAAACGTTCTTGAAGCTCTTTTAACAGGTTGACAACCTGAGCCTGAATAGATACGTCAAGAGCTGAAATCGGCTCATCACAAATGATGAATTTAGGATTAACAGCCAGTGCACGTGCAATACCGATCCGTTGACGTTGACCACCAGAAAACTCATGCGGATAGCGTGTTGCATGGTCAGGGTTCAAACCAACCAGATCAAGTAACTCCTCAATCCGTTTCTTACGTTCTGCACGGCTACCCGCCATATTGTGAATATCCAGTGCCTCACCAATAATATCAGAAACGGTAAAACGCGGGTTCAATGATGCATACGGATCTTGAAAGATCATCTGCATATCACGGCGCATTGCTTTCATTTTACTTGGTGATAATTTGTAAATATCCGTACCGTTAAAACGTACGCTACCTGCTGTAGGTTCATACAAGCGCAAAATCGTACGACCCGCTGTAGACTTACCACAGCCGGATTCGCCAACCATACCCAGCGTTTCACCCTCGCGAATATAGAAATTCAGGTTGTCCACCGCTTTGAGCACACGGTTTTTGCCAACATTAAAATACTTTTTAAGACCTTCAACCTCAATTAAATTGTTGCTACTCACCATGATCTCACCTCCTATTTCTTCAACTTCGGATCAAGCGCATCACGCAAGCCGTCGCCAAAAAGGTTGAACGCAAGCATAATCAAACTGATCAAACCTGCTGGGAAAAGCATCCGCCACGGGTAATACATCCACCCGGTCAGAGCTGATTCAATCATTGAACCCAACGACGCCTGAGGAGCCTGTACCCCTAATCCAAGGAAGCTCAGGAATGCCTCAGAGAAAATAGCACTTGGAACTGTCAAAGTCAGTGTGACAATGATCGGTCCTACCGCATTGGGCAACAAGTGACGGAACAGCAAACGACCAGCACCTGCACCCATTGAACGGGAAGCGAGTACGAATTCTCGGTTTTTAAGTTGTAACATCTCACCACGTACAATCCACGACATGTTAATCCACCCCGTTACACAGAGCGCAATAATAATTGTAGTGATACTTGGCTCCAGTACCACCAGCAACAGGATCGTAACAAGCAAGTAAGGAATGGAGTACAAGATTTCAGAAAATTTATTCATGATTTCATCAACGCGGCCACCAAAGTAACCCATAATTCCACCATAAATAACTCCAATCATCAAGTCAATCATTGCAGCAGCCAAACCAATAATCAAGGAAATCCGAGCGCCCATCCAAGTACGTACAAACATATCACGCCCCAGATCATCTGTTCCGAACCAATGTTCCGCCGAAGGAGGAAGATTGGTGCTCAACAAATCATTCGTGCGGTCATCGTATGGGGACAGCATTGGACCAACGATTGAAGCAAGCACAATGAGAACCAAAACACTCAAGCTTGTCATGGCCAGTTTGTTTTTACGAAGTCGCTCCCAAGCATCTCGCCAAGCGGATAAGCTTTCGCGCTGAATAACTTCAGACTGCTTTTCATCCGCCCCGACCTTCTGGAAATCTTCCGGTTTCACCTGAAGCTTATCCAAGTTCACAGCATTATCTTTAACAGACATAAAGTTATCCCTCCTTCCCGCCAGTAAGCTTAATCCGCGGATCAATAAATCCATATGCAATATCTGTAATAAAACGCGCCACCATCAGCAAAATACCGTAAAAAATAGTAACTCCCATAATCATGGTATAATCACGGGTTGTAATACTATCTACGAATACCTTACCAATACCGCCAATCCCGAAGATACGTTCAATAACAACTGAACCCGTAATAATATTGGCCGTCATTGGTCCCACATAGGTAACAACCGGCAGAATAGCATTACGCACAACGTGTTTGAACATAATAGTAATGGATTTCAAGCCTTTAGCCTTGGCAGTCTTGATGTAATCCGCATGAAGCACTTCCAGCATACTAGAACGCGTTAGTCGAGCGATAAACGCAATAGGGGAAGCAGATAGAGCTGCAACAGGCAGAACGTAGTCCATCGGACCGTCAAAGCCCATAACATTAAACCAACCTAACTGTTGAGCGAAGAAAAATTGAATCAACGATGCCAGAACGAAGCTGGGAACCGCAATCCCCATGATAGCTAATACCATTGCAACGTTATCTATTAGCCTACGATGATACAAAGCTGCTAGCATACCTAGCAAGAGACCGACAATTATCGACACGATTATGGCAACAAAACCCAGTTTAAGGGAAACCGTAAACGTTTGTCCGATAATGTCAGTTACACTTTGATTCAGCTTTTTCATAGAAATACCAAAATCACCTGAAGCAATATCACCTAAGTATTTAAAATATTGGACATATACAGGCTTATCCAGCCCATATTGCTCCATTAACCGGGCTTGAATCTCAGGAGAAGTCGCTTTTTCACTCATGAAGGGGTTACCCGGAATTGCTTTCATGAGAAAAAACGTCGCAGAGATCAGAATGAACAAAGATAGCAGCATGTAGAAAAATTTACTGATCAAATAACGCGTCATTGCCCGTTTACACCCCCCATAAATTTTTTTCGACACCATTCGATTTTATCGAAATAGAATTGGACTGTCCAATCTACTTATTTACATGGTTACATGATGATGGAAAAGACCATGACACACAAAAAAAACGGGATATATATGGTTCTATCCACATATATATCCCGAAGTAACTATCAAACTTCAGAATCGAGCTTCAGTTACTGTGTAATATACGCTCTTGTGAAATCAACTGCTCCACTAAAGTCAAGCCCAATGTCTTTTACATTCGGTTTTGTTAAAGAAACATTTGAGTAGTAGTAGATCGGAAGCATTACCATATCATCTTGAACCAGAATTTTCTCCGCTTTCGCAAAATCTTCCATTCGTTTTGCTGGATCAGTTTCTTTCTTAGCTGCTTCAATCAAAGCATCGTATGCTGGGTTAGCATAACCTGCATTGTTGTTGCCATTGCCTGTTGTCCACATATCCAGGAATGTCATTGGATCATTATAGTCAGCAGACCATCCACCACGAGCGATTTGGAAATTCAGCTTGTTACGTGTTTGGATAAATACGCCCCACTCTTGGTTTTGGGTTTTGATGTCAACGCCAAGGTTTTTCTTCCACATATCAGCAACTGCCAAAGCAATCTTTTGGTGACTCTCACTGGAGTTATACAGCAATGTTACCGGAGGAAGTGTAGTTACGCCTTCTTCCTTCATACCTTCTTGAAGCAATTTTTTCGCTTCAGTGAAGTCTTCTTTGAAGTAATCATCTTTATTCTCAGTGCGGAATTCTTGAGATACTCCTTTGATACCTGGAGGTACAAAGCCGTATGCAGGAATTTGACCGCCCAATGTTACTCTTTCAACGATTGGTTGGCGTTCAATAGCCATCGCAAACGCTTTACGGATTTTAACATTGTTAAATGGTTTTTCAGTTACATTAAACAGATAGTAGTACGTACTTGCAATCCCTTTTGCCTTAAATTCGTTAGGCAGTTCTTTTTTCACAGCCGGAATTTGGTCGGTAGGAATTTCACCGTTTGGCATACCTGCGTAATCGAGTTGTCCACTTCTATAAGAAGCCAGCTCTGTTGCACCGCTATTTACAAGGGACATCGTAATTTTGTTCAGCTTGATCTCATCTTTACCCCAATAGTTTTCACTCTTGGTTACTTCGATCTTTTGACCGCTGTCCCAAGTCGTTAATGTGTAAGGTCCATTAGTGATCATGCTATCTTTCTTAACAGCCCACTTATCATTACCTTTAACAGAAGGATTTACAGGATAGAAAGTGTAGAAAGAAGTCAATCCCAAGAAGTAAGGAGTTGGGTGCTCCAGCTCTACTTGCAATGTATGATCGTCAACAGCTTTAACACCTACATCTTTAAAGTCTGTAACTTTAGTGCCTTTAAAAGATTTCGAAGTGCTCAGGTTGTAACCCTCAGCATTTTTGATATAGTACAATTGGTAAGCATATGGAGGTGCAGGAGCCGTGGAAGGATCCAATACCCGTTGCCAAGCAAATACGAAGTCGCTTGCTTTGACTGGGTCGCCATTACTCCATTTTGCAGTATCACGAAGCTTGAACGTATAGGTTTTGCCGTCATCGGAAATTTTCCAAGATTCAGCTACGCCAGGGATTTCTTTGCCGTCAGGACCCATACGTACGAGACCTTCATACAAAGTTTTCAGAACCGTGTTAGTTTGACTATCCTGAGCCTGTGCCGGATCGAACGTTGGCGGCTCGGATGCAAGGTTAATGCGCAAAATTTGCTTGTCGGCCGCAGCCGGCGTAGTCGAGGTGTTTTCTTGTGCGCCCTTACCATTGGTATCGTTCTTGCCGCCGCAACCTGCGAGCAGTGCGCCAACTGCAAGAATGAGTGTCAAAAGGACTAAAAAGCTTTTCCTTTTCATCTAGCGTTTTCCCCCTAGTTCTAAAGTGGTATATGTTTATAGATTATACAACCAGCGGTCAAAAAAATCTACATTACATTTCTTCAAATTGAGCTTTTTTTTCAAAAAAACATGATTAATTCATATTTTTTCACCTTTTCATGTCACCTTATATCACATGGCGTTGAATATATTCTTAAATATACCAACTACAGTCAACAAAATATACGCCAATGTCATCGCCATAAAAGTTAATCTCCAGACCGCTCTACATAATCTTTTACCATCAACCTTCCCTTTTATTCGATTTTGAGCTCCTCCAATTAAACCCAAGGCCAGTAATAGGAGCAGTAGAATCAAATAAAAACCGAATCGAGATGTAAAAATGACGTTAAAGAGTGCTGCGACGGAAAATATCAGAAAAAACGTGGTAATATCCATAGAAGTAAGTAACGATTTCTTTTTTTCCATTTTAAGAATGTAGCGACAAACCGCAAACACGATCAAAAACGGAAAAAAGGGAAGAATACTGAAAGTAATAATAGTACCTTGTATAAGACTCAACTGATCACCCCTCTTTTAGCCGCATGCCTTCAATTAATTGCCACAATAACTCATGAGTTGGTGCAGTAACTCCAGCCCGATCTGCCATCTGCACCAGTTGTCCGTTAATCGAAGCAACTTCCGTCATGGACTGTGCAAGTACATCAGCTAGCATGGACGAGTGATTCTCTGCCGTTGCCCGGCATACATTCATAATTTGCTCCCACCATGCGTTTTCCCAGTGGATACCATGAGCTTCATACACTTGAATGCCTTCATCGTACAGCCTGCGCATCATATGTATTCGAATAGGGTCCGAAAGCAGCTCGCCATTACGAACTCGCCATAACGCCGTCAGCGGATTGATCACAGCATTGATCAACAACTTGCGATACATACCGTTCTCGATTTCTTTCGACAAGCAAGCGTCAAATCCTGCTGCAACCAGCCGATTTAGCACACATTGATTAAAATTATTGTTCTTCGACTCCTCCTCTTCCTCCGAACATCCTATTTCAGTAACACCCGATCCTGCATGTACAATAGATGCTACTCCCTGCCTCTTGGCTCCTTCAGTCGTCACAGCAGGGTATACTACAGCCTTAGGCCAAGCCTTTCTAATGCGTTCTATATGGCCGATTCCATTCTGGAAGCAAACAATTCCTGTATCTCTATCCATTTGAGCTGCAGGCTGGATCTGTTCTAATACTTCTTCAATCGCCCCCTGTTTGGTCATAAGCATTATCCATCGTGCCGGAGCCTGTGAATTTAACAGTTGCCAATCTGCCAATGGCGCTACCTTCAATTTATTCCCGGACACATGTACTGCCGTCTGTCCCTCCTTATCAAACACAGTAATCCCTTCACGAGCAATGATGCGTGCCTGCTCAAGTGTACGCGTCCACAGCCTTACTTTTGTACCTGAGGCAGACAACCTCCCGGCAAACAACAAACCCAGCGAACCCGCTCCAATAATATCAATCACCTTTGTATCGTCTCGCTTCCATCTTTTTTTCTACTATATCATATGCACTCTAGAGAAATACAAAAAACGCCAACTACAGCAAAGCGCTAGTTGACGTTTTATTTCAATATTGCAAAAGTAATCTTGTTACTCAATGCGCTCCAGATTCCCATTGGCGTCCATTTTGAATCTGGATTTAAGCTCTTCCTCATCATCAGTGATTAAAGCCAAGCGCCGAGCCCGGTCCATAATCTGAATCAGAGCTTTATAATCATCATTCACAACACGATAGTCGGTTTGCACCTCATTCACTTCTTTGGACAGCCGGTCATTAATGGAGCGAAGCTGATTCAATTCTTCTTCCTTTTCCCGTAAATCTTTCTCCAGCATCTTAATCTGCCGATTCGTTTCCTGGACGGATCCCTTCCATTGACGCAAGAAGCGAATTACTGCATCAATAGATAACGTATCCTCACTCGTACCATCCGTTCTGTACCCACCTTCGACTGCATCAAGCGAGGCAAAAGCCGCAACCTGTGATACACCTACCGGGTTCTGCTTACGGATATAACTGCGCTTCTGGCGCTGTGCTTTGGCAATGCTAATCGCTTCATCATAACGTTTGCGCACGCAGCTGTTCCAACGAAAGCCGCATGCTGCAGAGGTTCTTCCGATTTTTTGTCCAACCTCCTCAAACGCAGCGAGCTGCGTCCCACCTTCACGGATATGCCGCAATGTCACCTCCGCCAATATCAAGTCATCTTCCACACTCCATGCATCTTGTCTTATTGCAGTCATGCCTCTAGCCCTCCTAACAACATCCTGAAATAACCGTCTTCATGAACCGATCTTGCCGGTATTTGAATAGGGTATAAAAGCTGTTTATTCATTCCTATGCCTCTCGTAGAGTTCATAGAATCTATTTGATACTAAATTGTATTTCCATTTCTGCAAGAACTCATACGTGAATGTAAACAGTTTCGGGTTTCAAGCATGCTCAGACTGCTGTACAATAAAATGAATGGTTAAAGAAACAGAAAGGATCATATACATTACCATTAGTTTTTTCGGGAATACATAAAAGGGGAAACCAAATGAACAAACGAATAAAAATCACAATCAGCACCCTGCTGACCACTATCATGATGCTAACTTTCATATATGTACGTCCTACTCTGGCCGCTCCCTCTCATGAAGAAAATCAGATTTTACAAGATAGCCTGTCGATTGTAGAGATAGACCATGAAATTGAGCGAATCAGTCAAGAGCAGCAGACTCTTTTGCAGCGTCAGCGAGAATTGCGAAGTAATCTCACCGTTCAGCAAGAGCAAATGACCGTACAACGGAAGCGTGCAGGTTTTGTGCTGCGATCGTATTATATGGGAGAAAGGGACAAGCTGTTGAGTGTAGTGCTAGGGGCGAAAAGTATAAGGCAACTTCTCTCTCTGTACGATTACTACTTATTATTAATTAGTCACGATCAGGATGTGCTTCAAGAATACGAATCCAATTATCAATCTATGCGAAAAACAGAACAACAAGTCACCCAAGCCTCAATGGAATTGGAGACAGTCAAAACAAACTTACTGGCACAACGCAAACGCATTATCCTGCTTCAGTCGCGTGTAAATGACGGCGTTAACGCCAGTAATGACCCGGATACCCTACGCAAGCTTATTGGCGAAATGACAGCTTATTGGGAGAATGTAGGTGTCTACGAGGTAAATAAGCACTTTAAAGCATTAGCTCAAGCTATGCAGGATTTACCGCAATTCATTCAACAACAACAAGGTGCTATGGTTACAAATGGAAAAGTGATTACGATAAGCATTCGCGAAGAGGACTTTAACCGTTTTTTAAAGTCAGAAAATGAATTGTTTAATCACTTCAACTTTACATTTGCACAGGATCGAATTATGGTAGAAGGTCAGCAGGGAACGATGAAATTAAGAGTAGAAGGTCACTACACGGTAGAAAATGAACCGAAAAATGCAATTTTATTTCATGTAGATCGATTGGTATTTAATGGTCTGGAACTACCTGATACGACCCGCAACAAGCTGGAAAAAGATTTTGATCTAGGTTTCTACCCACAGCAGCTTATTTCCTATGTCAAAGCCACAGAAGTACGCACTTTAGCAGGAATGCTTGAAGTTAAGCTCGAATTAAACTTTAAATAAGCTTTTGCTCACTTTCATTGTTCTGAATTTTTACGTATACAAAACAAGAGACCCCGGGATATTCCCGAGGTCTTTATTATTGTAATAACGATAGGGATTTTATAGCAGATCGGCTGCCAACTGCGCGAGCTTGGAGCGTTCTCCTTTTTCCAACATAATATGCCCGCTAATCCCTTCTTGCTTAAACCGCTCCACTACATAGGTTAAACCGTTACTGGCTGCATCCAGATAAGGGTGGTCAATCTGCTCCGGATCTCCCATCAAAATGATCTTGCTCCCCTCACCCACCCGGGACACAATCGTTTTGATCTCATGTCGGGATAAGTTTTGCGCCTCATCGACTATAATAAATTGCCCAGGTATCGAACGCCCGCGAATATAAGTAAGTGCCTCCACCTGAATACTGCCCAAGCCCATCAAAATTTTGTCGATATCACCTGATTTTTTGGCATCAAACAGATACTCTAGATTGTCGTAGATTGGTTGCATCCACGGGCGAAGCTTTTCATCCTTTTCTCCCGGTAAATAACCAATATCCTTACCCATAGGAACAACAGGCCGAGCAATCAGCAGTTTCTTGAAGCGATGTTCATCCTCTACCTTAAGCAAACCTGCCGCCAGCGCCAGCAGCGTTTTGCCCGTACCCGCTTTTCCTGTAATGGTCACGAGGGGGATATCGTCATTAAGCAAAAGCTCCAATGCCATCCGCTGTTGAGCATTACGCGCGCTGATTCCCCACACCGATTCGTTACTTAAGTACAGCGGCTCTAATCGCTCTGCCTCCTGATTTACTTTCAGCAAAGCTGATTTTCCAGTTCCCATTTCATCTTTCAGAATGACAAATTCATGTGGATACAGCGTATAAGGTAGTTCTAGTGGCTTGATTGGTAAAAAACGGTTAGAGTAAAATTCATCTATGATGGACGGGTGCACCTGTATTGCCGAGTATCCGGGATATAGCTCACTTAGATCGCCTGTTCTATCGGATAGGTAGTCTTCGGTCAGCAGTCCCAATACATCTGCCTTGATCCTGACCAGCACATCTTTACTGACCAAAACGACCGAACGTGGTTCAGGCTGCTCTTGCTCTTCCAGATGATAATTCAAGGCAACCGCCAAAATCCGGTTATCGTTCGAAACCTCCCCGAACATCTCCTGAACTTTCAAAAAACTTCGGTGGTTTAACTCAACCTTAAGCCTTCCACCTTGGGGAAGTGGAACGCCACTATGCAGATGACCCACTTCTCTCAACCCGTCCAACAATCGCGATACATTGCGGGCATTCCGTCCAATCTCATCCGCGTTGCGTTTTTTGGAGTCGATTTCTTCCAGAACTACAGCTGGAATAACAACTTCATGTTCTTTGAAGGTAAAAATGGCTTTCGGATCATGCAGCAGCACATTCGTATCCAGCACAAAAATTTTCTTCATTAAATCCCCTCCAAAGCGGCGTGGACAATCTCGTGTTTCATACCTATACCTATTCACCGGGTACCTAATACTTGCTGATTCCCTGAAAAAAGAACCCCAAAGCAGCATTAAACAACGAAAAGTTGTAAGTGAAGATAGCCTCTGAGCCTGTCCATTTTTGAAATTAGACACAAAAGGCCCAGTGATTGCTCACTGGACCTAGACTTGGTTCACTATAACTTTAGACATACCTCAACCCCCTTATGTTATATAAGAGCTTTACTCGCTGCGAGTATAACATAAGTGGGAAGAAAGATACATACTCAGGAATTGGAAGAAGCTGCGGTATTGTCGCTTGCTTTTTTAGCTAATTCCTCTTGTAGCGCTTGCTTGGCCAAATCGAGCTGTTGCTCATCAATGTACACATACGGGCTACGCCACGTTCCTGCTACCGGATTGTATTTCACATTTTGCTTGGAAATATTCCAATAGGTTTGTACGATATTTTTCATTTGCTGTGACTCGATATCTGTCATCATATTCTTATCAACCGATTTAATAATTGTACTAAACTTGGTCAAAGCGTTAAAGGATTGCATTTGGTCAATTAGGGAATGAAGCACCTGATTTTGTCGACGATTACGATCAAAATCGTCAGATTCAGCTGTTCTCGGACGGCAATTCGATTTGCGGTAGCGAACAAAATCAAGAGCCTGATCACCGTTCAAATGCTTGGCTCCAACTGTCAGGTTAATATCGGTACCATCTGCACGGTCACGATAACACATGTTTTTATCAACCGTCACATCTACGCCACCCAAATTATCTACTACATCTCTAAAGCCCTGGAAGTTAATAACCGTCACATAATCAATATCAATGTTTAAATATTTGCCAATCATCTTCTTCATTTGTTCTTCAGCAACTTCGCCAGATTCTTTCTCTCTAGCCTTAAACACCGGATAATACTCATTCAACTTGCGAGGTTTATATCCATCCATTTCTAGACGCGTATCGCGCGGTAAGGACACGATGGTAGACGATTTAGTATTGGGGTTCAATGTAGCTACCATAATAACGTCGGACAAATAAGTCGGATGATCAGGGCGGTAATCGGTTCCTAGCAATAAGATAGTCAAAGGCTTAGCTTCTGCCAATTGTGTTTTGGGTACTTCCTTGTTGATCCCCGTATCCAAAACTTCCTCTACCTGATTGTAAATATAGTAGGTATAACCACCTGCTGCCAAAATACCTATAATAAGCAGAAACAAGACAAACTTCATAAACGATCTGAAAAAGCTTTTTTTCTTTTTCGTTTTTTTCGGTTTGGCGGATTTTTTCCCGCTTTGTGTCCGGGGAGGCAATCCGTTCGAAAGATTACTCATGCTTCAACACCTTTTCCTGCGTTTTGAGAAATATAGCTTTCTCCAAGTTTACAATCCTAAAACACACACAGCGGCGCATCCCGTTCCCGGGCGTCGCCGCTGTGGCCAAAGACCAATCCAATCAATTACATATTTGCTTGTGCTGTTTTACGTTGTTTCTCCGCACGCTCGCGTTCACCTTTGTTCAAGATCTTTTTACGCAAACGGATAGCGTTAGGTGTAATTTCGCAATACTCATCATCATTCAGATATTCGAGCGCCTGCTCCAAAGAGAAAATAACAGGTGTTTTCAGTTTAACTGTATCGTCTTTTGTTGCTGAACGAACGTTTGTCAATTGTTTTTCTTTACAAATGTTAACGACAATGTCGTTATCACGTGTGTGCTCCCCAACGATCATACCCTCATAGATTTCAGTACCTGGCTCCAGGAACAAAATACCGCGATCTTCCACGCCCAGCATACCATAAAATGTAGAGCTGCCGTTTTCCGTTGACACGAGTACACCCTGATGACGTCCACCTACTTGACCGCCAACAAATGGTCCATAGCTGTCAAACGCATGGTTCATTACGCCATAACCACGAGTCAAAGTCAGGAAGTTTGTAGTGTAGCCGATCAGACCACGTGCAGGGATCAAGAATTCCAAGCGAACCTGTCCGGTGCCGTTATTAATCATGTTAACCATTTCGGCTTTACGGGAGCCCAAACTTTCCATAACCGCGCCCATGCTTTCTTCCGGAATATCAATAAGGAGACGTTCGATTGGCTCCATTTTCTTACCGTCAATTTCTTTGACGATAACTTCCGGTTTGGACACTTGCAGTTCGTAACCTTCACGACGCATGTTTTCAATCAGGATACCCAGATGCAACTCACCACGTCCGGATACAATAAAGGCGTCCGGGCTATCTGTTTCATCAACACGTAAGCTGACATCCGTTTCGAGTTCTTTCAGAAGACGCTCACGCAATTTACGGGATGTTACCCACTTACCATCGCGACCTGCGAATGGGCTGTTGTTAACCAGGAAGGTCATTTGCAGTGTCGGCTCATCAATCTTCAGTACAGGCAACGCTTCAGGATGATTTGGATCAGCAATGGTTTCACCAATGTTGATATCTTTAATTCCCGCAATCGCCACAATGTCACCAGCGCCCGCTTGGTCAGTTTCAATACGTTTCAGACCTTGGAAGCCGAACAGCTTCTCAATACGCGCTGATTTACTGCTACCATCACGCTGCATAACTGTGACTGCTTGCCCCTGCTTGATGATACCGCGGTTTACACGACCTACTGCAATTCGGCCAAGGTATTCGTTATAGTCCATCAGTGTTACGAGGAATTGAAGAGGCTCATCTACTTTCTCAGTTGGAGCCGGAATGTGCTCTACAACTGTTTCGTACAATGCTTGCATGTTATCGTCTTGCTTTTCAGCATCCATGCTGGATGTTCCGTTCAGCGCCGAAGCGTACACAACAGGGAATTCCAATTGCTCGTCATTCGCACCCAACTCGATAAACAGATCCAGTACTTCGTCAATAACTTCTGCCGGACGAGCTGCCGGACGGTCAATTTTGTTTACTACAACGATTGGCGTCAGATTTTGCTCCAGCGCTTTACGCAGTACGAATTTCGTTTGCGGCATGCAACCTTCGTAAGCATCAACGACGAGCAAAACACCGTCAACCATTTTCATAATCCGTTCCACTTCGCCACCAAAGTCGGCGTGTCCCGGTGTATCTACAATGTTAATCAGATAATCTTTGTAAGTGATAGCTGTATTTTTAGCCAAAATCGTAATACCGCGTTCACGCTCCAGATCGTTGGAGTCCATGGCGCGCTCCTGAACAGCCTCGTGTTCTCTAAATGTTCCGGACTGTTGAAGCAGCTTGTCGACAAGCGTCGTTTTTCCGTGGTCGACGTGGGCAATAATCGCAATATTGCGAATGTTTTCTCTAGCATGCATGGTTTGTATCCATATCCTTTCCGTATATCAAAATAGTGTCTCTATCCTGAAGCAGTGCTGATTCAAGGCTAACAATCGTTCTTTAGGCCCACTCCCTGCCAGCCTTCTATATGTTTCAGGCTTTGTACAGACAGCTTCTCTCTCCGATTCGCGTGAAAACCTTAAAATAAGCGTCAGAAATCATTCCGACGCTCTTATCATATCCATTATATTATAGTTGAAATATGTCATAAAGCAAGACATTATTGCCTGTTCCGTAATTTACCGCCATAAAATCTCACAGCTTGTCGTTTTAACTTTTGCGTTTGCCACGGTTGTTTAGGACCAACCAGATTCCAGCGCCAATCAATAAAACTGCAATAACATATATGATACCCGTTCTTAGGGAGGTAATAACCAATAAAAGCACCGATACCAAGCCCAATATTACGCCCCCTGTATATACATTGCGAGAAAGCGAAATATCATTAATGGCATACTCCCATAATCCAATCGCCACACCTAGAAGTAACAAAGGCCATAAATAGGCCATTAAATGCCAGCCCCAAATATTGCAGAGCAAAAATAAGAAGCCATAAACCGACAAAATCCCTGCCGGCAGCAACATAAAGGGTGAAACTTTACGCTTTATGTACATTGCATGCAGTACGATTCCAGGTATTAAAAACAGCAAAGGCCAAAAGTTTCGTCCCAAAAAGGAGAACGCCCCCAGTTTCCCCAACAAAATAATCAGTCCTACGGCAACAATGCCCACTCCGATCATACGCTCTTTTCCGGAATTCATCGTGGTCTCCTTTGTTTGCTGAATTTGTTATTAGGTCTCTTAATGTGATTGTTTTTAAGTATATTTTTGTGAATATAGAGTCTTTACAAAAACCGAGTAAACTTGGCATTCGCAAAAACTCTATGTCTATTTTAGCCGATGTTTTCCAAAAAAACTACGTTCAAATATGGCGAGCTCGTAACTGACGATATATACCTGCAACGACAACTGCTGTTGCCAAGAGTCCCGGTAACCATGCATGTATAAGCTCTCCCGTACCTGCTAACCATACACCCAATCGGGGATCACGCAGTAGCATTTCTCCTGCCGTAAAAGCCAGGATTGCAGATCCGAGCAAAACAAGTACAGGGAACCGGTGAAGCCAGATCGCAATCACGTTGCTGCCCCAGACGACAATCGGAATACTAATCGCAATCCCAATGACAATAATGGCGATATCCCCATCTGCTAGGGCTGCAATAGCTAACACGTTATCTAGACTCATCACAAAGTCCGCTACCAGAATCACCTGTATAGCCTTCCATATGGTTGTTTCTGCTCTTACTCCCACATGATCCTCATTCTCATAAAGCAGCTTAAACGCAATCCATAACAGAAGTAGACCGCCTGCCGCCTGAATAAAGGGTATGCCCAGCAAAATGACAGCTACAAAAGTCAAAACACAGCGCAGGAGGACTGCACCGACTGCCCCCCACCATATAGCTTGACTCCGCTGCCTTGCAGGCAAGTTTTTGCTTGCCATGGCTATAACAACCGCATTATCACCGCTTAACACCAAATTAATCATTAATATTTTCAACAGCAAAATGATATGCTCCATGTGTACAAACACCCCCATCCTACTTGTATGCGAAATAGGACGAGGCTATGCTTATAAGCCTTGTCAAATAAGTCATCATTTATTAAAAATTGATGTCAAATTTGTTGAGCAAAGACCTTGAAATCAATAACAAACAGCAATATAATGAATCGTATTTCCGAAAAACGGGTATTAAAATAAACAACATACAATGATTTTAGGATGTTTAATCAGGGAGATGAGAACGATTGATATGTCTGGACTTCAGTTCTTTTGGCTACTGCTTAATGTGATATTTATTGACCTTCTGCTCGCAGGAGATAATGCGATTGTAATTGGACTTGCCGCCAGAAAGCTGCCTCCTGCAACGCAAAAAAAAGCGATACTGTACGGTACCGGTGGTGCCCTTCTCATTCGCATTGCAGCCACCATTGTGGTACTCTGGCTGCTTCAAGTACCATGGTTGTTACTCATCGGGGGTGTCATGTTAGTCTGGATCGCGTATAAGTTGCTCGTAGACCAGGAGGACCATACCGAAGTCAAAGCGGGAACAACGTTATGGGGTGCTATCCGCACGATTGTTGTAGCCGATGCGGCTATGGGTCTGGATAACGTGATTGCTGTTGCTGGCGCGGCCCAGCAGCATTTGCTCCTTGTAGTGCTGGGACTATTAATCAGCGTACCGATCGTTGTATGGGGAAGCACTCTTTTTATCAAGTTGATCAATAAATTCCCTTGGATTATCTATTTAGGATCGGCTGTGCTTGGTTATACAGCCTCTAATATGATTACTGAAGAACGTAAGCTGGAACCCTACTTTAATGAGCATCCTGCGCTGCGTATCTTGTTTATTGCCGCAGTCATGGCAGGTATTTTGCTCACAGGATATCTTCAAAATCGCAGAGCAGTGTCCAGTCGAGAAAAAGCCGTCTAAAATCATTCAAAAACTGTTTTAACTAAAATAAAAAGGCAGACCCAAAATAGCTGGCGGGTCTGCCTTTTTGTTTAAAACCAATCTTCCTGTATAACTTCCTCTTTGCGCCCCTCTATAGCTCCGCCTGCCTCCAGGACAAGCGTCTCCGTTGTAGCCACAGCCTGTTCAATCAACACATTTAAATCCCGAATAGAGGCTTCAATCTTTTGAACAACCCACAAATTTGGATTGGTCGTTGGGGATTTAGGAACAAACAATGTGCAGCAATCCTCATAGGGGAGGATCGATAGATCGTAGGTGCCAATCTGCTTTGCGATTTCCGTGATCTCCTGTTTATCCATCATTACGAGAGGTCGCAGCAATGGTAATTCTGTCGAGCGGCCAATCACATTCATGCTGGATAACGTTTGACTAGCGACTTGCCCCAGACTGTCGCCTGTCACGAGTGCCAGTGCTCCTTCACGCTCAGCCAGCATCGTTGCAATTCGCAGCATAGACCGTCTCATTAGCGTAATAATCAGATTATCCTGTCCAGTGCGCGTAAAGGCCGTCTGCACCTCTGTAAACGGGACAAGGTGGATTTTGATTCGACCCGCATAGCCTGCTAATACCCTTGCCAAATCAATAACCTTTTCTTTCGCACGCTCACTTGTAAACGGATAGCTATAAAAATGTACACATTCAATTTCCAATCCTCTACGCATGGAAGACCATCCTGCTACCGGGCTGTCAATTCCACCAGACAGCAGCAGCATAGCTTTACCGTTCGTTCCTAACGGAAAGCCCCCTACAGCCATAATAACATCGCTGAATATATAGGCCGCCTGCTCTCTAACCTCCACACGTAACTCAATATCTGGTTGATGTACATCGACCCTCAACGCTTGAAACTCTCGCAATATAGGAGAACCAATTAAATGATTCATCTCTTGTGAGGAATGAGCAAACTCCTTCCATACTCTGCGGGCATTTACCTTGAACGTCGTTCCCTCGGCCACATTCAGCTCACGCATCAAAGCTACAGCGGTCTCAATGATAGCACCCAGCTCGACAGGAGCCATTTTGACAGGACTTATTGTCGTGATGCCAAACACTTTTTGTAACACTTGAATGATCTGTTCATAAGGCTCTCCTCCGAGAACCACATAAATCCGTCCAAATTCCTTCCGCAAAGAAGCACCGGGAAACGGTTTGAGCAGCAGCTTCACGTGATTCAGTACTGCCTTTTCAAAACGAGTCCGATTCTTCCCTTTTAATGTAAATTCACCGAAGCGAAGTAACAGCATATCATAGTGCATTTTAACGTTTCCACCTTTCAAGGGATTCCAGCTTGGCTACAGCCTTTCGCAGTGCAAGTATAAGCTCATCGATATCCTGTTCCGTATGTTCATCACCGAAGCTGATACGAATGCCGCCAGACGCTTCCGCCTCATTGCATCCCATCGCCAGCAGCACCCGACTGGGTTCAGCCAATTTCGAAGAGCAAGCCGATTTGGTGGATACTACCACACCCAGTTGCTCCAGCGTATGCAGCATTACCTCGGCTTTCATGCCCGGATACGAAAAGTGGACAATATGTGGCGCTTCTTCCCCGCTGTTCAGCCGCAGTTGAGGGAGTGTCTTCACTTCTGCGACCACCCGTTCTCTCCACTCGGTCATACGGCGTGCTGTCTCTACTTGCCGTTCGCCCGCCAACCGTATCGCCTTAGACATACCAACAAGCACCGGTACATTTTCCGTACCTGCACGAAAACCCTGCTCCTGAGAGCCGCCACTATGCAGTGGGAAAAGCTCTACACCTTCCCGAACGAATAGTAGTCCAGCACCTTTGGGTCCACGCAACTTATGCGCAGAGAGACTGTACAGATCAGCCTGCCATCCCCGGATATCAACCGGTAGCTTTCCAAACCCCTGTACACCGTCAATATGAAATAGAACGCGAGGGAACTGTTTCTTCAGCGCAACTCCGATATCATGCAACGGTTGCACCCTTCCCGTCTCATTATTGACATGCATAATACTGACTAAAATCGTATCTTTACGGACAGCGGCACAAACCTGTTCGGCGCTCACATGCCCTTCTGCATCGACAGGTAAAAATGTAACCTCAAAGCCCAGATTTGTCAGTTGTCTGCAAGCTTCATACACAGACGGGTGCTCTGTCGATACAGTAACAATATGCTTGCCTCTGGTCTGATACTGCAAAGCTGCTCCCTTGATAGCAAGATTGTTGCTTTCCGTTGCCCCAGATGTGAAGACAATCTCTGATGGATGCACTTCCAAAGCCGCAGCACATACTTCGCGCGAACGCTTAAGCAACTTATCCGCATCCTCTCCAAATCGATGCATCGAGGATGGATTCCCGTAGTGGCGTCTCATGACCTCGGCAACTGTTGTAATCACCTCTTCAAAAGGCGGAGTTGTCGCGGCATAATCAAAATATTTCATTGCACTCCCCTTTTCCGCTCTATAACTGCTGCAACAAAAAAAGACCAAAACAGGGAAAGGCCGCTACATTATAGCGACACCCTTTCCCCATATTGATCCTGTCTGCGGACCTAATCTAATTGAAATTACGCACTTTTTTCGTTGTAAGCTATAGGGCTTAGATCGTATATTTTTCACGTGCATTTTGAATTTTGGTAATATATCTTTGCGTTTCCACCGGAAGCTTGTCCAGTACAGCCATTAACTGTTCATCACTATTTACACCAAGCCGCTGCACCCGTCCGGGACCTGCATTATATGCAGCCAGCGCCATATTTTCTTGTCCGTTAAACCGTTTAATCTGGTAAGACAAATAACGAACACCGGCATCAATATTTTGAACAGGATCATATGGGTCGCTGACTCCAAGGCCTTGAGCCGTAGCATCCATAAGCTGCATAAGCCCTTTGGCTCCGGCCGAAGAAGTGACCGACGGATTAAATGAAGATTCCGTATCAATAACCGCTTTAATTAACGCTACTGGAACGCCGTATTTCTGGCTAGCCTCGTTAATCAAATCATCATATGCTGTAGGTGTTGTGGGTCCGTCTGTTGCTGTGCTGGAAGGAGCGGGGTACAATGACGAAGCCGTTCCCCTCGAAGGTCCCAATTGAAGCCATAGCAAACCGTTTTCGTCTCTGGTAACATCACTTGAATTTTCTCGTGTCACAGCACCATCAGTTTCCAACTGACCTACTTGTTCCAGTAATCCGGAAAAAGCGTCCGTTGTACCCGTCTGGGTTGTAGCACTCATATTATTTAACAGCTGCATGTCTAACATGGACTTGGACACGCGCGGATCAATTTGCATGTGGTGTTCCCAACTTTCTATAGTTGTTATATCCCAAATAGCTTGTCATTACTGCTATGATACAACTTTTTACTATGTACTTCCATACCTTTTAATGAAAAAAAGCTCCGTTTCTGTCGAAAAGACAGTGGAGCTTTATAAATCAGCTTTAATGTAATTATATCACTAAGATGATTTTTCTCGGATATACAAAAGAAAACTGAGCTTGTTCTCCAGTAGGGTCAACGAACAAACGGGATAAAAGCAAAATAACTCAATGTCGCCAGCGCCCCAAGACCAATCGACCAAATGCCGGTCGTTTTGCTGCCATTCACATAAGCAAAAAAACCTAAAACTGCAGCAATAGGTCCCAGCACAATTGACCACATAAACAATGAGGCAATTCCTGCAGCCAGACCAATATAGCCAGAAATACGGCCACTATTGTTTATAACCTGCTCTTCACCCTTAATCTCATGTCGAGTCACAGCTGAGCCGGGAGCAACCTCTGCTGCATATTCCTCACGATCATTACGGCGCTTGGCAGATCGTTCATGAATGTGACGGGGGTAATCTACACGTTCGCGGCTAACATGCTCTTTACTCTGATGCTTGTCATTTTCATGATCTTCCATAATAAACTGCACCTCCAAATGCGAAATGAATCGCGCAATAAAATTTACACGGACTTCGGCTTAAAAGTGTGGCAACAGGTTGCGGCTGACGTGGCAGCCTTATCACGTTCTTCTGAACTGAAGCTTTCTCCCGCATATTCTTCTTTAAATTTCTTACCGGCATGACCATCAACTTCAATCATGATTAAATCTGCCTTGCAAAAGTTGTTTTCTCCCCAATAATGGCAATTGGCTACGCTACACTTAACGATTGGCTTGGCCTCTTGGCTCATGATTATCACCTCGGATTCATTGTCCCCCCGCTACCCTGCACCTATGCGTTCATGGTATATGGCAGTTGGTGACATACGAAAAAAGCCGCTTCCTTCACCTCCTCCAAAATGGCAGGAAGCAAGTAGAAAACGGCTTGCTTGTCTTGTTTTAGTTTTTGATTAGAATTGATCTTCCCCATTGAATGCTTTAGGCATGAGTACGTCGAGTCTGCATCCGGCGCTGAGTCAAATAGTCACTTTCATAATAAGTCAGATCATCACGCAATTCTTCAAAATTTTTCGTAATGTCCATGATCACTTCGCGAGCGGCTGGCACTGGCGTTTTACGGAAGCGAATAGCATCTTGTCCCGTATACGCATAGCGTCCATCCTCTGCGTAAGATTCATTTTTGGGATAAAAAAAGCTGTTCACGCAGTCATGGTAAACGTTATACAATGCCTTCTCCGCAAAATCGACGTCAAAATTGGCACGGCGTAAAGCCACACCCAGCTTTTCATAAGATACTTCGGAAAAAACAAGGACATGACGGAGATCCGACAAAAGGCCTTTGTAAAAAAGTACGGACTCCTCATTGCCATCTGCAGCAAGTTGCGGCAGAGCATGCTCATTGAGGAATGTTTCCACCCGTTTCACGGCAGTTTTCAGTCTCTCCTGCGCCGACTCACATAATTTTTGTACGTTGACTGCTGACATCAAGGCAGCTCCCCCTTATTTGTTGCTTGTTCATCAATTGGTTACCCGAAAATAGTCCCTTCTAACCGAAAGAGCTGTAATTTTCAGTATTTATCCTACCACAAATGAGCATTGAAAGGTATAAAAACATGCCAACCTCCTCACGCTAAACCATAAATTTATGAATACTCAAGGAGGACGGTCCCATGTCTCGGCGAAAATGGTTAAAACCCCTGCTCGGAGCAGCTGCCGGGGTGCTTCTCATCACACTGATGCTGCCTTCCCGTGATCACCGCCATACACCGCAGCCCGAATATACGGCCAAGATGGTGCCACAGCAAGAGAAGCAGCTCAAAAAAGGAATGTTGGCTTTGGACCTGTCCGCTACGGATACCCTCACACGCATGGATGCAAGGCAGGATATTCATTACGTGATGCGGGAGCTTGATGGTAAAACTGCTGATCAGAAAAGGCAGTTTACCCGCACGCTCCAGCAATCGCACAGTCATCTTCATACGTTACTGTGGATTCACACACGCGACGGGAACACGAGCACCTATACGGGCGGTAAATCACAAACTCGTCTGCTGAGTCATCCTCAAATTAAAAGCAGTTTGGCCGCGGCTCGCCGTTCCGTCATGCAAAATAAATCCTACGAATCTGCTGCATTTCAGGCTGAAGGCGGTAAATATTTTGTCATGGCAGAACCATCTGCTGACGGAACATGTGGCGTTGCTGCCCTGGTCAGTCAGCAAGTATTGCGAGACGTGGAGAAGCATCAGCGTAAGAATTTGCGGTTGATTCCCTATCCAAAAGAAGGCAGCTACAAAATCGAATCCGTACATCCCGACACATTGCACGATATTACTGTCAAGACGGGCCACGACAACGAAAATGCAAGTCATTATTTTGAAAACGAAATTGTCGTTCGCTTCCGTCACAATCCTGATTCACGACAATTGCAGGAAATTGCAGCAGATTTACACTGTGCGCCAGGGCGCAAGCTTGGTTATACCTATGTATTTCATTCGGATAAGATGAACTTCAAGGAGCTAAAGCAATATTTTTCAAGAAAGTGGAACCCGCTTTATATCGAGCCTCACTATATGTATCTAACCAATGAGAAAACACCTATCCAAGCCGACAGCTCTATCCCCAATGATTTGCTCTTTTCCCGCTATCAATGGAATCTGCCGGCTACGGAAACCAACCGGGGGTGGAAATTAAGCAAAGGCAGCAAGGATGTAATTGTCGCTGTCGTAGATACGGGAGTAGATTTGGATCACCCCGACCTAAAAGGTCAAATCCTTTCAGGGCATAACGTGGTAAACCCGTCTGAAAAGCCTTATGATGACGTCGGTCACGGAACGCACGTCGCCGGCATCATTTCTGCCCTCGTGAATAATGCTGAGGGGGTCGCTGGCATGACATGGTACAACAAAGTCATGCCGATTAAGGTACTTGACCAATCTGGCTCCGGTACGACTTACTCGGTTGCAGAAGGTATTATATGGGCAGCTGATCATGGGGCCAAGGTCATCAATTTGAGTCTGGGCAATTACGCACAAGCTGAATTTTTGCATGATGCGATCAAATACGCCTATGATAAAGATGTCGTATTAGTTGCAGCCACAGGTAATGACAATACGGAACGACCTGGCTATCCAGCAGCGTATCCAGAAGTATTTGCCGTTTCCGCTACAGATTCTTCTATGCACCGTGCATCCTTTTCTAACTATGGAGATTATGTAGACGTCATGGCTCCAGGTGCAAGTATCGCCAGTACGTACCCAGGAAATCAATATGCTGCACTGTCAGGCACTTCAATGGCCAGTCCCCATGTATCAGCGCTTGCTGCACTGATTCGATCCATTAACCCCGATCTGACCAACAAAGAGGTAATGGAATTAATGAGAAGCAGCGTAATTGACTTGGGCACACCAGGGCATGACAAATATTTCGGGTATGGTCAAATTGACGTGTATAAAGCGTTGAAAGCAGCACAACGTCCATATGTTCCTTTGCAATTCTATCCACAGCATTTAAGTGACAAGTTAAAATCAATTTTAAAGAAACTGGAAACGTAAGATTCCTTATTGGAAAAAAGCAGCCATGTTGCTCCATGGCTGCTTTTTTGGGCTTTATTAACGCTTGGAACTGCTGCGAACAGAACGCTTGCCATGGCTGCGAGTATGACAGCAAGGTTCTCCAGGATCCTTTATACTTACCGGAAATACGTGATGAGGCACAGGTACAATGTGCGTCTGATTTACAATTTCAATCGGATGAACCACAGGCACGACTTGTGGGAAAAATTGATGATTTACAAATTGGATCGGTGGGCACACGATCGGGTCGTAAGGGCAATGACTCATAATGTGCAACTCCTTTCGGTGAATTAGTACAGCATATTAAGAAGGCAGGTGCTGTGCTTGGATGTTTACCCCCTAATACAAATATCCCTTATAAAATAGGCTTCCGCTCAACAATGACCGAACGATCAAGCAGTTCACCCAACAAACGGCACAGTTTGTGAAGACCTGTTTTAAGTGTTTCCTTGTCCGCATACGAAAAAGAAATACGGATATGATTACTGTCCATACCACCTGCATAGCATACTGCCCCAGGTAAAAAGGAAACGCCTTCTCGGTCAGCCAGCCGCTCCAATTCTGGAATATCAACATTAGGAGGAAGCTTAATCCACACATTTAGGCCGCCTTCGGGAGCATACCAGCTGACCTCTGGTGGAGCATACCGCTGGAGCGTGTGCAATGCGACTGTCAACCGATCCCGCATTTGTTCCCGCAACCAAACAAGATGCTGATCAAGTCGGTTCTTGATAAAGGGCAGTAGCGCTTTTTGCGTTAATAGAGGGCTCCCCAAATCTGTAGTAGACTTGGCAGCCACCAAACGATCCATTACACTGCCCGTGGCCGCTACACAAGCTATACGGCAGCCGGGAGCAACGGTTTTGCTAAAGCTTTTGATATATATCACATGTCCAGACTGATCATGCGCCTTGATAGAGAGTGGCGGCTTTGTTTTATAATAAAGGTCGGAAAATGGATCATCTTCAACAATGAGACAATGATAACTTTGAGCTATATCCAGTAATTGTGTGCGTCTGGCCATCGTTAAAGTTACTCCGGTAGGATTATGAAAAGTGGGTATCGTGTAGATCAGTTTTGGGGGATGAGTGTCGCAAAGACGTGTGAGGATATCGATCCGCATGCCCTGCTCATCCATCGGAATCATAATTACTTTGGCACCACGACTGGTAAACACATCAATGGCCCCCGTATATGTAGGAGCCTCCATGTAGACAACATCTCCAGAACCAACAAAAGTACGTGCCACCAAGTCAATCCCTTGTTGGGCACCACTGGTTACGAGTAGCTGTTCTGCCACTGTGCATATACCGCGTTCGTTCAAGTGATCTACAAACACTTCCCTCAGCGCCAAATCACCTTCAAAAGTCCCATATGCTGCCATTGCATCGGGATTTCCAGAGGATAGACGTTGAGTATCAGCAATGATTTCGCGTGTAGGAAGAAGCTCCGGTTGAATTGCTGCTATATGAAAAGAATAGGGAACCTGTCTGCTATGGTTAAAGTTTCTCCATAGCTGTGCGCGCGGCAAATAATCGATCAGCGACATTTGCCATGACAAATCCTGCGCTCCCTCTCGTTGAACAGCTACCGAAGGCTCTGCTACATAGCAACCTTTTCCCTGTGTACAGGTAACCAAATGAATAGACTCCAGCTCAGCATACGCCTTGCTTACAGTTACGGGACTTACCGCAAGTAGGCTGGACAGATGACGGACAGACGGAAGCTTTGTGCCCTGAGGCAGCAATCCAGACTGGATGCGATCTGCTAATGTTTTGGCAATCTGTAAATATAATTTGACACTGCTATTGCGGCTGAGATCAATATGCATCGGAACTGTCCCCTCCAAAAATCAACTGTTACATTTAGACGTTTACTGTTATACTTCATTATCGATATAATACAACAAATTTCATAGTACAGTATAGAACACAGGAGATGATTGGATTGGAACACAAATTTTCGGGTATGGCTCGTACTCAGGGCTCGTCCATGGTAAGGGACATTTTAAAGCTGACACAGGGAACAGATGTGTTATCTCTGGCAGGCGGCCTTCCTGCCGATGCCTTTTTCCCCATCGAAGCTGTTGCTAAAGCCTATGAGCGGGTATTTCGCCTCGGCGGTACTACCGCTCTTCAATACGGCCTAACCGAGGGCTACATTCCTCTACGGGAACGTCTTGCAGCAATCATGTCATCCCAAGGCATCTCCGTCACCAGAGATAATATCATTATGACGACGGGCTCACAGCAGACTATTGATCTGGTTTCGCGTGTGTTGCTCGATCCGCAGGATACTGTATTGGTGGAGTCCCCTACTTATTTGGCGGCTCTTCAGGTATTTAATTCCTATGGTGCCAACATTGTCAGTGTAGATACAGACTCTAACGGTATGCAATTAGAAGATCTTGAAGCCAAGATCAAAAAACATCAGCCTAAATTCGTGTATGTCATCCCCACCTTCTCCAACCCGGCAGGAAGTGTTTGGAGTATGGAACGCAGAACAGGCGTTGTTGAACTATGCCGTAAATACGGCACTTTGATTTTTGAAGATGATCCTTACGGACGTCTTAAATTTGACGAAAACCTTAACTTTCCATCCCTTTTCTCAATTGATCAACAGTTAGGTGGAGACAGTCATGTAATGTACACTTCTACATTCTCTAAAACTGTCGCTCCAGGTGTTCGCTCTGGATGGTTGGTAGCCGATCAAGCTATCGTCGTTAAAGTCGCGAATGCCAAACAATCTGCCGATCTGCACTCCAGCAGTATTGATCAACGTGCTTTGAATGAGTTACTGGACTTTTTTGACTTGGACGGACATATTCGTACCGTGTCCGCCGAGTACCACACTCGTATGCTGCGTCTCACATCGCTGATGAAAGAACGCCAATGGGAAGGAATCACATGGAATGATGCACTTGGCGGTATGTTTATGTGGGTTACCCTACCTGAGGGCTTCCGTTCTGACCGGTTGCTGCAACTCGCAATTCAGGAAGGAGTCGCATTTGTGCCTGGACAAGTCTTCTATGCTGACCTGAGCGGCAGCAACCATATGCGAATCAACTTCACGCATACCGATCCTTCCCTGCTTCCAAAAGCAGTTGACCGATTGGATCGAGCACTGAAGATGTACACAGAGGAAAGTGTGGTAAAAAGCGTACGCTGATGGAGTTGTCAGAACACGTACATGAGGCCCGCTTCACGTTGTTTTTACGATCGCTGTTATCCCTGATTCGTTTGGATTTTGAATAGTAGTGGAATCTGGGACAAAAGCCGCACGCCTCGCTCTACAGATTCAAATGCGTTGCTACGCTGACTACGTGCCTCTTCCTCGCACGTTTTTACGGTAGAGGAAGTAAAAATTAAAATGAAAGCCTCCAGTAATTATGCTGGGGGCTTCATTCTAAAATTGCACTATTTCTGCGCAAATACGGTATGTTAAAAAGGGTGTGTCATGATTCCCACAGGAATATGACACACCCTTTTTAATTCAATAAATACATTTGGATTAAAGGCTTTCATGCAAACAGGTCATTTACAAAAGTTAAATTCATACATTTTAAGGTGTTGCAGTGGGGAAAGTTTTCCGTAAGCCGGGTTCTGTGCTATTCGTGGTACAGACGGGAACTACCCTCCCACTACAAGCGACAATCATCTATCTAGGCCGAACATTGCTATCCAGCTCCAGCGACCAACCTAGACACGCCTCGGGCTAAGGCTGCTTCGCGAAGAAGCTGTGTCCCATTAGGTCTTGCTCCAGATGGGGTTTACCAGGAACGAAGTCACCAGCGTTCCTCGGGGTCTCTTACACCTCGGTTCCATCCTTGCCTGTGCCGCAAGCGGCCATCGGCGGTCCATTTCTGTGGCACTATCCTTCAACTCGCGCTGACTGGACGTTATCCAGCATCCTGCCCTATGGAGCCCGGACTTTCCTCTCGCGGCTTATGCCGCCAGCGATTGTCTGTCAAACTTTCCGAACAACATTACATAGTATACAGGGAACGCGCGCACGTTACAACCCTGAAAATATTGTAAAAAGTAGAAAGCACCTTTATTTTCTCATAGACGTTGAGGTTTTACAAAAATTGGAAAGGTTCGGTTTCCACCTGAGATACATGTACTTCCGTTGAGTATCGACCTTCTGCCAAGCGTTTACGCATCCACTCTGCAGTTTTAGGCTTCATAATCTTTTCAGCGTTATGTCCAGGGTCAATAATAGCAATCCCCGCCATAAGGGCATCCTGAGCCGTGTGATAGTCAATATCCCCCGTGACTAATACATCAGCCCCCTTAAAAAGCGACTTGTTCACATAACGGCTGCCAGAGCCCCCAAGCACGGCTGCCTTTTTGATCGTACGATCTAAGTCGCCCACCACACGTACATGCTCGACGTTGAAACCGTTTTTCACAACATCGACAAACTCACGTAACGTGCAGGCTTCCTTAAGCTTGCCGACCCGCCCCAAACCAAAGCTACGGCCTTGCAAATCCATATGGTACAGGTCATAAGCCACCTCTTCATAAGGATGAGCCTTCAGCATCGCTTGAACAACTTTATTGCGTACACCCTGCGGTACAATGGTCTCAATACGAACCTCTTCACTACGTTCCATTTTACCCTGCTCACCCAAAAACGGCTGTGTGCCTTCACCCGGCACAAAAGTTCCGTAGCCATCAATGTTAAAGCTGCAATGGCTGTAGTTGCCAATATGTCCAGCTCCCGCTCCCAGTACGGCATCCAGTACCCGTTGATGATGTGTTTTGGGTACGAAAACAACAAGCTTGAACAATTGCTCGGTGTGAACATCCTCCAGCGTACCTTCACTTTGAATACCCAGTGCTTCCGCCATCCAGTCATTCATGCCGTCCTCAGCCGTATCCAGATTCGTATGACTGATGTAGACAGCAATATCATTCTTGATCAGCTTTTCATACAATCTGCCCGCAGGCTGATCCGTGTTCAAAGCTTTAAGTGGGCGGAATATAATCGCATGATGCGCAATAATGAGGTCTGCTTTTATGCGGATTGCCTCTTCGACAACCTCATCATTAACATCCAGGGCTACTAATATGCTTTTGATTTCCTTTTGCAGACTACCCAGCTGAAGCCCGATTCTATCGTCTGGAACTGCTAAGTATTTTGGAGCCAGCTGCTCCATGTAAGTAATTACTGTCTGTCCTTTGGCAAACATGCAAGTACCTCCTCTAGCTGTTCAATTTGCTTGCGCAATTGTTCCCGCTTATGCTGTGCGGATTCCTGATCTGACCGTGCCACTTGTGCCAGCACATCCTGAAGCTTGCGAATCTCCAATTTCCATTTATAAAAAAAGATTTCATTCGGTGCTTTAACCAATAGCGGCCCGAGTTTCATTAACAAATCCTGTGTCAGTACCAGCGAACTATCGGGAAGTTTCCATGGTTGATACAGCTCATCCTGTTTCAGTGGGCTTACCGAATCAGGTACTGCCGTCAGAATCTCATATATTTTTCCGTCTTCTTCCATAATATGTTCACTTGTTAGTACCCATTGATGTTCGATAAGCCATCGGCGTAAAATATCCTCGCCTACGTTAGGCTGTAGAACAAGTTGTTTTACTGAAATAAGCTTGTCTTTCCCTTGCTCTAGAATGGAAGCGATCAAGGCACCACCCATGCCGGCTATTGTAATAACATCAACCTCATTGGCCTTAATTACAGCCAAGCCATCTCCCTTTCTAACCGCAATGCGATCAGTAAGACCTGCTTCGGCCACCTGCTTTTGAGCCGCACGCAACGGCCCATCGTTGACTTCACCCGCCACGGCTTTCTGTACTCTGCCACTACGCACTGCAGCCACAGGGAGTAGTCCATGATCCGAGCCAATATCCGCAAGTCTGCTCCCGGCAGGAATTTGTTCCATAATATATTGTAATCGTTGAGAAAGTTTCATGACGTCACCCACGTAATCCATTTTTTTCGAGTCCAAAATAAAATCCCTACAACAAATGCCAACTTCAGTATGCTGTAAAACACCACATCTCCCGCTGCTTGATGGCGCAGGATAATCATGTCTGCTTCAGCCATGAATGCTAGTGTCATGCCTATAGCGAAATAAACCAAAGCGAGACGCGGAAAGCGGCGATGCACCCACCAGCTTAACCAGATCAACAATACTGCGTGCAAAATCCAAAATGCCTCAAGCATCACTAAAGTTGCTGTAGGCCAGTAGCGGCCTATAAAGACCGCGTACACTAAAAGCAGCCCAGCAAGACCACAGTAATGAAGTAAGCTGATCCGCAAAGTTAACCCTACAAGACACCATACTACACCGCATAGGCCTACGAGAAAAAGAAACCAAACCTTAGCTTCACCTTGATGGAGCTGAATGATCCACACACCCGAACCCAGCATAATCGCACTGCCTAAAGTGCTCAACATCGCACTCATACTCTTTTCGGAAGACCGCCAAAATGCGGCCACTCCATAGCAAATCGTAGTAACTGCACTTGCCGAGAATATTTGCATTGCCAACGGAAAAGCGGTAAAATAAAAACCGATCAAACAAATGCAGGAAATAATGACAAAACCAAGAAGCCAAGCGATCCCATGCCCGTGTCTAAGATATGTAAGCAGCCCGGTGTTATTACGGTTCTGGCTCTGCGACGGCTCTTCGTCCTCCCGATACAGGTTAGACAAAAAATCGCAATATTGCTCAGGGAGCAGCCGACTTCGCCGCCAATGCTCAATTTCATGTAACAGTATTGCCCGTTTTTTCTCCTGGTCCAAGCTTCTTCCCCTCCACCAAGGCTGCCATGAGATAAAAAAAGACCCCCTGCGCGCTTCAAGCCGCAGAAGGTCCGCAATGTTACGCTTCTATTCGAGGAAATCCTTCAGTCGCTTACTGCGGCTTGGATGGCGCAACTTACGCAGCGCTTTGGCCTCAATCTGACGAATACGTTCACGTGTAACACCGAACACTTTACCCACTTCTTCAAGAGTTCTGGTTCTTCCGTCGTCCAAACCAAAGCGGAGACGCAAAACATTCTCTTCCCGTTCGGTCAACGTATCCAGTACATCCTCAAGCTGTTCCTTCAGAAGTTCATAGGCAGCCGCATCTGCAGGCGCCAAGGCTTCCTGATCCTCAATGAAATCCCCCAGATGTGAGTCATCCTCTTCACCAATTGGTGTTTCCAATGAAACCGGTTCTTGGGCAATTTTCATAATCTCCCGTACTTTTTCCACGCTCAGCTCCATCTCGGCAGCTACTTCTTCCGGCGTAGGTTCGCGCCCCAGCTCTTGCAACAGTTGACGCGATACGCGAATCAGCTTGTTGATCGTCTCCACCATATGCACCGGAATACGGATCGTTCTCGCCTGATCGGCTATTGCGCGCGTAATGGCCTGACGAATCCACCAGGTTGCATAGGTACTGAATTTAAAGCCTTTTTCGTAATCAAATTTTTCTACTGCTTTAATCAAACCCATATTACCTTCCTGAATCAGATCCAGGAAAAGCATTCCGCGACCAACATAACGTTTGGCAATACTTACAACCAGACGCAAGTTCGCTTCGGCCAACCGACGCTTAGCTTCTTCATCGCCGTTATTGATCCGTTTGGCAAGCTCCACCTCATCATCAGCAGAAAGCAACGGTACACGACCGATTTCCTTCAAGTACATCCGGACCGGGTCATTAATTTTAATACCGGGAGGCAGGCTCAGATCGTCATCGAAATTAAAATCATCCCCATCATTGTTTTCCGGGTCGTCATTTTGACGCAATCTGGTAACTTCTTCGTCGTTGTCATTCACAACCTCAATCCCCAAGTCACCCAGCTGCTCATAAAACTCATCCATTTGCTCGGGGTCCTGATCAAACGGCGACAGTTTTTCCATGATATCTTTGTAGTTCAGAGAGGAACTTTTTTTACCCAACTCAATCAGTTGATCTTTAACCTGATCCAGTGTTAGTTCCGTCTCCAGTTCAGTATGCTGATCATTCGCCATCTTTCGACTCCCTCCTCCCTAGAAACATCCGACCTCTGTGTGTTCATTGTCTCTCTAGGGCTATAATCTCACTTGCAATTTGTGCTGCGCGCAAAAAGTCACCTAAGCGCTCAGCGGCTCTCATTTCTTCCCTTTTCAAATCCAGTTGCTCCTGCAATGGAAATTTTCGCACTTGATGAATATAATCATCCAAAATGTGCGGTGCCCATACGCCTGGAGCATCCATCATCATGATCGAACTTACGTTCTTCTCCAGTCGGTCGTCTTGCAAAGATGAAATAAAACGGCTTGTATCCGGTAACTTCCCTTGCGCGTAATAGGCATATAGATAAGCAGCAATTGCTGCATGATCCTCAATATTAAAGGCGTCGCCCAGATGCTTTTCTACATACTCTGCAGCTTCTAAATCCTGCATCATCCAGTGCAGCAGCCTGCGTTCAGCCACATGGTAAGCTGGCAACAGATTAGGTGTGGAGACCTGCCCTTTTTTATGCCTACCATTATTCCACCCATTTTCGTTATTATCCCCAAAGTTCTGTTTTTTTTGCAGGGATTGACGGAGTAAATTGCATTCTTGCTTCAAGGTTTCAAAATCCACCTTGACTTCGGATGATACTTCGCGCAGATACACTTCCCGCTCGGTCGGGGATGACAGAGGTGCAATGACATTTAATGCTTCGCGGGAATACGCGATTCTTCCTTCTTCCTCTTGCAGTATATGGTTTTTTTTCAGATATATAAGCTTAAATTTCACCGTTGAAACAGCACTTTCGATAATTTGGCGCTGGAATCGTTCGCCGCCGTATTGCCGGATAAAATCATCCGGGTCCATACCGTCACTGACCAGCGCTACTTTCACGTGAAGCCCCGCATTTTCCAACAGCGGAAAATTTTTAAGCGCAGCAGCTTGTCCTGCCCGGTCACCATCATAACAAATAATAACCTCGTCGCACAGTCCTTTTAACATCGTAGCATGGTGCTCCGTTAGAGCAGTGCCCATGGCGGCCACCCCATTTTGTACGCCAGCTTCCCACGCCGAGATAACATCACCATAGCCTTCAAAAAGAACACTTTGGCGTAGCTTGCGAATTGAGGTTTTAGCATGATGGAGATTGTACAGCGTTCGGCTCTTGTTGAATAGCTTGGTCTCCGGTGAATTCAAATACTTCGGCTGTCCCTCACCAAGTATACGGCCTGCAAAGGCAATGACTTTTCCGTTGCGATTCCAAATGGGAAACATGATACGATCTCTGAATCGATCCACATATCCATCACCCTCATGCCGGGGAGAAATAAGCCCTCCCTTTTCCATCTCCACTGGATCAAAAGAACGCTTCTCCAGAAACTGAACGATCGTATCCCATCGGTTGGGTGCATAGCCAATTTGAAATTGATCAATGATCTTGTCACTGAATCCCCGTGAACGCAAGTATTCCATCGCTGGTTTGCCGTGCTCCGTATTTTTAAGCAAAAAATGGTACATCTTAGAAGTTAACTCATACGCTTGCAACAGCCTGTCCAACTCAGGATGCTGATGCGATGAATCACGTCCCTGCCATTCGCCGAGCGGGATATGACTTTCTTCTGCCATTGTCCTGACAGCTTCGGGAAAGGATAGTCCTTCGATTTCCATCATAAACTTGATGGCATTGCCTCCCGCGCCGCAGCCGTAGCAGTAAAAAATCTGACGATCCGGTGTCACGGTGAATGAAGGGGTTTTTTCGGAATGAAAAGGACAGAGGCCTTTCATATACTTCCCCTGCTTGGTCAAATGCACGTACTTGCTTACCGTATCTACAATATCATGATGTTGTAAAACCGACTCAATGATATCGTCCGGTATGTTACCTTGTCCGGCACTCATATTAACCACCTTCATCTCTTTAGCACGTAAATATAATTCGATACCGTTACTCATTCTCCTGCAAGCGAAGTAAAAGTTTTGTCAGTTTATGTTGAAAAACTTCACGATCCTCTAATGTAAACGGTTTAGGACCTTTTCCATAACGTCCTTTTTTCCGTTCTTTGGCAGAAGTATGACGTCGGTCAAGCATGAAATCTATCGAATCGTTTCGATACATAGCTCCGCGAAAAGACATCACTTCACAACCTTTTGCCAAGGCAAGTGCAGCAAGACCATAATCATTGGTGGTTACAATATCTCCGCGGCGGATATGATTGGCAATATAGAGATCGGCACTTTGGTCGCTTCGGTCTACTTTAACGACGCTTACGCCTTTGCTGCCCTGAATGAGATGATCATATGAAGATACCATAATAACCTCAATATGAAAACGGGAAGCTATCTCCGCAATTTCACTTTTAACAGGACAAGCGTCCCCGTCAACAACGATCCGCACATCCAGTAAAGTTCCGGTTTCCTCCATGAGCATCCCCCATCTCCATCCGCATTCGAGTAAAATACGGAACGGCTGCAAGATTACTCTTACACCGTTCCGTATATTTATACCCATTTTTTCAAGTTGTTCATACTACCACAACTGACGTTTAAACTACAAGCTTGGAAAAATCGGCAAAACGCTTCAGTTCTGAGTCAATAGCAGCCAGCAATGCCAAACGATTATTACGAACAGCATCATCCTCAGCCATAACCATAACGGAATCAAAGAATGCCGTCACCGCAGGGGTAATAGATGAAGCAAGCGCTAACGCTCGTGTCGCATCACCTTCCTGTAAAGCTACGCTATAAGATTCATAAGCGCTAGACCATGCTTCGTAAAGCGTTTTTTCGCCTTGCTCCGTAAACTCACTCGTATTAACTAACTTATGCACTGCTTTAGCAGCCAGATTCCCTACACGATTAAAGGATTCAACTGTTGCTTTGAATACCTCACCTGTTTGTACGGCAGTCATTAATGCAGTTCCGCGGTTAACAACGGAAGTGACGTCGTCATATCCAGCTGCAAGCACAGCATCCACAACGTCATAGCGAAGTGTCTCAGACAATAGTTTCTTCACGCGTAATCCGAAAAACTCATGTAATTCTTTACGTATTTCATCCGCGGAACGTTTCATATTTCCAAGGTTCCCGTGCACATCAAGCGCGATATTGAACACATCAGACAACGTAGCCGAAAGCTTACGATCCAACAAGATCTGCACAATACCTGCTGCCTGACGACGAAGCGCGTAAGGGTCCTGTGAACCTGTTGGAATAATACCGATGGAGAAGCAGCCTGTAATGGTATCTATCTTGTCTGCGATACTTACAATCGCTCCAGCATTCGTTGAAGGAACCGTTTCTCCTGCATAACGCGGTTGGTAATGCTCAAACACCGCTCTCGCCACTTCTTCCTTCTCTCCAGCCTTACGAGCATAATCCTCACCCATCACACCTTGCAGTTCAGGGAACTCATATACCATTTGTGTTACTAGGTCAAATTTACAAATATCTGCTGCTCGACTAACCGATTCCTGTGTATCTGAGGAAACGTGAAGTTTCTCTGCCAGACCATCAGCAATACGGCGAATCCGGCGCACTTTGTCTCCAACCGTTCCCAGCTCTTCGTGGAAAACGATACTTTCCAATTTCGAGAGTGCATCTTTAATTTCCAGCTTCTGATCTTCTTCATAAAAGAATTTGGCATCAGACAGCCGCGCACGCAATACTTTTTCATTCCCTTTAGCAATGACTTCCAGCGATTGACTTCCTCCGTTACGTACCGTAACAAAGTATGGCAGCAGCTCTCCTGTGCGATCCAGCACTGGGAAATAGCGTTGATGTTCACGCATGGAAGTAATGAGTACATCCTTCGGAATGTTCAGGAACGCAGGATCAAAACCTCCGAACAGTACTGTTGGGGTTTCCACCAAATACAGCACTTCTTCCAGCAGATCATCCTTGACCGCAATCGTCCAATCTTTTTCGGCAGCCAGCGCTTCAATTTGCTTTACAATAAGCGTTTGACGTTCCTCAATGTCCACAATGACATGCTGCTTGCGAAGTACTTCAACATAGTCAGCTGGACTTGCTACAACGGCATCCTGTCCCAGGAAACGATGCCCTCTTGTCACATTTCCTGACTGCACGCCGGCAATCTCCAAATTAACAATATCGTTACCAAACAAGGCAATCAACCAGCGGATCGGACGAACAAATTTAAAGTCATAACTTGCCCAACGCATGAATTTAGGGAATGTCATGGCATGTAAAATGTGCAATAAACCTTCGGATAGTACATCCGCTGTTGGTACACCTATGCTGCTCTTAGTGGCGTAAATATATTCCACGCCTCCAAGCTCCTTGAATGTGAACTGTTCAGGATCAACACCTTGGCTGCGAGCAAAGCCTAGTGCAGCCTTGCTCCAGTTACCAGCTTCGTCGAGTGCGATTTTGCGGGAAGGACCTTTAACTTCTTCGTTAATATCTTCTTGCTTCTCCGCTACTTCCTTGACAAGTACCGCCAAACGGCGAGGTGTAGCATAAGCCTCTACAGCACCGTAAGCAATACGTGAGCTGTCAAGCCACGCCGTCATACGCTGCTTCAACTGCTGAATCGCATTCGGGATAAAACGTGCAGGGACTTCTTCCAACCCGATCTCAAACAATAAATCCTTAGACATTTGCCGCACCTCCTTTCTTCAACAGCGGGAAGCCCAGCTTCTCGCGCTCCTCCAGATAGGTCGCAGCCACCTGACGCGCCAAATTACGTACTCGTATAATAAACCCAGTCCGTTCCGTCACACTGATCGCTCCGCGAGCGTCCAGCAAGTTGAACGCATGAGAACATTTCAGCACATAATCATAGGCTGGAAATACAAGATGCTGCGCCATCGCTTTATTTGCCTCTTCTTCATACATATTAAAAAGAGTAAAGAGCATTTTGACGTCAGATACTTCGAACGTATACTTGGAATGCTCAAATTCAGGCTGGTGGAAAACATCACCGTACGTGATTCCATTGACCCACTCCAAATCGAACACATTCTCCTTGTCCTGGATGTAGGAAGCAAGACGTTCCATACCATACGTGATTTCTACGGCAACCGGACTGGCATCAATACCGCCCACTTGCTGGAAATAGGTGAATTGGGTAATTTCCATACCGTCCAACCATACTTCCCAACCTAAGCCCCACGCTCCCAACGTCGGTGCTTCCCAGTTGTCTTCAACGAAACGAATATCATGCTCCAGAGGGTTAATGCCCAAACGGCTCAAACTCTCCAAATACAATTCCTGAATGTTATCCGGTGAAGGCTTCAAAACTACTTGGAACTGATGATGCTGATACAGGCGATTCGGGTTCTCACCATAACGTCCGTCTGACGGACGACGAGAAGGCTCAACATAAGCTACATTCCAAGGCTCAGGTCCGATCGAACGTAAATACGTCATTGGGTTCATCGTGCCTGCCCCTTTTTCCGTGTCATACGGCTGTACAATAATACAGTTGTGTTCTGCCCAAAATTGTTGCAGCGTTAAAATCATCTGCTGAAAATTCATTGGTACACGCTCCCTTTCTACTTCCCTCAAATGTTGGTGATTTCTTCTCATTAAGCTCGTATGTACAGGGCTGTTTTATCCCAAAAGCCTTGCTAGAGACAGCAAAAAGCCCCCGCCTCTACGCCTGTACAGACGTAGGGACGAGAGCTGACTCCCGCGGTTCCACCCTACTTGATTGCGATCCTACACACCAATCAGATCGTAATCCTCTTTTCCGTGTCCATTCAGATGCTCCCGAGTGCCTTGTTCACGAAGAATTCCCGCTGGGCTTACACCGTCCCCAACTCGCTAATTACAGAGAATACATCCCGCTACTTTCTCGTTCAATGCATCTGCTCCCGAAGGAGATATATAGTAGGATATTACACGTTTTCAGCAATACAGTCAAGAGAATAGGGCGTTTCACATATCGTACTTGTCGAGCTGATCCAAGAAATTGCGGGATTTCAGCTTGACCTCCAACTGCATATCCATGAACTGACGCATGACATGTTTGATCTCCAGCTTAGTGGAGTCCTTCACGTCAATGTTGCCGAGCCGATTCAAATCCATTCTGGCGAACAAGCGCAGCAACTTCAATGTACGTGGAGTCACGCTCAATGCAGCTGGATCAAAATGCTTGTAGCTCCGACACAAAACTCCGCCTAGCCTCGGACTGACAAACATATCTTCATCAGCACATTGTTGACCACTTGAAATACATGCATCAAGCTGAGGAGCATATCCGGCCGCCTGCAATATTTTAAATTCATAAATACTCATGACGATCAGCGGATCTTTGCCACTCTCCAGCGCCTCCAAACATGCCTTTAGCTGCTTAAACCAGAACGCACCTGTTTCCTCATCCTGTAACACCCGATCGAGTAATTCACAAGCATAAGAAGCGTAAGCAGCCTTAGTTATATCCTCGCGTAATGTATGGTGGGATTGGATGATTTCACCGGCATTCAACGTGCCTAAGCCTGTGTTTCGAAAAAAAACGAATTCACCGTACGTAAACGGCTGCGTTAAAGCAGCGTGACGGCTTTTGGACTTTTTTGCACCTCTGACCAGCACGCCTGCTTTGCCTCCGCTTTCGGTGCAAAGCGTAATAATTTTGTTCCCCTCACCGTAATCCATACTGCGGATGACGATTCCTTCCACCCTGTAAAGCATGCCTCTTCCCCCAAACATTCGCGAAGAAGCCAGTGGCTTGTACTATTCACGGGCTTCTTCATGCTCGTCCGACTCTCCCTCATCCGTGTCTTGCTCCCTTGTCACGGCGCTCTCCCGATATAACAGATACGCACCGACATCTCCAGTCATCGCAAAATACTTCCACGAAAAATCTCGCAATTGTATTCATCCTTTCTTCGGAAATGACGTTTGCATCTCAAAAATAGGATGATGCGAAGAGGGGAGAAGTATGCGATGAAATAAATGGATTGCGTTAAAAAAGGCTGCTGTATGTAGATTGGAATACCGCTTCGCAAATGATTTGATCTTACGATCGCTGTTACCCCCGAATTTATTTGAATGTACAAACATACAAAGGGTTAAATTCGGGGGTAAAGGCGAACGCTATCGCTTCTTCAGATTCAAATCCTTCGCTCCGCTACAACGTGCATACAGATAACCTTTTTTTAAAACGTTCGTTATTTCATCACTGGAAGAAAAGGGTGAAAAAGGGCAAGAGTTAAGCGCCGCATATGCGCGGCGCTTTGAATGACCAGTAGACTGTTACTTATCTCAGTCATAGAGATCGGGACGGCTTTTTTATGATGCTTACAACAACTATACATATTTATTTAATATCAATTTTTTTAGCCTCAATAAACCCTTGAACTAAAGTAACGTAGAATCGAATTCTGTTTTTAAGCGTCGCGATGGAAGCCAAGGTCACGAAGGACGCGGTCCTGATTGCGCCAGTCTTTTTTGACCTTAACCCAAAGTTCCAGGAAAATCTTGGAGCCTAGCAGGTTTTGGATATCCTGGCGGGCCTGTTTGCCCACCTCTTTGAGCATGGCTCCCTGTTTGCCGATAATGATCCCCTTCTGGGAGTCACGCTCTACAAAAATAACAGCCATAATATGCACTACCCCATTATCCTGCACTTTCATGTCTTCAATCATAACGGCAATAGAATGGGGTACTTCCTCACGTGTCATATGCAGAATTTTTTCCCGAACCAGCTCGGCAATAACAAACTGTTCTGGATGATCGGTAATTTGATCATCCGGATAATATTGCGGACCTTCTGGCAAGTATTTTTGCACCTGCTCCAGCAGGGTGTTTACATTGTTGCCCATTTTGGCCGAGATCGGTACGATTTCAGCAAAGTCGTACAACTTGCGATACTGCTCAATCAGGGGTAACAACGCTTCCGGCTCAATGCGATCAATTTTATTCAGCACCAAGATAACTGGCGTTTTTACTTGTTTAAGCTGTTCCGCAATAAAACGGTCGCCACCGCCTAGACCTTCAGCAGCGTCAATAAGAAAAAGTACCGCTTCTACTTCACCCAACGTATTAAAAGCAGTCTGATTCATGTAGTCGCCTAATTTTGACTGGCGCTTATGAATCCCGGGTGTATCCAAAAATACAATTTGCGTGTCCTCTGTAGTAAATACGCCGTGAATTTTGTTGCGTGTAGTTTGTGGCTTGTCTGACATAATGGCGATCTTCTGCCCAATGACGTGGTTCATCAGTGTTGATTTTCCGACATTGGGTCTGCCAACAATTGCGACAAAGCCTGATTTAAAGTGTTTCTTAGCCATTTCATTTCCTCCAGCGCGATTAAGCACCTATTTTATTTTGGTTTTTCCATTAAAACAGCGAACTAATTAACGTCAACATAGGCCTATAAAACACAAATATACCAATAATTACAGCAAAAACCGCTGCCAGGAGCACGGCTCCGGCGGCGGTGTCTTTAGCCGCTTTGGCCAGCGGATGAATATCAGGTGAGATGAGATCCACCGCTGCTTCAACAGCGGTGTTGAACAGTTCGGCTACAATGACTATAGCGATAGCCACGCAGACGAATAACCAGTCGAGCCGGGAGATGTGCAGAGTTAAGCCTGCTACAATGACAAGGAGCGCCACGGCCACATGTATCCGCATATTTACTTGCGTACGCAGAGCATACATCACGCCTTCTGCCGCATAGCGAAAGGTCATTCTCCAAGGCTGACGTCTCATTACCTTGTCAACCCCGCTTGAGCCAGTACAGCTTCCTGTTTGCCCATCATTTCAGCTTCACTCACATCATCCTGATGATCATAGCCTAACAGATGCAGAAAGCCGTGAACAAACAAAAAACCGATTTCACGCTCAATGGAATGTCCGTATTCTTCGCTCTGAGCTTGCGCTGTCTGTACAGAGATTATAATATCCCCCAGAACATCCGGTACATCATTCAATGAATTTTCTTCATTCGGTTCGTAAATAATTTCAAGCTCTTCATCCAGTGTCTCCTTCATAGCAAAAGACAACACATCGGTGGGACGATCAATTCCCCGATAGTCCCTGTTCAACTCATGAATTTGCTCATCATTAACGAAGGTAAGGGCTACCTCACCGTCTGTGACTCCTTCCACTCTGCCTGCCTCCTCTAATAAGGTGTTCAGCAGCGTAATTAAAGATTCGTTAATTACCATATCGTTTTGTTCATTATTCCAAGCTAATTGAAGGCCCATGCCAACCGCTCCTTTTAATTCTAGTGCTCTACCCGTGCTTCATGCACAAGTTATATTAAGCTTTTCCGTTTTCAGACTTGGGCCTTTCCTCTGGATACTCAATACGGGAATGGAAAATCCCCATTACTGTTTCCTTGAGGGTTTGAGCCACGATATCAAGCTCCCGCATGGTCAGCTCGCAGTCGTTAAATTGGTGATCATCAAGACGGCTCTTAATAATTTTCTCAATCATGGATTCAATCTGTTCCACCGTCGGCTTCCGTAAGGAACGAACTGCTGCCTCCACACTATCAGCAATTCCCACCACAGCAGACTCTTTAGACTGAGCCTTCGGTCCCGGATAACGGAAATCATCCTCCGTGAAGTCAGGCTCCACCCCCCGCTCTTCAGCCTCACGCAACGCCTTGTGATAAAAATAGTGTAAGAATGTCGTTCCGTGGTGCTGCTCGGCAATATCGCGAATTGGCTTGGGTAGCTTGTAATCCAATTGCATTTCCACGCCGTCACGAGCATGGGCGATAATGATGGATTTGCTAAGCTTGGGCTCTATTGAATCATGTGGATTTTCCAACCCATTTTGATTTTCAATGAAGTACGAAGGCCTCTTGGTTTTACCAATATCATGATAATACGAACCAACCCGGCACAACAAGCCGTTTGCTCCTATAGCCTCCGCTGCGGCCTCTGACAGATTACCCACCATTACACTATGATGATACGTTCCCGGTGTCTCCGTAAGCAGCTTGCGGAGCAATGGATGGTTGGGATTCGACAGCTCAACAAGCTTCAGTGCCGACAAGATACCAAAAGTAGACTCAAAAAATGGCATTAGCCCAATAACAAGTATTGCTGTTATCAGACCGCCTGCAAAAGCAAAAGCTACCCCATAGAGCGTCGTCGTTTGAGTCCAATTCCCTTGGTCAATCAGTGCCAGAGAAAAAACAGACAGGGCACCGAACAGGCATACCATAATCGCCCCTTTGAACAGTGTTGAACGCTGGCTGGCTCGATGGGTAGAGAAAATCGCTGCCAGACAGACCACAATAGCAAAAAAACCAAAATTAAAGTCAAAAATTTGTCCCTGACGGACATTCAAAATAACACTTGCCAATATACTGAATATAACGGCACATACAAAAGCCAACGACATATCAAGCAACAGCGTTACGAGCATAGCTCCAAGCGCGATAGGCGCCAGATAGCCGAGATAGGAACGTTCACTGTTCTGCAGTATAGAAATTAACATCATTGCTCCAACTGTTATCACAAAGATTAATACTAGCATGAGCAACTGCGCATTATTATACTTGAAGTTTCGTGTTCGTGATTGGAATTGACGAATATACATAAACAGGCCCAATGCCAGCATCATAGACAACATCAGCAGCCCAAATTGTGGCCAATAATTGATTTTATCCTTGAGCAATTCATTTTCATCAAGCAGTGTATAGATTTCCTGGGTAATAATCTCACCCTTCTTGACGAGTACTTCACCCTGTTTAATGTAAACTGTCGGTGTATCTTCACGAGCCTGTACCTTGGCGTCCTTCGTAGCTGTATCATCATAAAACTTGTTGGCGGTAATCACAAGCCTTGCAAGTTCCTGAACAACCTCCCGTGAAGTACGCTTAGTAAGCGAGCTTGTACTAACCCGCTCAGCTACTTTTGCTCGGGCTGTCTGAGCATCCGTAATTTGATCATTCATCAACCCTGTCACAATCTCACGGGCAACAGGCCGCATTTCAGCAATATCCTCAGATGTAAGGCGCGGAATTTTAATGAATGTCTCCTCTGGAATTCGGTACGTTTGCTCTTTCGTTTTTTCCAGCACTTCATCCAGCAGCTTATCTGGGTAGGCATCCGCATTACGGCTGTTATTCACAAAATTTTGCACAAATTCCCGTGCACGTTGCGGAATCTCATCCTTATAAATCGAAATCTTATCTGCTCTGGAAACCTGATCATCCTGATTGAGCCGTTCAATTCGATCCAAAATACCAGTAATCAGGTTATCGTTGCGAACGGGCACAATGGTATACATGGGCTGCACACGTTCAGCTGATTCCTCTTGAGCCTTCAAAGTCGCCTTACTGTTAGGAAGCTGCATCGGGGCGACAATTTCCTTTTCACTCGGTTGATTTACCCGAATATCATAACGCTCGGGAAGCAGCTTGGACGCAAAGCCTACATAAAAAAGAACCACCAAAAATAAAAACAGAAGATAGCGTGTCGCCACGCTATACTTCCATCCATTTATTCTATGCTGGAACGTTTTCCCTTTAGATAATTCCTTCGAGGTCATCTAAAACAATCCCTCTCCATCATCTTTTTCAAGGCAGCTACACTGCTCATTTTATACTTTTTCTGATCGTACACACCATACTCGTGATTGAATGGCTATCCATGATTTTCGGCAACACGGTCATAAGCAACAATGATTTTTTGAACGAGGGAATGACGGACAACATCCTCTTCTGCAAACTGGACAAAGCCTATTTCCTCAATCCCTTGTAAAATCGCATTCGCTTCAATCAGACCGGATTTTTTGCCACGAGGCAAATCAATTTGCGTGACATCGCCGGTAATAACCATTTTGGAGCCGAAGCCAAGTCGAGTCAAAAACATTTTCATTTGCTCGGGTGTGGTGTTTTGCGCTTCGTCCAAAATAATAAATGAATCATCCAGCGTACGTCCCCGCATATAAGCCAAAGGTGCAATTTCTATTAACCCGCGCTCCAGTGCCTTTGCTGTCTGCTCTGGGCCCATCACATCGTATAGGGCATCATACAATGGACGTAAATACGGATCAACCTTTTCCTGTAAATCCCCTGGTAAAAAACCTAAATTTTCACCTGCTTCCACCGCAGGGCGAGTCAGTACAATGCGCTTGACTGAACCTTCCTTCAGGGCAGCTACGGCCAGCACTACAGCCAGATAGGTTTTACCAGTACCCGCCGGGCCAATTCCAAATACAATATCGCGTTTCTTAATCGTGGTTACATAGTGCTTTTGTCCAATCGTTTTGACGCGAATCGGTTTACCCCGAAACGTCGTCGTAATTTCACCCTTGAACAAATCGAGCAGCTGATCAGCGCGCAAATCTTTGGCCAATTCAATCGCATAATGGACATCCCTTTCGGTCAGTATATACCCATTGCGAATTAACTGGAGTAATACATCGAACAATTGTTCGAGCACTTCCACCTCGTTTGCATTACCAAAAACATTAACTTCTGCCTCACGAGATGCTATTTTTGCTGGAATAGCGGCTTCGATTAATTTTAAAAAGGAATCCTGCGGGCCAAATAACGCCTGTCCTTCTCCCGCATTGTTCAATGCAATTTGTATGCTGCGTTGTTGTTCTGCCAAATAGCCTCATTCTCCTTGGTTATGAACTAACGGAAGTTCTTCCGCAATATCCTGCTCCACTTCAAAAAGCACTTTCATATAAACTTTACCATTCTCTCTCTTCTCATGCAAAATTTTTTGGCTCATTATTTTCGTTCCTTTGCCGTATTTAGCTAAAATATCAGCTCGCGCGCCTTCTATTCCTGACATTTTCGCTTCGGCTTCCGTAAGCTTCTGCTCTTGTATCTTTGTCTCCCTCACACTTTCGGTCATCCAACCCATTGGAAGTTTGTAGGAACGCCATGTTAGCGGATCATGTTCAACAGTTGTTTTATGTGTAGAATAAGGTATTTTCCCATATCCCCACAATTGTATCGCACGGTTGCCTAACACCAGATACAAGCGGTCATGACTGGTACCTGTATACGTGCTGCTGCGTTGCACCGTGGGACTGCTAATTTCGTATTCATGCCATACAAGACCCTTAACCTCTCCTTTGGCTACGACCTGCTGCTGATTCTCCTCATCTCCAAGCGTTCCCGAGATGAGAATGGCTCCTTTTTTGACACGCGTATTTTTATGCACGACAGGACGACCCTGCTCGGCAAAAATTTCAGTGACTACCGCGTCTGCCTTACTGATGATATGACGTGGGCTGTAGAGCGGCGCAGGGGTAGGCTGTGAAGCTTCAACAACCTGAATCGTTACCAAAGTACCCTGCTTTTCCACACCGATCCAGGATGCCTCTGGAAGCTTCTGCATGAGCGCACGGGAAAGCTTGTCTTGACTGGAAAGACGAAAGCTCCATTGAAACGGATACAACCCCTCCTGTCGGGCGGCTTTGAGAACGGATTCCGTTGAGAGCTTATCATTCCCCTTCACTTCAATGTCCCAGATAAGCGAAGACATCAGCAGGAGACCTATCCAGAACAAAGCCAATCCAGCCAGAAAAAATTTACGTTTGGCAAGTCGTATAACAGTAAAGGGAAGCCCTTGCCGCTTCAGAACATGCATTTTACAGCCTGTCCTTCTCAAAAGCGGGCGTAGGAGGAAGACGTGCGGCAGCAGAAGGTTCATTTCTGCATGTCTAGTACCCATCGGCCGCACGTTCCAAACAGGTATATGTTGATCGGTGAGTAAATTAATAAAAGCTTCCACACTTTCGCCCTTGACAGCAAGGGTAACCGTGCCATTCAGCTTTGCTAAAGCAGGATGTTTCACGAGCCTTCCTCCGTTCCTTCCATTTGGATATCCGTTATATGTCCCTCCACACTTACCTGCTCTGGCAGAATAGACGTAATGACTAGATCATGGCCGGACACCCTCAGCCTGCCTTGCGCAAGTGCAAGTACGAGCTGATCCGGCGTAAAATCCACCACGCCCCGGTGATTCTCCACATAAAGCTGGCGGCTGCCGATGAGGGTTAACCGCGGCAAGTCAAATAGAATGTCCTGCGGAAGTTCCAGCGTCTCGCTGGCCCACTTTCGCAGTTTGCGGCTCATCCTGCTCATACGGCGAAATCTCCTTTCCCGTCATCAAAACATCTGTTATCCAACGGCTCATAGTTGTTTTGATGACAGCACGCTGCTATTTTTTCATCTTCTGTTATTGCCATTCGGACCCATAGATGTTTCATGGCAGCTACGCTGCTGGCTTTTCATCATATATTCTTATTATCAGTGAACACCATTACACCAGCGCCACAGATATCTGTTCTGTACATTTTATGATCCAGTCCCCGCATTTATGAGGCTAAACTTACAATTCGTAGCTGCTACTATATTGCAGAGGCAAAAGATGGGTTCTTTCAAAATTCACAACCAAAAAAGCCAACCTCGTTTTCATATCGAAAACAAGGTTGGCTTTTTTGATTTTCATTATATGACACGGTTATTTCTCGGTATCTCGATTTAAAAGAGAGTTTTTTCTAGAGTATAAGAAGTAAATAGCCATACCAATGACAAGCCAAATAATAAAGCGAATAAATGTCTGACCATTCAAATTAAGAATGAGCACCCCACATGAAACGATAGCCAGGATTGGAATATACGGAACTCCAGGACATCGGAAGGCCCTTGGCAAATCAGGTTGTGTTTTTCTCATAACGATGACGGCGATCGAAATCAGAATAAATGCTGACAGGGTTCCAATGTTCACCAAACTAGCTAACTCATCTAGCGGGATCAGCCCACCCATTAATGCAGATAAAGTACCGAAAAACAACGTGCTAATGTAGGGCGTTTTATATTTGGAATGAACCTTGGATAATACTTTGGGGACTAAGCCGTCACGTGACATAGCAAACATAATGCGAGTTTGACCATAGAGCATAACCAGCATGACCGTTGTCATTCCTAAGATAGCTCCTATATCTATAATACCTGCAACCCAATTCTGACCTGCAACCTGCAATACCAATGACACAGGGTGAGAGATACCTTCAAATTGCATAAACGGTACTATACCAGTCATAATCGCGCTAACAACGACATACAAAAATGTACAAACAACAAGTGAGAAAATAATGCCTCGCGGTAAATCACGAGCGGGATTTTTGGTTTCTTCAGCCGCTGATGAAACAGCATCAAAACCAATAAAAGCAAAAAACACAAGAGCTGCGGCTCCAAACACCCCACTGAACCCAAACGGTATAAACGGTGTCCAGTTATCTGGCTTCACATATTTAAAAGCAACGATGATAAACAATAAAATAACAACAATTTTTACGATTACCATGATGTTGTTTATCCGTTTTGATTCTTTTATCCCAAAATAAAGTAAGAACGTGATACCCATCAAAATTAAAAAAGCTGGGAGATTAAAATAAGTCGTTTGGTCTTTTAAAGCCCCAGGTGCAGCAGTGAATTCAAGCGGAATGTGAAGGCCAATTCCATTCAAAAATGATACAAAGTAACCCGACCAACCTGCGGAAACGGCGCTGGCTGCCAGCATGTATTCCAAAATCAAATCCCATCCAATAATAAAGGCCAATAGTTCCCCCATCGTTGCATATGTAAAAGTGTAAACAGAACCGGATACTGGAACGGTGGATGCAAACTCCGCATAAGCCAATGCTGCGAATAAACAGGCGAGTCCCGCAATCACAAAAGAAAGAACCAAGCCTGGACCAGCTGTAACTGCTCCCGTACCTGTCAACACAAAAATCCCTGTTCCAATAATGGCTCCAATTCCAAGCATCGTTAAATCAAACGCACCCAGTTCCCTTTTGAGTGCTTTTTCCCCCCGCGTAGCAGCAATCAATTGATCGATGCTCTTCTTTCTGAACAAGCTATTCCCCATCCATTCCATCCTCCTAAAAATTAATTTTTCATTTTTATAACCTCGTTTTATCACCTCAATTTAAATCAAATTTTAGCTAAATATGGAGTTAATTTCATAAGTATCTATCATTGAGAACATTATATATAAAAAAGAAAAAATGAAAACTGCTTTCGGAAAGCCTCATTCATATTGTTACATTTGATCATTTTTCACGAATATATTTTCATAAATGAGGCCCTAAATTAGACAAAATGCCACCATTTTAGATGACAGCAAATGTTAGAAACCTAGGGCACACAAGAGATTATCACATTCGTTGTCAGGTAATTAGAGCATTTGTCGTTAATTCACTTTTTATTCTGAGCATGCTTATGTATTCCTAAAGCATCACAAAAAAGATCCGCCACAGCCAAAGCCGTGACGGATCCACTATCATTTTAACGTCTTCCTCCACCCATGTAGCGCTTGGAACGCGGAGGACCTAATATTTCTGCCCAAATCACACCTCTGCGCAGATCAGCCGTATCCACCGTATTACGGTCTTGCGAAGCTATCTCTGGCGCATCTGTAATTTCCCCTGACTCCCTCGCGTTGGATATACGATCGAGACGGGCTAAAACCAATCTGCGCTCTTCTTCCATAGCACGGATCCGATCCTCTAGAGTCGAACCGTTATCTAATGAATCCCGGTCCATCCGTTCTTCCGTTTCCGAACGATCGCCCACTTCTTCTATACGGCGAGCTTCTATAACCGCCCGTCGTTCATTAGGAAATTGACGTTGCAACTCACCAGCAACCTCCTGCTGGCGCTGCTCTTGCCCATGTTCCGTTGTGAAGGGTCTGGATGACGTCGAGGGCCCGCGAGAACCATGATCACCCCCAAAGGTAGGCATACCTTTTCGCGGTGGTGATTTCCGCCCTGTACCTTGGATGCTTTTCCCCAAGAAGGACACCAAAGCAAAGCCAATCACGATCAGGATATACAAATGTTCAAAGATCCAGCTGATAAAGTTCATTACTCACCACCTAGCTGCCGTAATTCATCGGCTATGTCCCGTTATTAATCCCGGTTCTTGTTGTCATTCCCGGAGTTCTCATTCGGTTTGCCTAAGGAGCCACGCATTTGCGTATCCGCCTCAATATTTTTCAAATTCATATAGTCCATGACACCAAGCTTCCCGCCACGCAGCGCTTCAGCCATTGCCAGCGGCACTTCGGATTCGGATTCCACCACGCGCGCTCTCATTTCTACAACACGTGCCTTCATTTCCTGCTCCTGCGCTACAGCCATCGCACGCCGCTCTTCCGCTTTTGCCTGCGCAATACGTTTGTCGGCTTCCGCCTGCTCTGTTTGCAGAAAAGCACCGATATTTTTACCTACATCAACGTCCGCAATATCAATGGACAAGATTTCAAATGCTGTCCCGGCATCCAAACCTTTGGACAATACAGTTCTTGAAATTGAATCTGGATTCTCCAATACGTCCTTATGCGAGTTACTGGAACCTACGGTTGTAACAATACCTTCACCGACCCGTGCAATAATCGTTTCTTCTCCGGCACCCCCAACAAGTCGATCAATGTTGGCACGCACCGTAACACGAGCTTTAACCTTTACTTCGATACCATCCTTGGCGACCGCAGCCACAATAGGTGTCTCAATAACACGCGGATTAACGCTCATTTGGACCGCTTGCAGAACATCCCGTCCCGCAAGGTCAATCGCTGCCGCACGTTCAAACTCAAGCGGAATGTTAGCTCGCTGCGCAGCAATCAACGCATTGATCACTCGGTCTACATTCCCTCCTGCGAGAAAATGGCTTTCCAGCTGGTTGATGTTCAAGCCCAGACCCGCCTTGGTTGCCTTAATGAGCGGATTGACAATTCGGCTTGGCGTGACGCGCCGTAACCGCATAGCTACCAGCGTAATGATACCAATGCGCACACCCGAAGCCAATGCTGAAATCCACAGCATCACCGGGAAGAAACTGAAAAATACGCTCAATACAATAATCACTACAACGGCAATCAGCAAAACGCTGACAATACCCGATTCGAACACTCGCATCATCCTCCATTAATCTAATTCTTTGTTGTTTACTTGTTTAGACGCTAGTGTCTGCCTTGACCACAATTCGCCCACCTTCTACTTTGGATACTATAATCGGCATATCTGTAGCAATAAACTCGCCGTTCGTTACAACATCGACTCGCTCATCAGCAATCAGCACCGTTCCGGCTGGACGAAGTGGTGTCAGACTGACACCCCGTTGACCTAATAGCATTTCCCGGTTCACAACTGAAGAAAAACCTTGGTCAGCCGTTAAACTTTCTTTAAGTATAAAACGGTTCCATATCCCTCGGTCCTTGAATACAACCGCGATGATCGCCACCACGGCAACCGCAGCTGCAAAGGCAATGCCCAAAGATATAAACGCATGCTGCATGTTGTATGCTGCGCGAACAACTCCGGCGACAAGACTGACTGAACCCAAAATGCCCAAAATACCAAAGCTTGGGATGAACATTTCAAGGATAAGCAGAGCCAGACCGATAATAAACAACAACCACGTCTCCGAACCTGCAAAACCAGCGATATAATTGCCGAAAAAATACAACCCAAATCCGAGTATGCCCAAAATTCCCGGTACCCCAAAACCAGGTACGAGCAGCTCAATAACGACACCCGCGATGCCGATAAATAAAAGCAACGTCTGCACAATTGGGTTGGTCAATATCTCGGCTGCTTTTTCAGCCCATGTTCGCTCCACATGAATTACATCATCCGTGCTGTAACCCATCCACTGGATAACTTCTTGTTCGGAAGACGCGATGTGATCCGCATAACCCAACTTCAGCGCTTTCTCACTGGTTAAAGAAATGATCTGACCATTTTCCTTATTAAAGTTCATCTCTGGAATAGATATGGTCGTTTTAGAGTCGACCATACCTCTGGCAATATCCGGATTACGTCCGCCAGCTTCTGCGGCAGATGCCATGCTACTCTTCCACCAGGCTATCGTTTTTGGATCTGTGATAGCCTGCCCCCTGCCGTCTACTAACGCTGCTGCTCCGATAATACTCCCCGGTTTCATAACAATTTTGTTTGCGCTCAACGCAATATAGCTACCCGCTGAGGCCGCTTCGCCCCTTATATAGGCTACGGTCGGAATTGGACTGTCTTTAATCAGTTTGCCCAGCTTCTCCGCTGTATCTACCCGTCCACCGGGAGTGTTAATATCCAGTAAAATCAGACCTGCTTTGAAATCTGCTGCTTCTGCAAATCCACGTTCCATAAATTTGCCCAGACCTTGCTCAATCTCCTGATCAACTGGTATAACAAACACAGCTCCACCTTTAGTTTGGGCCGCCGCTGATTCGGAATGAACTAAGGGTAACAGCAAAACGGATACCATAATCCACAACGTTAAAAAGATCAATTTGCGACTGGAGTGGTGATGTTCTCTATGCATTTCTCTCCCCCCTTTCGATCTTTCTATGTTACAGCATACCAAACTTTGTTAGACAAACTATACAGTTTTCAGGATTTAATGTGAAATTATTGGGTATATTGCTAATCCTGACGGCTGTCAGATACTTTACGCACCCAACGGACATCACGTTTCACACAATTAACGATAACGCTTAAATATAAGAATCTTCTTATCATTACATTCTATGGTAGGCATCGCTTATATAGAAATAACACCCTCTGTAAACAGAGGGTGTTGTGTTTTCCTGTTTGTCGCAGGTTTATTGCAGAAATTGCTGAACCGCTTGGTTCACGAGCTTACCGTCAGCGCGGCCTTTTACCTTAGGCATCAAGGCCGTCATTACTTTCCCCATCTCGGCTTTCGAAGAAGCACCGGTTTCCTGGATGGTCTGCTGTACAATAACTTTAATTTCTTCCTCAGAAAGTTGTTCGGGAAGGTACTGAGCGATGATCTCTATTTCTGCTTTAGTGCTTGTCGCAAGTTCATCACGACCGGCTTTTTCAAATTCATGGAGGGCATCTTTTCGCTGTTTGATCTCACGACTCAGAATATCAAGCACTTCGTTGTCGTCCAAATCCCGTTTCAAATCTATTTCAAGATTTTTAATCGTAGAACGAACCATTCGAATGGTGGAGAGTTTGAACTTGTCCTTACTCTTCATTGCTTGCTTCATATCTTCGTTCAATCGTTCGCTCAAATTCATGATTGCTTAGATCCTCCTAGAACTTTCTCTTACGAGCAGCCTCGGACTTTTTCTTGCGCTTTACGCTTGGCTTTTCATAATGCTTGCGTTTCTTCACCTCAGCCAATACGCCATCCTTAGCAATGGAACGTTTAAAGCGACGAAGTGCAGCATCAATTGTCTCGTTTTTGCGAACTTTAGTTTCAGACACCAGTTTTCCCTCCCTCCGACCAGACCGTCCAAGAGCAATAACACGGTTCATCAAATTTTATTATAGGTGAAACGGAAACCAGGTGTCAACCTATAAGAAAAAATGAATACATAAAGGGCCATTTTTCTCCATTCACTTCCGTATTACTGAAAAGACAAGCTCTGTCATTTTTTAAGAATGTGAGTCCGAAATACCTGTCAAGGCACCCAATTTGGCGCCGCCCAGTAAGTGATAATGCAGATGCCCCACCGCTTGTCCACTATCCGGGCCACAGTTGTTAATCAACCGATAGCCAGACTCAGCGATTCCTAACTTTTTCGCAACCTCAACCGCAACACGATGAATCTCCGCGATAAGAGGAAGATCCTCCTCCGTCACAGCGTTCATCGAAGGAATATATTTTTTGGGAATAATGAGCACGTGTACTGGCGCCGCAGGCTGGATGTCATGAAATGCGAGCACATTGTCGGTTTCCAACACCTTTTTGCTGGGGATGGTTCCATCCACAATTTTCAAAAACAGATCGTCCATTCAAAACCCTCCTTTGGCAGTGAGCCGATCGTAAGTAAATAGGCATAAACAGCCCTTGCTCTCGGCATTCAAAGTTATGTATTTCCCACACTGAATAGAAACATATACAGCCATGTTTGGTTATACTTATGTTTCTATATGTATCATAACGGAAAAAGGGTCTTAATACCAGTTTCCCTTACTAACTTCCTCTATAATAGCTTTCACCCCTGCATCAATTTGATCCAACTGCGCGCGCGAAATACTTATGCGCAAAAACTTCTCTTGTTCCCTATAGCCTGATAAATAAAAGCCTTTGCCAGCTACAACCTGGATGTTCCTCGCGGAAAGACACTGTACCAAACGTTCCAAATTCACCGTCCGAGGCAGTTTAAACTGCATATAAACCCCTGAGGTTACAGCTGAAGTCTGAACGTATCCAGCCTGATTGTATCGTTCCACAGCCTTGTTAAGAGCACGAACGCGCTCCGAATACAGTTTGCATATCGTGTGCTTGTGGCGTTCATACATTCCATTTTTAATATAAATATCAAGCGCCGCCTGAGACAAAATAGATGTGTCGACATATCTTTTATAGGTATTAAACGTCTTTAATAGGGCTTCTGGCAATACCGCAACTCCTAATCGTAAGCCGGGGAAAATGATTTTCGAGAAGCTTTTCAAATAAATAACATGGTCCGTCTGGTCGTATGCATAAATGGGATCAAAAAGATGATCGGCCCCCAAATCTGCCATATAGTCATCTTCTACAATGTACACATCATATTTGGCGGCTAAGGCAGCTATCGCTTTTCGCTCCTCTGTGTTGTAAGAGACTCCTAATGGATTATGATATCTTGACATGGTATAAAAAAACTTGATGCTCTCGTTCTTAAATTGATTCTCCAATTCGTGAAAATCCATACCTTCCGCTGTCCGGACGATGGTACTGACGGGTATGTTCTCTTCCTCCAGAAAACGCAAATAAATATCGTAACTTGGCTGCTCGACCAAAACCTTTTCTTTGCCATTGGGAAACGGCATTTTAGCGAGTATCTCCAATGCCTGCTGAACACCCGAAGTAACGATAATCCGATCCATTTTTGCAAACACCTGAGTATCAGCTAAATGGGAAACCAACGTATGACGCAGTGTTTCCAGTCCTTGCGAATCGCCATAAGTGAACAGATGATATTTGTAGGTGTCAATAGCCTGATTCAAACAATGTTGGAAATCCAGATAAGGGAATACATTTAAATCCGGGGAGGCCGAAGCAAAATCAACGGAGTCTTGCATATGACTATGGTGTAAATCGCCCGAATTTTCCACTACATAGTATCCACTTTGCGGTATGGAATAGATGGCGTGTTTCTTTTCAAGTTCAGCATATGCCCGCAAAATCGTGCTTTTGCTGCACCTGTATAATTCAGAAGCCTCACGGACCGACGGCAGCTTGTAACCTGATTTATATTGTCCCTCGCGAATTTTAAGTTCTATATCCAATAAAATTGAAACGTATTTTTTCACAATATCCTCCCACCTGCTCTTTACATACTCATTTTATTACATGCTTATTCCGTCTTATGTTTCTTTACACGCTAGATGTTACCATGGTTTATGGATAAACAGGATACTTCATTTCATTGAACTGTACTGATACAGTTTCAATTATTGGATCATATTTGGGATGGTTTACGTGAAAAAGAGGCTGTTTCTTCATAATGGAAGAAACAGCCTTGCATGGTGATGATGTATGGATGCGCCTTAAAGTCACTTGTACTGTACAAGAACTGTAGGCGGGAGAGAGCAGAGAATTCACTATATCTGGCGACTAAGGAATTAGGATTAGTAATAAGGCAGCAAGCTAATCGCTGTCAACGCTGCAAGTGGCAGAATCAAACGATTAAAGCGACGGCGTCCGTATGGGAACCCATGTGCATAAGCGGGTACTGGATACGGGTACGGGTACGGATACGGGTACGGAGGATAAGACGCATAGCCACCATAAGCACGGGAGCCGCAGCCACAATTGTTAGGTGGATATGGGAGATTAACATTGACATTCTCCATCTCGTCTCCACCCATAGGAACGGCTAAGTATATCTTTTCATCATCCACATGCTCTACAATGCCATCATACATTGTCCCGTCCTTCACCCATACGCATACATAACGATGCATATGCTTTTGACATAGTGTTTTAGCATCCGTCTGTTCCGGTGCTGTAACTTTTTCGGTTGTCATGCTTTTTTCCATGGTTGTTTCCTCCTAGGCTCTTGCATGTATACCGTATGTTATTCAAAAACGGGCTATTTGCTACATCAAATTGGGCGAATTCCGGCTTGCAAAAAAAAGAAGCACCCCGGGAGCTCTTGGCAGAGCCCCTCTGAACGGACGTATGACGGGAAGATTTCTTCCGCAGCATACGTCCGCCGGGGTGCTGTATGATTAACTTGTCGGCTTGGCTGTATTATAACAATAGTTTGAAACTGTATCTGTGACCTGTATCACATTACTTCAAAAAGTTTCCATAACCACACGTGAGCCGCCTCCAGCCTGCTCTGCTGGAAGAACAACTAGCTTGCGCGGAAGACGGGCCCGTAGTTCAGGCACATGACTAATCACACCAACAGACAATTGATCGTGGTGCAGCTTTTCCAGTGAAGTGATCACTGTGTCAAGCAGCTCAGGGTCCAACGTTCCAAAGCCTTCATCCAGAAAGAAAAATTGCAGAGGGTATTGGCCCCGCAATTGAATTTGAGCCGACAGCGCAAGCGCAAGCGACAAGGAGGTCAGGAATGTTTCGCCACCGGACAAGGTCGATACTGGACGTTTGACCCCACCGTTGGCATCGTCACTAATGACAAAACCACCGCTGGAATCTACCTCTAGCGCGTAACGTTGCTTGGTCAGAAAACGCAGGCGGCGTGAAGCTGACTGGCTGACCTGCATGAGCTGCTCCTCGGCAATATATTCAACAAAGGCATTGCCACGAAAAACAGACTGGAGCTTGGACATTTTTTCCGCTTCGCTACGCAAATGTATACGATTGGACTCCAGCTTCATCCAGCGGACGTGTCGATGCTGCAAGTCCTCTAAATCACGCTCAGCCTTGGCGCGATTCTGAAGCGCCTCTTCGTCGCGTGTACGGCAATCGCGCAGCTGCGCAGTGGTCGTTTCCCACTGTTCCTTTGTTACCGTTGCTCCATTCAGCTGCTCTTCGACATGCTTTAAGCGGGAAGACAGCTCTTTTTCTCGTTCTCGATGCACACTCACTTCACGTTCATAACGTGCGACTTCTTCCGGTCCCAAGCAACATTCCATAACCTCTGCTTCCGTAGCAAAAGAGGAGGCTTCCAGACGGCTGCCCCAACGGGACTCTGCCATCAGCCGTCTCTCTTCTGCCGAGTCGGAGGCCTGCCGGGCAATCAGTGAAGCATGGACGGCTTGCTGCTTGCGTTCTTCCGCTTCGGTACGGCGGCGTGCCGCGGCTTCGGCTCCGTTTTTCAGCCCCAATAGTCGCGAGTACGCTTCTTCCAGCAATGAAGCCGCTTGGCCATCTCCAACCCATTTTCGGAGCTGTGCTAGCTTTTCACGAAGCGAATCATCTTTGCTTTGGAGCCCTGTACGACGGGCAATAATGATTTTGTCCTCCTCGATGATACTCTGCTGTATCTGTTGAACACGCGCCGCCTTTCCTTCGAGGAAGGTCACACTCGTCTCCAGCCGGGACCGCAGCTCTTCCGCACGCCCGTCGCGCTCCTGCATGGCACGGTAACGCTCCGCAGCTTCGCTCGGAGCGACATCCGGCAGCTGCGCCGCCCATTCGGCGCGCAGCCCCTCGCTGCGCGTGGTGCATGCCTCGCGCTTGCTGCGTGCCTGCGTCAGCGCTGCAGCTGCTGCCTCCTGCTCGGCAGCAGCACGGATGCGCCGCTGCTGTCCGGCGGCGTCTGCCTCGCGTAGCGCCTGTGCCTCGGCAGGCAGTGCATGCGCACGTGCGGCTAGCTCTGCCGCAGCACGCTCCAGCGCCGTGCAGCGTTCCACCCAAGCGGCAATACCCCGCGGCTCTGCTGGCGCTGCCACAGGCGTGAAAGGCTCGCCCGTGGCGGCAGCGCCGCTGTCTGCGGTGGCGGGCTGCGCCAGCAAGCTGCGCTGCTCGTGCAACTGCTGGCGCAGTGTGAGGCGCAGCTCCTGCAAACCAAGCCGCAGGCGGTGCAGCTCATCTGGCGCAGCGGCATCCGCGCTATGCGCCGCAACGACGGCAGGCGCGGGGTGATGCAGCGAGCCGCACACTGCGCACGGCTCGCCTTCGCGCAACTCGGCAGCGAGATGCTGTGCGAGACGCCCCAGCTCCTCCGCACGGAGCTCGTGGCGCAGTTGTTCTTCCTCGGAGGCCAGTGACGACATATCGGCGGTGATCTCTGCCTCCAGCGTCAGCAATGCCTCAATGCCATCAGCTGCCTGTGCAGCAAGGGCAGAACGCCGTGCCTCTGTCTCCTGTGTCTCCTGGTCCGTCAGCTTTAGACGTTCGTCAGCTTGCGCAAGCCGTTTCTCCTGAGCGGCATACTCCAGTTCAGCTTCACGCAATTGCTCATTCGCGATTTCCAGCTGTTGCAACCGTTGCACAGCCTCTTGCAGCATACGCCGCTCATCTGCCCGCACTTCATTTTGCTTTAGCTCTTGTTGAAGCTCCTGCTGTCGCTTCAAGCCTCGCGTCTGTAGCTCTTGTTCCTTTGCGAGTCCTTCTGCATGTTCAGCAAGGGTTTGTTCGCTTTGCACAAGCTCGGCCGCCAGACGGTCTCGTTCAATACGCAATGCTTCCGTATCACGCTCCAGTTGAAGTGCCTGCTCTAGTTGGTCGATCCGAAGCAATAGCTTCGGTTCTTCGGCACTGAGTGCTTGCCGGGCCTGCTCATCTGCTTGCGCAGAGACAAGCGCAGCCTCCTGCGCGGTAGCGGCCAGGACTGCCACTTCTTCGGCAGTCTTATGCCGCTTTTCCGCTTCAGCAATGGCTTCCTTCCAATCCGTCAGCGCAGGCAGCAATGCCTCGGCTGAAGTTGCTTGTCGAAGCTTGTGCTCCAGCAAAGCAATGCCTGGCTCCTGTGCTGCCAACTGCTCCAGCTCGTTCGATCTTTGGCTGAGCTCGACAACCAGCTCACGGGTTTTGTTTAGCGCCTCCCATTCACGTGAGACACGCTCTAGCTCACGACGCGAAGCTTCTGCATTGGCAATCGCCTCTTTGAGACGCAACTCTACATGTTCAAGCGCTTCAGCACTGGCATCCCCCAGCCCTTGCTGCTCCGCCTCTAACGCTTTCAGTGCGGTATCGTTATCTTTCACACGACGGCTTAGCTTCTGTGCAAGTTGGTCTCCGTACTTCTCCAGATGGAACAAACGCTGTAGCATCTGTCTGCGTTCACTGCCTTTTAAGGACAAGAATTCCGCAAACTTTCCCTGCGGCAACACGACAGCTCGTGTAAAATCGTCCATTTTCAGACCGATATACTCCTCCACACAGCGCGTCACATCCTGCACCTTATCGGCAAGCACTTCCTCGCCATCCTCTGTTAACGCAATAAAACGGCTAAGCGTATTATTAACCGATACGCCTCCAGCACGTTTGAAACGTCGTTCTACACGGTAACGACGAGGCCCTTGAGCTGACATTAATTCAAACGTAAATGCAACAGACAATGTATCCTCAGCATGATTCATAATGCCTTGTGTACCATTCACTGCCCGCTCCACTTTACCGTACATAGCCAACGTAATGGCATCCAGCAGCGTTGATTTTCCACTACCCGTTGGGCCAAATATCCCGAACAGTCCAGTTTCGGTCAAATCGTCAAAGCGAATTTCCTGCGACTCCCGGTAGCTTTGCAACCCCGCCAGTTTTAGAAGGATTGGTTTCATGCGTCATCCTCCTCAGCGTGGTCTCTTGCATCATCCTGTTCCACCAGTTCCAGAAACAACTGCACTAATCCGTCATCTGGCTGTGCTCCACCTGTCTGCCGCTGATAGAATGCCCGGAACAACTCATGCACTGGCAGTTCTGATCGTTGGTGCTCCAGCTGTGCGGCAGCCATTTCTGGATACATTGGGCGAATATGAATGATGCCTTCACGGCTTTTGCGCAGCCGCTGAATATCTCCCATCGACATCGCTTCATCCAGCGTAATTTCCAGATCAATAAAGGCATCGGCATCCAATCCTTCGTCCAGCCAGCGATATACTTCCTCCAGACCTCCCCGTGCGCGCCACCTCACTAATGGGCGTCCACTGGTAATATACAGTTCCTCGACCTGAGCAGGCTTGCCAGCAACCACGTCAATTAACGTAACCGATTTGGCTTGTCCGGCTTCGGAAAAGCTATAAGCCAGCGGCGAGCCACTGTAACGCATCAGCCCGTCTCCCTTCACATATTGGGGACGATGCAAATGTCCTAGAGCCGTATACTGTGCCCCAATACTCAAAGCAGACGGATCTACGGTATACGCCCCCCCGACCTGAATCGGGCGTTCCGAGTCCGACTCCAGCCCGCCGAGCACATAAATATGGCTCATCGACAAATTAACGGTGTCAGGCCGAAATGCTGTACCCAGTTGTGACATCAGCAAGCCCACACGGCGACTGTATGCCTCGCGCAAGACTGTTTCATCTCCGTCTTCAGACAATAGCTCGTTCAGACGAGACTCGGACGGATATGGCAAGGCTGCAATGCATGCCATTTCACCCGTTCGCGGTGTACGAACGCGTACCGCTTCCCCATGGGGCAGTCCCAGCAACGTAATTCCACGCCCGCTCACCAGCGGTGTGACCGAGGATACCCTTTCCGGCTGATCATGATTGCCCGCAATGACGACTAGTGGTCTTCCTCCAGCCGTGAGACGGGCAGACGTTTCATAAAACAATTGCTCGGCTGCGGCCGAAGGATTGACTGAGTCGTATACGTCTCCAGCCATCATAATCAAATCAGCCTGCTGATCGTCAGCCATTTTCGCCAACTCTTCCAAAAACGCCTCCTGCTCCTTCAAACGGCTGCGTCCTTCCAACGTGCGGCCCAAATGCCAATCACCCGTATGCAAAATCCGCATGCTATTCCTCCTCTCCCTATCTATATAACTACAGCTGTACACTCTCTCCAGCTTCTAAAAAATACAGCCACTTCTCAGCAACCTTTTTGCTTGTAATCTCTTCGATCACACGGGCATACAGCTCCAATTGAAAACGATATTGGGCTGTTAAATGGGCAAGTGTACGATATTCAGATATCCGATCTGTTTTATAATCCACCAGCACGTGTCCTTCGGGAGTTTCAAACAGACAGTCAATAATCCCGTTCATCAGCACTTTATCGCCGTCCTGTCCAGCTTCCGAAACTGTTTCTTGTCCTGGTGACATCGATGGTAAGCTGTGGTTCCAGTAATCGGTTGCCCGCATGGTATAAGTAAACGGAAGCTCTCTTTGCACATGGGATGCCCCCAGCATCCTGCTACCCAGCTCACTAGTGAAAAAGCGTAATATTTTATCCGTATCTAGCGCCTTTGCATGAACATCCAGTAACATACGCTGATTGAGCAAACGAGCCTTGGTTTCCTCAATAACTTCGGCGCTCATCCCCCCATCTAATGGCAAATGCAGCATCAACGTATGATAGACTGTTCCTCGTTCCGTTGGAGTCAGTCGCTGATTCCCCATAAACTTAGGTCTGCGCAAGTGTAATTGACTTCCCCCAGTGTGAGAATCCTCCCAATCCTCCGGTGACTCTGCTAGTAGAGAGTTAGATAGATTCAGCCAATCGTCCGAACCCATCTCCTGCATTTCCAGCCATCTTTTCATCTCAGTAACCGATGTATTGGCTGCCGTCTTGCCAGCCCGTTCATACGGATAGATCCAGGAAAGAGCAGCTTCAATATCCGTTTCACTCTCTTCGTTCAAGTCGATTAGCTCCGCATTTCTCAGTGCTTCTGTCTTCTTTTGGCGCTCTTCGCCCGACACCTCTTCCTCATGATCTGAGTTCACACGAGAGCCAGAAAGTGTTTCCGAGGCGACGATTTTAAATAACCAGTCTGTTCCCGGCATATGTTCCAGCCTGTGATAGTACCCATCCTGATCGCCTGCCGCTTCCCTCAACAAAGTAGCAGAAGGATGCCGAATCAAAGCAGGACCTACCCAGTCCAGATAGCTGCGGCCTGCCGCCAGCATATAGTCTGGTAAGACCGTTTCCGTATGTTCTTTGGCACGTGCCCAACCCGCTGCGCGCGAAGCGAGATCCTTCACGGTTCCGGTCATAATCAGCTTTTCACGCGGACGCGTAAGCGCCACGTATAACACCCGCATTTCCTCAGCCAATAGCTCCAGCTGTGAGCGTCGGCGGATCGCTAAATTAGGCAGCGTAGGGTAGCTGACACGATTTTGTTCCTCCACATATTTAGGACCAAACCCCAACTCCTTGTGCATAAGAAACGGCGCATTGAGATCCTGTTGATTGAACATTTTTGCTGTCCCAGCAATAAACACGATAGGGAATTCAAGTCCTTTACTTTTATGAATGGTCATAATACGGACAGCCTGATCGGGTTCAGTCCCCCCGCTAATGGATCCTAAATCACCGCCTCGCTCCCGTAGACGGGAAATGAAGCTCAGAAATCGGAACAATCCTCGGTTGGACGTAGAAGTCTCATACTGTCTCGCTCGGTCATATAGCGCCCGCAAATTGCTTTGACGCTGTGAGCCGCCAGGCAGTCCACCGACCCAATCCAGATATCCTGTTTCCTCCAGCACATTCCAAATCAATGCACTTAAGCTGCCTTGTCGGGCTTCCTGCCGCCAGGCTTTCAAATTACGCAAAAATGAACGTAGTCGAGCAGATAACGTATTCCCATCATTTCTATTACCAAAGTCAGATGAAGATAAAGAGTCCTTAGGGAAAATATCCAACTCCATAATGTCAGCTGAGATCCCTTTTTCACTTTCTTCCAGTGGGTCAGCTTCTGCCGCCGCCAGCAATGCGTCATAAAATAATCCATCCGGCTTCTCCAACCGAATTTGTGCAAGTTCATCTTCGGTCAAGCCAATAATCGGCGAACGAAGCACGGATGCAAGCGGGATGTCCTGCTGCGGATTATCAATAATGTGCAGCAGAGACAACATCACCTCAACTTCCGTTGCTTTAAAAAAGCCTGTCGTCTGCTCCCCTGAAGCCGGAATGCCCTCAAGCCGCAGTTCCTCCACAATTAGGGGGGCCCACACGCTTGCCGAACGAAGCAAAATGACGATATCGCCGTAGACTGCCGGGCGCATCGCTTTTAATCCTCTGTCGTAAATCAACAGTGGTTGTCCAGTGTCTCCGGTCAGTTCTTTAATCCGTTGCGCGATCGCACGAGCCTCTAACTGTGCCGTTTCCAGCTCCGCAAGCTCACTTTCCTGTAGAACAGATTCGTCCCCCGTTTCGGACAGCTCTGAAGCCTCGGAAAGACCCTGTCCACCCTTATCAACTAAGAGCAGCTCAGGTGCGTATACAGGTGCGGTGTCTTGATCCGACGGGTCGGGATAGGATGCGCCGTGTACCAGCCAGGCTCGTTCATCGTACTCAATTTCCGCCACATCCACACTCATAATCTGGCGGAACACCAAATTGACCGCATCGACAACCTCCTGCCGACTGCGAAAATTACGCGCCAGATCAATTAAAAAGCCATCTTCCTGCTCCTGCATGCCGTACCGTTGATACTTATTCAAAAACAGACCCGGCTCCGCCAGCCGAAACCGATAAATACTCTGTTTCACATCGCCCACCATAAAACGGTTACCCGGTTCCTCCCGTGATACCAGCCTAACGATATCTTCCTGTACGGTATTCGTATCCTGATACTCATCCAACAGCACCTCGTCGAATTGCGCCTTATATTCGAGCGCAGCGTCGGAAGGTAGCAGCTTGTACGGAGTAGAATCGGGATGTCGTAATATTTTCAGACAATAATGTTCCAAATCCCCGAAATCCACCAACCCTTTTGACTGCTTGTGCTGTTGAAATCGTTCCCCGAATACAACCACGGTTTCTACCAACTCGTCCATCAGCGGAGCCGCGGCGTGTAGCTCCTCCCAATAGGCTTCTGCTCTCCTGCCAAACAGGGATGCCTTCATATCTGTAATCATTTTTTTGGCTGCTTCGCGCAACGTCTTAACCCGTTCCTGCAACGCAGGCTCAGTCTGATCTTTTTTGACCGGCTTGAGCTTACCGAAGGCAGCTGTCTGAAAATGATCATATAGAGATGCCCACGGCTGTGTCTCCAGCTCTTGCAGCAATCCCTTCACCATCGCCGCATCCTCTTGTAGAGTCACGGCATAAGGTGCAGGGCCGCCGGGCTGCATAGCTGTTTCATGCGCCTGTTCCAGCAAGCTCGCTGCTCCGCGCAAAGAAAGTACGGCATCCGCCAAAATGCTGCGAACCCAGGGAGTCTCTCCCAAAGCGGCTACATCCTGTACACGAAATGCTGCCGCTGTCTCACGCAGCCAATGTTCTGGCCAAGGATGACTTTGAGAAAAATCATACAACCGCTGAACAAGCACGTACATTGCATCATCGGTGCGTTCTCCACTAAACCAGTCGACCAGTCTGCGGAATGTACTGCCTTCATCATGAGCCTCATATTTCTCCTCAAACAGTTCTTCTAGAAGCTCCTGACGCAGCAATTCTGTCTCATGCTCATTCATAATCCGAAAACCAGGATCAAGAGGAATGGCCTGATAATGCCTGCGGATGACCTCCATACAAAATGAGTGAAGCGTCGTAATCGAGGCCCGATTCAGCAACGACAGCTGGCGGCGTACATGCTCACTTTCCGGTTCCTGTTCCAACACACGTTCCAACGCTTCGCGTATCCGTTGACGCATTTCGGCGGCTGCAGCCTTCGTAAAGGTTGCTACCAGCAACCGATCCACGCTGAAGCCAAGCTGGGGATCGACAATTTTACGGATAATACGCTCTACGAGCACCGCTGTTTTACCAGACCCTGCCGCTGCCGCGACCAGCATGTTGTTACCCGATTCCGAAATGGCACGCCACTGGTCATCGCTCCACATACTGCCTTCCGGCTTCGGCATGTCTTTAGTGTTTGACGTGCCTATCATTGGTCCATTCCTCCTTTCCCTTCCTGTGTATGACCCAGCAGATTCCAGATTTGATCCTTACCGGGTTTACCCCATTGATTGTAGCCACTGCCCTCCAGACTGTCGTCAAATTGACAAACAGGCTTATAAGAACAGAAGGTACAAGCCGTCTCTTGCTGGATTCGATAAGGTTCAATGGCCACATCGCCCTCTGTCATCCGTGTGCCAATCGTCCGAATATTATTACGCACCGAAGCTAGCAGGCTGTCCCACTGTTCCGGCGAAGCAACCGAAGCACTGCTATAAAAACTGCCGTCTGCTTTCACCGCAACAGGTAAAATAGAGGAATATCCTTTGTCCAATGCTGTATCCATTTGTCCAACTACATCCCGATCCGCAAGCAATAATCCCTTCATCTTAAAACGTTTCAAAAGCTCCTGACGAGCCTGTTCTGCGCTAAGACCGTTAGGCGACTGCAACATCGGATTGTGGACGTGAAAATACAGGGTACCCGCTGGATAAGCTGTCTCGCCCAACCATTCCTCCGCCGCATTCAGCAGCACATCCAGGTAGGTGAGCATTTGCAAGGACAGGCCATAGTACACTTCATGCAGCTTGAGATCCTTTTGGCTAGATTTGTAATCGATGACACGCAAAAGTAACCCCTTTTCTCCCTCTGCCACATCTACACGGTCAATCCGTCCGACAATTTCCATCACAACGCCGTTATCTAACCGGAAGCTTAACGGAGGAAGCTGCTGACCCGGTCCAAAGTCCAACTCCAACCCAATCGGCTCAAAACTACCTCTTCGCGCATGTTCACCTAAAATCAACGAAGCACGGCTCACGATGTCTTTCAATTTGCGCAAAATGTAGCCATACCGCTTGGAACTCATTAAAATCTCGCCTTGCAGACGAGGAGCCAAACGCTCCACTGTACTTTCCGCCTCTTGTCGGCATTCCTCGGTGCTGAGACTGCCCCAGCTGACATTGCGTTTACGCAGATTGATCGCCATCTCTCCAAGCGCTGCATGGAATAATTGTCCGATATCCGGGGCCTTCAGGCGATACATTTGACGTTCCTTCAAACGAAGACCGTGAGAGGCAAAGTGCGAAAATGGACATGCCACAAAACGTTCCATACGAGATACGCTGGTACGCAGCTTGCTACCATACAGACGGCGGCTCGTTTCCTTCTGCATTTCGGCATGGTTCTCATAAAAAAGTGAGGTCAACAGCTGACGCAGCTTGTCCTTCTCACTCCCTTGCTGGCCTGCATACCAGTTATATACCTCCCACCAAGGAGATAAAATGTCACCGCCACGTCGCCAATGCCGTAATTGCGCAATGAGCTGCGGCAAAGCCTCGGACGGATGAGAAGCATACTCCCATTGCGTCGTCCAAGCATCCCCAGGCAAAGGGTATCCAGCCAACGGACGTTCGTCCAGACTAGGAAACAGGTGCCGCACATGTCGTACTAACTCAGACGGCAACAATGACTTGCCTTCTTCATCAGTCACTGCATAGCTCATCCACAGGCTTTTACCAGCTGAGGTAAGGGCCGTATAAGCAAGAAAACGTTCGTCCAACAAACGTCTTGTCATATCCGGCGCCAGCTCTACGCCTCGTTCGTTTAATGCCATACGCTCCTGCTCATTCAGCACACCGTCCTCATGGAATACAGCCGGCATCACACCTTCGTTCATACCTAGCACAAAGGCATGTTGAATACCGGACACACGTGTACGGTCCGTGTTTCCGACCAGAACCTGATCCAGAGCTGGCGGAACAAGTCCCATACGGAACTCGGCCAATCCCGTTTCCAGCACACCCGCAAACAAAGAGGTATCCAGCCTCTCATCACCCATCATTTCGACGATTTGATCCAGTAGTTCAAGCACTGCATCCCATACCTGACGATGCTCCTTGGCCTGCTCAGGTTTTCCTACTTCCTCTGCCTGATGAATGAAGGCGTCCAGCTTGTGGCCGATTTCTGCATCTTCCAGTAACAGATATACCGCTTCACACTTCTCAAGTGCAGTTCGTGCCTTGCCCACACGTTTCTCAAACGCACGTAAAGGCGTCACGATCACATCCCGGCACAGCTCCATCAAATCCAACGTTTCATCCCGCCTACGGTTCCGTTCCTGCTCCTCCAGCTCCAGTGACAAGCTGGGCACAGCCTGCCACGGCCGACCATCTGTCCAACGGCTGCCTTGTATTCCGCAGGCCAGAACATAGTTTTCCAAACGGTCCATCTCCTCGCGGCTCACCCGACCGTCCAGCGGCAGTAGAAGGTCTGTTTTGACCGCACGGAATACATCCTCATATCGCCAACGCCGCTGCACGATATCCAGCGAAGCCCGAATCAATTCCACCAAAGGATGATGTAATACACTTCTTCGCTGATCCAGAAATACTGGAACCTCATACTGTTTGAATATCGGTTCCACCCATGGCTCATAATCTTCAATATGACGTACAAACAGAGCCATCTCCCGGTAACGCGCGCCTTCATCTCGGGCCAGACGGCGCATTTCGCGTACAGCCCCTTCCAGCTCTGCACGGCGATTAGCCGCAGTGTACAGTTTTATGCCCTCCGGCTGTTCTTCTGTCCACTGCTCTCGTAGCTGCTGCAGCCGCATCCGTTGTTCCTGATTCCGTAACCCTGTACGATGTTCAAAGTTAGCCTCCAAATATGCCAACGCTGGACGCTCCTTAAATCTCGGCAGCGGATCAGGGCGCAGTAATTGTGTCTGCGTCTCTATCATCAGCTCGTCCGCCATTCCTTTGAGCTTTACATACGTAGCCGCCGAAGGATGAAACAAATCCAACTCATGCGGAAGCTGTCCGCTCTCGTAGCTACGGTTGCAAGTCAGCGCCACCGTCAACGAGGAGGCATGCAGCATAAGTTGCTCCACCACCTTGTATTCATGTGGTGTAAACCTACGGTAGCCATCCATCCAAATGTCTGCTCCACGCACAAGGGAAGACTCCGCAATCTGTTCTGCCAGCATGCGCAGCGTATCTTCACCGTCTATATATTTAAGCGTCAGCTCTCGTTCAAAATCCTCATAGATTAGACTGATATCTTTGAGCTTGCCGCGCAAAATCGGAGTTGACTCTCCCACAGCGTTCATTCGCTCCAGTTGCTCGGGTACAGACCGAGTATCATTTCCATACTGCTTTAGCTCCGTAAACAATGTATTCAACCGATCCACAAAGCCGAGCTGGTCTCCCGAATCCTTAAACAAGCTCAGTTCATCCTTGCGACGACGAATAATTTTATATAAAAGCATCTTCTTGCCTTCTTCCGTTACAGGCACCAGTGCTGAACCCCCGGTTTCCTGCATAACTAAATAGGCAAGACGATGAAATCCCATCACTTGGGCGCGCACCGACCCCTGAATACCGTTTCCGGCTTCTGTAAGTAACGCTTGCTCGGAAGCAAATGACGATTGCTCCGGTACAAGTAACAGCATAGGCTTACCTAGCGGCTCCTCGCGTAACATAGACGTCATATCATTGCGGATTAACGTACTTTTACCACTACCAGAGCGGCCAATCAACAAGCGGACCGACATGATGCGGCCTCCTTTCCAACGAACAACATTCTATTAAACAGTATAGCATATCAGGCAAGGGAGAAAAGAACGTACGTTTGCCATGTTGTAGCAATTCATCCTCCCCCTAAAAATAAATCAGTCCCGCAGGTTGGCTTGGTGCATGCCTTCTCTACAGGACTGATTTATACCTAAAATGAGTCTATTTTACCTATTTAATCACCAAAAAGGCGATTGACTTTGACTTTGTATGAAACCTACAGCTGTGTCCGGCTGCGCACCTCAAAGATGGCGAATTTCAAGTAATGGCCTTCCTCCACACCCAAAATTTGAGGATGGTCCTTACCAGCCGCTCTCCAGTCTACCAGACGAAGGATTTTGCCGGCATCTGCCGCCGCTTCCTTAATAGTGTCCAAAAACAGCTCTGGCCGCATATGGAACGAACAGCTCGCTGTCACCAGATAGCCGCCCTCATTGACAAGTTTCATCCCATGCAGGTTGATATCTTTATACCCACGTGTAGCTCCTTTGACAGCGTTCTTCGTTTTGGCAAAGGCTGGCGGATCGAGAATGACCACATCAAAGGTGCGTCCGCCACCTGCTGTCAGCGGATTGGATGTATCTCCTTTGCCCCCGGCTCGTGCATTGCGTTCCTCTACACCTTTCACTTGATTGCGCAAATATTGAAAAGCATCGTCGACGACAAACTCGACGCGTTCCTCAAAACCGTTCAGCTTGACATTATCCCGCGCACTTTCAATCGCATGCTCAGAAATATCAAGACATGTTACTTTTTTAGCACCATGTTTACATGCATTGAGCGTAAAGCTTCCCGTATGTGAAAAACATTCCAATACGGTTGCGCCATCCCAGAATGGGAATTCAACAACCTTACCACTTTTATTCACTGGCTTCAAGACCGTTGTGCCCGCATCCCCTGAGTCTGCAGCTACTTCTTGTAGCGTAATTCCACTACGTGCTCCCCAACCTGTCATCAACGGTGCTATAGCCGCACGATTTTCACGCTGGTCAAAGAAATACCCCGTCTTCTGGCCCTCTACGATATCAACCTTGATTTGCAGGCCATTTTCCGTCACCACCACATGACGCGGGCAATCACCGTACAAAGGACCCTTCGTTTGTTCCAATCCTTCCAGCTCACGGATGGATACATCACTGCGCTCATATATACCAGCAGGACCCACTACTTCAACGAGCGCATCCCTGATTTCTTCCCTGCGCCGATCCATGCCAAGCGTTAACAACTGCACGACTAACACATCACCAAATCGATCTACAATCAGTCCAGGCAAAAAATCAGCCTCGCCGTACACCAACCGATAAGCGTTTCCCCCGGTCACAAAACGTTCGCGGTGCTCCAGACATTTGCGAAAGCGTTGGGCAAAAAAGTTTTGATCCATTGCTTCCAGCGGCTCGTAGGACATCACACGTACTGTAATTTGTGAAGCCGGATTATAGTAACCTGTCGCCAAATAACGCCCCTGATGGTTAACGATGCTGACCAAATCGCCTGCCTCTGGGTCACCCTCAATCTTGGCTATTTCGTTTTTAAACACCCAAGGGTGTGCGTGCTCCAGCCTTTTTTTACGGCTGCGTTCTAATATTACTGAAGGCAAAATCCTTCACTCCCATTCTTGGATTACTCAAAGTGTTAAAACGTTGTTCGATAGGGGCGCGGCTCCGCGGATCATTTGATCTTACGATCACTGTTGCTTTTCCAGATTCAAATGATCCGCTTCGCTACTGCCCGCCTGTATATCGACGTCACGCTTTTAAAGCTTGTGAAGATACTACAAAAATTATCGTTCTATAAAAAAACAGCTCGGCCATGCTTGTCATGGCTGTCCTCGGTAGATCATAGGCTGTTACATAAGTATTTTCACCTAGAAAAGGGGGCTATGCCCGTGTTTATACATGTTATACTCCCGCTGTGCGGCGGGCTGTTTATTTTTTTGGGCGGGATGAAGCTGATGGAAGCAGCCCTCCGGCATTTGGCCGGCCCCTTCCTCACCCGCTGGCTGAACCGCGCCACAGTTTCCCCTTGGCGGGGCATGCTGTTCAGCTCAGGCATTACCGCCTTGCTGCAAAGCAGCACCGCCGTAACGGTGCTGACGATCGGACTGGTTAACGCCGGGCTATTGACCTACGGCCGCACGCTCGGCATCATTCTCGGCACCAATATCGGCACCTGCCTGACCACCGAGCTGATGGGGCTCCAGCTTGGCATGCTGGCTGTTCCGCTGCTCTGCGGCTCATTGCTATGCTGGAGCACTGCCGTCCTGTGGGGTGAAGCTGTCCCCAATCGCCAGTATGCGTCCGCCGGAGCTTCACCCGGCTCCAATGGGCTTAGCCGTCCGCAGGCTGTACAATATATCAGCCTCGTCTTTGCTGGATTTTCGCTGATTCTGGCAGGTATCCGCGTAATGCAAACAGTCGGCCCCTGGATTGAGCAGGCCGGACTATTCCGCTGGTTTCTTGATCACGCTGCGGCCAACATGTGGTGGGCCTTCGCTGCTGGAGCCTGCCTGACCGCGCTGGTTCACAGTAGCGCAGCCGTCATTGGCATGGCGATTAGCCTTGCCGCTGCTGGAGCCTTGCCAGCCGATGTGGGGATCGCCATCGTCATCGGCTCCAATGTAGGCACCTGCGTAACCGCCCTGATTGCCGCTGTTGGCGGCAGCGTGTCCGGCAAATTTGTAGCCTGGTCCCACGTGCTGCTGAACGTAGGCGGAGCCTTGCTCTTTATGCCGTTGATCCCTGGTCTGGAGATGGCCGCTGCCTGGATATCTACCGAGCCCGGAGCCAAGGTAGCCCATGCCCAAACTCTGTTTAACGTTATTAGCTCTCTGCTGGTCTTGCCTCTCTGCTATCTACCTGTGTGGACGCGTTTAGAGGATCGTATATCTCCCCACAGAATCAAACATTAATTCCTAGCATGGACAGCGCCTTGCTTAAAATGACATCATTATTGTCATATCCACCCTGGCGCTGGAGACGCCATGCTTCCTCAGGCGTATGCCACGCAACTCCTTTAATTTCTTCGATCTGTGCCTGTAAATCCCCATCCAGTGCCTCTACGAGATAATAATGTACTTCTTTATCTACTTCCCCAAATTCTGGATGCTGATACGTATAAGCAATCATATCTACATGCTGGATAATCCGCCCGATCAACCCTGTTTCCTCGCGAATTTCACGTAAAGCCGTCTGTTCGATTGTTTCTCCCAACTCCATTTTCCCTTTAGCCAAGGATACCTTGCCATATCGGTCAGTAATGAGCTGAATTTCAAGCTGCTCCCCCTGTTTGCGAAACACAACGCCGCCTGCGGAAATTTCCTTTTTTGCTGCCATCCTGTAATCTCCCTTCCTTGCGCAACAAGGATTCCGTCCTCTCTGTAAGGAAAGGCGAAATCCTTGTTTGCCATCTCTATTGCCTGTTCAGGCTTTTTTTGTTCTTACAGAGCTGTTTGCAGCCCATTCTCTAGTACGCGGACCAATTGGCCTTCACTTTCATTAATGCCTGCCTTCGTCAGCTTCACGCGGCATACCTTGCCAACCAGATCCTCAGTACCTTCAAACGCCAGTTGAATATAATTGTCACTATATCCATGGAGTATGCCGCTATCTTCGGTCCCTTTCGGTGCAACTTCCGGAATGACCTCCAGCACCTGACCTACAAACTTCTCAGCATACGCCAATTGCATTTGCTCTGACAGTTGTATCAGCTCATGCACTCGTGCATTTTTCACGTCTTCGTCCACCTGATCCTCCATACGCGCCGCAGGAGTTCCACTGCGCTTGGAGTACGGGAACACGTGCATTTCCGAAAAATCGATTTTTTTCATCAGCTCATAGCCATTGCGGAACATTTCATCCGTCTCCCCAGGGAAGCCGACAATCACATCCGTTGTAATCGCTACATCTGGCATTGCTTTGCGAATCATAAGCATTTTGTTATAAAACTCTTCTGTCGTGTACTTGCGACGCATCCGTTTCAACACGGTGTCGTCCCCCGCCTGAAGCGGTATGTGAAAATGACGAACCAGCTTGGTGGAACGATTCAGTACATCAAGCATTTTTTCATCAATCTGGCTGGCTTCAATCGAACTGATACGGATACGCTCCAGCCCTTCCACCTTCTCCAGATCCCACAGCAGATCAGATAGGTCATAATTATCCATGTCATCACCATAACCACCAGTATGGATACCTGTGAGTACAATTTCCTTGTAGCCTGCGTGTACCAGTTGGCGCGCCTGTGCAATAATGCTCGCAGCGTCACGACTGCGGGATAGACCCCGTGACCACGGAATGATGCAGAAGGTACAGAAGTTATTGCACCCATCCTGAATTTTCAAAAATGCCCGAGTATGATTAGCAAAATCAGGCACATCCATTTCCTCAAATACACGCGTTTTCATAATATTGCGCACGGCGTTCACCGGTTGACGCGTCCCTTGAATTTCCTGCACGAACGGAATGATTTTGTCCCGATCCTGAGTCCCGATAACGAGATCAACGCCAGGAATATCCATAATTTCGGCAGGAGAAGTCTGGGCGTAACAGCCCGTCACTGCCACTATGGCATCTGGATTCCGGCGAATCGCACGGCGAATGATCTGACGACTCTTTTTATCGCCGGTATTCGTAACGGTACATGTATTAATAAGATAGACGTCAGCAGTCTGCTCATCAAAGTCCACCTGTTCATAACCTTCATTTTTAAACAGCTGCCAGATCGCTTCTGTATCATAAAAGTTAACCTTACAGCCCAATGTGTAAAATGCCACTGACGGCATATTAAACCCCTCCCATTTCTCCTGTCTCATATAAAATGCATGCCAATGCAGCCATTCCTGCGGTCTCCGCACGCAAAATACGTCTTCCCAGTCCTGTAGACTGGGCTCCAGCCTGCTCGGCTTCCAGGCTTTCCGCTTCAGTAAAGCCACCTTCCGGGCCTACCACCAGCAGAACACGCGGCATGTCCGTCGACGCCCATTGTCCTGCCAAAGGTTGGATTACATCCCGTAGCTGTTTACCCTGCTCTTTTTCATAACAATAACATATCAAATCATACCCAGCAAAAGAAGCCAGAAGTTCTTTCCACGTCATGGGCGCGCTAATTTCTGGAATCCGGTTACGGTGGCTTTGTTCAGCCGCTTCCTTCACAATCTTGCGCCAACGCTCCAGTCGCTTGCCTTCTTTTTTGGCATCATACTGCACGACCGTACGCTCGGACAAAAACGGTACAAACCCGGTTGCTCCGATTTCTGTACATTTTTGCATCACCGTCTCCATCTTGTCTCCTTTAGGAAGACTCTGAGCGATGGTGACCTGCACATGCGGTTCAGAGGTCATCTTCAGCGGCTCAATAATCGTCGCCGTAACATGATCCTGCTCAATCGTATCCAATGCAGCCAGCGCTTCCCTAGATACCCCGTCACTAACTATAATTTTGTCACCACTACGGCCCCGCATGACTTTAGCGATATGTCGCGCGTCCTCACCCGCAACAATCACGTGATCTTCTAGAAATTGCTCTGCCGGAATAAAATAACGCTGCATTCTCTCTCACACCTATTCCTGGATTTTGCAAAATCCTCATTCTAAAAATAACTGTTATCCACTACGTTCCGTACAAAATCCGAATAAATCACCAAGCAACATCATATCATCTTTTGCGCCTGTATGACCAGTCTGTTCCCTCTTCCATTCAGGTTATACCTACCTATTCTCGTAAAAAAGGAGCCCTCAGGCTCCGAATAATCCAGTGATATAAAAAGAGAACTGCAAAAACTGTATATAAATCATCTGGGCCAGCGTGTATAGAGGTTCAATTGTTACAGCTCGAACCTGCGGAATGACCAGGATTAGCAGAAAAATAAAGATCGACCACTGTTCAAATTGCTGAAGTTTACGGCGTACAGGAGTGGGGGCCACATCTTCCACGATCCGGTATCCATCCAGTGGAGGCAGTGGGATCAAATTAAAGATAAACAAAAACAGATTTAAATTGATCAGAGCATTGATAAACAAATAGATTGCTTGAGCCACCCGTTGGTTCTCCATCCCCGGCAATACTTGAAAATGAAGGAGCACGGCATAGATCAAAGTAGTAACAAATGCAAGCAGCAGATTGCTGAGCGGACCCGCAGCCGATACGATAATGCCCATGAGGCGCGGACGGCTAAAATTGTCACGATTAACCGGAACTGGCTTGGCCCAGCCAAAGCCTCCGATCAACAGCAGCAGCGTACCCAGCAGGTCAATATGCACTGCCGGATTTAAAGTCACGCGCCCAAGTAGCTTGGCTGTAGGGTCGCCAAATTTATTGGCATAATATGCATGTGCAAACTCATGAACCGTGAACGATATGATCACAGCCAGTAAATAAAAGGGAAGAACATTTAAATTTACACGAAAAATATTTTGTAAAAAATCCATACTTACCTCTTTCTCGCCACAAACGCCAGCCAATCTTCATCCCGGCTTATTTCGGCAATCTCAAAGCCAGCTGCTTTCAATGCAGTTTCGACAACTTCTTCTTTGTTCTTCCAAATCCCTGAAGCAATATAAATACCACCTGGTTGCAGGGCTTTATATACATCATCAATGAACAGCAAAATAATCTCTGCCAATATATTAGCTACCACCAGCTTGACCGGTAACTGGATACCCAGCGTTGGATCGCTCGCATTAAGCACGGATAGCAAATCACTTTCTTTAATGGTAATGCGTTCCTCCAGTCCGTTCAAACGCGTATTTTCCCGCGCACTGGATACTGCCACCGGGTCCAGATCCAAGGCAAGTACATGCTTCGCTCCCAGCTTTACAGCTCCAATGGCCAAAATACCGGAACCCGTGCCGACATCAATGACTTCTTCCCCGCCCTTAATTACAGATTCCAGCGTTCTCAGACAAAGGGATGTCGTAGGATGCGTTCCTGTCCCAAAGGCCATACCAGGGTCCAGCTCAATGATTTTTTCCTCTTCACTCGCAGGCTCATAGTCTTCCCAAGTGGGTTTAATCGTCAGACGGTCCGACACACGCAAAGGCTTGAAATATTGCTTCCAAGCATTTGCCCAGTCATCCTCATCAACTGTTTTCAGTTCATACTGAACCTCACCAGGGTCAATATCGAAAGTTCTCAATTCTTCGACGCGCGGCTCAATTTGCGAACGAATACGATCCATGTCCACTTCTTCGGCAAAATAGCCTTTGATGATCGCTTGTCCTTCAGGTATGTCGTTCAAAGGTCGATCATACCACTGTCCATAGGACGTATCCCGCGGCTTGTTGAGCGAACCGGATTCTTCAATGGAAACCCCTCCTGCACCTGCTTCGTGCAGAAAATTCGAAATCATTTCGATGGCTTCTTCGGTTGTATGTATTGTAATTTCATTCCACAACATGGTTTTCATTTCCTCCTCATTTCACATGCATACATTACATTGTACTATATACATGTACAGGAGTTCAAAAAAGCTAGTATTATAGGGATTCAAAATATTTTTTTGTAGAGCTTCTATATGTTGTCCACTCTTTTAGTCCAAGCATCCTTAACTCTAGTACATACAATACAATATACTAGAAAAGGAGTGATTTAGTATGGCAAAGACGGTGTTAGATTATAATGCCAGTGTTATTACACCTATCACTAATGGTATCAATCTACCTGTTCCGATTTCTCCAGCCGGACTTGGAATTGCTACGACCTCTGTATTTATTGATCCTGCTATTCCTGGTGCTGTCAACAACCGAGTGGAGTTAAAAGCCTCGATTGGACTACGTTTTGTCGGTACTGGCAACATTAGAGTGCTTGTACGGATTTGGAGAGCTGGCAAAGAAATTTATTACGGACTGGAATCCAATGTCTTCGATAACAATATTATTCTTAATGTCGAAACGGTAGACGTTGCGCCACTGGGCGTGCAAAACTACCAACTGATTATTGAAAATCAGACGCCTGCGACGACTGCTTTTGTCTCCGGTCCTCTTGTTTTTAGTGCAACAGCATACAGCGGATAATGAATAGAAAGAGGAAAGAATACAAATAAGACGGGCTATCCCACAAATTATCCTTATTAATGGAGATAACCCGTCTTATTAAATTCTACTCATTGTCGTTTATGATACGTTGCTGACGACGGTCAGCTACTTCGCTACGCCGGATCGCTTCTAGATCCTCAGCATCTGCCTGATCTGCCGAGAACTCAACATCTTCATTTTTAGCAGATTGCATGCGTTTGATTTTCTCCGTTTTGGTCAGCACTTTATCAAACCGTTTGTTTTTGGACATCGGTCACTACTCCCTCCAAACTTTTCACAGCATTCCACCCGCTTGTTCCACGATGGACATCGCCTGATGATGAATGGATTCATCCACCACAGCAGTCAACAAAATATCGCGGCCCGTCGGTCCGCCCTGTCCTCCATCACTCATGCCACTGGCGGACGGATCAGCCGCAGCCAGTATTGCTGGAGTTGCATCTGTAAAGTCCACGCCCTGTGTCAGTGAGGACAAGCTGCTAATCTGTCCTGAAAATACAGGCAATCCGGCGTTGCCAGTAGACTGCCGCGGATACCGGCTAAATCGGTCTATCGACACATCGGCTACCCGGAGAGCTTCCAGTTTTCTAGCGGCTCCCTGTGCTTCCTCAGGACTTTTGAAATACGCCAAAATATTTTTTTCGCCCATCTCAAAATCTCCCTGTGTAGTATTGAGCGCAACTGCTCTTCAAGAGCATGGAGCGTTACGCTTTGTTATATCCTGCTCATTGGCACGATTTTATATTCCCTACGAAAGCTAGACGGATCAGGCGGTATCGAGAACAGCAGGCCAAGACTGTGAACCATAGTTTGTGAAGAATATAACTTTTACGGGTGTAAAGTAGCAGCAGGAGCTTCACCTGACTTGGCCACTCCTGTCTCCCATGCAGCACGAATGACAGCATCCCGTACCTTTTGAACCACCTTCGGATTAAAAACATTCGGTATGATATAAGTTTCACTTAGCTCCTCAGGACAGATCGCATCAGCGATGGCAAGTCCGGCAGCTAGCTTCATTTCCTCATTAATCGTCGTAGCATGGCAATCTAGAGCACCCCGGAAAATTCCCGGGAAGCACAGCACATTGTTAATCTGATTTGGAAAATCGGAGCGGCCGGTAGCAAGCACACGTACATGAGGTGCGGCTACAGCCGGATCAATTTCCGGCTTCGGATTCGCCATGGCGAACACGATAGGATCAGTTGCCATGCTCTGTATATCCTCCACAGTCAGTATATTCGGGCCTGAAACACCGATGAATACATCAGCTCCCACAATCACATCGGATAAACTTCCACTTAAATTGTGCGGATTAGTCATGTTCGCATACTCTGTCCAATGCGGGTTACTGTACTCCACGTCACGATGAATAGCTCCCTGTCGATCAACGCCAATCAGATTGCGCACACCTGCCTTAAGCAGCATACGGGAGCAGGCCATACCCGCCGCACCAATCCCTGCAAATACAACTTTAACATCCTCCATTTTTTTGCCACATACCTTTAATGCATTGACCAGACCCGCTAATACAACAACTGCCGTACCATGCTGATCATCATGAAATACTGGAATGTCTAGTTCCAGCTTCAACCGTCTCTCGATTTCAAAACAGCGTGGCGAAGATATATCTTCCAAATTAATGCCGCCAAAGGCAGGAGCAATCATTTTGACAATTTGAACAATTTCATCAGCGTCCTTCGTGTTGAGACAGATTGGGAAGGCGTCAACACCTGCAAATTGTTTGAACAACACTGCTTTACCCTCCATTACAGGCATAGCGGCCTCCGGTCCGATATCTCCTAATCCAAGTACTGCTGTTCCGTCTGAAACGACTGCTACTGTATTCTTTTTGATCGTTAATTGATACGCTTTGGCTGGGTCATTGGCGATTTCCATACAAATTTCAGCTACACCCGGCGTATACACTTTGGATAACCCCTCCATCGTTTCAATTCGTTTCTTTGGTAAGGTCTCCATTTTGCCACCTGCATGTAATTCTCTAATTTCGTCTATTAAACTGCTCATATTTTTCTCCGTCCTCTCATGTCTCTATTTGGATATGAAACTCAGTCCTGTGTATAAAACTCATCAGCTCCAAAATTGGAGTAACAAAGTGGCTAAAATGACCGTGCCTGCCCCGCCAATACGTGTTGCAATTTGTGCAAAAGGCATCAGTTCCATCCGATTGGACGCAGACAGAATGGCTACATCTCCCGTGCCCCCTAACCCACCGCGACAGCTAGTCACCAAAGCAGCTTCTACGGGATACATGTGAATCCATTTTCCTGTGAAGTATCCGGTAACAATCAATGCAACTACAACAGATGCGCAGGTAATGGCATAAGGAACCGTTAAAATCCCAACTACACTATCCAAAGGTACATACAAAATACCCAATCCCACCATCAAGGGCCACGTCAGACTTGCCGTTATACATTTGTACAAGTGAAAAGCTCCCTGCTCCAATGTGTTCGGCATGATCTGAATACACTTAATTAATGCCGCCGCCAGAATCATGAGGATCGGACCTGGAATATGGAGATACGGCTCCAGCAGCTTACCCACAATGAAGAAAGTACAGGCCAACAGCAGACCTCCTCCCATCAATGGAAAAGAAATCGATTGTTCCAGACTTGCCGGAGCTAACTTGTCTGCATCTTTCTCAAGTTTCAACAACCTTCCGTTACCTGAAGTTTTTGGATTTTTCTCTGCTAATCTCTTCAGAACACCCGCACCTATGATTGCAACAATGTTCCCAATAATTGCAGCCGGGATAAACTGGGATACGAATACTGCCGAATCCTTGCCCAGCACCAACCCATACGAAATGGACAACGGTAAAATGCCTTCCCCAATCCCACCGGAGATAATCGGAATGATGATGAAAAAAAATGTATGATAGGCGCTATAGCCAAAAGCCATACCCACCACCATTCCCACGCCAACAGCTGCAATAGATCCTATAATAATGGGGGCAAAAATTTTGACAATTCCGTTCATCAGCATTTTGCGATCCATGCCAAGAATACTTCCCGTTACTAGACATGCGATGTAGAAGTAAAGAAAATTCGAGGTTTTCATAAGCGTGTGTACCGCACCCATCGCAGATGGACTAAACATATTCCAAAATACCATTAACGATGGAACCATAAGTGATAAAATGGCCGGCCCGCCAATATGCTTAAGCAACGGAAGTTTGGCCCCTAGATCACTGAGCAGTATACCTAAAATCATGATGACGGCAAACCCGCCTAACAGATCGTTTGGAAGTCTTTCAGTAACTGCAGCTGCATAAACAATCAGCGCGATCACGGCATAGAGTGGAAGAGGAATAACCCCCAACTTTACCCTACCCAGCATTCTAATGCCATCTACAAAATTTTTACTCCATCTTTGCCCCTTTTGAATGACAGGCTGATTCGTAGCATTTTCCATAAATCTCCCTCCATAAAGTGAAGAATGATGATCATGTTTCCATTCTACACCTTGGAAAACGCTTTATTTGGTTTTATAACTAATCATTCACTTTTGTAATTAAAGTAATCAGAAAGAAGATTTAAATAAAACTGTTCATGATGCCTTCTGCCTGTGGCAATATTCGGTATTGGTAAACAGGGCGTCCTATGGTACCGTATATGGTTTCCATGGAAAGAGCCTCAATCTCTGTCATAAAAGCCAGGTACTTGCGCATAGACACCCTGGATATCCCTGCGCTCTCCGCAATATCCTCGGTGGAAAATAGCACCTTATTATGCCGCTGGATACAATTCCATATCATAGCCAGCGTGGATTTAGTTATGCCTTTGGGCAACCGTGCCAAGTCTTTAGTCAAGCTTTTATGATAAATCAGTCGGTCCAGTTCCTCCTGAGAAAGTAGACTGTGCTCACGCACGATGCTAATGTGCTCTCGGTACCCCGTGAGGGCCTCCAAAAAACGGTTAAAGTGAAACGGCTTAATCAAGTAATCCACCGCGCCGAAGTTCATCGCTTTTTTGACACTGTTCATGTCACTTGCAGCCGAGATGACAATGACATCTATATTTACACCTGTCTCCCGTATGAATGATAGTAAATCGAGGCCATTGCTTTCCTGCATATACACATCTAGCAGTATCAGATCAATGGCCTGTTCAGCTATATATTTCTTCGCCTCTTCCACAGAAGAAGCCCAGCCCCCACATCGAAAACCTTCCACCTGCTCCATATATTTGCGGTTAAATTCCGCAACCATCGGATCATCTTCTACAATCAGGACATTAATCATGTTCATCATTCCCCGCTATAATGTATGGAATCGTAATCTGAAAACAGCACCCTTGCTCGGCTGGGATCAACTTTATACTTCCCTGTAATCTTTTCACGCTTTGCGTCACCAGATAAAGGCCCATTCCTCGTGACTCTCCCTTGGTCGAAAAACCTTTTTCAAATATAGCCTCCACAAGCCCTTCCGGTATACCCGGACCATTGTCGCATATTATACAGGTCAGATAACCGTTCTTCTGGCTTTCCTCATAATAAAGTGAAAGGGTAATCCGCTTGTGCTCCAAAGATTCCATTGCCTCCACCGCATTATCAAACAGATTGCCAAGAATAGTAATCAGTTCATGCGTCGTTTGAGTTTGACTGGATTCGGGCAAGTAACTACCTGGAGTCAGTTCAAAATTCACCCCTACTTCTCTGGCCCGGCTTAATTTCCCCAACACAAACCCTGCCATAACCGGGTCCCTGATCTGCCGCGTAATAGAGCCAATTTCCACTTGATGATGCTCGACGGCATCCATAATGTAATGTTCCAGTTTATCATACATTCGTAAGTGCACCATCCCCATAATGACATGCAGCTTGTTCATAAATTCATGAGCCTGCGCACGTAGTGCTTCCGTGTACAGAGACACTCCTGTCAAACGTTCCGCCAGCTGGTTCATCTCCGTTTTATCCCGAAAGGTTACAATTGCCCCCACAATTTCCCCTTTGACCCGTATCGGAACACTGGTGGTCAGCAAGGTTATTCCACCCAGCTCCATTTCCTCATCCATCTGTGGAGTACTCGCTTCCAAGACCTCTTGCAATCGAAAAGCGGATAGATAAACGGTAATCTCCTGTCCGGAGAATGAGAAATCTTCAATCCCCGCTTGTCTAAGCAGACGTATCGCTTCTGCATTCATCAGCATGACGCAACCGAATTCATCTACCGCAATAACTCCTTCCTTGATGGATTGCAACATAGCGCTGCGTTCCTCCAGCAAGCGTGCGATTTCCGGCGGCTCGAGACCGACTAGCATATTTTTGATTTTACGAGCCAGCACAACCGCACCTCCAGTGCCAATCAATATTCCAGTGCCAATGGCTATTGCAATAAGACGGTTGTTGCCTTCCTGAGCCATCTGTACATCTTGCATGGATATACCAACAACAATCGCCCCTACCTGCTTCCCCGTTAAACTGAACACGGGGGAAAAGGCTCGCATGGACAAGCCCAATGTTCCCTTCGCAACGGACACGCTCTCATGGCCATGAAGTGCGGTATATTCGTCTCCGCCGACAAAGGCTTTGCCGATCATCCTAGCATCCGGGTGCGTTTTACGAATTCCCTTCATATCCATTGCCACGATAAACTGGATGTGATTTGCTGCTGAAACCCTCTTCACATACTCCTGCATGGAAGGAGACGAACCCGTCCCTTGCAATTGCTCGACAATAAGCGGCGTATGGGCGAGTGTACGCGCGATGGACATTGCCTTTTCTTCTAGTCCCTTCTCAGTTTCAAGCTCCACTCTCTCAGCAAATAACAGGGTTACAGGCAGAAGCACAAGTGCCATAACTAGACATACTAGCAGTGTAATTAGGCCTCTGAGCTTTAATAGCGGTTTACCCCGACGCAGCTTGAGCTGTACATTTCCGATGGAACTCACCCCTTTCTACTTGATATTAAGTCTCAACAGTTCAACATGCCTATACAAAAATGGTTATGTATGTGTTTACGTGAATATAAAAAAAGGAACTATCCCGCAATTGCGGAATAGTTTCCTTTGATTCATGGTTGAAGCTCCGCGATTCCTAATTGGGCTTAGTCGCCTCGGAAGGCGCGCTTCACACGGTCAAAAAAAGACTGCTCATTCTCATGTGTCTGCTCTCCGCTAAGCGAAGAGAATTGACGCAGCAAATCCTTTTGTTCCTCACTCAGCTTACTAGGCGTTACCACAACGACCTTAATATGCTGGTCACCCTGACCTACGCCACGCAGTTTTGGCACACCTTTTCCTTTAAGACGGAAGTAAGTACCTGTTTGCGTACCTGCTGGAACTTTCAGCTTCACTTTCTCGGTCAACGTTGGGATCTCGACTTCATCTCCCAATGCTGCCTGTGAGAACGTCAGCGGAATTTCACAGTAGATATCGTCTCCCTCACGCTCAAAGAAGTCGTGCGATTTCACACGGAACACAACGTACAAGTCACCTGCTGGTCCTCCGTTGACACCGCCTTCGCCTTCACCGTTAATACGCATTTGCGCGCCGTCATCCACACCCGCTGGAATACGAATATGAATTTTACGTTGCTTGCGTACACGACCCGAACCGCTACAAGTCGTACATTTTTCTTTAATGATTTTACCGGAACCGCCGCAATTGGAGCAGGCGCGTCGATTAACCATACGACCAAACGGTGTATTCTGCACCACTTCTTCCTGTCCGCTGCCGTGGCAGACGGAGCAGGTTTGTGGTTGAGTACCCGCTTTGGCTCCCGTACCGTGACACGTATCACATGTTTCCGTACGTTCAATATGAATGTCGGTTTCTTTACCGAACACCGCTTCCTTGAATTCAATCGTCATCGTATATTGAAGATCGTTCCCACGCTGCGGTGCATTCGGATCACGTCGACCATTGCCGCCGCCACCAAAGAACATATCAAAAATATCGCCAAACCCGCCACCGAAGTCGGCGCCACCACCGAAGCCGCCTCCCATGCCCTGGTTCGGGTCTACATGACCATACTGATCGTATCTTGCCCGCTTCTGACCATCGCTGAGAACATCGTAAGCTTCTTTCACTTCTTTAAATTTAGTTTCCGCGTCCGCAGCCTTGTTCACGTCCGGATGATACTGACGCGCAAGCTTACGGTAAGCCTTTTTGACTTCTTCATCCGAAGCGCCCTTCGCGACGCCCAGCACCTCATAATAATCACGCTTATCAGCCAATGTTCCACCCCCATGCCTACAACGTGTCTGCACTACATATAAAAGGAAAGCCAAAGGCACGGGATGACCCGGCTTTGACCTTCCCATCATTTCAAGGCAGTACAACCCGTAATATGCTTATTTATCTTGGAAATAACTGTTACCCTTCGGCTAATTGTTATTTATCAAGGCAGCTACGCTGCAATTACTATTCAGTATATCATAACGCATCGGTGTACCGTAAAGCTACCACTGCCCGATCCGTAGCTTAGTCTTTCTTCTGGTCTTCGTCAACAACTTCATAGTCCGCGTCAACTACATTGTCGCGGCCTTTGCTGTCTGCTGCGCCGTCTTGAGCTTGTTGAGCCTGTGCTTCTTGAGCAGCTTGCTCATATAGCTTCACAGACAATTGCTGAACGATTTCAGTCAGTTCTTCAGTAGCTTTTTTGATGTCTTCCAGGTTGTCGGTTTCCAGCGTTTTTTGCAGATTTTCTTTAGCTGCATTTGCTTTTTCGACTTCGCCTGCATCCGCTTTTTCGCCCAGATCTTTAATCGTTTTGTCTACAGAGTAGATCAGTTGATCCGCAGCATTTTTCGCTTCTACCAAATCTTTGCGTTTTTTATCTTCTTCCGCATGCAACTCGGCATCCTTCATCATACGTTCTACTTCCTCGTCGCTCAAGCCGCTGGAAGATGTGATCGTAATTTTTTGGCTTTTGCCTGTGCCTTTATCTGTAGCGGATACGTTCACGATACCGTTCGCATCCAGATCAAAGGTAACTTCGATTTGTGGTACACCACGTGGTGCTGGAGGGATATCTCCCAATTGGAAACGACCCAGTGTTTTGTTGCCTGCTGCCATTTCACGTTCACCTTGCAACACGTGAATTTCTACGCTAGGCTGATTGTCGGCATATGTCGAGAATACCTGCGATTTGCTCGTAGGGATCGTCGTGTTACGATCAATCATTTTAGTAAACACGCCACCTGCGGTTTCAATACCGAGGGACAGTGGAGTTACGTCAAGGAGAACGACGTCTTTCACATCACCAGTCAGTACACCCGCTTGAACTGCCGCGCCCAAAGCTACCACTTCATCAGGGTTTACGCCTTTGTGTGGCTCTTTACCTGTCAGCTTTTTGATTGCTTCTTGTACAGCCGGAATACGTGTGGAACCGCCGACCAGAACGATTTTGTCGATGTCGCTGGCACTCATGCCTGCATCTTTCATTGCTTGACGAGTAGGTCCTAATGTACGTTCTACCAGACCTTCAGACAATTCTTCAAATTTCGCACGAGTTAGGTTCAACTCCAAATGCTGTGGAACGCCATCAGCTACTGTGATAAACGGCAAAGAAATCGTCGTTGTCAGTACGCCGGACAGTTCTTTTTTCGCTTTTTCCGCTGCATCTTTCAGACGTTGTACAGCAGCTTTATCTTTGCTCAGGTCGATGCCTTGATCTTTTTTGAACTCATTTACGAGGTAATCAATAATCACTTGGTCAAAGTCATCGCCACCCAGCTTGTTATCGCCGCTTGTTGCTTTAACTTCGAAGAAACCGTCGCCCAGTTCCAGAATGGATACGTCAAATGTACCGCCACCCAAGTCATACACGAGGATCGTTTGGTCTTCGGATTTTTCCATACCGTATGCCAATGCAGCTGCGGTTGGCTCGTTGACAATCCGCAGAACTTCCAGACCAGCAATTTTACCTGCATCCTTGGTTGCTTGACGTTGACCGTCATTGAAGTAAGCTGGAACAGTAATAACAGCTTGAGTAACCGTTTGTCCCAGGTAAGCTTCAGCATCGGATTTCAGCTTTTGCAAAATCATAGCGGAAATTTCCTGTGCGGAATATTCCTTGCCGTCAATGCTTTCTTTATGGTTTGTACCCATGTGACGCTTGATGGACATAATTGTACGATCCGGGTTCGTAATTGCTTGGCGTTTTGCCGTTTCCCCTACAGTACGTTCTCCATCTTTTTTGAAACCAACAACGGAAGGGGTTGTGCGTGCGCCTTCCGGATTTGGAATAACGACCGCTTCGCCGCCCTCCATAACAGCCACACAAGAGTTGGTTGTACCTAAGTCAATACCGATTACTTTGCTCATCGGACAATTCCTCCTTCTGTATATACGAGGCCCGCAGGCCAGAATGGTTGAATCAAAATGATGTATTTCTAATGTATATTGAAAAAGCTACATGCTCACTTTTACCATCGCTGGACGAAGCACCTTGTCCTTCAGCATGTATCCTTTTTGTACCTCTTCAACGACGATGCCTTCCTCATGCTCTTCGCTCTCCACCTGCATAATAGCCTGATGGAAATCCGGATTAAACGGTTGTCCCACCGAATTCATGGCCGTTACACCCTCTGCCTGAAGCACACTCTCAAACTGGCGGAAAATCATTTCCACGCCTTTGCTGAATGACTCAGACTCCGCTCCTTGCGGTGCTGTTGCCAGCGCACGCTCGAAGTTATCCAAAACAGGCACCAACTCGGTAACCAGCTTCATAGATGCATATTTGGCAAGGTCTTCTTTTTCTTTCAGCGTACGACGGCGAAAATTATCAAAATCCGCCTGAGCGCGTAAAAACCGCTGTTGATGCTCTTCCGCCTGGGCGCGAAGCTTAGTCAGCTCTGTTTCGCTTTCTTGGTCTTCCAGTGCTGCCGCTTCATTAACCGGCTCTTCCTGCTGGCTCGTTTCGGCGGCTTCCTCTGTGCTTACATTTTGTTGTTTTTCTTCTTGGAACGCTTGTTCTTCCTTCAAAATGTTTCACCTCCTTCAAGTCATAACTACCTTTACAAAAACACGCAACAATGCACCCGCGCAGGATACAAACCGTATCCCGGCGCGGAACATGTAGTACCGCAACCTATGCGGTCTTGTTCTATTTAAACCGTTGCGTTAGCATTGCGGTCAAATCCTTAGACAGGATACCCAAAATATTAATAACTCTCGCATATTCCATCCGTGTCGGACCCAGTATGCCTATAGTGCCCAACGCTTCTCCATCTACTGCATACGTAGCAGTAATCAGGCTGCAATTGGCAAACGCCTCATGATCATTTTCAGTGCCGATGCGGACTTGAATTTCAGGTGCCCCGGCAACAGGTGTCATTAGTTTAAGCAGCGTTGGTGTTTCCTCCAGCAGATCGAGAATATGTTTAACCTTTTCTACATCTTTAAATTCAGGTTGATTGAGCATGTTCGTCGCACCGCTCAAATACAAGCGCTGATCCGATTCATTATCCAGTGCTTTATCCAGCACCTTCATAGCGTCCTCAAAATGAGACACATGCTTCTCCATCTCCTGACCAAGTGCGGTGTAAAGGCGTGATTTAAGCTGATAAATCGGCACACCGACCAGCTTGCTGTTCAGTAAATTCACAACCTTCTCCATCTCGGAAATCGAAATTCCCGGTGGAATATCTACCGTTTTATTCTCCACCTGACCGGTATTGGTCACGATAATCGCTACAGCCGTCGTTTCGTTGAGCGGCAGCAGCTGAAAATGACGCAATGAAGTATGAAAAACCTCCGGCCCAAGCAGGATGGAAGTATAATTGGTCATATGGGACAAAATGCCTGACGCATGCTGGATCACTTGCTCCATTACATTCAGCTTTTCGGCGTAAAAGGCTTTCAGTTCCCGCATTTCCATAGGCTTCAATGTATTCAGTGGCACCAGATGGTCCACATAATAACGATAACCTTTATGAGACGGGATGCGTCCCGCAGAAGTATGGGGTTGCTCCAGATAGCCCTGTTCCTCCAAATCCGACATTTCATTACGGATCGTGGCCGGGCTGAATCCGACATCCTGCCTTTTGGATATGCTGCGGGAACCCACTGGCTCAGCCGAATGAATGTAGTCATCAATAATCGCATTTAGAATGAGCCTCTGACGTTCGGTTAACAAGCGAATCCCCCCTTGTTGTTTATCCATAATAGCATGATTGTTAAATGGAATCATTAGCACTCGTTCGCGATGAGTGCTAACCGATAATACAAAAATACCAAACCGACCTGATCATTGTCAAGTCAGATCAGTATTTTCAATAAACAAGATTTATCACAACAGTTTAGTTTACTGGAATGAATCCAGAACGTTTACGCTTTTTCACGAAAAATCTCAATATACAGCGTATAAAAACCGTAATTATGTATAGTGACACAGAAAATAGAAAAATTCGAGACTATGTCTCCATACCATTATAGCTTCTTTGTCCTTGAGGAGGAATTAAATTTGAGAACTAATCGCCGCAATCTTTTATACGCATCGATCGCACTTTTACCTACAATTTGTATGTTTCAAATTTTAATCGAGTTGTTTCCGTATACAGGACTAGGAAGAATAGTTGCTTTGCCATTGGTATTCATCCTGAATGCAGCCCTTATTATTTCAGTCATCCATTTAATTCGTAAATTAACCCCCCTGTGTTGTGCCTTAATCTTGGTTCCTACAATACTTTTAAGCATATGGAATACCATTTTGTTTTACCCTCAAGAATTCAGTCCAAGTATTCCCAAGCAAATAAAATACAGTATATCGGCAATACAGCATTACGATGATTTAACACTAGCCGATTGGGAAGGATATACAAATAGTCCAAGCAGAAGCGGAGCGTCTGAAAGATATGTTGTCGCCTTGTATAAATATAAACACCGAGTTCCATTAGACGGCACTGCATACTTTTATAATGATACTGATTATCATAAGGACCATCCCATAAGAAGCCTGAATGGAATACCTTCCGAACTGGAGCCTCATCATCAATTCATTTGGTGGTTGCTCAAAACATATGAGAAATGAATCAGGATTAAACAATGTAGGCTGTATAATATACGCATGATTAGGTCCTGATGAAAAAAAGAACTGACCTCATTATTGACAGGTCAGTTCAGTACTTTCAACACTGCGATTTCATCACAATTGTTTTGTTTACTACAGTGAATGCAGTCGGTCCATACCTTTTCAGGGAAAATCTCTTTGCTTACTACATCAAAACCGTTTTTTATAAAAAAGGAGACCTCGTAGGTCAATGCCATAATTTTAGGAATACGTTGCCGCCGTGCTTCTATAATAAGGCCCTCCACGAGCTTGGAGCCAATACCCATACCTTTGTGTCCCTCAGAGATGCCAAGGGAGCGAATCTCTACCAGATCAGCGCCCAATTTGCATAAAGAACCACAACCAACAACTTCGCCGTCCACCTCTGCAACAATAAACAGCTCCAGTTGGCGCGTAAGCACTTCCCTCGAACGTGGCAGCATAATCCCCCGCTCTGCATAGCCGCTAATCATTTGATATAAAGGCTCCACATCCTCAGGAACCGCACTTCTGCACAATACATCTTTACACACTGAAGCCATCTTGCTCTCCTCCTGCCGCTTGCCGCATATAATGAATAAATATACAACACAACGCATAGAATCGCAATACTCCATTTACCCTACTGTGACAGAATGGTGTTATAAAATGATCGTCCCAGCTTATAAAGTTGAAACGTACTGTACTGAAGCCTATGACTTATGAATTTACCGTGATAGAACCGATGAACTCTGCAAATACATCATTTCCGAATAAAATGCCGCGTTCACTCAAACGATAACCGTCCTCAATGGATTCGATTAACCCGGCATTAAGCATTTTTCCGAGAGGAGCAGTAAATGTATCCTCCAATGCTTGACCGAATTGAGCTTCAAAGCGGGACTTGGAAACGCCCTCTAGCATTCTCAAACCGACCATAAGAAAATCCTCCATAGCTTCCGCCGCCGGCACCTCAAAGCTATCCAGACGTGGCAAACCACTACGACTAGCCTCCACATAAGGGTTAATGCCCTTAATGTTCATATGACGCTCTCTGCCAACATATCCATGTGCCCCAGCGCCAAGACCGTAGTAGTCCTCATTTCGCCAATAGGTCATGTTGTGCTTGCTCCCCAAGCCTGGTTTTGCAAAATTGCTAATCTCATACTGCTCATAACCCGCTTCTTTCATGCGACGCATGAGAAGTAAATACATTTCCAGTTCATCATCCTCGTGTGGAAGCGGTAGCTGATTTTTCTGATACAGCGTGTGGAAGAGCGTGTTTTCTTCAACCTTCAAGCTGTAGATAGAGTAATGAGGAAGCTCCAGCTCTAGTGCTCTACTCACGCTTTCATGCAGCATGTCCACCGTTTGATTCGGCAAACCAAACATCAGGTCAATCGACAGGTTGTCCAAGCCAACCTTACGGGCGTTTTCCAAACTACGATATACGTCATCCGTACTGTGAATACGACCTATGCCTGTGAGTAGCTCATTCTGAAAAGCCTGTACACCAAAGCTCAGTCGATTGACGCCACCTTCTTTCATCACAGAGAGTTTTTCAAAATCAGTGGTACCTGGATTGGCTTCCATGGAGAACTCAATATCTTCCGCCCAATGAGGGAAATAGGTTCGAACGCTCTTCAGAAAATATTCCATTTCCTTCGGGTTTAGGGTTGTTGGTGTTCCACCCCCGACAAAAATGGTTTTAATCTCTCCTGGCGGGTGAAGCTTGACTGTATGTTCCATTTCTCGTTCCAGTGCATACAGATATTCCATAACAGGTTGATCCTTGAGCACATAAGAGTTGAAATCACAGTAAAAGCATTTATTCGTGCAAAAAGGTATATGCAGGTAAACCGCTTGAGGCGCGGATGAATGTTCATGTTTTTGTATGGATGCGGTCATACCGATCCTCCTTGTCAATTCAGGGAATAGTGAAAAAATGCGCCGAGGTCGAGATCAACCGCTTCGTGTTCCTTTTGATCTTCTGATCGCTGTTACTCCAGATTCAAATGAACCACTCCCCTGCTGTACCAACATCGGTCATTTTTTTGTGGTGTAGGTGTTGCAGTAAGAGTAAAGCATCTTTAGAAATACGTAAAAGATGCTGTTGTTATACTATTTTTGCAACTGAGATAACAAACACTCCATCTCTGGATAGCTTGCTCAAATAAATAACGTCCATTCTCCATGCACGGCAAATGCCCCATGAAAGAATGGACGAATACCGCTTGGAAACAAGCGGATTGTAATACCTTAGGGTACTCACAGAGTGATTGTACCTAAGCTACTACAGAATCATGCTGTTGTTGCTTATGTGTATTCAATTCATATACACAATTCTGATGTATCGAATTCAATACGATGCTGCTGATTCAAGCGGCTTTACTCATCTATTTTCAGTACCGCCATAAATGCTTCCTGTGGTACTTCTACGTTACCGACCTGCTTCATACGCTTCTTGCCCTCTTTTTGCTTTTCAAGCAGCTTCCGTTTACGAGAAATATCGCCGCCGTAGCATTTGGCCAAGACGTTTTTACGCATCGCCTTAACGGTTTCACGCGCCACAACCTTTGTTCCCACAGATGCCTGGATCGGCACCTCGAACATTTGACGCGGGATGAGCTCGCGCAGCTTCTCACAGATAATACGTCCGCGATGATAAGCCCGATCTCTATGCACGATGAACGACAGCGCATCGACCTGCTCGCCATTCAACAAAATATCCATTTTCACCAGGTTGGACTGGCGATAGCCTGAAATCTCATAATCAAAGGAAGCATAGCCTTTGGTACTTGATTTAAGCTGATCGAAGAAATCATATACGATTTCAGACAGCGGAATTTGATACGTAATGGTTACCCGTGTCGTATCCAGGTATTCCATATTTACGTATTCCCCACGCTTGGTTTGACAAAGCTCCATCACCGTACCTACGTAATCATTAGGGACGATAATACCTGCTCTTACATAGGGCTCTTCCACATGTTCAATCCGTCCGATTTCCGGATAATTCGATGGATTATCGATCTGGATCGTTTCCCCATTCGTCAACTTTATGCGGTAAATAACACTTGGTGCCGTTGTAATCAGTGGAATGTTAAATTCACGTTCAATCCGTTCCTGAATAACGTCCATATGAAGCAGACCAAGGAATCCACAACGGAAGCCAAAACCCAACGCGCTTGATGTTTCTGGCTCAAAGCTGAGCGAAGCATCGTTCAGTTGTAGCTTTTCAAGCGCCTCACGCAGATCGTTATACTCCGATGTTTCGATTGGATACAGACCGCAATATACCATCGGATTAATTTTCCGATAGCCTGGCATCGGTTCTAATGTTGGATTTTTTGCATCTGTCACCGTATCCCCGACACGCGTATCACCCACATGCTTGATACCAGCAACGATAAAACCAACATCACCGATGTTCAGCTCGTCCACGATGCTCATACGTGGCATGAAGGCTCCTACTTCGATAACCTCAAACGTTTTTTCGGTCGCCATCATTTTAATTTTGGAACCTGCCTTGATGCTACCATCTACGACGCGGACATACACAATAACGCCTTTATATGGATCATAATGCGAATCGAAAATAAGCGCCTTCAGCGGATTATTCGGATTCCCTTGCGGAGCAGGTACGCTTCTGACCACCTGTTCCAAAATTTCCTTGATACCGATTCCAGCTTTGGCCGATGCGTGGACAGTCTCGCTCGTATCCAAGCCGATAACATCCTCGATTTCCTGCTTCACCCGTTCAGGATCGGCACTTGGCAAATCAATTTTGTTAAGCACCGGCAGAATTTCCAGATTGTTGTCCAACGCCAAATATACGTTAGCCAATGTCTGTGCTTCAATACCCTGTGCCGCGTCTACAACTAGCAAGGCCCCTTCACAGGCCGCCAAGCTTCGGGAAACCTCATACGTAAAATCGACGTGTCCCGGTGTATCAATCAGATTCAAAATGTACTCTTCGCCGTCATCGGCCTTATAAGTGAGTCGCACTGCCTGGAGCTTGATTGTAATCCCGCGCTCCCGTTCCAGATCCATCTGATCAAGCACTTGCTCCTGCATTTCACGGGATGTGAGTGCACCGGTGTATTCCAAAATCCGGTCAGCCAGCGTGGATTTACCGTGGTCTATATGTGCAATGATACTAAAGTTCCGAATTTTACGTTGTCTTGCCAATATGTCAGTCATGCCTTACCCCCACACAATGCCTAGTGTCAATCAGCTTATTATAGCAGTTGTATAGGGGGTCAGCAATATTTCTATTCTGTCACTCCGTCAAAAACAGACACAACCCATCGAATCCCCTGTCTTGATAGGTTTTGCAGCAGCCCAGCCGTTTTGTCCGCCATGGTATCCACCGAAGCTTGTTGTCCCTTGACGGCTAACAGTTCACGCGGTGTCTCCAGGTCCTGAGTATTGACATGCTGCGCAGTCGTCGAATACCACCTGGATGCCCCGAGTTCCGTCTGCTCCTCATTTTCTTCCCTTCCACTAGCTTCATTTATACCCGCTCCCGTTTTCGGCTCAACCTTAACATTTCCACTTGTGCTATACATACCGCTATATGCACGAGTGTTAGCTGCGGGTGTATCCTCAATAACCGTCTGTTCATATCCGACTTTCTGTTGATTTACCGATTGAATCGTATCCCCGTTCCATTCCGGTCCATACACTGAACGCAGGCCAGATCCTGCCAGTTGCATACCGAGTAGAATTCCTGCCCCCATGAGCAGTACAAATCCAAGTGCTTTCTTACGAAAATGTCCAGACATTACCCTTCCCCCTTACCGCTACCTCATTTAATTGCCGCTGTTGCTCTTTTTTGTATCCGATACGTTAGTGCCCGCTTTCTGAGCTTTCTGATCTTCCCAATACACTTCACCGATCATGTCCGCCAAAACGTCCGAGGTACGTTTTAACTCCTCCTCGGTGTTGTCAATCCCCCCGATTTCAATTAAAATGCTATGCGAAGACAAGCTTTGATTGTATTCACCGTTGTTGCCTTTGCCACCATCTTTCCCCCATACACCACGTGATACGCCATGATACGATTTTTCCAGCTTTTCATGAATACGAGCAGCAAAAGCTTCATTTTCTCGCCAATTTTTGTTGTCATGTCCGATAATAAAATACACCTTGGCATAAGAGAGCCCATTAATGGTTGCTGTTGTTTTTCCGTGACGTTGTGAATCCCGATGGATATCAAGCAAATAAGTTAAACCTTTATTTCCAGCTAAAGCTTCCTTGACTGTTTCGCGTGAATATTTATAGGAATAGTTCCAATTGTAATTTTGAACTGTAGTGGCATAATCCTTGTTTACATGCAGTGTGGATATCCCTTGCTTTTCCAGTCTCTTCTTTACGAAGTCCCCTACCCTTGACACATTGGCTGATTTAGAACCTGAATTAGGATTGGAACTGGTTTTGCTGAGTAGTGGGTTATATGCTTCTCTGGGATGAGAATGGTAGATTAATATACGCTTGTCCCCTTTGGCCGTATCACCTGGATGATCCTCACGTACCGGGTCTGTTTCCGGTGTTGTCGGAATATCCGGCGTAGTAGTTGGTGGATTCTCAGATGTATCTGAGCCACCAGGGGCATCCGTCGTCCCCTGATCGGGCTGATAATCCGTAGGACCCTCTACCTTGGTGTTCCCCGAACCCTTGCGCAGCAACACAGGTGCTCCTGCAGACATACCAGGAATCTCACGAGAAATGAGACTTTTAGGGTCCTGCGGATTAATACCTGTAAGCATCTGAAAAACAAAAGGCGACCATTGTTCACCCGACAACGAAGATTGTTGCTTCTTTTGTGCCAAGTGAGGTACTTCCATACCTAGCATATCCGCAAAAAAGCCACTAGACACCGAACCTGCCAATCCTTTCATGGAAGAAACAGGAGAGGTTTGTAGACGATTTTCTGCCAATCCCCCTAGCCCCAAAACGACAAATAAAAGCGCTGAGCCCATGATCAGCAGCACAAGCGTATGTCCCATCGCCAAAATTTCGATACCTTTTCTTCTCCATCTTCCGACGTTCCAGGTCTGAATTTTTTTCATGTGAGCCTTGTCCTCCTTCGTCCCGTCGAAACCCGCTTTATTTAGGAACATAGGGTTCCTATCTGCTACGGAAATCTCTTATACTTCAACTCTATGAACGGAGAACAATTGCTAGAACACAAAAAATCTCTACTACAGGTATATCATCTCCCTTTTTGAAAGAGATTAGATTCCTGTTAAATAGAGACTATTGTGTATGAAATACGATTTTACCAACCCTTGATTAATGCGTATAGGCGGCGACATTGCCAGGATCAACAGCTTCGTGCAGAGCAGCGTTCAATCCAGTAGCAATGATGTTCGCGATATCTTCAATAAATTCATCGATTTCTTTGGGAGTCACAATCAGATCATGTCCCAGCGGTTGCAGTACCTCTCTTACCAGTCCAAGTCTCTCAGGTTCTGAAATATCGTCCAACATCCCAAGGATTGCTTTTGTAGAAGCCTTTTCTTTGGTAAAATGTGTTTTCATTAGTTCAATTACGTTATTGACAATGGTCGAAGCGTAGCATACCGTTGGCACGCCGATAGCGATACACGGAACACCCATAATATCCTTGGTGATACCGCGCCGCTTGTTGCCAATACCTGAACCCGGATGTATCCCGATATCGGCCACCTGAATGGTCGTATTGACGCGCTCCAATGAACGTGACGCCAGAGCGTCAATGGCAATAATCAGTTCTGGCTTTGTGCGATCTACGATGCCTTGAACGATTTCACTCGACTCGATCCCCGTAATACCCAGGACGCCCGGTGCAATTGCGCTCACATCCCGATAGCCTGGGTTGATTTGATCAGGTGTCAGTTCAAAAAATTGACGAGTCACCATCAAATTTTCAACGACAAGCGGACCCAGCGAATCGGGAGTGACGTTCCAGTTGCCCAGACCTACCACCAGTACCTTTGCCGTATTAGAGATTCCTATTTTTTGAATAAAGTGTTCCATTTCTTTTGCAAATGCAATTGCTACACGTTGCTGGAGCCCCGTATCGCCTTCACGTAAGCCGGGTACTTCCAGCGTGACGTAATGCCCTTGTACCCGCCCAATACGGTTGGCTCCTTCTTCATTCAGTACATCCAGCCGTGTGATTTTGATTCCGTTATCTTCCTCCACGTTCTCACTTATGCCCGCCAGGGGTACAGGCTGATCCCGTTCGGCCAGTTCCCTTGCTTCTAATGCCAAATCCGTGCGTACCGCATACTTCTGCAAATCCAGATCCATCTTTTAAGCCTCCTTGGATACCATCTTTGACTATAGTGTGCGAGACACCCAACAAGTTTATGCACATCCATTTTCATCCTGTAATTCGCATCGTCTCAGAATGTTTTCTTATTGCAATTTGAGGTGTGGCATGCTAAAATATTTTAAGTTGTGAAACGTTTGTGTTCATAAGTAATGCCTTTACAGGAGGTGAATGTAATGCCAAACATCAAATCCGCTATCAAACGCGTTAAAACTAGCGACAAACGCCGTGCGTTGAACGCTTCCCAAAAATCCGCGCTTCGTACAGCAGTAAAAGCTGCCGATACAGCGTTGGTAGGTAACGAAGCTGAAACTGCTGCTGCTGCTTTCAAAGTAGCTTCCCAAAAGCTGGACAAGGCTGTAACTAAAGGTCTGATCCACAAAAATGCAGCTGCTCGCAAGAAATCCCGCTTGGCGAAAAAACTTAACGCTCTTACAGCTCAAGCGTAAGCAAGAGCTACTTTCATACGTTAATGAAAAAAACCTGACCAGCCTTGGCTGATCAGGTTTTTTTAGTTTATACCTTTTATTAATTTATAGAGTCAGCTTTTCACGATACATTAGCTGACTCTATAACAGCACATGGAGGGAATTAGATTGAAGCCCCCGCACCCATTTTCATCAAAAATAATTCCAGTCCCAGTACCTTGTCAACGACACCTGTTTTCATATGATAATCCAGCTCGCCCAATTCGTAGAGAAGCTGACGCAGCTGCTCAGGGCGGAACCTCCGCGCTTGGTCCCCTGCAACTTTCACACCATAAGGATGCAAACTAAGCTGACTCGCAATTTGTTGCTGGGAATAGCTTTGACCTGCCAGCTCTTTGACCTGCAACATAATACGGAACTGGCGCGTGATCAAAGCGGCAATCTTGATCGGTTCCTCTTTTTGCTTAAGCAACTCATAGAAAATACTGAGTGCCTTATCCAGCCGCAAATTAGCCAGATCCTCAACCATCGCAAATACGTTTTGCTCTGTGTTACGAGGCACCAGGGATTCTATATCAGCAGATGAGATGGTTCCCTGTGCTCCTGCGTACAAGCAGAGCTTGTCTATCTCAGCAGCCAAGGATTGCAGCCCGGTACCTGTGAATTGAATGAGGCTTTCAGCAGCTCCTGCAGCCAATTGCACTTCTCTTTCTCCTGCACGCTTATGAATCCAAGCCACAAGATCATCTCCACCCATTGGAGCAAAAGCAATAACCGAAGCATCACTTTTCAGTTTTTTGACAATCTTTTTCCGTTCATCCAACTTTTCAGCCTGAACCGTAAAAACGATGACGCTATAGTCAGTCGGGTTATCCATATAAGTCAACAGCGTCTCAAGCCGGTGCTCTATCTTACCGCTATCTTTGCCTGCTGCAAATACACTGGTATCCCGTACAATAATCAGCTTCTTTGGTACCAGAAAAGGCGCTGTTTCCGCCTCCTCCACGACCACCTCAATGGGCGTTTCGGTTAAATCATAAGGAATGATGGCGAAGTCACGATGCTCCTCTTCCACCACTTTCTCTTTAAGCATCTCAACAAACTGCTTCATTTGATATTTTTCACTGCCGTATAGCAAATACACTGGCGAAATGTCGCCTTTGCGAATAGCCTTAGAGGCTGTTTTTACATCCATTTTCCGTTCTCCCCCCACCCACTGATCGTACCCGACATCCGACCGGAAGGCAAGTCATGATACAAACGAAGGGACCCTGCCTATAGGCAGAATCCCTTCACCACCATCTATATCAACACGGCAGCAGAAAGCTCTAGAAACTTTCGGCCGTCGGGATACGACGTCGGTTCATATAGTTTATTCTCTATTTTTAAAAGTGTGTCAACTTACGGAAACTATTTTCCAGTGCTGCGCGGGACGGTGTACGTATATTTACTTGCTGTCCCATCCTGCTCCGTCTCATACATAAAGGTCTGGCTGTCTTCTGACCAGCTTCCTTTGACCCAGGCACCTTTTAAAGTACGGACTTCCAGGGTTGTTCGGTCTACACCGTTATCGGAAAGCTTATACACTTTCAGCTTTTTGCCCTCAATAGCCACCGCATAGCTACCATCAGGCGAGTTGAGCTGATCTGTAGATGCGGATTGGGCACTATAGCTGGAAGCATTATCGTTGTCTGGAGAGACCAGTGAATTAGATACAAAGCCTTCTTTACGAACGGGGTCTTGTGACACGGATGATTGCTGATCATTAGAAGCTGCATTGCTGCTATCCGTTCCCAAGGCATTCCCCGAATCCTTAGTGATGCTTTTGGAAGTCGTGTCTTTCGACGTTTCGTTTGACGCAATCCGCTCCTGCACCTTCAATTCCTGACTAAGCGACGAAGATGAATCATTCGTACTCGTGCTATCGTTATTACCGTCCTGAGCCGTACCCGCTAGGGGCGCTTTTTCCATTTTCGGTTCTAACTGTTCATCAGGAGCAATCGTGGGTTGATCAGATTTTTCCTGACTTAACTGTTTGTCCTCAGATTTAGAAGCATCTGCAGCAGACGGATTTTCCTTTGCCACCTGACGATCCGTACGTAGCTGTCCCTGCCCTTCATCCTGACGAGAAGAATGTTCAGCTGGTGTAGACTTCGTCGAATCTTCCTCCTCAGCTCGCTGATCGTCACGTTTCCCAGCATCCCGTTTGGAAGAGTTCTTTTCATCGTCTGCATTGGTTGCACCTTGTTTGCTCAGGTCAGGTTCTTTATCCGCAGATGGCTGAGATGCATCCGTTCCTTGCCCCTGCTCTGACAGCTGCTGTGTAGAATCCGAACCAATGGCTGCATCACGGCCTCCACTGCCATTGGCTGTATCTGTAATTTCCGTCTGATTCTGCGGATTCGTCACTTCGGGCGACTGGGTTGTAAGTATGCCTTCCGCATCCTGCACTGTTTTAGGCTCGAAGTTAAATACTACAATCCCCAGTACAACAGCAGCGGCAGCCACGCCCATAGCAGCGCGCCCAGCCATTCGATTCCACCAAGGTGTAGGCTGGGTACGCTGTCTAGGCACTGGTCCAGGCTCTACAGCCACAGGCTGCATTTCCTGAAGCGCACTTCCCTGCTCTTCACGTGCGCGGTCAATGGCATCAAGCTGAGGCATGATGGAATCCACCAGGCTGAACGCCGGGGAAACCGCAGGCAATTCCTCCAGCTCGCGAGAGAGTGTCTGAAGAATAAGAAATTTTTCCGCACAGTCCGGGCAAGTCGCAATATGGTTCATTAATTGGGACGTTTCTTCTTCGCCCAGCTCATGATCCACATAACGCTGCATCCAATCCATCACCTCTTCCCCACACTTCATCCTGATACACCACCTTTCTGATATTCCTGAAGTAGCCCTTGCAATTGCTGTCTTGCACGATATAAGTATGACTTGACCGTATTTAGCGGCAAATCCAGAGAATCTGCAATCTCGTTATAGGAGAAGTCCTGCAAATATCTTAAGACAATTACCGTCCGGTGGTGCTCCGGAAGCTGTTGTATAGCCTCACGAACATCCTGTGCCATGTAAGAGGTCAACACCTCGACCTCCACGTTTTGGGGATCGTTGAATATTATGTCGTGCTCGTCAATGGAAACCGAGGGTTTCGTTCTTCTGAATTTGTCGATGCATATATTCGTTACAATGCGTTGGACCCAAGTTTTAAACTGCGCTTTTTCCTCATAAGAGTTAATTTTGGAATAGATCCGTATGAGGGCTTCTTGTGAAGCATCCATGGCGTCCTGCTCATTGTTTAGAATGTAATATGCCGTACGGTACACATGCTGTTCTATCTCTCTTAATAGGGTAATGAGAGCGTCGCGATCGCCCGATTGAGCGGCTCGAATGAGTCCCTGCTCTACCACAAAGGATCCCCCTCTCCCTGCAATATTACAGACGTATCCATTTTGCAAATTGTTGCAGGATAGACGTCTGACACTAATTTTATTTTTTTAACAAAAAAAATTATACCAAAAAGCCCAGAATCCCCAGCATATCCTCCCTTAGAATAACAGAAAAAGGGAAGGTAGTCACCTTCCCCTAGCTCCTACATACATCTAAATGCTAGCCTATCGAGCTGCAAGATCATATTGTTACTTCTTGGAAACCAAAAAATCCGATATGAGTTCTAATTGATAAGTCAGAGCAATCGGATCTTGAAAATAAAAATCGTCGATTGAGTATTGATATACTTTACCTGATTTAACGGCAGAAAGGTTCTTCCACACACTTTTAGATAAAATATCTTTTCCTTGGTCTGCTCCGTCGCCTCGAATACCCAACATTAAAAAATCGGCATTGCCCAGCATCTCCGGTAAAGCCTCTATTGAAATGCTGGCCCACCCCTTCTCGAACGCTGCCTTTTCTACCTTCTCAGGAGCATGAAGTCCCAGCTCATCATAAAGTATGGCTCCTCCACGCCCATAAGATTTTCCATATAGATATAATTCTTTTCCTGTAATCTCAAAAATAGCTATTTTTTTACCCGAATCAATGACGTCAGACAAAGCCTGTTTCTTCTCATCAATCTTGGTTGCAAAGTCAGCCAGGCAATTTTTAGCTTCCTGCTCCTTGTTTAACACTTTGCCCAGCTCCATCAAACGGTCCTTATATTGATATTTACCATATGGGATAAACACTGTAGGCGCTATTTTTTTCAGATTTTCATATGCTTTCTCATCATAGGTAATGATCAGATCCGGCTTCAGGGTGATCACCTTTTCAAGGGATAATGCGGAGCTGTCACCGATATTTGCAACACCATTCAAATATTTTTTATAATATGGAGCATCAAATACAGTGTCTGGAGCCCCTACAGGTGTAATACCAAGTGCTAGCACATCACCTACATAATCACCGACTGCTACAACGACACGCTGGGGATGTTCAGGAAGAGTAATTGTACCTTTATCACTTTCATATGTACGCGTGGCAGCCTCATCTCCAATTGATGTGGTCTTGGAAGCAGTCGATTGACCGCTTTCTGTTACAGTCCCACCCCCACTTGTAGCGCATGCACTCAATACCAGCATTAATGAAATGATGAACAAACAAGCTGATGCTCTAAATTTAAAATAACTCACAATATTCCTCCCGTTAATAATGATTCTCATTTTCATTACTCATATGATTCTATCAAAGCTTACAGCTACTGTCCATGCAGATTGGATTCAAAGCAAACAGCCCACTCCTGAGAGTGAGCACCCGTTTTAGTATGTTGTTGTATTCGTATCTGTTTTGTACTGTTTGCGTTGGTACCTCACACTCAGTTTTCCTTGCTGCGCTCGGATCTGTATCTCTCCCATCGTATCTGTTCGATATATAGCAGAATCAACTGCCGATAAACGTTCCAATACCGCTTCATTCGGATGTCCGTAAGTATTGGTCACACCGACCGAAATAACGGATACTTTCGGTCGCCAGTAGGATAACCACTCTTCCGAGGTGGAATACTTGCTACCGTGATGTGCTATTTTCATGACGTCTACAGCTTTCCCGACAGCCCCCGTTGCTCCCTTATCTTTCACACTTGATGAAAAACGAGTTAATTCAGAGAGCAACGACGACTCTGCTGCATCATCCATATCTCCTGTGAACAAAAAAGAGGCTCCCTCCATCTCCAATATCATGGCAACAGAGTAATGATTCTGTTCCTTCATAACAGGCATCTGCTCAGATTCGTTCTCCGGTAGTGTAAACGGATAGAGAAAGCGGATTTTTGTAGCCTGGTCTGGCTCCCATTCCATACTATGATGTGCACCGTACAGCTTGATCTGCTTGTCTAAAGCCGTGTTCAACAGCTTACGGAATGGGGCTTTATCTGTCAGGGTACCATTAAAAAACAAGGTAGATACGGGAATCTGGTCAAGCACAGCCTGTAGTCCTCCGGCATGATCATGATCTCCGTGTGTTAAAATGACAGCGTCCAGCCGATGTACACCTCGTTGTTTTAGCAAGGGCACAATCGTATCTTCACCTACCTCGTAGGGATCTGCGCGTTTGCGCCAAGCATTTTTCCCTGTAGCAAAGTCCATTGTACCCCCGCCATCTACCAAAATATGTTTCCCGCCCGGCGTGGTAATTAAAATGCTGTCACCTTGGCCCACATCCAGATATTGAACCACCCCCGTATTTCTCCCACCAGGAGATTGATAACCTGTATACAATATGCCAAGCCAGGCGATAACACTTAGAGTCAGTGCCAAATGACGATAACCATTCCACTGTCGACGCGCAAATTTCCCTGCTCCCTCAGGTTCATGAGCTGTATTCAAAACAGCAGCCCATTCGGCAGAAGCCGCTAATCCCGTATACACGGGTGATGATATGGGAGTGGAATTCAAAACAGAATTATCGTCTGTTTGCCTGCGAGATGTCAGCCACGTTTTAAGCCAGTACAGAACACTATACAGAGCTGCGTAATACGCCATGACCCACAGAATGGAGGAAGACGGCCAAATACTCACATAAGCATCATCCACATTCAGCCATTTCACTAGTAAAAAGGTCAAATCGTTCAATTGCTCTGCCGGCCACGCAAGAATACGAGCCCCATCCCCCCACAAAAAGGAAAGCCCCATCGCCACCGTACCTATTGGAAGCACGATATATGTAATAAGGGGTACAAGCACAAAATTGGCCGCAAATGATAACAGCGAAAATTGATTAAAGTAGAATACCGTCATTGGAAACGAAACAAGCTGTGCCGTAATTGTAATCGCAACCTCACCTCCGATTAGGAAAGGCCATTTGGCGAAAAACGGCTTCATAAGCGGCATATAAATGAGCAACCCACCTGTCACCAAAAAGGAAAGCTGAAAGCTGACGCTAAGTAGATAATATGGATTCCAAATCAGCATGAGCAACGCGGATATACTTAAAATATTAAGTCCGTCTTTGAGCATACCTCGTCGGGCTGCAAACAAGCCGATCATCGCCATAATTCCCGCCCTCACAACAGAGGGAGAAGCACCTGTCAGCAGGACATAAGCCGGAATGAGTATCAAAACGACTGTAAGAGATGTCTCGCGGCTAACTCTTAGTAGCTTGAGTAAATATAATAGTGTAGCTGCATATACCGCCACATGCATGCCCGATATTGCTAAAATATGCGTTAAACCAAGCTGCGTAAACTCGTTATATGTTGCTGGGTCCAACTCATCTGTTACCCCAAGCACCAGTCCTTTCATATATCCTGCGTGATGAAGTGATGTAAATGCCGATTCCATTCTCTGCCCTAGTTGCTCCCTTAGCTGATCATTCCATCTGAACAAAGTGTAGCGGTTCCACAGTGAAGCCTCCTGCTTCTGTAACGAGGCTGCCCCATCGCCTTTGAAAAGCCAGTGGATTTCCTGTGTGTGCAGGTATTCACTGTAATCAAAGCTACCAAAGTTCCCCGCTTTTGTAGGAGCCTTTAAGGTGCCACGCAGTACGACTGCATCTCCACGTTGCCACGCTGCCGCAAGTTGCTGTTCCTGCTTGGCAGCCAACTTGATATGAACAATGACCTGTTCAGAAATTGGTGTACGATTCTCGTCCTTTTTCGAATGACTTCCGTAGTGATTGATTGAGGTGACTCTCATCTCAAACTGTGTTCGATCACCATCTACCTGTACTTCAGAAGCGATAAGCCCTGCTACTTGAACAGGCATGTCTTCCACCATAGAAGACGATACATGAAGAGCATCGGGAATACTGCTAACATTATGCGTGTCATGCCAAAACCAATGAAATCCACCACCGCTGAATGCAAGCCAAAGTAATACCATATGCCGGATGGGGATTTTCATCCATAAAGCTATAAGCGGAAAGATCAGGGTAACCCCCGCCCAGAGTAACAAAAGCATATGTCCAGAATACAGACATGCTCCCGCACTTCCTGTAATCCAACAAACAGTAAGGGTCAATATAGGTCTAGTTAACACAAGCTTAGCTTGAATACAATCACCTTCCGGTAGCAAACATTGCTTTCTGTCCAAAAAACACAAAACAAAAAGAACCTCTGACAAAATAGCATTCGTCAGAGGTTCTTCCTCATTTACTTTTTTAATTCATTACATCCATCAGCGTTTCTTTTGGTGGATGATAGGTTTTCAGCATACGAAAGGCGATTCCCTTTTCCTCCATCATAGCACGAACCTTGTCGGCATCTTTGGGATAAGGTCGGTGGTATACAATCTCCACAATACCGCTGTTCGCCAACATATTGGCACACGTCCAGCATGGCTGGTCGGTGACATATACCGAAGAGCCTTCACGATCAATTCGGTCAGTAAACAGCAGCAGGTTCTGCTCCGCATGAATAGTGCGAATACAACGCTGCTTCTTAACCATTTCCTCGCGCCCATCACGGTGAACGACCTCATACTCCTCTGAGATCATGCAGCCTGCCTCAGAACAGTCAGGTACCCCGGATGGTGCTCCATTATAGGCCGTCCCCAAAAGCTTTTTACCTTGTACAAGTACGGCTCCAACATGACGCCGCGCACAGCGCGAACGGGTGGATACCATATAAGCGATATCCATGAAATAGGTGTCCCAGTCCTTGCGTACATCTGCACTCATTTCCATCTCTCCCGTATAAACAAGTTAAAACGTAAACCATATCCGCTACCGCCGTTCTCAGGACCTGTACATTATAATCTTATATAAGTTACAAACTGACATACGGCTTCATTTTAGCCAACATTTTAGCTCCGATTCCCTTTACGTGATCCAAATCGTTCACACGTTTGAACGCCCCGTGCTGATTACGGTAGTTCAGTATAGCCTCGGCTTTTTTAGCCCCAACCCCTGGTAATTCCATTAACTCAGCAGCAGTCGCCGTGTTGATGTTTACCTTTTTTTCGCCGGAATCGGGTGTAGTAACCGAATCACTTACCCTATTGGCCCTACTCGTCGTTACACCACTCGAACTGACAATACCTGTGTCTGAGCTCGGATTCGCAACACCTGACTGCTTTACGGTACTTGAATTTCCCGCAATAGAGTTTTCGCTCACAGCAGCAGATACACCAGTAGAAATCTGCACAGTATCACGTTTCACATTGTCAGCGGCTTCGGCATTCCTACTGCGCTCAGCTTTGTCTGAAGGTTCTTTTACAACAGACTTTTTCTGGGCGTAGTCACTGCTGCGCTGCGACTTATTTGGCTCTGTCTCCATCGCCACAGCCTGCTCCACCTTATGGTTAAGTAAAGTCCACTCTTCTTGCGGCTCAGAGCGCTGTCCTCCGGCAAATAAAATAAGTCCACTCCCGATTACAGCAAGCGTTATCGCTGTTCCTGTCCATACACGTTTCATTTCCGTATCGTCCCCTACTCCACATGGATTTCGGGAAATTGAGCCGACTGAAAACACCGTCTCAATCAAACAGAGCAAGTCTGTCCAATTCCCGTTAAACCGGAGGGTGCAAACAACCTCCATACGGTCTCGCTGTGAGCATTTTCACAAAAAAGTGGTACGACCCCGGGGACGATCTAACATGCTCAGACATAAAATTCGTCATGTCGGCCAAGACCAGGCGCATACACTAAGAAGAATGACAGCTGACAGCACAGCGTCTATACCGCAAAGTATGAAAGGAGGACGTTGAACAATGAAAGTTGGATTTATCGGGACTGGCAGCATGGGAAGTCTGCTAATTGAGTCTTTTATTAATTCTAACGCACTCAAGCCGCAGCAAATATCAGCAAGCAATCGAACGCATTCCAAGGTAACCGAGCTAGCCCGTCGCTATCCAGGTTTGCATGCAGCCCAAAGCAACCGTGAAACGGCAGCGGAAAGTGATGTTCTGTTTATCTGTGTGAAGCCGCTGGAATCAAAAGCCGTAACGGATGAAATACGCGACGTCATTACAGAAGAGCAAATCGTCGTATCTATCACAAGCCCGGTGCAGATTCGTATTTTGGAACATGCACTGAAAGCCAAAGTATCCAAAATTATTCCAAGTATCACCCACCAAGTGGGCAGCGGAGCCTCACTGTGCATCCATGGAAGCCGGATTACAGAGGAGGATCGCACCCTTCTGGAAGAGCTTATGTCCCACATCAGCAGGCCGATTCGGGTTAAAGAATCTTATACTCGGATCACGTCGGATTTTTCGAGTTGTGGTCCTGCTTTCTTGGCCTTTTTTATGGACCAGTGGATTCAAGCCGCAGTTCAAGCTACAGGTATAGACCGTACGGAGCTATGCGCCCTGGCCGGTGAAATGATCATCGGCACTGGAAAGCTGCTCACGGAAGGCGGGATGACACCAGCCGAGTTACAGGCCAGAGTGGCGGTTCCGGGAGGTATTACCGCCGAAGCTCTCGCATTGTTGGACATCAGCCTGCATAGCGTCTTTCCCGAGCTAATACAGGCCACGCACAACAAGTATGAAGAGGACATGCAAAAGGTAGATGTCTCCTTCGGCTTAAAGCCGATTAACCGGCAACAATATTAACCAGTTTACCTGGAACAGCAATTACCTTGCGGATCGTTTTGCCGGCCAGTGCCTGCTGAACATTGTCCAACGACACAGCGAATGCCTCCATCGCTTTAGCATCAAGGTCCTTGGCAATCGTTGCACGCTGTACGATTTTACCATTTACTTGCACAACAATTTCCACTTCGGCGTCCACCGTCCATGCTTCATCATAAGCAGGCCAAGCCGCGTAGGTAATGCTATCATTGTGCCCCAGCAGCTGCCACAATTCCTCAGCCAGATGGGGTGCAAGCGGCGACAGCATTTGCACGAAGTTTTCCATTGCTGCACGCGGCAGAAGGTCTGCTTTGTATGCATCGTTGGTGAAGATCATCAGCTGGCTGATCGCTGTATTGAAACGCAGCGCATCCAGATCTTCGGTTACTTTTTTCAGCGTTTTATGCCAAGTACGATTGAACTCATCGCTACCGCCGTCATTTGTAATTTTATCGTTCAGGCTACCATCCTCGGAAACAAACAGGCGCCATACGCGGGACAGAAAACGATGTGCTCCCTCTACCCCATTCTCATTCCATGGCTTGGTCGCTTCCAGCGGCCCCATAAACATCTCATAAATACGCAGCGTATCGGCGCCAAACGTATTGACAATATCATCAGGATTAATGACATTACCGCGTGATTTACTCATTTTTTCATTGTTGTTGCCTAAAATCATACCCTGGTTGACCAGCTTATAAAAAGGCTCTTTCGTTTCCACTACGCCGATATCATACAGTACCTTATGCCAGAAACGGGCATACAGCAAGTGAAGAACCGCATGTTCCGCTCCGCCAATATACAAATCAACAGGCATCCATTCACGCTGTTTTTCTTTGGATACAAGCTCTTTGTCATTTTTCGGATCAATAAAGCGCAGGTAATACCAACAACTTCCTGCCCATTGCGGCATTGTATTCGTCTCGCGGCGTGCTTTCATACCTGTCTCAGGATCAATGGTTTCCACCCAATCTGTTGCGTTCGCCAGCGGGGATTCACCTGTACCTGAAGGCTTGATATTGTCCATCTCCGGCAGTACGAGCGGAAGTTGGTCCTCAGGAACCGTTTTGATCGTTCCATCCTCCAGATGAATTACCGGAATCGGCTCGCCCCAATAGCGTTGACGGCTGAACAGCCAGTCACGCAGGCGGTAGGTGACTTTGCCGTGTCCTTTGCCCTCGGCTTCCAGCCATTCAATCATCTTCGGAATCGCTTCCTCGTTGGTAAGTCCATTCAGCGGGCCTGAATTGACATGCGGTCCATCCTCAGTATATGGCTCATTAGCCACATCTCCACCTTGGACAACCTCAATGATATTCAATCCGAATTGCTTGGCAAATTCCCAGTCACGCGCATCGTGAGCAGGTACAGCCATAATCGCTCCAGTTCCGTAGCCTGCCAGTACATAGTCAGCAATCCAGATCGGCAGCTTTTCGCCGTTCACCGGGTTCACTGCATAAGCTCCTGTGAATACGCCTGTTTTATCCTTGGCCAGATCCGTACGCTCCAGATCGCTTTTACGAGCAGCTTGTTCACGGTACTGTTGTACAGCATCCTTTTGCTCAGGCGTAGTGATAATATCCACCAATTCCTGCTCTGGTGCCAGCACACAGTAGCTTGCGCCGAACAGTGTATCTGGGCGGGTTGTAAATACTGTGAGTTGCTCGTCATAGCCTTCAATTGGAAAACGAACCTCAGCCCCGGTAGACTTACCGATCCAGTTCCGCTGCATATCCTTAATACTCTCAGACCAATCCAGTTCCTCCAGATCATCCAGCAGACGATCCGCGTATTCCGTAATTTTCAGCATCCATTGACGCATTGGTTTACGGACGACCGGATGACCGCCACGCTCACTCTTACCGTCAATAACTTCTTCATTCGCCAGCACTGTTCCCAGCGCTGGGCACCAGTTCACGGGTACTTCAGCTACATATGCAAGGCCGCGCTTGTACAGCTGGATGAAGATCCACTGTGTCCATTTGTAATAATCAGGGTCCGTCGTGCTGATTTCACGATCCCAGTCGTAGGAGAAGCCGAGCGATTTGATTTGACGGCGGAAGTTATTTACGTTTTTCACCGTAATTTCGCGTGGGTGCTCCCCTGTATCCAGCGCATGCTGCTCGGCAGGCAGACCGAAGGCGTCCCAACCCATCGGATGCAATACGTTGTAGCCGCGCATTCTTTTATAACGTGAAACAATATCCGTAGCTGTGTAGCCCTCTGGGTGGCCTACATGCAGGCCGGCTCCAGATGGGTACGGAAACATATCCAAAGCATAAAACTTCGGTTTGCCCGGCTCTTCCCCGGTGCGGAACGTCTTGTTCTCATCCCAATATTTCTGCCATTTTGGTTCAATACTTTGCGGTTGATAGCCGTGCTTCGGCTGTGTGTCTGTCATTGTCTTTTCCTCCTCAAACGGTATGCAACAAAAAAACCTCTGCATCCCGTAGCGTGTCAGCGCTAGGGACGAGAGGTTATATTCCCGTGGTACCACCCTAGTTAGCAGAAAGCGTTCTTCGCGTTCTACTCCCTTTGCACCTGATAACGGAGGTGATCCGATGCGGGTTAATAACAGGATACAAGCACCTGTAAAGGCGTTCCTGCGTTGGACGCATATCTCCGAGGCGAGTTCACTTTGCGCTGTCAACCGGCTTGCACCACCCGCCGGCTCTCTATATGTCCAGACAAAGCTACTATTCCTCATCAGCGATTGTTTAACCGTTAATAATGGCACTATTATATTGAAAACCGCGAAAAAAGTCAAATAAGGACTATCTTTGGTGTTAAAGACCCTCTTCATACTAATTGTTCATGACACATGCATACGAATGTTTTATAATAACTTCGAATTAAATTGATGCAAATTGAGTTGAGTTGAGATAAGAAAGGTGAGCTGAGACATGGCACAGATTAAAATTTTCGGAATAAAAGAAGCTCTAAATCCAATCAAAAAGCAGCTTTCAGAGGTGATTCATTCTGCTGTGGTGGATGCATTCAAATACCCTCCAGACAAGAGGTTTCATCGTTTTTTCCCTATGGATCAGGAAGACTTTATATATGCCGATGGTCGCTCTGAGGCGTACACCATTATTGAAATCAGTATCTTTGAAGGCAGAACGACAGAAGCTAAGAAGCAGCTCATCCAGCTGTTATTCCAACGAATTATGGACCATTTTGGCATTGCTCCACAGGATCTTGAGATTACTATATTTGAAACGCCCAAACAGAACTGGGGTATTCGGGGTGTACCGGGTGATGAGCTTCAGTTGAACTATAAAGTGAATATATGAGTGCAAAAAGACGCCCTTCATGTCATCATGAAAAGCGTCTTTCTTTTCCTAAATTTGCTCAATGAGTCTTCACTATTTTACAGCAACATAAAACAGTCTCGCCGCGTCATCTTCTGCTTCTACCCATTCAAAATCCGCATATACCTTCACATCACGAAAACCTGCTTTGGACAATTCTGCTTTCATCCAGTCTGGATCATAGGCACGCTGTACATGAATTTCCTCGAAACGCTGATACAGATCGCGTCCTTCATGTTCTGCTTTCGCAAAGATACTAAGATGATGCTCAATTTCACAACGGGGAGTGTCCAACGCACATGTCCAGATATATGAGATAGAGCGATCATCCAGTACGAATGGCTGCTCTTCATCATAACGTAAAAACGTCTGCGGATGATGCACATCGAACAAGAAGGTTCCGCCAGGCTTCAGTCCAGCATGAGTTCTACGAAAAGTAGAAATTATATCTTCTTCCTCCAACAAGTAATTCAGACAATCGCAAAAAGAAATTACAGAATCCACAGGCTCGGGTAAAATCCATTCTCTCATATCCTGCTGTATCCAGCGAACGCTTCCCTCACGAAACAATCGCTGTCCCTGGGGAGTGGTTTCCATTTTGCGACGGGCTACTGCCAGCATGTCAGAGGATAAGTCGATTCCAGACACTTCGAAGCCCGAGTTAACTAGGGGAATCGTAATCGAACCCGTTCCACAGCCCAGTTCGGCCACCGTATGCGGCATACCGTACTGATCCCAAGCCTGCCGTGCAAAGCGTAACCAGTCCGGGTACGGCATGTCCTGCATCAGCTCATCATACACATAGGCAAACTTCCGGTAAGAAGCCATTTTTTATTCCCCATTCCCGTCCTTCGGTTTCGGCATTTTCTCCACCAGGTAGGTCCAGTTTTCCTTTTGTGTAACCATTCCTTCCTTCATCAGCTTGCCCATCGCACGCTTGAAGGCGGATTTACTGATACCAAACCGTTGCTTGATAATATCCGGCGGCGTTGCGTCGGAGTAAGGCATGCCGCCACCCGGACGCTCTTTCAGAAAAGCAATTAATCGATCCGCATCCTCATCACGACCTACTTCCTTGCGTGGCGACATCGCCAGATTGACCCGACCGTCTTCGCGAACAAGTGTGACCCGTACCTTAACCTCTTCGCCCAAGCGAAGCATCCGGTTGCGTTCCGAGGAGTGAATCATCCCAATCGCACCAAAACCAAGCACACCTCCGTCCACCAGAACGAATGTGCCCATTTGAAGCGGCTTGTACACAGTCGCCTGCACCCACGTATTCAGCCACGAATCAGGGGCGTGGAAGCACAACGGAGCCAGTTCCTGTTCCCCTGCCAGCTTAGCCCGCAGTCTACCTTGCTTGTCATGCTCCATAATGGCATACACGTAGTCGCCCACCCGAGGATGTAAATCTCGGTTTTCTGGCAACTCACGAATCGGCAGCAAAAGCTGACGACCCAATCCCATCTCCAGGAAACAACCCAAACGCGGATGCACATCAGCCACTTCAAGCTTTGCCATTTCGCCCAACGACAAGAACGGCTTTTTCATGGTTGCGGCCAAGCGGTCCTCTGTATCGTGAAAAATAAATACCTCCAACCGTTCACCAACTTCAATTTCACGTGTCAGCTCCGTATAATGCAGCAGCACATCCTGCTCACCAACAGTGAGAAAGTAGCCGAAAGGAGATACCTCACGATCCACCATAATGGTGACATAAGTACCGGCGATCAAACTCATACCTTTTCCACAACCTTAGCATCCGACCAGAGTCGTTCAATGTTATAGTATTCGCGCTCGTCGCGATGGAAGACATGCACTACGACATCCCCCAAATCCATTAGAACCCAACGGGCGGAATCCATTCCTTCGATTCCTTTGATGGTTACACCTTCATCATGAGCGCGTTTGCGAATTTCTGTTGCAATCGCCTGTACCTGTGTATCCGAATTACCGTGGCAGATAACAAAATAATCAGCTACTAGTGATATTCCCCGCAAATCCAGTGCGACAATATTCATTGCCTTTTTATCATTTGCAGCATCAACCGCTGTTTGCATTAATTGCTCATTAGTTAGGGTCATTCATGAACCTCCGTTTTTCTCTGTTTTAGTTGTTGAATCAAGTCATTACGCGACAAGACTGTTAGTGGAAAAATAACCTTTTTCTTTTCCAGCAACAATGAAATCGTGGAGTCAAATCCAGCGATAAGGCCCTGCTCCAAGCTTTTCTTTGCCTGTTTACGGATATGCTCAACCCCCGGAAAATCCCGTCCCGGTTCGATGTAATCAGCGAGACACACGACTTTATCCAGCAGGCTCATACCTACGCGTCCTGACGTATGCCAGCGGATCGCATTCCTTATTTCCGGATCATCCACTCCGTAATCTCTTGCTGCAACGCAGTATCCTACCTCTGAATGCCAGAGCTGCTTGTCATGTTCCAAAAGCTCCTGATCACATTCGGGATGACTGCGAATCACCTCTTCCATCTGCTGAACAGGCCAATACTTCGCTACATCATGCAAAATAGCCGCCAGTTCTGCCTTATCCGGATCTGCTCCATAGCGCTTCGCAAGCTCCACTGAGGTATGCATAACACCTAGTGTGTGCTTCCAGCGCTTTTCAGGCATTTGACCAGATACGGCTTCCATTAATTGCTCACGGCTGTACTTCATACAAACCGCCCCTTGTAATATAGTCATGCACACGATCAGGTACAAGATAACGGATAGTGCGCCCTTCCGCAGCACGCTCTCGAATATCCGTCGACGAAATATCCACCACCGGCATATCCGCCAGCAGTACCTTGTCCTGCAAATAATGCGGCAACTCATCCAACGCAAGCTGGAATCCTGGGCGCCGAACACCAATAAAACAAATTCGCTGCGCCAGCTCCTCAATTCCCTGCCAATGAGGCAAGTAGTTCACCATATCCGCACCAATAATAAAATAAAAATCCACAGCAGAGTGCAACTCCTGAAGCTCCTTGATCGTGTCAATGGTATAGGATACTCCCCCACGAAGCACTTCAATATCCAGCACTTCAAAAGCAGGATGACCCGCTACCGCTTCACTCGTCATCTCCAGACGCTCCTTACCGCTCGCCCCCGCCTGATGCTTGTGCGGAGGAATATGAGAAGGCATAAACCATACTTGATCCAGCCCATAGGCATCTCTTGCCGCTTCTCCAGCCAGCAGATGTCCAATATGAATCGGGTCAAATGTACCACCCATAATACCGATTTTCATAATTTTCTCCCCGCGTGTTATCCTCTAGGCAACTCGATTTCCTTATGATCACGGGATTCTTTGTACAAAATAATAGTGCTCCCGATGATCTGTACAAGCTCAGAACCTGTCTCCGCGGCCAGTTCTTCCGCAATTTCATGCTTGTCGTCCAAACAGTTGTTCAAAATTTGCACTTTCATCAGCTCACGCTTTTCAATCGCATCGTTGATGTGACGCATAAGATGCTCATTCGTACCGTTTTTACCTACTTGAAAAACCGGGTCCAAATGATGCGCCATTGAACGCAAATATCTTTTTTGTTTACCTGTTAACATGTATATTTAACCCCTTCGTCGCCACATATGCAATGCAGCATTTCCATAATTTTAATGTACAATCTTACTTACGACAGGCTACTCAGCACAGCCGCTCTCATTTGCTCTACAGCAGGGACAACCCCTGTAAAATACTCAAAAGCCACAGCCCCCTGATACACGAACATGCCCAAGCCTCCATGTACAGTACAGCCGCGCTGTTCACGGCTTTCCCGTAAAAGTCTCGTTTCCAGCGGGTTGTAGATCAAATCACTCACAATGATTCCCTCCGGAATCAAGCTCGTTTCCAGTGGAAGCTCATCCGCTAAAGGAGACATTCCCACCGAGGTTGTGTTAATCAACACATTCACTGTGGCGAGCACGCTCTTGGCATCTTCGTTGGAATAACCCCTCACTGGGATCGCTTCCGTCGTCCACTCTAATGCCAGTTGCTCAGCTTTGTCACGTGTTCGGTTCAAAATAATAACCGATTCCGGTTGCTCCTCCAACAGAGCATGAATCACGCCACGAGCAGCCCCTCCGGCTCCAAGAACAGCAATTCTTGCGCCCTTCAACTCGACAGAAGTCTCTTCTTTGAGGGAACGTACGTAGCCAATTCCGTCCGTGTTATAGCCCTTAAGACGTCCATTGTCATTCACTATCGTATTGACAGCGCCAATGAGTCTGGCCCCTTCATCAATCTCATCCAGATATTTCATAACCTCGACTTTATGGGGAATCGTCACATTGACTCCGCGGAAATGCATAGCGCGAATCCCCTTCATGGCATCTTCCAGCTGATCCGGTTTGACATGAAGAGGTACAAAATCTCCTTCAATCCCCGCTGCCTGTAAAGCTATTTTATGCATAAGAGGCGATTTGGAGTGCTTGATCGGATCACCCAATACGCCCAATAGTACAAGACCTTGTTCGGTCGCTTCAGACTCCCCGCTGTTCATCGTTGCTCTCCCCCATATTGCAAAATATTAGGCCGCACAAATACATGAATGGCGGCAGGAACCAGTACCTGTTCCTTGCCGCCCTATAACATGGTTACAGCAACGTTATATCAACGCAGGCCGCAAAAGCACACGGACTCCCCGAGGAGCATGAACTGCAACCAGAGCTCCGTTCTCGCTATTTACCCTGATCCATCCCAAACCGGAAATGTAGATGTCCGATGGAGATTTGCGTGGAACGCGGAACTCATGTCTTGTCCATTCCGGCATCTCTGCCAATTGATCGCGTGTTGGCGGAGATAACAATTCCCCGGCATGATCAGCGAACAACTGATCAGCTCGCTCCAGCTTCGTGCGATGTATCTTAAGACCACCGTTAATGTAGCAGGTAAATGATTGGTGCTGACCCTCCACAAAATCAAATCGGGCCATACCGCCGAAAAACAATGTTTGTCCGGCATCAAGCTGATATGCAGCAGGCTTCAGCGGCTTGTCCGGCATAATAGCGCTCAAGTCCTGACGGGAGACGATTTCGCTGAATCGCCAAGGGTATACAATACCCGGAGTATCAATAATGTGCTTGCCGTCGTCGAGCGGAATATTCACCATATCGAGTGTAGTCCCCGGGTAACGGGACGTTGTGAGTTCCTGCTCCATATCGCTATAATCACGAATCAAGCGGTTAATAAGCGTCGATTTACCCACATTTGTCGCTCCGACTACATATACATCGCGGTTACCACGGAGCTCAGATACCACATCCAACAGACGGTCAAAGCCCTGATTTTTTTTAGCTGAGCACAGTACGATTTCTTCCGTGCGTAGTCCTTGCTCTTTCGCTTGCTTTTGTACCCAGTTACGTACCTTGTTCCAATTCGTTACCTTAGGCAGCAAATCGGTCTTGTTCACAGCCAGTATAACCGGATTGGAGCCTACAAAGCGTTGCAAACCGGAAATCAAGCTACCTTCAAAATCAAAAATATCTACAATGTGGATGACGAGCGCATCTTTGTCGCCAATCTGGCTGAGCAGCTTCAAGAACTCATCTTGATCCACCGTAACTGAAGACGTCTCATTATAGTTTTTGATCCGGAAGCAACGCTGACAGATGACAGGTTCGCGAGTAAGCAATTTTTCAGGAATATATCCCGGAAGCTCCGGGCTAGTGGTCTGCACGGTAATACCGCAACCACTACATTTGACGGCAGTGCCGCCGTCAGGTCTTTCAGTCATTCTTCTTTTCCTCCTCAAGCCATAAGCCTTTCTTACGTAACCTTGTGAGCGCGATTCGCTCCAACCGCCGATTAAATCGGGTCATGACTCCTTCATCATGAATGGATATCGGTAGCACCAACACCGTATGCAATCCCAGTCGGTTGCCTCCCAATACGTCCGTCAACATTTGGTCCCCGACCATAATAGTCTCTTCCGGAGTCAGCCCCATCATACGGATGGCTCTACGAAAAGACGAGTTGGAGGGCTTCCGTGCGGCATGTATAAATTCAATGTCCAAAGGCGTAGCAAACACGGATACACGGTCCATATTGTTGTTAGACACGATGACAAGCTTAAAACCCGCCTGTTTGACCTTCTCAAACCAGGCCACCAGCTCGGGAGTCGCATTCGGCGCTTTTGCACCGACCAGCGTGTTATCTAGATCCGTAATAATGCCGCGATATCCTTGAGCATACAAGCCCTCAAGATCAATATCAAAGACGGTATTCACCCGTAATTTGGGCATCAGCATTTCAAACAACGTCGGTCACCTCAGTTTCATACGACAAACTATACCATATTACTATGGCTTAGTAAAAAGCTATCCGCAACAAACGGACAGCTTTTTCACTAAATATATAGCTAAAGATTAAAATAGACGGCGTTTGGACCTAATCAAAAATAGACTAGTCTTGATCCTTCTGATCCGACGCAGCTTTTCGTCCAGCCCATCGTTTTATCCATCCTTCTTTGTGTAACAGAGATGCCTGCTGGCGAACCATATGCCAATCTTCTGCGGTTACGGATGAGGGGCTATAACGCGCTTGTTCAAATCGGCCAAGCAGCTGATGTAAAATTGAAGCGTGTTCCGGTACTTCTAGCGACCATCTATCAACTGATTCCCTCAGCGTCTCGTGACTGGCGCGGACAAATCCCCTTCTTCGCATGTACCTTAACCAGTGCTCAGTTTCGACGACCACCTTTTCATCCGGGGTCAGCGGCTTACCTCTGCGTAAGCGCAGCAGGTAAAAGTGAATGTCTGCGCGATTACGCCAGACGATATAAGCAGCCCACAGCAGCAGAATTGCAGCAGCAGAACCTATAATTACAGGATGAATATTTGAACCTTCTTCTGGATTAGTCTGCGGGGTTTGTTCAGGCTGTTCTGGTTCAGGCTGATCTTTAACCTCAGGGACTTCTGGAGTCTTTGAATCCTCCTGTTCCGTAAGCAGCGGCATATCAAAACCAGGCGTAGCTTCTACAGGAACCCAACCGTATTCACCTAAATATACTTCCGCCCAGGAATGAGCATCCGCATTTGTCACGGAGTAAGAGGACATATTTTCGTCATTTTCGCCCGTTGTTGCATCATCTGAAAATGTCTGCTGACCAGGTGCATATCCTTTAACCCAACGGGCTGGAACCCCAACAGAGCGAGCCATCATGACTAATGAGGTGGAATAATAATCGCAATAGCCCTCCCGAATCTCAAACAGAAAGGCATCCACAAAATCTCTGCTTCTTTTCCGTGAGAGGTCCGGGTTGTTCGTATATGCATAATTTTGCTGCAAATACTGCTGTAGTAATCCGACTTTTTCATACGGCGTTTTCGCCGTTGACGTTACGTTCTGAGCCAAATCACGAACCCGCTGTGGCAACTCATCTGGAATTTGTAGATAGGCATCCTGTTTGTTTTTTCCGTACAACTCATTAAAAGTTTTTGTGCGTAGCTCTTTCTCAGGGATCACAGGGACATGTGATACCAGAGTATACGTTTTAGGATAAGCAGTTCTTCGGGAGGATGGATTCCAAAGCAGTTCCGCCTGTTCCGGGTTCCAACGTAACCCATCTGCCCGTGAATCTCTGTCCACCGATTGAACACGCTGCACCGAATAGGCGCCAAACAGAACAGGATAGCTCTGGTCATTTTGCATCGTAATGGTCTGAACGACCTGCTCCGTCGAATGCCGCGTTTCTTGTGTGTTTTCAAGCTCTGCGGTCATTGGAACATCATTCAGCGTTTGATCATCGTTTCCCCCGTCACTCCAGCCTGTACCGGAATAGGTTCGTTTTGTTTCCCCCCGCCAGTAGCTTCGTTGAGTGGTCGTGATGGTCATGACAGGAGAATAATCAAAATTAAAACCTCCACCCAACCGATTATCCTGGCGACTATAACCTGATGCGGTGTTCATCCGCTGATTCAATGCCCCAGATCCATTGCTAATCCCGGCGGTGGTTGAGCTATTTCTCTGGGTCCACGCTGTATAGGGATCCGTCAAAGCTGGCTGTACCTCTGGCATATTGACACCAGCCATAATAATGAGCGCAAAAATGACCGCAATATTGGCTGCTATTTTATATGGATAGCGTCGAATATGCTTCCAGCCTTGAGGATAATGCTGCCGAAAATACTGAAGATGCTGTGTCACTAGCCAACCCATACCAGCAAAGACGATCCAGGCAACTTCCTCCCACAGCACAGTAGGCGTAAAGGAATCAAGCACTGCCAGCGCGGCGATATTAATACCCACAAAAACAAGAATCCGCTGCTTCGTTGTAACGATGAGCGGCACCATTTCAATAACTAGCCAAGCGATAAGGGAAAACCAAATATAAGGAGACATATTGGATATAAATTGGTCCAGGCGATTGGCTACCCCTCCGAAGGGGATAATGATGGAGTAAGACACCAATGTCCGATACAAAATAAAAAACAGCGCCGCCGCCTTAACAATAAATTCAATCCAAGGACGAAATGGTAGTACAATCTTCACCAGAGCCAGCATTGTAATGGTCATCAGTACAAGTGCTCTTGTCTCTTCAAGCCATAATTCGGAAGCAAAAGAAACCCATTGCATGGCAATAATAATAATCCATAAAAATGTAAAAGCGGGGGCCCAGGAACCCTTTAACGATTGTAACCAGCTCTTCATAGTGTCCCTCCCCCCATTACAGCCGGGAGCTCTTCAAGGCTCTCAACATCGTAGCCCTTGATTCCCCTTGCACGAAGCATGCTCATCCATTCTTCAGCTTCTCCCTCAGCAGAACCTTCTCCTATATAGACATGGCACGGAGTCATCCCCCGAGTATCGGCCCAGCGAAGAAGCTCCATCGCCTGATAATCCTTCAGCGGACTAATCAGTATAAAATAACAGCCTTGCGGAAACTGACGCACACTGCTTTCTACAGCGGATTTCAAGCTACCTTGTGAAGTTGTGTGTATGTCTACCAAGTGATGCATCATTCGTTGTCGTTCCATTGTCTGCTCACTTGGCTGAAAGACAGTGCCTTTTTCTCCAGCTGTGCACAATCCAACCCCCATTCGCTCCCGTCCACCATATTCCAGCAATGAAGCGGTAGAGGATACAGCTAGCTCAAACTGTTCGGCGTTTACATAATGCTTCATGTGTACGTCCAGCACAAGCATCGTTTTTGGAACGGTCTCATGCTCAAATTCCTTGGATTTCCAGCTACCTGTACGAGCCGTCGCATTCCAATGGATGCGCGAAAACCGATCTCCATATACATAGTCCCGTACACCGTTAATTTGTGTCGTTTCACGCCGCGTTCGAGTTTGAACGGTCTGCGGTCCAGACATCCTTGAGCGACGGTCATTCATCTGCCAATATGGAATGAATACCGTTCGGGGCAGCACCCGAAATTCACCGCGTGCGTTCAAGCTGCCTTTGTGCTCCAACAGACCGAAGATGTCCTCACTCACACATTCCGTTTCCTCAAAGTGATAGCTTCCTCGCTCTAAAGCAGGAGTCTGAAATGTAAGCTGACCGCCCCCTTTTAGACTGGGAATGACACTGTCCTCAAACGACCAGGATTCACCTGTATGTCGCTTGAGGACCTCACGGACAATGACATAGGGTAACGGAAGAAAACCAGGTATACTGAGGCTCAGCTTTACATGCACCTGATCTCCCGCATGCAGCAGTTCTCCAAACTGCGAGCCTTGCGAAAGCTGCCGGGAGCCTTGCACACGGCGAACTCCGCTCAGACCAACGATCCATAAATAAACGATTAACAGCGTAACCATAGACAACAGCATGACCGACGTCTTGCCGCCCTGAAACAACAAATATAGCAGGCACACCACCCATATGACCACCAGAAGCCAGATGCGGCCTGACAGCCGTGGAAGCCTGCGCTTCCTTTTGACCATATTCATTCCCTAAGGACGCTCCATTCGTACGGGTACATGAACCTGCCGAAGGACAGCCTGCAGCATGGACTGGGCACTGGAACTGTCCAGACGCGCCTCGGGACGCAGCAACAAACGATGCGTTAGCACATAAGGTGCCAGCGCCTTCACATCATCAGGCAGCACATAGTCACGGTTGTCCAGAAAAGCGTATGCCTTCGCAGCCATTACAAAAGCAAGCGCCGCCCGGGGGCTAGCTCCCAGCAGCACGGATGGATGTTCTCTTGTCGCACGAACGATATCAAGTAAATAGGACGTCACTGCTTCGTCCATATAAATCCCTCTAATTTCCTGCTGGATGTCAGCAATCTGCTCCATATGAGCTACAGCCTCCAGGCGGTCTGCTGGCTGGCCTGCCTGATGATGAAGCAGCATGTTTCGCTCCGTCTCCATGTCAGGATAACCCAAGCTGATTTTGAGCATAAAACGATCTAACTGTGCTTCCGGCAGCATATAAGTGCCTTCAAAATCAATCGGATTTTGTGTCGCACACAGCATAAAAGGATGAGGCAACATATGAGTGTCCCCATCCACTGTCACACTGCGTTCCTCCATAACCTCCAGCAGAGCCGACTGGGTTTTCGTCGTCGCTCGGTTAATTTCGTCCGCCAGCAAAATATTAGTCATCACAGGACCCGGACGGAAATAAAAACGCTCGTCCCGTGGATGAAATATGGATACCCCTGTAATATCACTCGGGAGAATATCAGGATTACATTGAACACGGCGGTAATCACCGCGCATGGATTTGGCAAGAGCCTTGATCATTTGCGTTTTTCCCGTACCCGGAACGTCCTCGATCAGAATGTGTCCACCCGCCAGCATAGCCGTAAGCAGTAATTTTATTTCAAAGGATTTACCTAATATACATGATTCCAGATTAGAACGGATTGCAGATACAATCTGCACAGATTCTTGACGTACGGGCATAGCTCTGTAAACCTCCTAGATAGCAACATGTTTCCTATTATTGTACATGAAGGTGGGCACAGAGTACACTTAACCCCCTGCCCGTATTATTCAAACTCTATCCTTCTTTCGATCTTTCATGTGCAGAACAATTAAAAACCCTTCGGTCATTAGATCCGAAGGGCACATGTATATCATTTATTTTTATGTCAAATCTAAAGTACGCTGCTTTTATATGCTTCCTTTTGGACGAACAAACAAGCATGCCAGAAAAGAGAAAATAATCGCAGAGGAAATTCCTGCACTTGTCAGACTAAAGATCCCTGTAATGACACCCAGCCATCCGTCCTTCTCCAATTCGGTTAATGCGCCGTGTACAAGTGAGTTACCAAAACTGGTAATTGGAATGGTCGCACCCGCCCCTGCAAATTTAATAAGCGGATCGTATATCCCAACAGCATCAGCAATTGCACCTGCAACCACTAACGTACTCATCGTATGTGCCGGCGTCATTTTGAACACATCCATCATCAACTGGCCCACAACACAAATGGCACCACCCACTAAAAAAGCCCATAGAAATATCATACTGTTCCTCCCGCTTCAAAAGCTACAGCATGTGCAACACAAGGAATGCTTTCACCCTGCTGTGTAGTCAAAGGAGATAATAACGCTCCAGTCGCCACGACCAGTACCTTTTGCAGCTCTCCTTTTTCGATCCGCTTCAACAAATGCCCGTAGGTTACAACAGCCGAGCAGCCACAACCACTGCCTCCTGCAATGACTTTCTTTTGCTTATTGATGTCGTAAATCAGCAAACCGCAATCATTAAATTCCGTCTGATTCATATCGAACCCATCTTTTTTGAGCAGCTCCTTGGCAATTGGTAGCCCCACTGAGGCTAAATCGCCCGTTACAATGAGATCATAGTAACCAGGGTCACGGCCAGTGTCTCGAAAATGAGACAACAGCGTATCCGCAGCCGCGGGAGCCATGGCTCCACCCATATTAAAAGGGTCTTTAATGCCCATGTCCATTACACGTCCAATGGTAGCACAATCCACCACCGTTCCTGACTTGGCATGTCCTACAATTGCGGCGCCGGAACCGGTAACAGTATACTGAGCCGTAGGGGGCTTCTGTGATCCGTATTCATTAGGATAGCGGAATTGTTTTTCTACAGTACAGTTATGGCTGGTCGTACCCGCCATCACGTAGTCACCGGCCTCTGAGTCCACAATAAGTGCGGCTAAGGCTAAGCTTTCCATTGATGTTGAACAGGCTCCAAAAACACCCAAATAGGGAATAGCCAGCTTGCTTGCCGAGAAGGAGCTACTGACAATCTGATTCATCAGATCACCACTAATAAAAAACTGCACTTCTTCTTTGTTCAAATTGGCATTAATTAGCGCCAGCTCTGTAGAATGCTCAATCAATCTACGTTCCGCTTTTTCCCACGTTTTCTCGTTGATTTCTATATTGTCATAAATATAATCAAAATCTGTGGACAACGGCCCCTCTCCTTCATCCGGGCCCACAACAGTGGCACTTCCAATGATGCGCGGTCTTGATTCAAACTTCCAGGTTTGTCCTCCCTGTCTTCTCATAAGTGATTGCCTCCCACACCAAGGATGGCATATATAACGCCTACGATAAATGCAGCCACCACCCCGAATACGACAACCGAGCCTGCAAGTTTGAACATATTCGCGCCCACTCCGAGCACCAGTCCCTCAGAACGATATTCCAATGCAGCCGAACACATGGAGTTAGCAAAGCCTGTAATGGGCACAGCGGTTCCTGCTCCTGCCCATTGAGCAACCTTATCGTAAACCCCGATACAGGTTAATATGACCGCCAGCAAGATCATCATCGATGAGGTCGGCGGGGCGGCCTCCTTGGCTGATATGTGCATTCCTGCCATAAAAGCCTCTTGAATCGCCTGTCCAATCACACATATCCCGCCTCCAACCAGAAAAGCGCGCACACAATTGGCAAATACTTTTCTCGAGGGTTCATGCTTTTGTGAAATATTCTGATAGTCCTTCTCATTTATGGACAGCGGCGACGTATTGGTACGAAAACCGCGCTGCCCGGATTTAGCTGGCATCATTCACCACCCCTTATCTGTAAGTTTTCGCGCTTGGCGGTTCGAATTGCTTGGGTCTTTTTCATTATGAGCTTTTTGGAGAAATGTTATGTCAGGAAAATGATATCGTGGACATTCGATACAAATCCATTCATACTGAATACATGACGACCACTGGTTAATTAATAAGGAGTGAGGTATACATCATGGAATCAAAAACATTGGAATTGTTTAAAACCTTAACGGAGTTTCCTTCCATTCCTGGACATGAGCGTGAGTTGCGGGCATGGGTTAAGGAACGAATATCCGGTTATACCGATGAAATCGTGCAAGATCGACTGGGCAGTCTTTTTGGGGTGCTACGCGGTCAAGAGAGTGGACCACGTGTAATGGTGGCAGGCCATCTGGATGAAGTCGGTTTTATCGTGAATGGTATTACGGAAACTGGAATGATTCGTTTTCAGCCGGTTGGAGGCTGGTGGAGCCAAGCCATTATGTCACAACGTCTTCAAGTATTGACACCAAAAGGCCCAGTTATCGGTGTAGTTGGCTCTGTCTCGCCTCATTTGCTGGATGAATCGCAACGCAGCAAACCTATGGACATCAAGCATATGTATCTGGATATCGGCGTAGACAGCAGACAAGAAGCGCAGGACCTGGGGATCGTACCAGGAACGGCCATTGCGCCGATCTGTGATTTCACTCCACTGGCAAATCCTAAAAAAATTATGGCTAAAGCATGGGATAACCGCTACGGTGTAGGCTTGGCTATTGAACTGCTTGAAGCATTACATAAAGAAAAAGACAAGCTTCCCAATACATTGTATGCAGGGGCCACTGTTCAAGAAGAAGTGGGACTGCGTGGTGCACGTACAGCGGCCAATCTGATTCAGCCGGATATATTCTTTGCACTGGATTGCAGTGCAGCCAACGATATGGGCGGCGACCCGAATGCTTACGGGCACCTCGGTAAAGGCGCACTGCTGCGGGTATTTGATCCAGGTATGATTACACATCGCGGGATTGTGGAGTACGTGCAAGACATGGCGGAAACTCACAAAATCAAGTATCAATATTTCATCTCCACAGGGGGAACCGATGCAGGTCAAGTGCACTTGAGCGGAATTGGCGTGCCATCCACTGTCATAGGCATCTGTGGACGATACATCCATACTTCCTCGTCCATTATTCACACTGATGATTATGATGCAGCCAAAGAGCTGATCATCAAGCTGGTTCAAAATCTGGATCGTACAACGCTGAATACCATTATTGAACGAGCCTAAGTTGTAACAGAGAATCGCAATCTATAAAAAAACAGTCAAGACACGTACAACGTGCATTGACTGTTTTTTTAATTTAATAGAAACAAAAGATAGAATATATCAAATCAAATGCTTATAACGAAGCAAAGCAATCACTACAAGTACAGTAGTTAAAGCAATACAGACGTTTTCTATCTTAGCTCCCTTCCGGGTTCCGGTACTCATCAATTTAAATCGCAGCTTCCATTTGAACGGCGGCAAAGGTTTAATTCCATTATTCGTCAAGGAATCTGCCAGTAAATGCAGCAAATATGCCATACCTCCAGCCAGCCATATGCTGTCACCGTGCAAACGTGTCGTACCATAAAGCAGCGCAGTCCATGCGACTGTCCCGTATACCGTATGTGTCAACCCTCGGTGTGGGACTAACGTACAAATGATCAGCAGACACCCGGCGATATAATTCCACGGTGCATATGATTCTCCATACCAGGCTAGGCCGATACCAATTAGAAAGATAATAACCTTGCGCATGGATCGTGAAGGCATAAAAGAAGCACTGATCATCAGCAAAGCCAAAACAAGATTCCATGGCGGTGGAGCCAAACGGGTGAAAAATACCCAACCAGCAGCCCCAATCATTAGAAGCTGTATAAGCCTAAGCATTTTGGTTGGGAGCGCACGGCTCACGAGCATGGAGTTAGGCTCGTCAATATCCGGCAACAGTGAACCGACCACAGCAGCTGCCACGGCAGCCGGGGTCACTTCGTATCCACTTAAAGCTAATACCGACAGGGAGACCCCGGTTCCAATAATCAAATGGGCTCTTCCCATCATGGTGCAAAACATCCTTTCGTTGCAGCATACAACAGAGTTCACATCACTCCATTTGAATCAGCATGATTCGATTGTATACGACAAACAAAAAGAGAACAATAGTTCGCTTATTCTATTTAAAAGACTTCATCCAAAAGTCCTAGTTTCGTCCTCATTACTTAATCCTCCCCTTATTCTTTATCTGTACAACCATTTCTAAAAAAACACGCCATATGGCCTATGAGTATGTTGACAAACATCTTCAATATTTTCTTTTTGCCTCAAAGTCCTATTGTACAATTTGAAATATTAGGTAATATAGTGTTTATATTTACTATATGAATCTATTAAATGAATAAGGAGGAAATGTTATGCAAAAAATATCGACGTTCCGAAAGTTCAAAACCATCGGTCTAACATCGTTGCTAAGTCTTGTATTATTCGCCCTTCCCGCTTCAGCTGCTTGGAATGATACATACACGGGGTACGCCACATATACAGGATCAGGTTACTCTGGAGGGGCATTACTGCTTGATCCCATCCCTTCGGATGCCAAAATTACAGCGCTTAATCGCACACAACTGAATTATAACGGAATCAAAGCTGCATTAGCTGGAGCCTATTTGGAAGTTCAAGGTCCCAAAGGGAAAACAACCGTATATGTAACTGATCTTTACCCTGAAGGTCCAAGTGGCGCGCTCGATCTGTCCCCAAACGCGTTCAACCTGATTGGCAATAAAATAGACGGAAAAATTAATATTTCGTGGAAAGTTGTCAAAGCTCCGGTTAACGGCAATGTCTCCTACCGCATTAAAGAAGGCAGCAGCCAATGGTGGGCAGCCATTCAAGTACGCAATCATAAATATCCGGTCTTGAAGATGGAAGTCCAACAAAACGGACAATGGCTCAATCTCGAAAAACAGGATTACAACCACTTTCTAGGTACTAACTTAGGAAAACAACCTCTGAAAATACGGATTACGGACATTCGCGGTGTCGTGCTAAACGACACAATCCCAGCTCTAGCGGAAAATGGTACAGGCGGAGCCTATATCGTTAATGGTAACGTTCAATTTCCTGACTAGTTGCAGTACCGTCATCTTTCCTTCTTTTATTTGAATACACAAACCCGGCCGGGAACCGACGCAATCCAATGCGTATAAGTGTTCCTGGCCTTTTTACGAAAAAATCATTATTTTTCACAAAGAATCGGTTTGTTCACTGTCCTGTTCACAAGATCACACGTATAATGAATACATAAATAGGATGTACTTTACAGCTACGTGCACACAGACAGGAGGCCTGTTCATATGAGCAATTTCAAAAAGCATCACAAGCTTCACAGCAAATTGCTGGTCAGCATTACGTTATGTATTACGCTAACGTTGCTGGTATCCACCACTGTGTATTATTTTTACTATATTCGCGTGGAAAAGGAGCAGGCATTCGAGGCCAATCACAACAGCTTGACGTTGAGAAGCAAAGAAGTTATTAACATGACATCTATTGCTCAGTCGTTGGCATTCCAAATGTATCGCAGCAGTACCCTGTCCAAGTTGTTGTATTATCCAAAACCTAATGTATATGATGTAACCGCTGCCATGACCGAATTGAACAATTATCTTAACTCTATGCCGTATATCGAATCCATCTACGTGTTTAACCCTAAAAGCGGCACCTTCTACATTGCGTCCTCACAAGGTCAAAACGGGTTATTCAGCAAACATGAACTGGCTGATACAGATATCATTCGCGTGCTGGATCATTATCAGGACTATAAACCCTTTACGCCTATTCCACGCACGTATCCGCTGCTGTCTGCCTCAGACTCCAGAGCTGAAGTAGAGCAAGCAAGCCCAGAAATCGCAGCCTATACGTATTTATGTTATGACGCAATTAACTCGAACGAAGCGATAAATTCGGCTGTGATTGTGAATGTGTCGGCGGCCTGGATGAACAAGGAAATGGCGGCGAATCCAATCTCAGGCGGGACCGCTTATATTTTAGACGATCAGGGCAGACTGTTGTCTGGTACAACATTGACAGACGAAACTTTGAACGAAAAAGAACAGCTATGGCTGCACACGAGAGTCAAAAAACAAGAAACAGGCTATTTTGTAGAAGACTTTCATGGTAAAAGATCACTCATTTCCTACACCTCTCCGGATGGACTAGGTTGGCAGTATATTAGTGTCACACCGTATGAAAGCGTTATCAAAATGGCAAGTGTTATTCGTAATGCGATGTTACTGATAGCCGCCATCATTGCATTGGCAGGATTCGTGGCTTCGTGGCTGCTGTCCAAAATGCTGTATACGCCTATTGGCCAAATTGTTGTGCATATGAATTCACTGGAATCAGAGAAACGAAACAGTATGTACACGATCCGGCAAAACATTTTAAAAAATGTGATCCGGGGAATCCGAAATCTTCCTACCGGTGAAGAACCGGAACGATTGCGCGAGCTTGGGATTACGTTCCAGTTCGACAAAGACTACCGCCTTGTGCTGCTGCGCATAGATGAATATACCCGATGGCAAAGCGAACGTGGACCTGATCTGCTACCCTATAAGTTTGCAATCATGAACATTGCTTCTGAAATATGCGGACAGACGTACCAGGTGGAGACCGTTGATATGGATGAGGACAGTGTACTGCTGATGCTTAACATTCTCGATCCCGCAGAACATACAGACACTGTACTGCTAGAAACTTTATTACGCCAAATACGTGAAGCTTGCTTTGAATATTTGAAGCTGAGCGTTTCACTGACTTACAGTGCCATCACAAGTCAACCAGAACGGCTGCATCTGCTGTATCGCCAAGTACAAGACGCATCTATGCACCGATTTTTTCAGGGGCACAGATGCATTATTAATGCGCAAAACACTACAGACGAGGATATCCAAAATACTTACGTATATCCAGCCGATAAAGAGAAAAAAATGCTAGATATGCTACTGTCTGGTCATACGGAGGATGCACACAGTATGTTCAAAGAATTATTGATGCATATGGAAAAATATCCTTTTCCCTCTGTTCAAGTGGCGATATCCCGGCTCATCATGAGTGTAAATAATGCTGTTCGGCATATCAATGAGCTCAATGGATTTGCTATAGAATCTAAGCCTGAATTACCATCCGCTGATCGGTTAGAGACCGCTGAGAATCTTATTGATCATTATCAATTGGTCTTTGATCATATTCGCTCCAGTCTATCGGAAAAACGAAACACGAAGCAGGAACGACTGGTACGGCAAATTAATGAACGAATGGAGCAAGCCTATACGGATCCCAATTTTTGTCTCAATCAGATTGCGGAAGAGCTGGATATGTCGCCGATCTATGTCAGCAGGCTATATAAGCAACAGACCATGTCAACTATCGTGGACGTCATCCAACAACTTCGTATTCGCAAGGCCTGTGAGCTGCTGGAACAGACCGACTGGTCCGTAGCTGACGTAGCAGAACAAACCGGATTTGCGAGTAGCTCTTATTTCCATCGTATGTTCAAACGTAGCTTGGGTGTAACACCGACAGATTTTCGCCGTTCTAAAGCAAATGCGCAATAAGTAAACTGCTCTACACGCCTGCTCCGAGAACGGAACATTGCTCCCAAAAAATAGACTGACATTAAAAAAGCAAGCCTCCAACTTTCTGGAGACTTGCTTTTTTCTTTATCACAATTCTTTATGTTTTATTTAATCCCCTTCTCCTTTACATAGGCTTCCCATTGTTTTGTATATTCGGTTTGAATTTTCTCCAAACCAGCTTGGTTTGCCTTTTGCAAGAAGGTCTGCAAGCCTTGATCTACATTGTCGATCAGTCCAGCTTGGAGCGGATACAGATATTGCTTCTCAACCTGTTCTAGAGCTGCTTTTTCTGCTTGATATGTCGTGTAGTCCTCTGCAAAGCCTGTAAACAGGTCAGGCTTCTGGATTTTATCCAGCTCGGCAAAAATTTTCTTCACACGGTCAAAGCCAGAATCAAACAGCATGTATTCCGGGTTACGCCAAGCCCAACTATTCATACCTTCGCGTGAAAATCCATTAGTACTGCCGCTACCTATCATTTGGTAGTAACCATCTTTGACTTCGTAGTTTTTGCCTTCAATACCATATTGCGTGAGCAGGTTATAGCGTTTGTCCGTCACCAGCTTTTCATAAAAGGCCAATGCGCGCGCTGGATTCGGGCTGCTTTTTGGAATCGCAAAGCCGTTATGAATCGGATGCACTGGAGTTGCATAACCTGTCGTCAAAGGGAATGGGTAGTACTCGAGCTTCCAGTCCGGGTGAGATGCTTTGAGCTTAATGACCATATCATTAAACCGGGTTGGATTGTCACCGAAAATACTCGCTGCTTTACCAGAAGTCACTTGATCCTGAAGCGTATCTTTTACGTTTAATACGTTTTTGGGAATGAATCCTTTATCGGCCCAGCGTTTGTAAGTGTTCAGCTCTTCCTTTTGTTCATCCGAGCCCCAAAATTTATATACCTCTGTTGGTTTTTCGTATTTAATACCGATACCGTAAGGCAGTGTGCCCACGCTCTTCGTTACTAATTCAGTATATCGATCATGCAGATTTCCCTTAATATCGCTGTTCAGAGATACTGTTTTCATATTTGGCTCATGCTGACGTATCCCATCCATATAAGCCTCATAACTTTTCATATCTGTCGGTTTAGGCAAATTGTACTTCTCACGTAAATCCTCACGCCATACAAAACCGTTTGTGACATATTCTTTATACGTGCCAGGCACGGTATAAATTTTGCCTCCGATTTTAACTCCATCCCACATGTCCTGAGGCACAAATTTTTGCAAGGCAGGTGCAGCCTTAGGCAGCAGATCGTCTAGCGGCAGGAATGCGCCCTTTTTGGCATAGGCCTGATACTGCGTCCAATCTGCAGTGAAGATCAGGTCGATAGGCTGACCCGAAGACAATAACAGCTTATATTTTTGATCCCAGTCTGTCCACGTCGTATAGTTAAATTTGACGGTGGCATTCAGATCTTTTTCCGCCAACTTATTGATCTCTGTCTCAATGGTAGGCAAGTCCTTAGGAGCATCCCCCAGCATATAAAATTGCAGCTGTACTTTCTGGGATTTATCATCCTCTCCATTTGCTTTTTGAGCGCTGTTTCCACTACCTCCTCCACATCCGGCTAATAGCGCCGTGATGACCATTACTGCAATCAGGATGGACATGCGTTGTTTTCTTTTCTTTGTGAATGTCATGTGAATCCTCCCTTTGAAATGGTAGTCTGATTAAATAAAACGCTTACAAAGAGTGCTATTTAGATGGCACAACGTCAGCACGTCATGCCATCACAGTCCTTGAGTGCCACTTTAGCCTTTTACCGCACCAATGGTCAATCCCTTAACAAAATAGCGCTGTACGAACGGGTACAGCAGCAAAATAGGTCCGGTAACCACGATAGCCATTGCCATTTTGGTCGACTCTGTCGGCATATCGTTGGAAAGGGTTACGCCAGTACCTGCACCCATTTGAGCGATAAATTGCATGGAGTTAATTACATTATACAGATAATATTGCAACTGGTATTTATGCGGATCGTTAATAAAGAGTGAGGATGAGAACCAGTCATTCCAGTAAGCCAAGGCCAGAAACAGTCCCACAGTGGCAATACCCGGTGTAGATAAAGGCAACACAATTCGATAGTAAATTTTAAAATCACCCGCACCGTCAATTTTAGCGGACTCGAACAGCTCTTCCGGCATGGAGGAACGAATGAAGTTTTTCATTAAAATGATCAGAAACGGAGTCATCAATCCCGGGAAAATAAGCACTGTATACGTATCAAGCAATCCTAAATACTTCGTCAGCATAATGTACCAAGGTACCAAACCGCCTCCGAACAGCGTCGTAAAGTAAATATAGAATGAAAACGCATTACGGTATTTAAAATCTTTGCGTGCCAGCACATATCCTGCCATCGTCATCAGGAACAGGCCCAACGTCGTACCTACAATTGTGGTAAAAATCGTCACCCCGTATGCCCTTAACACCTCTTCAGGAAAGGTGAACACCGTCCGGTAACCTTCCAGTGAGAATTGCTGTGGTATAAAGTGATATCCATCCCTGATAATCGATTCATTACTGGTCAGTGAAGCCGAAATAATAAGTAGGAACGGGAGTAAACAAGCAATGGAAGCAATAATGATAATCACATAAGAGATAATTTTAAAAATTCGAGTGTATACATCTTCTTTGATCGCCATCCGTTTGGGTCCTCCTTTCTAGAATAAGGCATACTCGTCGTTCAACTTGCGGATGATATAGTTCACGGTCATGATCAGTACAAAGCCAAACAATGATTGGTACACGCCTGCCGCCGAAGCCATACCCACATCAAAAGTCACTTTCAGCGAACGGTACACATAAGTGTCCAAAATATCCGTCGTATTATACAGCACCCCATTGTTGCCGATTAACTGATAGAAAAGATCAAATTGTCCTTTCATAATACTACCAAGCGCAAACAACAGCAGCACAACGAATGTCGATTTAAGCATCGGAACGGTAATGTACCAGATTCGTTGAAAAATGTTGGCCCCATCCATTTTAGCTGCCTCATAATATTCGTCACTGATACCTGTAATCGCTGCTAGATAGATCACCATACTGTAGCCGAGATTTTTCCATAAATAGAACAGGATAATCAGGAAAATCCATACCCATGGTTTGTTGTATACATCCACGCGTTCACCACCAAATTGCAGCAGCAGCGTATTCAGGAAACCATTATCATAATTAAATATGTTATACACGATAACACTTAGAATAACGAAAGAAACAAAATAAGGCAGGAACATCACGGATTGAGCGATCTTTTTAAAGTAGCGGCCTCGCAGCTCATTCAGCAAAATAGCGAGAACAATCGCTAGCACGTTACCGAGTAAAATAAACGCTGCATTGTATCCGACCGTATTCAATGTCAGTTTTGTCAGCGTGCCGGATTGCCATAGAAAGCGAAAATTTTGGAGTCCGACGAACTTGGCATCAAACAGGCTGGTATTAAAGTCGAACTGGGTAAATGCATAATAAATACCCACCATAGGAATGTAGGAATTAATGAAGAAAAAAATTAAAGTGGGCAACAACATCAGAAATAATACCCGATTGCGGAACAGTTCATAGAAAAAGCCGTGTTTCCTACCCGTTCCCAGCCTCTTACCGTTCAGGCGGGAATCCGTTGTAAGCATTGCAGAATTTTTGGGCATAGGCTGATTCAATGTGAGTCACTCCCCCTCTGTATACGTTACCGACAGCAAAGTTTGTAGCACCGCCGCCGTATAACTATATTTTATGTAAGCGCATTCAAAATGAAAAGTGAAGCCTCTCATGCTTCATGAACAAAGGAGTGTCCTGAGGAGTGAACAATTCGGATATTTGTGAAGTTTTGTGTAATATGAGGCGTCTAATCGACGCCTTGAGTCCAGTCACAAAGCATATTTGAACGATCTACTTCACTCCTTTTTGCCCACCCTGGAATGTGGTTTCATCCTGTTTTACCCGAAATCCGATTTTCTTTGCCTGTTCCAGCAGCTCGGCGGCGTTATCCTGCGGCTTATATCCGATTTGTTCTTCCAAATAGCCAATGTCATAATAATTATCCGTATTGGCTGACGTACCGTACAAATTAAGATAGCTCATCTCCGGACGAGCTTCGATACAGCAGACGGTCAGACGGATCATATCACGCTCGGAAATCCAAATATGAGCGGCGCGCTCCGAATGGGGCCGATCATCTCCAGGAAAATTTCCGATACGGATATTAATTGAAGATATTTTGCCCTGATCGGCATACAGCCGTCCTAACAGTTCAATGTAGCACTTACTCAATCCATAAAAACTGTCTGGTCGGTAGGGATCTTCTACATCTATGCTTTCGCCTACTTTATAAAACCCTGTGGCATGATTGGAACTGGCAAAAACAATGCGTTTTACCCCATTTTTCACCGCAGCTTCATACAGCTTGTAGGCTCCACTAACATTGCCAGATAGCACTTTGCCGAGGAAATCCCCTTCATCCTTGATCCATGCAAAATGCAGTACCGTATCCACTCCGCGTGTAAGCTCAGCCAGTCGTGCAGCATCATGTATATCCATTTCCACAATCCCTGCCTCTTCATCCCTCTTCACATCAGCAGCGATTATTTCATATTTACCTTCCGCTTGTAGCCCTTCATACAATACTTTCCCAATTGTACCTGCCGCACCTGTAATCAATAATTTTCGTGCCATCGTCCGCATCTCCCTTCTTTGCTTGGTTGTATGCTGTCATCCATATCATAATCTTAACCAACTCCCCAGGGAGGAAACCCCTTAAACTCTCGAATTCGGTAGGTCATAGCCCACTTAGCTGTGTCTCCTGTCGGCATATAAAAAGGGACCCTACTATTGTGCAAGAGTCCCTTGTTGTTACTATAGTTTCAAGTTCTATCTTTCAATCTCTTGGTTTCAACTACTACGCTCAAGCTTGTCGTACTACTCTCGCTCTGCGATTAACCAAATAAATGCTAAGCCCGATTAAGATTAACCCGATAAGCAGGAAAGCCGTAATCGCTTCGCCCAGCACCAACGAGCTGACAAACACCGAGATCACAGGCACCAAAAACGTATAAGACGCAACCTTACTCGCATCCCCTGAATTAACAAGTGTGAAATACAGCAACCAGGAAAGTGAAATTCCCAACACCGTGCCGAATATCAGCCCTGACACATACGGGACATTCCATACGATATCTGACCAGCTTTCCGTCACCGTTCCAGCTCCCGTCAACACGATGCCTCCCAGTGTACATTGGAATGCAACCAGCCACAGCGAATCCACACGCTGGTTTACCTTTTTCACATATACCGTTCCCAATGCCCAGCTCACGGCTGTAATAATGGCGATGATTACACCTGCCACAGCCACATGCCCTGAAAATCCGCCTACACTGACAGCTGCAACGCCCAAAAATCCGATGACCAATCCAATCACCTTGAGTCTGGACATCGCTTCCCCTAGCCACATCCATGCAAAAATGCCGACCAGCACAGGCTGGAGATATACCAGCACAGAAAACAAGCCGGAAGGGACGTACATTAGTCCCACCGTTTGCAGACCATAAAACAGTACCACGTTAAAAATACCTGAAATAGCATACACCCGCCAATTTTCTTTCCAACGAATGCGATTCCATCTCGGTACTAAAATCACTCCCAACAGTAGTCCGCCCAGCAGTGTACGTAGTCCCGCAAACAACAGTGGAGGTGTGAATTCCAATGCGACTTTATAAATGGGCCAAGAAATGCCCCATAATACAACCAGCAGCGCGATCATCATCATCCGCTTGGCTGTCGTTAACTCTCCCATGACGCTATCGCTCCTCTATGAAAAAAATCACTAGACTTTATATACTACGCCTACAGAACAACTTTATCAAACAAAAAATATGTATTGGAAAGCTCCACCTTTCATGCCCGCTTGTTCATCGAGGTATGTCTTCGGACAGAGGAATCCAGTCATTTTCCTATGTTACAATATACCAAAAAGATAGATAAAGCTTATAAGGATAGGAGGTTGTCTGAACTTGATTTATATCATCAAATTTTTGTACAGCTTTGTGCTCCCTCCCGGTTTGTTCATCCTGGTGATGGCAGGGCTCGTGATCTGGCTATGGAAAAGGGCACGTATACCTGCGGTCGTACTGCTTCTTGTCACATTGCTGCTGTATGTATCCTCGACCAATCTGGCTGGAGATTTGTTAATCAGTAGCCTGGAAAAACAGTACCCACAACCCCGTACCGTTCAAGGCGATGTCATTGTCGTACTTGGGGGCGGAGCCACACAGGGAACCCCCGACATCAATGGACAAGGCAATCTGCTAGGATCTGCGGCTAATCGACTGCTCACTGCGGCCCGACTGCACGAAGCAACAGGCTTACCCATTCTTTTCTCCGGCGGGCAAGTGTTTGGAGACAGTGGTAATGAAGCAAATATTGCGCAGAGGCAGCTACTAGGACTCGGTATTCCGGCAAAGGACATCCTGATCGAAAACCGTTCTTTGAACACACAGCAAAATGCCGTATATACATCGCAAATTTTGGGAAAACATCAACTCACTAGACCTGTTCTGGTGACCTCCGCTTTCCATATGCCACGTGCTGCACTGGAATTTCAGCGTGCAGGCATGCAGGTCATAGCTTATCCTACCGACTATCTGGCAAGTGAAAAGCTGGCACTGTATGCTGGCAAGCTCTCGCCGTCTGCTGGGGCCATGTCTACAACCGGAACAGCCCTCAAGGAATACCTAGGAATTCTTGCATTAAAGCTTAAATAATGTGATGTCTAATCGTATAGCGGCACATAGCACAAACAAGCGTCTTGCGCTCGCAGGTATAAGCCTGTAAGCTAGCAAGGCGCTTGATCTACCATTTCATATTTAATCCAAGAAAATATCCGATATTTGTTCTTCCGATATGACCTTAAAGCCTTCCTTTTTTAACAAAGCCGAGGTTACCCCGTTACCTACTATTTTACGATTTTCGAATGACCCATTATATATTGTTGCTGATCCGCAGGACGGGCTGTTTTCTTTTAAAACAACAAATGTTGCGTTAACCTCTCTGGCTATATTCAGGGCTTCGTACGCACCTCTAATGTACATATCGCTGACATCGTTGCCTGAAAACTCGACCACCTTGGCTGTGCCGTTCAGCACATCCTCCCCTGTCCCTCCAACAATCTCAGCAGGCTCTCTCGGAGTCACAAAGCCCCCCAAAAGCTCAGGACAGATTGTCATAGCCTTCTTTTCCTCTACCAACTTCTGAATATGTACATCCAGGCTATCTGTCCCGTTATATCGTACCTTCATGCCCGCCAAACACGAACTTACCAGAATCATTAGCTTCCACCTCATATCCATTGCATTCACTATTAAGTAGTTAAAGTATAAACAAATTTTCTCGTAGAGTCATCGTGCGAAAATTTAGACTCACCACTACGTCCGCGTTCCGTAATGATATTCGTCCAGCTGATGTCATAATCATGATCTTGCACTCTACCCATACCCTTTTGAACTTTGCTCGAAATACAAGTAATGAAAAAAGACCCTGATTAGGGCCTTCAAATACTGCGGAGTTCTACGTATCTTCTTTGTCATTTATCCTTTCTGTTTGTAAGTAAAATAAATTCACTCTTGCTATAAGTCGTAATTTAAGATATATTATTAATTAAATAATCATTCATTTAATTAATTAAAGTTTAGTTTAAAGAGAGGGGAATACATTTGGCAAGACCCATCAATGAAGAAAAAAGACTGGAGCGGCGTAAACGTATCCTAGAAGAAGCTGTTGTCCTGTTCGCAGAAAGTGGATATTCTAATACCACAACGGCGATCATTGCGCAGAGTGTGGGAGTGACTCCTGGAACCATTTTTCAATATTTCCCCAGCAAAGAAGCTTTATACTACGCCGCTGTCCTTGAGCCGCTTGCTGATATTCAGGCGAAATCGCTTGCTTGTCTACAACAGGAGGGGACGCCGGGCGTATTGATTAAGAACATGGTGGCAGAACAATTCAACCGTATCTACTTCTATATAAATGAATTGCGGCTTGTTCAATCTGTCTTAGGACAACGAATAAGATTCCCTGAACTTACACAGAAGGTCCTTGAAAGTATAAAGGTAATGACAGATGCAATCGAATCCGTCTATGCCAAGGGACAGTTAATGGGAGAATTCAACAAAAGCTTTTCTCCAGCAATGATCTCTCGTGCCTATATCTCTTTCCTAAATGGAGTGGGCTTAACTCTTGGAGAAAGTATTATTCATCATCCCGAGTGGGAAAATCTGAAGGGGCATGCCTTTTATTTGTTCGCCCCCATACAACCTAAAGAAAAACTGGAGGAATCTGAATGAATCAGGCATCATTACAACCCGATCTGACAATTAACGTTCGTGTGAAAAAACGAAAGAAAATTTTATGGAGCCTAGGGATCGTGCTTTTGCTTGTGATGGCTCTTGTATTTTTTATATCTTATAAAGTAGTAGACACCTTGTTGCACCATCCTAGAGACACTAATGTCAGCTACGAATTGAATATCGATAAAACTCCCTACGAAGAGGTCGAGTTCAAGAGTTTGAAAAATGATAATACGATTAGAGGTTCCTTCTTTCCTGCAAGTGGTCTTTCTGGTAAAGCAAGTAATAAGACGATTATTGTCGTCCATGGATATACGAGCAATCGTTTAGTCAAAGGGCGGACCCAAAAGTTAGTAGAGCATTTCGTTCCGAAAGGCTACAATGTATTGGCATTTGACCTCAGCTCACAAGGTAAATCCGATGGTGATTTGATTACACTGGGCTTCAATGAAAAATACGATTTGCTAGGAGCTGTAAGCTATTTAAAATCCAGAGACCATACGGGTGATAAGATTGGAGTTATCGGCTTTTCAATGGGTGCTGCTACTTCTTTGCTAGCCGCTAGTGAAAGTGATGACATCAAAGCCGTAATTGCAGATAGTCCTTTTCGTAATGCTGGTCTATTTCTGAGAGAGGGTTTGCCCTTCTTTTCAGGTTTACCTGCATTTCCATTCAGTTATACATCGACATGGATGGCAAATTGGGCCTTTAAGGTTGATCTTGATTCCATATCTCCTATGGATGCGGTAAAAAAGATGCAAGACAAGCCAGTTATGCTCATTCATGGTACTGGAGATCAGCAAATTAGTTATAAAAATACAGAAATTATTTACGATTCCTTAAAAGATAACCCAAAAGCAGAAGTATGGTACCCGCAAAATACGGAGCACATCGATGCCATCAACCATTACCCCACTGAATATTTCAAAAGAGTAGATCGCTTTTTGGATGAGTATGTAGGAAAATAAATTCAGTCCAAGAGAGCCAACTAGCGAAGGAGCTTGTCCTGACGAAGTAAAAATACCCAATAATACCAAGCATTTTTAGCCTGTAGTGTAGAAAACCACTACAGGCTTTTATTTGCGTTTTAAATGAAAATACATAGCAAAATAGTTATTATTTAAGCGAAAAGGAGCAGTTGTTTTTATAAGATAGCCTTAGATAAGAATATTGGATGGGCAGAGGGGAATGCAATTTAAACACGCCTCTGAAAAGAAGCAAGTAATTGAATTATAAAAAGACCTAAAAAGGCCCTGTTAAGGGCCTCAAGCGGCTTCATATATCTCCTTATCCATTACCCCTTCTGCTTGTAAAACTCATGGTACAACTTCATCAGCGCGCGCTTTTCGATTCGTGACACGTACGAGCGCGAAATTCCCAGTTCTCGTGCAATTTCCCGCTGTGTTCGTTCTTCTCCTCCGGCTTCCAGGCCGAAGCGGCCGATCACCACTTCTTTTTCACGCTCATCTAAAATATCCAGGTTGCGATAGATTTTACTTTTCTCAATTTTGAGCTGTACTTTATCTACAATATCATCCGCCTCGGTGCCGAGGATATCAATCAAAGTAATCTCGTTGCCTTCCTTATCAGTCCCTATAGGATCGTGGAGAGATACGTCTTTGCGTGTTTTTTTTAGGGATCGTAAATGCATAAGAATTTCTATCCCCATGACAATAGGGGTGCTAAAAGGTAATAATGTTCACTTCATCTTTAGTTACCCTTACTTCTCTAACTACTCGACGGATTAGATTTTGCTTATCCTCAAATGTGAGCTCATCAGGATTAAGGGTCAGGTAGTATTCCAACGTTTCCTTGAGCAGATTACGGCTACTTTCGTAATTCTGTATATTATCCGCCTCAGCAGTCAATTCAGCATGACGTTGCTTTAAACCCTCTTCACGTTCTGCGAGTTCCTTGAGTTCCTCTCTTATTTCCTCTTCACCCATCCCGATATCAGAAGAGAATAACTTGATAAGACGTTTACGAGCTGCCTTCATCTTCTCCAAGTCATTTTCAATCCGTTCTAGCTCCTGATCTGCAAATGAGTCCTGTGTCTCTTCCATACTAGCGGCCGCAATTTCTTCTGGTTGTGACAACCACATGTGTACACGATCCCAAACAATAGTATCTATGGTTTCACAGGAAATCTTCATACCGCACCCTTTATTTTTTGCACCAGATGTGTTCTTTACGTCGACATACTCCAATACGTATTTCCCCCAATTCTTACTTCTTCTTCCCGTCATAGTATTCTCGCACACTCCACAACGGACCAGACCAGATAGTAGATACTTACGCAATCCGTTCTTAGCAAAGCGGCGTCGCGCCTCTCCTAACAGTTTTTGCGCCTGTTCAAACTGGAATTCAGTTATTATCTGTGGGCAATCAACCCATATCCATTCTTCTTTAGGCCGCATTTTGATAGGTATTTTTTCTTCTTTTGGCTTGTGCTTATTACCCAGCATGCCTTCCGTATCCCATTTATTCTGTGCAAATCTACCCGTATACGTTTCGTTCATCAGTATTTGTCTGACTACCTGTTTGTGCCAAACCTTTGCACCACGTTTTGTTGGTATTTTTTGACCCGTAAGATATACAGCTATACCGTTTATCCCTTCTGCGATTTCATTAGGCTGGGTGAAGAGATTGAAAATAAGTTGCACAACACGTGCTTCATACTCGTTTATAACATTTGCATTATTCTGCTTATCGAAATCATATCCATACGTAAAATTATTTTTGACTACTTTTCCTTGATTGGCTTTTTCTTTTCTGCCTCTACTCATACGTTCATTAATCTTTGCTTTCTCAAATTCGGCAATAGCACCACGCATAGAGTAAAATAATTGACCTTCTGGTGTTTTGGCATAATCACCATTAATGAAAATAAGTTCCGCACCACTTCGTTCAAATTCATCCGTTATGATAAGTTGAAGCATGAGTTTACGGGCTAGCCGGTCCGGGTCCAAACAAATAACTTTAGTAATAATACCCGCTTTTACATCTTTTCTAAGCTGCGTCAGACCAGGACGTTCCAGAAATTCTCCTGAATATCCTTCATCCGAATATATTTTAACGTCATCTGTCCCGGCTTTCTTCTTCCCTTCTCTGATCTGGAAGTCTATCGAAAATCCGGTTCGCGCTTGTTCGTCTGTTGATACTCGTGGATAAATTCCGATCACGCTGCATACCCCCATATTTCTGATAGAGATAATCATAACAGGCGCTTCGCAGCTTGTCAGTAGAATCAGACGTTGTAAACTTTACATGCATGTGTGCATCACCTCAGCACATCGTATGCGCCGAGGGATTGTCCATATACAAAAAAAGAGCCCCGAAGGGCTCAAGCAGATTTCTTTGCATTGTAATCTTGCACAGCCTTTTCGATTACGGCCCGTATCTCCTGTTCCGTCACATTTAAGCCCATTACCCGCAGCCTACCGATCACATAGTCCGCGGCCTCCTGTAGCTTCTTATCTCCTTCGAAGTCCTTAAACACGGATTCAGCGTAGGCAACTGCCTCTACACCTACTTTGTGCAAAAACTCCCGATCCTTGACCGATGTATTGGATACGTAGTATTCCGATGCTTTCTTCTGTGCTTGTTTCAGAGCGCTTGTTGCAATGGTAGCCAATAAACCAATCAGGGCCGTTACTATGGTTAACACGTAGGGTTGAGCTGCTTCAATTAATTGTTCCTTCATTACTATCACTCCTTATAGTTTAGGGAAAATGTCTACCCGTTTTGGATTACCCTTGTCCCAAAAGATCCGCGCTCCAAGTGCAGTGGTTAGTGCACGAGCTGGTACATGACCGATACCGTTGATGTTTACCGTCTCTACCGCGTCGCCGTTGATGGTAACCTTACCGCCTGTATATCCGATCTTACCGCCAAGCATTTCACCGATCGGCCGGGATGGTACAAAGGTTACATTATTGATGCTATAGCCAACAAAATCTTGCTTTCCTACGATCACCTCAATTTCTGGGCACGTTGCTGGCTTATCGGCTGGTTTAGGAGCAACAGGCGTTGGTGTAGGCTGTGTATCTGGTCTCGTAAACGGTACGCCTACGTGAGCGCACAATCCTTTGGCGATGGCTAGAGCAACATTGTTTTGGAAGTCGTTGTCAAAGAGCGTTGCTTCTTCTACCGCGTTGCTAATAAATCCGACTTCAACCAGGACTGCATCCATTGTTGTGCTGCGTATAACTTGGAAGTTACCATAAGCTACGCCGCGGTCTCTAAGCCCTGTAGCTGCTACCATATGCTTGTGTATGGTGTTAGCAAGGTTCTTGCTGGTAGGACGCATATAGTACGTTTCTGTACCTGTTGCATCTGGATTGCTGCTGCTATTCGCATGGATAGATACAAAAGTATCTGCACCAGCTTTGTTAGCGATAGATACACGCTCTTTAAGTTCCAGGAATACGTCTGTACTGCGTGTAAGAATCACCTTTAGTTCAGGATTATCTTTTAGAAATGCTTCTACCTTAATAGCCATAGTCAAGTTAAAATCCTTTTCCTTTTTCCCTGTTGGCCCGAGTGCTCCCGGGTCCTTAGCTCCATGGCCTGCATCAATTACGATTGTCTTTTTCCCCATCTCGTTGTCCCTCCAGTTGTTGGATTTGTCGGCATCTTGGGCAAAGGTAGACGTCGCCCAGAATAATAAAAAGGGCCGTCTTGGCCCCTTCAGAAAGTTTGGCAAATCTTCGTTTGGCGTGTTCGCATCCCATTCAATCCCGACCTCCTGCATGATTAAATCTATCTTGGATTCCATTCGCATCATTCGTATATCTTGTTCCTCCGTCAGCAGCCAAGGAAGCCACTTTCGAAGTAGTCTTTTCACTTTCTTTTGCTTCAGTATCAAAAATATTATTCCGGCTGCCGTTGACAGCGAAAGCCCGTTCTTGATGATCTGTTCTGCTGCTGAAATTATAAAGTCGTACACTGCTGTCCACCGCCGGGTATAAAAACTTGTCTCGTGCTGCTGGGCCAAGTAACCATAAAACCATATTCAAAAACTCTGGAGATACCGCACACTCTCGGCTATCATCATCCAGCTCTATATATTCCATCGTGTAACCCCCATAAAGAAAAGGACCACCGAATAAACGGGGTCCTTAATAAGGTGTGTAGTTAGTAATCATTACCACTCGTTTCCAATATAGAATCAGTCTTTTGCAGATAAATTGAATTCTTGCATAATCTGCTTACGTGCTTTTTCACTAGCCTTTTTAAGCGATTTTTCCATTTGATTTGCCTTCTGTTCCGTTGTACCACTAAGCTTCCTAATTCTACGTGCCGTTTCCTCTCCCTGTACTTGAGACAACCGACTAAATTGTTTTCCAGTCAGCTTGTTACCTTTAAGCGTCTTACCCGGTACACGTGGTGCCAATGTTTCATCTTCCGTTTCAGTAATCAGATTAACCACTTCTTGAGCTTCAGGTGACAGTGTATAACGAGATGGGAAACCAGGATTCAAATATATGTTAGCCAAGCTTGGATTTTGATAATGCTTTTGTTCTTGCCCCAAAGTGTCAAATTTCTTAGGCAACTTTTGCGCCAGTCCAGGTATCTTAGCCTGTGCTTTGTTAAGAGATTGTTCCAATTTATTTGGCGAGTAGGTTTCACGCTTGTTGTTATCCTGTGTCTGCTTCACCTGATTTAATATAGTAGGGATAAAAGATGAAGGAATGTCAGACAGAATGTCGACAATTTTATCTGTTGCAGTCTGTCCTGCATAACCGGATGCAGCATCAGCAAGTCCTTTCAAGACTGATTGTTGTTGCAAAGTATTTATACCGCCAGCAAAGCTATTGTATCCAGCCGCTAGTGTTCCGAGAACAGGGCTTTCATCGGCCTCTTTCTTATCATTCACATTCTTATTGATATTAGCACCCATGGATATAGCAATGGATACAGGCTGCATCCAGTCGTAGGTATACAGAAGATCGTCTTCTTGTAACTTAACATCAGACTTAAATCCAGATTCTACGAAGCGACGCAATGCGGAAAGATTCACTTGATATTGTCCTTGACCGGCAGATTGTTGTAATGCTCTGATATCTTTATCTTTACTAGCTTCACCTGTAATAATGCCTTTGTCCATCAAGAAATAGCCCATGCCCATCATTCCGAACGTTCCTACAATGGCACGTGACAAGGATAACATCATTTCTCTTGGATTAGACTCAGCATAGCGAATGCCTTTAAACAGAATACTAGCACTTCTTATGAATCCAGCTGGACTATATTCCAAAGATCTCATAAGCAATGCACCAGGCGTATTCGGATATTTCAATACCAAGTCTCCAATCCCAAAATCTTGTTGAAAATTAAGGCCTCTCTTAAATTTTGATAATGCATTTGATATTGCGTTCTTATCTTGGAATGTAACATACTTACCGTACTGGTCAGCTATCTCCAATATATTTTGGTCGGCACGATTAGTATAGTCTTGTACATATTCACGTGTTGGCTTAATGCCCTTATTCTTAGCATCCAATGTAGCCATTTCACCCAAAGTGTCATTGTACGCTCTCATATATGCTGCATTGTCAAACCCTCTCAATGAGGCCCCAAGAGTCTTTTCGAGATATGTTAAAGGGTTGTATTTTCCTTTAAAAGCCTGCCCTGATAGGTCATATTGTGTCTGTAAACCGTTTATGTTAACACCTTTCCAACCTGCCTTTGCTCCCTCCATCCAACTTCTCCAAAACTGACCCTGGTTATTGGTCTTAAATGTGACATATCTTTCTTTTCCAGTAATTTTAGAATGAACCCAATCAATAGGTGTAGCTATAAGTTTATTTAATCGTTCAACACGATAAAATAATTCATTTCCAAGCACGTTTCTCACCTGAGTCTTTGGATTAAGCAATTGTGCCATAGTTTGAGCGGAACTAACTTTTTTCCAAAAACCAGGTTTGTCCAAGGACTGTAATATTACTTGCAAATCCTGAGAAGCAATACGCTTCGCATCTCCAGATAAACCAGATACTTTACGAGCTAGAACCAACAAGGATTCAGCTTCATTGTCCGTTAAATTTTTCTCGCGGATTATCTTTTCAGTTAGTTTCTCGGCTCGGCTAATGGTATCCTGACTAACCTTCTTAGCTGATAGTTCAAAGGCTTCTTTAGACCGCGCATATAGACCTTCTAGGCTTGGTCGAATGCCTTCACCGAACTCTTTCACCATTGCCTCTGACCATTCCGAGAACTTAACTACATTTTTAGCCATCTTTGCAGCTCCGACAATAGCCTGATCAGCCCATACATCCAAAGGCAATGAACTAATTTGAATGCCGCGTGCACGCAGCCGTTCCCGTGCTGCTGCTTCTTGTGCATCCAGAAACTTAACTATATTATCGCGCACACGCTTATCTTTCATAGCTGGTGGTCTACGTGGTGGTGTTGGTTTGACCTTTCGACTGGATTCTTTTACGAACTGTTTGGATTCCTTGATGAAACGAGTAAGATGCTCCAACTCAGCATCATTCAGCTTTTCGCCAGCCTTAGCACGTTTCAAGATATCTACAACATCATTAGCCAGCCCTTTAACGCCAGTCATACGTTGTGTAGTCTCTGCTAGATCAGTCATTTTAGCTGCCATGTCATCCGTGATTTTCACTTTTGCCGCTTTGGTAGGCAACTTCTCATTAACGCTGTTAGCAAGCTTCTGAGCACGTACAAGAACGCCTTCTGGCGTTAATCGTTCAAACAAGGAAAGGGCCTGGATAGACTGCCCTGCATTGGTTGCTTCTTCTGCCACTTTGTTGGCGATATTAACCGCCATTTCATAATTTTTTTGCTGGTTATAATGGTCAATGAGTCGTTGTGCCGTTGCGGCTTTTTCAGCAGTAAAACGAGAGTCATCCAAAACATAATTCGTTGCTTGCCGAACATCCTCTGTAAGTCTGCGGTTAGCCTGCTGCACCGTCTCGGCATTTGTAATAGGTCGATACGTAGAATCAAGCCGTTCCGCAAACTCAGCCGGTGTTTTCTCAGACTGCCGCAAAGTGCTTGCGAATCCACGTTCTACTGAGTCAGCTTGGTTGGGTACTGACACTTGAGGATCAGTAAGACGAGAACCTCCAGGTGCTTCCGTAATATCAGCAACACGATTAATAGGCGGTTCATTAACAGCGTTTAATTTTGCGTTAGCTGCATCTATTCTTGCCTGCCGTACTCTCATGAATTCAGGTACAGCAGGATCGTTTATATTGAAGTTTTGTTGACGGTTAATAGAAGATCCATTAACCCGTTGAATTGGTTCACGGCTTGCTCCTGGAGCTGCTCCCACACGTTGAACAGGAGAGGAAGCTTCCCCAATAAATGTTGAATTACGGCCTGCTGGAAGCCCTAAAGGTTCAGGCTTCCAATCTGTAGGATTAACAATAGCATCGTCTCCACGCACCAAGTTAGAGCGCTGTCCAGCTTGCGCCATGCGTTGATCGCCCCGCCCAAGAGGAAGGGCTAATATATCGTCGGCAACCTGATTTCCCTTTATTTTAGAGAGTGCAGTGCTGATTCCTTTTCCTACAGCAACGCCACCAGCACCTAATCCCCCGCCAAGTGCCGCACCAAACGCAATGTTAGCTGGGTCGAATGTTTTATCACGAAAAGTAACGTCTCCCAATTCCTGCGCTGTGGTATCCAATGCACCTGCAGCGGAACCGATAGCAACTGCTCGTGTAAGGTTGCTCGAGTTTTTAAGCAGTGGACTCAAAAGTTTGGCAGTACCTTTGCCGATAGCTGCACCAGGAGGAATATAACCAGCAAACTCACCCACTTTGTACGGCGTACTTTCTGTTGTTTCCTTTAGTATAGGCGCCAGGTTTTCCTTTCCACCTGGCGTAAGGTTAACAGCCGCATTTGCAAGCCCTTGGGTGGCGCCAAATGTGCCAGTATCATAAGCACCAGCAGTGAACTTAGAAACAGTTCTATCTGCGGACCATAAGGAGTCTAATGCGTTATCAAGCGGTGAGTTTTCGATATTTTCGGCATACCATTTTTCATAGGCATTCATAGGCTGTATTTTTGGTGTTACATTCTGGCCCGTAGTTTGTTTGTATGTTTTGGTAGCGCTAGGATCACCCATAGCGGCCCGAGCAAATGTTGAATTCTCAATAAATCCTGGGCCAATCGTTAGCGATGGTGGCAGTTTAAGACGGTTATTTTCTCTGTTTATGGCATCTTGTTGTGCGTTAGTAACAATGTTTTTTAATCCATTACCCATGAAATCTTTAGCTATAGGATTCGTTACATTTCTTAAAGTATCTGTAATTGCTGGACGGGTGTCTGGTATTAATCCCATGTCCATTTTTAATCCGTCATATTTACCAGCGCTCACGGGCTCTGCTGTTTTTATAGGTGCAAGTTTGGCTTCGCGGTACTGTTGAATTTTGCTTTTTGAAGGATCAGCAGGCGCTAACCCCATTGCTTTTCTCAACTCGTCATACTTACTCACCTTGTTCACCTCAATACCATTTATTTTTATCCCAGAACGCTAATGCTTTTTCAGGTGTGCCGTATCGGTCTTTAATATATTGAACTCCTGCTAATGCTTGTTGCGTTGGGTCGTTCCAGTTCACACTGTTACCGCCGTAGGATTTACGCGTTCCATCCAAAAACTGAAAAAGCCCACGGGCTGTGGACTTCTGATTTTTGGCATTTGGATTAAAGCTAGACTCCCGAGCAACCAATTCAAGTGTAGGTTGGAGCCAGCTTTGCGGTAGTCCTTTTTGCTGGAGTGCTGATGCAACGGCAGAACTAGCGACAGAGTAATTACGTGGATTCGCCTTTGCGTCCTTAGTTGCTTTGTAATAATTATTGTAGGCCCCGGCGCCACCGGGGCTCATCAGTTTCCCGAAATACTTTTTTGGAATGTCTTAACATCTTCGCTAGTTACCCCGTATTGGGCTAAGATCCCATCAATCTGGCTTTCGTTATATCCACTCGCTACAGCAGCGGCAATTACATCATTCTTATTTAATACAACACCTTCATCATCCCTCTTTACAAGCGGATTAATGTAAGATTTAGCGAATGCCTGTGGCGTCATATTTTGTGCTGCTTCCTGTGCTCGTTTAGCCTCGGCATCCACAATACTCTTATCCTGATCCCAACCTAAACGATCCCTATCTAGGGCTAATGAAGCCTGCCGATATGATTGGTTATTTGACTCTTGGAGTTTTTGCAGAGCATAATTCATGCCGAACTGGTTAACATCACGGTCAAAGGCTGCTTGCCACTGCTTATCTGTAATCGCATCCCGTGCCACCTGATAAGCAAAGTTTTGATCATATTGACGTACACCTTGGTTATACTGTGCTGATTGCAAGTTCTGCGTAAATGCTTGACCCTGTGCCGCTAGATCCTGCTGTTGTGCTTGCAGAGTGCGGATACCAGGATTAACAGCGCGTGCTGCAGTAGAGTTTACATTGGCTGCGTATGCATTTGGATTAACCCCCATAGAAAGAAGCTGCGCCCGTAATCCGTCTGCCTGCGCGCTGTACTGCGCCCGTTGCTGCGCGGTGACTCCCTTAGCCTCTGCTTGCTGCTTGAGAGATAAAATATTATCTACAATCCCCTGCGCTCCCTCAGGCATGTAATTGCCTGTTAAGCCAGCTTCTGTGACTTTATTGCCAAAGCCGCGTTGGTCCTCGCCTTGGTACATCTGCGCCAGTGTACCCATGTTAGCCAGCTGCTGTTGCTCCTGTGCCTGCTGGTTTTGATAGCGTTGGTAGGCCTGACTGACCAGTGCTGGAACAACCTCTGTTGAAACACGTCCCATCTGATCGGCTGCAATTTCGTCAGCTCGGTCTGTAGTAATAGTGCTGTTCAGGATGCCGCGGCGGTTCATCTCAGCCATGTTCTGATTCGTCCCAGTCTTAATATTCGCCTGCGCCCGTTGTAACGCTGCTTTGTACTCTGGATCAGATTCAACGTCATAGCTGAATGGTGTAGACTGTCTGGTAGCTATCTGTTTCATCAGGCCCATGAGTTCAGACCCTTGCTGTGTGTTGGCGCTCTGTGTGTTAATTGGCTTGAATGGCGCTGCCGTTGGCTGTGCCTGCGTAGTAGTAGGTGCCTTATATCCCAGGTTGGTGGTCAGGTACTTTTGCTGTGCCGATGTATCCAACCCTGCCGCCTGTCGTTGCTGTATGACCTGTAAGGCACGCTGTGTCTCGTTCTGCTTGTATGCAGCGTTACTGGCTATACTAGACTGGTTCTGTGCAATCTTCTTCTTTAATACTCCCTCAGCCGTGTTATAGTCTGCTCCACCATTACCAATCTGTAATTGTTTTGTGACCGCCATAGTTTCACCCCTTTGGGCATAATAAAAGGACCCCCATATGAGAGTCCTTAGTGATTATTTGGTTGAAGTTGCAAGCTGTGCTTCTAGCTTCGCGATATCTTCATCATACTTAGCTATTTTTTCTTTGTACTCAGTGATTTGTTTACTATTTTCCTCTATCGCCTCTTGTGCGCTGGCTAAAGATTTTTTCCTGTTTTCCTGAGTAATCGGGTCATTACTAGCTGGAAGATTAGTTAATTCGTCTATCCTTTTGTTGTATTTTACTTGACTATCCTCTGCGCCTTTAAGTGAATTTTCCCAAAAAGATTTATAACTCTTTATAGAAGTTATTCTCGCTTCTAAATTTTGGATGTAAATCTGACTGTTTTCAGATTCCTGCTGAGGTTTTTTTTTCGTTTCCGCCGGTGATTTAGCACTAGCTTGAGTTTGAGTTTCTATCTGAATTGTTTTTCCATCCACTTTTATACCAGCTCCTAGTGAGTCAGACACAGCACGCAAAGGAACATGTGCTTTGCCATCGACTACAATTGCATTTTCAGTTAACGCACTCCCATTTACCTTAACAGTGTATTCGCCTGCTACTTTTGCTCCAATCAAAGTTTTCACTTGATCAGCGAATGCACTGCCAGCTGTTGCAATAACTGCACCAATCAGCACCCCGCTGAGTAAATAAGACCATTTCTTCACACCTGATACCCCCACATAGTAGATTTGTCCTAATTCTACCATTTTGGTTTGTCAAGTCAATGAGATTATTCAGGTGAACTGCCAGGGATAAACACTGTAGCAACGGTCCTCGTTTCACTATAGAGTTTTAAGTTTCTGGTACTGTTATCGAAGGAGGCATTTGTGATCATGTTGTTTAATATATTTCCGTTAATTTCTCCTAATTGTCTTTGTAAGTCCTCTATATCCCGAATCTGCAATCCGGTAATTCCTAAGTTTCCTGTAAAATCTATTGGTCCTTGAAGGTATGTCTTATCATCCACACTTTTAATGTATATCCCACCCATATTACCCACATGAAACCCTTCCGCATCACCATATATCGAGCCGCGCGGTGATCCATTATCCATAAATAGCAATGCCCCACCATCAGTAGCTTGACCTAAGCTAACGGATTCACCGCCTTGTGGTCCATAAGCTATCAATCCTTCCGGCGTAATCGTCACCATAGGGTATTGATCTTCGCTGGTAGCTATGTGGGCGCCGTATATTTCCCCGGCCGTGATCTTTCCCATGTCGGCAGTAATCGCAGACAACTTCTGAACATTCATTTTGATGGCCGTTACCGTACCTTTTACGAGGATATCCCCATCGACCTCATTTATATTTTGAGTATCCAGATTATTGAGCAAGTATAGTAATTCCTCAGTCTGCATTACAGCAGCATTATGGAGCTGCTTAACCAGTGAACGTAGCTGATCCACACCGCTTTGGCTTATATCACCTAAGTTCGGGTTAACCGTTTGTAGTTGCACATTAGCCATTTCTCTTGCTCACCTCTCTTATAATGCGATGTATCTTCGCTTTACCTGTGCCTGACAACTTCAAGCGGTACCATGTTTCAGGCGTGCGGACGATGACCGGGATACGAATACTTTGGATTGCACCTGTACCATTGCTAGTGGTATACACCTGATTCCACGCAACACCTTCTGTACCACCTGCATAGGCGACATTAAGCGTTGATCCGGGTTCTATGTCTGCCACGACAAACAGGCGGTTAATGGTCTTTCTGACCGTCTCGTCGTCTTCGCTGAATGGTTTGGTTTCTATACTCCAGTTGATCGCTGTTCCTGCAAAGTCATTGCCGCCAACTTTCATGATCTTGCCATCAGCCGTACCAAAGTACAGCGTCTGACCGTCCAGATAATAGGATGTAGCCACGAAGCTAACAGGCCACCAGCGACCACCCTGCATGTCGTATTTAAGGGTCACATTAGGTAATGTTGCTGTGCCCATGACCAACGATAGATATATAAAACGCCCATCTGTGCCAGCGCAACAGTTATGGGCGTATAGTGGGTTGATTTGAGCAATGTAATTTTTTATTGGATCACTTATCTTCGTAGGTGCAGCACCGCCCATGTAGTCGTAAAAACCATCAGGGCCGAGCCAGAACAGTGAATCCCGGGTTGGTACAATAGAGCGGTCAGACACACATCCTACGCCGTATGGTTGGGTCATGTTGAAGTTGGTCGAATCCTCGCCAAACAGCTTATGCATCGTGTTCTTTTTGAACAGTATGACATGGTTCGAAAAAGCTGCCAGACCGCTAGGCTTCTCGCCATCACTTGTTTCAACTGTGATCTTCCCGGTACCCACATACTTATCTGTACTTGTCCAGTCCGTAGCATCACGAAGCCCTGAGAAGGACAAGAGGTTATCACCTTTACCAGCCAAAAAGAAACGGTTAGAGTACGATGTTATGAATGATTCTCCTATTGGAGCATTATCTATTGTGGTAATGGCAACCCCATCCCACTGGCGAAGTCGTATGTCCCCATCGCTAAAAAATAGTTTACTACCATCAAAGAACATTGAATAAGGCCATGGACGACTGTTATCTTCTCCTCCAGGTTCGAATACTACCGCCCAAGAGCCACCAGAATACCTGTATAAGCCTTTGCCGTTTGTGCAATACAATCTATTGTCGAATTTAAACAGGCGGCTTATAAAGCCTGTGTGTTGGCTATGAAGTGTATGACCATCGACCACTTGAAGCGTAGGGTATAAAGCTGAATCCAGATTGATCGCTGCAACGGATTGGCTATCTTTTATTTCAATGGGCTCTGTGAACTGGTTGAGTCCATCAGCCAGCGTTACAATAGCCTGCTTTGTCTTAGTGGGTGACGAAGTCCAATATTCCATTCCATCACCCCTAATCGCTGTAGCGGTACAATTCTGTATCCCATGTGACTGTCCCGTTGTTGGGAACTGAGATTAACAGAATGTCCGTACCGCCGTTATAACTGTAATATCCGAAACTACCAGGCGCCAGTTGTCCGCTGGTTTCCTTGCTTACAACTACCTCAGACAGTTTGTAATAGGCTCCCGTATCCAAGCGCCTCAATGCAACGCCCCTTTTTTTGTTGTACTTGGTCTGCGTGGTCATAAATACAAACCAAAGTCTTTCCCCTGCTGCCGTTGGGTTACCGAAGCTTGCATCCGCATTGTTCCAACTCGCTGCTTTAATTACTGTAGGCACCAACATGCCGCTTTCTTTTGCCTCAGATAGCTTGCCAATTACACCATAAAAAGCAGCCTCGTACACCATGGCGTGACCCAAACCAGTCGGATGATTGATGCCGTTTCCCTCTTCGTTGAAGTCATTGTATTTTCCAAGCAAAGCCAATTCATCGTATATCGGATCACCTTTTATTACATCGCTGTAGGCCATAATGAGGTTAGTTATGGTCGGCGGTGTGCCAACACTGCCAAACTGTATTGCTCCAGCATGTAATGAGTCATAGCTTTTTGCGTTTAGCACCTCCACACCATTTACAGATACGACGTGTTGGTCATCGTGCACGGATACGACTACTCTATGGTATTGGGCCACTGGAATCGCTACACTTGCGTTTTCCGCTACCCATGTAGCTTGGTTACTGGTGTTAACGCTATACAGTCTTACGTAACCATTGGTTGCCCCGGCCCCGATCATAACGAGCATAGATCCTGCCGTTGGCGATATTCGATAGTACAACCATTCATTGCCTGGGTCTCCTTCTAACGCAAACTTTATATCCATGGTGATTACACCATTGTAGAATGCTCTTGTCCTTCTTAAAGACTTATTAGTCACATTTGGATTAGGAATAAGCTGGTTGTTTGAAAATGAAAAACTAAACTTATCACCCTCCCAAAAGAGAGTGTAAAGGTATGCGAAGTCACGCTCATTGTAACTTGCTGATCTTAACGTATCGTCCCATCCATCACGCAGCACCGTGAATAATCGATTAGCATCCGCTACAGCTACGCCTCTATTACGAGCAACGTAACGTGAAGCCCTAGCAGCCATAAGCGTATATTCTTGCGTCTGCGAGTTTTTAAATGGATCATTCGTCGGCAATATGGTTGGTACCACGACAACGCTTGGTTTAACGGGCCATGATTCAATGTCATTCAGTATGCCATTTAAATAGCCAGCTTCGTTCGCGTCTGACGCTTCCGAGAAAGAGTCGTTCATTCCGAAGGCGATAATAAGCAGATTGGGATTAAAGTCCTTGATGTGATCTTTCCAACTCTTGCCGACCACCGACCAAGGGCGATAAAATCCACCCGATATATTAGGCGGTTCCGTGGCTACAGCTTTGTAATTCGGATTAGCCGCGTCATTGATTCCTCGCCCACCTAAACCAAAGTTTTGAGAGGTAACCGTCACATTAGGCAGCGCTCTACGAATGAGTTTGTCTACCCTCTTAACATAGTTGTCATCCGGGTCCGACATGTCACTCACGCCCTCTGTGATGCTGTCACCCCAATAGGCTACCTTTAATGTGGCAGTCTGCACGATGGCCTTATGCGCACGGTCCAACGAACCATACGGTACAGTTGAGTAGTCACTTATAGCACGACCATAAATAGACGGTGACACACCCGTTAGGTCATTGAAGATTGGCGGGAACAGTGAATTTTCAACCACTGTCGGTGTTGCGTTTTGTTGTGCAATTAACTCAGATGCTTGTGTCACAATAATCCCCCCATGACATCCTCAATTACAGGGTAATCAGGCATTTCGTCGTTTACCTTGTTGAATTCGGCGATCATGCCGTTGTATTTTGCTGTATAGTTATTCACCATTGCTACGTCATTGAAGTTCTCGGCAATCTGTACCAAAGCCCCATAAACAAGCAGCATGTGAAAGTCACGGTCCAACTCTGGCGAGGTCCCAACGTCACTGACCGTCAATACTTTTGGCTCGTGGTTGTAAAATATCGTCATACCGTTTTTTACAGTTTTATCAGGTGTCGGGTAAATACCGATTAGGTTGTAACCAGTGAAGTAGTAAAACGGTATATTAGCTTCTTTTTTTACGTCCTGATACATGATTTCCGTCCCATTAACCAGTACATCAATAACATTTGACCGCTTAGTTGGTAGCGGGTACTCAAATACACCAGCCTGTAAATCCATAGACATGCGGTCGTTCACCTTAAACGTGGTGCGAAACAACTCAATCTGAATGCTGTTTATCTTTCGGATTACGCTATCATTGGACAATCCATGAGGGTATTTCTCTGCAATTTCATCCAATATTTCTTGCAATATCACCGTTTATCACCCCTCATATAAAAAAAGCCCCACGCGGGGCCTTATTACATACCTTTTATTTCCGTTTTGGTGCTGTTCTCGATGCGTTGGTTAACCTCTCGGGTCATTTCGTAGCTGTATTGATAGATTTCTGCAATGGCTTCCGGTACTTCAACGGACTTACCACGAGGCACCGTGTACACTACGCCATTAAATCCGATAGGAACCACCTTATCATTCGGGTTAGCTGGATCATCAGGGATCATAATTTTAACTTTTGGCATTGCCTTCAGTTGTTCCAATACACTTTTTTCAGCCGCAGCTGCTTGTCGCTCCATATCCTTCTCTTCCAATTGAATCTGTTCCGGTGTTTTCTCAGTATCTTTCGTTGCCATGTTGTTTCCTCCTCAAATTAAAAGGAGCCCGAAGGCTCCATGTATTATACTGTTGCGCCAGATTCGTACCGTACGATAGCCAATTCCTGCAAACGTAAAGCTGCGAATGCACATTTCCATGCGACTGTGTTAAATTGGTTCAGCGGATCTGCCACACCGCCGCTGCCAGCTGGGTGGACGATAATCTCAGGCTTCATGCTGCCCTCGATGTCCGGAAGACCGTAAGCGCCACGACCAAGGAAGATAGTAGCATATGCGTCATTGGCAGCAGGAGCACCAGCCGAACCAGAGGCGTATTTAACGCCATTGTCTACCTCCATGAACCAGATGCCGTACATCTTGCCCAGCATACCTTCCTCGCGGTTTTTGGTATCCACGTAAGTGTTTTGATCCTTCCATTCCTGCAACTGCATGATGTCCAGCGCGACGTCTGGATGAACCATCGCTACATAGCCAGTACCGCCATTAGGCAAGCGGATAGGCTTAACCTTGTTGCGTTTCATAGTACGACGCACCTTAAGGATATCCAGCGCTGTGATTTTATCCGCTGGCAACAATGTGCTTCGAGAAGCCTTTCCGTTTGCATAGAATACGTTCGTACCGGCTGCAACAACATCACGAGAAATAACATCAATTGACTCTCCAGCATTCTCCCCCATCAGGCCGGATGTTTCTTGCAGCAAAGGATCAAGGCCTGTCAAGTCAATAAACTCAGAAATTTTCGTCCATGCTCCATACTCTTGAACTGTAGCTGTGAGCTTTACGATATCCAAGTTTACGCCATCTGGTGTAACGCCCTCAGTCAATGCCGTAGTGTTAACAGCCAACGAGTTAAGGCGGCGGAAGCTTGTTGTCGCACCCTTGCGCTTAGGGATGTTCTTGTTTTTTTCAGCAAATTTAGTCCATTGGAGCTCGGGAATCAATCTCTCCAACATTTCGTCTTGGTAAAACTCCGCTTGTTCTGCCGTTAATGCGTTAACTCCGGTTGTTGCGTTATAACCTTGTACTTGTGTTGCCATGTTTGGTCATCTCCTTAGATTACGCGTCCACGCCTGCTGTCCCTAAATGCTTTACGCTCAGCTTGGGTCATACCGAGGTATCCACCCTTTTGATCTGGAGCATCGGCACCGAGTGAGCCTGTGGAGCTGTCCGCGTTTTGTTGTAGTTTTCGTATTGCCTCTTGCTCTGCTTGGGTTTTAGCGTTAGTTACGCGCGCCTCGTACGTAGCGAGTTTGTATGCCACGTCCAACGGGTAGCCATTATTAGCAGCAAGATTGATCACTTCGTCCTTGTACTTAACAAAGTCCGGGTATTGATCCGTATCCTTCTCCATACTGGTAATCTGAGCTTCTACCTGACGTAATGCGTCGGCTTCTCTCATTTCATTCAGTTGTCGTTCGTACTCGCTTACCTTTTGGTTAAGAGGTTGCAAGTGGTTGCGGATAACTTCTTCATCCACGCCGAGTTTGTCAGCCTCTTGCTGGATGCGTTTGTCCATTTCAGCCTGTTCCAGCGCGGCCATGTAATCATCGTGGTTATCGAAACCGTAATACTTAGCTGTGCGATCAAGCATTTCTTGATAACGCTCGGCTTGCTGGGCTTTTTCGGACACCTTATCGTAATTAAGTCCCTTTTGGACCCAATTCGGTACCTCATCCTCTGGCACAAAGCGTTCTTCCTTGTTGTACTTGACCTTTATTCCTTTGGGCTCGTCCTGTGGTGGGGAATCTTGCCCTTCTGTTTGTGTGTTAACTTGCTCGTCTACTACCTGATCGGCAGCAGTTTCAATTACTTCCTCTTCGCTATGGTTGGCGTTCGGTTCTTCGTACATGGTTGAATCCTCCTTGCTCTATGGTAGGAGCAAAATTGTATATAGAAAGGGCCTCCGCAGTCTCAGCAGAAGCCCTTATTACATGCCTATTGGCACTGGTTGTTGCATTGGTACCGCTTGTGGTGTTTGTCCCATCATTTGTTCTGGTGCTGGCTGCTGTGGAGCAACCACATTAAGCAGCGTCATGACCTGTTGTTCAGGCGTGAGTGTGTCGAACTGTGCTCTTTCCTCTGGTGACATTTGCTCGACAATCTGTTCCATCATGCCAATAATGCCCTTCTTCTCGTCCATTTCCTTCATGAGACGGTCACGATAAGGTACTGTGTTCTTCGGCATGTACTTGAGGTACTGCTCATACGTGATGTGGCCAGCACCCAGCGCGTTCTCAAGGCCGGATACTACTAGGGACTCACTGTACGTGGACGATGGCCCAACGTCGATCTTAAGCGTAAATCCTACGTTCTGATACTGAGACCCATTGAACATAGTGGCGTAATCATCGCCCTCGTCGTCTTTTAGCAAGACCTGGCGTGACAGATTATACTTAACCTTCCAGAAGTCCTCCCAAATGCGTCCGATGTCCTCTATCGCTCGATAGAATCGGCGTTTGATAGACTCGATTGGGATAGCAGCAGCCTTTTGTAGCAGCATAATAGCCGTAGCGTTAAGGTCTGCGCTGGGTGCTGAACCAGTCGCTGCCTCGTCTGCTCCGGTCATTTGTCTCGTAAATGCCATAATGGATTCGACTAAGTTGGCAGCATTAGCACTAATCGGACCCGGATTAAGGTAACTCACACCGTTCATTCCAGGTTGCGATTGATCTTCAATCATTTCCCCCGGTGCGTTCGTTATCTTACTTGGGTTAATAGCACCTGTCTTGTATACCAGTTTAGGCCATCCTGTAAGCTGCACAGACAGTATCTGCATGGCTACTAATGTGTTGATAGACTTCTGGTTAAGTATAAGCCCCTCGGTGTCTCCTATGCCGTGTATGGACTTCTTACGTCTATCCCATTGCATAACAACGATGGGATAGAGGGATAGCCCGGTTGGTGTAGGCTTCTTGATCGTGATACCAGATGCAACTTTGCAGAACATGACCTGTCCTTTTCCACGCCAGTATCGCGTGAGCACTGTCACCTTACTGCTATCATTAAGCTCCACCTTCGCCATGTCATACCCTTGATCCTGAGTGTCCTTGTCCGGTTTGATCTGCTTCGCCATGGCTGTTGATACTCCATTAGCTCTGGCATATTCCCGTACACTGTCAATGGGTTCACGACTGCTGATAATGATGTATGGCTGCTTTTGTACATTCCTTTGTTGCGGATTACCAAAGAACACATTAATCGGATCAAGGACCTCACCCTCCATCTCTCCAATGTATGGGTACTTGTTGCCACCCTTAACGCTGTTATCCCAGTAGTAATGCCAGATGGCTGTGCCTGTGTTGGCTGCTATGTCCAGCGCTTCCTCGTTCAACTCATCCTGCTTGATGCGTTCCCATGTAGCCTCACTATTACGACTAAATAGTTCGCCTGGGTCGTCTTCTTGTTCAGACTGCTGGTCGTCAACCTCTTCAAGAGAGAAGATCATCTTGATCTGCTCAGACATGACGTTTGCAACCTTATGAGTCTCGATCATCTTGATTACGTTAAACACAGGCCGCGGTAGATGCTTAGTTCTCTGTGTAGCAGCAGGCCACTGGTCAGACGCTTTGAACCGCTCATACTCAGGCCATTTATCAAGAAAGCCCATCCTACGGAAATAGGACAGGCCATCTTTATATTGCTTCTCCAGTTCTCCAGCCAGCTTGTCAACTGTCTGCTGCATGCTTATTCACCTTCTTTCTTGATTGAGCCGTAAAGGTACTCAGACATTAGGCTCTGCACCTCTTGCTGTTGCGCTGGTGTGAGCGGTACTGGCGGCTTTACCTCACCTATCAGCTCGCGTAGTTTGGCGTTAATGAGCTGCTTTGTTTCTTCTTCCAAGTCAGGTAGCTTGAGTAGGTCGCCTAGCTTTGTCGCATCATCTACCATCCTAAGTAGTCACCTCCTGCATTATTGTCATCATTACGGAACGGGAATGGCGTTGGGGGTGCCGATGCCTCTGGTAATGTTCCGCTAAAGTAAATGAACCTGTGCAGCGCCTGTGACATGGCATCCACCTGATCATCATGTTTACCATTCGGGAAGCTTGCTGCTTCTTCCACAAAGTCATGTATCCATTCAACTCCACGCGGTATAAACACGTTACCACTCTCGATATAAGCAGATACTGCATTAACCCGGGCTACCTTACCACCCTCTGGATTAACAGGTATGATACCGCCTATTTCGCTGTGTAAAGTGGATATGATAGCTGAACCGTTGGCTTTGTCCTCTATCAGTTTCCAAGCAGCGTCAGGATGCTTTTGATGGACGTTCCTGATGGTCTGAATTGTAGCCATGAAGTTCATACGAGCCCGTACCTGGTCAATAAGGTACATGTTAGCCCTACTCTTGCCCCACACCTGAATAACCACATAGTCGCTGTCATCGTTGTCCTTAAACGCAGCATCAATACTGATAAGCTTGGATGCCATCGGCGGCAGCACATCGTAATATTGCCACCATTGCCGCTTAAGCATGTTACCCTCTTGGCTGGTTGGTCTGCCTTGATACAACGCATTAAATGATGATGGATACTTTTTACGCGTTTCGATGAAGTCATAGCTATATCTCTCAGGCCACAACGGATCGCCAGGATCACGGCCTAACAGATCACCTTCCTCAGCTTCAAGCGGCAGGTTAACCATGGTCATAGGTAATGGCTCACCATATTCGGGATTCTGTAATCTCCCAATCAAATCATCTTCATGCCAACGAGTCATGATAAAAATACAAATAGCACCCGGATGTAAACGTGTAGAGAATGAGTCAACCCATTCATCCCACATCTTATCCCGGTACACTTGTGAATCTGCTTCTTCACGGTTCTTGATCGGATCGTCGATAATCATAAGATCCGCGCCCTCACCAGTCACACCAGCGAGAATACCACGTGAGATCATACCACCTCGCGTTCCGTCTATATCCCAGTCAGATGAAGACTTGGATGTCGGGCTGATCTTAAGCGAGAACATATCTTCACCAAGTAATTTCATCTTCTGTAGATTTTTTTTGCCAAACTTAGACGCGAACGTGGTGTTGTATGATCCCTCGATGATCCGATCATTTGGAAAATGTCCCAAGTAGTAGCTAGGTAATGTCTCCGTTATCGTCATAGACTTGCCATGTCGTGGAGGAATAGAGAAGCCAAGGTATTGATTCTCCATAGGAATATTGCCCTCTACCATAGCTTTCTTACGATCTATTGTATCCTGAATGATTTCACATATGAACTCGCCGTGCCTGCTGTCCTTGTATAATCCACCATGTGCATATTTAACGTAGTCATAGTAGTTACTCTTGGCTGATTCCTTTTCTTCAACCTCAAGCAGTTGTAGAAGCTCCATTTCCTCGGCGGCGGTTAAGCTCATCAATTCTCGCCCTCCGTTCTTCCGCGGTCAGGCTGCTTAAGTCCTGATTCGTGTTGTTGAGTCCACCAGATAAGCCCACATCCTGTTTATCTTGCCAGCCGTAATTGTTTTTTAGGTTGAAGATAACGCCTGCTGGATTCTTTGTGGTAAGCAATGTTTCCTCGGTGAAATTCTCAATACGTGCCTTTGCTCTTTTTACCGTGAGGAAAAACTCTTCCCTATCTTCGTAGTTCAACAACGTTTTACGGTCTGTTTCTAAGTGAACTGCCAAGCCAGATATTGTGAATGGTTTTACCAAATGCTTCTCCACATTTCCATGGCGATCTAACGACGGTGTCCACGTTTCTTTTCCTTCTTCATTTATTTCACGTGTCCATACTTCTTCATAGCATGACTCAAAGTAGCTATCTATCTTAGCTTGAAGTTCCTCAGCAGACTCGAACTTAAGCGGCCTACCTCCTGGATGCTTATCTTCTGCCATGTGTTACCTCCTCTCTCCCGTGTACCTTACTTTACCGTCACCTCTCGGTGTTTCGGGTTTAGATTACGGGATGCTTTATTCAACTGCTTCATATGTTTGCTCAAATATATCCGGCTTACATGGATAATACTCGCCTTTCACGCCTCTAATGATATAGTCGCCTAAATCTGCTTGCATTGTTCCTTCCAGCGTCTCAATCTCGATGTATGTCCTGCCTTCAGGTGTTCCGTTTGGTGCAGTAGGCACTTTCAGAAATGGAACATTCATAAACTTGGCTATATCCATGCTGTTATGTTCTTTGTCTACCCCGTGCTTGCAGGGTATCTCTTCGGTCACTTTAAACTGAACAGCATCAATCACCACAGGTTTTTTACGATACTTTGCCAACTATATCCCTCCTTATAGGAAAGCCCTCTATACGGCCTCCACTTCGCTAAGTATTTCGGTCGACTCGATGGCCTTCGGCAAAAACAAAAAGAGCAACGGTTACCCGTTACCCTCTCTGTACAGATATCATTTTTGATGTGGACAAGGGACTTTCACCCTTGTATGATCACTCAGTTCTGCGTCACTCGGATTGCGTTATTGGCTCCAACAATAGATATTGGCTGACTATCACTTAGTTGGTAGGTACGACGTTCCTTAGCGTCTATCTTCCGCCACCACATCATCGCTGCATTAATATGTGCGAGTTTTAACGAGTTCCCTTTCTCAGAGCCGGGCTTTGGTATTAAGCCGTGCGACAGCAGCACCCTACACCCAACCATTCACATATCCATCATATTGTGAAGAAACAGCGTGGACAGCGACTGCGCAAATAGCTACCGTTGCCCATCGCATATTTCCTATACTACTATCTTAGCAGGTTCTCACATGGTTTTGCGTGCAAAAAAATGCGTAAATCATGCAGGCTCCCTGAATATCCACGTTGGATCAAACATGTGATCAAAGTTTGTAATTTCCATTTCATCCTCACTTAGCGGCTCAAGTGCAATGGATAATTTACGTATAGACTCAGTATGCAGGCGTGAAATAGTGCTGGGGTCTTTATGCATCTTTGTCGCTATCTCATGCAATGTTAATGTGTTTCTGTCCAGATACTTTTGATTGATGACCATTTGCTGGTCGTCACTCAGAACCTCGCTGACTGCTCCTTTAACCATACTTACAATGCGTGCATACCTCAGCCCGTCCAATGAACCATGCTTAATCAAGCGATTAGTCGATAAATTGGCTGTGTTTGGCACCAACTCGTCACGGCTAAGAGCTACTCGACACATTCTCTCTGCATACTCATATGATCTAAAGTCTTTCAACAACTCAGTTACCCTGTCCTTTTTCATGTTATTCCCTCCTTCAACTCTACTAATGGCACAAAAGCAACCTCTCTGTACCCTTCATGCAGTTTGTATTCCTCGTATAAGTGGAATGATGGCTTAGTCCAACGCCCAATACTCCAACCTCGTCTATCAAAATCGAAGTAGACCAGCAATGAACCTGTTGCCTCTTCATCCTTTAAATCAATCATCACAGCGTATGGATGCTCTATTCCCGGATGATTAAACCAATAATGCTGCATCACGCTTTTATCACGTTTAAGCATTGATAGAAAAGGCAGCCGTTAGGCTACCTCTCCTTTACCAAATACCATTGCTTCTAGCGCCGTGAGGCGTTCCTCAACTGTCTTTCCTGCCACTTGCTGACCAGCGTCCCCTTGAGCCAGTCCGTCTGCATCCTCTTGCGTTTGAAACTGCGTAGGCAGTTCTACAACGTCTGCCTCTTCCACACCGCCAGGTTGTGCCAGATCCTCATGAGCACGTTTTTGTTCTTCGGCTGCTCTTCGAAACTGATCCGCTTGTTCAGCGGTCACCTCCCGGTATTTACCTTTGTCTAACCAACCAAAAGTAATTTCTTCGGCTGTCTCTGCCAACTTAGCTTTAAATTTCGATCCCTTATTGTCTACTTGCACTACATCGTAAATAGCTGGCAACGACTCTTTATATGCCTTAACAGCCTCAGCGAGTGCGCCAGATGTATTGCTGTTTATCACCTTTGTTGCAGCAGATGCACCAACAGCAGCTTCAGCACGCAGGTCATCAATATGGCTGTTCAAACGTGCGATTTCTTGAGCTGCTGCATCCCGTTTCTGTCCAAGGTCTACAATCTCTTCTTGTGCTGCTTGCAATTCCTTTTTAAGTCCATCCGTTTTTTCATACAAATCATCATATTGCTTTTGCAGATCATCGCGTTCTTTCTTAATGGCTGCCGCTTCTTCTTGTGTACGTTTGAGCTCCTCAAGGTATTTTGTATCACGATCAGACATCATTTCTTGCACTGCAATTCTAAGGACTTGGTAAGCCCCTTCGTTACTGCAAAGCTGACGCATTTTCATGCCATCTACCTCAAGCCCGTCCAGTATATAAGCAATTTCAGCATGCGCTTCTTCTTCGCGCTGGCTATATTCAGCTAGTCTGGCATCCTGCTCAATATCTTGTTCCAAATCTGTAATATGCTGCGTAAGTACTGCCACCTTGTTCTGGTCTGCTGCTGCAAGTTTTTGCTGTTCCGTCCGTAATTCATACCGCAAATTTTCTAGCTGTTGTTGTTTGTCCACCTGTACACACCTCGTTATCCGATTATTTTCATCTATTTACTACGATTATACCATATATTGTGCCGTTATAGTACATTTTTCGCACTATTACACAACATTTCGTATGTGGTTGTCACTTGACTATCTCAAATATTCACGTATGGCAACCATCACAATTGCGTATATCAATAATGCTGCTATTAAGTCCATGTTAAGCTCCTATTTGTTTATCCGGTGGTTTGCCTATGAATCTATGACCATCCGTTTTAAACCACGTAGCAGGCTCGTAGAGCCCTTTTAACTTGCAACCTAGTATTCGGTCATCCGTGACAAACAAAACGCCTATACGAGTCCCAGAATCGTCCATAAGGGTATATCCGTCCTTTTGGTTGATCCAACATGCTATCATGCTGCTTCTACCTCCCATACTTTGATAACGATTCGTGGTCGTTCGGAATAATACTTACGTGTGACTAAGGCGACAACTCGGTTATCATCTTGCCAAGCTATTTTATTTAGAGCATCAAAAATTCCCTTGACACAATTATCAATATCAGGCTTGACTATAGGGAATATTTTTCCTTTAAGCGCATCATCTCTTTTCTTCTTGCTCCAGCGTTGTGGTACCGGGTAATAAAACCCTATCTCTGTTCCTACAGGTCCTGATAACGGCTTATCAAACTCCTTTCTCGCCAAGTAACCAATCTTAGTTTTGTAGGTGAGGTAATTTTGTGCTGACGGGTCTTTCCACTTGCTCCGCTGCGTCATGCGAACTGCACCCATTGGCGTAATGTTTACCTCAAACGTTATCATGCCGCACCTCCATGCTCTGACTTTTTGGTCTTGTCCAGTTCATGAACTACCCTCGTTTTAGGTATACCAAGCCTTTTAGCGATTTGAGAGCGTGGTACGCCTGCATTTGCTTGATGTCTAATATATTCGCTTATCTCAGGGTCTAACGGCTCGTACAAGCTTGCTATGAGTCTGTTAGGCTCAACACATGGTGTGTCATATCCAATCATTCGCGGTGCTCGTGGTCCTTTCTTTTTCTTCGGCTGCTTCTGCTCCCTGATAACTCCACCAGTACGATAGTATTTTTTCATCATGCTGCCTCATCCTCCTGTGCTTTCTGTGCTTTCTCCCACTCTAACTCTGCCATTCCTCTACGCATGAATTCGTCCCAGTCTTTGTCCATTAGGTCATAGGGGTCTATTGGATTCATGGGGTATCCTCCAGTGGGGTTTCATAGATGTTTCCAATTACCTCACCCTTATAAAGACCATTTTCCATATCACCACGCAAATTGTAAGCGGCTCGTGCATAAACAAATCCGATATCGTATTCAACAACAGTTCTTTTTTTAGGCTGTCTTTCTTTTGGGAAATATGCACCATCGCTATAATCAAGTTCTTCTACAATATCTCCCTCGTATATCTCTTTACCGTTACGGTCTTTTAGTCCGGTGGAGTCCTGACGGATGAATCTACCCGGAAACATGCTTTCATGGATGATCGTTCCGTTCTGCCTTAATACAAAATCTCCTGAAGGCTTTATAAACAACTGCCCGATACATCCTACATGTGCCTCGTTAATATCCTGCCAGAAGCATTTACTTTCTGTGTCCCATACTCTATATGGTCTACTCACTTGTATCCTCTCCTTTCAAAGCTGCACGAGCGCATTTGCCGTTATCGTAATCCATTTCAGCTACTCTGAATGGTCCTTTTTGCCTCCAATTCTCTCGGTTAGCATAAAACTCCAGTACCTTATCCTTAATCTCTATCTGTTGTAGGAGGTAGGATATATACTCAATCGCCTTTTCTCCATCGGCATGAATCCATGTCATTCCCTCGTCTTCTTGGGTAGCTTCTGCCAGCGCTTCCCGTATCTCTTGTATCTTCTTATCCATGGTTTACCACTCCCTTTTCAATAAAATCAGCAAATCCATTAATTAACTTGCGGCATTTATCTACATCAAACATACCAATATGAGTTTCCGCCTTTGGAAGATTCATAAATTCGCTAAGTTTTCGATATGCTCCATGACGGCTCATACGTCCTTTTCTCCAGTACGGATCAAACAGTGCGTGAGCCTGATTTCTGAGTTGTCTAAGCTCCTTGTTAGCCAATGTGCCAAGCGGCACCTTAGAGCCTTTATGCGTCCCTACATAAGCGTCACAGCTTGTACATTTCCAGATGTTACCGCCGTAGTCGCGACCATAGAATTCTTTTGTCGATACGCAGATTACTTGGCTACCGCAATAGTTACATTTTTCAATCAATCTATTCCTCTCCTTTCTCTTTAGGGGCTGTGATTTTATTCGGCTGCCGCTATGCTACAATCCCCAATCTGAATAATTTACAGCCTCGTTATAGATCTTTTTGATTTGATCATCACTTGTTAATTCACTATCATTTACACTCTCGCCAAAAGTTCTTTTGATGAAGTTAACCATGTTGTGTCGTTGCTCCTCGGTCAATTCTTCGCCTGTATTCATTCCTCTATCCCCTCTCCTTGAGCTATTAGAGCTGCTAAACAGATGGCTTCAGTTTCTATATCCGAATAAGCCACATCCTGATTTCTACCGACAATAACTCTGTATTTCATTCCTGAATGTGAAAATCCTGATTCAGAATATGTGATTTGGTATGTTTTGAATTTCTTTAGCACTTCCCATGCTGCGCCTATGTCAGTGCTGTACATTGCTGGTGAGGTTGAATAACCTTTACTGTTGATAATCATCCCTGGTCTGACTCGATCCGCCTTATATCCCATCACATCCGTAGCAATCCATATATCTCGCTCTTGTGGCTGCATACTATTCCATTTAGCTATTACTTCATCACGATTCATATCCGATCACCCTTTACAGTTTCATTTTTAAGATGATCCCGCACCCTTTTTCTTGGTAGTCTGAGCATCACGAATGCACCGAAATCTGTTAAAGCACCCTCACCCTGAATGGCATCTTCCGGTATCATTACTTGGAGCTCTAAGCGATGGTACCCCTTGTATTTGCCTTTTTTATTTGGTGCATGGACTGTAACGCCGTTAGAAAGTGGGGCCAGTGCAATTAAACTATCCTCATTTTGACCTTTGATTTGATCTACCAAAATTCCTACACTTTCCTTGCTTACATCAAAAATTACATTTCGCATCCGTATCTTCTTCCCTTCTTATTGGAGTCTAAGCAGACTCTATTTTTATTTGTGGTCTACGATCTGGACCAATCATTTCAATCAACTCAGCTTGTCCGTTGATCCGGCTGGCTATTTTGCCGCCATGCTCCGGCAACCTGTGGCGGATACGACCTGTTGCATAGTTGCTGGTCATGATCGTTACCTTGCTATGGTTTTTACGCTCTTCCAATATGCTGTATAGTTTTCCTTCCGCCCAGTCTTTGTAAGGCGCAGTGAATATGTCGTCTATCATCAGGATTGGCACACGGTAATACCGTTGGAGTACTTCTTCCTCTGATTCGTCACTGTCCCGGTTATATGTGGACTTGATATCGCTAAATAGCTTTTCCTCTGTCACATACAGTCCTGGTATCTTGCGATGGGCCAGCGCGTTAGCAATACACTGCATCATGTATGTTTTTCCAGTTCCAAAAGCAGAGACTTCATAGCCTGCTTTCTTCTGGACCTCTGTTGCCCGTTCATCGTCACCAAAAATGTAGAGCCATGTTCCAGCCTGCATGTGGACCTCTATATTTCTGACAAAATCAATAGCTTTAGAAAACTGTGTCCGGTTATAATCATCCATTGTCGCGGTCATAAAGAGGTATGTGCGCTCTTTAGGTGAAAATCCATCCGTTGGGTTATAGTTGTTAAATTGACGCTCATAGAAGCAACTGCAAAGCTCTACGGTGGCAATCTCTCGGGGTATGGGTTTTCCATGTTTATCCGTATAGCTATCATCCTCTACCCAGCGGAATGTATTAATGGTCCCGGTGTAATCGCACTTCGGGCAGCCATCCTTATTCGAAGTTTCTGAGCATTCTGTCGAATTCTTCTGGGTTTTCAATTGTGTTGTCTCCAAATTTCCCGATGAAGAGTTCTTCATGTTTGCTCGCATCTTTTCTACTCGCTTCTGCATGTCTTGCATCATATCGCCCACTCTTTCCACCGTTACCACCTCCTTTTTGCTTTCTGAATGTTTCAAATGGTTTGTTCTCAGTTAGAAACTGGTCGATGTTTTTGGGATTCATAAACTTGTCCAAAGTGAACTTGTACGTATACCAATAGAGTTCGCTTGTAATAATAGTGTTGTAGTTACCAATAGCCTCTCTTATTTCATCAATGGTCATGTTCTCTAGTCGGGCATTTATACTAGATTTCATTTTCTGAGTCAGTTCCCGATGTTTGATAATTTCGAGAGAATTCCAAAATTCATATATATCTTTTATATCTTTGTTTACATTGTTATCTTTGTTATTACTTTGTTCTTTTGTGGTTAGCAGATGGTTAGCAGATGGTTGGCAGGTGGTTAGCAGGTGGTTAGTCTGCTGGTTAGCATCACCTTGAATCCCTTGCCCTGTATGGGTTTCCTGCTGGTTATTCAGATGGTTAAATTTTTCGTAATTTATAACTTTGTAGATCGAGAAGTATCTATGTTTTGAAACTAACTCGATCATTTCTTCTTTAATTAGCTTTTTTATAAGAGTTCTAATCCTCTGTTCTCCCACGTTTAACCGACCGCTCCACTTAATCCGACCAAACATAAATTCCCCATAGTTCAGCGTGTATACTTCACCATCCTGAAAATCTGTCTTTGGCTCTCTCGCATACCTGGCGCAACACAGCATTTCAAACCAAACTTTGAAGTATTCCGGATCTTTATAAATCCAATGATTTCTTATGTCCCGGTCAATACCGATGAAGGCCATAAAATCACCACCTAAACCGCTTGACTTTGATCGCTGTTCATTTTGTACCAGTGGTTTCTTACAGATGCCTTTGTTCTCTCAAGTTCAGCAGCAGCTTGGACAAATAGCTCGTCCACTTTCATTCGTTGCTGCCTGCCAGTAGTCATGATATCGGTAAGAATTCTTTCTTCCTCGTTTGTCCATTCGTGATAGTAATAGCGAACCATTTCATCATCCCTCTCATTTGTTCTTGTTGATTCTAGTATACTCTATTCTACCCATTATGGGTACTATATTACTCATTTTGGTCTATACTGTTTACTTATCACATGAACTGTATATGATAGAATTAAATAATAAGTGTGTAGGTGATCTCGTGATCCGTAACAAATTGTCCGTTTTAATGGGTGAACATAAGGTGAAGAACTTTGTTTTGTTAGAGAGAGAAACTGGCATCACACGTAAAACGTTGGCAAAGCTTTATAACGATGAAGGTAAGGGCATCGACTATGCTACGCTTGACGCCCTATGTACCTTCTTTGGATGCCAGCCTGGTGATATACTGGAACATGTACCAGACGAGAACTAAGCCCCTCTCTGCTCGAGTCGATCCATCTTTTGCTTGATGCGGTCAATCTGCCATTCGTAGTGCATGACATCCGCATAGTTTCCGTATCTGTCGGCCTCGTCTCGCTTCTCTTCAGCATAGGCGAGGTCAATTTTCAGTAGTGTGTAATCGCTGTTTGCTGCCATCTTCACTTTCCTCCGAGTCTTTTATGAGACGATCAAGGTAATATCTTGCCTTCTTCAAATCTTCCAATCCATTCTTATGCTCATAGCGAGAGATATATTTAATTACGTTGCCTGCTAGAAAGCCTCTGTAAGCCGCAGGAGACATTTTCACATGCATGAAGTCAATTGGTTCAATGCCACCGAAAGAGTAGTGATACGGGCGTATAGCGTCACTCATGGACAACTCTCCCTATGCTCAAAGTGTTCGGTTCAATCGGCATGATGATCATATACCTATCTATACTGACTACACCCACATATAACAGTAATGCGCATAATATATAGGTATAGGCTCTTATCATGGGGTGTTCTCCCTTGGACTGTTCAACCATTCCACAATTTGATCGTAAAGCGGTACTGTTTCGCCGTATCCGCTATGAAATTCTTTTCCGCACGGATCAAAACGAATTGAAAAGCATCTGCCATCTCTCATATCCCAATTAGGACGGACATATTTGATGTATTTGCAGCGACTTCGTGCTTCTTCGTCATCCCAAATCGCTTTACTCAATCCTCCAAAGCGGTGAGCACGAGCAATCTCCTTCATCATTTCGTTATATTGTGATGGGGTCATAGCAAGTTCAAGTGTCATAGCTTGTCTCCTTTATCTTGCAGGAGAGCATGATATGCTTTGGTCATGTCGTCCAGTTTCTTTAATGTCGCTTCATATTCTCCACGGCTTACACAATTCGCTTGTAGTCCTTCATATGCTTTCTCAACGGCGGTTAAATCATCATTCCAGCCCATTGCAGCCTTCTGGAACCGTTCGTATTCCCTTTCAAGTGCTGCATATTGTTGGAGCCAGTATTCAAGAGGGACAAAAGGAGACTCAAATTTAAATCCATATGTGGGAAGTTCCATGCCTGGTGGTCGGTGTGCTAGAGTTTGTGTATGCTTGTATGCATTAACCTTGTCCATATCCTCTTGCCAGTTACGTTCCCCTACCTGTATATCTGGCTGCTGTGGTGGGTCTGGATCAAACGTATTACATTCTATTTCTGCCTTTAGGTCACAATATAATTCCCAAGTTTCATATTCAGCCCACTCAAGCAATTTATCTGCGCTTATAAGTCTCTCTGGTTTGTCTGTCATTGTTGTTCCTCCCTTAAAACGGGTATGTTTATTGGCGTCCAATGCGTATGATAATCAGGCCAGTCTGCATCCAATGGAGTTCCGCAATATGGAGGTTCCACAATCGGGAATTCCCACCATAGTACAGCTCCATGATCCTCATGCCACTCATCAAGCGGTCTTGCGGTTTCTGCTGTGCGCTTATTCCACACCGCAAGAGCTCCATTTTCCCCGTATTCGACTTGTGTTGTGCATCCGCAGTTCTTGCATTTAATGCTTGTACCTTTTTCGCTATGCCATCGGTTGATGTATGGTGTTCCTCCACAAAATGGGCATGCTTTCATCAATATTTCCTCCCAGTTCATTTTGTCGTCTTGCTTTTCTTGTAAAGGTAGTTCCAACAATTGCTACATACGAACCTCTTATCGCCTGGAATTGGAGACTGTATCAATTCATATCTTTCACGACTACATTTATCGCGTTGACATTTTTGCTTAACCTCATCTGGATGACCTTTCATCTATATATCCTCCCTTAGTGGGTGTAGGTCCTACACCCTGCTTGATAATGTCATATAAGCAGCCTCTGCCCTCTCTCGGGGACTGGCATTAATAAGCTCTGCAATCCGTACAAGTAAGGTTTCAGTAAACATATGCCCCCACTTGATTTCCTGTAAATTTTGAACGTATGAAGCCGCATCTACCTCTATAGCATTTGCCTGTACCTCCAGAGAGGCGGCAGGATCGGCGCAGTAATCTTTCGGGCTTACAGAGTAAGTACCCTTTATGACATTGCCCTTGCGGTGTCTGTCCTCCTTTGCTCCCAAAAGTATTTCAAGCTGCATGTTAAGCTGCTGGTCTGTCATATCCTTTACCGACATATCTATCACCCTTCCACGCCTGAGCGTATTGTATTGGTGGGTTACTCCCTACCTAATGCCTTCAACACCGCTGCCAACGCAGCTTTGGCTGACGCTCCGCCATCTTCATCTATAATGATGTATCCAAGCTTGTCCAAATGAACAGGATCATACGTGTTCGGATCAGCGTAAAATTTAAACGGTATCACGGTCGCTTCTAGGGACTTGCGAAGATGGTCTATTGTCCGCTCCCTCTCTGCAAGCTCCTTTTTGTTAGATAATAGGTCTGACTCCAGCAGAGCGGTAGCCATTCCGTTTTCTTCGGACTCGTAATATAATCTTTCAAGCTCATCTATGATAAAAGTTGGACATGACAATCTGGTCTCTGCCAACTTACGGAGTACCTCGTTAATATTTTTCATTCCTCGTTCCTCCTTGAGTGTTATATAGGGGTATAGGGTAAGATGCCCGAAGGCCTCTGTTTAGGCGTTGTACGGCAGTTCTTGTACCTCTGCTTCGCAATCCTCATCTGTCATGGTTGCAAGCAGGCTTTCTTCGTATCCGATCTCGCGCAATAACTTCCGATCATTCGTTTCTGTAAACATTTTCATTCGCTCCTTTTAATTTGTTTAGGGTATAGGGTAAGAGGCTGTTATGCCTCTTCGAAACATCCTGCTCTATAGAGCACCGTGCCAATAAGTATCCAGCCCGGCTTATAACGAGTGGCTGGGTATGTCTCACACAGCTTCAATTCCTCGTAATTTGCGTGCCATTTTATATAAATGACTCTCATTGTATCTCTCCTTTGGTATAGGTAGTAGGGGGTGTATCCCCCTTAAAATAGTGTTAATTGCTCACATTCTTTAAGTTTGGCTAGCACATCTTCCAAGGCTTGAAGATAGCCAGAACTAAAACTACCTTCCCGACTCCCGTGTGCTTCAAGGAAAGCCCACAGGCTATATTTTTTAATTTCAGATTTCAAATGCTCTTCAAGGTTAATGTGTCTCTCCCCCTTATGGAGGGCTAAGCCTCCTTCTTATCCCCTATGGGGCTAAACTGTGCGGTTCTTTCTGAACCACGCCCGACCTTCATCCGTGTTTAAAAATACTTCTGCCTTCTTGGTATGGTCTATCCGCCGTACCAAACCTTTTTCTTTTAAACTCGCTACAGAACAAAACCCTTGAAAACGGCCATCTTGGCTATGAACCTCATAGGCTCCATTTTCGAACTTAAAACCTGTCGCCCAACAAACGATTTTCAATTGCTCACCCATGTGTTTGTCCTCTCTGCCCTTGGGGGCTATAGATTTCTCGCTTGATATATTGGAGTCATATCAGGTGCATATTTCATTGCCTTGATATGGTCTAGTAGTATGGGTTGCCATACTCGTTTATTGCTGTGTACCAATGCATGCATGTCATATGAGAGCAATACGCAGTTATCTACCTCGTATTTGCCTCCCTGTGAGCCGTAAACGATGCGGTGCAAGTGTAATCCCGGTCCCGGTCTACCACTCAATAGGCAGCAATTATGAGCGCCTACAGATGCGTCACGCTCAGACACAGCAGCACGTACTTTCTCTTTGCTCATAACTTCTGGATCAACAGGAGCACGCTTCTTTTTAGGCTTTCCCCGGCGGTTATGGTGGGCCAGAATACTCTGGCGCCACTCTGGTATAGGTTTCTTTCGTTTCGCGAGTGCCATAGCTACCTCCTAAAATGGTCCGTCAATAGGCTCGGGTAAGGGTCCACCATCGTCGTAAAATGGGTCTTTATCTCGTTCATATTTAGAATGGAAGATCATCATCGCTCACTCCTCGTGAATAGTCCGGGTCTTGTCGTTCAAGCTGTTGCCCACCATTCTCAGGTCGTTCTAGGAAGCGCACGTTGTTAGCGATAATTTCCGTTACATATACCTTGCGTCCGTCCTTTTCATAGTTACGAGTAGCAATCCGACCTTCAATTGCGCACAATCGTCCTTTGCGTAAATAGTTAGCACAAGCCTCAGCTTGCTGACGCCATACTACAATGGGAATAAAGTCAGCTTCTTTGTCTTTAGAAAAAGGATTATCAACGGCAAGAGTAAACGTAGTGTTTGCAATTCCACTTGGTGTATATTTCAATTCAGGATCGCGTGTTAGACGTCCAATCAGTACGGATAAGTTCAACATTTAAGCTGTCTCCTTTTCGGCTTTCATAGCCTGCAATTTAGTAATGAAATCATCTGCTAGATCTTCTGTAAGCTGTGTTAGCTGCTTTCTGTAGAGTTTTAATGTCTGCTGATTAATGGCATCTGCACTAAATCCAAGTTCAAGCCACATCTTTTTTGCCTCGCCGACTTGTTTGGAGGTAATCATATTGACCAATCCATGAGTTTGCTGGAATGAATCTGGATCGTCTTTATCTGTAGCGATGTTGAAAAATTTGAGCATGAAATATTTTTCAGCATATGTTAGGGCTTTACCGACACCCTTCTCACCTGCTATATCCACTCCCTGACCGTACCAAGGGACTGTTATTTGCTCTTTGGGTTCATCTGCATTGATCCATGTCATAGTCATTTCAAGCTCTGTAAAGTACGTCGTAGTTCGTTTAGGCTTCTTGTTTCCCTTTTGGTCAGTCTCTTCGTATTCCACGGTTGATTCATGCAATGTAGGTTTTGTTATAGCTGGCACTAGGAGTAACCCTAGCTCGTCCATTTTTTTCTTGAGTGAAGCTAGCACACGGCTTGAACCTGTATATTGATACTGCGATCCCTTATCCGCCTTCTGTATATAAGGAACCTCTTTCCGCACCTCAATCAATTTTTGATAGATGTTCATATGTCTCATCCTCCAATTCATAGGTGGCTTTTACTTTACGAGCACGGTAATTCTCTGGGTCCGTTGGTGCATAGTGTTTGCTTCTATAGAGATAGTCGTTAATTTCTTCGATATTGTGCCAACGTGTGACACGCATAAAGTCAGTGCTCATATTCCCTGCTATGTCGATGAAGTATCCTTCTTTGTGCTGTAACACATAGTAGGTCCGTTCATCCGATATTTTCATACCATTCGACCTTTCGTTGTGGTATAATCACGATACTTACTTTTGATATGTGCTTGATCTGTGCTGCCGTTGCTTCGGCAGCTTTTTCTTTTTTATAAGCTATCACCATGTTTTTCAGGTACACCCTCAGCAACGTTTTTGTTAGCGTCCCGCGTTGTTTTGCGATCTTTGCCAGTTCCAGAAACACCCTGCGATCCGTCATCCTTCTTCACCTCCACAAGTTTGACCTCACCTCCCCAACCGTAATGCTTTAAAATATCGTCTACGTTGCGAAACCTCATGCTGTGCGTTTGTCCTCCCTGCTGTCTTCTGGGTGAAACATCTTGTCCAATTCAACTGCGAGCTTGGCATATGCAGCCAAATTCGCTTCGTATTCCTCTACTGTTTCTATTAATTTTGGCTTGTAATTACGCTGTTCAAGCCGACGACATAGACTATCAATATCAAAATCGTATTCAGCAAGATTGCGGCCGCATTCAGTTAACACATGGTATTCCGTCATAACGTCCACACTGCTTCTCAATCCTTTAGCAAGCCCCGCCATATACTCGCCGCCCTCCTGCCTCTTTAATGAAGTGATTTGTTACGCATCCATCGTCTAAGAACAAATCACCGTCGATAATTACATAACTATCCATGCTTTTGTTGATCTTACAGCCACAGCCACACTTGCAGATCACTGCATTAGTTGATTCTTGGAATGGTTCAGGCGTTGATTCAGGACGTTTAAAAGCGATAACTGGTGTCAGCACGCGGTTTTCAATCTCTCTTGGATGTTTAGCCATGCTTGGCACTTCCCTTCTGTTTTTTAGATTCAGTAAGCTGTTTATCTTTAGCGAATTCTTTCATCGCTTCACGTAAGGACTTCTGGAACTCAGGTCCCTTCTGTTCTGTCTGCTTCACTTGTTCACCACCTTGGGTGCATCTTTTTTGATATAATCCGGTATTTTGTTGTTTCCAAAATCCTGTAAGATGGATTTCCGTAACTGGAGCGACAATTCGCCTTGGATGAAATTTACTTTCATGTCTTGCCCTCCTAGATGTACAATGGGTTGTGGTTGTTCTTACATATGTGTCAAGATGTTGATATTTTTGACGGGCTAAGTTCTACTTAGGTCGTTCTGTAAGGGGGTAGATTTAACCAACGTCCTTTTACTGAGGTATTACCAAGTTAGGAATACCCTCATTTCAGATGTAAGCTTCTGGTTTGAATGAGCTTGCAAACTGTACAGCTTCTTTAAAGTCAATACGTCGAATGCAATTGTACTTAGGAACATCGAATTTACGCTTAAGTTGCTTCCAGATCATCCGACGATACTTACCTACAACCTTGCGGAATTCCATATCTTCATCTTGGTAGCGATCTTTAGCAAGAGAAGTCGATTTACTTGCTACTGCACTGTGAAGCATGGAGCATTCAGCATTGGTTAAGCAGACAGAGTCGCGAACTTCCTGAACCATTTCTGTCATTTCAGCAAATCGTTCATCTACATGGCTTTCGATGTTCATCATGCGATTAAGCATTAATTGAAGTGACTTGTTGGATTGCTCTTGTGATTCCAGCGACTTTTGAAGGAATCCATATACAGGTACTAATTGTGTTTGCTCGATTGGTTTACTCATTTATAACGCCTCCGATTATTCGACCACTTAAGGCCGTTTTTATTTGGGTAGTGAAGCTTTCAAGCATTTCAATGCTTTCTCGTATCTTCTGTTTAGTAATGGGGTCAGCCGCTGAAAGCGCACCTTCCATTAAGGTTGTTATAGCTGCATCTTCCAAAAAACGATTGATTTTGGATCGAATCTGTAGGACATTCACATCTGCTTCATGTTGCAATTTCTTCCGTTGCTTCTGCGCTTCGATTTCATCAAAGTCTGTAGTGTCTCGAAGCTCAAATTTTTCGAGTTGATGTCTTGCCTCTTGATAACCAGCACGCAGATTGTTGTTTTGAAACTTCAAGTCCTCCAGTTCACGTTTGATGGTTTCAGGGACCACTTCAACGGAATTAGTGATGACTTTAGGCGGCTGGTTCTTTGCCTGTTGCCACAGGTGTTCAAAATGATTGGCTGAGTTTTTCGCTGTCTCAGCTTGCTTCTGTGCTTGTTGAAGTGCTTTCTTCACTTCTCTAAGCTCACGAACGGTCATTTCATCAACTGTTTTTTGTTCGCCAGTTGATGGTATTTCGTGTGCTTGTTTAGTGAATTCTTCGCGGTCAATGGATTCGGGAAGTGACAGCATTTCGAAAATCTTTCCAGTAGACAAATGCGACGACGTCGTCGCTTTTCCAAATTGTTCAAAAGCCTGAATCATTCTTTGTGCAGTTCTTGGAACAATGTCCAGTGATTGAAGCCATGCTTCCCATTGCCCATGTACAAGGTCGTTATCCCTGACATGTTTGAGTCGCTTTCCTATTTCAATCACAGCTTGTCCAGCAACTTGTTTGAAGCTGTTTATTTCAGCAGTGATTTCAATTAAGTCTGACGAAAGTGAAATTTGTGTCACTTGATCACTCCCTTTAAGCAGTTTTTCGTTTTTGCTTCATTTTGTGGCAATCGTCTTCAAAAAAAAGGTCTGGAAATATTTTTTCAGCTGGAATCTTGAAGTGCCTTTCCATTTTGACCATTAGCTTAGCTGTCGGGTTTCTTAAACCAAGTTCCATCATGCTCAGATATTGTCTAGAGATATCTAAGTTTTTTGCCACATCTTCTTGGGAACCTTCGGACTTACGTAGTTCGGCAAGCAATGTCCTTTTCATAGTGACCATCTTACACCGCCTTTCATGCTTTAGCCACGTTTTGTGGCATTTCATGTTTATACTATAACTCTCCATTTTGTGGTTGTCAATATGTTTTTGCAACAAATTGTGGCTTTATTTAGCTAAAAAAACTTTATTGCAACTTTTCGTGGCATTAATTTTATTTGACACATTATGTGGAGTAAAATACAGGAGGGATTCAATAAATGAATATAATTAAAGGAGAGATAATCAAATTGCTGCCGGATCGCCTTATTAGCTTGAGGAAAGAGAAGAAATTGACTCAAGAGAAAATCGCGGAAAAATTGGGCATTACAAGATCCGCCTACTCACAATACGAACTCGGAACTAGGAACCCTGATCACGAAACATTAAATAAAATGGCTGACTTTCATAACGCCTCAATTGATTACTTAATGGGCAGAACTGATATTCGAACGCAGATATTAACAGAACCTTCAAGAGAACTAATTGATTCACTTGATTTAGCTGATGAAGACATAATTAAGAAATTTAATTTTCAAGTAGATGGAGTGGAATTAAAGGAAGACGAAGTTCACAGATTTATTGCGTTTGTCAGGGCAGAGAGAGCTATGAAGAACAAAAATCATGATTCTCAGAACGATGGAGATGATCTTTAACACATTCTGGTTTAACATTGGCCTTCCTAATGTTGTTAAGTACAAACTCAGGATTTAAACCAATTTCCTCCAATATTTCTTTTGTGATGTTAAAAACGATCCTTTTCTCCATGCGTATCAGCTCCCGTTGCATAATTGCTATCAGTATACTTCATTTTAAGGGAACGCGTGTTCTTATTCAAGAATAAAATAACAGTGAGGCATGATCATGGTATATAAGCCTGGTCGCTGCCTGCTAACTATACGTTTAAAGGAGATACGTAAGAATCAACAATGGTTATGCGAACAGATCGGAATGAGCAAATCGCAAATATCCGATTACGCAACAAACCGAACAATGATGTCTTACGGAACAGCCATGACCATTGCCGGGGCTATTGGCTGCCACATGGAAGATCTTTATGAACGTATAGAAAGCAGTAGCAGATGAGTGACGAAAGTCGCTCTGACCGGGATAACAGTACACTCATTCACGTACTGTGAAGCGCTAATATTGCGCTACAGGTTAAACATATCATATATTGGTGAATTCTGGCGAGAAAAAACCCATTGGAAATATCGGGAAATGACGATAATATAGATAAATTGGTATATCATAATTTTTCAAAAGGTGGTTTATAAATGCGGCTCATCTTTTATGTTTTGTCATTCGCTGTCATTTTTGTGTTAGTTGGTTGTGGCCAAAGTGAGTTTGAAAAAAATATGAATCATGGGAAAGAATACTTAAAAAGCAAACAATACAGTTTAGCAATAGACAGTTTTAACAATGCGCTTATTGATAATCCTTCAAACTCTGATGCACAAACGCTATTAGAAAAGGCCAAAGAAGATCAAATAGAATCCACAATGAAAGAAAAACTAACTCAGTATATGAATGAAAATAAGATGATAGTTGTAAAATATGTGCTTGAGCGAAAACAACAGAAAATAGAAGATTTAACTGTGGAAATACAGGATGAAAAGCTCCATAGACTTATAGATATTCAAGAAGAGGAAAGAAAATTAATTTCAAAATACCAAGATTACAAGAGCATAACTGATACTCATGAGAAATTACTTGAATCAATTTCTGCAGCCATTGATCTTCAATCAGATACTGTTACACTCATGAAATATGTAGCTGATAAACCCAATGACTATCAAGTAAGTGACGAAAAGGCATCAGAAGCACAAGCTAATCTAAAAATAAACTCTGATTTGAGCAATGAAAATTTGAAAATGTATACAAATTCTTTAGGGGAGTTACAAACTAAGTATGGAGTAGATATATCTAAGAAGACCGAGGATATTGAAACTCAATAATTTCTTATCAGTAATTCAATCACCATGAATAAAAGCTCTGCCGACCCATTAAGGTTAGCAGAGCTTTGTTATGTATACACCATATTTGAATGTAAATTGAATTGCCATGAATAAACATGGTGTGATAACATAAGAATAGAAATAAGGACGGTGCACCAACCGTCCCTAGTACAAACAACTTGAGTGGGGAAACCCTCCTGAGTAATGCTTAGTCAGAATGAGTGACCCGCACTGGTGGCAACCTTAGAGCGGGTCATTTACGTTTATCGATGTAAGTTAGCAAAGCAATCAGGAAGATCCCAAAAGTAAGCACTTCACCAAACGAAATGTGCATCGCATCACCTCCTTTCGGAGGGTGCGTCCACTCAAGGTGTGTTGTACAACCCAGATTATAACATACAGACGCCCCTTTTCGGGGCTTTTTTCTTGCATATGTATGCTACTCTATAGTCATTGAGTTCTCATTTTCTATACAACGGGCTGCAAATGTTGCCAGCTTGGTGCCTTTCCCAGTCTGAAAGCTTTCAATGGCCTTGATCAGTCCGATGGTACCGATGGATATAAGATCCTCCAAATCTTCGCCGGTGTTATCGAATTTTTTCACAATATGGGCCACCAGCCGTAGGTTATGTTCAATGAGTGTGTTACGGGAGTGTGCGTTGCCTTCGGCAAACAGCTTTAGGTGTCGAGCTTCCTCTTTCTCAGTCAATGGCTGCGGAAAGGCGTTGTTTTTCACGTAGGAAACGAGTAGCGTCAATTCCTTGATGAACAGAGCGATAGCGCTAAATAGTCCGGGCACGGATGACACCTCCTGAGGTAGTTGCGAACTTACCGGCCTTTGTTACTTACCGGGCTTGCGGTCTGTTTATTGTATGTAGGCAGGTGCCCATCCGTGCCTGTACTCCGAAAACTGCCCCGTAACAATTTGCTGGATATCTTTCTGGAGCAACTTCCAATACTTAATTCGAAACGTAAACATCTCTTCGATACAAATCAACGCACTCCATATAGCCAGGGGGAAAGCCGGGATAGCTTTACATTATTCAACACTTGGTTTCCTCATTTTCTTTCAGTAGAGCATTAACTTCTTTCTAAATATGACAATGGGAGAGGGGAATAGACCATTGTATCTCCATCTTCATCTCGTTTTAAAACAATAGCAAAATCAGCACCATTACTTTCATCGCCTCTTGGCAATGGAAATATCATAGCCGGACAACGCAACTCATAATTGTGAGGAAATTCTTTTCGAAAGTTCTCTAGAGCATAATTCAGAATCGCATCTATTTTGTCGGTAAGCATATTAAATCCATCTATTACAAAATAATTATATTCTTGGGAAGCCGTGTACTTCTCAAATAATTTTCTTTTATATTCCTCAACAGTACTAAAACAAACTTCCCAATCCAAAGGGAATATGCCGTCTCCCAAATAATAAGTGTATATTTTCATATTCTATCCATTTCCATTCTCGCACCTCAATTAGTTATTTATATTCTAAACATGCAACTCCCCCGCCCGCAAATGAGCTTACTATTATGATGTTGGACCGTTTAAACACTAGTATGCATTCCATCATCAAGGAATATATTCATAGAGAGTTCCATATAAATGATATAAATCAACCTTTTCACCACATTCAAAAATTAAACTTAAGGAGGAATTTCAACATGGCAAAATTCAGTCAAAATCCAGACAACTATACTTTTTCCGTAGATCCTGTTGTTATAGCAGAGGAAAATGTTTCAACCAACGGGGATTCTAAAAATACTTTTCCGAAAAATGTTTTAGTCGATAATAATCTCTATTGGGAGAGCAGTTTAAGCGGTAAAGGTGGAGAGATCATCTTCAAATTAGATACAGGTAAGACGATCAATGATATTCTTTTAGCTCAGCCATCTTCTCGAGCTTTTATACTTTCATTTTCTTTTCACGGCTCTAATGACGGAGAAAATTGGTTTAGGTTAGGTGAAGTCGAAACTTTGCCAACCACTGCAAAAACAACTTATCAATTTAGTAATGAGATTCCTTTTTCATATTATAAAATAACTGTACTTTCATCCGGCTTGAGTAGTACAACCTCCTATTATGGTATACGATATATTCAGCTTAAAACCGCACTCATTAATGGCGTTCCTGCCTACAGAGCATCCAATATAAACCCCGCTATTGCAGAATAAGTTAGTACACACAAAAAAGGGGCTGGCCAATGCCGCCCCTTGATTTATTCTATTTCATTTGAAGCATGTTATAAATCATCTCTGCCGCTTCCGCACGTGTGACCTCCTGCTTGGCACGGAAGCTACCATCTGGATATCCTTGTACTAAATTAATCTCGGTTAGGCCAAGTACATCCTTTCTGGCCCACTCTACAATTTGAGAGGAATCTGAGTATGCACTGCTTTCTTGCTGTGGTGTAGCCTTAATAATGTTATTCACCATTTTAGCCGCTTGCTCACGGTTAATGACCCGATCTGGGCCAAATTCTCTACTACTAAACCCGCGAGCGACCTGATCTTTAATCGCCGTTTTGAGCAGATCAACGTACCACGCCGATGGATTAATATCCTCGAAGCCTAAAGTCACATCCGTTTCGAGCGGTAATTTCAAGGAACGGACCAGCATCGAAGTGAACTCCATACGCGTTACAGGTCTGTTCGGCTCAAATAGCGTGTGGGTTGTTCCCTTTACTATACCCAAATCGGCAAGCACATTTATTTTTTCTTTATTAAATATCCGATCAATGTCGCTAAAATGATTTGGCTTCTTCTCAACGGTTGAATCTTGAATGTGCTCTGTTTCTATCGGTTCCTTTATAACAGGCTGAATCGGTTTTACACTCTCCGCCCCTCCTGCTCCGCCACCTACGTCCACAGTATTTCCCGTTGTTTTTCCATGCGCTTGTTTTGCCTCTGTGCGTTTTCCTTGACTATTTTCTGCCCAAAGTTGAACTGTATACAACTGCTTCTCTTTAAGTTGTCTCCAGATATAGCTTCGATCCTTACCACGATATAGCTCTGTTCCTCCTTCACTAGCGAGAACAAAAATATCATTTTCATGGTCTGATTCCCAATGGATGATAAACTCACTATTCGTTGTTTCCGTCTTCAAAAACGCAAACGCTGGAGACGGCAGCGTCTCGACCTGATCTTCTGTCTGCTTACCTTCACCACTTGTGTTCAATGGCTTGACGGTAATACGATACAATGTAGAACTATCCAATCCATCTACTTTAAATTCATGGGAGGTCGTATGACCGATAAGCACCCCGTTTTGGTAGACATTGTAAGTATCTGCACCCGAAGCTTCTTTCCACGTAACAACCAAATCGGTATCTGTTACTTCTTTCACAGTCAATCTATTGTCTGATATTTGACCTGGCAAAGCGCGATACGTAAAGGGAGCTAGATTACCTACCCCCGTTGTATTCACGGCCTGTATAGCAAAAGAGTAAATCATACCAGGCTGGATATCTGAAAGCTTAATATGGGCATCTCTGGTGTTAAAAACTTCCCCCGTATCTTTACGGGTTACAGTATATTGAGAAGAGCTCTTGATTTCATCCCAACTCAGTGAAATCTGGCCACCCTCAAGTTCTGTAACATTAACATTTTGTACTTCAGGAGGAAGTGTCAGCAGCTCACCCAACGCTGGCTGGCTGAAACCACTACTGTTCCCACTGCTCACTTGAAAATCATAGTTTCTCCCACCTGTTAAACCAGATACAACCACACGTGGTTCCGTACTATAAAAATTTTGACTGTTGATCGTTACCTTATATTGAGTTGCCCCATCAACCGGGGCCCATATCAATGTGGCATCGTGCTCACGAACATCTTCAGCTGCAAGTTGCACAACCGAATCAGGTAGTGTTAATGCGTTGATAGATGTATCTTTACCTGTACCACTTCGATTGTAGGCTCGTATTTTAATATTGGCAGATCTACCCGCAGGCAAGCCCTCAAAAGTATAAGAATGGATACCACGCGCAACCCGCACCTTCGGTTCATCGTTAACATTCAAGATGTATCCTTCAGCCCCCTGCACATCCTGCCACGCAACACCGATAGCATACACATCCTTCGTCACACTCGATATTGTAGTTACTCGATCAGGTAAAGTGATGACTCCCAGATGAGCATAGTCTCCGAATCCTGTTGCATTTGCAGCGGAAACGTTATAACCATACTCTGTTCCCGCCTGAAGATCACTATCGGTGAATTCTGTATACACATCGTTATAAACCGATACTTTGTCACGTTCTAGGGCGTAGTAGGTGGCAGTGATTACAGAATTCCACTTCAAATCGATTCCATCTTCTCTTACAGTTACATTCCGGAATCCGTTCGGGCTGTCTGGTAGGCTTAGAAAAGATACATGCTTTGCTGTACCCTCTCCAGTGTCATTAATAGCTGATACAGAAACATCGTAATATTGACCAGGTTTCATTCCCGTAATTGGATTATACACATCCTGTGTAACCGTATCCTTAAATATGGTTTCTCCCGTACTTACGTCTGCTACTGTAATATTATATTTGTTAGCTGATGAAACTGGCGTAAAGTCAGCCAAGATTTCTGTAGAATGACGAGGGACAGGTCGTAACTGGATATGATCAGGAGCATCAGGTAACGTTAATACATGGACTCGATTGGAATATGCATTGCCTCCTACATGGTTACTGGAACGCACTTCATATTCGTATTGCCGTCCTTCTTGTAGCCCCCTAACTGTAAAAGAATTTGTTGGATGCGTAACATCCCAAACCTCATTAGTTGTTAGATTTCGGACTGTATAAACGTAACCATCATCAAGGCCCGACGGGAGAGTCCACTGCAAATCAGCTTCTGTATTTCGTACGGATGTCGCAGAGAGCACAACCGACTGGGGCTGCTTTTGAATGCGAAGTGCACTGCTGACCGTTTCATAAATGTTACCCACCCTGTCTTTGACCTTGGCATGAACATACCATTCACCTTCATCTGAAAGATCCTTCTGGATTGTTGTATCGGCTGCAGTATCCCAGTTTTCGGGTGAATCAGGGCTGTTCGTGATTTTATACTGCATTGTCGACGACTCAATCCCCGAATGCTGATCGGCATATCGTATCCTCACATGAATAGGGGTATCTTTCCATTCACGCGAGTCCGGCGTCAGTTGGATCGTCGGTGGTTCCAAATCAATATAAGACATTACGGATACTGGATCACTTCGATTCCCAGCTGCATCTACAGCTTGGGCAGTCACTTTTATGATACCCGAATCCTTTAAAATTCCCAACGAACCAGGCACATAGGTGCCAGAACCCAATTGATATTCATAATGTACTGCTGTAGTATCCGTCGCACCCGATAGAGCAAACTCCACTGGCTTATTGGTATATCGAGTAGGTGTCGTCACCTCGGAAAACGTAACTTTTGGAGGCGTTGGCTGGGTTCGATCAATCATAACCGATTGAGTCACGATTGGACTATACACGTCGAGATTATTGATCGTCCGTGCTGCTAATTCGTAAGTCCCTTCTGCGTTTAATGTAAAAGTGCCATTGTATGTCCGCCACTCCCCTAATGGACCCAAGCGATACTGTGTCATCTTAATTCCATTTGTAGAGTCACTTCCTGAATCAATGGTAACATTCACATCACGGTTCGTTGGACCTGTTTCACTAGCCCGGATGACAGGAGCAGTCGGTCCCTTTTTATCAATCGTGATTTCTTTGCTTACTTCTTGGCTCACATTACCGACGCTGTCAATGGAGCGTGCATAAACCGTGCTTTTGCCATCTTTATTCACATGAAACACTCCAACATAGCCCTGCCAATCTTGATTCACAACGCCTGTCAAACGAAATTGAGTATGGGCTAGTCCAGAATAATCGTCTGTTCCCGGCTGTAATGAAATGGTGTAGTCATTACTATTTCCCGTTGCGCTTAGGGTGGGTGGAGTTGGAGGCATCTTGTCTATTCGGACATTCCCAGAAGAAAGACCACTATACTGATTATTTACGTCCACCGTCCGGGCATAAATTGTATTTACACCATGTTCATAGACAGTGAAAGGCCCGGTGTATTGCTGAAATGCTCCTCCATTCAGGCTATATTCATAGTATTTTAGTCCTTCAGGAGCCACGTCCCCATTTATCCACACGGTTACAGGTTCTTTGGTCCATCCTGTGATCGCTTGTCCCTCTGTACCTGCATGGATCTGAGGTGGTTTAGGCATTAGGTCCGATTTGGGAATAACACGGATTCCAAACTTGGATATTTCAGCACTTGTCTGTTGGCTATCTCCCACCGCTCTGAAATATCGAACATCTCTTAATGTAATAGAGTCGGTGATATCTAACCATTTTCCCTGATAATATCTATCCGCATAGAATTTCGTTACATTAGTCCATGTATATAAGTTCGTTCCATTAGGCCTCCAACTGTCGCCTGCTGCGTTATTAGATGCATGTATATCAGTATGATAAGACCCTTCAATGTAAACAAAAATCCTGTAATCCGAAGTCTTAATGGATCTTCCAATATCAATAAAACGATTTGTCGGCTGCGTAGTACCATCACATTTATACCTGGCCGAACCCATGCCAGTGTATACTTCCGTTGCTCCTATCCCACTTCCTGACCAAGAGCCCCAACTGTCGCCTCCACCCGGCAAATTGTTTTGGCAAAAAGGTCCTCCCATGATCTCCTGAGTAGCAGCTGATACCCTTTCCGGAAATATGGGAATCATCGTTAATAGTAGGAATACAGCCAAAAATCCATACACCCATTTCCTATACTTCCTTACCTTTCGCTTATTTTTTCGATACATACACTTCTCCTTACTTTATTTTATTTTCAAAGAGTTTTACAAACTCGCTTCGGGTAAAATAGAAAAAGCACCTCAAACGAAGGCGTTAATGCCTAGGTTTGAGGTGCTTCCTCTATATCACGAGTATGTTTTGAAGCTATTATACTTCGTTCCTAGCAGGATGTAAACAGAACTGACAAATTATTTGAGGATATTATGAATCTGAACGCCCAAGTTCCGAAAAAATCCTCGCATATTTTGCATGTAAGAATCCTGAGTAGCGGAAGATTCCTTAAGAAGATTTTGCATACTGTTCATAAATGCAGAAGCTGATGTCGTATCCGCTTTGTCAAACCGATTGTTTAACGGTGTGTTATTTAGCAACTCTGCGTTCTGTCCCGTGCGTTCCTTGTATTTCTCAATCCAATCGGGATGTTGAGGAACCTTTTGCGCAAAATTTAACAGTTGGCTCAGCCCATTTCCTCCACCTTTAATATCATTCATGTACGCCGTATATTTTTGAGGATCGACCTGCTTCATCACTTCCGATAGCTTGACATAATCCTCAGGAGCACCTGACGGACGATCTATTGGAGTCGTGTAGCTAATATCTCCGGTCTCTGGATCAGTCGATCGTGTTGAAGCAATACCAGCGATCTGGTTCATGGTTTCGAGAAATTCTTTGGCCTTGTCGCCTTCCATGTAATGATCAGCAATATACTTGGATTGAGTGACTCCCATCTCCAGCAGCACAGCTCGCTGACTCTCATCCGTTACTGTTCCGTCGACGATAAAATTAGATTGAATCATACTGTACACTGCATTAGACACTTCTTCTGGCTGACCTTCCAAAACCCGGTTTAATGAATCATTGATCTGTGTTGTACCGAAATACTTGGCAGCCTGTGATACAATAGCCCCTTCGGCCAACTGTCTACCGGCTTCACTAATCTCCACGGAGTCTTGAACTACCACTCTGGAGACCTGTTCTTCATGAAGCTGGGGTGGTGGAGCTTGCTTGCTTGTCGGATTGATCCGTAAACTACTCGCATTAAGAATCGCTTGCTGTGCTCTAAGAGGTCCAAAATTCATCCTATTTCCTCCTGTCATGTTTGTAACAGGCAATCTAAGGCGTATGTATAGTGTAATGTGACCCTGTTTCTATATATATCGGACAAAGCATATATGGAATGAATATATGCTTTGTCCCAAAAATGAACAAATATTGAAACGAACTACTTTTGTTTCAAATATAAAATACTCAAGCAACAAGTTACCTAAAGTCTTAGCTTAATACCCCGTCCATCAACCACCATAAATACTATAGGCAAAGTGATATACAATATCTGTGTCTATAATCGAAGTACCTGACACCTGAACAGCTACCCCTGATAGATCATAATAGTGTGTAAAACTGATGGCTCCAGACAGGTATTCCGCTATACTTCCAGTGGAAGATGGCAGGGAAAGAGTCACACTAAAGGCTCCATTCTGATCCGTATAAGCTGTGCCTGTACGAGTACGATTCCCGCTGCTTTCAGTCCAGTTCTGATTCAACCATGTCACATCAACAGGCGCATTTGCCACTGGATAACCATCAGTTGTCTTAACTACACCCTTCACGGTAAGGTTGCTGCGTTGATTAACCCGATAATGACGACCATATGAGTAGTTCGGATAATCATTAGGACCATTAGCAGAATCATAGCCGGTAATTTCAATTTTGCCAGCCCGAAGCACTGGCTTCAGTGTAAGTGTGTACAAATGATTGGGTGAATACTGATTGGTTGTGTACACTCGCACATAGTAGGTTCCTGTATTTAAGCTGACATTATGGTTCGTTTGCGGCAAAAGCGCCATTTGGTTTCCGGTAAGAGCTCCGTAGACTTCCGCTTTGTAGCCATAACCGTCCGAAACACTGTCAAGCTTTACGTTCAAAGCATCATAATTGCGGCTGGCAGGGATCGTAACTTGGTACCAGTCATTATCTATGCCTGAATGAATGGAACGTGAATTAAGCGATGAACCGCCCGTACTAAAGGTAAAGTTATAGGCATGGAAAGCACTCTCATCTGGTTCATATGCATCGTAGCTGGAGCTTGTATCGACCGTTAGATAGAAAGGATCATTGATGCTGGAACCCTTTTTGGCATGAACAGCAATCGCATATGCCTTTTCATATCCGGTAGCGTTACGGGTTCCTACGTTCTCAGGAAGTGAGGCAGCCCCCTGTTCATAATTGTTAAAATAAGTACCATAGGTGGATGCGTCAATGGCATTAGGATTAATGTCACCTGTCGTCATATCAAACTCATATAAGTATAAGTCATAGTCAAGCTGGGCTGAAAATGGACCATCCAACTGGGACTGGAACAATTCACCAGGCTGCAAATAGATCGGATATAAAAATTGTGTGCCTCCCTCTTGCGTAATCGTACCGGAATACGTAGCAGAGGAAGCTGTGGCTGATGCAGCCATTGGGCTTGCTTTCAGCGAAGAAACGGGTTCCCTTTTCAATGAGGTTATCTCTGGTGTCTTGAAGTTGAGATTTTCTTGCATGACATAAACCGAAGACGTAACGCTGTCTGGCTTGTCTGCCCGCGTCAAACCATTAATAACGTCTTCATTGTCAGTTGTTAGATGAATCTCGGATTCTGCTTTAATCGCTTGATCCGATGCAACCTCCGTACTTTCACTCGCATTCGCAGTCATTCCGAAAGCAAACAGGAGCATCATGCTTAACATCACTGCAATAGCCTTTTTGAACCTCTTCATACTGAAATCCCCTCTCAAATGGTTTAAGGAATTCCCGCTATCCCCGGATAAATCAGGGCGATTTCTAGGCTGTATGGCTCTATCATAATACATTATTGGTTCAAATGGAATATACTTCTTAAAATATTCTTATTTGTAATACGAATGAATAGGTTTAGGTTAATCAACTTAATTTTGACACTATTTTACCATAAAAATCCTACCATTCTCTTATTTATACGATATAATTAAATAATATGGATAGTTCTTTCCGACTATTGAATGAATCGAATTACCCATAACATACATAAAAAAGGGGAATACAGATGAAAAAACTTAGCGTGTTTATGTTAGTATTATGTTGCTTCTCTATTTTGGCAGCTTGCTCTACCGATCCGATAAAAAAAGATTTAATTACATATGTCAATGATGGAATGCTTCCATTGGCACAAGATGAAAAAGCAGTTACTGAAAAGTATGAAGCTGTGACTGGAGATAACTTTACAGATGATGTAACACTATATAATGCTTTAAAAGATGATATCATCCCGGGATACACTAAATTTGTTGATAAGTTAGAAGCTGTAAAGACGGAAACTCCTGAGGTAAGAGCCGTCCACGAAACCTACATCAAGGCCGCTAGTACTCAAAAGGAAGCCTTCATTAAGATGCTCGATGCATTGGATAAACAGGATCTGAACTTAATCAATGAAAGTAACACTAAGCTCAGCGAAGGTAGAAAGCTATTCAGAGATTTTGGTGAACAGGTCAACACACTTGCCAAAGAGCATGATGTGGAGATGAATAAGAAATAAATATTAAAACTCCCTTGATGGGAGTTTTTTTATATACTTATGAATATTCGAAGCAAATTACCGCTTTACTTAATTCTTGGTCGTAAAATAAATAGACGGTATCCGCCCCACACGCTTGAAAATAATACCCGGTAATGGAACCGATATAGGTAAAAGTCTCACCATTGGGACGTTTAGGTACATGGAGCAAATTGGTTTGCTCAAACTGGAGCATTTCTTCCAATGATTCCCCATATTCCTTGATGTAGCTTTGAGCCTTATCAGACTGAAAAGCGATATCATCCAAAATTCCGTTAACTTCAGGGAAACTCAGCCCCCAACCGCTAGATTGCTTTTCCTCAAAATCACGGGTGAGTTCTTCCACAGACTTTTTGGCCTCTCCAAAGGAGGAATATGGATAAATTTTATTGTTCTCCAGGAAAAATTCTTTGCGCGCTTGGTAGTCTTGTTCATTAGCCATGTACACCTGTTCCAGTCCGTCCAACGCCATGACTTCTCTTTTCATACGTAGGTACGCTTTATCCCCGGTAGATTTCAACGCTTCATAAGTAGCTTCCAATTGCTCTTTCTGATGGAGACTAAAATAATCCCAGTCCGCTTCGAATTTGTATTTACCGTCAATGACATCGAAACCCAGCATATCTTCCTTGGTATATGAGGTATGAAATTGCTGAGTATTTTCACCCACACAGCCTTCGTAGATTTCTTTTACGGAAACAAAATGCAGCCACTCGTCCTGCTCCGGGAATAAAAACTGAAGATTAATTGAGCAAATCGGCAGAAAGTGCTTGCGATGATGTTCAAGATCGCTGGCAAATACGTCCTCGTATGCTGGAAAACGTTTGATGAATCTCTCAGGTATGTTCATGGTAGTCCCCCTATATTGTATGGTTTTCCGGCAGTCTTCTGATCTGAAACGTTCCTTCAATGGAAATCACGCTGTAGAGTTCATCAAATCCTTCTTCGTAGCTTGGAACCTCTAGTTTACTCATTACACTTTTAATACCGATCTCAGGAATATACTCTTTTTCTGTACGCTGCTCATTACGCTTAATAGATTCTGCAAAATCGGGCTCAAAATAGTAGCCAATAATTTTAAATCCCTTATTTTTACAAGCATCTATATATTTCTTCCGTTCTATAACAGTGGCATTTGTATTGTCTACAACAAAGCGCTGCATGGTTTCAATGGAGGCTTGTAGATAAATATTTTCCCTATTCCGTGTTTTAAGCATATCAAGGTTTATTCGCATATGTGTTTTGAAGAAATGTTCTTTATAAAATGTCGACTTGCCCGAAGCCTGAATTCCTATAAAAATGACACACTCCAAATCTACACATCCTTGTCCAAGTATACATATTGGTTAATATAATCTCTATTCTGTGAAAAAATCGGTGTCTCATGATCAACATCCCACTTGCTTCTGACGGCTTCGCCTTTGTTGTACTGTTGTTTGGTAATGCAAATTCCCCGCTTTTGCCAGACCGGAAGTTCGTTCCAGTTTATCCCTTTTTCCACAAAAAGCTTGTCTTGGAGCTGATTTCCGTTCAATCCTTCTAATTCTGAATGCCTGAAATGGGCTTGAGCTACCATAGAAATGCTATTTTTAGTAGCATCTTGTTGTCTCCATAGAAAGTAGTTTGTAACCTCATCCTGGGGCAAGACCCATGCTCTCGCATCAAAAGTGGCTAAAGGCTGACCTGGGTAAACCTTTTGGATTTCCTCATTAAATTTGGCTGTAGCCAGAGAAGCAGATATGGACACCATCTTTTGAAGATTATTTTCAAACCAGGATTGCGTCGTTAATTTGTCATAATTCGTAAGAAGCAGTGAAATTTCATCGCTCTGATGATACACCAGTTTACATCCCATAATATTATAGGCTAAATATTTACACGTCTCCCATAATGTAAAAATTAGTTTCTCATCAAAAGGTTTCGTCATCCCACGTGTAAAGGTATGAAAATGCGCACCATCAATTCTGATAATTACGGGTAAACGGCGTGGTAGGCTTAATCTATAGGCATTTTCATATTCCTTCATCCTATTTCCAAAATCATTTTTTTTCATAAACTATGTAGGTTCCTTTCCTGACCCGTGATTTGCGCATAGAGTACAACAATGTCTATCTTCCCCAATAGGCGTATATAAGAATTGTAACAAATTGGATTATGCATCGCTAGGAATTAAGCAAAACAAAAAAACTTAGCAATTGGACTTGCAGAGTCTTTCGTTGTTTCTTGGTATCTATTCCCCAAATGTTAGGCTATAATAATTTCAGATTTTACTTTATTCCGATATGAAAAGGATGATATATATGAGCCAAATTCCATCCATTCCGCGCCCGTTAGTCAGGGCTAATCAATGGGTAATTGTTTTATCTGTAGTTTTTACTTGGATTACAGGGGGATATGGGGTGCTAGTTATTCCTCTTATCGCGGGGTTGCTCGGCGTCCTTTTTAACTTCAATCCGGTAATGCGGATAGCCAAGCTTTTCTTGAAGAAAAGCCCCTCCTCATATGTGCAGGAGGACCGAGAACAGCAAAGGTTTAATCAGCTTCTTGCCGTCTTTTTTCTGCTGGTCGCTTGTGTAGGATTTATGCTCCAGTGGAGTATTGTCGCTTATGTATTTTCGGCCATGGTCCTAGTGGCGGCTTTGGTGGCTATCCTTGGTTTTTGCATAGGATGTTTTGTTCTCTACCAATGGTCCCAATATCAATATCGAAGAAGAAAAAACGTGTAAACAGAAAAAACTCTCTATTCATTCCATTTCAATTAGGACATCGTTAATTAAATCGAGGGTGTAGCCGAACTCTCCAACAATATGGATGCTATATCGGTTCCGCCTTCTTTTTATTTTGCGGTAATGTTATCTTCAAATACAAAAACGGAGATGGATATATCTTCCTCCACTTTAATATCTGAAAAGAGGTGCAGCAGCCGGGAATCCATGTAATCTTCCAGTTCTTTATTGAAGTGTGTGGGATATATTTTTTGAACCATTTTGGTTCGAGCTGCATGTACCATCTCTTTCCCGGATTCTTCTTGTGCCAGAAACTTTTCGGATGGGGTTAAATTTCCATACAGCATTGTGATGGCCATATTATCTACAAAGGTTGTATGTATGCGCTCCGGGCCTTTCCCAAACAGCTCTTTACGTACTTTTCGAATAATTTCGTTAAAACCCGTTTCCCTTCTCATATCGCACCGCTCTCCTAAAATCTACTAAAATCCCTATTACTATATCCATCATAACCGATTCCTCTCCTATAAAACAGAGACTAGCGAAAGTGATTTTTGGAACATGATTTTATCTAAAATTATAAGCGTTCATTAATTTTGAGTAACATTTCCTCTAAAATTTTCTTCTCCTCTTCAGTCAGGGCTTGAACAATTTCGTCCTCCACCTTTTGAAAAGAGTCACTAAAAGCTTCAATCAATTCAATGGCTTTTGGTAAAACATAAATATTTTTTTGCCGCTCATTATTGGCCGGGATTTTGCGCTCGATGAATCCTTTTTGCTCAAGACCTTGAAGTATGCTTGTAATGCTGGCTCCGCGCAGATGAAACCGATCGGCCAGATCCTTCTGAATTAAATTATTTTCTTGATTCTCGTAGATATATCTAATCATTTTTCCTTGTTGAGCATTTAATCCCAACTCTTTTATGCTCTCGTCCGCTCTTTTCTTTAACTTAAGACCAATAATCTGAAACAAATCCAGATAAACCGTATCCTTTTGGGTTTTCATAATCGTACCTCCTCAAATTATTAGAAGTCTAATTGTCAGTAAATAAACTATATAAATCTCTAAACTGTTTGTCAAACGAAAATTAGTTTATTGACAGTTATAAAACTAATAGTTAGAATTCTAAGTGTTTAAAACTGAACACTAAGGAGGAACGACATGAAGAATGTAACTCAAAGCAGCTCTACAGTAGAAAAAGTTACAGCGATTACGAATGTACGTATTTTCGATGGAGAAAAAGTTATTGAGCCCAGAAATGTTGTCATCCAGGGGGAAACCATTATTTCGGTAGGCGGAGACCTTCCGACGCATGCAACGATCATCGATGGGGAAAATGCGACATTATTGCCTGGCCTGATTGATGCGCATGTCCACACTTCAATCGGTGGGTTACGAGATGCTTTAAAATTCGGCGTCACGACAGAACTCGAAATGAACGGCAGTTTTACAGAAAGAGGGCGCAAGATCCAGTTGAAAAACGTGAATGACGTCGCCGAAGTCCGTTCCGCCGGCACAGCGATCACTGCTCCAGGTGGTCATCCGGATGAATTATTGCAGGATGAGGATGAAATTCCTGAGTTCGTATTAAAGGAATTGGAGAAGTTACCCAAGGAAGACCGGGAAGCTATGCTAGCCGCCTACGCTCACGATCACGAAAAAGTGCCCCAAGTGACGACAGTGGAAGAAGCGATCAAACATGTACATACCCAAGTGGAGAGTGGCGCCGACTTTATTAAAATCATGATTGAAGAAGGGACGGTCTTGGGTGCCCCTGGACTGCCTATTTTAAGCGACGAGATTTTAAAAGCAGCCGTGGCAGAAGCCCATAAGCTCGATAAAATAGTCATAGCTCACGTCTTGACGGCTCACTCTTCGCAAACCGCCATCGATATGGGAGTCGACGGATTGGGTCACTTATTTCTCGACAGGCCTGAATACACATCTGAGTTGGTGAAATCCATAGCGGATTCACGCGCGTTTGTTATACCGTGCTTGGTATTGAACTCATCCATTCTTGGGAATCCGGCATCAGAATTGGCGAATGATTCACGTGTTTATTCCAAATTAAGCCCGGAATGGATCGATATTTTGAACTCAAGCTTCCATACTTTCCCGCAAGGCAATTTAGAGAATAGCTTTAAAAATGTGATGGATCTTCACCGTGCCGGTGTGGATATTCTGGTCGGGACGGATGTCGCCCCCGTTCCTGTTCCCAATCTTGGCGGCCTCGCTCATGGAGCCAGCGTTCATCATGAAATGCAATTGCTGGTTGAGGCCGGATTTACTCCCATAGAAGCGCTTCAGTCGGCTACCGCGAAACCGGCCCGTTGCTTTGGGCTTAACGATCGCGGCTGTATTGCCGAAGGTTCGCTTGCTGACCTTATACTAGTAAACGGTGATCCGACAACCAACATCTCGGATACTTTGTCGATCAAATCCGTATGGTTAAAAGGTGTGCAACAACTATGTTAATCGGAGCCTATCGAACAGGAACAACTTTCTAATCTCATTTGTATGACTTCCATTTTTACTTTCCGAGGATAGCTTAATCTTGTTGCCAACGCAAAAACACCTTCAAGGTTATCCCCATATCTTACGACATGGGGTTTCACTTTGAAGGTGTTTTAATTGCAAGGAACATTGTAAAAATGTACAAACAGTGGCCCCAAATACTTTCGCCATGCACTGTTTGTCATAAAATATAGGACTTACTCGTAAGCACCGATGTTCACAGCGGCTCCCTGTACTCTTGGCTTCCCGTCGATATCCAGTGTTCCAATGATGGCACGTTCCGTGTTCCCGGCATCGATCGCAGGTGACGAAGACTGCAAATGGAAGTCGCTGTTCGCGGCATTCACGAATTTAGGATCGGCAAATAGAGAATGCGTATCGTTGCCGGTCCCCGATTTGTACGTGGAGAAACCTGTATATTCTTTATTTCTCCAGATCCAGTTGGCTTCCGAGCTGCCGCTCGGAGCAAAATATAAATTATAATCCACAACATTGCCGGAATTTTTGGTGTATCCATTGGAGATCAGCATATCCGTGGAGCTGGCCACGAAAATATTGTTTTTGATCACGTTGTTTCGCGTATCATATTGAACCAAAAGCTGACCGCTTCCGTCGTCAAACGTATCGTTCTTGTATAGTGTATTGTTCACGATCTTGCAGTTTACCGTGGAGCCACGCTCCTCATTGTAACCGCCCATGGCAATGCCGGTCAGTCGGTTGTTATATATCACGTTGCTGCGGACCGTAATATTACTGGTTGCTTTACCGGCGTGCTCAGAGGCAATTTCGACGCCGATATCGTTGTTGTAGCTGTAGTTCTGCTCAATAATGCTGTCCTTGCCTCCATCTACATAAATGCCGCCTGCCGAGTTGTCATCGCTCTTGTAAGATGGGTTATTTTGAACTGAATTATTATATACCCGATTGCCCTTCACCAACCCGTTCCGCGCCTGATCGTAAGCGGTATTCGGCGCAGTTCCCTCAAAGCCGATCAAATCAATCCCGATATTGTCATTATCGTGAATGAGGTTGTTGGTCACCACAAAGCCATCCACGTTGCCGTTCAAAACGAGCGATTCGCTGGAGCCCAGCACGAGATTGTACAGCTCATTGCCGCTGATCGTAAGGTCGTGAATCGAAGCCGGAGCTTTCGTGCCGTAAACAGCGATACCGTGAGCATCCCGACCCAGCCGATCTTTGCCGATCGGGGTGACCGTGTTTTTGATGTCATGGATTTTGTTGTTGGACAGATTAATGAAGCCGCCCGAACCGTGGACATAAATACCTACAGGCACCACGTTCTTGGAAGCAGCGGTAAAATTGCGGATTTCAAACCCCTGAACAGTAACGTAATTGACATCGGCCAGTTCGATCAGCCCTTCGTTCCCGCTAACCGAAAGTCCGCTGCCATCAATAATGGCGGTCTCTGTCCCATAGTTGGTGAACACAATGGGACCCTGGGAAGCGGAGCCAGAGCGGGTAATCTTTAATTTCTGCTTGTACACTCCGCCTCGGACGTAAACCGTGCTGCCCGCAGGAGCCACGTCGGCCGCGTGCTGCAACGTCTTCCACGGCGCATCGTTCGTTCCGGCATTAGAGTCGCTGCCGCTCGTGGCCACATAATATTCTGTACCGGCCGCGGAAGCGGCGGGAGGTTGCACATTTCCGGCCACCAGACCAAGTCCGAAAGCCATGGATAAACCTACCAGAAACATTTGCCCGAATTTCTTCATGTTCCTCATCCCCCTTTGTTTTTCTTGTAAATTGTACCATGATTCTACTAAATCTGTTCTATGGCATCGGCCATTAGTGCAACCTAATGCGCGATACCAAGGACCGGGAGGTCACCGTAATCGCTGTCGAAAGGAACAAGAAACCCTGCGTTTTAGTAATCGCAGGGTTTCTTGGTGATCTAAGCTGCTCTATAACGTTGCCGCAGCTGCCCTATCGTCAGACTGCGCATGTTCTTACTCCAGACGGACTAATCCTTTACCAGTCGATTAGAAAGCATCAACATGATAAAAGAGAATAAAATGATGACGGCTACCCAGCTCCAGGAGAGTGTCATATTTCCGACCTCGGACGCAGTGTAAATTGCTGTAGGCAGAGTTTGGGTCTGTTCAGGAATATTACCTGCCAGCATCAGCGTAGCGCCAAATTCCCCTAACCCTCGGGCAAATCCGAGAATGTATCCTGATATGAGCGGTCGATAGGCAAGGGGCATCGTAATGTGGCGAAACACTTGCCATTCGTTGGCACCTTGCGCACGTGCAGCCTGCTCTACCTCCGGGTCTACAGCTTCAAATCCTGCTTTAATCGTACGGTAAGCCAGTGGAAAAGCAACAACTACGGCCGCCACCACTGCAGCTCCCCACGTAAATACAATCGTCTGCTCGAACAGGCTTTCGAAGGCTGTGCCGATCCAGCTTTTCCTTCCCAGCAAGATGAGCAAAATAAAGCCGACAACAGTGGGAGGCAAAACGAGCGGAAGAAGTAGGACGGTCTCGATCACGCTGGTCCCCCTCCGCGGCGTGCAGTTCGCCATCATTCGCGCTACCACAGTAGCTAATAAAAAGACGATGATGCTGGCGACGACAGCGACTTTAACAGATACGATAACCGGAGGAAGAAAAGCTGACCAATCCAACGGGACCCCCTCCTTTATCTGTGAATTCTATTTTCCCGTCATTTCTGTGGGGGCTGAAAATCCATCTTTACTGAACACACTCATTGCTTCATCTGTCCGTAGAAAATCAAGAAACTCGCCTGCTTCCTGGCTATGTTTGGTTGCTTTTACAATGCCTTCAGGATACAGGATGGGTGCATGCAATTCCTCGGGCACTTCCAGTGCTATGACCGTTTTATCGGATGATTTGGCATCCGTTAAATAGACGAGTCCTGCATCGGCGTTGCCTGTTTCAACATAATTTAATACCTGTCTTACGTCCTTGGCGAATACCATCTTAGATTCCAGCTTGTCCCATAGTCCAGCCTTCGTTAACGATTCTTTGGAATACTGTCCAGCGGGAACGGTAGTAGGCTCCCCAACAGCCACTTTCAGGAAAGAAGGACCCATCAAGTCATTGAGCGTAATGCTTTTGTTATCTGTGCTTTTCGCCTTATCTTGCGGAATAACCACAACCAGTTTATTTTGAAGCAGCACGTTATCCTTTTCCACCAATGAAGCATCGGTTAATGCCTTCATTTGCTTCATGCCTGCCGAAATAAATACGTCAGCGGGTGCGCCTTGCTCAATCTGTTTTTGTAATGTACCAGATGAAGCGTAGTTAAAGGTAAGTTTGATATCTGGGTGCTGTTTCTCATACTTGCCTTTGAGCGTATTCAGACTATCTTGAAGACTTGCAGCGGCAGATACAACTAGTTCTGTCTTGGGTGCGGACTGTGCCGATTGTACAGCAGTCGGAGACGAGCAGCCCGCCAGAACCCATGCCAACAATCCAACGAACGTGAATATGTACCCAAATTTCTTTTTCAACTTGTTTTTCCCCTATCCTATAAATTCCAAAATGAGATGACGAAATGTGATAGCGAAAATAAGGAAACATTGTACATCTCATAACCGGTCGAATCTATTGGGTCAACCCAAATATTTGTGATAAATCGATCTCGCCTCGGCGATGTCCTTCGTGCCATGAATTAAGACGCGTCCATCCTGAAAAAGAACAATTCGATGCGTTCCGATAACAACGGATACCAGGTATGGATTATGCTCCACCTTGCCCCCCTGACGGGATAACAAACGTGCCGCTTCATTCAGATCACGTACAGTACCCGGGGCAGGGCGGATTTGAACCGTATCTCGTCCGCACAAGACAGCCGTTTTAGCCTGATGCTCCGATTGTAAAAAAGGATACACTGGGTGCTCACCACACGTTGGGCAATCGGCTTTCTTCATGGCGCTGATTTGAATCGCCTGATGCTGATTGTTCCACAAGTCGAAAGAAATCAGCTTATTTTGCAAAGCCGAATCGTCCCCGGTGAGCAGCTTCAATGCTTCGGCGCTTTGATAAGCGGCCACCATCTGTACAGCCGGGCTAATCACACCGACCGTATCACAGGTTGCACCGCCAAGCGGTACGGTCCCGAGTAGGCAATGCAAGCACGGTGTCTGTCCTGGCACGATGGTAAAGGTTGTCCCGTAGCTGCCTACACACGCTCCATAAATCCAGGGAATTCGGTGCTTGACCGCATAATCGTTCATAAGCAGACGTGTATCGAAATTATCGGTGGCATCTACGATAAGATCCACCCCTGCTGCGATATCGTCGATTTCCTCCAGCGAGACGTCCCGGACTAGCGCACGAATGTCCACGTCCGAATTGATTTGCTGCAATCGCTTCTGCGCGGCCACTGCCTTGGGGATCTGACCACGGGCATCCGCTTCGTCATAGAGCTGTTGGCGCTGCAAATTGCTCCAATCTACATAATCACGGTCTACCAACGTCAGCCGTCCGATGCCCGCTCGCACCAGCATGTCAGCATTGGCAGTGCCCAGTGCGCCAGCCCCCACCATCAGCACATGCTTACTACGGATATTTTGCTGGCCTGTCGGTCCAATTTTCGAGAATAATTCCTGTCTAGAATAACGGGCATGAGACGTATGCGCATTTGCTTGTGCATCAACTTCTATTTTCTGATTTTTGTCCATTTCTGACATCGTTGATTTACGCCTCCATACTTATCCATTGATAGCTACAAGTTGATCAGACAAGCTAAAAGTTCAAATGTCCTCGCCCTTATGCGAAAGCTTTGGAGTATTTTGAGGGTTCCAGCCACCCAGCTGATGCCCCTTCCATTCTGAGCCGTCCTCCCACACTTCCTTTTTCCAAATCGGTACGATTTGCTTTAACCGTTCAATGGCATGGCGGCTGGCTTCGTAGCAAGTATCGCGGTGTGCAGCAGAGACAGCAATCACCACACTCGTCTCTCCAATTCTTACCGTACCAAGCCGATGTGTAATCGCAGTACGTGTAGAAGGCCAACGCTCTGCAATTTCGTCACCAATCTGCTTCATCGTGTTCATGGCCATCGGGACATACGCCTCATATTCAAGCAGCACCGTTCGCTGACCTTGCGTAAATTCCCGAGTCGTACCATTGAAGGTCAGCGAGGCGCCATGAGAAGGGTCGAGCACCTTTGAGGTTACTTCATCGGCATCAATCGGGTCGTACGTAATGGCAAATAAGCCACATTTTGAAACGACCGTCTCCATCCCGGGTGCTGACTGATGAAGAGCAATTGCATCTGACGGAAGCACAAGTTCATCTGGAGAAGCCAACTTTTTATGATGGGTAAAAAAAGAACCTGGCAGTTGTAAAGTCACTTCCGGGTACAGCTCATTCAGCCTTTTTCGAATGTCTGCAATGGTCACCGCTTCCTGTGAAAGTTCTACCGTGATCACATCACCAAGTTGCTCCGCCATACCTGCGAATAGCTGAATACGGTATTGCATATGATCTGCCCCCTTGCACCTATTCTATCAAATTCATTTATTCTATTAATAGAATTTACCCTCCTGAAACCGGAGGAATAATCGCAATCTCATCATGGATACTTACGAGGTCCTCAGGAGCGGCGTAGGCTTGATTTCTGGCAACAAAAGAACCCTGCAACTGGGCTGCTGCTTCAGGGAAACACTCGGATAGCAAGTCTTTTAACGCGGCAACGCTCATCGTTTCTTGATCAGTAGGCACCGTGATTGTAGGCCCTCCCATCTGTTCCGCAAGTCCGGCAAATACTTGAATATGATAGTTCATTTAACATCCCCTCCTTTTCAGTACAGTGACTGTCCACCACATATGTACCAAGAAAAACCAACATGAATGAATACCCCGAAAGGTTTTATTCCATGCTGGTTAACTATGACGGTGTACAATGAGGATTTGTATATTATATTTTAGATTCAACCAGTTCATCAATCCGCTCGGTATGCGTATATACATTCAGAGAATGACTGCGTATAAAGCCGACGGTTGTAATTCCCAGATCCTCAGCCAACTCAAGTGCAAGCTCTGTGGGAGCTGACTTGGACAACACAACTTCACAGCCAATCTTCGCAACCTTCAACAAAATTTCAGACGAAATGCGTCCGCTGAATACTATGATTTTGTCTTGTAATACAATATCATGTTTTAGGCAATGCCCATAGATTTTATCCAGCGCATTGTGTCGGCCGATATCTATTCTGGACAGGATCATCCCGTCTTTATCGCACAACGCTGCATTATGAACACCACCGGTCTCTTGGAACGTAAGTGCCGAGCTTTGCATTAAATTCATCAAGCGGAAACAATCGTCAAAAGACAGCGTAACATGGGTGTCATTCATTCTTTTTGCCACTTTGGCATCATTCATAAAATAAAAGCCCTGTCTGCTTTTTCCGCAGCAGGAGGTAATGTACCGTTTGGAATGAAAGTTTTGATAAAACTCATTCATTCGACGGGTTTTAATATGAACAAAACCTTCTTTTTCCTGAACCCAAATATCTTCAATATCATCGTACCGTTGAATGACGCCTTCAGAGGCCAAAAAACCTACTGCCATATCCTCCACATACTCTGGTGTACAAACCATGGTAGCAAATTCCTGCTGATTGATTTTGATGGTCACCGGATGCTCCGTCACCACAGTGTCTTCAAAACGCTTGATCTGACCGTCACGATAACGTAGAATCTCACGTTTTACCTCAGCTGGCTTTTCCATGTGCTCCACTCCCTTGTTTCTGACAGGCGGGCTCTTCGGCTCACCCGCCGATGTGTGACATTTCAATTTTAGACGTTGCTTGCTGTGTATGATTCAGTCGTTCCTCTGAATAGCGGTCGGTACGTTCTCTCCAAACACGCTCAATGTAAGCTTTAATCTCGTCATCGGACTGTTCGGAACGCAGCATCGCGCGAAGCTTGTACCCTTGAGAGGCAAACAGGCACGTGTACAAGGAGCCTTCAGCAGAAATTCTCGCTCGTGTACATGTGGAGCAGAAGGCGTCCGTAACAGACGAAATAATGCCGATTTCCCCTTCTCTGTCCTGATACCTGTAGCGCGTCGCCACCTCACCTTTGTACTGGGGTGGAACAGGCTCTAACGGCATATGCTCATGAATGGCTTCGATGATCTGCTGCTTGGAAACGACCTGATCCAATTTCCAGCCATTGGTGTTGCCTACATCCATAAACTCAACAAAACGTAAAATATGCTTTTTCTTTTGAAAATAGTCAGCCATGGGAACAATATCCTGATCGTTAAAACCCTTTTGCACGACCATATTTATTTTCACTTGCATCCCTGCTTGAGCCGCAGCCTCAATACCATCCAGCACCGCCTTTACACTGCTTCTGCCCCCGTTCATTTGACGGAACCGATCGTCATCGAGCGAATCCAGACTAACCGTCACTCTCTTCAGTCCCGCCTCTCGCAGTGCTACAGCATATTTAGGCAAAAATACGCCGTTTGTCGTCATTGCAATATCTTCAACGCCATCGAGTTGAGTTAACGAATGAATAAGCAAGGACAAATTTTTCCTCAGCAACGGCTCACCACCAGTAATACGCAACTTCGTAACGCCCAGCGAGACAAAAATACGGGAAAGGCGCGTAATTTCCTCAAAGGTCAATATTTTTTCTTTTGGCAAAAACGGATAGTCATGGCCAAATATTTCTTCCGGCATACAATATCGGCACCGAAAATTACATCGGTCTATGACGGATATTCTTAAGTCCCGTAACGGACGATTCCATTGATCGTCGCTCCGGTTCGCCATCCTGTTCACCTCAATCCGTCTTCATTAATAAAACTCTTTACACTCTAAATTGGAACGGTATTTCCATTCATTTTATACTGAACCAAAAAACCGGCATCACAACAACTTCTTCGCTTATGAATATCGAAGAATCTGCTAAATGCCGGTTAATTTATCTACATCAGGATTTTACGAATCCCACTTCATGTGATATAGAAAAATCAAACTAACAAGCGCTGCGACAAATAAAATATACGCGGTTCCCACGCACACTCCATTTACGATTGCTCTGAAATAGATTACATTCCTATTGTTAGCAATCCTGGAACGTTTGTCAATGATTTTTCGATTTCTCAAACGATAATCATTATCAATTAAAAAATTAATAATGTACCGTTGAACTATCTTAAATTTTACGTTATAGTTACACGAGATGACATGCAGAAAATGACATATCTAAGTTATTCAGAAGTTATTGATATACAGACGGTGCGTACTGTTTGTTATTAATACATATTCAAATGGCGGATTGGCCTCCAGGACCTAGAGCTTGGTCACTACTCCACCATAAACACAAGTGCTCGTGTTTCAGCACTTGTGTTTATGGTGGAGTTTTTTTATTCCTAATTTTTAAATTTAAAATCTGAAAGGAGCCTGAACCGTGACTGATAGTACGATCAAAATTACATTAAACGGACAGGAACTGAAAACGAAGAACAGCGCAACGATTCTTGAAGTGATTAACGAAAACAACATCGCCCATCCCCAGCTGTGTTACGTTCCCGAAGTCGATCCGATCCGCACCTGTGACACTTGTATCGTGGAAGTGGACGGAAAACTTATGCGTTCCTGCTCAACACTGGCTTCGGATGGAATGAATATTCATTTACACTCGGATCGCGCGAAAGCAGCTCAAACCGAGGCTATGGACCGATTGCTAGAAAATCATCTCCTCTACTGCACAGTGTGCGATAACAACAACGGTAATTGTACTTTGCATAATACAGCAGAGCTTATGGAGATTGAACATCAAAAATATCCGTATCAACCGAAAGTTGACCCGACAGAAGTAGATATGTCTCATCCCTTCTATCGATATGACCCCAATCAATGTATTGCATGCGGCCAATGCGTAGAGGTATGCCAAAACCTTCAGGTCAATGAAACGCTGTCCCTCGACTGGGAAGCTGAACGCCCTCGCGTCATATGGGATGACAGGGTTGCGATTAACGATTCCTCCTGCGTCAGCTGCGGTCAGTGTGTAACCGTCTGCCCATGCAATGCCTTGATGGAGAAATCCATGCTGGGAGAAGCAGGCTTCATGAGTGGCATGAAAAAGGATTTATTAAATCCGATGGTGGATTTAATAAAGGAAGTGGAGCCGGGCTATAGTGGGATTTTTGCTATTTCCGAAGTCGAAGCAGCAATGCGTGAAACCCGTACGAAAAAAACGAAAACCGTCTGTACGTTTTGCGGTGTAGGTTGCAGCTTTGAGGTTTGGACCAAAGGCCGCAAAATTTTGAAGGTACAACCTACCTCTGAGGGACCTGTTAACGGTATCTCGACATGCGTAAAAGGGAAATTTGGCTGGGATTTTGTGAACAGCGATCAGCGTTTGACCTCCCCTTTAATTCGTCAAGGTGACGAATTTGTGGAAGCTACCTGGGAAGAAGCCTTGAGCCTGATGGCCAGCAAAATGGGAGCTATTCAAGAAACTTACGGCGGTGAGGCACTCGGCTTTATTTCTTCGTCCAAATTTACCAATGAAGAAAACTATTTGATGCAAAAGTTGGCTCGTCAGGTCTTCCAAACGAATAACGTCGATAATTGCTCACGGTATTGCCAATCTCCTGCGTCATGGGGGCTGCAATACACCGGAGGCATCGGTGGGGACAGCGGTACGATTAAAGACATTGCCAAAGCAGGTTTGGTCATGCTGGTCGGTTGCGCGCCGGGAGAAGGACATCCCGTGCTGGCTACTCGTATCAAACGTGCGCATAAGCTACACGGTCAAAAGTTGATCTCGGTCGACCTGCGCAAGCATGAAATGGCAGAACGCGCAGATCTGTTCATTCGTCCGAAGCAAGGTACGGATTATGTATGGTTATCCGCTGTAGCCAAATACATCATTGAGCAAAACTGGCATGATGCAAAATTCATTGAAGAGCATGTAAACTTCTATCCTGAATATTTGAAGTTGCTAGATCGTTTCACCCTGGAATTTGCCGAACAGGAAACTGGTATCTCCAAAGAGACACTGATTCAGGTAGCGACTATGATTCACGAAGCCGACGGCACTGCCATTTGCTGGGGCATGGGTGTGACGCAAAACATCGCAGGCTCTTACACTTCGATTGCAATTGCCAACCTACTGCTGGTGACTGGAAACTTTATGCGTCCGGGTGCAGGCGCATATCCGCTTCGCGGACATAACAATGTTCAGGGTGCTGCCGATATGGGTACAATGCCGGATATTTTCCCGGGCTATCAGCCCGTGACGAACGATGTCGTTCGTGCCAAGTTCGAAGCGGCCTACGGCGTACAAATTCCAGGTCAACGCGGACTAGACAACATTCAGATGCTGGAAGCTATTGAAACAGGTAAGCTCAAAGCGATGTATATCGCTGGAGAAGAGATGGCATGGGTGGATGCCGACTCCAACCATACCCAAGAAATGCTGGCGAATTTGGATTTCCTTGTCGTTCAGGATGTATTTTTGAGCAAAACAGCTGAATTCGCCGATGTCATTTTGCCAGCCGTACCTTCACTCGAAAAAGACGGAACCTTTACGAACACCGAACGTCGTGTCCAGCGTTTATATGAAGCACTCCGCCCTATGGGAGACAGTAAACCGGATTGGTGGATTTTCAGCCAATTTGCCAAGCACATGGGATTTGATTGGGATTACAGCCATCCAAGTGAAATTTTCGAGGAAATGGCGTCGCTCACTCCATTTTTCTCCCAATGTAATTATGACGTATTGGAAGGCTGGAACAGCTTCCACTGGGGATCGCCGGATGGTAGCAATACACCGCTGCTGCACAGCAACGGCTTTAACTTTCCGGATAAAAAAGCGCGATTGGGACTTTTCGAATATGTACCACCGAAAGAGTACCCCGTTGAATTCGATTTGACCTTAAATAATGGTCGACTGCTCGAACAGTTTCATGAAGGAAATATGACGACCAAATCAGCGGGTATTCAGCTCAAACTTCCAAAAGTATTTGTGGAAGTGTCACCTGAATTGGCTGAGGAGCGCGGAATCACTAATGGATCGCTGGTTCGATTGGAATCCCCTTATGGTGCGGTCAAGCTACGCGTTCTGGTTACAGACCGGGTGCAGGGAACTGAAATTTATGTGCCGATGCACTCTACCAGCCATGATGGTGCGGTCAATCTGTTAACTGGTGGAGCGTTCGATGTGGTCACCCGAACACCGGCCTATAAACAAGCCAAAGTACGGATGCAAATTTTGGAGGTAGACGGTCAAAATCCACTACCACGTATCAATCCGCGTTACAAAAAGCGTCATCCGCAAAATGGGGTTGAAGTGGACCGTAAGTGGAATCGTCCCGGTTACGTCGATTTAGTGGATCAAAAATAAGGAGGTCAAGCCGTGGCTAAGCCTATTTCAATTGTGAGAAAACGCATTTTGACAGAAGAAGAACGGCAAAAACAATCGCTGGATCAGCTTACTGCTGATCTTGCGGACAATGGGGCGGCATTGCAGAAGACACTTGAAATCGTACGTGAGCTGCACGATAGTGGTCTTCTCGAAGCAGCTCAGTCTATGCTAAAGGCTAAAGAAAGCATCGCCAAAATCGCTGTAGGACAAGCGACGCGTAAGCCTGTGACGAACATCATCAATAATCTCATGGGAGCAGCAGGGATGCTGTCTGAGGTAGACCCCGAGCTGATGAAAAAGCTGGCAAACAGTGTTACTAATGGCCTGAACGAAGCCGATAAACATCTAAAGCAGAATAAAAAGACTCGTCTGCGCGATCTTATGAAGGCGATGAATGATCCAGATGTAAACCGGGCAATGGGATTTGGCATTCATTTTCTCAAAGGAGTGGGAAAAAGTTTGTCTGATAAATAGCTCATAGAGCGTGAAGATGGAAGACTAGTAACAACAGACAATAAAAAGAGCTGGCTCCGAAAACGGGGGCAGCTCTTTTTATTTATTTTTTATCCACCTGCAATAGCGTCACCGTTTTAAGAGAAACGGCATCTTTTATTTGCTCCTCTGCGATGACCTTGAGCTTAAGCAAACTGGCAATCTTCGACGTATCCGGCTTGGAAAACAAGCGCCATAGCTGCGGATCAGGCAGTGAATCATATAGCTTTGTATGATCGTATTCCTTGCGGTGCTGCTGTATAATCTTGACTCGGTAGTTGCCAATTTCCCAATCTGATACTTCCTGCTGTGCACAATGAGCGGTAATGTCATTACGCAAATCAGTCAGTTCACCTTCAATTTCTTTTTGCTTTTGCTTTAACTGATAATAGCGACGCACCTTGTTTTCCAATTCCATCACGCTCCTCTGCTTACATATGTATGTTTGCGGAAGCGTTTTAGGACAAGTTTTGTGATGTTAGGATTGAAGGCATAACTGCAAAAGCATTTCCCGGGTAATGGAAAGATCCATAAGTTGAGAGCATCATCATCCAAACTTTATTTCAGGATTTTGCAAAATCCTCATTTAGGTACATTCGTCCCTGGATTTACAGGCCCTGCTCCTTGGGATTTCCCCTTACGTTTCATATAATTGGCCCAGTATGCCGTTAGAATAGGTACCAAAATCGAGGTCACAATGACCGAAGCGGCAACTAATGCCGTTGCAGATTGCGCAACAGGCAGGAACTCAGGCTTGATGTTGGCGACAATGACTGGGTTCGCTACTGCTGCTCCTGCTGTACTAGAGGCTGCAATTCCTGCTGTACCGTTGCCACCACCGATATATTTGTCCGCCAAAATCAGTGGAATACCTGTAACGATAATGACAAAAATACCTAATAAAATACCAAGCATACCTGTCTGGACAATGACACTCAGGTCAATGGAACAACCAAGTGCAAAACCGAAAAATGGAATCAAAGCTTGCGTTGCGTTCCCAAAATATTTTCGGAAGTCATGATCCAGATTGCCCAACATAAATCCGACCAAAAATGGTAATACCGCCCCCACAAATGTCTGCGGTTCAAAAACGGCCAGCCCGGTGCTACCCAAAATAATCATGGTCACCAACGGACCCGATTCCAGTGACATCAGTACAAATGCTCCTGCCTCTTCCTTGGAGCCATACTGCTGCATAATGGAGGCGTATAACCCGCCGTTCGTCATATCCATAGCCGAGATCAGCGCCAGCACCGACAAACCTGCAAATAGCCCACTTTCTATACCACCAACAGGCAGCAATCTGGATGCAATGATCGCCACTACCCACGCGACCGCGATTTTAGTCAATACGAGCGTTCCTGATTTACGCAATACAGTACCCGTCGCTCGCACATCTATAGAAGCACCCATACAAAAAAACCACACTGCTAAAATGGGTACCGTACCTGTCATCAGCCCCTTGGTAAAAGATCCAAAATAGTCGCCTGCCCATGGAGTAAATGTATGAAAAAGTGCGCCAATAAACAGCGGCACCAGCATAATGCCCCCTGGAATTTTATCAATGTTTTGTTTGATTTTCATTACTTCGTTCAACCCTTTCGTTTTTGCCAATGCAAAAACAAGGCCGTATTACTTGCGGCTCAAGCCGAGCTCGGGAATCAGTCTTGCGAAGGTATCATGACTCTCCTTCAGTTGCTGCGCGAATGCCTCTGCATCCTGGACACGCAATCCCAACCCATGCTTACGCATTTCCTCCCTGAATTCCTCGTCTTTCGTCCCCTTGATCAGTGCATCCGTCAGCGTTTGAGCAACTTCATCCGGTGTATCCTTGGGTACAGCCAGCCCTCTCCAAGTGCCAATAAAATGTACACGCAGCCCAGTGGCTTGCTGTAGTGTCGGCACTTTTGGAAACGCTTCCGAAATAGTGTCTGCCTGGATCGCCAGTATGCGAAGTTTCCCTTCGTCCACGTATTTCTTCACTTCTGCGGGACTGACGGGTACAGCATCCACAAATCCGCTCATTAAAGCGGAGACGGCTGGGCCTGCTCCCTCATAAGGGATATGGGTAAAGCGAACTCCGCTTTTCTGCTCCAGCATCGCGGCAGCAAGGTGCCATATGCTCCCGGTGCCTGCATTCCCCATTTTGAGCTTGCCGGGATGTGCCCCAGCATCCTCCAGAAATGCCTCCGCTGTCTTCCATGGTGCATCTGCCCGGACCGTAATGGCGGAAGGGTCCATATTGGTTTGAAGCAGCGGCTTAAATCGCTCATAGGTGAGCGGTAGCAGTCCCAAATGAGGCAACGTAGTCAGCTCAGCGACCAGATACGTTACGGTATAACCGTCCGCCTGCGCCTCAGCCCCTTCCATCAGCCCGACAGAACCGCCTCCTCCCGTACGATTAACGACGATGATCGGCTGACCGAGATGCTTTTCGGCGGCTTTTGCCAACGCTCTCGCGGTAATATCCGTACCGCCCCCCGCCGCATAAGGAACGACGAGTGTTATTGGCTTCGTAGGAAATATACGGCTGTGATCCTGCAGGGCATGGTGATCCACATATTCACTGATACTCAAGGCAGAAAGCATAGCTACTCCCGCCGCAACCAGCACATATTTTTGCCATGGCTTTTTCTTCATTACGCTTCCTCTTCTCCAAAAATGAACTGGGCCCGTCATGCGCCCGTTTTCACCTCCAACGTTTTCGGTCTTGTTGTTTGCGTTTACATGAAGTCAATGTACCGCAACGTGGAGGGCTACAGCTATCGCTTAATCTTCGTATTTGTCTTCTATTTCGCCAAAGTATCGACCTTTTGACCGATCTGCATATTCATTGGAAGATTTGCTGATTTGTCTGAATTTCCCTGGGGTCACTTGTTTGTGCTTGCGGAATACCCGAATAAAGCTGTTCTCATTTCGGTATCCGACCTGTTCTGCAATTTCACCGATTTTCAAATGGGTTTCACATAGTAATGTGCATGCCTTTTTTACGCGTAATCCAGTCAAATAATCATAAACGGTGGTCCCTGTTTCTTCCTTGAACATGCTGCTCACCGAGGACACGCTCATGTGAACATGATCCGCAATTTCCTGAAGCCCGATGTTCAAATGCAAATGATGTTCCATATATTCAATCATCTCTTGTACACGCACAAAATCTTTGGACTGGATACGTCCGTTCCATTTTTCTTCAATATCAGTCAACATCATGACCAGCAATGCCTCAATGTCTTGAAGGTCTAGCGTCAGAATCTGATTCCAGTGGTAATCAGCAAGCTGATCCGGCGGCGTCACACTCTGAGTGCCACACCATTTTAGCAAATCTTCCAGCAATTCATGAACAAACAAGTAGACCTGGGCTGGAGATGTTCTGTGGAATCGAAGTTCTTCTACCCAGTAGCTGATTAGCTTTACACTTGCACCAGGTTCCTGTGCCTCCAGGGCACGAATTATTTCCACACGCCGATTGTTCAACAATGTTGAATCCTGAATCTGCTCCTTTGACTGTTCATCCACTGTGCTATCCTTTTTCACACTTATTCTGCTGTCTATATTCGTATATGAACGTCCATACCCCTCATACAAACGCAAATTAAGGGCCTCTTTTCCTTTTATAAAAGACGCCCGTGCCTCTTGAATATCCGTGACCATATGACCAATCCCTATAGAAATAGTCAAAGGAAGATACTCACCGACAACCTGAATCAGCCTATCCACGCTTTTCTGAAGCAAAATGCTCTCTTGGAGGTGAGTCACTGTACCAACTTCATTCGAATTCTCACTGAACTGTAACAGCACAATAAAACCACTTTCCTCCTCCGGCGAGCATACTGCTTTCCAGTGAGGTTCGAGCAACTCTAGCAAAATGTTGTTCAGCGCATACTTGAGCAGCATTTTATCCTCTTCTGGAAAGCTTGCGGCCCACCTAGAATACCGGTCGATGGACACGATCATGACAAACAAAGAATTACCGTCCCAATCGGAAAAATACTGTTCCCATTTCATACGCATTTCCTGTATGCCCATTCTACGCTGGATGACATCTTCCATATATTTGGAACGCAGCTCCGGCAGACTTCGCTCTACCACCAATGATTTGCGATGAAACTCTCCAACCAGTTTACTAATCACAGGTTCCAGGTCATACAATCCTCCTTGGCGCGTTCCCTTATTGCCCGAATTCAACAGGCTATTAATTTTTTTCATAGGGCGAAAAGCTGCATAATTATAATAGTAAACTGCTGAGCACCCAGCCAGTATGGAGATAAAGGCCAGCCATAGCATCATATTGCGCGCCAGCTTTACATTTTTCAGCAGCTTGTCCATCGGAACGAGCGATACTAGACGCCAGCCTGTTACATCTGAAAAGGTTTGGTTGGCCATATATTCCATGTCCCCTATCTCCACATAAGCATAGGGACTCACATCCAGCTCTTTCAAAACCCTGCCCATATCATTTAAGGGTAAGGACGATCTCAGCTTGGGATAGATCAACTCGCCCTCCAGATCGTACACGTATTGCGAGTTGGATAAATGAATATATAGCTTGGAGAAAAAACGGTCGTAATCCAGATTGATTAGCACCGCACCCATGACCTGACCATTCTCTACTATAGGCCTGGCCAGCGAGAGCAGCTCTACCGTCCCCTGCTCACGATCGGTGCCGTACCATCTCCGCTTAATTAACAACGGCTTTTTTTGAATGTCCTGAATCCAGGGAACCCATGTAGTATCCGGTGCCTGCTTCCAATCAGCCATGTAACCATAATTGCTGGATACCAGAGCATGATTGTCCAAAGAAATAACTTCAACCGAATAAATTTCTTCGTGTGAAGAAAGGGTTTTCAAGTATTTCTGAAGCCGATCTATGACGGAGGCGTTGTCTGGCAGCGATTTCCCATCTCTTTGGACACGCACAAAAGCCTCTACGTCCGGATGATATGCTGCGTCCAGCGCCTTGTTATCAGACTCACGAAAAGCCCGATTGGTCACATCCAGATTGATTTGCAATAATTCTATATTGGGTGTGTTCAGCTCGGTATCCAAACCTTCACGGTATCCTGAATACGATAGTAAGCCGATCACGCTAATCACAAGCGACACGCACAGAGTGAGCAGTAGAATCAGTCTTGTCTGTTTATTTTTCAGTATCAATCGAAGCTTAAGTCGCAACATTCCCGTAACTTCATCCTTCCGGACTTCGTTGTCCATCTTCCTCTTGCCAATATACGTGGTGACATATTCTCCCTAAATCTATTTGACGTAAGAGTCGGAATTCCCTGCCTATGTATATCAAACTTAATACAAGTCACATCATTAAAATAAAAAAAGAAGAAGCCTCCCTGTACTGTACAAGTTAGAACTTCTTCTTTGGCACTGCTTATATTCATTATTCAGCAAAAACAGATACTCGCTCCACAGGTTTTAGCTTGTCTTTTCCACCTGAAAACGATCGAGCTCCCGCTGCATCTCCTCGCGAATCTGACGAAGCTCTTTTACCTTCTCAGCCGATTCCTCAAATGAACGCTTCTGCTCTACCGTGGAAGCCGTAATCTCTTCACTGCCTGCGGCGGATTGCTGAGTGATTGCGCTGATATTTTCGATAGCTTGCTGCACCTGTACGCTCAGTTCACGCGATACATTCATATCCGTTGATAGCTTGCTGACTTGGCCGGCAATTTGCTGCACTTTGCCACTAATCTCTGTAAACGATGCTCCGGTCGAGGAGGTTGCCTTCTCCTGCTCACGGAACAGCTCCTGACTTTGCGCCACAGAAGTCTTCACCTTATCCATAGCCTGCGTGATACTGTCAACAGCGGTATAAATTTTCTTTACAGCAGACTCTGATTGATTCGCCAGCTTTTTCACTTCATTGGCAACAACAGCAAAACCTTTTCCTGCTTCACCTGCACGTGCAGCTTCAATAGAAGCATTCAAGGACAACAGCGATGTTTGGCTGGCAATTTCGGAGACGTATCCAGTCATGGTTGTAATCTCGGCTGCATTAGCCTCCAGCTCCTTGACCGTCTGCTCCACTTCGGACATGGCTGAACGATTTTCTGCAACAATACGCAGTTGATCGCTCATGACCCGCGTACCCTGCTCAATGACACGCAAAGCATCCTCACTATACGCAGTCGATTGAGTGGTCTCCAGCAGATTAGATTCAAACTTTTGCTGCATCTCGTCCACAACACCAACTGTCGACGACAGATCCTCAGCAATTTTCTGACTGCCTATCGCCAGTTCCTCTGTTGACGTGCTGACTTGTGTCACAATTTCCTTCATGGCCTCATTATGCTGATCAATATCCCGAGCCATCAGATCGACACGATTACCCGCCTGATCAATGGAGAGCACAATGTTGCGCAAGTTCCCGATCATGACTCGGAACGATTCATTGAGCTCGTCCAGCTCATCGCGTCCCTTGGTTTGGGCAAGCTGTACCGTCAAATTCCCCTCGGCAATTTGCTTCGCGGCATCCGTTAACTTGCGTGTTCTAAGAGCAAGCTGCCTGGAGGTATATGTATTATATAGCCCAACCGCCACCAGAAGTATAACTGCACCTGCCAAGGCCAATTGCCAAGTAAAACGAATGCTCTTGGTCAAATCTTCTGTGTATTGGTCATAACGCGCCTTGGTCAGTAGATCCAGCATAAATACATCGTTCTGAATCCCTTGGGCACGCATGGCCTCTCGCTTGGACTCTGGGCTGTTTTGGGTACTCATTGCTTTCTCCGTTGCTACTTTCAATTGGCTGAATTTTGTTTTAATCGTATTCAGTCGTTTTTGCTGTTCTTCGGTCTGCATCATGCCCTGTGAAAGCAAAGTAATCGTCTTTTCAGACTGAGTCAGTTGATTTTGCACATCGGCTTTGTTGCTCTCCGTCATGGAAGCTGAATAATTTTGCAGTGCCTGCCCTGACTGAATCAAATAAGCATTGAGCTGCTGTACATTCAACATAGCCGGAACCAGATTGCTACTTTGCGAGTTAATACGAATTAATTCAAAAATGATATAAGCCACTAAAGCCAGGCAAGCGATCAAGGAAATCATCGCGTTCAGCACCAGTTTACCTTGCAGTTTCATCAGCTTTCATCCTCCGTTTGCGAAAATTTATTGGGTGGGAACAGTCAGTGTGCCGGATTTGATTTTTTCCTTTAAATCATCCAACAACTTTTGCTGATCCGGACTCAGTGTCACGACACGAATAGGCGCCAAACCTACACCATCTTCCGCAAGACCAAACACCATATCCTTCTCCGTAAATTTTCTTTGATGATCTGCAAAGCCTTTGACTGCTGTATAAATGGCAATGTCTACATTTTTAAACATCGAGGTCACTACCGCTTTTTCCGCAATAAAAAACTGGTCGCTATCGACCCCGATGGCGAATTTTTGCTGCTTCTGTGCTTCTTGTAGCGCACCCACACCCGTAAGGCCTGCGGCTGCATAGATAACGTCAATCTGATCGTTATTGATCATGTCATCTGCAATTTGCGTCCCCAGCTCTGGCTTTCCAAAATCTCCTGCATACGTAGCGGTGACTTTGGCATCAGGCTTGACTGAGTGAACCCCTGCGCTATATCCAATTTCAAACTTTTTCAACAAAGGAGATTCCACACCTCCGAGAAAACCCACCTGTTCGGTGCGACTCGTCAAACCGGCAACGACTCCAGCCATAAAACTGCCCTCTTCTGCTTTGAAGCTAATAGAGGCCACATTCGGTAAATCTGATTTCTCATCCACGATTAAAAATTTACGGTCTGGGTATTTTTTGGCAATGGATTCCATACTGTCCTTCACCATGTAACCCAACCCAATGATTAAGTCCGCTTTTTCTTGAGCAAGCTGTTCAAAAGCCGCATCATACGTCTTGGTCTCCGTTATTTCCCGGTATTCAAAAACAATCTTCCCCTCATCCCGTGCCTTGACCAAACCTCGAAAAGCCGCGTCGCTGTAAGACTGATCACCCAAACCAATATCTGACAGTACGATTCCCACCTTAATGGGCTGAGCCTTGGTTTGTGCTGCCGATTGCCCACATGCACTTAGCAATAATGCAAGGATTGTGACAATGGGAATCCACCTAACATTTAATAGTACTGCTCGCTTCTTCATGACATATCACCTCAGCATAATTTGGAAATCCCCAACATCTTTATATCGGTTATAAAAGCATATTTTTTCATAATAATTTCTGTAAATTCAGTTCTTCTATTTTATTATGAAAAAATAGAAGGGACTGACCACCAGGCTCGAATAACATCGCCTAACAATCAGTCCCCAATCTTATTTACTTTTACTCCATTTGGAAGCAATCACTTCGGTTTTACTTTCTATGAGATCCATGACTTCCTCGCGGTGTTTCGTCTTGAATAAATCAATCATGTCCATCAAGTCGTTGCGGTCTAATAATTTAACCCCGTTGACAGCAGCAAGTGTTTTACAGGATTCCGTATAACGGCCGGAGGTGATGACGAGGGACTTGTCAGCTGCATAATAACGCATAGAGGTATAGATCTCCTGCACTGCTCCCAAACCTACCGGATGTTGTACCCCATAACGTTTGGCCTGTATGACAACTCTGACGCCTTCACGGTCTGTAAAAACCAGATCCGCTCCAAAATCCCGGCTACTGGTTGTTTTATAGATATCCTTATAGCCAAGCTCGGATAATAACCGCTGCAAATAAAGCTCAAATTCCGACCCATCCTCCATACGATCTATATCCTGAATTCCAATTTTGTGCGGGTCCAGATCACGTAAAATCCGATTTCTGCGACCACGTACCAGTCCTCTGATGATGAGCGCAAACAACACTAAAAGTACAATGAGTCCTATTCCTAATTCCTTGTATGTCAATAATTTCTCTAGCAACATCCAACTCTCCCTTTTCTACCATAAGCGTAGCCGTATCATCCTTAACAGGGAACTCCCCTATGCACGCTGACTCCTGTATTACATCTCTCTTTATCACATAACAATAGCCCCGCCAGATTCGACGGGGCTATCTTCGTCTTGCCTCAAAGCTGTCTAAACTCCATACTCCGCATTATTATTCGCGATTCAGCAAAGATTCTCCGGCAATACCAGGCTGAGTCATTTGGTACGGGTCCAATATAATGTCCAACTCCTCCTCGGTCAGTACATTGTACAGCAAGCACAGCTCGCGCACCGATTTCCCAGTCGTAATTGCTTCGCGAGCAATGCGTGATACCACCTCATATCCAAGGTGCGGATTAAGCGCTGTAATAATGCCTACACTGTTCTCTACATATTCACGACAACGCTCCACATTCGCTTCAATTCCTTCCACACAATGAATGCGGAAGACGTGGAAGCCCTGCTTCATAATTTCCAGCGATTGCAGTAGGTTGTACACCAGTACGGGCTCCATTACATTCAGCTCGAGCTGACCAGCCTCTGAAGCCAAGCAGATTGTATGATCATTACCAATGACCTGAAAAGCAATTTGGTTAATGACCTCACACATCACCGGATTTACCTTGCCCGGCATAATGGATGACCCTGGCTGGCGGGCAGGCAGACTCAGTTCCCCGAGACCCGCACGTGGTCCGGAAGCCATCAAACGGATGTCATTTGCCACCTTAGACATATTCATCATACAAATTTTCAAGGCGGCAGACACTTCAGTATAAGCATCCGTATTTTGTGTAGCATCTACAAGATTTTCGTCAGCTTCCACAGGGAAGCCACTGACGTCTGCCAGTACCTCTGCGACACGCTGAATATAACGACGGTCTGCGTTCAGGCCAGTACCCACCGCAGTTGCACCCATATTAATCGTTAGCAGGTGCTGCTTGGTCGCACGGACGCGTCCGATATCACGACCCAGCACACGCGCATAAGCCTGAAACTCCTGCCCTAATCGAATCGGCACTGCATCCTGCAAGTGAGTTCGCCCCATTTTAATCACACTATCAAACTCATTTGCCTTGCGGGAGAATGCTTCCTGAAGCTCACTCATGGTAGCTAACAGCTTATCAATCATACTTAATACAGCCAAGTGTACGGCTGTAGGAAAAGCATCGTTCGTCGATTGCGCCATATTAACATGATTATTAGGACTGATCTCCTGATAATCTCCGCGTTGCTTTCCAATCAGCTCCAGCGCGCGGTTCGCAATCACTTCATTTGTATTCATATTAATGGACGTGCCTGCGCCGCCTTGAATCGGATCGACGATGAAATGATCATGCAACTGTCCTTGTATAATCTCATCAGCAGCCTGAATAATGGCCTCTGCTTTGGGGCGGTGTAAACGGGTTAGTTCCATATTTACCGTCGCTGCTCCCTTTTTTACAATCGCCATGGCTTTAATCAACTCAGGGTGCAGTTTTTGGCCTGTAATCGGAAAATTTTCTTTTGCCCTCAACGTTTGTACACCATAATAGGCATCTGATGGCACTTCCTTGGTACCTAAAAAATCATGCTCCAACCTCATATTTTCTGATTCCTCCGCTGTGTTTGCTACGTTCTTCAATTCAGTACAGCCAAATTGACATAAAAAGACCTTCTCTGATCCCCCTCTTCATTATACGTTTCTATTCCCGTGCTTTTCCAGTTGAATAAACGCGGAAAAAGCTATGTAATCCTATGACAAGTTATGATTACCCGTATATACCACACTTATTCGGTAAATGCTCAGCTATGACTTGAATACGGATTTAACGGCTTATAATAATATCGAGTGGCATGAAGCTGACCATCGGCTGATTGAGCATAACCCGGAATAACACCAGCTTCTACGAACCCGATCGACTCGTATAGTCCATTGGAGGGATCACCCACCCGCGTATCGAGCACCAGTAACGTTCTATCCTGACTTAGTGCCTCTTCTTCCGCTGCCTTCATTAACTGTCGTGCGATCCCCAGCCTGCGACCGGACGGATGTACCATAAGCTTTGCAATTTCCGCACGATGAATAGCGTTAGCTTTTTGAGCCAAATGAAGCTGGACCGTCCCTACAGGTACTCCGTCCTTCTCGGCAATCCACAGAACTACGCCGTCCTCAAGTACATTGTTCCAATAAGCTGCTGCTTCCTGATAACCTAATGGGGGTAAGAAACCTATAGATGCACCGTCTGCAACCACGTCGATTAACAGTCGACTTAGCGAATCTACCAGGGCTTCATCCAAAGCCTGAACAGGGTAGACTCTCATTTCGTTAGACATTGTGATTCCTCCCGATGAGTTCGATAATATACAATAAAGAAAGCAAACTATCTTTTTAGGATAGTTTACTTTCCATAATACTTCGCTTACTTCATCATTCTCATTTCCATTACTGCTCTGCCATATAAAAGAACTCCCACAGATGACCATCCAAATCCTGAAAGCTCCATCCATACATAAAACCATGATCTTGAGGTTCGTTTGAGGGCTTGCCACCCGCTTCCAAAGCCTTGTGGACGATCTCGTCTACCTTTTCTCGACTCTCCACCGATAAGGCAACAATTGCTTCTGTGCTTTTTGTGGCATCTGAAATTTCCTTTGTCGTGAACGCTTTAAAACGTTCTTCAACCAATAACATGACAAAAATATGCTCACTAACAACCATACAGGTTGCATGTTCATCAGTGAACTGAGCGCTGAATTCAAATCCGATGGTAGTGAAAAAATCAATGGACTGTTGCAGATTTTTAACTGGCAAATTCACAAAAATTTGTTTAGCTGTTACTCCCACGACATTTCACCTCTTCATTCGTCATTCATTCTACTTTATCATACTATCTCTCCACAAAAGATAACTTAACTATCGTATAAAGTCAATCAATCTGACATTTGTATAGTGAAGTTTCCTATTCCCAATGTAGCTTATCCAGTGTGCGAGATAATACAGCCGCAGCTTCTGCCCTCGTCACGGATGTAGCCGGGCCAAAACGGCCTTTCTCGTCTCCCTTCATAATACCTAGTCCAGACAAAGTCTTCACAGCCGGAGCTGCCCATGTAGAAATCTCCTGCGCATCCGATAATGATACGGATATACTTTCAATCACTTCTCCTGTATGTTCTTCTGTGTTCCCAGCGAAGCGCAAGGCTCTCTCTATGATCACAGCCAGTTCCTCCTTCGATACCGGTGTATCGGGACGGAAGCTTCCGTCAGCATACCCGTTGATCAGCCCGGCTGCTGCTGCGGTACGTACGGAATCCGCATACCACGATTCGGTTTGAACGTCGTCAAAGCTCGTCAGCGTGCGATCTGTACGCTCCAGTCCAAGCACACGAACCAGCATCGCTGCCAGTTCAGAGCGTCGCATCTGGCCTTCAGGCTCAAAATGCACGTTCGCTAAGTCCCTTTCACGAGTCGCACTAGCTGTAGAGGCTGTTGAATGGGTCCCCGTCACAAGCAGGCGAGTTGCCAACCGTGTAATGTCTTGCTGCGCCCAATGGCCGGATATATCCATGAACGTTCTGACTTCACCAGAAGCCCCGCCATCAAGCACAGCGTAAGTCCCTCCCGAACGTCCATACACGGTTATTTCCTCACTCGCAGCGTGAAAAGGAACAGGTTGATAGGACAGCTGTCCGGCTTGGTTGGTCGATACCTTCACTACAGCAAGCTGGTCTGCATCGCCCGTTGCAGGAACACGTAACAGATAACGTTCATACCCACTACCAGAATCTCCGTTACCTGCCAAAAGCTGTTTCCGTCCATCCTCGTTTCTCAGCTCAGCGGCGATATCCAAAGCCTGTAACAGTTTGCGCCCTGTCGGAACATCCAAGCGTTTAGCCAGTTCCTCGTTCGAAATGATGGAAAAATTCAAGGAAATTTGTTTTGCAGGCACCTGCCAGGTATCAGCCAGTTTCTGAAGAGACAAACGACTTGTTGCTATCTCATATCCACCCTGTGGCGTTTCCACTCGAAGGGTACGAATACGGTCGTTCAAGACGGCTCCCAAAGCTTCCCCGTTTAAATGAACCTCGTACGTCCTCGCTTCTACTTGCTCCTCTGCACGGATCACAAGCGTACCCTTCGCACCATTTTGAATGGCCTTTTGTATTTCAGCAGCTGTTACTTGAGCAACTGCCTTTTTCAGTCCATTTTGCTCTACTCCGATCATCACAGACTTAACTTGCACCACATTTGTACCAGACAGGCTGCTTCCATTGGGTTCACTACTGGCGGTCTGACCCTGTCCATTTACCGTTCCATTCACGTTACCGCCATTTCCAGTGTTACCGTTTCCTTCGTTATCCTGCCGATCCTCATCATCATCGTCATTTCGGCCACTCCCACCATCTGTCGGTGGTTCTTCCGTTTTGCGCGGCAAATCTATTTGCGCAACCAACGGATCATGATCGCTTACCCGCCCGTCTGCCGTACTAAAGTCCGCATTCATATGAACGATATCCAGCACGGATGTTTTGCTTAGTGACGGGCTGACCAGCATATGATCCAATGTTTGCGAGTTACCTTCATAAATATAGGAGTACCGTTCCTTTTCATCCAAATTGTCAATCAGATTGGTCAATTCATGCCCCCGTAGCAAAGCCAGCGTTTCAGAAAATTGAAAATCATTCAGGTCACCGAGCACCACCATATTGGCCTTAGGGTTCACTTGCAGTACCGACTTTACAAAGCCATTCACAATCGTTGCAATCTTCGCACGCTGTATTTCGCTGCTTCGCACAGGCGGCTGAATTCCTCCAAATGGCGCTTGATCGCCCCCTTTGGAATTAAAATGGTTAGCGACCACAATCACCTGCTGGCCTTCAAACTCAAATTCAGCGGCCAACGGCTTGCGCGAGTCTTCAAATGACGCATTCAGGGGATCAATCCGACCCGGGTTGAGAGAGAGTCCCTGCACTCCATAAGTGACAGACGTAACTGAATCCCCCTTGGGCTTGTCGGTCAGCGTAACACGTTGCGGATTGTACAAGAAGCCAACACGGATGTTGCCACCGGGGGCACCGCCATCCTTATTATTTTCAGGGCCAATATCTGTAAAATTGTATTCCGGGCCTCCATGAGCACGAATCGCCTCTATGAGCACACGGAAGCTTTCGGAAGCGTCTGTGGTGCCATCATCTTTCTCACCGTTATTATCCTGTACTTCCAACAATCCTACGATATCCGGATGATTCAAATTTACAGCGATAGCCTGCCCCAGCTGATCTATCCGTTTTCCATCACCGGGATCGAAGTTTTCCACATTAAAAGAAGCTACTGTCAGCTTACGATCATCCCCTATCAAACGCGTGTTGGCTGGCTGGAGGCCGCCAGGTACAACATCCGGCATACGCTCTGGCAGCAGCTTATAATTGCTAAAGCTATAGCTCACCACACCTGTGATAGAACCCGCAAAACGATCGCCTGTTTTCAACGGTGTCGAAGGCTTCGCATCAATCAGAATCCGTTGCGGGTTCAGACTTCTTTCTGTCAGCATGAGTCCGCCTGCCTCCGTTACAACCTCACCTGTGTTTGGACCGTTATCAATTCGGACTGGAATTTCATAACCATAGGGACCAATTACAGTGGCATCCCTCAACTCTACACGCATGCCTTCCAGGCTTTCGAAAAAGTCCAAGCCATCCTCCTGTGGATCAAACACCGTCATTCCGTCATGATCCACACTAGATGTCGGCATCACACGTCCCTGTTCACCTAGCAAAATTGGAGCTGGCAATGGACGGTCATTGGCAATTACCTTAACCGAAGAAGCCACAATTTCTGTGGTCGTCAGGTCGATTGGCTTGCTTGCATATGTTCTTTCCGTGTATTCCTTTACCGAACCGCTAACCCTTACCTCATCCCCTACCTGTGCACCGTGACTAGGCTTGTACACTAAAATGGCCTCGGATGTTTTTTCATCCTGATCCACTTGAGCATCCAACTCTTGGATATAGAAACTGCTCCCCTTCACCACCGTGACAACGCCTTCAATATCCGCTACTTTTTGTCCTTCATATGGAGAACGGTGCGCTGCCCCCTGTACATCGTGGATGCGAAGCTTTTTAGGAAAATAGACATCTGCATATACACTTGCCCCTACAGTTACGGGTGAAGGTTGCACCTCTTTTCCTGCAAAAGATGCAGGCTCTGCCGAAGCTTTTCCACTGGACAACCCTACCGGTCCTCCAGCTGAAAGCACCAGTATGACACTGAGCCATGTGATCCCGAACCTTTTTAATTTCGTGGGTAATATTTTTACTATGTATTCTTGTTTCATCAAAAGATACTCCCCTCCCCATTTTTACTATGATTACGCTTACAAATATATTCTTCTTTTAAGATACCATAAATTAGTCAATTTAGTGCCTGAATTATGTAAAATGAATTCTTCTTGCCGTAGCATATTCAGATCAAATTATTGTAAACTTGTTCTAATACAGAAAAAGGTGGCACATACGCTATGGAGCATTTGCTTAACGATCAGGTTAAAAACATTCAAATCAGCGGCATCCGCAAAATCGCCAACAAAGTTGCCGCATTACCCGGGACCCTGTCATTAACGATCGGACAGCCGGATTTCCCTACCCCTGCGCATATTATGGAAGCTGCCCATCGGGCGATTAACGAAGGACGCACCTCCTATACACCTAATCCGGGACTGCCGGAATTAAGAGAAGCCGCAGCGGCGTTTGTAGCTCGTAAATACGGCCTGAATTACCGTGGACAGGATGAGGTTATCGTAACGAATGGAGCCAGTGAAGCGCTGGATATTACTTTACGCACGATTTTGTCACCCGGCGATGAAGTTGTTCTACCTGTCCCGATCTACCCAGGGTACGAGCCATTGATCCGTTTGTCAGGCGGCATTCCTGTGTTTGCCGATACCCGCAGTAGCGGCTTCAAGCTCACGGCCGAGGTGCTGGAGCCTTATCTGACCGAACGGACAAAAGCAGTCATTCTCGGATATCCTTCGAATCCAACCGGACGAGTGATGCGTCGCGAAGAACTGGAAGCGGTCGCGGATTTACTGAAGGAACGCGATCTGTTTATCATTTCGGATGAAATATACAGTGAACTGATTTACGATACACCCCACGTGTCCATTGCAGCTCTACCAGGTATGCGGGAGCGCACCATCGTCATCAACGGTCTGTCTAAATCACATTCCATGACGGGATGGCGCATTGGTTTTACACTTGCACCCGCTGAAATTACACAGCACATGGTCAAAGTCCATCAGTACAACGTAACCTGTGCCAGCTCGATTAGCCAATATGCTGCCCTGGAAGCCTTGACCACTGGTGTCGATGATGCACTTCCGATGCGTGAGGAATACCGCAAGCGTCGTGATTATGTACATGGAAGGCTGACAGACATGGGTATCCCGCTGGAGAAACCCGAGGGAGCCTTTTACCTTTTCCCTTCCATCGCGCATTTTGGATTAAGCTCTATGGATTTTACCTTGAAGCTGCTGGAAGAGCATGGAGTGGCTGTCGTACCTGGAGATGCCTTTTCTTCCTATGGCGAAGGATACATTCGCTTGTCTTATGCTTACGGGCAGGATGTGCTGGAGCAAGGGTTGGATAAAATAGAGAGGTTTGTTAGGGGAATTGTGAGGAGTTAAGGTGGGAGAGGCGCTACGCAGTCCATTTGATCTTCCGATCGCTGTTGCTGGGGGATTCTTGGATTGGATAAAACATTTATAGGTAAGAATCCCTCAGCAAAGGCGAACGCTACCGCTTCTCCAGATTCAAATGGCCCACTTCGCTCACTACCCGCCTTAAAGTCCCCCATTCCGCTAACATGTGTATAGAGTAAGGGGAGCGGAAGTACAATACTCACCCGCCTCGCACGGTGAGTAAACATAAAAAAGGCCTCTGTGCCACCCGTACAGGTGGTTCAGAGGCCTTTTCGCTCTACTCCCACGGCTATCGGCGTAGGGATTCATGGGTGACTAGCTTTAAGCACGGTGCAGCGGAGGGGGCGGAATGGTGCTGGACAAGCGAAGCGGTCGCCTTTAAATTCCGATTTTAACCTTTAAATATTCAATCAAAAAAATCGGAATTTAACAGCGATGGTAAGCACCATCCGCCACCGCAGCGACCTTTAAGCACCAACCCCTAATCCCAACGCCACTCCCCTACTTTAAATGCATTTTGAATTGCAGGAACAATTCATTGTAATGAGCGAGCATGCGCTTGCCTAGATTGTTGTATACTTCCAGCTTGTCTGTAATTTCGGACGGAGGGTAAAAACGCTCGTCACCAGAGATATCTTCAGGCAACAATTTCTTTCCATCCTTGTTTGGTGTGGAGTAACCTACAAACTCGGCATTTTGGGCGGCTACATCGGGCTGCATCATGAAATTGATGAACTTATGAGCCGCATCCACATGGGTAGCGGTTTTTGGAATAACTATATTGTCAAACCACAGGTTGGACCCTTCATCTGGCACGATGTAATCCAGCTTGTCGTTCTCATCCATGATTTCAGACGCATCACCGGACCATACAACTCCAGCAGCAGCTTCCTCGTTTGCCAGCAGCATTTTAATCTCGTCACCGACAACCGCTTTGACATTGGGTGCTAATTTCTCCAACTTCGTCAATGCCTGCTGCAAATGTGCCTCATTCGTATCGTTCAAGGAATAGTGAAGGCTGTTCAGTGACATCCCTACGACTTCCCTCGCACCATCAACCAACAGTAGATTATTACGCAGCTTTGGATTCCACAGACCGTTCCAGCTATGAAAATCAATGCCTTTCGTCAGCTCCGGGTTAAACACAATCCCGACTGTACCCCAAAAATACGGTACCGAGTATTCATTATTCGGGTCGAACGAAAGGTTTAGAAAATGAGAATCCACATGCTTCAAATTCGGCAGCTTGCTGTGGTCCAACGGGAGCAACAAGTGCTCCTGCTTCATTTTAGCCAAAGCATATTCCGAGGGAACCGCTACATCAAACGAAGTTCCTCCCTGCTCGATTTTCGTCAGCATCGCCTCATTGGAATCAAACGTCTGATAAATGACAGTAATCCCCGTCTCCTTCTGAAACCGTTCCAACAGCTCGGGGTCAATGTAGTCTCCCCAGTTGTACACCGTCAGTGTGTTGCCACCGGAGTAGCCTTGACTGGAATTCAACCATGCGGCCACCCCCATCAGCCCAAACGAGATGATGAAAATCGACAGAAACACGCGCACAAGTGACTTCATCTAGGCACCCCCATTTCTGCCGCAGGCTCTTTTTTACCATTACGATTCGCCTTGCGCATAATAAAGTAGTAACCCACCACCAGCAGCACAGTAAACAGGAAAATGAGCGTGGATAGCGCATTGATGGACAAGGAAACCCCTTGACGGGCACGTGAGTATATTTCCACTGATAAGGTCGAATAGCCACTGCCTGTCACAAAAAAGGTTACCGCAAAATCATCCAGCGAGTACGTTAACGCCATAAAGAAGCCCGCATAAATCCCTGGCTTGATAAAGGGTAGAATCACCTTGGTCAGCACATCCATTCGGCTGGCACCCAAATCACGCGCGGCATCGACCAGAGATGGACTCATTTCCTGCAACCGCGGCAAAATCATAATGACCGCAATCGGCACACTAAATGCAATATGGGATAATAAAACGGAGTAGAAACCCAGCTTAATCCCGACCATCGTGAACAAAATGAGGAAGGAAGCGCCAATAATGACGTCCGGGTTCACGATCAATACATTATTGAGCGATAGCAGCGTGTTTTTGACTCGACGGTTCTGCATCTGATGAATAGCCAGCGCCCCCATGATGCCAATAATCGTAGCCAACGCAGACGACAGCAAAGCAATCACCAAGGTGTTAATGACAATAATGATCAAGCGAGTGTCGGCAAACACCTCTTTGTAATATTGGAGTGTAAAACCTTCAAACTCATGCATCGTCCCGCCACTGTTGAAGGAATAGTACATCAAATACAAAATAGGTGCGTACAACACGAGAAAAACAATAACCAAATATATATTCCCAAATCGGTTTTTATTTACCATGCCGCACCCTCCGTTTCGTTCCCGAGGTGAGCAGCATAATGATCCCCATCGCCAAAATCAGGAACACGGCAACCGTAGAGCCCATACCCCAATCCTGAGTAACCAGAAAATGCTGCTCTATCGCCGTCCCCAGTGTAATCACACGGTTACCTGCAATCAGGCGGGTAATCATAAACAGCGATAACGCTGGAATAAACACAGCCATGCAACCGGATCGCACACCCGCAAGCGTTAACGGGAAAATAACCCTGCGAAACGCAGTCCACTTGGAGGCTCCCAAATCTCGGGCAGCGTCCAGCAATGAAGGGTTTAACCCTTCCAACGCGTTATAAATGGGCAAAATCATAAAAGGCACAAAAATATAAACCGACACAAACACAAAGCTGGAGCTGGTAAACAATAATTGCTGACCTCCCAACCCAACCATACCTAACACCGTATTCACCGGACCATAGGTTCCGAAAATCCCGATAAAAGCATACGTTTTGAGTAGCAAGTTAATCCAGGTCGGCAAAATAATGAGCAACAGCCACAGCTGCTTATGCTTGGTGCGTGTGAGCAAATATGCCGCCGGGTAAGCAACTAACAGTGAAAATACTGTGATCAGAAATGCATACCAAAACGAACTAAGCGTCATGCTCAAATAAACAGGTGTCAGAAACTGAGCATAGTTGTTGAAGGTGAGATGACCATCCACATCAAATAGTGAATAGTAAAACACAAGTACAACTGGAGCCGCCACAAACAGCACAATCCATAAATAGTAAGGCAGCAGATACGCTGCTCTCGTATTACCGGACATGCTGATCCACCTCTTCATAGGCTTCCAGACGCCGATCAAATTCTTCTTCTGTTTCCCCAAACCGCATCACATGGATCGCTTCCGGGTCAAATCGCAGACCGATTTCACTGCCCAGCTCCGCCTTTTTGGTAGAATGCACGAGCCACTCCTGACCCGAATCATCATAGCAGCTTATTTCATAGTGAACACCACGGAACAATTGGGTATCTACCTTCACACGCAGCTTGCCTTCAGCAACATTCGTAATCTCCAAGTCCTCCGGCCGGATCACAATTTCAATGGGTTCGTTCGGACGTAATCCTCCGTCGACACACTCAAACTGTCGACCGTTAAATTCCACTTGATAATCTGCAATCATCCGTCCTGGGACAATGTTAGATTCGCCGATGAAATCAGCAACAAACCGATTGATCGGCTCATCATAAATATCATTAGGCGTACCACTCTGCTCAATCTTACCTTTGTTCATAACAAAAATTTCGTCCGACATGGCCAGTGCTTCCTCCTGATCATGCGTAACGAAAATAAAAGTAATTCCAAGGCGCTGCTGCATTTCGCGCAAAATGTACTGCATTTCTGTACGAAGCTTTAAATCCAGTGCAGACAACGGTTCATCCAACAAGAGAACATCAGGCTCATTGACGATAGCCCGTGCGATGGCTACACGCTGACGCTGTCCCCCGGACATCTCAGAAATTTCTCGCTCACCGTAGCCTTCCAGATTGACAAAGGACAACGCCTGTGTCACCTTCTCCTGAATGTCCTTTTTGTTCATCTTTTTGATGCGCAGACCAAAGGCTACATTTTCAAACACATTCAGATGGGGAAATAGCGCATAATCTTGAAAAACCGTATTAACCTGCCGCTCATTGGCTGGAACACGATTAATGAGTTTTCCATTTAAATAAATAGAGCCTTCTGTCGGCTCTGCAAAACCTGCAATCATACGCAGAATCGTCGTTTTACCACAGCCGGAAGGCCCCAGCAGTGTATAAAATTTACCACGCTCAATCTCAAAGCTGACGTCCGCCAGCACTGGGGGATCGTTGTCATATTGCTTGGTCACCCGTTCAAATCGGATGATGGTTTGCTCTCCCATAACACCCTCCTTCAAAAAATTCGACTTCATTCCATTTCATTCTTTTCATTAAACATAATTATTCAGGGCGTATCATTTACCCTTGAGACTTCCATGTAAAATAGTCTGTCAGCACACGAATGGCTACACCAATCGCTTCCTCCGCAGGTTCCAGCTTCGCATGATGCAAACCATAAGGCGTATCAACACCAAGCCAGAACATCAGACCGGGAATTCGCTCCAGAAAATACCCGAAGTCTTCTCCGGTCATCGCTTCTCCGCATTCAATAAGCTGCACATCCTGCCGATTACGGACCCAGTTCATAAATTCCTCGGTCACCTGAGCTTCATTGTACACTTGCAAATAATTGGAGCCATAATGAATCTCTGCATGGCATTCAAACCCAGCTTCAACACCGCGCACCAGCGCTTCAATCCGTGATTTAACCAGCATCATCGTATCGGCTGACAACGTTCGAATCGTACCCTCCAAACGGGCGGTTTCCGCGATAATATTCTGCTTCGTGCCTCCGCTAACCTTACCCACGGTAATGACCGCTGCATCGAGTGGATTCACATTACGGGCTACAACCGTCTGTAATTGTCCCACCAGTTGGCAAGCAGCCACTACCATATCATTCGCCTTGTGTGGATACGCAGCATGCCCGCCCATACCCTTCAGATCGATGAAAAGCTCCGACGTATTGGCAAATAGGATGCCCGGGCGAGTCGCAATTGTACCGACAGGATATTCAGGTGCAACATGCAGCGCGACAATTTCATCGGGTATCCAGTCTGCCAGCTCCGTGCTGTCCCGCATAGGCAAGGCTCCGCCCGGCCCTTCTTCAGCCGGTTGAAACAACACAACCAGGTCATCCTTAATCGGATGGCTTGCAAAGTGAGTAACAATTCCCAATCCAATCGTCATATGTAAATCGTGTCCACAAGCATGCATATAGCCGGGATGGGTCGAACGGAAATCGTACCCTGTCTCTTCTTCAATCGGCAAACCATCCATATCACAACGATATCCATAGCGGCGTTCAGGAGCTGTTCCATGAATGAACACCAACACGCCCGTACGCCATGTACGAATTTCCAACCGCTCCTGAGGGAGCGTTTCCAAATAATCCAGCAAATATTGTTGTGTTTTGTATTCCTCAAAACCCGGCTCGGGAATTTGGTGTAAATCTCTTCGTATTTGGACAAAAGAACGATAGTCGACCGTACTCATTACCGCTACTCCTCCTCTTTATAGCTCATCAGCTCTTATCTGGCAAAAGAACAAAAGGACAAAAGCCCGGCGCAGCCGCCGAGCCTTGTCCGTTGTGCTTCGTCCCTAAGTTATGCTGTCAGTGCATCATGCTTCTGACAAGGAATCGTTCACCTTTGGTACATAAAAAACTTTTGCCTTCTTACAGAACGCGCAGTTCTTTCAAAATCTCAGTTTTAGATTTGGTCTTATCGTCGACCTGTTTGATCACACGTGCAGGTGTACCCGCCACTACGGAGTATTCAGGCACATCTTCAGTTACGACAGCTCCAGCTGCAACAACTGCACCTTTACCAATTCGCACGCCTTCCAATACGACCGAGTTCGCACCGATCAATACATCGTCTTCTACTACAACTGGCTGTGCAGATGGTGGTTCAATAACACCCGCCAGGACAACGCCTGCACCGATGTGACACATGTTACCTACTTTAACACGACCGCCCAGCACAGCATTCATATCAATCATCGTGCCTTCACCAATCGTGACACCGATGTTAATCACTGCACCCATCATGATGACTGCGTTGTTACCGATGCCAACCATATCACGAATATATGCGCCTGGCTCAATGCGGGCATTGATACCTTTCAGATCGAGCATAGGAACAGCAGAGTTACGGCGGTCATTTTCCACCACATAGTCTTCTTCTTTCGCGTTTGCGCTATCCAGTACAGGCTTGATATCAGCCCAATCACCAAATACAACACCACTGTCTCCAGAAATAAAAGCTTGAACATTCTCGCCAAAAGATGCGGAAGCCAAAGCTCCTTTTACATATACTTTAACAGGCGTCTTTTTCTTGCTGTTTTTAATCACGTTGATGACTTCTTGTGTATTCATTTCGATGGACATAGTAAATCTAACAACTCCTTCATCGCTTCATACGACTTCGCAAGCCGGAATGATCTTATTCTCTCATCCTTTATAGCACAAAAGTGCAGGTCTCGCAATTATAGATTAGACCCTTATAGCTCTAACCTAACCCTTAAAATAACAATTTCCAGCGGCAAAACTGCCTTAAATTCATGATTGTAAGCCGCCGACCATCCCACATCAAAGTAGGGTTATTTATTAGCTTGCAGGCTCTCCAGCGATGTATAAATGAAGGATTCGAATCCTTCAGCAGGTTCACCTTGTGGAATGTTCACTTTCACGATGAAACCGCCTGTTTTATTTTCTACAACAATATATTGCTGTGTCATCTTCGAACTGCTCGCTTGTAAGAATAGGCGGCTACTGGATAACGCTTCAGGTATGGCTGCTTTGTCCAGCTTTTGCACCTTACCGATGGAAGCTAGATCCTTCTCGCCTTCTTTTTGAAGCTCATCCAGATTAAAATCGGAGGGCAGCTTTGTAATTTCAGCATAATAGTTATCATCTACAGCCAAGGCAACACGGTTTTGATCGGGAAACAGGGACATCGGATCAAACACATACAGTGAATATCCCTCTCCTTTTGCCAATGTTGCTGTCTGCTTTTCCTTTTTTCCTTCAAGGGTAAGCTCAAAAGCTTGAGTTTTCGAGCGTTCCCCGCCTACTGCTTGACTGGAACTTCCGTTTTGACTGCTATCTGTTGCAGCCTCTGTTTTTTGTATTTTCGTTAAAGTCAGTTGCTTCGCCGTCGCGTCCCCCTCTACTGCTTTCTCGTTATATTCAAACGCTACTGTATCGCCTTCTTTAAGACCAGCTATTACCGTGTCCAGTCCCTCCCCCAATTGGAAGGATTGGGCTTCGCCATTGGTTTCAATCTCAACCGTATGCGGGTCAGCAGCTCCATTGTATACACCTGTGCCTTTTTTAACCTCCGGCTCAGCGATTGGCTCCGGTTTAACTTGCGGCTGCTGTTGCGTTTGCGGTTGGTCTGACCCTTGAGGTGCGGTGTTATTGGTTTGCGGTTTCGTTCCACAGGCTGACAGAGCCAGCACTGCCACTACAGTCAGTAGTATGATTGAAAATGTGTTTTGTTTTTTCATAAAATCCACCTCCACTATGATAGACGAGCTTGTGCAGCAAAAGTTCTACGCAGCATCTCACTTAAAATCCTACCTCCTGCTCCCGTTTATAACATTCTCAGGATTTTGCAAAATCCTAATACCACGGGAATGTCAGGTACGGTATAATGGGCTTTATTAAACCTATTTTTCGAGATACCGCTTGGAAGGAACATAGACGTATTTACTTTCTTCCATACGGATGGAGCTGCCACATGAATCAAGCACACAAACCGTCGTTTTCCTTTGAATTATTGTACATCGTAGGTATTATCGCTATTTCGTTCTCCTCGATCTTCGTAAGATGGTCTGAAGCCGAGGTGTCCGTCATCGCTATGTACCGTTTGTACCTAACCAATCTGATCATGCTGCCTTTGGTCTGGAAATACCGCACCGAGCTGTTTAGCCTAACCCGCAAGCAGTGGATGCTGATCCTCTGGTCCGGCATTGCGCTGGGGCTGCATTTCTTGCTCTGGATGGGCTCACTGCGACTGACCACCGTTGCAAGCTCTACCGTTATTATGACATTGGAGCCGATCCTTGTCATGCTCGGTTCTTTTTTGTTTTTCCGGACGGGCACGAATCGCGCTATGCTCATCGGAATGGGTATGGCTTTTATCAGCTCACTGGCCATCGGAGCTGGAGACTTCAATGTCTCGGGACAAGCCCTGCTCGGGGACGCACTGTCCTTCTTGGGTATGGTAGCCGTGTCCATCCATATGCTGATGGGCAAGCATCTGCGCGAGCATTTGAGCGCATTTGTGTATAATTTTTGGGTTTTCGCCATCGCAGCCACCTCACTTGCGCTGTATAATGTGGTCAATGCCATTCCTTTTACCGGATACGCTCCACGGGAATGGGGACTGTTCCTGCTGCTTGCCATTGTGCCTACGCTGTTCGGACATTACCTGTTTAACTGGCTACTCAAATACATTAACGCCACCGCGGTGTCGATGGCGGTACTCGGCGAACCCGTTATTTCTTCCCTGCTAGCTTGGGTGCTGCTCGGGGAAAGGCTGTCTACTTTACAATTTGGTGCAGGCTTTTTCATCCTGTTCGGGGTATGGATTTTTATCCGATACGGAGCGGATTTTAAAAAGAAAGTCATCCACCAAAGTGAGTTGCCCGACACTGAGCATCCCCTGAAGGCCAGCTCTTAACTTATTTACCCCATTTTCATAAACCATACTCAACGGATTAAATTTACTGTTAAATAAAGGAAGGCGGAATCCTCTATGAAATCCATCGTATCCAAACGCTGGCTGCTGGCCCGATTGTATGAGCCGGACATGATCATTGCTGACTGCCGTTCCCTGCTCGGACAAGCCGGGGCTGGACGGACTCAATTTAATGAAGACCATATTCCAGGGGCGGTTCACTTCGATTTGGAAGAAGACCTTACTGCTCCTCTTGGTGAGCATGGTGGTCGCCATCCATTACCTGATGCGGATACACTTGCCGCACGTCTGAGTCGTGCCGGGATCAACGCATCTTCACGCATCGTCGCTTATGATGACCAAGGCGGTATGATGGCTTCCCGCTTCTGGTGGCTCCTGCGCTATCTCGGGCATGAGCAGGTGTATGTGCTGGAAGAGGGCTACAGCGCTTGGAAGGAAGCAAAGTTTCCCGTTACGGCAGATCAGCCGATTCGCATTCCCTCGACCTTTGTGGCAAATGTTCAGCCACAAATGCTCACAAGTATGAAAGAAGTACAACATATATCCGAAGATTCTGCTCCTGTTGGCTCCTATATCGGTTTTTCACCTATACTGATCGACTCCAGAGAGCGGCCGCGCTACCTGGGACTGGAAGAGCCCATAGATCAAGCTGCGGGGCATATCCCCGGTGCGGTGAATTACTTTTGGAAAGAAGTATTGGACGAAAAAGGCAGCTTTAAAAATGCGGAACAATTGCAGCAGCACTTTGCCGACCTTGATCCAAACGCAGAAATTATCGTGTATTGCGGTTCCGGCGTATCCGCCTGTCCCAATGTACTCGCCTTGAATGAAGCTGGATTTAGTAAGGTCCGTTTATATCCGGGAAGCTGGAGCGACTGGATCAGCTATGAGGAGAATCCGGTGGCGACCGGAGAGGAATAAAAAGTTTTCAACGGTTATACAGGTTCTAAAGACAAATACACTGTCCTAAGCGATTAGGCTTACGGCAGTGTATTTGCTTTGTTCAAAAAGCACAAAAAATCAACTTGAGCTGAGTGAAGCAATAAAACGATGTAGTTGAAGTTACTTGCTTCTTAGAATAGCTATCAAATCTTTTGAACAAATATATATCTTAATTCATATTTTTTCTGTTGTTTTTCTGCATATATCAGAGTCTCTCTTATGGAACCCGTTTCTAATATATTCAAATCATTAAAATGTCCTTTTAAATCTTCTTCAGTAAAGAAGTGAGCATATTTCCCTTTCTTGTATTCATATGTTCCTTCTTCAATTTCCCTACCCACACCATTATTAAAATCACAATCAGAAAAGCATGTGAAATACATTACTCCCAATTCCTTCAAATGCTTCACGCAATTCTGTATCAGTTTTTTTCGATCTTCTAACAAAAATAAATGCAATAAATCATAACAATATATTCCATCATACCTTTGGCATGTACTAAACTCTAATACCGATTCTTGAATAAAATTCGTTTTTAAGTCCCATTCTTTTGCTAGATCTATAGCTGAACTAGATATCTCAATTCCATCAACCTGAAAATAAGAAGAGAACGCCTTTGTATTTCTTCCATATCCAGCACCAGGAACCAAAATATCATGTACATTATTCTTTTTGAACAAATCTATAGCTTGGGTTACAGTTTGACTTGGTTCACAACCCCAAATCATCCCTTCTTCAGTAAATCTTTTGTTCCAATAATCCCCCATATGATTCACCCGCCTATATACTCACATAGCTTTTCTTTTAAGTTCATCAATCTGTCTGATATGATGTTGATCATGCCAGATAAAATCTCTTAAATATGATATTACAGTAAACTTCCCGTTAGCATATTCTTTAGTAAACTTATCGTCTTCAAAACTCTCTATACTCTCCAATATCATGTTACGGTACTGAATAGTCATTTTAATTAATTCTTCTTTCGTTTTTGTTTTTCCATATTCAATAGCATCCTGATTAAATTGTTCAAAATCCATATGTGTTAATGTCAAAGGTTTATTGTTTAATATCGGATTTATTGCTGCTTCAAAAAAGTATTTATCCCACAGTAGTATATGACTTACGATATCCTGAACTGACCATTTACCTTCAGCAATCGTTATTTGCCAATCCATTTCACGAATCTCAGAAACAAAACGGATCCATTCTTTGAACTCCTCTAGTAACCGCGACTTCTCATTCATGGTATCACGCTCCTTTTTTCAAATTATTCATTGTTCCTTTGCCATTCATCTGCTAAAATCGCATATTGATATGCATTATGCCAAATGGGTTGTCCTTCTTCCGTTTTATTAAAAAATGCTTTCTTCATATGATGACCTTCTTTTCGCATCAACAAGCGCTCCAATAATCTCCACGATGAAGCGTTTTCTGGATTACACATCGCAATAATCCGATGAGCCTTTAACTCTTCAAATCCATATTGCAATACTCTTCTACTTGCCTCAGTAGCATATCCATTTCCATAATATCTTGGGTTGAATATGTATCCTATTTCCCATGTTAAAAACTCAAACGGTACGGTTTGATTAAAATAAATGTGTCCTATCATTTTATAAGTAATCATGTAGATCATTCCAATCATCAGATCGAAAATTTCTTATAAGTAATCTTTCTGACTCTAAATCTATCATAATTATCGCCTCTGATACGTTTATTTAGCCTTTGCCTGAATTACTTTTAACGATCATTTAATCCCTCTCCATTGAGAATTTTTCTACATACATTTTTCAACCCTTGACTCCCGAGTTTTAGATTGTTTGGGTGCACTCAGAATCCGTAAGGAGCCGCTGCTTGAATATGATGTTAGGCGATACCCTTGATCTCTTTTGAGTTCCTTAAAATAATCCCTATTACTACTGTATTTTAACTTCTCAAATCGACAACCATCGTGATTGATGAATCAACTTTCCCAACTTCTTTAAATCCGAATCTCTCGTAGAGTTTCATTGCCGCTGTATTGCTCGGATCAACACTGAGGGATATTTTTTTTATATTCCTCTTCCTAGCTTCTTTAAATAATTCATCCATTAAGGCCATTCCGATTTTTCTTCCCCTGTATTCTTTTAACAAAGCCATCCCTAGTTCGGGTACATCATTATCAATAAATCCAAATCCCTTATTATCCTCGTTAAAATATCGAACTGTTATTGATCCGACGGGTTCACCCTCATGGTTCATTGCTATAAATCCAAAATCCCCATCTCTTCCCCAACCTTCAATATACTTTGATATATAAGGGTCTTTTATTATCGCTTTATCGAATGGCTCTTGACCTTCTGGGACAAATAATGATTCATATAACATCTCCCATAAAAAAAACACATCATCTTCTATTATTGGTCGGATTCTGTATTGCATCATTGAAGTTACCTCATTTCTAGATTCTCAAAGGTTTCATCTAACGTTTCTGTATTCATGAACCCCAAAGGGGTTGTCTGCTGAAATCCCTCTTCGAAATTCAACTCCCAGACCTAGGCTCCATTGTGGACGCAGCTTGAATATTATGTTGTCAGATGTCAGTACCTGCCTTGATTTACTCAACGTTAATATTGATTCAACTTCTTTGTCAGTATTATTTCCAGAGGTTCATTCTCAAGCATTAAACATCCAGCATCTCTATATCCAAGCTTTCTATAAAAATGTTGAGCTCCTTCATTCGACTGTGTTGAGGTCATGACCATTTCAAATCCTTTTTGTTTCATTAATTCTTCCCAATAGTGGACAACTTTTTTACCAATACCTGTTCCTCTATACTCCTCATCTATCCATATCATATTCATAAATGGTGTGTTGTCCCAAAAAAATCCGTATCTCATCCAACCTATTTCTTGATTGGATTCTCTAATTATTAGAATTTCATTTTCTTTTATTTTTGGTCTTATCAGTGTCTTATGTATGTGCTTGTCTCTTAACGAGATATACTCATAATCTGATTCAATCGCAAAATCAATCTTCATTGTAAATCCTCCCTTTCACTCTTTTCATTGAATATCTTCTTGGTAACACTTAGCACTGATGTCTCATAACGTTTGTACATTACATAAGTTTATAAAGTCTTTTTAAAAATGTATAAGTCACCTTCTTCTCTAACTTTAGTAAATCCACACTTTGAATAGAAGTGATGATTCTTGACACTCCAGCTAGGAGTATCCAGCCACCATTCAGTGCTGTCTGGAAATTTACTTTCAATTTTCTCCATCACCTTCGTTCCGATTCCTTGATTTTTAAAATTTGGATCAATAAAGATTCTTCCTAGATTATGCACTTGATTACATTCTACAAATATCATAGCTCCCCCGATTATTTCTCCATTAAAGAGTATCTTGAAATATTCGCAATTTTGCATCATCTCTTCTTGCCAACTTACGGAGTCATATCCTATTGGCCCAACGGTTTCGTTATTCTTAAAATGCTTTGATTCATCCTCAAAACTGGCCTTTTGTATTGCAGCAAGTTTTTGTGCATCATTTTTTCTAGCTTTTTCTAATGTCAGCACCCAACATACCTCCATTGTCTTTTTATTTTTTCAGGGGTTGTCTGCTGAAATTCCTCCTCGAACTCCATCCCAACAGGCCAAGGCTCCGTGAGGATTCTTATGCTTGAATATTATGTTATCAGAAGTTACCGAACTTCTTCACTATGCATTCAAAATCAATCTGCAAATTTTTTTGACTCAAAACTGAAATCAGTGTTTTACGCAAGGGATAAAGGATGAAAATGGAAAAAAACTTCGTCAAACACTAACTTTTAGAATTGAGCTTTTTTTATTTTTTATTTTAAAACTTTTACATATTGGAATTATCTCGAGAATATAATCGTATCGATTAGAATAACCAAAAGAGTGTAATTATGGGGTATATGATTAACTATAGGGATTATTCCCTTGAAATAGTAGTCTTTCGGTAACGAAATAATTTAGTCCATGGTCGATTTTTTGACGGTAAATAAGTCATAAGGAGATGTAGAAATGGCTGTGATGCTTGAAGTAACATTAATTGGAATTTCTTATGGGCACAACTTGGATGGAGGTCCTTTGGAAATATCCGGTGATCTTTATGTGAAAACAATAAATCAAAACCAGACGGAAAAAGAATCTTTTGTTATGTTTTCTACAAATACACCTGTGACAATAGGCGTTGGAGAGATGTATAGAATTGGTACAGCGGTGAGCATTGCTATTTCTCGTGATCAACCCACAATATTTGCTAGGTATATAAGACTTGGTGGTTTCTTAAGCATCGGAAGTCCTAAGTATATAGATATAGACTATGTTTATTCTGCAGTTACTCAATATTATAGGGTTATTTTTCCTAATCAAGATGTTAGTAAATCTGTTGTAGCTCAATATTCGATTAGATGGTTACATTATATTTGACAAAAGATTATTCTGATAGAACATTTTTTTTTCATGTTTTTTGGCTCAAAGCCGTAATCAATGCTTGACGTAGTGAGTAAAGGATAAAAATAGAAAAGAATCTGCTACTCCTGTATTGTTGTAAATCTCACCGAATAACAAAAAAAGGAAATAAACAGATGCAGATCCAGTGTGTATCAATGAAATGCTCGACATACCAGAGCTACAAGTCCGTCAAATTTGGTCCATGGTGACCAACGAGCTTCACATCGAAGCCATTCCACGCTGCTACAAGCAATGCTGCCTCTGTGAAAGTCCGACCAAAACGTCATTCGTAAGGGAAGTAATGGTATGCGGACGGTAAGACATTTGCCTGTATTTGCGAAAAAAGCCTTTCTGCTGTGTCTTCCATCTGCTTCCGGGTCAAAAACTGAGTGACTTGCGAGTGTATGCACACACTCAGCCAGACTTTCTTTTGTTGAACCCCAAAGCGGTCGTCATGGATTTAGCATGGGCGTATTATACCTGGATCAGCGAGTGCTTTCCTCGTGCGATTCGCATTGCAGATCGGTTTCATGTTCACGGTCATGTGATTGACAGCGTACAGTAGGTTCGGAAAACCGTTCAGCCTACGCTATTGCCACGGGCAAAGACTTATCTGAAAGCCCACCATCACTTGCTCAATCCGCCTGCGGAATCGCTGGAAAAGTAGAGCCGTACTAAAGCAGGCATTCTCATTGAATGTAACCGCCATCGGATGTTGGATTGATAGCCAAGCACTGATTTTGAGATTGACCCATTTTTTATCAGTGAATTTTCTTATATGGTCTTTTTTCGTTTTGTAGTTTGATTATTAGTTCATATGCATCTCTTTCACTTTTCTGAGCTTTTAGTGACTCTTCTTCTGTTATTTCTATTTCTATCATTTGAACCACTATTCCACCAGCATCAAAAAAGCCTCTAAATTAGAGACTCAAATGGACGATGTTCGTTCGTGTCCCTCGACACCACAGTTCAGCAAATTCCAAAATTGTTCAACCATGACCGATGCCGGATATGGCATCGAACGGGTAATCCACCATTCCAATACCCCCACTGCCGCTGAAATTAAAAATTGCACCGTAATGTCCCTGTTCATTTCCTGATCGAGGTTGATCGAATCCAGATGCTCGCTCAGACTTTGCCGAAACATTGTCTCCATTTGGTTCCGAAAGACCGTACTTCCCTTGTTCGTTAGCATTCTAGAGTAGAATGAAGCATGCTGCTCCAAATATTCAAACGTGCGCAGTAGTGCGGTTTTGGAAGGGACATGAAAGAAATTATCTTCAGACATACAATTGTGCAGTAACTCGTTAATTTGAGTTTCCATGCATTGATCGCGCAGATCGTACTTGTCAGCGAAATGCAAATAAACCGTTCCGCGATTGACATTCGCTTCCTCCGCAATTTGATTGATCGTAATTCTCTCGAATTCCTTTTCTGCCATCAGCCTCATAAAAGCATCAATAATGGCTTGCCTCGATTTTTGAATACGCCTGTCCATATCCTTCTCCCCTTTGTAAAAGAACACTTCGAAGTCCTCTGTTGAAAAATCAACAACCACGCTTGTTTTAACCATTGAATCCCATATACCGCTCTGATACATTCACTTTATAAAATTTATGTTGATGATTCAACATATGTTCAATTTTAGAGGAGCCATAATCATGAAAGTTATTGTTTTACAATCTTTGGAATGATTTAATTTACATTGAATTAGGAGGGTTTGAAAATTGAAACTTACAGGAAACACGATTTTTATTACAGGCGGCGGTTCGGGAATTGGACGTGCGTTAGCAGAAGCTCTCCACAATCTTGGAAACAAAGTTATTATCTCCGGTCGACGTAAAGAGCGTCTGGAGGAGACGATCAAAGCGAATCCCGGCATGTCCGCAGTGGAATTGAATGTACAAGATCCTGCCAGCATAGAGGCGACCACCAAGCAGTTAATCAAAGAATACCCGGATGTTAATGTCTTGATTAACAATGCTGGCATCATACAGTCCGATGACGCGGCGGGCGTGATCGATGAGGATGTTTTGATTTCGACTGTCACTACAAACTTGCTAGGTCCCATTCGGTTGACTTCTGCATTCATCGAGCATTTGAAATCCAAAGAGGAAGCGGTTGTCATCAACACGACTTCAATACTTGGATTTGTACCGTTAGCGACAACTTCTGTATACTCCGCGACGAAGGCAGCACTTCATACCTATACGCTGTCCCAAAGGTACATGCTTAAAGACACATCGGTAAAAGTAATAGAAATTGTACCCCCATGGGTTCAAAGCAACAACGATGAACCGCGTGCGATGCCACTTACTTCATTCATTGATGCAACAATAAAGATACTTGGCACGGATACAGACGAAGTTCTGGTGGAAGAAGCGAAAATGTTTCGAAATAACCCTGGCCCGAACGAAGGTGTTTTTGTGACTCAGCTTAACGATACGATGAATTCTGTACCTCCAAAGATTCATTGATCCATCTGTAATTCAGTTTTTAAAAATTTAAGCGAACATGAAGTAGACACTCAGCCCCGTCTACTTCATGTTCATTTTATTGCAACTTGCACGTGGAGTAAGAAAAAGCGCCGAGCAGTCACACCATGTTTACCTCTTAAATAATTTCGTTGATTTCACATAGCGTTTGGGTATTCACGAACCCGTAGGATTGTCTGCTGAGATGCCTCTTCGAAATTCATCCCACAGACCCAAGCTCCATAGGAGCCGCAGCATGAATATTTTGTTATGCGATGCTCTTTTATCTGTAAAGTATTCTTTCACTCAAAATATAATCTTGAAAGCTAATTGTGCCTTTTGTAAGATTTGTATCATAGACAATCAAAACACTGTACTCTGGTATATTTTCGAGTATTATAGAGACAGCAGAACGAACCTGACTCATTGCCATATTTCTTTTAGGAGTGTAATAATAATATTTTTTACATACTCCACTTGGCATTATAATATCTTTAGCTGTATACTTCTTAAAACCCACTTCATTTAATTTTATGACACAAATATCTTTAATAAAAAAGGCTGGTCGTTCTTCAAAAATCAGCGAAATAATGTTATTACATTTTTCATATTTATAAGCCATACTCACCTGATTCTCATATTTCTTTAAATAATTGTTTACAAAACCTAATCCATTCTGTTTTGCTCTTTTTGCTTTTTCTAAGCTGTCAAATTCATTGCCACTAATGTACAAAATAATTTCACTTGATGAAATTGCAAGTTTAATATCATCAGATCTTTCATGTTCAAAACCATTCATAATTAACTCAGTAAGTGTACACTTAGTATCTTGCCATAGAGAATCCGAAATTCTAATTTTCAAATCTTTAAAAACAGAATTAAATATATTTTCGTCCTCTCTAATTTGTATAAGTGTGTGATTGTCAAAATCATTTTCACCTTCTAAAGACAATTCATCATAAAGTCCTAAAATAATTTCTCCATTAGAAATCTCAGCAATATTAGGTCTTTGTTGAATACCTTGATACTCGCGACATATTGTTCTGACACCATTAAAAATATAATCATACATACTTCGAACAGTTAGATATCCATTTTTCAAGCTCTCACTTTTTCCTTGAAGCCCTTCTATCAAAAAAGTAGTAAATAGACTATATTCGCTACTAGGAGATTCTTCATAAGATGGCTCATTTCTTCCGCTCGAACTAAGAAGAATTAGAGACCGTGACTCTTTTAGATAATCTTTAAGATTTTTAAAATTATAGCTTTCTATCCCCTTCACTCCTGAATCTACGACACCGCTAAAGCATGCATCAATAATTATCAACTTGTGCCTACATTCACACATTTCAACAATTTTAACAATTCTTTGTATCTCTATTAATTCCGTTTCCTCGTTATTCATCGAATCCGATGGGACAATAAAATTTTTTCCATTACATGCATATCCATGTCCACTAAAGTAAATCACCAGATCTTCATTTACTGATACTCCTTTAGTAAAGCTCTGTATTTCTTGAAGAATATTTTCTTTCGTAGCTTCATTCCGTATTCCATCTGAAACAATCAACTTACTCTTTTTTGCGTTTAAATTTAGGTTATTCACTTTGCTAAACACTTCAAAAACTCCTAATGCATCTTTACACGCTTTATTTAAATTCTTGAAACACTCGTTCTCATAGTTATTAATACCTATAGATAACAAAACTTTCTTTCCTAGTCTTTCATTAAGTAATTCTCTCTGCCTTTTATTCATTCGAATATTCCTTTCATTTCTTTTTCAAAAGACTTTCGCATAACGTTTCTGTATTTACGACGCTGGCGAACTCCAGGTGTCCGGCTGCTTCTTCCCCGAACTCCTTTTGTCGGATCGAGGGCGTATGCCCGATGTGTGAATATAATGTTATAAGAAGGTCAGATCTTCTTGAAATACCCAGGCTTAATTCAATCATGCAAGCAATAATTTTTTCAATATATTAATCTCATTATCTATCAATTGGCGAAAATACTTTTTTGGATTCTCACCAAAATTCGGTTTTATTCTATTCACTCCCGAATTATCATTGATTACTTCAAATATTTTTTGGGAATCACTTTTCGAGTATACTGCTTGAATTAATGCCCCAACTCCACCATTGCTATAGGTATTTATAAAAATCTTCTTTAACTGAATATCGTTAGTTGCAAACATAAATATTTCGTCCATTGAATCTTCAATGTAGTGATAAGAGCTCCAGTTAGATAAATAATTTAAATCCCATGCTTGATTTTTGCATCCATTTAGTATTTTTTGAATGTCATCACTACCTGAATTTTTAGGAGCTCTAATCCCCGTTTGATTTGTAAATAACATTGCTACATAAGTTAGCGTATTTTCTGATATCAATAAGTTTTTATAATTCCATTCAAGAAATTCAATTATCTTATCAACTGGCGAAAGCTCTCGTCGCCGATGTAGATATACTGTACGAATCATCGTTGCAAAGTGCATCAGCAGATGATCATCTTCTTTATCATAATTATTTTTTGTCATAAATGGCTCAACAGATAATGAACAAGCGGGGATTTCACTTAGCTTTCCTTGAGCTAAACGTAGCCATATTATACTGGGATAAAATTCAAAAATGTTATTGAACTCTTTAAGTTCTCTTTTTGGTTCGATGTTATCGTTTATCTTCGTTCCGTATTCCATTAAGGCTAGTCCTGCACTTGCAGAAATATTATTCATAGCAATCCATGTCATAATAAGTCCAATAATCTGCATTTCCTTCTTGTCTTTTAAAAAGCCATTACGTGCTAACTTAAGTAAGCCGCTTAAAAGATTTCTATCAAATAATAGCACTACTTTATTGCTTCTTTTTAATTCTGAAATTTTCTTATAATTTACTGCGCCATCTTGTGAGTATTTAGGGTGAAATATTAGTTGCATATTACTTACTGTTTCCCAAATAAAGTTGTACTCTTCACCATCCATCACTAGTGAACCCATACTTCCTCCAATTCATTTTTCGATTGATTTAAAGTGAGCTGAAAAGTTATTAAGCGCACTACTCTTTAAATTCATCTGACTTTCTGATAACGTTCCCGTATTCACGACATCCGACGGAGTCGGATGTGTCCGGCCGCCTCTGCCGGACCGAGGGCGTCAGCCCGATGCGTGAATATGTTGTTAGGAGAGATTATTCTCTTCGGTAGGATATACTACAAAATGTTTATACTTTGATTTCTTCCTCATCTTCGTAACAAGTTCTTTTTCATCACTAATAATATTAATTTCTTCTGGCACGTCATTTATTTGTAATTTATTATTTTCAACACTAACTAGTGGCATATGAATAGAAGTGAAATATTGCATCAAAAATCCAAGGGAAAAATCTTTTTGAAGTTCACGCATATCGTGATCAAAACCACCTTTTTTATTTCTATGTCCTTCAATATCTAAATAGAGGTGTCGCTTATAATTTGGAAACCGTTTTTGTGCATTTTGTAATAATTTTATTAATATACTAGCTGACGTTTTAAAATCTTCGTGCTCATAGACAACATGATAAATAGCAATTCCTTTGCTTTTTAACATATTTAAATTGTTTTGGTCTTTCTGTATCGGTTCCAATGTATTGATTTCTCCGTTAAACCTCTTCTCCATTAAATCAAACCAGTGATCTCTCATTTCACGAATTTGTTTACGTTTTTCCGGGTTACCTCCAAATAAGTCATGACACGAAGCACAAAGCGGAGCGGCGTTTTCTATAGTGTCATTACCACCTTCAGCCTGAGAAATAATATGATGAATCTCGACAAATTTGTCATGACATATAACACATCTGAAACAAGATCTTCTTCTGGTCTCATTCTTTACCTTCTCAGAAAACGCCATAATTTTACCTCCTTGAAGTTTCTTGGTGACTGTGATTAATTTCGCCTAACGTTTTTGTATTCACGACGCCCCACCACCTTAAGGTGGTGGGGGTGTGTCCAGATGAAAATGCTTCCCAGTTGCTGAAATGTCGCCCCGAATCCACATATAACTCCGGCCGGACCAAGGGACGAATATCCCGATACGTGAATACTGTGTTAAATAAATTTAACCCTCTTCTTGAAACTCATTAACAATATAAGAAAAATTCAGTCCATCCCAATTCCTGCTAATTAACTCTTGGATAGAGCAAATCAAAACTGCTACTGCAATTTGCAAAGACTCACTAACTTCAAAATAATATTTCATTATTTCATCGCTATCATATAAATGATGTGGAGTTGGAAAATCCAAATCACCATGAACAAATCTAGATCTGAAATTATACATTTCATTTAATATCTTCTTAAACGAAATTTGTTGACCTAGTAGTACTTGACTTTTATCTTTCACTTGCTCTAATAAGCCACTCTTTCCAGATGTGAATAAGCTTTCTAATCCAACCATTGCCCAAAACAAAGATTCAGGCGAATCATAATTTTCCTGAAACGAAATGTTTACGATTGAATTAAGGGCTCTACCTGTTCTTCCTCCTCCGAAACCATCCATAAAACCCTTTTGATTATTCAACCACACCCAAATTTGATCGAAAGAAAGGCTTTTAAATTCAGGCCATTGTTTGTTTTGAGATAGTGCAAAAGCATCCAAAATAAACTCTGGATTTAGACATTTTGTTTTTCGATAATATTTATCCCCTTTGAAACGAATAATGCCTTCATTTAATTGAAGTGAATTGGAAGTAGATAAATTTATTGCAAATGCATAATCATATATTCGCTTTTCAAAAAGCGAATATATATTGGTTTTATGAAATTCTATTGCTTCCTGACCAGTAATTGTTTCAACTTTATTGCTATGGCCATGTTGCACTTCAATGTAATCAGGTACACCTACTTCTAAAGTTATGTGCAAGATCATAATATTTGCTTGAAAAATAGGAAGCTGAAAATCATTTTCCAGCTCTTTTGTCGGTTCACTAATAATGAAAGTAGGAAATACCATTCCATATTCACAAAAGTCAAAACTTTGAATACCATTTCTGTTTTTTAACAGAGATAAAGTATTCAAGCGAATTTGTTTTCTTGGTATTCTATCAAAGTTAAATCGAGGAATTGGTATAGGAATTATTGCTTCAATTGATACTTTATTCATCTATTCACACCTTTCTGGATTAATTTCACCTAACGTTTCTGTATTCAAGAACCCCGAAGGGGTTGTCTGCTTAAATGCCTCCACGAAGTCCATCTTGCAGATCAAGGCTCCGATAGGAGCCGCTGATTGAACATTATGTTATACGACGGAATCTCTACTTGATTCTACCTTCACTATTCATCTTCTCCAGGTACATATTCAATCAGATCTGATAATCTGCAGTTAAATGTATTGCATAGTTTGAATAAGGTTTCCAATTTCGTTGTTTCTATATTAGTTTCCCTGTATAACTTGTTGATTGAATTCCGACTTAATCCTGATTTCTCCATCAATTCGGTTATATCATCTATTCGATGTTCTGCCATAAGTTCTCTTATATAACACTTGATAATAGTCATCTTTTCCCTCCATAATTATATATTATCTCCCATGCCAGGTAATCATCAACGAAAAGCAAAGCATTAACTCTATAAAGTCAAATATTCACTTTTTAATTAACCTCGCGAAGTTATATAATAACCCTATAGAGTTAACAAGGAGGAATAAAAATATGGTTAATACATTTGAGTCATTGGCAGAACCACTCATAAGAATACGTTTGGAATTACTCTACACTGAACTTTCAGAAATTCATATGGATTACAATCAACTTTCTTCAGAGACTGATCAATATTTCAAAACACTTCGTGAAGCTTTACCCGATCAACTTCAACATACAGTTTTTCTTTATGAAGACGTACAAATTTCTCTCCAGTCCATCCTAGAAAGAAGTATCTACAGATGCTCTACAACTCTTTAGTGAGTTACAAAATTCTGGCATTTAGAGGGTCTTCTGACCCTCTTTTCTATTGTTCTTGATTCTGTCGTATAACGTTCTCGTATTCACGACGCTTGGCAAATGCCAAATGTGGCCGGTTGCCTCTGCTTCCCCGAAATCCCTCTGCTGGACCAAGGGCGTATGCCCGATGCGTGAATATAATGTTATCGGATGTCAGCATCTATTTGAGAGTAACTTATTAGATTCCATAAATTTCAAGCCTTTAATCAAAAATTATTAAGAATTATCATAGTCAGGAACTTATTCACTCTAAATTCAAACTATTTCTGGAAATATTCTTTTTTGCACTTCACTACCTAATTGGTGGAATTGAGCTATGCCACTTTCATCAAAATCATGAGCTATACACATAACCTTAATATCATTATTTTGAGGTTGCTTTTGGCCAATTAATGCACCTTTCAAGTCTAATAATTTTCTAGCAATCTCTGGTCTAAAGCAAACATTATAATTTGATTTATCCTTAAGAGATGGATATGCCCAAGCATCTTGAACATCTCTGGGAGGTAAATCAAAAAAAGACTTTGCAATAAATTCTGAAACAATATATAAGTATTCTGTTCCTACTCCTACATCTCTACTAAATTCCTCCCTTAAAAAGTCATTGATAATATCATTTATTAATCTTGCTTTTTCACTATAAATTTGTAAAGATTCATAATTATATTCTTGACCGATCATATTTACTTTTATTTCTTCTTTTGCTTCGTACATAATTAACGCATAATAAGAGTCATCAGGCACTTTTATCTCTTTTAAAGTAATCGATGGGTTTATGGGTGTAGTATAAAGTAGCGATTCTTTGGGCTTATTTAACCTTCCATATTGCTTTATATATTCACTAGGCGCATTCCAAAAATCCGATTCGAATTTTAAGTTTTTATTTGGAATAATTGATCCCTCTAATGTCCGAGCTCTAAAAAATTTTGTGCCTTTAGGATAGGATCTTAAGCAAGCGAAATAATAAAATTTTCCTTCAAAAGTTAGTACATCAAACACTTCTTTATTTATAGCTTCTTGAGTCATGGTTGAAATATTTAAGTTTCTAAATCTTCTTATTTTATCCAACAATTCTTTTATGTCTATTCTTTCAAAGAATTCAATATGGTTCTCGTTTGATAACAATTGATTCCCCTTCTTTCTTAATCATTTACTTTAAATCATTGCTGATTTCCGATAACGTTCCTGTATTCATAAACCCCGAAGGGTTGTCTGCTGAAATTCCTCTTCGAAATTCATCCCGCAGACCAAGGCTCCGTAAGGAGCCGCAGCTTGAATATTATGTTATAGGATGTGGCTGACTTCATCGAATTACTTAATAAATACGTTCGTAATATATGGTCCAAAAATGATCCCCAATAGTGTAGTAATAACACCAGCAGCTAAACCCAGAAAGAAGTTGAACCACCTTTCCGTTTTCTTTCCTCTTTCTAAGATAGTGTCCATATGATTGATAAGAGGTACGGCCTTACTATGTTCTATTTCAGTTAATTTGTTATATCTCTCGTATTCAGTTCTAAGGTAATTCAATTTTTCGGTTCGTTCTTTCAAAGTATCCTCCAATTCAAAAAGTAAATTTGAAGTTTCATGTAATGATTCGTATGCCTTCCGAATCTTTTTTTCTATTTCGATTCTTGATCCGTGTAGTTCTTTCATTATTGATTGATATACTTCATTTGTTATTGTTACTTGGAACCCCGGTAAATGTATTATTACCTTCATAAAATTAGTTAAAAATTCCCCTAACATAATTGCAATCTTTTTCTTCATTCTTTGTTATCGCCCTTTATATATTATTTACAGCCCATTTCCTATAACGTTCCTGTATTCAAGACATCGGCGAATGCCGAGGTGGCCGGCTGTTTCTGCTTCCCCGAATTCCCTCTGCCGGACCGAGGGCGCATGCTCGATGCGTGAATATATTGTTATATGACGCATCTAGCTTCCTGAGTTACATTTAGTATTTCTCGATTCTTACTTTATGTCTTTTTAAAAGTTTATATTATTTTAAATGCAACATTTACCTGTAAGAACTCTCAGATTTTATAATAGGTATCGGTTCGTTTTCACTGTAGGGAGTGTCCCCATAATATCCAAATACAGATAACATATTTTTTATGTCGTTCGATGATATTTTTGATTTTGGCCCGATCCATATTTCTTTGATAATATCTTTTTTTATCTTTGAGAAATCCATTTCTAAATACGAAATGATTTTTCCATCTCCGTACCTATATTGTGTGTTCGAAAATTCAAGCTCATTAAAATCCCTTCTTATTTTCCCAGCCCCTACATTAGATTTTAATACTATTCTCCACTCTTTTTCTTCTTTAAAGCTCGGATTCTTGTACTTAGCAAATTCTAACCTATAATTATCATTCAACTCTAACCCTACATGACCGATTCCTTTGTTCTCCATTTTCTTGATATTTTCTTTAAAAATGCGATTTATGAACTTCTCTTGATTTTGGTAGATAACTTTATTAAATGTAAGATTATATTTTGCAAGACCATTAACAGCTTGCAAATGTTTCTTTGAAAAACCAATAGCGATACCACTTCCGTCTTGAGCATAACCTCTCCACTGGCTAAGTGAATCTTTACTTTCAGAGAAGCAAGTAGCATAAATAACCATGCTACTTGCTTCAATATTACTGTTCACTTGATACCATGTGTTCCATGCCTTCAAATAATCAGGATTTGTTTCTGCAAGATAAGTTTCTATTCTTTTTTTCACCAAGTCTCTAAGCCATATACATTCTTGAGAGTCGTTAGACTTTAATATGTCTGACAACCAAAGGGTAGCGTTTTTTATTATATTAAAAAATGCCTCTCCTCCACAGTAATGATAAAGTATATCCTCTTTTTTATTTTCCACAAACAATGCCCCTTTATATTTTTTAGGTATGTCATATAACGTTTCTGTATTCATTAACCTCGAAGGGGTTGTCTGCCGAAATGCCTCTTCGAAAATCCTTCCGCAGACCAAGGCTCCAACGGAGCGGCTGCTTGAATATTATGTTATACGACGGAATCACTTCTTCGATTAACCAACATCATTCTTGGTGCTTTAACCTAATCGGTTATTTCTCCACTATGTGCTCCAATAAATCCCCGGGTTGACAACCTAAAGCTGTACATAATTTATCAATCACTTCTAATGATACATATTCATTCGTATTGAGCTTCGCCATTGTAGCAGACGAAATACCCGTCATTTTCAATAAATCCTGCTTCTTAATCTCCCTGTCGATCAACATTTTTTGAAAAGGTTTGTAACTAATCATCTGATATTCCTTTCATACATGAAGTGAATTTTTCTTTAATTATATGAAAGTATATTTTCTTTATCAAAAACATCTTCAACATGTATTGGCTTGATTATTTGATATGGTAAAATTATATTTAACAAGTTGAACTTTTATTCATAAAATCAAATGCATTGGATGGTGTTCAAAATGTATAATTCTTTAGAAGTCTTACTTGATTCACTGATTCAGACTCGAATTGAATCTTTATATGAAAAACTTATGAAACACAACTCCAGCTACAACCAGTTCTCATCCGAACGGAATCTCTATTTCAAGCAGTTACATGAAGAAGTACCGGAGAATATACAGAAGACCCTATTCCTTTACGATGATGCTGAGCTTTCTGTTTAAGCTATTTTAGAACGTGAAATTTATTTGCAAGGTTTTAAGGACGCTCTTCACCTGCATAACGAATTACATATTTCTTTAGATTGAGAGCCTTCTGGCTCTTTTTCATTTTGATTCTGTCGTATAACGTTCCTGTATTTACGACGCCTGGCAAATGCAAGGTGTGTCCAGCTGCCTCTGCTTCCTCGAAATCCCTCTGCCGGACCGAGGGCGTATGCCCGATGCGTGAATATTATGTTATACGTAGTTACTGTCTTCTTCGAGTTTTCTCACAAAAATCTTCCTCTAGAAAGTTAGTTCATCTATTGTTTACCTTCAAACCAATCAACTTCCCAATCATTCATACGCTTCACATATGAAAGGAGCATATGACCTGAAATAATATCTACTAATCTGCCTATAAAAAATTCATTCTTAATATCAGTTAAATGCTCTCTACAAATTTCTTCGATATGTTTTTCTTCAATAGAAACTTGATCATAATGAACAATAAATCTGTCGACACTTATCTTGATAGCATCTCTAATACTAATGCTAGGTATAAGTTCGCTATTTAAGTATGTATCAATTTCCTCTGAGGTCTTTGATAACCCCAATTTGTTCAAAAAAACTTGAACAGTATAATTGTTTTTATATCGACTGTTTTCAATAAATAAAGCTCTAACTTGAGTAAGTATTGACTCGTAAAAAGCAAAATACTCTATAGAGTCTTTATCAGATTTATATAATGCTGTTATTCTTGCTTTTAAGATTAATAGACTATCAGTCACTTTATTGAAATATTCATCAACTTCTTCAGGCTTTTTAAAGAAGGGTTCCATCTTAAAATCTCCTCGCTTCTATTTACAGTAATTACGTATGACGTTCTTGTATTCATGAACCTCGTCAGAGGTTATCTGCTGAAATCCCTCCCCGAAATCCTTCTCGCAGACCCAGGCTCCAACGGAGCCGAAGCTTGAATATTATGTTATCTGTAGTGACTTACTTTAATTATTTGACCATCTTTGTACCATATTAATTCAGGTCTTTTAGGACTCTTTTTACCAGTTTCGAATTCAATAAATAATCCCCAAGCATAGCTCAGGTTATTGTATCGTGAATTATCTGTGTAACATTTCAATTTTTGAAAATCAAAGCCCCTATCTATACTATTTGTTGATTTTTTAATCTCTATAATTAACAGATTGCTTGTATTTTCCCCTCTTTTATGAATTACGATATCTGGAAAAGTTGATAGCCCCATATATTCTATGTCATCTACAAAAATGTCTTTATTGAATTTCCTCTTAATTTCTTGACATTCTTGCTCTAGAATATAAATCATTTTCTTTTTGCTTTCTTCTTCAACATTTTTGTTATACTCACAATCGACATTATATTCATTAAATTCTTCTTGAAGATATACTGCCAACTTATGGGCAATTGTTCTTTCATTCAAATCATGACTTAGTAAATATTGATCAAATTCGAGCAAATTTGAAATTGCTATATCAACCTTCAATTTTATGTTGTTTCCCATTTTTCATCTCCGATTTCTCATGTTTAGGGTATTACAGATAACGTTTCTGTATTCATGAACCCCGAAGGGGTTGTCTGCTGAAATTCCTCTCCGAAATCCTTCTCACAGACCTAGGCTCCAACGGAGCCTCCCTTCCCTGCCAATCTCCTCAGACGGACCGAGGAGCCCAGGCTCTGATGCGTGAATATAATGTTATCAGAAGGAGATGCCCCCTTGAACTACTCCACTATCACTCTAGTCTGTAAAGACTATTATTTATGCTTTGCATCCTCTTAATAAAATTGATTTTAGAAAATCTTTTTATTTTTCTTTTATTACCCATCATATAATTACTAATCACTGTTATATTGTGGTGCAATTTATACAAATACCTAAAGAGATCACATGCCATCGCCTGCATATGAATGTCAGGAGATAAAAGGTAGCCTTGAATTCGAGCATTCTCATTTATTCTATATGTTTTTAACACCCTATGATTACCATCAATTGGAATATGCATATTAATAGGATCATAGTACATAACAACTATCGGCTCGGAGTTTATGACTGGGTTTGCAAGCACTTTCGGATCCAAGTCAGCTGGATTAATAATATCTATAAACTGGTTTACGCTAAATTCTACAATCTGAAGGTTGTGCTCTCTGATTAACTCTTTTGCTTTTTGTATATCCCATTCGATTTCAAACCCAAATGTTGCATCATTATTAAAGTAGAAGTCTCTTTGATAATATTGTCTTTTATCAAGATTTCGAATAAAGGTTTTTGGAAGCCATTCAATCTTTTTTTTAAACCAATCTAGTTCCTCTTTATACTTATCATACTCACGGAGTTGTCCAACAATAAACTGTTCCGGAATTTGATTGTAGTTCAATAAAAAATCCCATATACGTTCAAAATTATATAACTTACAAGTTTCCACTTTAATTGATTGGTTAATTAATGACATTGTAAATTCCGCCTTTCAATAACTGCATCTTTTTCTGATAACGTTCCCGTATTCACGACGCTTGGCGTATGCCAAGTGTTCCAACTGCCTCTACTCCCCCTTCCTCTGCTGGACCAAGAGCGTATGCTCGATGCGTGAATATTATGTTATGTGGAGTTCTATCTCTTTTAGGAGAAAACCCATTTTTCCTAATTTCAAAAATAGCATTTTTTTGTTCTACAACGTATTCTTCTTATTTGCTATCTTCGTCGTATTCTTTCAATACTTTATTTTTAATTTCTAATAACATAGTTTCTGAGGGATATATTTTTTTATCAGGAAAATCATTTAGTCTAGTGTTCCATTGGTAAGCGTAAAATTCAGGAGATTGTCTAATAAATTCCATGAGCATATGGTTGGTTTGGAGATTGCTCGAGGCTTGAATATGCATAACATACTTATCGAATATTTGTAACAAAGCAATTCCATGCTGCCTTGCATATTCTGTTGCCCCACTCTGAAAACCAGATGTAGAAATTAATATCCCTTTGTGGGCACCTAAACTTCGTACCTTATCAGCTAGAACCACAATTTTCTCACGTTCCAATGGACGTGTGTAACGCTTACATTCAACAATAACTTTGAAGCTTACAGACAGGGCTATAAATTCAGCAATAATATCAATTTGGTACTCTCCATCACTAGTCTTTTGGTTATGAAGTATGGAGAAGTTCTTAAGTGCTTCGGCTTCAGCGTAAGCATTCAATACTTCCAAACAATACTTTTCAAATTCTGTGGCAGAAATACTGGCGACAAATTCACGGTATGGGTTGATCATTTCCACCTCACTTTCGATTCCCTTGAACCTATTAATTTTATTTTATTTATATGATATTCTCAGGTTTATATTGGTACTTGATAGAATTTCACATAACATTCCTGTATTTCACGACCCCGACGAATGTCGGGGTGTCCGGCTGCCTCTTCTTCCCCGAAATTCCTCTGCCGGACCGAGGGCGTATGCCCATGCGTGAATATTATGTTATGTGAAGATTCTAAAACAAATAAAAATAATTACTTATTCTTATTTATAATCAACTCTTTTATCCTTCTGTATATTTCGGGGACATTGATAGCAAATCCATTACCTTCATATTCTTTAATCGTCAATGTTCCCCCAAGAACTTTTTCATTTTCTTCTTCTGATTTTATATAAGAATGTTGTAAAATGGTCAAATCTATCATTTTTTGCTGTTGTGTAATTATATTTTGTTGATTTTGAATAGTTATCTCGCTTGCTTGAGTTATTGCTCTAGCGAGCATTAATTGCCCTTGAAGATGCTGAATATTAGCCAATAATTGTTGTACATTAGGTTCCATAACCATTGGATTATACTGAGCATCTTTTAAAGTCACAGGTAACTTTAAATAGATGCTTAATGCATTACGTATTTGTTCCAATGCTATTTCAGGTGAAGTAGGTGTAACAGAAAAAAGTATTTTCCCTGACTCATTCTGAATACTAGTTACCGTCTCAATACCAATCTCTTTTAAGAACTGTGCGAAATAAACTAAATACTGCTCACATGGAATTCTCACTTCTTCTGGAAAATCAAAAACACTAATTACTGAATTATTACTTTTTGAATAAAGCAAAATAGAAGCTTTATCATGTATCTCTTTTAGATGCTCAACGTATTGGGTAAAAACCTCATTAATAGTTGACGAATAATCAAACTTCTTGCATTTTATATAACACCCGTTACTTATAACTTCGTCCTCTTGTTCCCACTCAATGCCAAGAGAATTGTAACTAGAAACCACCTGTTCCATAACCTGTGCGAATTCTGTTATACTATATTGATTTTTCCACTCCTCAAAGTCAAATTCAATATAAAAAATAAAACTCATTGAATTACTTTTTTTATAATCTCTCATTATCATAATCTTTTCTACCATATTCCAAAATTCTAAAGGATAGTAAATCTCTAATCTTTTAATGTCTTTGGAGATTAGATCAAATGAATTCTTCATTATCATTTCTGAGGAGTCAGTATTCTTCAATGAAACCCAATAATCATCATCACCATAAATCCTAAAATCACTTTTATCTATTATTTCTTCATTGTTCCATAATTCTTTTGTTCCTTTTTCATCATTTTTTTTCACTTCAAGCATTTTTATATCCTCCTATTATTAGAATTTTCACATAACGTTCTCGTATTCACGACGTCCGACATAGTCGGATGTGTCCGGCTGCCTCTGCTTCCCCGAAATCCTTCTGTCGGACCGAGGGCGTATGCCCGATGCGTGAATATTATGTTAGCCGTTGTTAGTTCGTTCTTCAAATCACAGACCTAATCTGAAGTCTTCAATTTTCTGTTTAATAACTTCTTCTGGCTCATTTCCATTCTTTTTTAACATTAACATTTGTTCAAAATCAGTATCATTTACAAAGATAATTAATTTATTATGTGCCATCCAAATTTCTCTTTGAGTGTGAATGGCAGATTCTTTAGGCTCCGTTCTTAATGCTATTATTCCAAACATTCCAGGGCCATAATCCTTTAAGTAATTAGCCATCTGTAGTACACAACTTTTGTCTAGTTTAGATGAATAATTCTTTGAGTCAACGATTATATAATCAGCTCTATACCGTCCTCTTAAATATTTCCAGTATCCTTCATCACAGTAATTAGCCATAATAATGTCCCTTCTGTTGGCCCTTACATGATCTGAAAGTTCAATAATTGGTTTGCCTAAACTAGGATAAAAAAGATGTTCAAGTATACTAGCACATATCTTTTGATAAGCCATCCAATGTTTAGTTCCCTTTGTACATTTATTTAACTGTGTCAATAATTCATCTTCTACTGTCACTCTAAACAATTCGTTTTTTTCAAAGAAATCTTTTAATTCTTTCGATTGTGAGTTTTTTATCTGTGAATAAAAAATATTTGAAAGTTTATCAATGTCCCATACAGTTAACCAATTATATTCGTTTAATTCGCTTTTTTGCTTTGATGATAGTTCACCTGGAAACGCTAAGACTACCTTACCTTTAGATAATTTATATGCCGATAACTGCTTTAAGACTTGTTCTAATCTGCTCAATGAGAAGATAGGACTTGATTTACATTGAATTAATAGTGTTTCCCCACGATAATCTGCAACAATATCAATTCCAGTATCACGTATTGTGCTTTCCGATCTGACATTACTAAAATCTTTATGTTGTTTCATCATATTTGCTAATTCGTATTCAAATATGTATCCTTTTAAAGCATTTGTAGCAGCGTACATATCTTTAGATGGCATCATTAATTTTCTCCTATGTTCTTGTATATGGACTTCGAATTAATTTCGGCTAACGTTCCTGTATTCACGACCCAGCGCATGCTGGGTGTCCGGCTGCTTCTACTTCCTCGAAAACCTTCTTTGCCGGACCGAAGGCGAATGCCCGATGCGTGAATGTCATGTTATATGACGTACCATTCTTCAAGCGAAACTACCAAGTTAATAGTTACTGAAGATTTTTCTTTGAAGGCTTATCTGTATAAAAAACGCTAATGTTTTTATCTTTTATTGATTCATGTACATCAGGGTATAATAATCTTGTTTTTTCTCTGTTCTCAACAGATACTGTCTTATTCAACAGAGGATATTGATCCCAATCCCTTAATTCTTTAATAAAAACGTTATCAGCTTCTTCGCATTTATATATTTTAGTTAATGTTTTTTTAGACACGCTTTTTTGCGAAATTGTTTTTGGTATTTTTTCGTTAAATTCTTTAAAAAACTCACTAGTTGAAAATCTATTACTCCCATTGCTGAGTTCCAGCATTTTCAGTAATATCGCCAACTTATTACCGAGATATGTATTTAATCTAAAATCTGAGGAAATCTTTAATTCTAGAAATAGGTCACTCTTCTTTTTTATGAAAAGTAGAGTGTAATCAGGCTGTGTTTGGATATCAAAAAGCACACTAAATTCAATGTTGTTGTGTCTATAATCAAAGACATCATACGTTTTCTTGTTTTTCAGAATATCAAAATAAAGTGGTTCCAAATTAGTTAATTTCAAAATAACAACTCCAATTTTTTATTTTTGTTTTTACATTTTGATTTGATGGTATGTCATATAACGTTTCTGTATTCTCGACGCCTGGCGAATGCCAGGTGTGTCCGGCTGCTTCCGCTTCCTCGAAATCCCTCTGCTGGACCGAGGGCGTATGCCCGATGCATGAATATATCGTTATACGAAGTTACTGCCTCCTTCGATTTCACTAACATTTTTTCTCAAAAGGCTGATTATCATTAAGTTTGTACTATACTCAATTTCTTTTCCTTCATGTAACTCATCATCAAGATATATAAATATTACATCTTAATAAGTTATTAACTCTTTTTAGATTAATTATTGAGTTTTTTTTCTTCTTACTAAGAACTCTATCATCTGTTTCATTACTTCAACTCGTATTGCTTCTTCATTTGTGTCTTCAACAAGCTTAAAACAAAGTAATATATTCTGAACATCTAAAAGACTATCATGATAGCCCTTTAATTGTAGGACAGTTCTATTATAAAGATAAAACATTAAACCCGAAATGACTTCTACTAATACGCCTGCACCTGTGACAACATAAGATATATTACTTAAGTCGCTGAATACATAGGATACAATTAAACCACTCGAAATGAGAAGCACACCAAATATGCTCATGACCAACGAAGCATTGAATGACTTTCTATTACTATTTTTCACTAGATCATAGTAGTCTTCTAGATTTCGCAAGTTTATCGCTACCAAGTCGTCAAAATATCTTGCAGCTTTTGGAGATCCCCACTTTTGATCTTTCCTTTCCAGCTGCTTTTCTAGCGCTTTGATTTCAGCGTCAAAGTTATTTTGCTTCGCGCTAGCAAAACTTGCTGCAAACATCAGACCTGCAAACACGCTTAACGAACAACTAAGATATATATTCAAATCTATTATTTTAACGATTCCTAGAAAGCCTAAAAATGCTATAGCACCAAAGAATATTCTCAAACCGATAGTTAAATTTTTATCATAAGATTTTTCTGATCTTAACTTTATTATTTTTGATTCCAAAAAATCAATAGCGACTGGATTATTGACGGTAATACTTGAATTAAGGTCTGAGTTATTTTCTGTCCCTTGAGTGTTCTGGTTCATATTTTTCATCCTCTACCGTAATTTTGTATAACGTATGTACATTCCTAACGTTGGTTTCCCTTAGATAGCTCTTATCTTAGGGAAATCAATGTGTCACCTGAATCCTCTCCCCTGAAATGCCTCCGGCGACCAAGGGGCGAATGCCCTGCAGTAGGAATGTGATGTTAGGCGATGCGGACAGTTATACCCGAAAAATTCCTGACTTCAGTCTTACGATCTCATAGTTATTAGATCTTATATATTCCCATACCGGTTCTCTAAATACTTTATAAGAACTTATTACTTTACTCTTCGGATGTATAGTACATATTCGTTGATTTCCCATATCACAGACGTCAAGAAGTTCATCGTAAAAGTATATACTTTCAGGTAAGTTAAATAAGGTTCCTTCAATGTCTCCTATAGAATACAATTCTTTGTATGTTTTAAGGTTATAACATTTTATTGTATTCCTTGTTGGGTAAACAACCCAAATCAGATCCTCAGAAACAGCAAAACCATAGACTGTATCAAACATATCTTGATGGATAAATTCTAGATTTCCGTTACTATCAAACTTATGAATATCTGATTGTTGGTAGTTTGATACATAGACGGAGCCATCTAATGACCTGCATGAATCAGTTAGATTGTCCTGAAAGTAATTCATAATTTTAACATAGTATGGACCGTACTTATGATAAAAGTATTCTTGTTTAGAAATAGTATTCACCTGTGAATTGGACCACTTAGCATAACCAAGCTCTTTACCTTTTTCACCCATTAGATGAAAATAAACCTCTTCTTCATCCTCGAATATTCCCCAGCCTCTTCTATGTATTAACTGCATTATATTCCTTCTTCCTTAAGCTCAGTTTCGCCTAACGTTTTCTGTATTCATGAGCCCCAATAGGGTTGTCTGCTGAAATGCCTCTTCGAAATCCATCCCGCAGACCAAGGCTCCAACGGAGCCGCAGCTTGAATATTATGTTATACGACGGAATCGCTTCTCGACTCTGCCCTCACTATTGATTTTCTCCAGGTACATATTCAATCAGATCATATAATTTGCAGTTAAATGTACCCCATAACTTTATTTATAAGCTATTTTCATGGTCTATATCCAATTCTAGCCCAATGATGCCTTAGATATTTAATATTTATTGGTATTTTAGAATCTTTAATAGCTTGACCATTAGATTCTATTATCTGATTTATTGGACTATGATAATAAGATAGTCTTTCAATATCTATAGAAACAGATAAGTTATCATCTAAAGTAAATAAGCCAATTTCAAATGCTTTATCATGAAATAAGCAAAGGCACAATCCATTGGATGTATCTCCTCTTGATTCTGAATTATCAGACCATCTAGCAATATGAGCTCCAATCAGAAAACAGCTATCAGCAACTTCACATTTTGGAAAACAACAAATATGATTAAAATTATCGCGAACATTTTTAGAAAAATTACTTTGCCCTATTCTAATAGGCAGAGTTTTTTGACTTTCATATGTATTGGACTGATCAATTACCAATCTTTCTCTAACAGTAGTATTAATACTACTGTTACTAAATAAAATGTTGTATAATTCTGAATCCACTTCAGATAGATATGCCCCATTTTGTCTACGTAAATTTCCGTTTTGAATTACATAAAATAAAAGTTTCTTTTCGTCTGAACTCTTAGCTTTATTTACATTGAAATAATACATCAATTGATTTTCTTTTTGAGTAAAAAGTGTACTTAATTCGATTGTCTGATCAAATGGTTCAAATTTTTTTAAATTTACTCTATAAAAAGTATCAGCGTAACTCCAATTTGGTCCAGGATCAGGTGGTCTTAGTGTTGTGATAAAGCCATCTGTTTCAGCAATTGAATGTCCGATGAATTTAGAATTTGAGTCTCCTCTTAAATGTAAGATAATGTCCCCTTCTTTTACACGCATTAAACTATCCCAATATGCCCATATACGTCTGGTATCACCTACTATTTTATATGCTGGTGACCAAAGGCATTTTGTAAATCCCCATTCTCCTCCCCCATGTACTTCGTCCTTTGACATCTCTATCCAAATCATATCCCTAGCTCCTTTATGAAATATTCTCAGGTTGTAATTCATGCGCCCTCGCTAGCTTTAGGTGAAAAAATTAACGTAATACATGCAGTCAACAAACCGTACATCTGCTTTGCTCTGCTTCTCCAAACCAGAGCACTCAAAACTTTGATGTACAATAAAATTACTCGGTTCTTTCGGATAACGTTTCTGCATTCATGTACCCAATGGAGTTGTCTACTGAAATACCTCTCCGAAATCCTAATTCGCAGACCAAGGCTCCAAAGGAGCCGCAGCTTGAATATTATGTTATACGATGGAATCGCTTCTCGAATCTGCCTTCACTATTGGTTTTCTTTGGGTACATACTCAATTAAATCTGATAATTTGCAGTTAAATGTATCGCATAGCTTGAATAAGGTTTCCAGCTTTGTTGTTTCTATATTCGTTCCCCTATACAACTTGTTGATTGAATTCCGACTTAAGCCCGATTTCGCCATCAATTCTGTTATATCATCTATTCGATGTTCTGCCATGAGTTCTCGTATATTGCACTTGATTACGTTCATCTTTTCCCCTCCATAATTCTATCTTATCTTCCATATTAGCAATCATCAACGAAAAGCGAAGTTTTAACTCTATAAAGTCAAATATTCACCTTGCAATTAGCTTTATAAGGTTATATAATGACTCTATAGAGTTAATCAGAGGAGGAATAACATATGATTAATACATTAGAATCATTAACAGAGCCGCTTATAAGAATACGTTTAGAATTACTCTATACTGAGCTTCTGGAGTGTCATAAGGAGTACACTCAGCTTTCTTCGGAGACAGATCAATATTTTAAAACGCTTCATGATGCTTTGCCCGATCAACTTCAACATACGGTTTTTCTTTACGAAGACGCCCAAATTTCTCTCCAATCCATCCTAGAAAGAAGTATCTACATACAAGGTTTCAAAGATGCTCTACAACTATTTAGTGAATTGCAAAATTCTAGTATTTAGAGGGCCATATGACCCTCTTTTTCTATTGTTTTTGATTCTGTCGTATAACGTTTCTGTATCTGCGAACCCGAGAGGCTTAAGCCGCGCCAGCGGCGGGTGGCTTCGCCACTTAGCCTCGCAAGGTTGTCTGCTGATTCAGCTTCTCCGAAATGCCTCTTGCAGACCAAGGTCCCGTTAGGGGCCGAAGTGCAGATACGATGTTAGACGAATTAATTGCCTTCTTAGAGACGCAATCATTTTTTTCTATTATTTGTTGATTTATTTAGCGAAGCAACGATTGAACATACAGTTTTGTGATCCCTTAATTCATAATTATCATACTTTCTTGTCAGAACACCGTCCTTGTATAACATCACTTTAGATTCAAGTTTATCAATCAAGTCTGCTCCACGATCAGAATCTGTTTTATATTCCTTATCTGTTTCAATAATATACGTCGAATATGGTTTAGCTATTTCAAAATAAGAATATGGATCGACAAAATTATCACGTTGAATGCGCGTTTCGCTTTGTTTAGGTATTAATGTGTAGTCAACTTTGAAAACTTCTGAAAACCCTTCAATCTTAGAAATTATAGTTTCATAGCTATATTCATTCGTTAAGTAAAAATCTTTATCCATATAATATACATTAAGCAAGAATAATGCAGCTAAACTGTTTATTAAATTCCCCATGTTTGCTTCTTTAAAATTCTTAATTCTATCATGTTTGATTAAATTATAAGAATTGTACCATCTCCAAATTTCTTTATCCTTCCCATTTCTAGTAATTCTTTCTTTTCTAAAGGGGTCATGCTTAATATCAAACGTGCCTTTTTTTATGTTTTCAAAATCACATGCTACTAACTTATATTTTAGGTTATACATTTTATCTAATTCTTCAATGTATTCATGAAAAGTAACATAGTCCCTTATCTGTCCTTTTTTGTCTCTAAATTTTATCTTTTCTTTTTTGCATAGTTCTTTAGCGATGTTTTCGCATTCAGAAACTGCTCGCAAGATTAAATCTGCGATCTTTATTGAATATGTCTTTAGTTGTTGCTTATCTATTGAAATATAATAACTTAGTTCTGTGAATTCACTTTCAAGTTTTCTATAAATTGGCCAAAACAAATTACTCATTTTGAACTCCTTAGATTTTGTAATATATTGTTTGCAATTATTTCGCCTAACGTATTATTTACGAACTTCCGAAAGAATGCTCTCTTCGTCATATACACGAACTTCGTGAATCCTGCACTTTTCTCCTTATTCCGGCACTTTCTGCGTTTCAATCCTCCAGCCCGCTCATCCGATCCAACGGACTTTGAATCCGCCCAATGTCCCGTCTGCTCACATGTGTATACCGCTCCGTCGTTCGCACACTCTGATGCCCTAGCAGTTCCTGAATATAGCGAAGATCAATCCCATTCTCCAGCAAGTGGGTCGCAAAGGAATGCCTTAGCGAATGGATACTCACCTGTTTGCGAATGCCCGCTTCAGCCAGCGCTTTTTCAAACACTTTCTGCGCTGAACGTTCCGTCAGGTGGCGGCCTTCCCTCTGCCCAGGAAAACAGCCAGTCTGCTGGCTGCCCCACCCCTATATACTGCTCGACCACCGCAAAAGCCGCTTCGGATAGCAGCGTTTGCCGATCCTTCCTGCCCTTTCCCTGACGAACTTTCAGTACTTTCCGTTCACGGTCGCAGTCTTCAAGACGCAACCTCACCACTTCGCTTACCCGCAGCCCGGATGTATACGTCAGGTACAGAATAGCCTTATGCTTTAGATTTTTCACTGCTTTCAACAGACGCATAACCTCATTCAGGGACAGCACATCTGGCAGTTTACTCTCCTTTTTCGGACGAACATAGGCGGCGGATTTGGGCTGCTTTAGCACATGGCGAAAGTAAAATTTCAGCGCGCTGATCGCTTGGTTAACATAAGCGTGCGAAAGGCCTTTTTCGAGCAGCGCCAACGCATATTTTTGCACCGTCGCATCATTTATGCTTGCTTCGGTCCCTTGCAATCTTGCAAAAAAGCGTTCCGTTTGCGATATGTATGCTTTAATCGTCTTGCTGCTGTAGCCCCTTGCCACCAATGCATCGCGCATTTCTTGCCGCTGATCCGGGTTCCATTCACCTCGTTCCGAAGAAGAGGGAACCGCATTAGCCTGCGTGTCCCGCCGATCCAGCCATTCCCGGATGAACGGCAGCTCTTTATCCAAGCGCTCGTCGCACTCGAACTTGCAGCTCCGATACGCTTCCAACATGCTTTCTACAGCCGAGATACTGTAAGGAATGGTCCATATTTTTTCGTCTGGAACCCATTTCCTGCTCGGTATGGATCGAATCCCTTCTCGCTCCTTGACTCCGTATCGCTCCAACCGTACGCCGATCGTTTTTTCATCCCGATAAAGTAGGTTTATCTTCATCTCACTTGCCTCCTTAGTATATCAGCCGTTCAAAAAATTGGAAATCTAATTTTACACAAAAAAAGGGACTTAAGATGGATATTCATCTTAAGTCCCTGATTCTTTCAGAGTAAATTATTGATCCATTAAGTCCAATTTACATTATCATAAAATGTCTTACCATTACTTGTCCAGTTCCTCCGTCACATCACCACAGAAACAAAAGAAGAGCCCGATTATGTTATTAAGAAAATAAGGATAAGCCGCTAAAAAGCCCGCGCTGATCGCGGGCTTTGCTGTATATCTAGTTAATATCATGCCTAGAAGGCTTGTTACTCGACCTTGAACTGTTTTAATTCGTCTTGAAGCTTATTGGACAATTGGTTTAATTGTTTGGATAGTTCAGCAACCTGTTCAAAGCTCTCCAATTGTTCCTGCGTGCTGGCGCTAACCTCTTCGGTTGAAGCGGAATTCTCTTCTGTGGTAGAAGAGATGATCTCCAACGCCTGCAAAATCTCATCTTTGTGCTTGTGGACTTTGGAGGTGTTGGTGCTGATCTGGATCATTCGCAATTTCAAATCTTCCAAATCCTTGTTAATGCTAAAGAATACTTGCTTCGTGTTCTCCACCGATCTCGCATTTTCTTCTGCAATTTTCAGACCGTGAACCGTATGCTCAACTGATACGCTGGTTTTTTCTTCAATCACACGTACCTTCTTGTAGATTTCCTGTGTCGCCAGCGCCGTCTGCTCAGCCAGCTTGCGAACCTCCCCGGCAACAACAGCAAACCCTTTGCCCTGTTCTCCTGCACGTGCAGCTTCAATGGAAGCATTGAGCGCCAGCAGGTTGGTCTGCGTTGCAATTTGGTTGACCGTATCCACGATGCTGGAAATCTCATGACGGCTCAGATCAATATCCTGAATAATAGACGACATCGCTTGTGTGGAATTATGATTTTCTTCTGCCCATCTGGATAACTGATCTACTACCGCAAGCCCCTGTCCGCTTTGCTCAGCAGAGATTTGCACCATCGTTTCGATGGCTTTGGCATCATTGGCAATTTCGTCAATTTGGTCGGATAATGCTCCGGTTTTTTGTAAAATGTTATCCGTTTCGATGGATTGGTAGTTCGTTGCATTGGCAATCTCATTAATTGCTGTCGCCGTATCGTTCATCGTGATCGCGGTTCTGGAAGAAATGGATTGCAAATCATGAGAAGACTGATTCAAGACTTGAGCTGAGCCACCCACCATTTGGAGCATGCCTTGAATTTTTTGAACCATATTGTAAATCCCTTGAGAAATTTGCCCGATTTCATTGTTGGATTGCGTATCAAACTGAACGGTCAAATCTCCATTTTCAATCAGCTTGATTTTTGCAAGCAATTTCGGGATTGATCTCAACAGATAACGGAGCGTTATATAACAAATCACAACGAGCAGGATGGTGGCTGCCGCAAAACCGCCAATGGTAATCCAGGTAAACGCTTTTAATTCTGAGAGCACCTCATCTTCAGAAATGGTTAAGCCTACAGACCACCCCGTATCTTTACTGGTTGCATACCCAATGTAACGACGTTCGCCATTATCATTAATTAGCTGCACTCCTGACTCACCAGCAATCATTTTCTTTCCAATCTCCCCAAGATCACCTGTGCTTTCGTTAATCTTTTCTTTCAGCACTTTATTTTGATCGGGGTGATACAAAATATCACCTGTTTTGGATGCAAGAATCGAATAACCTGTGCTTCCAAGCGAATAGCTTTGCATAACGACAGGGATGTCTTTGAAAGCAATATCAACTGCAGCAAATCCGATTAATTGATTACTGCTATCTTTGATCGGATAGAAAATGCCCATGAGCACATTACCCGAATTGACGTCCTTATAGGGTTCTGAGTAGTATAAACCGTCTGCTTCAACAGCTGGCTTGAAGTATGGGCGTGTATGAATATCAAAATCCGGTTTAGAAGCAACACCATCATTCTGAAGAAAGAAGCCTTTACCAGATATTCCTGCAATCCAGGCGTCGGCAAAAGATGGCTCTGCCTTTACAATGGCTGCCAGAGTCGCTACTGTTTCCGCAGCATAAGGAGAAGTTTTCACCATTTCTGCCGATGAGGTGGTTTCTAAATATTGCTTAAAAAGATTGTTCGTTGACATTTGTTTGACAAGTGATCCCTTTTCCTTAAACAACGCATCGAATTGAGTGACAACGGCCTGCGTCTTGGTTTGGAGCATGGCCTCTTGCTGCTTGACAAGTATGCTTTGCGTGCTTGCAAACATGAACGTCCCCAAGGTTGCAAAGACGACAACGATAATGACTAACAAGACCATGGCCAATGTGTTGGCGATGCTGGATGATCTGAATACGCGCTTCTTAATATTTTGTGACATGCTGCCATCTCCCCGAGGAATATTGAGCGAAAAGCTCTTAGATAATATGTCGGAAGTTTGCAGCTATTTTAATAGGTTTTTAGTATACACAATTTAAAGTTTCGCTATCTGATTCCTCATAGATTCCCTCCCAACCTGTTCGGTAACTCAAGCAAAAGATTTGGGCAGCACAAAGAGCCTTCGTCAGACGTAGGCTCTTTACTAAAAGCTATATATGAGAACGCAGAGTTTTGCGGATTTAGAGCGTTTCAGCGATCCGTAAGCTCAACCCTCATCCTCCGTCGTTAACCCAACTGCATCGTTGTGATACACGTATCGTTTTTTTCATATGTAGAGAATTCAGTTTCAGCCGTTTTACCTTCATGATTCACGCTAATACGGTATGTTTTATCCCTCGGTAGCCATAGATCAATAAAACCATTGGATTGTGATTTCATGGCGGCATTCTCCATGATGACTTTCCCTTCGGAGTCGTGAACGGTCACATTGAACGCTCCGTTTTTTATTTCGCCTTGGCAACCGGTTAGACTATGAGTTGCACAAGGGTGGGTCTGCTCCACATATGGTGCAATCGAAACAAAAAACTCGTTGTCAGGCAAATCATAATTCATGGTCTGAGTATCGTCCCCTGTCACAATCAACTGACTGGAATTAATGGAAGCGGACTGGGGTGTTGCCTTGCCTGCACTGATATCATGCACCAATTGCTTGATGTCTGTGGTCTCGTGGTTTTCCGCCCCTTCTTTCTGAATATTTCCTGCAATTAGGTACGTCCCCAATGCGGCAACAACCAACCCTGAAGCGACTAAGATTCCTTTTTTCATCTGGAGTTCATCTCCTCGTCTGTTTTGTATTATTATAAGGGAGAATGCACCATAATGGGCAAAATGGGGTGCTGAAGTCACCAGATATTCACATATCTGTGCTATGATTCAGTCATATTTGTATAACATTAGAGGATTACCGATGAGCGAAGGAACATGAGCAGTTCTTCTGTCTCAACGTAAAAATACCCCATTACTCTTGTGGAGCAAAGGGGTACAGCCTTTTTTAACGGTCCCTGTTCACGACATAATGTATTAAGTGCTTCAGAAAAGCAATATTACGTGGGATCTCTTCCAATGCTTCCATCGCGAGGCAATAGTGTTCCCACATCTCTTTACTGGCACCTTCAAGACCGAGGATGGACACGAAATTCGAATTGTTATTATCAGAATCTTGGCCAACAGGTTTTCCGAGTAAGAGCATATCTCCTTCCACATCAAGTAAATCATCTTTAATCTGAAAAGCAATCCCCATATGATAGGCAAATTTCTTCAAAGCAGCAATTTCCGACTCCTTGACCTGTGCAAGCATGGCTGGCATAACCAGACAAGCCTCAAACGCCACTCCTGTTTTGTAAAAGCACACCATATTCAGCTGCTCCAAGGTCAGTGCCTTTCCTTTGGAATCCAGATCCATCGCCTGCCCCATACACATATCTTCTGCTTTCTGGGCCGAGTATTGTATCAAAGCAAGCACCGTTTCAGCATTGAACTGGTCAAGTGACGATTGTTCCCCAATCGCCTTCTGGATCAGATACAGACCAGTTAGTTCCGCAGTGGCGCTATTGTGCACCTGATGCAACGTCTGACGCCCTCTACGGGTAGACGCATTATCCTGGGAAGGAAGATCATCAAAGATCAGGGATGCGGTATGCATATACTCCAGTGATCTCAGAAGAGGTACGATTGCCGATGCATCTAATCCATATTCGTTCACGCCCATGACCCAAGTCAATATAGGCCGTATCCGCTTCCCATCCCCTTCGAGACTGTAATTTGCAGCCTCAATAAGCTGTTCTTTCATGGCCGGAATCCCTTGAGGCTTGGTAATTTTCAATTGGTTGTTAATCTGCTCACGGACCTTTTTGACCGTATTGAAAAAGTCTTCCTTTTCCCTCGCATCGTTTTTTAGATGGGTAATCATCTGGTCCCGAAGCAGCTTATCTAAGAAATCTACATCATCCGCTTTTTGTACCATCTTCTGAATAAGATTATTAAATTCCGGATTTCCGGATGCAAAGATCTCCATCGTTTCGTCATACTTTTCAATACCTACACGTTCTTTATAACGTTTGAGTCCATTCATTGCACGATCCAGTATCACCTCACGAGCCATGGCATCGGAGTCATATACATTATGGATCAAATAGGAAATAACCGCCCAGTATAATTCAAAGGGATTGATAAGATCAGGTCTCTGATGATGATATTTTAAATAGTAGGTATAGGGTGTTACCGGACCGTCTCTCATATCGTCAACCATATCCGCAAAATCATCAGCAAGCTGGTTATAGATGCCATAAAAGAATGTTCGTTGCTCAAAACCCTCATCCGCAGGAGCACTAATCACGGAACGGACAATCAATCGGGACGAAGAGGACTTCAAAATAACGGGTATATAAAGCTCTTCATTGGTATAAGTAGCTCGCGTTAGATCCTTAACACGGTCAATATCTTGAGAATGAAAAAAGACATAGGCCTGCTCGAAAAATGTTTGCTGTGTGTCCGGTCGCTGATGTTCCTTAATATACTCAAATGCATCCGAGAGCTCCGAATGTATGTATTGAATCAACTTCATATGATTTGCAGTCCAATTGCCCAACTCAGGCACAGATCCACTGAGAAGCGCGGCACGTATCATACGGGAATATTGTTCTTTCTCTTGAACGTTCAGAACCTGGGAATCGAGAAGATCATCAATGAAAGGATAGGTTAGACCATAGGAGTACCCAAGCCTGATGGCTTCATCAAGTCTGCGAGCACGTTCCACAGGCAACACTGTATCGTCCATTTCTTCCATCACATGCAGAATAACCCCGATAATGATCTTAATCAGTTTGCGCTGGGCTTGCTCGGCATCCATCTCTTTGGGAATATGGGAGGATACGGACCTAAGTTTGTTGATCACCCAAATTATCGCGGTTTCTATACCTTCCCTCTGGGCCCACCGATACACCCCGGCCAAATTCATAAATTCCGGTTGGTCTCCCCCGTTTGCACTGGATTCGATCAAGTGTTCTTTTACGTCTGCAATGACACGCTGAATCCGGGTATGCGTGTCAGGAGAATCCAGAGCTTTGCCTAGGTCCCTCATATAAATATAGGAGACACTTCGGTCCAGATAATCATCCAATTTGCCTGTATAATTCAGCCATTGAATGTATCTATTATAGTCCCGAGTATCAGGTTTTCTCTTTCTCCGTGAAAAAAAGGATAACCATGAGGAATGATGAATATGATTTTTTTTCCACTTTTGAATGTCTTCTGTCAGGGTAGTCACATAAGATTTGTCTAAGACCTGATCATACAGTAATGCAAAATACTGAATCGCCTTCCGCTCAGCCAGCTGATATCCTGTATTGGCTTGTAATTTTTCATTCATATAATGCATTACCTCAACTTCTCATTTTGTTAAACATGGTTGCATTTCTCCCTGAGGGTACGAATTCGGATCATGTTTTTATCTTTATACGGAAAAAAATCTGTGAGGTTACGAAATTTAATGGGGTCGAGGCGATATAAGAAGTAATCCCAAAAGGTGAATCGTCATGAAATATAGTGAACAAAAAAAGCTGGGCTCTGCTCCATAAGAAAAGCAGCCCAGCTTGATCTTTATAGATATCTCCTTAGAGTGTTTGGTCCTTCTCGACCTTCTGCCATAAAGCCTCAGTCAGTTCATCTATCGTCTCCTTCATCGCCAGCTTCTCGCGCCAACGACTCGGGATACCGCTTATTCCGTAATAAGCTCCTGCAATTTGCCCGTACACCGCCCCGGTCGTATCGGCATCATCCCCCAGATTCACTGCCAGCAGTGCTCCCTCTTCAAATGAAGTCGAATGGTGGAATGCCCACAACGCAGCCTCAAGGGAACGAATGACATACCCGGTTCCTTGTATTTCGGGCGGCTCTTTATGCCGGTAAGATCCCCGAATTATTTCTTCAATGGCTGCCGAATAAGCGGGCTCGTTCTGCCGCCACTTATAACAGACGTCCGCCGATAACATGGATTCTTTGTCCGCTCCTCGCAGACCTGCCACAAGGATTGAAGCAAGCACAGCACAGGACTCCACACTTTCGGCTGCTCCATGGGTGGTTCGCGAGCTCATCTCAGCGTACTTCAGCGCCTCTTCCGGACGGTTCGCATAGGCCATAGCCACAGGTGCAAGCCTCATAATAGAGCCATTGCCGGCAGTCATGGGGTCAACGGCCCCGCTGTATGGATCTCCGTTAGCTTCGAAGCGATGCAGTGCTGCTCTCGTTGCACCACCGATATCAAAGCACGTTCCCGTGCTGCTCATATATCCCAAGTGATACCAATTAGTGTATCGGCGCATTTGATCTGCCGGATCAAAGCCATCTTTACGTACCATACTCTCGGCCAAGCAGAGCGCCATCGACGTATCGTCTGTCCACTGGCCCGGCTTTAACCCAAATACACCGCCGCCCACGATATCCGTTACAGGTTCAAATGTACCTGGACTGCTGAATTCCACAGTGGTTCCCAAAGCATCGCCCACAGCCAGCCCAACCAGACATCCCAAAAAACGATCCTTGATAAGTGCCATTTTGGTTTTACGCCCCTTTTCAAATGTAATAACTAACGCATATTTTCCCATCTCGCCAGGAAGGAAGCCCGACACTGCCATTTATTCGTAGCTTAAGGCCTTACAACGACTATCCGGTTTCAATTCAATGAAAATTCCTGCCTCTTGATGGTAAACGAGTGGAAACCGCTCCGTATCTACATATTCCCGCACACCGCTTGAAAGCCGCCATACCTGAAGCGGGACTCCTTTTCCCCATAAGAATAATCGGTCGTCGCAAATGGCCATATCCGCTTGGGGGTAAGGAAAAGCCCCGTCTTCAACAGGCTTACAATTTAGGGATGGGATCGCTGGAAGCACACGCCGGTACCCGGGCTGGGTCATATCGAATAGGACAACAGCCGGTTCAACTCCTTCCTCTCCCCAATCTTCCTCCTCCAGCAAATCGGCATCCATCTGTCCCCAAACCGCCAATGTATCGGGTCCTGTCCAGTACACCGGCCCATCCCAATCTATGGTTTGCCAAAGATGGCGAACTGACGGACCATTCTCCGATTCCCATGGGTTCATCAGCCAATCGGATAAGGACCAAGTTCGGACCACTCCTAATGGAGCCCATACCCATCCCGTATCCGCAATCCACTTTCCACCTGGTGAAATCAGCAGCCTCCCATGAAAATAATCTAGATAGTGCTCATTTTTGCTTTCGCTGTTATAGATAGGGGTAGGTCTTGCTGTCAAAAGCATGCCTGTTTCTACATCCGTCAGATCAAGCCGGTTCCATTCCGTCCCATGAACAAGAATATATGCACCGTCTTGGTGTACAAATGCCAGGGGAAACATACTTTTATCGTAGTGATATTCGTCCCGTGATAATTTCATTTTTTCTTGAGCATGGACTAAATCATACACTGCCGCATGCCGTCCAAAACGATTGGAGATAGCTACGTAGCTGCCGTCAGAACTGGTAACCATTTGGACAGGTTGCATGGGATTAAAATCAGGAATACAAATACGTGCGCACAATTCTGCGCTGCCTGAGCGAAGTTCTAGTCTCCACAGTTCTGCTTGTGTGTTTAGTGCCAGCAGGGTTATGCTTTCCTGAGAGTCGCCCTGTAGTGGATGAATGGCTGTAAGGTGTCCGATGGACGGTGGTAAATCAGGTAAAGAAACGTGATGGAATGGCATCATTAAACCCCTTTTATTCTGGATAAATAATAATTTATACCCGCATTTGTGAAGCTGGATTTATCAACAAAAAATCTGATATCAAGCAATGCAGTTAATATTTTCATAAAAACTCCCGGTTTTTTCTTGCAAAACAACTTAAGATATGTAATTTCGCTAGGATTACTTTTGAGAACAAAATAGGAGTAATTCATCAAGATCAAGTAGGAGATGAGCTGCTCTGTTGGAGATTTTGATGCTCATTGATACAGTCGATCAGCACCTCTAATACCCTATTTTTATTAGAGTTATAGGCTTGTATAAACATCGTTGCTTCTACAAACGGCTTGTTGAAATCATCGAATGGAAAATCATATACATCATGACTACCCAGTATGAAGTTAACCCATTGGCCTTGTAAAAATTTTATTTTTTCCAGCGCTGCTTGTGTATCCATATCCATCTTACTTTTGTGAATATGCTCATGCAAAATGTTAATAAGAATGTGCAGATCATAATGTTGTGCGTCTTCCATTCTGTATATGATCCTATTATTTTCAATCGTTAAACGATCATAAATGTCGTCACCTAAACCCAGTTCAAATAAAAGATGTTGAAGGAAAAATAGTCTGTCCTGAGCAAACGTGAATTCATTGCCTCTCTCTGCTAGATGTGAAACTTGATATTGATAATAAAAACAAAATAAGTTTTTTCTTCTATAAGCAACATCTTTATGTATATCAAAAACATTAAAAATGAACGAAAGCAATCGAACCAGGCGTTCAGCATCCAGCTCGCTTCGAATGACATGATCCATTTTTGTAAATAGCGACCTGTCAAACAGATCATGCCATCGCACTAGAGAAACATAATCCTGCTCGTTTATATTCAGGGTTAATATTCTTAAATTTTGCTCTTGATCGGGATAAGAATAAAATAGATATTCATGACTTAAATCAGAAATTCGCTCATTAAAATAAGCTCTTAATTTGTAATCGTATATTTTAGAAAATGACATACCTATCCTCCTTACAAGTAAGCCTGAGCATATTAAACTAAGCACAAAACATTTTCGAACTCCTATATTGTAAAATTAATCTGGATAGACTGGCAAGGCGGCACAATTACAGAAACATATGTTCTCCATATCTATATTATGATATCTTTACGATAGAAGTAAAACGTGATGTCGGAAATCATAGCCTACGATTAGAAAGGAATGACAACCTATGAAACAGCTAAGCGAAGCTCTGGCCCGTTTTGTACAACAACAAAACTTATATAATGAAGCCTACGGGCTGTTCCAAAACCACGACATCCAGCCCCGGATGGAGAAACTAGCAGATTGCTGGGACAGTCAGATTCCTGTATCCCCTGAGCTTAAGTACCTGTATAGCCATTATGAAATGATCGATGCCAAGGCAGCGGGAACACACAAATTAAAAAATGCAGCAGTTGAAATCGGGGATGCCGCGGTTCTCTTTTTTGCCGCACCAGAACATCTGTATCGCCAACAGCTGGGCTATCGCTGGATTACATCTGGTGAGCTTGTCCAAGAATCTTCTTCGTGGCCGCCCCATCATGTCGTGATTGCCACTTTTAACGACGATCCAGTCATTGTCGATACTAGCGCACCCGATTCCCCTGTATATGCTGCATTCGAAGGCGGTGCACCGCAGCAGGTGGCAGACTCTTTGGCTAACTTCTTTACTGCTCTTTCCATCCTGATTGAAGGTGCCTGTACCTTTAAGGGAGAAGTGAAAGATGAAGAAACATACGAAACCAAAACAGCATATATCGAGCACGTAAAACCATTGCTGCATCCGCTGTTGAGCGAAAATCAAACCACATATTTAATGGAATACCTATCCCTTTGTTAGAAATCCTTTTTTTGAAGAGAGGTGGAGCTTATATGATCTATATCGCATTACTGCGGGGCATCAATGTTGGCGGCAATAACAAGATCGAGATGAAGAAGCTCAAGCAAACGTTTGAAAATGCAGGTATGGGGCATGTGACGACTTACATTAATTCTGGAAACATTATTTTTTCTAGTCAGACCCAGTCTAACCAGGAGCTTTCACTCATATTGGAACAGGCGATTCTGGAGGATTTTAGCTTACCCATCCGCGTCATCGTCCGTAACATGAAAGAGATTCAGAGCATTATGGAGGCACTGCCGAATGAATGGTCTAATGATACACAGATGAAAAGTGATGTAATGTTCCTGTGGGATGAAATTAACGATATTTCCGTTCTGGACAAGCTTCCTTTAAAACCGGGAATAGGCCATGTAATATATACGACCGGGGCCGTTCTGTATTCTGTCAGCAAAGAACAAGTCACAAAAAGCGGGTTAACGAAATTAGTCGGCACCAAGCTGTATCAGCAAATGACGGTGCGGAATGTGAACACAACTCGTCAGATTTACAAGCTGATGCAAACGGCTGAACAGGAAGAGTTACGGGATACGAGCTCCTGACTGTAGTCCAAAAGCAATCTTAGAAGAGTAAACTCAAAAAGGGAGCCTTTTTACGGCTCCCCAACTGTTTTTCTTCGATGTAATGTTTTCCCTAGTCTTTGTGTATTGGCCTCGTTAAATTTTAAAACCTTCGACCAGTTCATTCAGTCGGGCCGCGCTTTCCTTCACCTGATCAGACTGGTGTGCCACTTCAAGAGATTTCTCCGTCGATGAAACCATATTCTCTGCAATGTGCTGAGTGGATATAGCAGACTGTTCGCTGGCTGTTGCAATCTCATGGATTGCTCTCACCATGGTTTGGATAGTTTCATTCACCTGCTTAGAGGTGGCGTTCAAATCATTGACCGTGTTCGTATGCTCCACGGCATCATTGTAATATTGTCCTGCTGTATCCTCAAGCAGCTGATAATCCTTGCCTACCTGGGCTTGCAGGAAGTGCAGTAATTCTTCGGCATTAGTAGTTAAATTCTCAACAGATTGCACAACTTCTTGAGTAACACTCTGAATTTGGTCTACCGCGTGTTTGGAGCCGTCTGCCAACTTGCGAATCTCGTTAGCCACAACCGCAAACCCTCGACCTGACTCACCCGCACGAGCCGCTTCAATGGATGCATTTAGAGCCAGCAAATTGGTTTGTGCCGTAATTTCTAAGATGGACTGAGAAAGTAAACGAATTTGGTCTACGCCCTTGGCACGTTCTAGCGCTTCCTTCATCTTTTCATTGGCCTTCCGGTAAATTTCCTTGGCTGCTTTATTGGATTCACTAGCCGCATGCTTCAATGTTTCGGCTTTTACACTTGTATCATGGGCAGACTGAGCTCTTTCTTGAGTTTTGACCGAAATGTACTCTGCTGCCCGCTGCATTTCTTCCGCAGAATGGTTCATATTTTCGGTGTATGCCGAAGTCTCTTCCATAGCTGCTGACAGCTGTTCGACCGTGGCAGATACATCTCTAATCCGCTCATTGAGATCTGTCATATTATGATTCGTCTGGTCACTCAGTTGGTTAATTTGGCGTGACTCTTTGATAACCCCCGTAATGACCATTGAGGTTGAATCTGTCATTTGTTGAATGGCACGCGCAATCACAGCGATCTCATTATTTCCTTTAAGCAAGGCAGGATCAAGTGCTGCCGTTAAATTTCCTTGGGTAATCTCCTCACAGTATTTCGTAATTGTACTCATCCGGAAACGGATATTTCGAATGGCCGCAAAGGAGATGGTGATAAGAATAGCCAGCACGAGGGCTAGAACTGTGATCAAAACAATTGTACGCATTTTAATCTCATTTTGCGTATTTTGATATAAGTTGGCGGATTGCTCATTGTTATAATCTGAAATCGTAGTCAGCATCGTAACAATTGCCGTACTGGATTTATTAATTCGGCCTCTTTCTTCCGTGTCATACGTTCCACTATTTTTTTTGACTGCCATGATTTGCTCAATATCCTGATAATATGTGTCTATACTCCCCCGTAGTTCCTCGTACATTTTCTGTTCCTTAGCATCCAAATTCCTTTGTGAGAATTCATTTAGTCCGGTTGTAACACTATCTTTTCCTTTCTGCACCTGCTTATACTGTTTATCTGTGTACTCCTTATTGTCGAGTATTTTTGTATAATTAGCCCGCATATTATAGAAATCACTTTTGACTTCAAGAATATTCGTTTGGTGTTGAAAGCGATCCACATACAAAATACCTTGACCCTCTTTAGCTTGATACATACCGATAACCCCTACCAACGATACAATGAGTAAACCCACTAAGCTGATTACAATCATGGAGATCATCGTTGTCGTAACCTTTAAATCTCTAAAACCTTTTCCTTTTTTAGTCCTGTCTGATAGCTTGTTACTCATCCAAACCCCTCCAGATCGTCTATGGATAATAGTTCACGCTGCAGATCACAGAACGTGATGATATATATATCTATATATCGGTAGAAAGCGCTTAAATTTATAAGTAAAATAACGGTACTGCAAAAATAAGAATATTATAGTAGGCAACTTCATATTTGGATTTGCTATGTAACTCAAAATTTTAGATATTCATGGGCTTAAAGAATTTGCTAAACTAGAAGAGGAGTCCTTACACGAAGTGGGGCACATATAAAAAACGAACGCTGAATGATGGGAGAGAAAGTATTGTGACAAACATACAAAATAAAAAACAAGTATATATAATCCACGGATACACAGCTTCGCCAGCCGATCATTGGTTCCCTTGGTTACAAGACAAATTACAGGAAGATGGAGTATCGGTAGGTATACTGGAGATGCCCAACTCGCAATCCCCCAAACTTAATGAGTGGATCGAGCATCTATTACAAAATATTAAAGTTCTACATAAAGACACCTATTTTATTGGTCATAGCTTGGGATGTGTATCCATATTAAGATACCTACAGCAAGTAAGTATCCCAGAACCACTTGGTGGTCTCGTTTTCGTTTCCGGTTTTACCGATCCAGTGCCGAGTCTACCGTCATTAGATGAATTTACAAATGGCCATTTGGATTATCAGCAAATCATGGATTCGCTAAAAGCGCGTTCAGTTATCGCTTCAAAGGATGACACAATTGTGCCCTTTGCACTCAGTAAGAAACTAGCTGAAGACATCCAAGCCGATTTCCATGAAGTAGACCATGGAGGACACTTTTTACAAAGTGACGGTTTTACCACCTTACCGATGGTACATCAAGTGTTAATTGAAATGATGAATGCAAATAAGTAGCATGACAGGCTTAGTTTGAAAACTTACATAACCCGCAAAATGAAACCGGCGAAGGGTTCATTATTGCGGGTTCAATACATCAATACAATGCCCATTTTTCCGTACACAGCTCTATAAATGAATGGGCAACCTGTTCACATTCGTCATATCCCAAACTACCAGAATGAGCAAAAAGAACGGGATACTCATTGTTTCTTTTTTCCTCTCTCATATCAAACATATAGTGGTTTCCGCACCCATCCATCGCAAACGATACAGCACCCGGCATATATTCCGGTAACTCGTAGGCAAGGTTCATTTCTCTCAAATCTTCGGTATTAAAAAACTGAAAATAACGTTCTCCATTTTGAAACTCCCCGCCGTTAGAGTATCTCAAAAAATCCATATAGCTGTCAGGAAATTGCCCTTGGGGCAGATGCCAGCTCACAGGATCTAAAGGTTTATATTGATCATAGAATGGAGACGACTTTGGAAAAGGGTTCACTTGTCTTTGCTTGATTTCGTGACTCTCTTGTTCCGATAGCTTTATGTTCCATGTTTTCAAAAAATTTACGATTTGTTCATCCGTTGCTTCCAGACTTTTTACAAACTGCTGTTCAAAGTGAATACTCCACATATCAGCCAACCTCCATACCTCGATGCCTCTAAGAGTTGTTGTTTCTACCGAGCAAGCTATTCCTTATCTACTACCGCCTGCCATACTTTTGTAATGTCTATAGGCGACTTGCTGCTGGTCTCCCCTCCACCTTCCTGAGTCCATAGCGGCGGATAATATGCAAATACCTCTCCCGGCTGAAGTTGCTCCATATCCTTCTGCCAACCGTTCCAGCGGAATGTCTGGTAGAACAAGTCCAAATCTCCCTCAGCCAACCAGCCCAAGAAACCGGAATAGGCCAGCTCTGTGGATTCCCATTCCAATGCATCTGGTGCAAAATAGTAGATATGACCGCTACGTCCAAATTTTCCTGTATCCAATCCAAAAAATCCACCTGCTGCATCATAAGCCACAATCAGCATCCCCTCAAGTGCAGGAACACTTTCTGGCTCCTGAAGCCCGTTCCATGAGGTCAAGCTACCAAAAATTCCAGAGCCACCCGCACCCAGCAAGGTGATCCAACCGTAATCAAACACGATTCCTCCTGTCTCATAGGCAACTGTTCCCAAATACGATTTCGTACTCACCTGCAAACGGTACAGCGTGTCCCCTGGAGCGGATTCCGATTTGGACGATACAATGTGATGAGAATTCCGGCCTTCTTTCAGAATATTGGTGACCTCTTCCCATGCATGGTTATCCTTATCCACCAGTTCATCAACCGTTAAAGTATGCATGTTCATTCACCTTCCCGCATATTCCAAAATTCACTTTCAACCTACAAACTGATGTTTGAAAACCTGCGTTTGATCTAAAATCACCCACTGATTCACTTCGTCGTATCCTTTTACAATTGCCGTGACCTCATGCTTAGGATACATCCACTCGGATGGTGTCTTCTCCTCATATGTACGAGTGTCTGACAATCCGACCGCATGATGTTGGAAAATATGAATAAGCGTACCGTGTGGGAAAAACGCTTCAATATGACCCTTTACCTTAGTCCCAACGGGCAGGGCATTTTTGATTTGATGCCATTCCTGGTTGAAGGTGTGAAGATAATTGAACCAGATTTCTTCAAACTCTTTTTTTGTAATTTGCGTATAATAGGGCTCTGTATCATCAATCGCTTTCTCAGCTAATAAGAAATGATACTGCTCGTGCTTGCGATTAGAGGCGATATACGTGCCATCATCCTGGATGACAATTTGTCGATAGGCTATTCCATCCGAATCTATTTCAAAATACCAGGTTCCCATGCCTGGCTCCGGGCAATCTTTAAGATATTTCATTGGCCCCTCCTATTAAAAAATTCAATTCGTTTGTATCACTTTTTCCCGCCATAGGTTCTTGCCAAATATGCGAGATATTCCGAACGCGTCAGTCCTCCCGTTTGACGGTTGAACTCATCATACGAAATGTCTTCTAGGAATCCGAATTCGGCCAGTGCTTTTCGACGCTCATCCTGATATAACGGATTATCCAGCGTTTTGTGCCACTCCCGCTCTTCCCAGGAGCCAAAACAGTCGGCAACGACACTTGAATACACACCGTTATTTAAAAATTTTCGTGAGGACTTGAACACGGTCTCCCCTTCCGGTTTGGAAACCGTGCCCGTTCCCCAGGATAGACTATATGTTCTTTCTTTTCTACTATCCGTACTACAGCCATAGCCGATGGGGAACACAATATCCTCTTCCACTAACAGCTTATGCCCTACCCACTCATAGGCACCCCGCATAAAGGAATCATCCATAACAATCCAGGTCGTTTCGGATAATGGGGCGGATGTGATAGATTCCAAAGCTGTTGAACGGTCGCGACTCGTAAACAGATACGGACGCACGAATAAAGGCATGGTCATGACACTGTTCCAAATGCTTTCCTCTGCAAACAACTGATCCTTTTGCATTTGGCGCAGATCTCCAATGACCAGTACATATCCATCTGTGAAAAGGTCTATTTCCACGCGGAAGATGTCTCCCGGGACCGTTTTATAACGCTGATTTTTCATATGCTTCAGTCGGTGCAGCCTGTGATCGTAATCCTTGGGCACAAGTGACGGATATTGCTGAAGCCAATCGATGATCTCTTCTTTACTATGTAAATGCTCACATCCCGTAATAGGGAGTTTCACACCCGTTTTGCTATTCACAGCAGTAACATAACTAAGAGGACGATCCCTTCGAATGCCTGCTGAAAAGGTTACGCCTTCTGCCTTGATGCTCGAAACACTTGTGTAATTCAGCTTTTTCTCTTTGCCACGAGCCGTTTTAGGCAAAACAAATGCCTGGTCACGCGTAAGAATCTCTACATCGGTTTCTCCATAGGTATCCTCAGTGAAAGAAATTCGCTTGCGAATGACATCCCCATCCATACAAATAAAGTATCCATCTTTAATTTCTATCACATCCCAATGCTCTTCCAGCACCTCCAGCCCGAAGTACGGTCGTAACGCGTTCGTTAGCCAACGATTCATCTGTTCCTCCAGTTCCAAGTACATCTCAATGCACCCGGGTTCAATTTTCCCAAAGATTATAACATAACGTAGCATGTAGCTCGTTTATTCCTACACTGTTCCAGCTTGGACCAACTCCTCCTGAATCCAGCTACTGCTGGTAGAAAGCTGGAGCAAGTCGGCAGCGATCTGTTTGACCTGCTCTTGCAACACGTGTGACTGATCCGTTCCTTCCAGAAAGCGACTCAAAAAATGAAGAAATACGTCTACCTTCCTAAGCAGCATCAAAATAGGCAAAGCATCAATCTCGTTGTGGCTTAAATGAACCTGGCGGCTGAAGCCCCGGCAAAAATCCCGAACGGCTGTCGCCTCCTCCGGTTGTCCCAAAAATCCTGATAAGATGACCGCCGGCTCCATGACCCGAACGTCTAGCGTACAAAATTCAAAATCAAGCAGTGCAGTTACTAGACTATGATCCGAATCCTTTACTAACAAATTGGAAGCGTTCAAGTCTCCATGTACAAGCTGATGCGGCAACTCTTCTAATGCATGAAGCGAATCTGTAATCTCTTCATAAGCTGCTCCTATTAACCGCAGCTCTTCATGCAAATCCTTTAGAGGCTCAGGCGGATGTAAACAAAAGCCTTGAACCGTTTCCCGGTTACACAATGGATAGGATTGCTGCAAAGCATAATACGGTCGATAGACTGGAGTCATATCAAGATTGACTGTCGCAAGCACAGCCGATAATTCCCCCGTAGTCTCGCCCAAAGAATAGGCAAAGCTTGAATCCTGCTCCAGGGGTGATATGCCTTTTATGTATTTGAACAGACACACATATTTACCGCTTTCCTTCTCCAGTTGAGCAAGCGTCTCTCCCGTGACCGTCGGAATAGGCTGGGGTATTCTGAATGATAGAGAATGCTTACTCAGCTCCTGCAAAACCGCATGCTCAAATTCAATTTTGTCCCGATCCCTGTGTGTATCGTAGACGCGCAGCACCCCGCTTCGTCCACCACTCTTAACAAAATACGTCGTATTATTCCAACCCCCGGTTCGTTTCTGCAGCGTTCCGTTCCACTCCGGCCAGTGACGTCTTAGTATTGCTTCCAAGGATGTATCCTCCCTTCTTCGTGTCCATAGCATCGGTTGCCCCCGGCATGCGAGAAGTATGGTTATAATAGCTTTACAGGTAATTTCATTATTTTAGCATAGCAGATAGCCTATTTTATAGCAGAGAGCGACTCTAATTCACAAGAATTTAAACCGAAGGAGGAACACCTCTTCCGCAAGCTAACCGTCCTGTGTTTGTCCAAAGAGTTTTATCCTACGTTTTTCCAGTAGCATTAGGGAGAGTTAAAAGGCTCACTTACAATGTGATCGAGTCTTTTTAAACAGGACGTACACAAAAAAACAGGACTGATTAATCAGCCCTGTCTTGTACATCATACCCCTTTAGTCAATCTGGATCTGTCTGCGGGAACGATCGTCACCCTGACGTTTAGGAATTTCAAGTTTCAATACACCTTGATCCAGTTTTGCCTTAATGCCTTCTTCATCAACATGATCCACATAGAAGCGTCGGACAAATTCCCCAGAACGGCGCTCCCGTCGAATCATTTTATTCGTATCATCCTTCTCTTCATGATATTCATTCCGTTTAGCACGGATCGTCAAATAATTATGGGTAATATCGATGTCGATATCTTCTTTTGCAATGCCTGGAAGCTCAGCTTCCACCAGATATCTGTCGTTTTCTTCACGAATATCCGTCCGAAACGTCTGAGAGTTGCTGCCAAATGGAGCAAGCCAGTGGTCATCAACCATACCATTGAAGGATTTAAACATTTGTCCAAAGAAGTCTTCATTTCTTTTACGAAATGGGACCAGATCAAACATGAAAATCAGCTCCTTTTAATTGGTTGTTGTTTGTGTTCCTTACGATTCATATTATAGTACCGAATAGAGCGAGGCTCAAAGTTCAAAAGAGGCTGAAAATACTGAAATAACCCGATCCTAAGCGATCTGTCAAAAATAGTTTTAGATTTCAATCAATTTGACCTTTTTTGACCTTTTGACTTCACAAGAGACTACATATTCTTTGGCAGCCAACTCAGGCTTGCCCTGCTATCGCTTGTTCCGGTGTAGAAGCTGGGTACAAGTGACAGGCTACCTGCCGCCCCGGTGCAGCTTCGGCAAAGATGGGCTGTACTTTGCTGCATATCTCCATGGCTGCCGGGCAGCGGTTATGAAACGCACAGCCACTTGGCGGATTTTCTGGACTGGGCACATCCCCTTTAAGTACAATCCGATCACGTTCCGCTTCCGGATCAGCTACAGGTACCGCAGACATTAACGCCTTTGTATACGGGTGCAGCGGCTCGCTGAACACTGCTTGGGTCGGTGCGAGTTCGACCAGCTTGCCCAGGTACATCACACCCACGCGGTCGCTGATAAATTTGACGACCGACAGATCATGGGAAATGAACATATACGTCAGGTCATATTGTTTTTGCAGGTCCTTCATCAGATTGAGCACTTGCGCCTGAATCGACACATCGAGGGCCGAGACTGGCTCGTCACACACGATAAATTTGGGATGAAGCGCCAGTGCCCTTGCGATCCCGATCCGCTGGCGTTGACCACCCGAGAACTCATGCGGATAACGATGTGCATGATAAGGAGACAATCCGACCACTTCGAGCAGCTCGTCCACCCGCTCTTTGAGCTGCGTTTTGCTTAGCTTTTCATGCGTGATGAGCGGTTCTTCCAGCACCTGCTGTACTGTCCATCGGGGATCAAGCGAAGCAAACGGATCTTGAAACACCATCTGCATATCCGTTCTGAATTTTCGCAGCTGCTCTGTGTTTAGCTTACGTATATCCGTGCCATTAAACAGAATCTCTCCATCCGTCGGTTCGATCAATCTGAGTATTGCCCGTCCAGTTGTGGATTTGCCGCAGCCGGATTCTCCTACGATTGCCAGGGTTTCACCCTGCTGTACAGTCAGGTTAATACCATCCACCGCTTTGACTGCTCCCACTTGTTTGGAAAAAAGTCCTTTTTTAATTGGATAGTGTTTTTTCAAATTACGTATTTCAAGCAGTGTACTCATGATATCCCTCCTGCTGTAGCAAGCAGCGGCTTTTGTGTCCGGGTTCCACTTCTGTAAGCTCCGGGGCCTCTGCACGGCAAATTTCCTTAGCAAACTGACAACGCGGTGCAAAGCGGCAGCCTTTTGGCATATCGAGCGGGTTGGGAACCTGGCCCGGAATGGAAGCCAGACGCTCCTGATCACTGTTCAATTGCGGCAGTGAGGCTAGCAAACTTTGTGTATACGGATGCTTGGGATCTTTAAACAAAGTTTTAACGTCCGTTTCTTCTACGACTTGTCCGGCGTACATAATCACGACCCGATCGCACATTTCAGCAACGACACCAAGGTCATGAGTAATCATCAGAATGGAAGTTCCTTCGGACTTCTGTAGCTCACGCATCAAGTCAAGAATCTGTGCTTGAATGGTTACATCGAGTGCCGTTGTCGGTTCATCGGCGATCAGCAACTTCGGATTGCACACCATCGCCATCGCAATCATCACCCGTTGGCGCATACCGCCCGAGAGTTCATGCGGATAAGAAGCGGCTACTTTTTCTGGACGTGGAATTCCTACTTTCGTCAGCATTTCCACAGCCATGTCTTTTGCTTTGTGTTTGCTTACACCGTGGTGGTAGCGGGCAGACTCCGCAATTTGCTTGCCGATTTTGAACACAGGATTTAGCGAAGTCATGGGCTCCTGAAAAATCATAGCCATCTCGTTGCCACGAATCGAGCGCATTTTCCGCTCCGAAAAATCCAGCATGTTTTCACCGTTAAACCGTACTTCGCCAGCGGCTACTTTCCCAAGTCCCTTGGGGAGGAGCTGCATAATAGAAAGGGAGGTAATGCTCTTGCCGCACCCGGATTCGCCAACGATTCCGAGTGTTTCGCCTTTGCCAACCGATAGATCGACGCCGTCCACAGCCCAGATGGTGCCAGCCGCAGTCTTGAACTCCGTCCGGAGGTTAGTTACTTCAAGCAGTTGTGTCATGCCCTCTTCCTCCTCCTTGTCCATCATTGAACCTTCATGTTCTTTTTATCTTAGGGAATAAGCTTATTCAGACTTACCCATCGTTTGCAGATGCTTCATGGTACCGTACAATTTAGTAATATGTTGAAACTCCTTTTCCGAATGAAAAGAGCATTGCCCACGTCCATAAGCTTTGGCTGTTTCTACAGCCAATTTGGCCGCCAGCGCAATATCGCTTTCGTGGCTGGCCCCCGTTGCACTGCCTGGGACAGGAGCAGCGGCCGTGATGGCTACACCAACCACTGGAGCGGAAGTGGCCACCGCTGGCTGCAAAATGCTGTTGATGTGATACAGGTCGTTACCATAAGGTGTGATGTCCTGCGTAGTTACAGCAAACGTGACACACGGTTCGCCAGTAACGGTCTGCACAATATCGACGAGGTCTTCACTAATGCGTAGCACGTAGCCTTCACGTACCGTCGGGGAAATGGCAATACCTTTATGGTTAATGACCCGATTCCCTTTGGTCGTATCAATAGACAGGATCGCTTCCATTTCGGGTGTCACTTCATATTTGTTCATCGTCAAAATATCTACGGGTGAATCCATAAATGGAACCGGATCATGGGGCTGAGTAGGTGCATCTGGACAAATATGTGTACAGATGATCACATCTCCGTCAAGCACATCTCCTTTGGACTGCATGCACAATAGTTTAGCCGCCGCCGAAATTGCCGCTGCCGCACCGTCACCATCGGATACAAATCCGATCATTTCCGGCCGTGCTCCAAGTCCACCAAGTCGCCCTACTACACCCAAGGTTGGAGAATCGCCCCCCTGAATGCGACCCGTTTTACCGGCAATGACAATTTTAATAAAATCCGTAGAGCCCTTTTCACCTTGCACAGTGGTGATCGTAATCTCCGCTTGACCCAGTTGTTCCAAATATGCTTTGACTTCTGCCCCGCTGGCGAACGGATTATCCAAAAGGTCATAAACTTCAAAAACTTGTTTCATCATACGGCAGATCCCCTTATGCTTCTTTTTGTGTTGTTTTCAGATATTTAAGCGCCGTCAAGGCGTATACTTTCGCAGATTGAATGATCTGCCATACCGGAGCTTTTTCATTAAAATTGTGAATGGTCGACAGTTCGGCAGGCCCGTATTGCAATACCGGGATATTGTATTTGCGGAATGCACGTGCATCGCTGGTTGCCCATTGCAGTACGCCATAGGCCTCTTTACCGCTGACTTCAGCGATAGATTCCACAAGCTCCTGTACAATCGGCTCGGTGGGCGGGGTCCAGTTGGCATTACCATAAAATCCGAATTGTCTGGGCTCCGCGTCAATGCCAACACTTGCAAGCAATTCTTTGGCTTTGGCCAGTACATCCCGGTGGTCTACGCCAAATGGAACACGGGAATCCACTTGCACTGTGCAACGGTCCGCAACCACATTGACTTTCGTGCCCCCCTGGATCGTACCAATGTTCACCGTTACATGATCAAACGCTTGTCCATAGATTGGGTTCTCTCGTTCGCTTGCATAACGCTTGGAAATTTCAATGATCTCTTTGACTTCTTCCGGGATGTCCGGCTTGATGTCCCACAGTTGTTGCAGCGCTTCAATCCCTTTTGCAGCCTTCAAAATAGCACTTTCACCTACAATTGGCTGCAAACTGCCATGACCCGGTGTGCCTTCAACAGTAAATTCAAACCAGCAGCTTCCTTTTTGCCCGATGGTCGGGTTTTGCGGGCCTGAAGGCTCGGCGATCACAGCAGCCGTTCCTTCAATCAGTTTTCTTTCCAGCACCCAAGGTACTCCAAGATGTCCCCCGGTTTCCTCGTCTGGAACTACAAGCAACGACAACGCACCTTCGAGTGGTACGCCTAGTTTGGAGAACAGCGCAACGGTAAATATTAATCCGCCCAGTCCTGCTTTCATGTCCGAAGCACCGCGACCCAGGAGATAACCATCCCGCACTTCACCACAAAACGGATCAAAATCCCAACGAGTACGATCCCCTGCCGGCACAACGTCTGTATGCCCACAGAAAATCAGTTTTTTTCCGTTCACCGTTTCAGCGCCATAATCAGAAATGAGATTCCACATATTCGGCCCGGATTCATGCACCGTTGTTTCTATACCTGCTTCTTTAAGATAGTCCATAATGAACTGACTAATTTCGCGTGAGTCACCTGGAGGATTTTCCGAAGGAAATTGAATCAACCGCGAGCATAGCTCAAGCAATTCGCCCTGCCGTTTATCTATTTCATCAAGAACTAATGTTTTCCAATCTGTCATTTCCATTCAGTCCCTTCACGTTTTCCATTTAGCCAACTACATTTTTTACGATCCATCGGAATCAGCTTCATCCTTCAGGTGTAAAATGATAGCCTTCGGCTGTAAAAACCGAAGGCATAAGGTAAGATCACAACTTACTCTTTATTCAATGAATAGAATCGGATAACCTCATCTGGGTAGTAGACATATCCAGTGACGTCTTTGCTCATGCCAACAACCCGATTGTATTCATACAGGTACGCCCATGGCGAATCTTGATTTATAAGCTCTTGTGCTTTGCCATACAGCTCTTTACGTTTATTTTCATCTTGCTCTTTGCCTGCTTGTTCCCAAAGCTTATCCACTTCTGCATTAGCGTAATGCATATAATTCGATGAACCGCCGCTGTACATCAGAAACCCGAGATGGTATCCAGGGTCGTTGACGAAGGAAGTCCATTTAGAAATGTATGCTGTCAGGTTGCCTTCTCGTTGCTGTTCAAGGAACTGTGCACGAGCAACATTGACAACATTCATCTTTACGCCAATCTTGGCAAGTTCAGCTTGAATCAATACGGCATCATCTGCCCAGTCCTGGAAGCCGGAACCCAGTGTCAGGTCAAAATTAAACCCATTAGGATAACCCGCTTCTGTAAGCAGCTGTTTTGCTTTGTCCAGGTCGTGCTTATAGCTGTAACCCGCATCGGTGTAGCCAGGCGTGTTACTCGCTACAGAACTCTTCATTTGTTTCGCTTGACCGTACATGACATCATCGATTAATTGGTCGTAAGGGATGGCGTAAGCAATCGCTTGACGCACTTTTGGATCATTAAAAGGTTTGACTTTGTTATTCATGGCGAAATATAGAATCCGGTTACTTGCATTGGATTGAACCTTCAGATCAGCGTTGGTTTCCAGCTTCGAAACATCCTTTGCAGGAATCTCAATCGCCATGTCGACATCGCCTTTATCCAGCAGAAGTACACGGTTGGAAGCTTCCTTGGTAAACTTCATCGTTACTTTGCTCAGATTTGGCGCTCCTTGCCAGTAGCTGTCATTAGCATTAAAGACAGCTTCTGTCGCAGGGTCCCATTTTTCAAGTTTGAACGGGCCTGAACCTGCCGCATGTGTTTTCAAATAGTCACCATCGCCATTTTCTTTGACAAGCACATCATCCACAATGGAGAAGTTGTACAATGACAGGATTTGCAGAAACATATGATTGGGTTGGGACAATGTAACGACAACGGTGTGCTCATCTGGCGCTGTAGCGGTTTTAATGGAACTCATACCATACAGAAAGCTACCGGAATCGGAATTTTTAAGCCGCTCAAAGGAATACAACACGGAATTGGCGGTTAGCGGGTTGCCGCTTTGGAATTTAACGTCTTTACGCAGATGGAGCGTATAAGTCATGTTATCTGCGGACACATCCCATTTTTCAGCCAGCATGGGCTTAATGGCTTCCGTATCTGCCACTTCGCCGCTATCCGTAGACTTTTTGCCGTAGGTCACAAGCTGATCATAGAGCGCAAGCACAAGGGTGTCCGATGTAAGATCACTTGCTTCAGCAGGGTCCATGGTTGACCCTCCCTCCGAGTAAGCAAGTGTAATCGTCTTTGGTGGGGATGGGGCATCTGTGCCCTTCTCTCCAGATGAAGCGGACGGGCTGTTAGCATTGCTCGCACAACCTGCCGTCCATAGCAACGTAGACAAGACGACAATTAGAGAAAGACTTTTTTTCAACATGGCTTACGTTCTCCCCTTTAATGATCTATTTATTTTTATTTGCTAGAGCGCAGTCTAGGATCAAGAACATCCCGCAAACCGTCTCCAAGCAAATTGAAGCCCAAAATAGCTGTCGCAATTCCAAGACCCGGGAAGGTTACAATCCACCACTCACCGGAAATGATATACGCTCGCCCTTCTGAAATCATTGCGCCCCATTCAGCAATTGGGGGTTTCACACCGAGTCCCAGGAAGCTGAGACTGGCTGAGGTCAGGATGGCGAAGCCCATTCCAAGCGTTGCATTCACAAGCAGTGGGGCAAGTGCATTAGGCAAGATGTGGCGAAACAGAATCGTTCCGTTCGTTACACCAATCGCCCGGCTGGCCTCAACAAACTCCTTTTCCCGGAGAGAGATGGTTTGTCCGTGAATCAGCCTGGCGAATTCGGGTATGCCTACAATGCCCACAGCGATAAGTGCACTCATCAGTCCTGGTCCCATCGCTGCAGCAATGGCCATGGCGAGTACCAGCGACGGGAAAGCCAACAGAATATCCATGCAGCGCATAATAGTGCTGCCCATTCGACCGCCATAGAAACCTGCGATGGCTCCAAGCGGTACGCCGATGATAAATGAGATCGACACGGCGATCATCCCGGTCCATATGCTGATTCTGGCTCCGTAAATAACACGGCTGAGAATGTCGCGTCCGTAATTATCGGTCCCAAACCAATGTTCTACACTTGGCGGCAGCAGCTTGTTCGCCGGGTCGGTTACATAAGGATCATGTGGAACAATCCATGATGAGAGGATGGCAATGAGCGTCCAGCCAACGATAAAAATGAATCCGATTAAAGCGAGTTTATTGCCAAACAGTAATCGCCAAAAGGTCTTACGTTTCGGTATAGCGGCTGCATTGGGCTGAGGTACAGCCGCTTTTGCCACCAAATCACTTGCAGTGCTCATCCGAGTACCTCCCCCTACTTTTGTGCTTCATTGTTATCACTCGTACCGGATACGTGGGTCAATCAATCCGTAAACCAAGTCGACTCCAAGATTGATAAAGCTGTAAATCAGCGCACTTACAAGGGTAAATGCTTGAATCGGTGCGTAGTCAGCCGCCAAAATGGAGTCCGTCACATAACTGCCCACTCCTGGCCAGGTAAAAATGGTTTCGGTAATAACCGCTCCACCAATCAGGTAACCGACCTGCAAACCAAGTACGGTAAGCGTTGGAATAAAAGCGTTAATGAGTGCGTGCTTATAGATGACAATTCCTTCGCGCAGACCTTTGGCTCTGGCTGTGCGAACAAAATCCTGACCGATGACTTCCAGCATGCTGGAGCGCATCATCCGTGCCACAATCGCCATAGTGCCTGTGCTGAGACAGACAGCTGGTAGAACCAAATGGGATAAACTACTTTTTAAAGCTACAAAATCACCGGTCATCAGACTATCGAGTACATAAAGTCCCGTAACGTGCGTCGGCGGATTGATATCACCGCTAATTCGACCCATGGGCGCAGGAGCGATGCCCCATTTAGCATAGAAAATATAAATGAATAACAGGCCAATCCAGAAAATGGGCATACATGCACCGATCAAGGAAAACACGCGTGAAATGTGATCAACAATCGATTCTTTACGGGTTGCCGCCAGAATACCGATCGGGATTGCCACCAGAATCGCAATAACCAAGCTTGCCAGTGCCAACTCGATGGTTGCTGGAAACCGGGTAGCAAAGTCGCTTGCCACTGACTGTCCGGTGTGATAAGCCTGACCCAGATCACCATGGAACAATCCCACTACATAATGAAAGAATTGAATGTACTTCGGTTGATCCAGTCCCATACTGCTGCGAATATTTTCAATCGTCTCGGGTGTAGCCTGTTCCCCCGCAAGCATCACAGCAGGATCACCTGGAAGCACTCTTGAGATCATGAATGTAATGACGACAATACCAAGCAGTGCTGGAATCATTTGTACCAATCTACGTAGTGTGTATACGGCCACAGTTCGTCCCCCCTTATCCGTAATCCCTCGTCTCTTTGTCATCTTTCTTTTCATCACTTGTTATTTTTATCATTGTACTAAGGAACAAGAACGATTTCCACGTCCTGAATAACTAAAAATAATGACGAAATTTGTCGTCCGTGCACTAAAGTGACTCAATATGTAGTTTGAATGTTATGTATTATCTGGTTTGAGAAATCAAAAACAGCATAATGCAAAACAGGCAATCCCCTTTTAAAAGGAAATCGCTTGTTTTTTGTAAATATGGATTGTAGTATTAGGTCGATCAGGAAAGGAGAATCACAGTATTGGAAATGAACTACAGAAAGCTGTTGGAACAGATGATGACACCCTATGATGAAATGCTGCAGAGTCTAATAGGTGATCACGCCGATTTTTCGAAGGTCGATTATTTGGAAAAGCACAGTGAGAAATATGGAAAGAGTGATGCCAATTATACCAATCGCTTGAAGGTGCTTTTGGCTATGTACAATCGCGAGGATCGATATGCCCCGCATTACGAACCGATTGTTAGAAGGTTGCTCGTTAATGAAATTATAGACAGGGAAACGAACAGTTTTCAGGGGATTGGCGATGCTCTGTATTACGCTGTTTTTTTACTGCAAAAGTATGAGCGTGAGCAGGACCAAATCTTGTTCCAGCAGGCCAAGGAGGCCAATTTCGATACATATGCCGGGTTTGACCCAGAGTTGATTTTGGAAAATTATTTATTCAGCAAAGATGTAGCTAATATCGAGGATTGCATCAATATCGCGAGCGAGCTCGGGGAAGATGTTTATCTATCATTATTTATCGATTTGTGGATCAAGGATCAGACGGATTGGAACAAAGAAAATTTGCAGACACTCGTTTATCATGAGAGATGGCGCAACCATGCAGAAGGTGAAATTGAAGCTCTTAAAAGGCTGACCGAAATGGAGAAAACCGAAGGGAATCATCATAACTACTGTTCTACTGCATCTAGCCTAGCAGAGAAGTTCATTGAAGCAGGACGATTAAATGAGGCATGGAGAATGATGGAAACCATTATTCCGCTTATTACTAAGGAAGAAGAATGGTTTCTGTACGGACTTGGTCGCAATATTATTACGGCCTCTATCCACATCATCTTCCATTTTGGAGCAGAAAGCCGGCAGGCTGCTTCGTTATGGCAAACGATAAAAGAGATTCTTCAACCTGCCGCTAACCATATGGGGACCGATCAATATCAGCTTGCTGTATCTGTTAGCAAATTTATGGGAGATACCAAATTGGAGCAGAGGTTAATCAGACTTCAGAAGCAAAGGTAGTAATCCAGTTGCGATGAGGGGCCTGTCGCGCGTTCTGCAAAGAACGAGGCATTCGACTCAGCGCTCGCCGTTCGGTCGCCCCTCGAAGCAGCGGTTCAGAGGTATATCCAGTATTGTCTTCGGCTACAGCTCGAATCATTCCGCAGCACGCTCCTCTTCTTCCAGCACCCTGTACATTCCTTTCCTCCACTTCACCGCATCTTCGCCACCAATATGAAATAGACAATTGAGACCTTTTGACTATCATTCAAACCAGCAAACAAAATAGGCTTCTCGTGAATATAGCGCGAAAGCCTATGGGTTCATCAAATTATTTGGCCTTCTGAGATACCAGTTCACTATTCCCTTTTCTCTTTCTTATCCCCAACATAATGACGGCCATAACAGCTACCAGAACTGCTATAAGAGCAAAAGGAATATATTTATTCACCCGATATAGCGTCGTTGTCAAAATAGGAGCAATAATCGCAGAAATGCCTTGGACAGTAGCCACCAGACCAGCGGCTCCTCCTTGCTGTTCTTTACTGACAGAAAGAGAAGCCCCGGCCATAAATCCAGGCATTAGCAAGCCTGTACCTATACCAAACATAAAGAACGCAAAATAGTAAACGACCATGCTGGCTGACATGAGGAATAGCAGCATACCGACAATAAGGAACAGAGAGCCGAGCAAAATCATTGGCTTGGGTTGCCATTTAAGCCATTTCATTTGAACGATCTGTACAATTAACATCGCCGCCCCAGAAAACATAAGCCCAAAGGAAACCACTCTTGCTGTTTCTTCGGATGAAAGGCCTAATTGATCTTGAAAATAAAATCCGCCTATAACCTGGATGGTCACAATACTAATCATCGTAACCAAACCTGCAAACAAATACATTCGTAGACCAGGTTGAAAAGGGTTAATCCGAGCTGGCTTTTGCTGAATAACAGGCTTGGCAGACGGAATTGCCAGCAAGGCCACTACAAATGCTACAGCCGCAATCACGATTCCAAAATACAAAGGCCACAGCAAGCCTATTAAAGTAAAGGCGCCTGCAATAGCGGGCCCAAATACTAATCCAAGTCCATTGGCCGCGCTAATGATAGCCATGCCACTACCTCGATCTTCGCCCTCGGTCACGTCTCCCATGTAAGCTTGGGAGGATGACAATACCGCCGGGATAAACCCGCCGATCAAGCCGCGTGTAACAATCAGCACGACTAACAGCATTCCCCCGCTGAGCCAACCCTTTAATCCTGCAAAAAGAGTAAGCGTAAACAGCAAGCAGCTTACACACATCCCTATGAATCCAAGCAAAATCACAGGCTTGCGTCCCTTTGCATCACTCAGATTCCCCCAAATTGGAGCCATTAAGGCCATCGTTATGGAGCCAAGCGATATAATTAACCCAGAATGACTTTCTCTTAACCCCAGCTCACGAATAAGGGGCGGCATAATTGGAGCAATGAGCATGAGCCCTAGCATAGCCACAAAAACACTGAAAAAGATGCTCCCTTTGATTCTATTCATCCTCGCACACTCCTCTGGTATAGATTCTCTCTATGCAGAAGTATACGGAGCATACCAAGAAACTACTGCCTGTATACGGATAAATTTGCGGTTAAACGGATTTAATTTAGCATATAAAACAGCGCCAGCCTTCAGGACAGTATAAGATGATCTTAATTCTATGATCCATTGGGTTCCGTTGATTATAGTGACCTTGACGCATAGTTCACCTGGGGGCCGTAACATGATACGAAGTTTAGACGGTTTCATCGCTGACAAGATGAAAGGGCTTAACTTCCTGACATGTTATTACGATATATGATGTACAGTCTTTTTACCCTTTAGTAACTAGCGCAGTTGTGGGTTGAGTCTGTATATCGATGTCTAAGGGGGAAATGCAGTGAAAACAAAGATAGGATCAAATATGAAGGTGAGATCACTAAGAACGAAGTTAACCATAATGTGCTTAATTATTTTAATTGTACCCACATTCGTAATTGGAATCAGTTCTTATTTTGTTTCCAAGAATGAAATGAATGAATCAGGCAAAGTGGCACTTAAGAATAGTGTGCAAATGGTAATTGGTATGATTAGTTTCCTCAATGGGCAAGTCGAAGCCGGTAATTTAACATTGGAGGAAGCACAGGAAAAACTGCGCATCGAGCTGCTCGGTGTAAAAGATGCTAATAACAAAAGACCGATAAAGATTAAATATACTGTAGGTAAAACAGGTTATCCGTGGGCAGTCAACCAAGATGCCGTTTCAATGATGAACCCTTCAAATGAAGGCCAGAATTTAATGAATGCCGTGTCGGAAGACGGTGTGCATGTGGGAAAAGAGTTTGTAGAAGTCGGTACAAACGGCGGGGGATTCGTCACTTATAAATGGGCTTTACCTGGTACAGATCAAGTGGAGACGAAAATTTCTTATGTTGAAAAGGATCCTTATTGGGGATGGATCATCGGTTCTGGAGCATATTTTAACGAATTTAACAGCGGGGCGACCAAAGTCCTTTATATTGTCCTGATTATTACGACTGTTGCGGTTATTCTGGGAGCAATTATCGTAAGCTTTGTTTCGGGACGTTTTACGAAGCCTATCATCATGATTGCAAAGCGGCTTAACGCAGTTGCGGACGGTGATTTAACGGTCGAAGAAGTCAAAATTCATTCAAAAGATGAGATCGGCGAGCTTGCACAGGACTTCAATCATATGATTAAAAATATTAGATTTCTGATCGGTGAGGTAAATCTGTCCACAAAGCAGGTAGCTACTTCCTCGAAAGAATTGACCCTTGGAGCAGAGCACACTGGACAGGCAACCGAGCACATCACCATCGCGATTCAAGAATCGGCGGCCGGTGCTAAGGAGCAGCAGATGATGCTCCAGAAGACAACCAGCTCGCTTGAAGAAATTTCAATAGGTATGCAGCGGATCACGGAGAGCTCCTTGGCCATTGCTGATTCGTCTGCAGACGCGATGGAAATGGCGAGCGTTGGTGGTACTGCTGTACAACATACGGTGAAGCAAATGGACCTGATTAACCATTCCGTCAATGAAACCGATGCGGTTATGAGAATGTTGGATGAACGCACTCAACAGATCGACACGATGCTGCATGCCATTACGGATATTGCACAGCAGACCAACCTGCTTGCCTTAAATGCTTCGATTGAGGCTGCTCGTGCAGGCGAAGAAGGCCGCGGTTTCTCCGTCGTTGCTTCAGAGGTAAGAAAGCTGGCCGAACAATCGAACCAGTCTTCCGGGCAGATTTCCGAGTTGATTCAGAATATGCGCAAAGATATGGAACATTCGCTTAAGACCATGGAACGCGTAAAACAGGATGTCGACTCTGGTATTAAAATTGCCAGTGAGACGGAGCAGCAGTTTAACAAAATTGTGACGTCCACCAATCATATCGCACAGCAAACAGAAGAGCTCGCGAGCATCACGCAGCAAATAACCGCAAGTGTCCAAGAAATTTCGGCGAGCGGAGAGAATGTATCAAGTCTGGCGCTTCAAGCGGCGGACAACTCGCAGAATATTGCAGCGTCTGCAGAAGAGCAGTTGGCTTCAATGCAGCAGATCACCAGCCTGGCAACGACCTTGTCGGATATGTCTCAGAAGTTACAGGATCTAACGGTCAAATTTAAATACTAGTGGAATAAACTGTAGTTTCCAATATGGTTTCATGAAAAGCCTTCTTACCGTGAGATTAGCATTAGTTCATGGTAAGAAGGCTCATTTTTTTCCGAAAACGTCGCGCTAAACTGACCATTCGTATTATGAAGGGCTCGCAAATCGTGATCTGTTAATTAGGCATGGTTTTTGTCGATTTTGTTCAGAATTGGTTCAGAAGCATTTAGTATAGTAATCCAGTAGTGTAAGAAATCATATTAGCAGGTTAGTCATCATGAAGGATCTAAGTCTAATCATCGTGACACCGGAAATTTATGGAGGAAGTCTATGAGTAAAATCAAGTCTTTTTGTTTATCTTATCTTGCTCTTATCGTCTTATTTGGGACCTGGTCATGGAGTTTTTCTGGGAGTGCTGTGTATGCGACCTCCTCACCAGTACCAAGTGTAACAGATGCTGTGTATGCTACTGAAACCACGGTAACGAGTTGGACAAATCCTTCTAAACAAGGTCAATCCGTAACGTTTAGCATCAAAACCATCTCAACCCCACAAATTACGAAGGATTTAACTGGCACCGTGGTTCTTATGGATGGTACGAATATATTAGATACGCTTACGATGACGCCAAATGGGATTGCAAATGGATATGCCACTGCGACCTATACCACAAGCAATTTAAGTGTGGGAAGTCACCCGATTACTGCTATATATAGTGGGGATGCTCGATTTGTCCCGAGTACCTCTGAAGCGTATATACAGGTTATAAATGGAGATGCAGACACTGGGAATACTGGCGGAACTGGTGCTACTACTGGTAACGGCAGCAGTAGCAGTAAAAAAGATAAGAAGGATAGTACAGATAGTAGTGAGTCTATTTCTTCTAGCGAAACAACCACACCTTCATCACCATCGGTTTTACCGACAGATTTGCCGACTCCGGAAATCATGCCAGTAGAGCAATCAGAGGTTGTGCATGAAAAATATATAACCGGTTATCAGGATGGCACATTCCGACCGGACCAGTCGATTACACGAGCTGAAACTGCCGCGATGATGGCTAGAATTATGAAGTTGGAAACAAAAGAAAGCTTATTGGCATACAAAGATGTACCTAGCACGTATTGGGCGAAAGATTCGATTATAGCACTCACGACACAACACTTCATGAATGGATATGCAGATGGAACATTTCGGCCAGAGCAACCCATTACCCGTGCAGAAATGGCAGCAATACTCGCATCCTGGAAGCAGCTTAAAGGAACGCAAACCGCAGCATCTCCTTATACCGATATCGAAAAGCATTGGGCAAGAGATTCAATTAAAGCGCTAGCTGAAGCAGGATGGATTACTGGTTTTAACGACAGCAGCTTCCAACCCAATCAATATATAACACGAGTAGAAACCGTTACAATTTTGAACACCATCTTAAAACGAGGACCCCTGGAAGGTACGACCCAGGCTACATGGAAGGATGTACCCGCAGATTACTGGGCATTCAAAAATATTGAAGAAGCGTCTCGTACCCATACTTCAACCATCAATTCAGAGGGTACTGAAACTATCGTGAATTAAGCACCAAATAAAAGCTGGAATCCTTTCTATACAGGGTTCCAGCTTTTTATTTACCTGATATTTTTAAAAAACGGTCAAAAAATAAATTTTAAAATACCTTCTTTAAGGAGGATGGCTTCACTCCGTATTCCCGGAAAAATTGCTCTGAAAATGCACTCACATTGCTATATCCTACAGCCATCGCAGCTTCAGTCACATTGCTTTCTTGGCTTCGGAGCAGCTTCATCGCATAATCGAGACGAATTTGGCGCAAATATTCAAATACAGTAGTTCCAAAGCAGGCTTTGAATCCTTTTTTTAATTTAAAATCGTTTAATCCAACCTTTTGGGATAATGTGATCAGCGAGGGTGGATCAATCATGCTGGATTTAAGGATCTCCCGAGCCATATGCAGCTTTCTGACATCTTCTTTAGACAAACCTTCGGGCATAGGTGTTAAATCAAATAATTGAATCATAAATCGATTTAAAATCTCAAGTGCCGCTGCTTCCATTAACAAAGGCGATTTATGCACACTTTTCAAGTCTTTGATCAAATGTTCAATCATCACTATACTTATGTGATCCAGTTCAAAACTAAAGTGATGGAATGCAGTTCCCTTAAGAATTTGATTAAATTCAATAGCTACCTGCCGACGAGCCGCTAACTGTGAAGCCGCATAATTAAACAACGAAATCGGAATGCCAAGTGCAAATGATTGGTATTGTTCGTTAACCGGAGGATGGAAACATGCTTTGAAATCCTGTAAAAAAATAAGAGCACCCTGCCCCATCGGGAGTGTATAATCCAGACCAGCCACATTCACATGACGTTGACCGGAAAGCGCAAATTGAAGTTCAATCATTTGTCCTCTGGAAGAAAAATTGGTCGGATACGGCTCGTGATATTGAATGTGCGAATATACAATTTCAATTCCGCTGTAAGTTGTAACTCGGTAAATATGCCCATGACCCGCTTCCGGTAACATCATATACGTATGCTCATTCTGTTGTCTAAACGGAGTTTTTTCCAAATAATGCTGATATATTAATGATAACGAGTTTGAATTCACAAGCGTCCACCTCAAATGTTTTCATTCATTCCGATGCTACAAATGAGAATCGTTATCAATAATAGTAGCCGAATTTGAATGGTTTGACCAGACCTATTGGAGTAAGCTCAACTCTTCATACAGTTTAAGAAGCCTCTATACTATCTCTTTACAAGATTTGCTGAATGAGTGACCCGATTTCTCCCGCCACTTTTGGAAGCATACAGAGCCAAATCCGCTTGATGAACAATCGTTTGTTCCGTATCCTCTTGCGTAACCGTTGCCACCCCAATACTCACAGTAATAGCATATTCTCCCCAATCCATCGAGGCCGTCGTGGAACGGTATCTTTCCGCTGTAAGAATAGCTTCTTCTTGATCGTTGCCCGGAAGAATAATTACGAACTCCTCGCCGCCATACCGAGCGACAATGTCCCAGTCCCGTGACATGGATTGCAGTAATTCTGCCAGATTCGTAAGCACTAGGTCGCCCACTGGATGACCATAAGTATCGTTAATACTTTTGAAACGATCAATATCAATGATAAGCAGCGAAAAAGATATTCCACTCTCACGAAAGGACGCGAGGCTAGCTAGTAATTGATCTTGGAAATACCTTCTATTTTTAAGACCGGTTAACGGGTCCGTTGATGCCATCGTTTCAAGCTGGAGATTAATCCTTTCTAGCTCCTGCTGTTTGATTTCATATTCTTCGTGCAACCGTTCAAGCTTCTGGTTCGCTTCATTCGTAGCCTGATATAATTCCTGAAGCTTGGTTTTGGTCTGCAAAATATCTCTCTCATGTTCAATTCGCTTACGCATCATAAGCACTACACAATCAATAACAGTTTCTCCGTTGCGCTCCTGACGTACCCCATTTAGAAGTACAGGCACATCCTGTCGATCACTTGTCCGAAACGAGAAGTACATCTCATCGACATGCCCGTACAACTGAATATAGGGATAAAAATAAGTATGAAAAAATAGCTTGTTGGTAACAGACATTGTGGATTCAATAGGCCGTCCGAGCAATTCATTCCGATCATAAAGTAGCATATCCAATAAAGTTTGATTTACCGATTGAATGAAGCCAGAATCCGAGATTGAGAAATATCCACAGGGAGCTTTATCTAATTGAGTATCCATTTCATAACTGCCTTTCTTCTGTTAATACACACTGGCTAAATACTCTTTAATCAGCTCGCTTGTTTCTCCAGGTTGACTTAAGTGAGGATAATGCCCCTTTGCCCTCATCTGTTGAAGCCTGCTGTTTTTAAGATGAGTACGTAAATAATCCCCTACCTCAATCGGAGCAATGCTATCGTCCGAGCACTGGAGAATCAGTGTAGGAACTGAAGCATGCTGGAGATCGACACGGCAATCCGAAAAAAAAGTCACTTCCGCAAATTGTCGTGCAATATGAGGGTCTCTTGAGCAAAAGGTTTTCTCCAACTCTTCGGTTAATTCCTGTCGTTCAGGATTCTGCATAACAATGGGTGCCAGATAACTAGCCCAGCCAATAAAGTTCATTTGCATCATATCAAGCAATTCATCGATGTCACTCTTATCGAAGCCTCCATAATAATGGGGGAGGTCATTCACATAACGAGGAGAGAGACCGAGCATGACGATGCGCTCAAAATATTGGGGATTGCGGATAGAAGCAAGCATTCCGATCATACTACTAACGGAGTGTCCGACGAATATGACATTTTTTAATTCTAGCGCTTCCATAATATCTAGCACATCTTGGGCATACCCTTGCAAGTCACTGTATTTTTCTGAATCATAGTACTTAATTTGAGAATCTCCAGAGCCTACGTAATCAAATAAGACGATTTGGTAGTTGTCGATAAAGCTAGGGACGATATAACGCCACATATCCTGATCGCATCCAAAGCCATGAGCAAATACGATCGTTTGGCTACCTGAGCCCAGCACTTTTACATTATTACGTACGAGAATGTCAACGGTCATTATAAATCACCTCTCTGAGGTAGTATCTGTTCTATCGACTGCTTTTCATTATTATATCGGAAAAGATTTGATTATGGATAATGAATCTCATTCAGAAATACATGTACCCCATATTCTTCTAGTTCGGAGTAACTCTGTTCATTTAACTCATTCAAATTCATATCTGTATCCTCTCCGCGGCATTTATTCATCTAAATGAAAATGTTTTTTTATAGGCAAGGGCATCGCAGAGAATATTAATTCGCCTAATTGCTCTGGAGATTCCTTCATGCCATTCTCAAGCCAGTCCTTAGTCACATTCACTCCCCCATAAGCGTTAAATCTTATAGCAAAAAGGATGTCGGGAGGCAACGAAGTCCTATTTGTTTTCTTAAGAATATAATTGGTGTGGCATTCAACCGTATAGTTAAAGATATTATTATAAAAAGACAAGTGCGTATTGTCGTCAAAAGCCTTTTTAAAATAGATGTAATCCTCTTTAATAAACTCAACAATTCTCCCGGCAACACGTCCCCAAGGCTCTTTTTCTATATATTGTTCAATAATTTTATCTGCCTTATCACTATATATCCATGAGATCAGGTCATATTTACTGGAGAAATGATAATAAAACATCTGTCTGCTAACCTGACAATTGTCAGTAATATCCGTTACGGTGATAGACTGGATTGGATGTATTTTGGCTAAGTCTATCAAAGATTCAGCAAGAAGTTCCTTAGGAGTTGTTTTTCGAATCATGTTAGCCCTCACAAAATTTTATTTTACTTTTGTACACTATGAAGTATTTGTCTACATTTTTAACACTCTTAAAAATCAGTCTATTATTATTTAATTGCCTATATTTTATACTAATGATGTAAATAGAAGCTGGACAGCCATCTGCCAAATGAAAAGGTAATGGTTCAAAATCTTTTTTATAAAGGAGAATAACAGCATGAATCCCAAAAAGATTAAAAATGTAACTATTAATGCTTCATTCAACAGCGAGAATGAATCTGCTAAAAAGAACATGGATGTCATTATAGACTTTTTTTCTTTATATTTAGGAGATACGGACAAATTTTATTCTTTGTGGGTTGAAGATAATCCGGCTGTAATCACCCCATTTACCACTAATGATGTGGCAGTTTTGCACAATTCTGTTCAAGAAGGCTGGGATGCTGTAAAAGGCTTCTTTAATCCCATTTTTAATGATATGAAAGGGACATTCGAATGGACCATCGATGAGTTTATAGTCGGAGAAAATCCTAACACGATTGTGACAAAAACACGCAGCCATATTGATATCACAGCGAATGGACCATGGGGAGAAAATAAAAAAATAAAATACAACGGGATCTATGTCCAGATCTTTAAATTTGAAAACAATAAAATCAAATCTTTCGAAGAGTATTATGATACTGCACTGTTAAACCAACAATACTCGTAAATATTTACTATTAGAAAAAGTCTCGGCCTGTAATCTACATTTCCATTACGGAATGTACAATTCACAGACCGAGACTTTTTTTCATTCTTTATTCTGCTTCAACATCATCCGTAATTTTTTCTACTAACCCTCTCAAGCCGTGGTTGGTTACATTTAATTGATCAATAATATTCATAAATTCCGTTACAAGCTTGGCTTGCTCTTGGGAGGAAACCGCAATCTGTGTGATTTCTTGTTCCATGTTATAAACCGATTGTCTGACGGCTTGCAAGGACTGCTCAATCCGTCCGGTTGCTTCCTTGGTGCCCGTAGACATTTTCCGGATTTCTGTAGCCACAACCCCAAAACCAGCTCCTGCCTCACCCACTCGGGCTGCTTCAATTGCTGCATTTAATCCAAGCAAGTTCGTCTGCTCTGAAATTTCCTTAATGTAGCCGGCCACCTCAGTCACGTTACCGGAGTCCTCAACCGCCTGTTTAGTATTGCTTAGAATTTCTTCAGCTGTCGCACTAAGCTCCTCCGAATGAGCCGCCACATGCTGAATCCCTTCAACTAGCTTACTTGTAACATCCTCGGCTTGAGTCATCAACTTCTTCAGTTGATCTTGATTATCCATACTATAGGTGATACACATTACGGCCTCGATCTCATTCTGTTCATTCTTAATCGGATGAAAGTAAGAATCAGCAGCAATGCCGAAAACTTCAGCAGCGTAACGCTCTCTGGTCTTTTCACCGCCTACTAGCATTTTGAAGTCTCTGTGTACATCAGGAAGAGGATCGCCTGCTTTGAAGTCATAAACTAAGCTTTTACCCGACTGAAAGAACAGAAATTTTTCCCTGTCCATTACGGAAATTGAAACATCTTGTCGTGCAGCTTCTTTGATAAATGGCATGGCGGTCAAAACAGCTTCTACTTGATTCATAATATGTATCCACTTCCTTATATTTTGATATAAGTCCTATCATCTATTTCGACATTTTCATCCCATGTGTTTAGTGAATTTAAAAATACTATTGATGATGTTAAGTCCCAAACCTATAAACAATTCCGTAGTTTCCTGAAGGGAATCCATTTAAGGTATTGTTTTCGTTTCATAATGTAAATTCAAGTAGCGCGTACCATTAAAAATTGGCACGCGCTGATGGTATGACTTTTATGAAACAGGCACTAAGATTTAATCCAACTGCTCTCCATTGGTTTCGATCACATTCTTATACCAATAGAAGCTCTTCTTTCTGGATCTGGCAAGTGTCCCTTTGCCTTCATTATCCTTATCGACGTATATAAAACCATAACGCTTTTTCATTTCACCGGTTCCTGCACTTACCAGATCAATACATCCCCACGGAGTATAGCCTATTAATTCTACTCCATCAGCAATCGCTTCTTTCATCTGCTCAATGTGTTTCTTCAGATAATCAATTCGATAATCATCGTGAATCGAACCGTCTTCTTCCACTGTATCTACGGCGCCAAGACCATTTTCAACAACCATTAACGGGATTTCATATCGGTTATAAATATTATTGAGGGACCATCTCAATCCCTGTGGATCGATCTGCCAATCCCAGGCACTTGCTTTCAAATGAGGATTCTTTAAGCCCATAGATAAATTTCCTCCCACCTTCTCCTGGTTGGGATCGGCGCTGACACAAGTAGAGGAATAATAGCTGAAGGTATAGAAATCTACGCAGCCTTCCTTTAAGATGTCCTCATCCTCTTCTTGCATTTTGATCTGAATATTATGATCTCTAAAATAGCGTTTGGCAAATCCCGGATAAGCGCCTCTTACTTGAACATCTGAGCATAAGAAATTACTTAAGTTATCCTTTTGTTGAGCTAGCAGAATATCATCAGGATGGCATGTAAGTGGGTAGGAACACATATAAGCAATCATACAACCGATTTTAAAGTCCTTGTTGATTTCATGACCCAGCTTTACAGCCTTTGCACTGGCAATAAATTGATGATGCAACGCCTGATACAGAACCTGCTCATCCTTCACTGTAGCATGGGCAAGCTCTCCATTCCCCTCCGGCATCATAGCTCCAGCCATGAATGCTCCAAATGACAAGGTTAAAATATTGATTTCATTAAAAGTTAACCAGTATTTTACGACATCTTTGTATCTATTAAAAAGCACTTCACAATATCTCACATAAAAATCTACGACTCTGCGATCTGACCAACCATTATATTTTTGGGTCAAATGAAACGGTGCTTCATAATGTGAGATTGTAACCAAAGGCTCAATATTATACTTTTTCAATTCTGCGAATACACGATCATAGAACTGCAAGCCTTGCTCATTCGGCTCTGCATCATCTCCGTTAGGAAATATTCTTGACCACGCAATGGACATTCTAAAGACCTTGAATCCCATTTCCGCAAATAAGCGGATATCCTCTTGATAGCGGTGGAAAAAATCAATAGCTTCGTGACTCGGATAGTTCACTCCTTCTTCCAGTATAGGTGTAATTCTTCGGGAAGTCGTATGCGTTCCAGCCGTGATCACATCAGCAGTGCTTAAGCCTTTACCTTCTTCATTATATCCACCTTCAAATTGGTTGGCAGCCGTTGCACCTCCCCATAAAAATCCTTGTGGAAATTCCAATTTAGTTGTATTTTTCATTGTTTAATTCCTCCTCAACATTTAATTAGGATCAGACTACGACGGTCAATAAGTCCTCTTGATACTCAATCGCCTTCTTCTCTGTTTCAATGACATCCAGGTAATTCGTAGTATTGGCAACGATAACAGGTGTGGTCAAAACATAACCAGCCTCTTTTATAGCTTCCATATCAAACTCCATAAGCAGCTGGCCTTTTTTAACAGCATCTCCCTGTTTCACTTTAGGATAAAAATGTTTGCCTTTTAATTTGACCGTATCTTTGCCTACATGGATGAGGACCTCAACACCGTGGTCACTTGTAATTCCAATCGCATGACCTGACGAAAATAATGATGTTAATACACCATCTACAGGTGAAACGACCTTACCTTCAGAAGGTTCAATGGCAATCCCTTTACCCAGAGCACCTGTTGAAAAGGCTTCATCTGTTACTTCAGATAAAGACTTCACTTCACCTTTTAATGGACTCATCACCGTCTCTTGTTTTACTAAAACTTCTCCTCTTGCCGCTCCTGGTGTACTGTCTTCCTTTTTTGCTTCTTTCACTTCATCATCTTTAAATCCGCCAAAGAACATAAGCAAGAAACCTAATACAAAGCTTACCAGGATACCGATAACAGCCCCATAAAATCCGTTGTCTATTCCTGCCGGACTGATATAGCTCGGGATAGCGAAAATACCCAATCCACCAATAATGTAACCTTTAGTTCCCATCATTCCTATAATACCGCCGCCTACTGCGGATGCTATACAGCTTAAAATAAATGGTTTCTTACGTGGTAATGTAATCCCGTAAATCGCTGGTTCTGTCACACCAAAAATCCCGGAGATGACAGCTGGAATGGAAAGTGATCTCAGTTTTACATTTTTGGTTTTAAACAAAATCGCCAGTACGACGCCTGTCTGAGCAAAGGAAGCTCCCAGTGTAGCCGCAAGAATCGGATCGAATTTAAGCACTGCTAAATTGTTCATAGCGATAGGAACAAGTCCCCAGTGTAATCCAAAGATAACAAACACTTGCCAGAAAGCGCCCATAAGCATACCTTCAATAATCGGACTTAAGTTATACACAAAGAGGGTTTCAGCACCAAGCAGTTGACCTGCCCAAGTCGAGAGAGGTCCAATCGCAATCAACGCTAAGGGTACAATAACTAACAATGTGAAAAACGGAACCAAAAATGTTCTTACTACGCTAGGGATTACCTTTTTAAAGAAGTTTTCTATTTTTGAGCCTACATAGGTGGATATGATAATCGGAAGAACGGTTGACGCATAACTCATCAGAATGACCGGAATACCTAAGAAAGTGATATATACCGGTGACTCAAATATAGTCCCGCTAAATAGAGTGTATAGTGGTTTGCCCGAAGCTGTTATCGTGCTAAATGTCGGATATACAAGCGATGCACCTATAGCCATACCTATAAAAATGTTGGCATTGAATTTTTTAGCTGACGTATACCCCAGAAAAATAGGAAAGAAGTAGAACAAACAATCACCTAAAGCATTGAGAATTTGATAGGTACCCGATGTAGTAGTCAGCCAGCCCAAAGCTACAAATAGGGCAGTGAAGCCCTTAATCATACCCGTGGCACTTAAGACACCCAACGTGGGTGTAAATACACCTGAAATGGTATCAATGAATCTATTGAACAAACTCATTTTTTCACCTGAGGCTTCTTCTGAATCTCCTGTCTGAAAACCGCCTACAGCAGTAACTTCAGCATAAACCTCAGGTACATGGTTACCTATAACAACCTGGTATTGCCCGCCACTCTTTACCACAGTGACAACACCATCCATATTTTTCAAAACCTCTGTATTGGCTTTACTTTCATCTTTTAATTTGAAGCGCAAGCGTGTAATACAATGAGTTAGACTATTCACATTTTCTTTGCCGCCGACATTTCTGATGATGTCTTTTGCTAATGTCTCATACTTCATTGTAACTTCCCCTTTAATTGTATTTATAAAAAAAGGCAAAACCAAAATAGATCAAATTCGATCTAGGTTGGTTTCGCCTGCATTACCAGTAACAATCCAAGAGTTATTCAATTTTGTCTTTGGGTCACACGCTGAATATGAATCGTTATATACAGCTTTTCCTCATCTGACAATACCATATCCAAGTATTTCTCAATCTTCAGCATGCAGCCATATGCCTTTTTGTACTTTGTTTTCACTTGCCTCCACAAAAAATCGTCTTCCAGTTCTGCTTTTTCTTTTTTATTTAATCGCTGAAAGAAGAATCTTAAATGTGTAATAAATCGCTCATAACTGATCGAGTGTTCATCTATGGTGGTATTATAAGAGTATTTAATAATATTCAAGATGTCGTGTATTTTTTGAGTTTGCTGAGCAACATCTGCTACCTTGTTGTAGGAGCTGTTTACTTGAGCATTTATTAAATGAAGAGCAATATTACCTGCTTCATCTTCTGACAATCGTTTGCCTGTTTCGTCTTCAATAAACTCCAGTGCTTTTAATCCAACCGCAAATTCTTTGGGATAAAATTTTTTTATCTCCCAAATTAATGGATTTGCATTTTTAAACCCTTCATCAAACATTTTAAATGCATTGTTCATGTGATCCGTAAGCGAAACATATATATAATCGCTCAATTGTGCTTCTAATATGCTTTTTCCATATTCAATGATGTCATAGCATAACGAAACATATTCTGATGGAACATCCTCTAACAATAACTTGAATTTCTCTGAAGCATCTTTATGTTTAAGCACAAAGACCTTTTCAATTAGATGCTCTTCTACTTGTTCGCCTGCACTCTTTTTGAATGCAATACCACGACCCATAACAACAAATTCATCTCTTTTTTGATCTTTGGCTATTATGGCGTTGTTATTAAATATCTTCGTTATGATCATCTAACTGCCCCCCTTATCCCATCAAATTTAAAAAAGGATTTAGATGCTGGGCGAAATTTCAGATAGGTCACAAGACGGTAATAGCCGATCAAATCTTCGTCGTAAATCAAATGCAAATATATTGATTTACAACTTCATGTCATGAAAACGCATTCATAATAAGAGACAAAAGCCTTACGTTTTCCATCATTGATCTTGAGTGCTCCCAAACCGATCTGATATTCCGTTCTGAAAAAGGATATAGTCGGTTAACCACGTCCCATGACATCATTTTTCGGATGTCGATTCGTTGGTCGACGTCATCATCTTTGTTGTTCAGCACTTGTAAGGCTTTATATCACTCACCTTTCTGCGTTATAGCTGGGCCATATGTTCATATCATGCAGGATATCGTAAAGCTTGTATTCTAAAAAGAAAAGGCAAAACCCAACACATGGAAATTGAATTCCATGCCTCGGGTTTTGCCTTTTCAGTAACAATCCCAAAATCATAATAACATCGAATTTAAGTTTTGCCAACAAAAATGTTTGCGCTTTCTTTTTCGGAGCAACCACATCAAATACAGCACACTATCATGGTATAAAATGTCAGCCGCCAATGTAGGACATGTTAATCTTTTTTTTGTTGTTGGCTGTCTGCTCCGTACGTTCATCGGAATACCGATCTGTGCGTTGTTCCCATACTGAAGTAATCATATCGAGCAATTCCTGGTCATTCGCCCCGTTGCGAAGCATCTGGCGTAAATCAAATCCGCCTGAAGCAAACAAACATGTATAAAACTTGCCATCGCACGATAAGCGGGCACGTGTACAAGACGAACAAAACGATTCAGAAACCGAAGTAATAAAACCAATCTGTGCGTCGCTGTCTTTATAACGATAACGCTTTGCCACTTCTCCAAAGTAATCCCGATCCATCGGCTCCAGCTCGTACGCATTCTTAAGTCGTTCAACGATTTCTTTTTGGGTTAGTACCTTTTTGAAGCTCCATCCGTTGTCATTACCTACATCCATAAACTCGATAAAGCGAAGGGTTATTCCCTGCTCCTTAAAATAAGCAGCCATCGGCAAAATCTCCGAGTCATTAACGCCTTTTTGAACTACCATATTGATCTTGATTTCAAAGCCGATTTCTCTTGCATATTCGATCTGCTTCAAAATAACATCAGGCTTAATCCCCCGGCCATTCAACCGCCCAAATAGCTCGGGGTCCAGAGCGTCCAGACTGACATTAAGCCGTCGTAGCCCCGCGTCATAGAGAGGCTTAGCCTGCTGTCCTAGCAGCACACCGTTGGTGGTCAAGCCGACATCTTCCACTCCGTCAATGGACAGGATTTGGGAGACCAGGTCGGATAGATTCCTGCGCATTAATGGTTCACCGCCCGTGAGTCGGATCTTTTTTACGCCCAGGGATACAAAGAGCTTCGTCAGCCGGTGAATCTCTTCAAACGACAGACATTCATTTTGGGGAAGAAAGGCGTAATCGTCACCGAAAATTTCTTTAGGCATGCAATAGGAACAGCGGAAATTGCAGCGGTCTGTAACCGATATACGCAAATCACGAATGGGCCGCTGCAACTTGTCTTTCAGTGGATGAAAATTCATACGCCCCCTCCTTTCTAGTTGTTTAACATCGTTATCATTAGCCGCCGCTGACTGGGGGAATGAAGGCTGCAATGTCTCCATCCTGTAATACATCCGTAGACAACGCATACTCTTCGTTTATCGCAATTCGCACAGACTGGATTGGCATATCTGGATATTGATCTGTTATCCAATTGGATAAATCGCCTACCGTTTGGCCCGCCAAATCTGCCAATTCTTCTGTTTTTCCCGTCACCTCACGGAGTCCCGCAAAGTAGTACAGCTTAATCATGACTGATCTCCCCCGGCTTTTTCTTTTGACCTCCGACCCACTGCGTTCCATCTTCCCAAATCTCTCGTTTCCAAATAGGAACTATTTCTTTAATTCGTTCGATCGCGTATTCATTTGCCTCATACGCATCCGAACGGTGAGGTGAAGAAACGGCAATGACAACGGCGATATCACCGATTTGAAGCTCGCCAATGCGGTGCGCGATTGCCACTCGCGTCCCTTCCCATTTCTGTTCGATTTCGCGACCAATCTCTGTGAGTTTTTTTTGGGCCATGGGGACGTAGGCCTCATAAGCAAGGTATAAGGTCCGTACGCCTTGAGTCCATTCTCGTACGTGCCCTGTAAAAATAGTCACCGCTCCTGCTTCCGGCCTTAGGACATAATCCGCATAAGCCTGCGGGATAATGGGCTCCGTTACGATTTCAAATACACTCATCTTTTCCACCTTCCAGCCACCGGACAAGCCACTCTCCGGTGACAGACTCTTTTAAATGTTTCTGCTTTTTGTATCTACATCTCATTTAACCGAACAGCTGATGATATAGTTTTTGACCGTTGGCAACACTCCGTACACCGTGTATGAGAAGCCTTCCGTTTTTGAATAAAATCATTCGATGCTTAAAAGCATAAAATTCAACGAAATAAGGGGTTCTTTTTACACGATCTGCTATAAGCCTGCCCATTTTCTCTGCATCATCGAGCGTGATCGGACGCTGTGGGTCTGGAAGAACCTGTACCACGTTCCGTCCGCACAGAGCCGCATACGCCGAGCGACGTGATGCTGTCAGTGCAGGAAACGTAGGATGCTCTCCACAGGTTGGACAATCTTGGTTACGGATGCGGGAAATCCCTATGTCCATCTGGGTATTCTCCCATAGATCAAAAAGATGAACCTTGCGGCGCATCTTATCACGTCTGCCGCTCAGCCACTTCATGGCTTCTGCACATTGGAGGGCAGCTGTCACCTGGACTGCGGGTGAGATGATTCCAGCCGTATCGCAGGTCTGATTGATCGCAGGCAACGATGGCAGAAGGCAGCGTAAACAAGCAGACTCTCCCGGCACGAATGGAAAAACAACGCCTGTGCTTCCAACACAGGCTCCGTAAATCCATGGAATTCCTGTCTTCAGTGCAGCATCGTTAATAAGTAGACGAGTTTCGAAATTATCCGTAGCATCCATTAGCAATATACTTTTGCTGGCAAGTTCTTGAACAAGCTCGGCATCCAAGTTATCGAGATATGTGTGCAACCTCACGTCTTCTCGTATGGCTTTCAACCTTTTTTCAGCTGCCATGACCTTAGGTTGCATTTCCGCGGCGTCCTGCTCCGTAAACAACTGCTGACGTTGCAGATTCGATATCTCCACATAATCCCTGTCAACAAGATGAAGCTCCCCAACGCCCGCTCTTACCAGTGTTTCGGCAATGGCGGAACCCAGTGCCCCGCAACCGATAATGGTGACGACAGCAGCGGATAAATTACGCTGCCCTTCGCCACCAATAGGTCTAAATAAGATCTGTCTGGAATAACGTTCATTCATTAGATTGTGTCCCTTGATAATACAGCCATATAACGAGGATCAGGCTAGCCAGCGCCACTTGAGAGAGTAGCATGAATCCAATGGAATATTGGCCAGTAGCGGCATGAATCGTCGACAACAAGATCGGAGGGAAAAAGCCACCGAGGCCGCCCATCATGGATACAATTCCGTTAACTATACCTGCTTGTTTATTAAAATAAAATGGAACTAGCTTGAAAATGACGCCGTTCCCCACTCCAGCACTTACAGCGATCGCCAAGCAGCCTACTGTATACAGGGTAATCCCTGGTGAAAAAGCCAAAAGAATCGCAGCGACCGTATAAACAGAGAACGTGCCTACCAGCAGGAACAGGGGCTGAAACCGATCCGCCAGCCAGCCACCGATGGGGCGGAAGAAAGTGGCAATCGCTATGAAGCCTGCTGTACGCATCCCTGCATCCACTTTGGTCAGTTCAAAATTTGATACCAGGAAATTCGGCAAGTACACCGTGAACGCTACAAATGAGCCAAATGTAATAAAATAAAAGAGCGAGAAAAACCAAAGCTTCTCATTTTTGTAGACGCCTTTAATCTGCTCCATAATGGGCGTCTTCACTTTAGCTTCATGACGGTCCCCTAAGAAGAAATTCATAACGATAAAAACTAGCAGCAGAATGAGATACAGCTTCACTGTAGGGGCCCAGCCAATTTGGGTAGCCACAATAGGGGCCGAGAAGGTAGTGATGGCTGTTCCCAAATTTCCTATACCATACATCCCATTTACAAACCCATGCTTTTCCTTTGGGTAATACTTCGGCAGCGAAGTCACCCCTACCGAGAACACAGCTCCTCCAATCCCAAGGAACAAGCCACCGATAATTAAATCCATCATCGTAGAAGCTTCACTGATATAGTAGACGGGAAACAAAAGCAAAATAAAGCTAACGAGAAAAACGATTCTTGCTCCGAAGATGTTGGCATAATAACCAAGCGGAATGCGCAGAACCGATCCCAGTACGACCGGAATCGCCGTGACCATGGCCAATTTTCCGGGTGGAATAGCAATATCCTCCGTAATGAACGGCATAAGCGAAGAAATGATAACCCATACCATGAATCCAAGAATCAAGTTCAATGTTTGTAGCGGCAACTGCATTTTTCTAATCATTTAACTCACCTTTTCAACGTTTTTTCTGTCGAATTATTAATTGAATTTTCTGTCCCCATTGTAGCCGCTAGCCGATCCATTCGAATATAGGGGACTCCCCTTTACCTGACAGGGGACTCCCTGAAAATATAAAAAGCCGCTTCTATAAGAAGCGACTTGGTCTTTTTAAGAGATAAGTGTATTTAATTTGTCACATAACCTGGTTAGATCATTCCGATTGATCTGTTGCTCTGCCATAGGAAAAAGTACAGTTTCTTCTTTTATAAAATGTACAGTCAGCACTTCAAAGGCCTCTCCCGCGTTCTTGGCTGCCTCCTGAATGTCATCAAGCGTGAGCAAACTCAAATCGCCCTCCGTCTGATGAAGAAAATGATCGATATAGCCCTCTATTTCACGGTGCTCCTCCTGTATACCGACGAGCGGTCCCTGCTCAAAACCAATGTAGGTTCCTAGCATAGAAAAGAAGTGTTCTTCTTCCTTTTCGGTATGTTTCTTGAGGGGTACCCTAAAGTCGATAATCTGCATTCTCAGTTTTTCCAGTTGCTTGCGGCCTTCTTCCAAATCTAGTATTCTGTGCTGCTCAAACCACAATACAATGGCATGCCATTCATCCATCAGATAGGTTAGATATCGATGCTCATTTTCAAGAATACGCATGGCAGGTTTGGAAAAGCGCAGTTTCTCATTTTCCAGCACGCGGATTTCCTCCATTCATCGGCTAAAAATCCAGCATTTTTTTCTTTAATGCATATTGGACCAGTTCAGGCCGGCTTCTTAAATTCAATTTCTCCATGATTTTCGCTTTGTTCGCTTCCACCGTCTTGACAGAGATGAACAGCTTTTCCGCAACTTCCTTGTTACCGTAACCTTTTGCGACCAGAGGCAGAATCTCCAGTTCCCGCTTGGACAGGATCTCATAAGGATCTTCTGATTGTGACGTCGTATCTTTTTTGATGAACTCACGAACGAGAGAAGTAGCCATTTTAGGATGGATATAAGTCCCACCCCCATGAATGGTTCGTATAGCAAGCAATAGCTCCTCATCTGGAGCATTTTTCAAAACGTATCCTGAAGCACCATTCTTTAAAATATGAAAAAGATATTCTTCATCGTCATGCATGGTCAGAATCAGAATTTTAGTATCAGGGTGGTCCTCTTTAATCTTACCTGTGGCGATCAATCCACTTTCGCCTGGGGGCATGCTGAGGTCCATGATTAGAATATCCGGACGATATTTAGCTACCATCGCATACGCTTCAATGCCATCCGCAGCCGTTCCGACAACCTCCATATCCGATTGGAAGTTCAAAATCATGGAAAATCCACTTCGTACAATAGCATGGTCGTCCGCTAACACAATTTTGATCAAGTCTCTATTCCTCCTCTTGGCCAATCGGAATTTGTAAAAAGACTTTGGTTCCCTGACCAACATTTGAAAGGACGCCAAAACTTCCGCCTACCAGCTCTGCTCGCTCCTGCATGCCATATAAACCTAATCCCGTTCCAATAGGCTGGCTCCCCTTTTCAAAGCCAACTCCATCGTCCTCTACCGTCAAACGAAGCGTATGATCGTGCTCAGTCAAAGAAACTTTAACCATGTCTACCTGGGCATACTTCAAGGCATTGAGAACAGCCTCCTGGCAGACACGGTAAATGACCGTTTCCTTTTCACTTCCATATCGTTTTTGGGAAAGATCCGACACAAATTCAACGACAAGACCAAAGCTTTGTTCAACCCTCTTAAAGTGGGAACGAAATGCCGCTTCAAGCCCAAAATCATCAAGTGTGGCGGGGCGAAGTTCCACAGACAGGTTGCGGATATCATCCAGCAATCGCGTCATGGATGCTTCGGTCTGCTTCATGTTTTTGATGAGCTGTTCATCATTCGTCATGTATTTTAATACCCGCAGTTCAACAACCGCGCTCATCAATTCCTGGGCGACACTGTCGTGCAGTTCCCTGGAAAGCCGTTTACGCTCATTTTCCTGCGCTTCAATGACATGCTTCATCATTTTGTTTTGATACAATTTTTCCTGCGTCTGAAATTGCGGAGTCAAGTCTCTCAACATCAACACCCGTGTTCCATGTTCAGAATCAATGGTGTGAAAAGAAGCAGCATAGGGGATCATTCCGTTGCTCTTTGTTTCCAGATAAACCTGAAAAGAAGCAAAATCCTTGGATTCTGGCATATTGAAATAACAATCAAGGCAGGTACGGGGCTCCGTTTCGCTTGTATAGCCCCTGCATGTTCCACACAAAGCTTTTTCCTTCCCTTCATAGAGTTGAATGAGGACGTCATCGCTCACAATCTCCTCCGCTGCCGGGTTCATAGCTAGGGTGTTCCCTTGCCCATCAAAAAAGAAAATGGCTTCTGTACTGTTCTCAAACAACTTCACCATTAGCGTATTCAAAGAGCCAGTCCCTACAGATAATGTCAATTACATCACTTCCTTCCCGTTCAACTCTCCAAATCCCCTATGCGCCAAAGCTTCCAAATCACGCATCATGGCTGCGGTCATCAGCAGTTCTTCCCGAAATCCACCAAGCAGTACGCCCGCGACGCGAGCATCATTCCATAGGGGAACAGCCCCGAGACTCTTGAGCTTCTCGGATTGAACGATCGGGTAGTTAAACAGGTTGTCTGCCCCCACATATTGATGAACAGATGGAATGAAAACGGATTTCCCAGTTTTGAACACGACTCCTGCTATGCCCTTTCCGGATTGCAGTACAATTCGCTTAAAGCGATCATTTAAATTACCGGCTGCATTTTTCCATTTAATTACGTATTGATATTCGGCCGGTTCAACCAGAGCAAGCGCCATGAAATCATAACCGAAATGTTCGCGTATTCGCTCAAGCTCCCTTTGATAATCCATCCTATTATTCATCGCTCTCTCCTAATAGAATTAGGAAAGAAGGCAGAGCCCGCTTTCCTAATTCGATTTATGTCTTCTGTAAAGGATATAACTTCTGCGCACATAATTCAACGGAACACTCCACACATGTACAAGCCGGGTAAACGGCCAGAATGCAAAAATCGCAAAGGCCATAAGGATATGAAGCTTGAAGGACATCGGTACGTCTCTCATCAGTGTCGGGTCGACACGGAATATGAATAAACCGCGGAACCAGATTGAGATCGTCTCTCGATAATCGAATTCTGGCTGTACCGCATTCGTTACGAGAGTCGCAAACATCCCCATGCATACAATGGCCAAAAGCAATACGTTTACAACCAAATCAGACGCTGTACTTAAACGGCGTACATTGCGTATTGTAAAACGACGAGAGGTAAGAATCAACATACCGAGGAACGTCATCGCTCCAAATAATCCACCAACATAAACTGCTCCAATATGGTACAGATGATCGTTTACACCCAGTGCATGCATCCAGGTTTTTGGTATGCCCAGACCGGATACATGACCCATAATAACCGGGATAATACCCAGGTGGAATAAGAGACTTCCGATCATCAATTGTTTTTTTTCAATAAACTCACTTGATTTCGCTGTCCAATTGAACTGGTCGTTTCTGTAGCGGAAAATATGGCCTACAATAAAGACGACCACGCACATATAAGGGAAAATGACCCATAAAAACTGCTCTAGCATCATCATTGCGCGGCTGCCTCCTGTTCTACGCAAGCTTTAAGCGTTTCGCGCAGTCCCTTCACCAGATGAAAATACGGACTTTCCATTTTTTCCAGCGCTTTAAGCAAATGATATGTGCCGTCTTCCAGGATCGCGATTGGCATGCGGAAGTTTTCTGTCGTCTTCGGATCTTGCGCCCATTCGGCGGCATACAGAAATTCACACATGAGCGGAAGGTAATCTGGCAACTCTCCATCTGGCATTTCAAGACCATACATCTCGTATAGCACCTTTAACTTGACCAACATTTGTCCCCGTTCTTTTGCATCTTCGAATTTAAAGTAAGTCATATATAGTGCACAATTTTTTTGAAAATCAAAGGTTTCCGTATACATTTCCTGAATCTCTTCCATACTGAACTCTTGCATAAGGGACCAGTAGGTGTTCGCATACGTATATGCTGGATGGTTCGGATCAAACGATGCTTCCAGAAAAGCCGGATGAAAATCCAGCTTTTCCGGGTACATGAGTTGCTGAGCGAAAAACCCGAATGATGGCTTGCATTCATACAACTTCGCTACATTAATCACGCCAAATACCCCCGTAGAAGTTTTCTTCATACATTTCTTTGCCAGTTTTCAAAGGCTCTTCCATCCCCATCGAACTTGCCATACTACAGCCATCACATCCAGAGCCAGAACCCATGTTTCCCATGGTATCGCCGTAACCAGCAGATCCTTGAGCCCGGTACGGATTCGAATATCCTTCTTTATGCGATGTCGGTATGACGAAACGATCCTCATACTTGGCAATCGCCAGAAGTCGATACATCTGTTCGGTCTGCCGCGGTGTCATGCCGATGCGCTCAAGACGGCTTTCATCGAAAGATTGTCCTGTGGACTGGGCACGCATATAGGAGCGCATCATAGCCATTCGCTGCAAGGATTCCTTCACAGTTTGCGTGTCGCCCGCTGTCAGCATATTGGCAAGATACTGAATAGGGGTGCGCATCTCTTCGATAGCCGGAAAGATCATATCGGGATTCTCAATCGAGTCTTTCCCTTCAAAGTAATTCATGATCGGACTAAGTGGTGGCACATACCAGACCATAGGTAATGTGCGGTATTCCGGATGAAGCGGGAATGCCAGCTTGTGCTCAATGGCAAGCTTGTAGACCGGCGAGTTCTGCGCTGCTTCAATCCAGTCCTCCGAGATACCGTCTTTTCTCGCTTGAGCAATCACTGCCGGATCACTTGGATCCATGAACAGGTCGCACTGCGCTTTATAAAGCTCTTTCTCATCCTGCGTAGAAGCGGCCTCAAGCACTCGATCCGCGTCATACAGCATAACGCCGAGGTAGCGAATTCGTCCTGTACATGTCTCGGAGCAGACTGTCGGCAGGCCAGCTTCCACACGTGGGAAACAGAAGGTACATTTTTCCGCTTTGTTCGTCTGCCAGTTAAAGTACACTTTTTTGTATGGGCAGCCCGTCATGCAATACCGCCATCCACGGCAGGCTTCCTGATCCACGAGCACGATTCCGTCCTCGTCCCGTTTGTACATGGCGCCCGAAGGACATGACGCGACACAGCTTGGATTTAGGCAATGTTCGCAAAGCCGTGGGAGATAAACCATGAAAGACTTCTCAAAGTTAAATTTAATCTCTTCTTCGATTTTCTGAATATTTGGATCAAGCGGACCCGTTACATGCGCACCCGCCAGATCATCTTCCCAGTTTGGACCCCATTCCAAATCCATTTTTTCACCCGTTACCGCAGAATGCGCGCGTGCCACAGGTGAATGCTTCTGTTCACCAGCGTTGGTCAGTTGCTCGTAATTGTAAGTCCAGGGCTCATAATAATCTTTCATTTCCGGCATGTCTGGATTGTAAAAAATCTTACCCAGTGCTATCTTGGACAGCTTGTTGCCTGACTTCAGTTCCAGTTTCCCTTTGCGGAGCTGCCAGCCCCCTTTATATAATTCCTGATCTTCCCAGCGCTTCGGATAACCGATACCCGGTTTGGTTTCCACATTGTTAAACCACATATATTCCGCACCTTTGCGGTTCGTCCAGGTTGTTTTACATGTCACGCTGCACGTATGACAGCCAATACACTTATCCAGGTTCATGACCATGGCAATTTGAGCTTTAATCTTCAAGCCAGTTAACCTCCTTCATTTTACGTACCGCAACGTACACATCACGCTGGTTGCCGATCGGACCATAATAGTTGAATCCATAACTAAGCTGAGCATATCCACCGACCATCTGGGTTGGTTTGAGATGAATTCTTGTAGGTGCGTTATGACTACCGCCGCGTGTATCCGTGATTTCGGAGCCTGGCACTTGAATGTGCTTATCCTGAGCATGGTACATGAACATCGTTCCTCTTGGCATCCGGTGGCTGACAACAGTCCGGGCCGTTACGACGCCGTTACGGTTGTATACCTCTACCCAGTCATTGTCGGCAAGATCGTGTGCCTCTGCGTCTTCGTTGTTGATCCACACCGTAGGACCTCCGCGAAACAGTGTAAGCATGTGCTGGTTATCCTGGTAGGTGGAGTGAATATTCCATTTACCGTGCGGTGTCAGATAACGGAGCACGAGTGAATCTTGCCCGCCTTTTATTTCCCGATCGCGAGGGCCGAACACCATTGGCGGCAGCGTCGGTTTGTAGATCGGCAATGATTCTCCAAATTGTTGGAAAATCTCATGATCAATATAGAAATGCTGTCTCCCCGTCAAAGTACGAAACGGAACGAGACGTTCAATATTCGTTGTAAATGGTGAATAGCGGCGTCCCTTCTTGTTCGATCCAGTGAATACTGGTGTCGGTATAACTTCCCGTGGCTGTGCCGTTATACTTTGGAAAGTGATCCTTTCCGCTGCCCGATCGGCCGAGATATCTTTGAGTTCCACACCGTGAAGCTCTTCTGCCTGCTCATAAGCCTTTTGCGACACCCGTCCATTAGTCGCGGATGAAAGGTGAAGAATTGCATTGGCTACTTGGCGAGCTGTCTGGATTTTGGGCAGCCCGTCTTTAATGGATTCATCGTAATAAACTCCGTTCAACTTTTTCATTTCCTCATATTCGTCCGCTACGGAGAAGCTGACGCCATGCGCACCTGCTTTCCCACTAGTCAAATTCGGACCGAGTGAGATAAATTTATCGTGAATTTTAGTATAATCGCGTTCGATGATGCTGAAATTCGGCATGGTTTTACCCGGAGTCGCTTCAATCTCGCCCTTCGTCCAATCCTTTACAAGACCCATCGGCTGTGAAATTTCGCCTATACTATCGTGTGCGAGCGGCGCGGTCACAAGGTCTTTATATATTCCTGGTAGATACTCTTTTGCCATATCCGAAAAGACTTCGGAAAGCTGGCGGTAAATATCCCAGTCCGCGCGGGATTCCCACAGAGGGTTAACAGCCGGATTAAATGGATGCACGAAAGGATGCATGTCTGTTGACGACAAGTCTGTTTTTTCGTACCAGGTTGCCGCCGGAAGCACGATGTCCGCGTACAATGGAGTTGTTGTCATCCGGAAATCAAGTGCAACCATCAAATCAAGCTTTCCTTCTACATCTTCTCTCCAGACGATTTCCTCAGGTTTCTGTTCTTCGTTCGGCCGGGCAAGCAGGGCATCAGATGCTCCGAGTAAATGTTTCATAAAATACTCTTGTCCCTTCGCCGAACTGGAAATCAGGTTTGACCGCCAAACAAAGAGTGAGCGCGGGAAGTTCTCGGCTGCCCCAGGATCTTCTACAGCGAAGCGTGTCTTACGTGATTTAATCTCTTCCACAGAATGATTAATGATGTCCTCGTTGGACTTCTTGCCTAATTGCGCAGCCTCTTCGGCGAACAGTAGACTGTTTTTATTAAACTGTGGATAAGAAGGCAGCCATCCCAGACGCGCTGCGAGCACGTTGTAGTCTGCTGGATGTCTGTAACTGACATCTCCGCCAATCGGTGACTTCAAGGTGTCTGTTCCACTTTCTTCGTAACGCCACTGCTCTGTTGCAAAGTAGAAAAACGATGTAGCATTTTGCTGTCGAGCCGCCCCTTGCCAGTCTTTTGCAAAGGCAATCGTTGACCAGCCTTCGATGGGGCGGAGCTTTTCTTGACCCACATAATGCGCCCAGCCTCCACCGTTTACACCTTGGGAAGCCGTCAACACGACAAGATTCAAGATGGACCGATAGATCGTGTCACTATTGAACCAGTGGTTGATACCCGCACCCATAATAATCATGGAGCGACCTTTAGTATCGATAGCATTTTGGGCAAATTCCCGAGCAATCTGTACCACAACAGACGCCTTCACACCTGTGATCTTCTCCTGCCAGGCAGGGGTATAATGCGAAGCTTCGTCGTAATAATTTTTGGCGTTATGAGGGCTGTCATTGCGTGCGACACCATACTGGCTCATCATCAAATCGTACACAGTTGCTACGTAACGTTCCGAGCCATCTGCCAAGCGTACTTTTTTGGCCGGAATTACACGTTTGAACGTTCCATTACCCGCGTTATCAAAGTAAGGGAATACGATTTCTTCCCATTGCTCGCCATGACCTTCCACAGTGAGCGCGGGCTCAACCTTTGTTCCATCTTCCCGTTCCAGAATCAGGTTCCATTTCTTATCCTGCTCCCAGCGCTGTCCCATCGTACCGTTCGGGACCAGCATTTCCCCCGCCGCTTCGTCATATATGACCGGCTTCCAGTCCGCATGCGGCGAAGCATCCCCCAGGTCACTCGCCCGTAGAAAACGTCCACCTTTCCAGGCTCCCTCGTGTGGATCAAGCAGAATCATAAACGGCATATCCGTATATTGTTTGGCATAGTTAATGAACATCGGTTCTTGGCGCTCTTTGTAAAACTCATCCAAAATAACATGCGTCATAGCCTGGGCTACGGCAGCATCTGTACCCGGATGTGGGGCAAGCCAGTTGTCAGCGAACTTCACATTCTCCGCCAAGTCGGGAGCCACGGATACGACTTTTGTTCCCTTATATCGTACTTCCGTCATAAAATGAGCGTCTGGCGTCCGGGTAAGCGGTACGTTCGATCCCCACATAATCAGGTAACCCGCATTGTACCAATCAGAAGATTCCGGTACATCCGTCTGCTCACCCCAAATTTGAGGAGATGAAGGAGGAAGATCGGCATACCAGTCATAAAAACTCAACATCTGCCCACCCAGTAGCGAAATGAATCGGGCTCCTGAAGCGTAGCTTATCATTGACATCGCCGGGATTGGCGTAAAGCCCGCAATCCGGTCAGGACCGTATTTACGAATGGTATAGATGAGTTGTGCCGAGATCAGACGCAGGACATCGTCCCAAGTGACACGGACATGACCGCCTTTTCCGCGAGCTGATTTGTAGAGCTTGGCTTTCTCTGGATCTTCCACAATGCTTGCCCATGCTTCCACCGGATTGGCATGCTCCTGGATGGCCGCCTGCCAAAGCCGCAACAGCTTACCGCGCATATAGGGATATTTCACGCGTAATGGACTGTATTCATACCAGGAAAATGTAGCCCCCCGCGGGCATCCCCGCGGTTCAAATTCTGGCATATCTACACCGCAGGAAGGATAATCGATCTGTTGATTTTCCCAGGTAATGATGCCGTTTTTGACAAAAACCTTCCAACTACAGGAACCGGTGCAGTTCACTCCGTGAGTCGTCCGAACCACTTTGTCGTGAGACCAACGCTGACGATACACGTTTTCCCATTCTCTATTTTTTTCCTCAAGGATTGACCAATTTCCCGAATAGCTTTCGATCGGTTTAAAAAAGTTGAGGTTGTATTTCTTTTTCATCGATGACCAACACTCCTTTTTAGAAAAAATCATCCCAACGCAAGTTCCAAGGGAAGACTCATTCGCTTACTCTCATTATGTAATTCATTCATCTCTGTTCCCATTAGGGAATGTCCTATAGCGCTACAGGAAATCCCTCGTTCTATGGAAAGATACAAAAAAGCCTCCCTCTACTAAAGGGAAGCTTATATGAAGTAATTAATTGTTCTTTTGGCCTGTTAACAGGAGCATGATAAAAGAAATGAGTATGATAGAGTATGTCCACGCCCAGGCCATAGGAAGATGACCGGCATCCACTGCAATATAAATGGCCGTCGGAATCGTTTGTGTTTTACCCGGAATATTTCCGGCAATCATCAGCGTAGCACCAAATTCGCCCAGACCGCGGGCAAAACCGAGTATAAAGGCAGCTTTAAAAGAAGGGAAAATTAAAGGGAAGGTGATATATCGAAAAACCTGCCATTCACTTGCACCCATCGAACGTCCCGCGTTTTCCAAGTCCCGGTCAACAGAAGACAATCCCATTCTCAGCGTCCGATAGACTAGAGGAAAGGCTACTACCACCGCTGCTATAACCCCTGCCCACCACGAGAATATAATAGGTTCTCCAAACCATTGCTCTACAAAACGTCCGAACCCGCTTTTTCGTCCAAGTAATATGAGCAGTAAAAAACCAACAACCGTCGGTGGGAGTACCAAGGGCAGCATAAGCACGGTTTCAACAACCGTTTTCCCTTTAAATAATCCCAACCGAGACATGGACCATGCCACAAGCAAGCCTAATATGATTACCAGAACGCTGGATAATAGTGCAACCTGCAACGATAATCGGATAGGAGGCCAATATTCATTCCAATCTATATCTTGCATGCTCACTTCGGTATGGTAAATCCAGACTTAGCCATGATATTCAGAGATTCTTGCGATTGTAGGTAGGCATAAAAGTCTTCGGCTTCTTGAATGTGCTTTGTAGCTTTGACAATCCCGATTGGATACTCAACAGGTGAATAGGTTGTAGGATCTACCTCAAAGGCGATTTTTGCCTTTTGTGAAGTCAATGCATCTGTTTTATATACAAATCCGACATCTGCATTCCCAGTTTCCACATATTGCAGCACTTGTCTAACGTCTTTCGCTTGAACCAGCTTGTTCTGTAACGTGTCCCAAAGCTTCGCTTTCGTCAGCGCTTCCTGTGCGTAGTTGCCCGCAGGAACACTTTCAGGAATTCCGATTGCAACTTTCTTCACTTCTTTTTTTGTTAAATCGCTAACACTCGCGATGTTCATCGTCCCGTCTGCAGGGATAACCGCGACCAATTCGTTCGTCAGCCACGTTTTTTGTTTTTTCGTATCTATTAACTGCTGATCAACAAGGGACCTCATGTTTTTGGTCGAAGCGGACAGAAACAAATCCGACGGCGCTCCTTGCTCAATTTGTTTTTCCAGCGCACCAGAGCCGCCGAAGTTAAAATTCAATTTGATGCCTGTATGGGTTGATTCGTATGAATGCTGAATTTCTTTGAGCGCATCCGTTAAACTTGCTGCTGCGGATATGGTAAGCTCAATAGTTTCAGCCGTTTTCGAAGATGTCTGGCTGGAAGATCCGTTCTGACCCGCGCTGCCAACATTTGAATCTAGTTGTTGTTTCGTACCGCATCCTGATAATAATAAAATGATGGAAATAACCAAAACGAAAACAGTGCTACTTTTAATTAATTTATGCATTTGGTTCGGCTCCTCATGTTAGTTCATTATCAATTAACGGGTTTCGCTATTAGCTGTGCCTGTCTCGTACGTTCGATCAGTGTACAATTTTCAAGAAGAATATGATTAAAAATATCTGCTTCCAGGTCTTCTAACCGCTTCAATACGAGTCGGTGCGTACCACAAGCTTCCTGCATTGGCTCAAAGCCGTTTGTGATCAAGCGCATTTCCTTCAGGAATTCCACCACCGTTTGATGTTCGTCTTGAAACTTGGATAAAATTGGATTTAATTCATCTGCTCGTTCCACTGTTGATTCTTGTAAAAATGCTTCAATCATCGGAAACACAAGGTCCTCCTCATTTTGAATATGTTCCGATAATTCCTGTTTAAGCAAGGTGAACAGTTCATTAACTCGCTTGAGATGCGAATAACGTTCACCGTGAACCCGCGTTAGTTTGGTTACATACGGCGTTAAGGCCGATAGTTCTTCCCGAAGCTTCGTATGATACTCATTTTGAATATAGGCGATTAGTTCTTTTGGTTCGAGTGAAGGAGGTTGCATTTGCTTATGCTGTGCCTGCTTTTCTTCCACTTCATGTATCTGCGTCAGCAGCTCACCAGCGTGGAGGCCTCGATTGGCTGCTGCTTCACGGAGCGATATTTTCCCTCCACAGCAGAAATCAATCCTCAGTTTGCGGAACAAATCTCCCGTTTTGGGTACTGCTTTCACAATGTCCGCCACCCATGTTTCTTCCGTTAACTGGCTCATCTTCCATTCCTCCATCTTACTTCGATTTTATGCTTAACTTTCATTCTACGTCTCCCTTAAAGCTGAACCAATCAGGGGGTTCCCTCTTTCACTAGTGGAAAGAGCCTGATTATAAAAAATCAGAAAGCAACTGTTCAGCCGCTTCTTTCCCTTGAGCGATGCAATCTGGAATTCCAACGCCCCCATAGCCAGCACCGCATAGAAAAACACCCGGTAAATCCTGTGCGAAGTCCTGTCTCATCTTCGCCATATGCTCTTTGTGTCCAATCGGATATTGCGGCATCGATCGATCACACCTACTGACTTCGGCGAATTCCGGTTCCGCTTCCAGGCCCATTAAATCTTTCAAGTCTTTGCGCGCGGCATCCACAAGTTGATTGTCTGTCATCTGAATCCACTCCTGTGCGCCTGCATGTCCGATATAGGTCCGTAAAAGCGTATATCCTTCAGGAGCAGTATGGCTCCACTTCGTCGAAGACCAAGTACATGCCGTAATCTTTTTGCCTTCTTTGCGAGGGACTAGAAATCCCGTTCCCTCAAAAGCAAAATTAAGATCTGTGTTTTTATAAGCAAGAGCAATATTGGCTACGGAAACATAGTGAATCTTGTGTAACCAGCTAGCGCTTGCAACGCCGGAAAATAATGTAGCCGCTTCAAAAGCTGGAACAGCGCAGATCACCGCATCCGCATCTATTTTTTGTCCGTGTTCTAAAATGACCTGATAACCGCTTTCCTTCCTTACTTCAACTACACCTTGCCCCATAACAAAACGTACGGTATCCAGCCTTTCCTTTAGCCGCTCCACGATCGTAGATAATCCTAGCCGATAAGAAAGAAACATACTTTTCTTAGCGATATCCGGCAGTTTGTCTTGTACTGCTGGCTTTTTCCCCGCCCCTTTAGACATACCCTTAATCAAACTTCCATGCTTTTGTTCCATTAGTTTAAATTGAGGGAAAGTTGACATAAGGCTCAGAGAATGAGTATCCCCAGCGTAAATTCCAGACAGCAGAGGTTCTGTAATCTGGTCCAGAACTTCTTTGCCAAGACGCCGTTTGATAAAATCACCTAGAGATTCGTCCGCATCACCTTTCTTCGCCGGAATGATTAAATCCAGGGCTGCCCGTGCTTTTCCCAGTGGAGAAATAAGTCCTGTCCGAATGAAAGGAGTCAGCTTTGTTGGGATGCCCAGAATGAAGCCCATCGGCATCGTATGAAGTTTGCCCTTATGCAAAATGCAAGCAGATTTGGCTTTCGGGTTTGTCGATACCAGCTCTGCTTCCAGCCCCAACTCCATGGTCAAATCCAATATTGCCGTCTTTCTGGCCAAGAAAGCATCCGGTCCTTTTTCGATCATAAAATCGTTTTGGCGAACGGTTTGCAGCTTTCCTCCCAGACGTTCACTTTTCTCCACCAGTGTAATCTCCACTTCAAGCTGCCGATCCTCAGCCAGCTTTTTCACATAAAAGGCAGCACTTAAACCACTTATTCCTCCACCGAGAATAACGACTTTTTTAGAACTTTTTTTCATGAAAACACTTTTCCTCTCCAACCCCGGGTATATAAGCGCAATAAGGGTCACTCTCCAAATAGTCTCCTGTTATTGCAAAAGCCCTTGCTCTGGAGCCCCCACAGATGGCCTTGAATTCACAGACTCCACATTTACCTTTAAGTAGGGACTTATCTCTAAGATTCATCATGATCGGAGAGTTGCGATAAATATCTGCCAGGCTATCGTTTCGTACATTCCCGCACATAAGAGGCAGAAAACCGCTCGGGTATACTTCGCCGATATGACTAATAAAAACAAATCCATCTCCATCATTTACGCCTTTAGGAGCACGTCCTAAAACATCTGCCCTCTTTTGTCCGTCTGCTACACTGCTCTCACCTGCTTTGTGCTTTTGCTGCAGTACGACCCTCCGGTAGTGGGGAGCTTCTGTAGCCTTCACACCGTACGGCATCTGTTGCTGTATTTGATACAACCATTTCATTACGGCTTCATGCTCATCAGGAGTAATCATATCTTTCTCCATGCCACGTCCGGTTGGAACAAGGAAAAATAAACTCCATAACACGGCCTGCATTTCCTTTACCCTTTCTGCAATTCGCTCCAGATCATGGAGGTTGTACCGGGACACCGTAGTGTTCACTTGAATAGGGATATTCAGCTCCTTTAAATAACCAATTCCTCGCATGGTTGTATCGTAAGAACCCACCGTACCCCGAAAATGATCGTGAATGTCTGCACATGAACCGTCCAGACTAAAAGCCCACCGCGATAACCCAACTTGCTTTGCTTTTTCTACCGCTGCTCGTGTCACTTTAGGTGTGGCACTGGGGGTCATTGAAACCGACAGATTTTTCTCTTCAATTGCATATCGAGCCAGTTCAAATAGATCAGGACGCATCAAAGGATCTCCGCCTGTGAACACAACCAACGGATGATTCATTTCAGCGATTTGATCTATCAGCTTCTTACCTTCTTCTAGTGTCAGCTGGCGAGGATCAGGTTTGTACTGAGCTTCCGCTCTACAGTGAAGACACTTTAAAGCACAAGCTCGTGTAACCTCCCAGATGACTATAAACGGATCAGTATGATAATCACGCGGCGTTTTCAAAGATATCATTGATGTCTCTCCTTTTAGAAGTATAAAAACAATACAAAAACATAGAGCATCATTGAAAATCCAATTTCCGCCATGCCAACTTGTTTTGCCTTTAATCCGAGTTTAGGAAGCCATATGGCCCGCATCAAAAAAATCAAAAAAGGAACAAACAGAGGTAACTTTAAGCAAGTAGCAAACAACAAAATCACCAAATGATAGATGACGGAAGCATAATGGTAACGTATATTTTTTCTTTCACGAATGATCGTTTTGACATACAAAGCAGTTCCGATAAAGTAAAGCACCAAAAGTAAGAATAGCTCTGTTGCTACTCTCCAATCCTCTCCTCCCCCCATATAAATAACGGGGTATATAAAAGAACAAAAGAGTAGAATTGCAACAATGTCATTAAGTAAAGCACGTTCATTTTTCGTTTTTGCAAAATAAATATTAGCCATAAAAAAGAGCAATAGAAGAGCTCCATACCAGATCAAGGCAGTCTCAAACCATATCAGTGAAATTAACAAAGGAAGTAATATCACTCCGTATACAACGGCGGGTTTGCGGTATCTTTCACTGCTGCCTGTTTTGATCCATTGGAGGACAGGAAAACTGAATAAGTAGATAAAAAACCAGCACACAAATAGGGGGATATGAATGAGTTCCCCTCGAGAAGCAGCTAAACCGAATAAAAATGGAAGAATGAGCATGGCCCAGGCTCCATGTTGATTGGGTATGTATCTGCTCATCCCCTTCAAACCCTTGATCCTTTTTTCACAATCTTTTTTATGTCTGTTATTTCGGTTAATCGATTCATCATCCATTCCCCCAAGATTGAGTTTTATCTTCTAACTTCATTCTAAGTATTATATGAAATTGAACCAATTAGGGAGTTCCCTTTTCCTTAGGGGGGAAAATCCTAACCGGAAAAATAACGCTATTTTCTTATGCTATACTGTACTAAAAAAGGGTACAAAGAAAGGATGAACTGTTATGGGAGGACCTTCTTTACGTCAACTGCATGCTCATCATGCCATTCATCAAGGCGGGCTATCTGGCGCTCTAGATAAGACGAGAGAAGTAGAGGAATTACTCGAAGCAAAAGAATTCAAGGTGGCGCGCCAGGCTGCCGACCACTTGATCGAATATTGGGAAACCCGCATTCTTAGCCATGCTGATGCAGAAGAGGAAGGATTCTATCAGGAAATGGTCGAGAAAAAACCGGAACTGCAGGAGGCTGTTGTCAAACTTACACGGGATCATGATCTGCTCCGAATCATTGTAAAAGAGCTCAAAGCCATGATCCGTGAAGAAGGGCTTACGCCTGAAGTTCTTCAGCAGTTCCACGCGCTTCTGGTTGTCAATGCCATCCATAGTCGGGAAGAAGAACGTTTGTTGTTTGAGGAACCGTCATGATCAAGATGTGACATAACGATTCACTTTCTCTATAAAAACGTACCGAAGAAATAGTCCAACGCCTCCTGTGAGTATCCGTCATCTCCTTGCCAAGCTGCTACGGAATAAAAATCATGATTGCCGTGCTGTCGTTTACGAGGCGTGTCCTGTGGAACCAGCAGTCCGGCATATCCCCACACCTCCATGACTGCATCACGCTCGTTTTTGCTGGATGGAAACACATCCTTCCAGCGCTTTTCCAATTGACGTGCACTGCTTTGAGCATCACAGTTCTGAACAGCTTCGAGCATGTTATGAAGTATAGTCAGATCCTCATCGGAAATCTGAACAGCCTCTTCTTGACTGAACAATTCAAGGTCCATCCAGCAATACAGAAGGTGGTTCAGACGAATACCGCCCCATTTGATTCGTTCAAAATTCAGTACATTCAAATCTTCATTGACATATTCCTTATCAGACATCAATTTATTAAAATTACAATCCCCACAGCTACTGTAATTGGGCAAGACGACAGGCCGCTCCCCATAGGTGTGCAAAGGAAGCCCTGCGGTTAATGCCCAGCTCGATAAGGCGCTTCGTAAATGAACCTTTTTCGTGGAAAGACTGTGCAAAAACGCTGCTGCCACTCGCTCTTTTGTAGCCTTTTGCTGGTGCAGCTCATGCAGCCTGTTTATAATCTCGTTATGTGTAATCGTGATCGGATCGAACATCAAGCCCTTACTTTTGGCATATTCAAAATCCTCACCCGAAAAAGATCCCCGCTCCTGCTTCCAGCCGCTAGAGGACCAGAATGTGTTCATCAGTATTTTTTTCGCCTTTTTATCCACAACACATCTCCCTTACTCATTCAACACCCTCACCTCCAGCACAAAGCGCAGGGTTGTCGTGTATTTTATGTAAGATCACTATTCATCTTTATACTTAAAAGCAATGGCCGTATTTCCCGACCGGGGGTCAAAATAAGAAGAGATTTTCCCCCAGTTCAGTTCATATTCCATATAGGGGTAAGGCTTTGTTTGACGATAGCTTGGCTTTACGGACAAATGTTGCTGTAACAAACGATCATGCTCCCTTTGTCGCTTTCTCTCTCCTTCCTCAGACCAATTATCCCACGAAGTTGGAAATTCATCTCCCTGGAGCGAAATCTCCACGACAATTAGGTTTGTATCCTTAAAGCATACGGACACAAAAAAATGCCGACACAGCAAAGAAACCTGATCGAAATGATACCAGATGTAGTCATTCCCTAGCTCTCTTACAGAATGAAAATATTTCGAATACCAAGTGGTCTCTAACAACTGATCTTCCGTTAAAGATGAGTAGATCGCACGCTCACCATCGATCTGAATGATTCCCGATTCCCAGTCATTCATTGCTGTCACTCCTTCAGCTATTATGCCAATCTCCTACAGTTACTCTCTGTCCTCATTTGTCCACATGATTGAAAATGGCCTGCCAGGCCCGATCTAGCACGATGATTTGCTTGTGAAAATCATTTTCCACCTGCTCTACAAAACGATCGGTTCCAGACTGCTCTCTAAATGAGCCTATTAGTAAAAATCAAAGTACCCCCGCCAGACTCCTTCATTCTGATGCTTGGCAAAATAAAAGCTGCCTCCATCTACAATATTCAATTGGGCTTTGGCATCTGAGGCAATCTGAAACACAAATTCATAGCCCTCGCCAAAGTCGATGCCTGGTTGAATAAAGCTGGGATAGCCACCGATTTTGTGAACCGCATATATTTCCTCTACGATGTCCTCAAAATAGTCGGGTTCCTCCTCGTCCATCTGGTTGAGAACATCGCCGTATTCCTCAGGGATATTTTCACCGTCCCAGACCGGATAATCATTCTCTTTAAGTTCGGGGAACAGCGGAAATGCTTTGATTTGCATAAATGCCGGACCAAAATCTTTTTCAACCAAATCCTCTACCGACGTATACTCACGAATACACATATATCCTTCCATGTCCTCATGATCTAGTACATCGGGAGACAGGAAGACCGTCAACAGCTTGACACTGCGCATAGCTTCAGGGACAAAGGGCAAGGCAGGCAAATACAATTGCATGATCGGAGCCATAACATTCCCCTGTACATCAATGGGTTGTTCCTCCGTTGGCAAAGCCACTGTAACTCTACCAATCCAGCTCTGTTCAAGGGATTCCGACGGTCTGCGACCCCCTGTATGAAAAATCGTAGCTTTACGTTTTAGAATCGTTCTTAGCTTCTCAATAGAGTTGCTGGACAACGAAATCACTCCTTTCTAATCTAAAATAGAAACAGAACAACATCCTCGCCTGCTTTAAATCCAAACTCTCTTAATCGATCCTCCATCTCTTGAATCTGATGTAGATAATCTTCCGGCATAGCTGACAGACCCTGTTCATTCACTAATGTCCCGCCAAGTCTGGCGCGCGCATATTCGGCACTTTTCCACATTGCCTCAAACACAGTTTGCGGCTGCACGGTCCGTACCCCATCCATACTGAAAATCAAATCTGCAAAGCGATCCTCCGCGAGTGTACTCAACCCAAAAAAGCCAGGCTCGGTTCCCGTATGTACGCTAAATAGTTCATCATAGCCTCCCTGACCGTGATGGTGTGCATGGAAAATATCCATATCTCCCCACTCCATTCCGAGGCTCAGCATGACATCCCAGATATCCGCTCCACGGTAAGATTGGCCTTGATCCGCTACTAGCCTAAGCATGACAGCGTGTTCCCTTTCACCTTCCTGATCTGTAAATGCTTTAAGTTTTTCCGCTTTTGCACGTGCATGGGCAGCATCCTCCCGAGGAAGCACATGAACAGTGCCCTTCTCCTGAAAACACGCTGGCAGTGTGTTCATAAAGTCTGCAACCTTGGCTTCATCTAAACGAACCTGCATCTCTACATTATCGAATATATCCATACAAATACAGATTTTATCAAAATGGCATTCACCTGCCGGTCTGCGCCCCACACTAGTCCACATCTGCAAATCATGGACATGCCCATACACGATATATCCTTTGAGCAATTGCAAAATATCCTCATCTGACAACGTAAAACCACTGAATTCCACATCAATCAGCCAATAAATATTAGCATCAGGCTCCACTTGATGGATTCCTTTTATGGTCTTCACAGGCTCATATTCCAACTTCACGGCAAGGATGCTAGATACATCCTCACTCCCATGTTCAGGTAAATTCATGAATCTCTCTCCTAACTAGCTGTTTTCACTTTACAGTTTCCTATAATTCTCAATATATATTAAACTATAAATCACCAAGCACAAAATAGTATAAAAACGGTGCTGGGTTGTTGAACATAACTTTTTAGAATTTCAAAGCTTCGAAAGGGGAGAACTCATGATACAAAAACTTTGGCAAAAAGGGAAAGCTCTGTCTCTGCCTATTATGGTGTCCGCATCGCTGATATCTGGAGCGCTGTCTGTAAGTACACCTGCGGCGAATGCGGCTGCAACCAAGGAATTGCTTCAGCTATCTGGTCAGACGACTTACTATGGAGAGGTTGAGAATGGGCAGCCCAACGGACGTGGTACGATCAAATGGAGCGAATATAAGCAGTATTCGGGTGATTTTGTGAATGGCAAGCGTTCAGGTACTGGAAAATATATAAATCAATACACGGATGCAGATGGACAAAATCATAAAATCGTATACAACGGCACATGGAACAATGACACGATGAGCGGCAAGGGTACGCAGACCGAAAAAGTGACACAAATGGACGGAACCGTACGTTCGAACGAGATTCAAGTAGGTACTTTTCAGAACAATGGATTACAGAACGGCTACCAAGTGATCCACGCTGTGGCCGATCCAGACTTCAGCTTCACTTATAAAAATGGAAAAGAAGTGTTAAATATCTTGCACAGTAATCAAGATCTGGTCCAAAGGTGGCAAAAAGGAGAGCTCTTCTCCGTAAATTATAAAAATGGCTCTGTCCAAAAGGAATACTCCATGTTCCCTGAAGAGACTGCTACCAAAGAACGTCAAAGACAAGCGTCCATCAAGTATTTCAAAGGAATTACCGCCAAGGTCACTCCTCACTTGCAGCAGTTTGAAAAGCTGTCCAAGCAGATTCCGCTAAAATAATTAATACGACGCGAAACATGCATTAGCTCTACGCAAGAAGGCCTCTCTTTCTAATGGAAAGCTCCATTTGAAAAGAGGGGTTTTTTTCGTTTTCGTTATGAATAACTTATAAGAACTTCGGATCATAACACTCCTACTTTTCTCCCTTATGAATCCTCAGGAACTCATACAAATGACTTATTTTTCACTAAAATCCCCTCCTTTTTTTGCTAACCCCCACTAGATTCACTAAAATATAAGTAATTATTTTAATCATCCGAGGTGGACATCATGGCTAAAATTATGGTCCCTCCTGAGAAACTAGAAGCGGTTTCCAGGCAGTTCGCACAGGCACGTGAGCTGGGGGCACAAATTTGCGGACAACTGTCACAGCATATTCAGATGTTGGAAAATAGCTGGGCAGGAACAACACAGCAGCGCTTTTATCAGGATTTTCATAAAGCGCGTGGACAAATGGATGCTTTCACTCAAACTGTCGGTTCTGTCAGCACAGAGTTGCGTTCCATTGCAGTAAAATTCATGGAAACAGATACCCAAGCAGACTCGGGTATTAATAAAGGAGATCACAGCGGACAGATCGGCAACAGTGAAGGGGCAACTTCCGGGAAAAAAGGACCCGATCCAGCAGATATAGCCATTAACAGCATTTCAGAAGCCAATAAATGGCGCGGGCAACTGGGATTTGCCGGAACAGCTATCTATAGCGGTCTGGCTTCCACACTTGTGCTCACCAAAACAGTAGAATTCAAGAAAAGTCTGAAGAATCCCACTCGAGCAGTTATACATAATGCGGCATGGGTGAAAGGCAAGGGTAACAATGCTTTTATGCGTAATTTAGGCAAAAACCTAAACCGCCAATTCGCCAAACCCGGTATTGTGATGAAGGGGTTAAAGGGCTTTGATCGATTAGCTGGAAAGCTTCAAATGGGTAAGCTCGGCCTCGGATTCAATAAAGCCAACAGCTTTCCTCAGTGGACACGGAACGTCATCGCCGGGGTGGAAAAAGGCCGATATGGCATAGCTACCCGCCAAATTCCCGGCATGATTGCCAAAAAGCTGTACCCTATTAATGCCACCATGAATATTGTGGGCGAGGGTATCAGTCTGGCTGGAAAATGGAAAAGCGGGAAGCTTACCGGAACGGATGTGGCTGTATCCGCTTCTAACGTAGCGATTAAAACCGCCGCAACTTATGGCGGTGCTGTCGCTTTGGGAGCCGTAGGCGGCGCTATCGGTGGTCCGGTCGGTGCAGCCGTCGGTGCTTATGTCGGCGGTACGGTGGGAAGCTGGGCAGGTGGAAAAGTCGCCAAATTCGCCGAAAAAGGGATACGTTGGGCCAGCAAACTATTTAAATGACATATACCTAACAGATGGAGAAGGAGCCTGACTATGGATAAACAAACGGTAATTTTAACGCTTGAGGAACTAGGCTTTGCCTTGACCGCACTGGGCGCAGAAGATATGGCTTCTGGTCTGCTCCAATCTTATTACGGGGAACTAACCGAAGATCGCTGGGAACTGCTTTTTCATGCTGCAACGCATAGCCTGATATCCAAGGGTCTGATGGAACAACGGGATGACGAGCAACAACAGCTCGAATTTGATGAGTTCATTGTTGAAATGCTAGCTCATCTGGTACAAAGTCGTCAGATGCTACGTGGCTACAAGGAGCAACAGGATAAGCAAAATACATTAACGATACACCATGGAAATGAACGTTTTCTGTATCATTTCTCCAGTCACAATGAACTTCATTTCTTTCGCTGGTCTTCCCCAGAAGACTGGCATCATGACATTGATCAATTGTTCGGCCTGCTTGCTTCGAACTTCAATGCGCACAGCCGATACGTCGATCTGACCGAAGAACAGTGGAATGAGTTAACCTCATCCAACTTCAGTATGCAGCAAATGACAACGTGGAAGCTTCATGAGTCGGCCCAACAAATGATACAAGACTGGCGAGAGGATTTTGATCGTAATCAGTGTAGCCTTGATAATTTGAGCCAGATGATATACGCGGATACAGATGAAGATGGACCTTCCGTTACAAATCTGCTATTTGTTCTTAAAGGAATGAATGATGTGTGGATTGTAAGAAATACAGAACTGGATATGCAGGCCATCCCATGTCTGCGTATTGAAAGTGTAACCGAAGCTGACTGGAGAGAACGGATAACATATTTCATTCAGGAGTTTGTACGCGACGAGGCGGTATTCCGTGGATAAAATTGTATATCGAAGATCTTTGGCATTTTGGAAGGCCATGGGCAGCTTGATGTTTGTGCTGATTTGTCTGTTTTTGCTGCTGCTCATTTTTATCGACGAAGATATCTCAGCTCTCCAAATCTTCTTCTTTATTACGTCCGCCATTGTCGGACTTCCTTTTTTCGGTAGCTATCTTGTGGTTTGTTTGAGCAGAACGCTTCGTAAGGATACCTACCTGTTCATCTTTGACGAACACAGCATTTCCGATGGTATTCGAACTGTCCCGTGGGCTGCAATCACTAAAGTCGAATTCGAAGGGGCCTCCATCCGCAAATGGCTGCGCCCTCGCTTTCCTGCCTTTATTTTTCATCTGAATGACCGCAGCACCTGGGAAGTCAGCACCGATTATGTGTTGAACGATATGGAGCTGAACAAAGCAGGGAAACAACTTCGAACTCTCATTAACCAGCATGGCAAGCCAAAGAAAAAACGTTCCTGAATAGTGCCATTGAATATATCAAAGCTTGTCTCTATCATATGCAGCTACAAGAGCCACAACCACTGCTGCCGAGTTGGCCGCAGCCAAATCAAGATTGGAGTCAAAAGAATCCGCCGCTTCTACACCGGCAAGATCAGACAAAGAACGGACAGCCAAAAATGGAACACCAAACTGGTACGCAGTCTGAACGACCGCGGCCCCTTCCATATCCGTCACTTTCGCTTCAGGAAACTGGCTACGGATAAAATGGGCGCGCTCAGCCTGGGAGATAAAAGAGTCTGCCGTCGTAATCAAACCGTTGACGATCTGCCCCTCAATCCTGGTCTCCGCCAGCGCTTCTGTCGCAAAAGCAAGCAGCGCTGGATCGACAGGATAACTTGCCGGCATCTGTGGCACCTGTCCGTAGGTATAGCCGAACGCCGTTCCGTCCACATCGCTGTAAGTCAGCTCGGTCGCCACTACGACATCGCCAACATGCAGCGCTGGATCGAGCCCACCCGCAGATCCGGTATTAATGACAAGCTCCGGGCTATATCGCTCAATCAACAGCGCCGTAGTCGAGGCTGCGTTCGCTTTGCCAATTCCTGATTGCAGCAGAATAACTTCCTTGCCCTCAAGCTGGCCCGTATAAAAAATCCCGTTCGCAATCTGGGTCATCTTTATCCCTTCGATCTGCGCTTTCAAATCTGCTATTTCTTCCTCCATAGCTCCGATAATCGCTATACTCAAAGTTCTTTTCCCGCTCCCTCCATGAATGCCTTGTATTCCAGCTTATACTTGAAAAACACCCGTTGCTGCGATGCGCTGCACCGCCTCCAGCAGCCTTTCCTCACTGTTTACCAGACTGACCCGCACATGAGAAGCTCCTGCACGACCAAAGCCTTCTCCAGGAGCGACCGCAACATGCGCCTCGTCCAATAAAAAGTCTGCAAAGGAAGCAGATGTATACCCTTCTGGCACCTTGAACCAGGCAAAAAAAGACCCTTGGGGAGCAGCTACATCCCAGCCAATACCCCGTAACGCTGCAATCAGAACATCACGGCGCCGCTCATATAACGCCGCGAGCTCCCGTACCGGTTCCTGCGTGCCCAGCAATGCCACAGCTCCCGCATCCTGTACCGCTCCAAAAACAGTGCTGTAGGCATGCGTATGATAATGCTTGAGCGCACCAATGATGGACGAATTTCCCACTGCAAATCCGAAGCGCCATCCAGCCATGTTATACGTTTTGGAAGCCGTATACGTCTCGACGCCATACTCCTTGCCGCCGGGGATTTGCAATAAACTAATCGGCTTATATCCGTCAAATCCAAGAGCACCGTAAGCAAAATCATTCATAACCGGAAACTGGTACCGAGCGGCATAATTCAGCGTCTTTGTCAGGAAATCTGCAGTAGCTACTGCTCCAGTCGGATTGTTCGGATAATTAATCATGAGTAATTTGACCTGCTCTGCAATTTCTTCCGGCACGGTTGTATAATCAGGCAAGAAGCCATGCTTCTCATCAAGCGGAATCGTATGAATATGAGCTCTTGCCAGCGCAGCAGCGGAATAATATTGGGGATATGCCGGATCGGTGGTCAATAACCAATCACCTGGATTCAATAGCGCCTGGGGAATCCCCATTACGCCTATGGCTGAGCCGTTGAATATGGCAATCTCTCGGTCAGGATCCAGTTCCACGTGATACTCCCGTTTATAGAACGCGGCGACAGCCTCCAGCGTACTTTTTTTTCCATGAAAAGGCGGATAACCCTGATTGATCGGTTGATCGACCGCTTCCTTCAAAGTGCTGATGATATGCGCCGGTGTCGGCTGATCCGGGTTGCCGGCTGCCAAATTGATTACATCTATTCCCTTACTTTTATACAGATTCACCTTGTCATCCATTGCGCTAAAATAGTTGTCAGGCAGAGCCTTGACGAGATCAGAGGATGAAAAAATCACGTTCATCTCCACCTTCTATCCATAAGATACAGGCTGACAACGTCAGCCCGCAGAAGATAATACCCCATATTATTTGAAATAGCTTGGCAGCTTGTAGCCTTCATAATCAGGATTCGATTGGATGTACTTTTGGAATTCATCTGAATGATATCCTTCAATAATGTCTTTGACGAAGGGCTTATCCTTGTTCTTGCTGTCCACAGCGACCACGTTCGTGAACGGATCTGTCATATTTTCAAGCTTTAATGCCGAGGTCAGCTTTATTCCATTCGATACAGCAAAGTTCCCTTGTATAGCCGCAAAATCAACATCCTCCAGTGCACGTGGCCCCTGTGCCGGGTCGGTAGCAACAAATTGCAGATGATGCGGATTAGAGGTGATATCGTTCACCGAGGTTTGCAATGGATTGATATTGTCCTTTAACGTAATCCAGCCTACTTCCTTCAAAATATTCAGCGCACGCAGCATATTGACTGGCTCGTTGGGCAGGTTGATTTGGGCTCCCTCACTGATTTCGTCAAGGCTGGTATGCTTGCTGGAGTACAATCCCATTGGAGGAGTCGGGACCTGCACAGCACCAATCAGATCAATATTCTCCCGCTTATTCATAGAATCCAGGTAGAGCGAATGCTGGAACACATTGGCATCAATATCCCCCTTAGCCACGGCTACATTGGGCTGAACACCGTCTGTAAACTCTTTATATGTAATCGTATATCCTTTCTTCTCCAAATATGGAGCCACACCATTCTTAAACTGATCGCTATATGGACCGGGATTAAAGCTGATATGCAGTGTTTTCTTTTCTTCACCCGCAGCGTTGCCCGACGTATTCTTGCTGCCGCAGCCTGAAATAAAAAGCACGACTGCTCCCAGCAGCAATATAAATGAAATCCATGGTTTCTTCATTTTGATGTCTCCCCCTGCTCCTTGATATCATCTACTTTTGGTGAGTTAGAATGTTTACAATCGCTCAAAATACCAAGTAACTTGATGCGTTTTATAGATATTACAATGATTTTTTATTCACTGTCAACAACATTTAATTACGCATCTTCTGCATAGCAAAAAAGAGGGCATAACAGGAGATCCCCTTGAAAGCAAAACACTTCACACGTTTGTCATATACTTCCGTTTTAAATATACCCCTTAGGGGTATATTTAAAATAAGTAATTAAAACCCTAAAGGAGCTGTAAATATGAGAATGCAATGGGCTTTGCTCGCTGGTACAATTATGATTATTTTGAGTGGGTGCGGAAACAGTAACACGCCGAACCAGGAGCACACAACAAACAGCAGTCAACAGCACGACACATCGGATATGAACCATTCCACTTCCAGTGAGCTTCCTACCGGACTAAAAGAAGCGGAAAATCCAGCCTTCAAAGTTGGTAGCCAAGCGACTATTCGAGCTGACCATATGGCAGGCATGAATGGGGCCACTGCCACGATTGTTGGTGCTTATACGACTACTGCTTATACGGTCTCATATACTCCAACCACTGGAGAAGAAAAAGTGAATAATCATAAGTGGGTTATTCATGAAGAGATTAAAGATGCAGGCAGCGAGCCCTATGCACCGGGAACGGAGGTTATCCTTACAGCAGATCATATGAAAGGGATGGATGGGGCTAAGGCTACCATTGACTCCGCAGAACCAACGACCGTATATATGGTAGATTATACGCCGACTACAGGAGGAGAGCCTGTCAAAAATCATAAATGGGTGACGGAGAGTGAGCTTTCAGCCCATTAGAACTCTTACAACACAGGCGCTTATGATAGCAAAGGGGAGCCTGACATCGGCTCCCTTTATACGGCTTTATTTGAGTTTGGACAAACCTACTTCGCTAAAATGAAGTTCATGCCATCTGATTCTTCACTTTTTAAATAATCCGACGGTGTTTCGTGGCCAAGTGCGGGGACTTTTCGATCCATCCAAGTCAGCAAATACTCCCCCATATCGGGCAGCAGCACCATCTGAATCTCCTTTGGAATTTTACTTTCGGCCACTTTTACTCTTATAGCCGGATCTACCTGATCATATCGCTCCTGATAGAGCTGAACCATGTTGGCCCAGCTCCCCAGCTTAAACTCTTTCAAATATATGTCTCTCATCTATGAGCCCTCCTTAGGGCCTCAGACAACGCTTCTCATGCTGGAGCAACCATTCTTTTCTCCATAGCCCTCCTGCATAGCCCGTTAGTTTCTGATTGGAACCGATAATTCGGTGACATGGAATCACAAGGCTCAGCTTATTTTTTCCATTAGCACTGCCTACGGCTCGGATCGCTTTTTCATTTCCAATAGCAAGAGCAATATCTTTATAGGCTGTCGTTTTACCGTACCCCACGGACACCAGAGCATTCCATACTTTTTGCTGAAAATCCGTACCTTCAAAGGCATAAGGAAACGTAAACTCAAAGCGCTCACCTTTAAAATACTCGTCAAGCTGGGTAGCGCATTCTGCTAATACTTGGATTGGAACCTTTTCTATAGCCCTCGTTAAGAGCTCATTCCGATTAGAGAACATAATAGAATAGACAGCCTCATTTGTGCCCTGTATCTCTATCTCTCCAATCGGCGATACATACTTCAATACGTAAAGTTCACTCATAAAAGGATACGCCCTCCTTCCTTTTCTATTCCTTACTCAACTTTCTATACTCACTAGGAGAACAATGGTTCAAGCTGCGAAACGCCTTATAGAAATGGGAGGGACTTTGGAATCCCGTCTCATAGCAAATCTCAAGATTCGTAAGATTTGTACTTTTAAGAAGATAGGCTGCCTTATCTACTCTTATTTTTTCCAAATACGTACGCGGGGTTTCGGCGGTTTCCTGTTTAAAGATCCGATCCAAGTAAAAGGAGCTTATTCCAATATGGTCCGCAATATCCTGCAATACAAGTTTTTCCTTGTAATGATTGACCAAGAAGGTTACTACATTCTGCACAAGTCTGATATACGGCGAATGGTCTGTATGGGGCTGGCATCTTTTGCAAGCACGAAAACCCGCCTTTTCCACTTTGTCCAAATCAAAGTAAAACTCCACATTTATTTTTTTCGGCTTTTTGGATCGACAGGAAGGTCGGCAGTATATGCGGGTTGTTTTCACAGCGGTAAAAAACAACCCGTCATACTTACGATCACACGCTATAATTTTCTCCCACATTTCTTCAAAAGAAAGACTAAGGTTAGCCATGATCGAATGCTCTGTCCTTTCTATAGTTCATATTCATCTAGTTCAGGATTTTGCAAAATCCTCATATAAATGTGATGTATCTTGAAGCTCTATCAACTGTTCGGCATTCTTTTGCAAAGCAACTATTATCTTATCAGAAAATGCATTTCCAAAGCTAAACCGTTTAACACCTAACTGCTGAAGCTGGTGGACATTCGTCAGACCCGGCAGGGATAAAACATTAAGCGGAGCATGTACATGAAACACAACTTCCCTGATCTCTTCATCACTCTTTAATCCTGGAACAAAAATTCCGCTCGCACCACTATCCACATACGCTTTGGCCCGCTCTATGGTCTCTGAAAGTGGGGCATCCATCTGCAAATATGTATCCGTTCTTGCGTTTATAAAAAACTTTTGAAACCCACGCGCATCCAATGCTGTTCTTATTTTGGACAACAGGTTACTGTGCAGGCCTACTTCTCGAAGTCCCTTTTGCGTTTTCAAAGAATCCTCAATATTAATCCCTACAACTCCCACATTGGCTACCCTTAAAACATGCTCAACAATCGTTGCCGTATCCTCCCCATATCCTGCTTCAATATCTGCCGACACTGGAATTTGAACATGCTCAGCAATCGTCCGAATAACGCTTACATGCTGGTCAAAATCAATAAGCTCTCCATCTGAGAATCCAAGCGTATTGGCAATTCCCCAGCTCGTCGTACCTATCGCCTTAAAGCCTGCCTTCTCCAGAGCCACCGCAGATAGCATATCCCAGGCGTTCCCTAAAAATAAAAGTTCCTCTGATGTGTGAAGTGCATGAAACTGATGAATTTTGTTCATAAATATAGCCTCCTGATATGTGATGTATCTCATTTTATCAAGAGACTATCTTTGTTTCGTCCTCATTCTTGCACTTATGGTCTGTAGGAATCTAGGAACAACTAGGTCCATTTATTCACATATAAATCATAATTTTTGAAAAAAACGGTTATTTAAGCTCTATTCAATCCTATGCTTCTTATCTATACTCTTGCTAAATCAATTCGAGTTAGATGCAAATCTACGCTTTTAGTCCTTCACAATTACATTATTATAGGAGGAGTTATATGTATAAAACAAAGTTCCTTATGATCTTGCTAAGCTTTACTGTAGTCGCTTCTTTCTCCAGCTTGTCCGGCCCTTCACCTAGCAAGGCTTTTGCTGAAGAGAATGCAACTCCGGTACAGAAAACGATCGATTTAAATGAGGGCTTCGACCATTCAAATGAAGCTAGTATAGAGCCAATATCCCTTACCAGCGAAGAAGCTACTAGCCAAGCAACGGTTACAGCTATTGATCATGATGCTAATTTCTCACCTTCAACACTTCAGTTCCTGAAGGCTAATACAGGACTTGACGGTGAGCAATGGGATAATATTATGAAGCTAGTGAACAAACCAGAGCAAGATTCTTTGAAATGGACTGAATTCTATGGCTATGCTGAAGATATCGGCGATAATCGCGGATACACAATCGGTATCTTTGGAGCAACAACAGGCGGTTCAAATGATACAGGACCCGATGGTCCGGACTTATTCAAAGCTTTTGATGCTGCTAGTGGAGCTAGCAACCCTTCCATTGCAGGTGGATTAACACGTGCTGGCCTGAAGGGGAAAATGAGTGGTTCAATTCTAAAACTCAGCGATAGCGATAGTGTAATCAAGAAGAAGATCAACGCTCTCCAAAACAATGAAGCTTGGAGAGAAGCCATGTGGCGTACGTTCTATGACACCTATATCGAATATAGTGTACAGCAAGCACAGAAACGCGGATTTAATACTGCTCTGACGATTGGATCATTTGTCGACACAGCACTCAATCAAGGCGCTACTGGTGATTCAGGTAGTCTTGAAGGAATCCTCTCACGCTCAGGCAGTAGTACGAATGAGAAGAAGTTCATGACTAGCTTCTATGCTAAGCGTACATTGGTTGTCGATACCAATGATTATAACCAACCTCCCAATGGTAAGAATCGTGTGAAGCAATGGAGCTCTCTCTTAGCTTCTGGCGAAACAGATCTTAAGAACGCAGATGCAGCTGTGATCAAAGCAACGAATTGGGAACTGAAGTAAATATAATATACGTCATTAGGAGGGCATATCGTATGTCCTCCTTTATCTATTTTTCATGAACATTGAGTTGGCGATGACTGCTAACAACATCCCATTCTCCCATACAGTTCCTCTCATCATTCGAGTATGTAGGTCGCGTGTACAAATAGAGAGACTGTCCCAGAAGCCCGAAAGTTGCAAGCTCCTGAAACAGTCTTGTAAAATGGTTTATGAAGTCGAAATAAGGCTGTTAGATGATTCGATAGCCAGATGGCAGTCTACCGCTACTGCGGATATTACGGATTTGCTGCAACGTCAAACGTTGATTGGTAGAGATAATAGATTCCACATCATTCCCGCGAATCAGATCATCCAGGTCGGCGATGTTGCGATTGCCTCTAAACACACGGAAGTTACCTCTAAACCGCGTGCCAGTAAAGAGTACAAGTGTAGCATTGCTGCTGGTAGAAAAGAAACGCAGACTTTCGATGCCGTCGAGAATGTTATCGGTATTACGAATGCCTAGGTTTCCTCTGAATACTCTCCTGGAACCCCGAAAATTTTCTTCGTTGTAGACTGTAAGACGTGGATACGTTTGAGATACATATGCTTTGTTGTCCATGTTGTAATTCCTCCTTTCAACTTTATCTTATGCTTCACCATCCGAATGGCGCGGGCCTCGCAGCATCCATCTAAAAATAGTTATGTGATTGAATAGAGCAGACGCAGACTTGAAAAAGGAACATATGTTCTGTATAATCTAGCTTAGCAATTTGGAAAATCCTGAACTAACGGAGATGCGGACATGGACGATAAATTTATTGAGGAACTACGTGAAATTAGCAGAAACGACAAGCGAAGATCCGAATTTCTTATTAAGGGTATGAAGGAAACACTTCAGGAACGAAAAGAAAAAAACTTTATCGAAAGATGGATTTGGCGACAAAAAAATAAGAAGCTTATAGCGCGGAAGTTTAAATCCTAGTAGATATAACAACTGAATCTTCATAGCTTCATAGCACTCACTTTACAAGTGCTTAGGTCACAGCTCATTAGGAGGCGGAGTCATGATTGAGCTACTAGTCCCAAACGACGATATATTAAATCAAAATCAATTTTTGGCTGATGAAGTTCGATACAATTTGATCCATCGAATTTGTGAGTCAGAAGAGTCAACATGCCTCAAAACGTCCGATAAAAATATGATCTTTGCTCAATCACCCGGACATAAGGCTTGGCTATGGATCTCACAACAAATCACAGATGATTATAAATTGACCTATATAGAAGAACTCTTACGTTATTTAAAAGGAACCACCCTATACCCCGCCTAATTTGCGAAAGAAAGGTTTTGCCAGCGCAATGGTATCCGAGCTATGTTCCATTTTGGAAAATGAGCATTTAGTACCCATGCTATATGCAGATTTAAAAAATTCGGTTTCCAATCAAGTTTATAAAAATATCGGCTTTGAGGAAGGCGGCAAAATCACTGATATTGCGTTTGAATAAGCCTTCCAACTGCAAGAGAGCATGTTATTGCTCATTCAAATCAAAGAAGGCCGCAATGTCACCTTCATCACTGGGCCTCCTCTTCACTTATCTATACACTTTACTCCGTAACACCCACTTGTGTTTGAACTGAGGATCTTCGTGTAAGTAAATACGTAGCCACAATAGCGATACCAACCCCTGCTGCTCCAAACCAGGTGATGGAAGACAGCGAAACCTGACCAACAACTACACCGCCAATTCCGGCTCCGGCTGCCATAGCAAGCTGCATTGTAGATTGATTGAGACTCAGCATCACACCGGAAGATTCAGGCACAAGTGTGACCAGATTATATTGTTGAGTAGGTCCAGTTGTCCAGGCTGCGAACGACCAAAGGATCAATAAAGCAAATACTGCGATCAGGGAATGAGCGGCAAAAGGAAGCAAGAGTAAGGAAATACCGTGCAACACCATACCCCCTAATAATGTAAAGGGTATACCCTTTTTATCCGCACTGTACCCACCAATTTTTGACCCGATTAGACTGGCAATTCCGAAGGCGAGCAATACTGAGCTTAGCATATCCTCTCCTACACCTGATACATTCAGCAAATACGGTGAGATGTAAGTATACGCGAGTGAATAACCACCTAGCCAAAAGAAGGTAATGCCTAATCCCAAAGCAACTTCAGGCTTTTTCAGAAGAGCAAACTGTTGTAGTAAGGGGACAGGTCGATCTCCTTTTAAGCGGGGAATTGTCATAGATATAACAATTAGGGCAATAATCCCTGTCAACGCGATGCCGAGAAATACGGTTTTCCAGCCATATGCAGAAGATATCATTCTCCCAAGCGGCACCCCGATAATCAGCGAGGCTGTAAAACCCATAGTAACCGTAGCAATAGAACTGGCCTGCTTGCCGGCTGGGGCAATTTTCGCAGCAATGCTCAGTGCTGTAACCACGACCATCCCCGCCCCGAGGGCCATAAGAATACGTGCGGCGATAAACATTCCAAAACCCGGCAGAACAAAGGAGAGGACATTGGCTACTGCAAATAATCCGAGGGAACTCAAGAGCAGCTTGCGTCTGTCCCATTTAGCGGTTACTGCCATCAGAATCGGCGTGCCAATCGCGTAAGCAAGGGAAAAGACTGTAATCAGCTGGCCCGCTGCGGACACCGTAATCCCCATGGTTGTTGCAATCTGATCCAAAACGCCTGAGATAATGTATTCGGATGTGCCTACCAAAAAACTAACAATTGCCAAAATATACACTTTCCACGTGCTCTGCATTTTTAAATAACGCCTCTTTTCTTTTGATATTTTTATATTTTTATATTTTTACAAATATCGAAATTAAGACTAAAAAAATTTATGTTATTAGGAACGGGGCATATTTCTGCGCTGCTTCCACATCCAAGCTGTAATAAATAAACGTCCCCTCTTTACGGTATGTGAGCAGCCCCGACTCTGCCATTTGCTTCAGATGGTGCGATAGTGTTGAAATAGCTACACTGTTCAGCTTCTCGCCCAGCACAGAGCAGCATTGGTCACTTTCCTCTTTTAGCAGAAGTGCTATTTTGAGACGAGTCGGTTCTCCAAGTGCTTTATATATTTTTACAGCCTGCTGCATCTCTGTTGTATCTTTCACCTTGTTCGGCTCCCTTCTGTTCAGTCTTAATTTCGATGTTTGTCGAAATAAAATTATCACAAACATTTGTAAAAGTAAACCCGTTTATTATAAAGGTACAGCTATTTTACACTCTGTGGTGTGAATAATGTTCTTTCTCATCCGATAAATCCCCCCCATCCATAAAGGATGGAGGGAAAAATGACTGAGTAGAGAGGGGGAATCTTGGACGCCATGGCGTTAATTCGGGCTTGCCGTGGGTCTGACAATAATTTCATTAACATCTACATCCGCTGGCTGCTCCATGGCATACAGAATGGAACGGGCAATGGCATCAGGCGAAATCGAAATACGACGGTACTCTTTCATTCCTTGCCGGGCCTCTTCATCTGAAATACTGTCAGCAAGCTCAGATTCGGTTACTCCTGGCGATACCAGCGTCACACGAATATCTCCCCCCACCTCCATACGCAACCCTTCAGAAATTGCCCGAACCGCATACTTCGTTGCGCAATACACCGCTGCAGTTGGGGTTACACTATACGCGCCAATAGAGGCGATATTGATAAACTGACCAAATCCTTGCTTTTTCATAATCGGAAGCCCTGCCGCAATCCCATGCAGAACGCCCCGTATATTTACATCAATCATGCGATCCCATTCCTCTACCTTCAGGGCTTCTAATTTTGAAAGAGGCATCACTCCCGCATTGTTCAAAATGACATCCACACGCCCAAATGTTTTTTCCGCGTACTTAATGAACGCTTCCATCTGGTCCCTCTTAGTCACATCCAGTTGCTGATAATCAGCCGATCCACCTTTAGAACGAATCTCAGATGTCAGAGCCTCTAGTCGCTCTGTCCGTCTGGCCCCTAATATTACATGAGCCCCATGGTGAGCAAGTAAACGGGCAGTAGCTTCACCGATCCCACTGCTTGCCCCCGTAATAGCTACGACTTTCCCTTTAATATCCAACATTCTTATTCCTCCTCTAGTTAAAAATATCACTGAAACAGATTACTTTTTTACTTCCCTGTAAAAAACCATCCCTGCATGATACAAAACACCATTTTTGAATACACCATCTGCCGTAAATCCGGTGTCGTCCACATATTCGATATAGTCATCTTCTAAGATATAGCTGCCTGTATAGGCACTTTGTCTCTGACCCCGTGCTTCATCATAACGGCCATTAGGCAAGAGTTCGTGACGGATATTTCCGTCTTCAGTTACCCACATCCCTATATAGGGATGCTGCGAAGCGTGTACACTTTTTTCCGCTTTGTTACTCTCCATGACTCCCACTCCTTTGCACTTCTATTTTTTTCTCAATTGCTCATTAGGTGTTGTATCTGCATCTTATTATGAGAGGAATGTCCATCAGCCCGGTAGAAGAATCAGAGCAAATTATTGCCTAATCCTCCAAAGCCCCTTAATATGTAATAAACTACTGAAAATGAAAACGGGCTACGTTGCAAAGAAGGGATGTGTCATGATGGGGGCAACCAAAATAGAAGGTTCTACCATGGAAAAACAAGCCGAGTTGGCAAGGCTTATAGAACGATTTTCAAATCAGGACGGAGTTCTCACTACAGCCATACCTTCGCTTCATTTCGTCCGAAGTTCAAATACAACCGTACCGATACATCAAGTCCATGAACCTGCTTTATGTATTGTGGCACAAGGCAGAAAAGTCGTGATGCTCGCAGAGGAAAGTTACCATTACGGCACATCCGATTACCTTGTTGTGTCGGTGGATTTGCCGATTTCCGGGCAGGTCATTCAAGCGTCAGCAGAAGCTCCTTATTTGTGCCTCCGGCTCAATTTTGATCCGCATCAGGTTCTGGACCTGATCAAGGAATCTGCTTTTCCCACAAGCCCAATGCCTGATTCCAGACGAGGCTTGTATGTAAGCCAAACTAACTCTCTACTGCTGGATGCCGTGGTAAGGCTAGTGCATCTTTTGGAAAACCCGCAAGATGTTCCGGTGCTGGCTCCATTAGTCATTCGTGAGATACTGTATAGGATTTTACAGGGGAATCAGGGGGAATCCTTAAAACAACTGGTCATGACCGGCAGCCATTCCAACCGGATCGCAGAAGTCATAAAGCGGATTAAGCAGGATTATGATAAGCCGTTACGTATTGAGGAATTGTCCAAACTAGCGAATATGAGTCCTTCGTCACTACATCGTCATTTTAAAGAGGTTACGGCTATGAGCCCAATGCAATATCAAAAACAATTACGTCTACAAGAGTCCCGCCGCCTGTTGTTATCTGAATCAGCGGATGCGGCAGATGTCGGTTTTCAGGTAGGTTACGAGAGTCCCTCACAATTCAGCCGCGAATACGCCCGCTTGTTCGGCCTGCCTCCAATTAGTGATATTAAACGCTTGCGCTCAGATCAGGATCACCAGACCACTTGAACCCATTGTTAGATGAACATCTGAAACCAATGGTTCTACTAACGTTTATCCAAATCATAAATGCCAGGATGTAAAAAACAGCACAAAACAGCCGCTCCTCCGGTAGAGACGCGGCTGCTCAATATATTCCTCTATGCATGTGGTCATCACTATTTGAGCATCAATACGGATTATCCAGCTTGACGAACAAGGCTCGGATGACATCCTTCTCTGCCGTAGTAAGCTTTTGTCCTGCCTGCCATTGTTGAATCTCTTTCTTGACTTCTTTGGGTTCTCTAGAGCTGAGAGCATACCCGATGCTTCCTATACCTTGTGTGCGGTTGGTTTTGTCCATATTTGCCAATGCTCGAGTCATCGCAGTTCTATCTCTTGTAAACAAATCTCCCATAAGACCAGCATAGCTTTCGCTTAAAGCTCCATCCAATCCGTCAGAAGCCTGAATCAGATTTGCAAAGCTTTCCGATGGAATAAAAGCGCGCTGCCTATACAGATATTCGATAATTTCCAGGCTTTGATGTTCTTTGATTTCGTTTATCTTTCCCCATTGGATTCCTGCTAAATGGTCCGTCATATGACGGACTTTTGCTTCATCACTGAGGGATGAATCTTTATAAAAGGACAGCACTAGCTCCTCTTTACTTTGCTGGGTGTGCTGCGTATTGGCTACAGTTTGCTTGGACTCCCCATTGTTTGCCCTGGACGGCGCCGCAGTTTCAGCATCCTGTCCCACTGGATGGGGAGTGCACCCTATGGTTACAGCCAGCAATAGTGCAGTACAAGCTACAGAAACGAACCCATTACCTTTTAACATGAATCCACTCACACCCTACTACTCATCACGCCCTACCGTAGGCTTACGGATCACAGAGACGCTCGATTCCCTCACGATCAGGCGAGGCTCGAATTGAACACGCTCATAGTCCCCAGGTGTCTGTTCCTGAATCCGCTTGAGCAGCAGCTCCGCAGCCAACCGTGCCACCTCTTCTCCCATGATGGAAACTGAGCTGATCTGAGGGGTCGTTACCATAGCCCACAGATTGTTATCAATACCGACTACAGCAACCTCATCTGGCACTTTTACACCCAAATCCTTAAATCGATTGACGATCCCTATCGCCACCATATCGTTAACCGCATAAATAGCGTCCGGCATATGTTTCAAGCTGTAAAAATAATCGGCTGCACGCAGCCCTGTCTCAAAGGAGAAATCATCGCCAAAATAAACGAGTGAAGGGTCCACATGCTGCAGAGACTGCTCATAAGCGAAGTATCTTTCCTCGATTTTGTCCTTCGCAGCGCCTGCATAGGCAATTCTTGTTCTGCCGATTTTAAGCAAATGCTCCATCACAAGTCTTCCCTCTTGCCGGGCCAGACTGACGATATCCGCTTTGACATCTTCGCCCAGCTTCTTGCCATAGTTAATAATGGACACGGGAACGCTGGCTTTGTTAATCAGATCTACCAACATTTTGGGATACGCCAGCGGCATAATGATGAGCCCGTCGACATGCAGCTTCTTGACCTCACGAACTGTTTCAAGCTCCATTCTGGCATTCCCGGCGGTATTGATTTGCACGACCCGGTAACCATGCTGCTTGGCAGCCTGCTCTACGGACCAAGCGATCTCCGGAATAATCGCGTTACGAATGTCTGGCACGGCCAGTGCGATTTGTCGTGTCTGACGAACTTTCAAGCTCTGAGCCGAGGTGTTGGGCGTAAACCCCATCTCTTCAATCACTTGCAAAATCAAGGCTTTCGTTCTCGGGCTGATGCCCTCACTATCGTTAATAGCTCTGGAGACAGTCGCAATACCGACTCCTGCCCGCTTGGCTACATCCTCAATGGTTACTTTCTTTTGATCTGTCACGCCCAAAATCCTTTCAAGAACGGAATCGTTTTCTGACTTTCTAAAATAAAGTCTTAATGCTGATATTATACCACAGAATGAGTGTCTAAAATTTAAAGTCGTTTTCTTCTTGTCTTTGCTTCACCTAAAAAATTCGCAAAATCTCTTTGTATAAAAGTAATGAGCCAAATATAGCACTGTAGTCACAAGTGATTATATTCACAAAAAAATCAAGTGCTTTTTGCATTAAATTGGTTTGACAATGTGTAAAAATTGTGACATATTATTTTTCGGAAACGTTTCCTAATTCATTCACTTTTATAGAGGCAATGATCATATATTCGTCAAGGAGATGACAGACATGCAAGCATTGAGATGGCATGGAGTAAAAGACTTACGATTGGAAAACATTGAGCAGCCCGCTGCTCTGGCAGGAAAAGTAAAAATCAAAGTAGAATGGTGTGGCATTTGCGGAAGTGATCTTCACGAATATGTAGCAGGACCGATCTTCATTCCCCAAGATGCTCAGCATCCATTGACTGGCGAAAAAGCGCCGATCGTAATGGGACATGAATTCTCTGGACAAGTCGTCGAAATCGGTGAAGGTGTAACCAAGATTCAGGTTGGCGACCGTGTAGTTGTAGAACCGGTTTTTGCATGTGGAGAATGTGATGCATGTAAACAAGGGAAATATAATCTTTGCGATAAAATGGGCTTCCTCGGTCTGGCAGGCGGCGGTGGTGGATTTTCTGAATATGTCGCAGCTGACGAGCACATGGTTCACAAAATTCCAGAAAGCGTATCTTTCGAGCAAGGCGCATTGGTAGAGCCTTCGGCCGTTGCTTTATATGCTGTTCGTCAAAGCCAACTGAAAGTCGGCGACAAAGCTGTAGTATTTGGCGCTGGTCCTATCGGATTGCTGGTTATTGAAGCGTTGAAAGCTTCGGGCGCATCTGAGATTTATGCAGTAGAGCTTTCCGAGGAGCGTAAAGCTAAAGCTGAAGAGCTGGGTGCTATCGTGATTGATCCTAAAACTTATGATGTGGTGGAAGAACTGCACAAACGGACCAACGGCGGCGTAGATGTAGCCTATGAAGTCACTGGAGTACCTCCTGTGCTGACTCAAGCTATTGAATCTACTAAAATTAGTGGACAAATTATGATCGTCAGCATTTTTGAAAAAGAAGCTCCGATCAAGCCTAACAATATCGTTATGAAGGAACGCAATCTGACTGGTATTATCGGCTACCGTGATGTATTCCCAGCTGTTATCAGCCTGATGGAAAAAGGTTATTTCCCTGCCGACAAGCTGGTTACCAAACGCATTAAACTCGAAGAAGTGATTGAGCAAGGTTTTGAAGGTCTCCTGAAAGAGAAAAATCAGGTTAAAATCCTGGTATCTCCGCAAGCCTAATATCGAAAACAAACCAGATGTCTGCTCTATGCAGACATCTTTTTATAAAAAAACGCTCTCCTTCCTGCGACATGCTGTCGTCAAGATGAGTAGCGTTTTTTGATTACCATTTGGATTACTGAGTTACATTTTTCAAAACATCGTCGATCATTTGACTGTTTGCAATTGTACCTGTATACAACCAGCTAGAATCCTTACCAAAATCGTATACATGGCCTTCTTTAACGGCTGGAATTCCCGCCCATACAGGATCTTTTACAATATCTTCTTTACTTACGTTTTTGCTGTTCACGATAAAGATATAATCCGCATCCAGCTCGGCCAGCTTCTCCAGCGATAAATTACTCCAGTTCGCCTTAGCCGTTTTGGAAATCTCCTGTACGACTTGTGGAATCTTGAATCCCAAATCCTTATACAATACATCACCGCTGGATAGATTCTGGTTTACGACATACACATTTTTATCCGTTACCCACAATGCCGCTGCAGTTTTTTGTCCTACCGTCTGACTCAGCTTGGCTTTAGCCTCTGCTGCTTTTTTGTCGTAGTTGCTCAATGCCTGCTTCGCTTCACTGCTCTTATTCAGCACCTCACCCACGGTCAGCAGCTCTTGACGCCAATCATTGTTCATATTAGTGCCTACCACGTAGGTTGGAGCAATTTTAGAGTATTGATTATATTTGTCGCCTTCCACCATGCTCGCACTGTCCATAATGATCAAATCAGGCTTGAAGTTCAGAACCGCCTCAAACGGAAGATCTGAAGCAATGGTAGGAACGTCCTTCAGTTCTTTTTGCAGGTAACCTTGAACTGAATTTTTGCCTACCGACCATTGGGCTACGGGTTTAACACCTAGGGCCACTAGATGATCCTCCAGATAAGAAGCGATCACACGCTGAGGCTGAGCAGGAACCTTCACCTCATGCCCAAGTGCATCCTTCAGCACCCTTTCCTGTGATGTTGGTTCCGCTGATGTATTATTGTTCCCTTGGGAAGCGCCATCGGTTGCCGCAGGACTGGATGTGCCTGAGCACGCGCTGAGCAGCAGGGTAAAACTAAGCAATAAAATAAATGCCATGGAATGCTTTGCGTTTCTATTCATTCGTAAAATCCCTTCATCATGATTTTGATAATGATTATTATCCTCAATAACAGTATGCAGGGCGCCACTTATCGAATCAATGGAACATTCGGACATGCTTAATGGATTATCCAGACTGGTATCTCTCACAAAAGCAGATGAATATAGGCTGTCCCGGTAATGAACCGGGGATACACCCGTATATTTTTTGAATGCCCGGCTAAAGAAATAGACATCCGGGTACCCCACACTGACAGCGATATCCTGTAAAGTAGCATCCGTCTTCCGCAAAAGCTCCTTAGCCTTGTCCATTCGCAGTTGAATTAAGTACATAATCGGGCTACAATCCGTTTGTTTTTTAAATAACCGAGTCAGATGTCTCGGACTGCATTCCAACAATCCGGCCAAACGTTCGAGCGTTATGGACTCCGCGTAATGATCCTGCATAAATCGAATCGCCTGTGTCACGATATCCCGCGCAGAAGTTCGAGCCTTCGGTTCTTGCAATTGCCGCATACATTCATATGCAAAATCATAGAACCGACCCTGAGCCTGAATCTTGGATAGCGCCTCATGATCCTGCCATGCGTACTCCAGTAGTTGCAGCTTTTGGTACAGTATAACCGGATAAGGCGGTACAAAACCATGGGCTATCGAAGGATGATTATACATCGTGTGTCCCGATAGAGAAGTCGCTTTATATAGTACAAGGATATATTCTATCCCGCATTGCGAGGGTTTCATATTCAGTTCAAAGCCTTTGCTGCCATGCAGTACGTACCCTGAATGTGGCGTATCCTTCCAATCACCATCCAAACGCACGCTACCCTGCAATACAAATACAAAAGCCTGCGCTGGAAGACGATACGGTTGAAGCAACGCTTCTGGCTCCAGTCGAATATGCCGGACATCCATGACACGAATCGACGAATGGAGCCATAGGGACTGTAGTTTGTTTAACTCATCAGCTTCATGTCCCTTGCTCATCCCGATATAGGAACCTGCCTGCTTTTGCCGATCCTGCTTCACGTATCAAAGCCTCCGCTTCATAAATATCATACTTTTTTTCCAAACCAACCTCATTATATATCATCTTTTACTGCGTCTACCATGAGACAAATATTCCTGCGCGAAACAAGGTGAATATACCATTTCCATGGTACAATTTGTATAAAAATAAGATTTAAAATACATAGGGGGTTTGACAGCATGAGCGGTCCCAATATTGTATTGAGTACAGGAGCTAATGCACCATTCGGTAAGGAAGATACAGTGCGGGTCACCATTACATGGAAGCATGCACCTGCCGAACTGGATGTTAGCTGTTTTATGGTAGGAGCAGACGGAAAGGTTTCCTCAGATGACTATTTCGTTTTTTACAATCAACCCGCTGACCCGCACGGCCATGTACGGTTACAGCGTCCAAATGACAGAACCACTGAGTTTACTGTAGCGCTCCAGGAACTGGAACGAACCGGGGTGGAAAAATGTGTGTTTGCGGCCACACTGGACGGCCCAGGTACTTTTGCCGATGTGGTCGGCTGCTCAGTTACTGCTCAAGGCAAGCAATCCCATATCACCTACAGCATCACCGAAGCCACCAGTGAGACATCGCTTGTACTGGCAGAAGTGTATCGTCATACGTCTGGCTTTAAGCTTCGCGCAGTTGGACGCGGTTTCAACGGAGGACTAAAGCCGCTTGCCGAGGCTCACGGTGTCACCGTAGAGGAGACGGAATCGCCAGCAGCACCGTCAGCGGATACAGCCAGCGTGAAGAAGCCTTCTCCTGTGAATGGAAGAATTAATCTGCTTAAACAGAAGGTACAAATTTCACTCCAAAAGAAGCAGATAGACCGTGAAAAAGCACGAGTAGCGGTTGTATTCGATGCTTCTGTTTCTATGTTCAAATTGTACACGGGTGGGACGGTGCAAAAAGCCTGCGAACGTGTGTTGGCTGTAGCCGCCTGTATGGATGACAATGGTGAAATGGATGTATGGTTTTTTGCAGACAAAGCCAAGCGTGCTCCAAGCGTCACAGAGAGGAATTTCGAGAATTACATTCATAGGAATTATGCTGAGCCTAGTGAAGATAGTGAGCTGGGGTGGGGCAATAACGAGCCGGAAGTCATGAAGGATATCATACTTAAATACACAAAGGAAGATCCCAACGATATAATCCCGACCTACATTATCTTTTTCAGTGATGGAGGTATTTATGAACAGAAAAAAATAGAACAGCTGCTGATTAAAAGCTCAAGCACTCCGATTTTCTGGCAATTTGTAGGTCTTGGTAAAGCCGATTACGGAATCCTTCGAAAGTTGGATAAGATGCGCGGCCGCGTAGTGGATAATGCAGATTTCTTTGCCTTGGATGACATTGACTCCGTGACAGACGCAGAATTGTACGACCGTCTGCTGAATGAGTTTCCTGGTTGGCTCAAGCAAGTGCGGGCTAAAGGAATATTGCGGAGCTAATCCTTCACCGCAATGCGATACTCCTACATGATCACTTAAATATCCACCGAGCAGAGCAATAGAGGCAGAATGACCGCAGATAGAGCAATCATCAGCGCCAGCATTCTGCCTCTGTTTTCTTCAGTTTGTCCTTTATCGATTTCAATCTCCCTACCAGATCCTATTTCTTTCATTTCCTAATTGGATATTTTCATGTAGTATAAGTCTAATTGAAGTAACCCTGTTTGGGCTATGCTGAAGCTATACACTATATGAAGGAGGATTTCATATTGAAATCAAATGAAGCAACTTTGCACAAAAAGCTGCTCCCACGGCATATTACCTTTATGGCTATGGGTGGAGTCATCGGAACGGGAATTTTTAAAGGAAGTACCGAAACGATTAGCTTGGCGGGACCTGGAGTTATTTTATCCTATGTCTTCGCGGGACTCCTGCTCTTGGTCGTTATGGGCGCAATTGCCGAGATGGCTACCGTCTACCCCAACATGAATATGAAGGATTTTATTCGCAAAGCTTTTGGAGAACGACTGTCCTTTATTATCGGCTGGTTGTATTGCTTCATGTGGCTGGCCGTCTGTATCATTGAGGTCATTGCTGCGGGAAGCTTCCTGCAATATTGGTTGCCAGATGTTCCTCTATGGGTACTCAGTTTAGTGAGTGCGGCTTTCATTATTGTCGTCAACATGCTGAGTGTCGGCGGATTTGGGGAGCTGGAATTTTGGCTTGCGGGTATTAAGATTGCCATGATTATTATCTTCATTGCCTTGGGGGGCTGTATACTGTTCGGGATTATTCCCACTGAAACTCCACCTTATCTAAGCAACTACGCGCAGCACGGCGGATTTCTACCTAATGGCTGGTTAGCTATCTTTTCAGCGCTGCTGGTCGTTACCTTTTCATACGGAGGGTCCGAGCTGATTGGACTGACGTTGACGGAGACAGAAAATCCGGAAAAGGTACTACCTAGAGTGGTTAAAAGCTTTATTCTTCGCGTTGTTTTGTTCTATACGTTGCCCATTCTCATCATTTGTGGCTTGATTCCCTGGAACCAACTGGATGCGAATACCAGCCCGTTTGTACAGGTACTGTCTTCTGTAGGGCTTCAAGGCTCGGCTCATGTTATGAACTTTATTCTGATCACTGCTGTACTGTCTGCCGCCAATTCGGGAATTTACGGGGCTACACGTATGCTGCATTCGCTGGCTATCAATGGAGAAGGTCCCAAATCACTCGCCCGCTTATCTTCAAACGGGGTTCCGGTAAATAGTCTCAAATTGTGCGCTGTAGTCCTGATTGTCGGTTCCATGGTTGCTTATGTCGCTCAGGACGGGCTGTTCCGTATTTTGATGGCTGTACCTGGCTTCGTCGTGTTGCTCGTCTGGAGCTGTATTTGTCTGTCCCAATTGAAATTGCGCAAATCTTATCCAGTGGAGCCTACTTTCAAGATATGGGGATTCCCTTATGTAACGGCGGTTACAGTGGGATGCCTATGGGTCATTGCGTTCCTATTCTTGCTTGACCCGCAAAATCGCATTAGCATTAGCGTATGCGTGGCTTTCATGGCATTTCTGGTCATCTGGTCTTTGGTGAAGTTCCGGAGAAAGCAGGCGTAAGCAGCACATGATTCAATCTTACCTGTTTCCTGTTTCATATGCCTTTCTTGCGTTTCCTTTTGCTGCGTTATTGTTTACACTGCCTTTCCTAATCGTGCAATATCGAAGGCATGGCTATATTCACAAGGCTAGAGCATGGCTGCTTTACTTGATGCTTTTATACTTGATGAACGTCTTCTTTCTGGTCATACTCCCGCTTCCGGCATCGCGTCATAATGCTGCATTAGCCGGGGGAGCGTTGCAGTTGATGCCCTTGCAGTTCGTTCATGACATTATAAGAGAAACATCCATCTCACCCGCCCATCCCTCCAGCTATGTTCATTTGCTGAAGGAGCGCGCTTTTCTGCAAGTCGTTTTTAACGTTGTGATGACCGTGCCTTTCGGTATGTTCTTACGTTATTATTTCCGTGCACGATGGGGATGGTGTCTGATTCTGTCCTTTATCCTCTCCCTCTTCTTTGAGGTGACGCAGCTGACAGGACTGTATGGATTTTTTGACCATGCGTATCGCGTGTTCGATGTGGACGATCTATTGGCTAATACCTTGGGCGGTATGCTAGGCTTTCTATTAGGCGAATGGTTTTCACGCTTCCTGCCCCGCTTGGAACATCTGGACAAGCATGTGGACATGGCAACGAAGCGAGTGTCCTATACCCGACGGGGCGTAGCCTTTTTCGTGGATTCTATCATATGGATCGGGCTGCTCGGCATCATGGAGTCTCTGCATGTTCCTGCTGCTTTCTGGGTTTCCAGTGGGGTCTACTTTATGGTGGTCCCTTACTTAACGAATGGACGAACTCCAGGGAAATGGCTGGTGCGTATTCATCTTATAGGGACAGGACAACGGATTTCCCTGTGGGGGCTCATCAAGCGTTACAGTCTCTTGTATTGGTTGTATTTTGGACTTAATTACGTACTGGGTGGACCCGTGCTGTGGTCTCAAGTCTCTCCATGGGTAAGTGTTCTGATCAGCCTTTTGTTGTTGGTGATGAATGGATGGTTTTTTTTCATACGTCTAATCAAGAAAGCCCCGTTATTTTATGAGGAGCTTAGCCATACTTCGCACCAAATTATATGGCCCAAGCATTATCATCATCCTCAGAATGACACCGCTGATTCGGCAGAGACGTCGGGAGAAAATACCGTGACATGATAACCGAAAGACTGACAACGTGATAAGCAACCGCGATCTACGTTGCATCCAAGCAAATAAAAAACAGGCGAAGCAAAGGAATTTCCTTTGTCCGCCTGTTTTTTTATGTTGTGTATAGATGTTAGTTCGTTTTCCTTATTTCCACTGTGCAATTTGATCAATGGGCAATCGTGTGGACGGATGACCATCGTTGATACCTTTACCCATGGAAATGAGCATAACAGGGACATAACGATCTTTGTCCAGACCAAAGGCTTCAGCAATTTGATCCTTTTCAAAACCGCCAATAGCGTTAGTATCATAACCATGAGCGCGCGCTACCAGCATAAGCTGCATGGATACCAAACCACCGTCAATCAGGACCGTTTCTTTGTTCACAACTGGATCAAGCGCTGCAAAATGGGCTGCTACTTTTTCCTGTTGCATTTCTTTGATGTCTTTTGGCATATAACCCAGTTCTACAGCTTCTCCAAAAATTTGTTCGAAATTATCAAAGTTGTTCAAATCTCCAAACACAGCGATCACTGCCGAAGATGTTTCTACTTGACGTTGGTTGAAACGGGCCAATGGTGCCAGTGTGGCTTTACCTTCAGGGCTGTCAATGACGAGGAAACGCCAAGGTTGCAGGTTAATGGAAGATGGTGCGCGTGTAGCTTCCGTCAAAATCTCTGTCATTTCCTCGCGGCTGATCTTCACGGACGGATCGTATACTTTTACAGAACGGCGTCCCAGGGCGATTTCTTTAAAATCATTCGTTTTTACAGTACTGGATGTGTTCGTATTATTCATTCCAATCTCTCCTTATCCCTCTGTGGGTATAGTAATGTTAAAAAAATGTTGTCAGTCCATATCGGATATATGACTATTCATCACTTGCAGCATATCAGCTAGTTGGTGCCGTTGGGTCTCGTCGAAGCTCTGTAGCAGCTGAGCTACAAACTGCGAGCGCTCCTGCTTAAAGATGACAATGCGTGCACGCCCATAATCGGTCAGGCTTACCAAGGTAACCCTGTTGTCCTCTGGCTTCGTGCGTCGTGTGACCATTTCTGTCGCTTCCAGTTGTTTCAAATGGCGCGTTACGGCTGCAGCATCAATGCCAACCTCTTTTTGCAGCAGAGTTTGACTAATCTCCTGTACTTGATACAACTTGCACAATAGCTGCAATCTGGATGCACTGACTCCTGCACAACGCTCAAACTTGGAGCTAATCTGCTTGTTCAGCAACAACAGCATGTCAAAAATATACTCAGGCTCGGATGGTGTCTGGGTGATATCAATCTCTCCTCCCTTAAGCATATCGCTGGGCTTCATGATCCGACCTTTGATCTATCAATTATTGATCTATCAAGTAATATACATCCTCTTTAAAAATAAATCAAGTCCCTGAGAAAAATAAAGTGCTCTTTGCAAATAAAAGCTGAGCGGCTCACACAGAGCCACTCAGCTTTTGTTTTCATTAGCTTACTTATTCAATCATCAATCATCATGTAATAGGAGATAAGGGTTGGTATACCGTTAAGTTAAATAATCCCGTGGGACAGCATTGCGTCAGCCACACGCACAAATCCTGCGATATTGGCTCCGACAACCAGATTGCCCGGCACGCCGTATTCCTCAGCCGCCTTCACGCTGTTAGCATAGATATTTTTCATAATATCATGCAGCTTGGCATCCACTTCCTCAAAGGTCCATGACAGGCGCATGCTGTTCTGCGACATTTCAAGCGCCGAGACCGCTACTCCGCCTGCATTGGCAGCCTTGGCTGGCCCGAACAGAACTCCATTGCCCAAAAACACTTCAATGGCCTGTAGCGAGGATGGCATATTGGCACCTTCGCCTACAGCTTTTACGCCATTGCTTACCAGCAGCTGGGCTGCTTGCTCGTCAATTTCATTCTGTGTGGCACATGGCAGTGCGATGTCGCATTGGATCGACCAGATCCCCGAACAGCCTTCTGTATAGATTGCGCCTGGACGCTCTTGAGTATACTCGCTAATCCGCAGACGATTCACTTCTTTCAGCTGCTTTACCAGCTGCAGATCGATACCGTCTGGATCATAGATGTAGCCATTCGAGTCACTACATGCCACGACTGTAGCACCGAGCTGCTGTGCTTTTTCAATCGCATAAATAGATACGTTCCCCGAGCCGGACACGACGACGCGTTTTCCTTCAAAAGACGATCCCTGAGCCTGCAACATCTCGTTTACAAAATATACACAACCGTAGCCAGTCGCTTCTGTACGTGTGAGACTACCTCCGTAATGAATCCCTTTACCCGTCAGGACGCCACCTTCATGTCCTCCGCGAATCCGCTTGTACTGCCCGAACATGTATCCGATCTCACGTCCGCCTACACCAATATCCCCTGCCGGAACGTCGGCATCTGGACCAATATATTTATACAACTCAGTCATGAAGCTTTGTGTAAAACGCATCACTTCGTTATCTGATTTCCCTTTGGGATCAAAATCCGAGCCGCCTTTACCCCCACCGATGGGAAGACCCGTCAATGCATTTTTGAAAACTTGCTCAAAACCCAAAAATTTGACGATTCCCAGATATACAGACGGATGGAAGCGAAGTCCACCTTTATAAGGCCCTATCGCACTGTTAAACTGTACGCGGAAGCCGCGGTTGACCTGTACAACCCCTGCATCATCCACCCAAGGTACACGGAAGGTAATGACTCGCTCCGGCTCCACTAGCCGTTCCAGAAGCCCCTGCTGCATATACTTAGGGTGCTTAGCCAATACCGGAATTAGCGAATCCAATATTTCCTTGACGGCCTGATGGAATTCATTCTCATGAGGATTGCGCGCGATAACCTTCTCAAAAACGGACTGCACATATTCGGCTGCTGCTTGTTGACTCTGCTCTGGACGGATCATGGTCATTTTTTTAATACACCCCTTTTATAATTAGCCCCTCTGTTAAATGACGGAACGACGTTATTCTGCACCTTCGAGAGTGGAACTTTATGTATTCATAAAATTTAGTTAACTATACATGATTTTTTATAATAATACATCTAATTCGCCTATAAAAAATTTTTGTATCCTTCATCAAATAACTCTATGAACCTCTCATTGCCTGTTAGTTTATTAAAGCTAAATCCCTTGATTCACGGGCTTTTTTCACGGTTTCTAAGGCCCTAACACCTTACTCCACATGGCATTATAATGTGAACAAATTGAAACTAAAACATACAGCACATCTGGAAAATATGGAAATAAAAAAGAGACTAGCGCGCAGGGCGTAGCCTCTTTCCCCATTCTTTTACACATAAAAGGCTTCAAGCTGACGCACAATTTCTGCTTCGTCATGCTCTACCACCTGCTGATGCTGTGATTGGGAGAACAATTGTTCAATTTGCGCTGGGAACTCCTGCTTGATGTCCACCAGACGGATGGCTTCATCAAATTTGGCCGGATGCGCTGTCGCAAAGGTCACACATACTTCATCCGCGCCATTATACGCCTCATACGCGGCAATACCACATGCCGTATGGGGATCGAGCAAATAATCGTATTCGGCCTTGTATTTCTTGATTAGCTCCAGACACTGCTCATTCGAAGCGCCGAGCGCTTCAAAATCCTGCTGTACCCGCTTCAAATCCTCTGCACTGATCACAATCCGTCCCTCAGTTTTGAGGTTATTCATGTATTCAGATACCTTGGCCGCATCCTCCCCGAGGAAGTAATACAGGTATCTTTCGAAATTGCTCGCCACCTGAATGTCCATCGAAGGACTGTATGTGCTTTTAAAGTCGCCTGGCTTGTATTCGCCTGTCTTCACAAAGCGCTCCAAAATATTATTTTCATTGGTGGCAATGATCAGCTTATAGATCGGCAAGCCCATTTTTTTCGCAAGAAAGCCGGAAAAAATATTGCCGAAGTTGCCAGATGGCACACTGATATTGATTTTTTTCGTACCCGCTGACTCCTGCGCCCGGAAATAAGCATAAAAGTAATATACGGTTTGCGCCAAAATACGCACAAAGTTAATCGAGTTAATCGCCCGCAAATGATGTTTAGCTTTGAAATCGAGATCGGCAAACAGGTCCTTAATGACTTTTTGACAATCGTCAAAGTTCCCTTTTACGGATAGATTCAGTACATTTTCATCGTCAACCGTCGTCATTTGCAGCTCTTGTACCTTGCTCACCTTTTGGTGTGGGTGCAAAATACAGATTTTAATGCCTTCCTTGCCACGCACGCCCTGAATAGCTGCTGCCCCGGTATCGCCTGAGGTTGCACCCAAAATGTGAATGATCTCATTCTGCTTTTTGGACACATAGGAATAAAACTCACCCATAAATTGCAGCGCCACATCCTTGAACGCGAACGTAGGCCCGTGGAACAGCTCCAAAATAGACAGGGAATCGTTGATCTTCTTCACTGGCGTAACTTCCGGGTGACGGAAGCTCGCGTAACTGCGCTCCACCAGCTGCTCCAAATCTTCACGAGGAATCTCATCATTGATATACAGCGCAAAAACTTCCAGCAGCAGCTCTCTGTAGCTCAATGTAGCCCATTGCTCTAACGTAGCTGCCGACACGGTCGGAATCTGCTCAGGTACCATCAGACCTCCATCGTCAGCTAACCCCATGAGCACGGTATCAATAAATCCCTTGGCTTCTACTCGACCTCTAGTGCTTATATATCTCATATACATCCCCCAATAAAAATTCAATTCGAACCTTTTTTCGAATATATTATTGTCTATAATACCCTGTCGCGGTGCTGTAACCAAGCCTTTTTTTCATATTTCAAAGACTTTCTCCTACTTTACCATACCTCGATGCATCAGGCATCTGTCATCGCTAAGCAATTTAAACGTCAGGAACAGCCCGTGAGTCTGAAAAAAGAGGCCGCTCCAATCATTAGGAACCTGAAATCGAGAGTGCAGCCAGCTTGAGCGAAGGCGATGTGCAGCTTCCCGTAAAACGTAAATCGTTGCCAACTTCCTCTACCTGCTGCAGCACATCAAAGAAGTTGCCCGATACGGTGATCTGATTGACTGCTCTGACCACTTGCCCCTGCTCAATCCAATATCCCAGACAAGCCAGCGAAAAATTACCGGACGCCGTATTCGTACCCGCATGCAGCCCTTGCAGCTCGACGATCATCAGCCCGCGATCCGTCTCGCGAATCATGTCCTCCAACGTAGACGTGCCTGGTTCCACATATAGATTATGATACGACACACCGATTTTACCGTTATAGCTTCCCTTGGAAGCATTAGAGGTACTTTCAACCCCAGCCTTGCGGGCCGTCTTACGGTTATGGAAATACGTCCGTAGTTCCCCGTCCTTGATGATCTCATTACGATGCGTCGCACTGCCTTCGGCATCAAACGTACTGCCTGCCGGAACGTTCTCCATCAGCGGATCATCAATCAGCGTAATACGCTCACTTGCCACCTTTTGCCCTAGTTTCCCAGCTAATCGCGAAAAGCCTTTATCCACCGATTCCGCTGAAAATACCGACGTATACGCAGCCAGCAATTGCGCTGCTGCATCATGACGGAAAATGACCGGATAGTTATCCGATTGGATCGTGTGCGCACCCAGCTTGGAAACAGCCTCTTTTACGGCTTTACGCGCCACATCCACAATATCGATCTCCTCCACGCTCCGCAGGGAATAATCATGCCAGCCCCCGGTAACGATCTCGTCATGGTCTGCTGCAATCACATACACATAAGCGGTCGCTAGGCTTTTGCGACGATGGCAGTGTAACCCTTTGGTATTCACAATCAGGACTTCATTTTCACGAATGCTGACCGAGCAATGCCGAGCCATCACAATCCTTGGATCTGCGGCAAGCGCTGTGCGCTCCATTTCTAGCGCCGCTTCAATAAGAATCTCAGGAGCGGTGTCGGCCAACGCTGAGGCATAGGCAGACTGCTCAGGATAACTCTCAGAGCCTGCGAACAGCTCATCCTGTTCCTCACTCTCCAATATATCCGCATTGCTGCGTGCTTCATCCAATAAAAAGTCGATCACGTCGGGTTCCAGCTTCTCCGTAGAGGCATAACCCATTTTCCCGTTAATGACGCCCCGGAAGGAAAGCCCACCGTTCTCCACGATGGTATATTGGTCAATTTCTCCCTTCAGTACCTTCACCGAGGTAGAACGTCCATTGACATAGTAGATTTCCATATCCGCATAGCCGATTTCCCGACCTTTTGTGAACAACGCTTCCTGAAATTGCTGAATATTCATCGCCTATTCTCCCTTCCGTCCGCCGACGGTCATCTCGGACACGCGAATTGTCGGCTGTCCGCAGTTGACCGGAAGACTTCCGCTGACCGAGCCGCACATCCCCTGACCATGATCCAGATTGTTGCCGACCATATCAATATTTTGTAGGGTTTCAATCCCTTTACCAATCAACGTTGCGCCTTTAACCGGCTCAGCAATTTTGCCGTTGCGAATCATGTATGCCTCTTCAACCGCAAAATTAAACTCGCTGGTCGAGGTGTTCACCGAACCGCCACCCAGCGATTTGGCATAGATCCCGTACTCCGTATTTGCAATGATCTCTTCACGCGTAGAATCCCCGTTCGCAATAAACGTATTATTCATACGGGATGCAGGCGCGAATTTATAGGATTGTCTACGTCCCGACCCTGTCGCAGGTACACCCATCTGGCGCGAGCCCATGCGGTCGATCAGATATCCTTTTAAAATGCCGTTCTCAATTAATACATTGCGCTGTGTCGGCGCTCCTTCATCATCGATATTGAGCGAGCCCCACGCGTTCTGAATCGTTCCATCATCTATAGCCGTGACAAGCGGTGAAGCCACCTGCTGCCCGATCTTATTCGCAAACACGGAGGTTCCATGAGCCACCGCCGTAGATTCCAGCCCGTGTCCACATGCTTCGTGAAAAAGAACGCCGCCGAAGCCATTCTCAATCACTACGGGTAATCTGCCGCTAGGTGCATATCCCGCTTTGACCATTGTGGTCGCAATACGAGCGGCGTGTCTCGCATTCTCTTCGATATTCAGGTTCTCCAGAAATTCAGTCCCTGCATATGCGCCCGGCCCGCGAAAGCCAGATTGTCTATGCTCCCCATCAGTCGCAATCGCGCTTATTCTCATGCGTGTATACGTACGGGTATCCTCCACCAGCAGCCCATTGCTATTGGCGATCAAGACGTTCTGGATCGAGTTGCTAATCCCAACAGAGGTTTGCGTGATGGAAGGATCGTATTCGCTTGCCGCCTCATGCGCCCGTCTCATCATGTCAATCTTGGCGCGTTTCTGTGAACCATCAGGAATGATCGCAATCGGATGTTGGTTAGGGATGGCATGGGGATGGAGTGTAATGGTGTGTGTACCTGGTACTCCACCTCCGCGAATGGCCTTGGCAGCCGATTTGGCCAGTCGGATCAGGCTCTGTTCGCTCATATCACTGGTGTAGGCATACACCGAGAAATGCTCCTTCATGATCCGAATGCCAATCCCAAAATCCCGGCCTGATAATGCCGTATCCACGACTCCCCCGGTCATGCCCAGTTGTCCATTGGTGCGGTCCTCGACGAACACCTCTGCAAAATCCCCGCCCGTCTCCAGCGCGGCTTGCAGCATATCCTGAATCTGTGTTGGATGTATCATCACGTTCCTCCTCGTTTTTGCCATGTTTCTTATTGTACGGTTATTCGTTCAAGATAATATGCGGGTTCATATTTATTTCCCATAACTTTACTATACATGATGTTGGGAGTGGGTGTAACTATCTGGGTGGCAAGTGGTTTGGAGGAGGTGAAGATTTATGCGCGGGGATGGAGGGATTGAAATGAGAAAACCCGATTAGACCGTGAAGGGTCATGTCGGGTTATTGAGAAAATTGATTACTGGTTGGGTTGAGCAAGTACGTGCATATGAGGCCGCTACGTAGACGGATCATTCTTCCGGTCGCTGTTGCCCCCAGATTTTTTTGATTATAGTTTAACGGTAAAAATCCGGGTTCAAAGGCGAACACTCCGCTTCTTCAGAACGATTCCGTCCCCTCCGCTGCTAAGCTTGGGTTTGCTTTATTTTGTTCGCCAAAATACTTTTTTTCAAACGAACTTTAAACAATTCCCTGCGAAGGTCCAGTTCCATGATATGAAGATGGTCGGCCGCTTCTTTGACGGTTTCCATGTGAAGTACGCTTGCCTTTTGAGAAATAATAGCCAGCGCATCCCAAATGAGCTTTGTGCATGTTTTAAGTCTCTCTATGTGTTCGTCTTCTTGCTGCACCAAGTTCTCGTATTCTTCAGCAGTATTTTCAGATGAGTTTGTATGTTCCATGCTCTTTAGTATCTTAGGTTGGGTATCCAAGTTACCATCTCCTTTTTATTCAAAGTGTAGCAAAGGATGATAACGGATGTGGTACGTGGATACGTAGCAATGAGAGAATAATAGATAAGATTATTAGAACAATTTAGTATGCAAGATAAAATAAGACTCTTTGACATTCCAAGATAAGGATTATTTCAAACTTAGAAGCTATAAAAGTACAACTAAATGAATAAATATTATTTCAATACCTTAAACCTCGCACTGTTCTTCAGTCTGTCGCTACATTATATTTTCAATTACATAAGTATCATTTCTATTCAAAATCATTAGTCCCGTAAAATAAATTATTTGATCTTTCTCGCCAAATGGCTGTACCTTAAAAGAAATACCTTCTTCACAAAATAAGCTTCACTTATAATAATTGAAAAAAGAGCTGTCGAAACAGCTCATGATACTTCATAATCACACGCTTTATGTTACTTTTTTTGAAATGGGGATCCATATTTCACTTTTGAAAGTCGGTGAGGTTATATCTTTACTCTCATTCCATAGGATTTCCGGGCCTTCTATTTGTTCATAGTTTGAGGATGGGAACCATTCGGAATAAATACGTCCCCACACATCTTGTAGCGCATCAGGAAATGATCCGATTGCTTCGAATACTGCCCACGTTGAGGCAGCAACTTTAAGTTGTGTTAGGTTATCCGGACACTCCTTTGTTGTTGCAACGCCAATATAGTGATCAAGCTCCCCTTTTTCCTCCATTCTACCTTCAGAAAAGTTCGTGGACGCACTAAGCAACCCCATAGGCTCGACATTAGAAATTCTTTTAAGATTATTGATCGTTTCACCATCTAAACTTTCCCACATCGCAGCAATCTCTGGATTGACTCCGTTGAAAATAATGGGAACTCTTTTTTGGATACCAACGATGCAAAATGCCCCTTTTTCTTCAATTCGATAGTTCATTTCACTTCCCCCTTTAATTGATAACTGGAAGGTCATTCGTGGATAAGCTTTAAGTGAACGGCCATTAATTCTGGCTTCAGACGGCGTTAATCCATGTAAATTTTGAAAAGCTCTTGTAAAAGAATCTGGTGAATTGTACCCGTATTTAATCGCGATATCAATAACCTTTACATTGCTATCTTTAAGCTCAAATGCTGCAAGAGTGAGGCGTCTGCGGCGGATGTATTCTGATAACGTAACACCTGCAAGAAAAGAAAACATCTTTTTAAAATGAAATTCAGAGCAGTAAGCCAACCTTGCTACCTCTTTAAAGTCAATTTCGTTAGTCAGGTTTTCTTCAATATACTTGATTGCTTCATTCATGCTCTTAAGCAAATCCACTATATGACCTCCTTCATCAATAGAATAACAGTAGTTGAATGTATCCATCCGACAATTCCTGCACAATTATGTAGGGTCTCTTCTTCTTCATAAGTTTAGTACACAAACTTATATAACATAACTAATTAAGTGAGAATATCTTTAATAATCAATGCCCTTTCAATAAAAGATCCACCTCACCGTATTTATTGTAATTAATATATGTTCCATCAATAAAGATTTTCATTATTCGGTATAACCAATGGGTTATTCTGTAAACTAAATCTCTCTTTCAACCGATAAATACATATGCTGGGTTGTTACTTAAATATCACCTCTCGTTCCTTTATAACGTACAAACCTTGTAATACATATCTATCTTGACTGACAGATACACCCATCTGCTGGCTTCTATAATCAGAAGCAATTGCAAAATGACGTGCTTCACTTGGAAATACCCATCACATATAGAAAGGAGTTATGAACTCACTTGAGCGTATTATTAGATGGGATTGGATATGAAAGCCTACGCTTTTATGGTCCCTTTCAGCCACTACACATTGAACAACTTCAAATAACACGCGCCATTAACGATCATGCCTATTTACATATCAGTGGGTTACTCTCCGAAGAACAAGGAGGCTGCATGCATCAGACAGGATATGGAGCAAGAGCCAATTGTGATTCGTCCGTTGAATGATCAGGGACAATCGCTGAGAAGATTATTCCATGGGATTGTTACGTGTATGTCCGTACACTGTGTGCGAGGCGTGTATACATTTGAACTGGAAGCAGCTTCCCATTCGTACCAGATGGATATTAAGCGTAAAAGGCGCTCCTATCAAGATATTCACCGCATCTATGATGATCTGGTCACAGCACTGGTTCGAAAATATAAGTACGGAGATGCCATTGATACGGTAAGCAATTATGCCAAACTAGAGACATTTGTTTTACAATATGATGAGACCGATTGGGCGTTTTTAAAACGCCTCGCTTCTCGCTTTGGTTCCGTACTTGTGCCAGAGGTAACCGCAGCCTCGCCCAAGGTTTTCTTCGGGATGCCAGAAGGCAAGCAGCATAAGGTAGAGCGGGATGTATTTTATCGAGTACGGAAAACGTTTCATGAGTTGGATGCGGAAAAGCCCGGAGAACGTGCTGGCTCGTATGTCACCTATATGATCGAAAGCCTGCAATTTTATGCACTAGGCGACCTCATCACGTTACCCATTGGACAAGGCAAAGAACTGGTAGTGGTTCGAGCCGTGACCACACTAACAGATGGCTTGCTGCGCACCCGTTACGATCTTCAAGCCGAACAGGATATCCGCTATGCTCGGTATGAAAACGATCAGGCCACCGGGATTTCGCTGACAGGAACGGTGCTGAAGGTACAACAGGATTTCGTACAGCTTCAACTGGACATCGACCCGAAGCAAGATCCTGCCAAAGCCTGCTGGTTTCCGGTAGCCACCCGTTATGTCGCCGAAGAACATAGTGGCTGGTACGATATGCCTGAAATCGGGGAACAGGTGGAATTGTATCTGCCTACCCACCGCGAACAAGATGCCTATGTAACGGATTCACTGCGACAACAACGCCACACCAATGGACAGCCGAATGTGAAGGTATGGCAACATGTACAAGGTAGCGGCGTAGAAATGTCTGAGCATGAGCTGACCCTATCCACCTCCGGTGAATTTTCCATTACACTGCATGAAAGTAGCGGCATTACCATCGACAGTCCGGAGAATGTGCAGATTCAGGGTGGTCATGTGAAGCTGGGTGCAGGCGAGGAACTATCACTCGAAGCTGGCACGGCGCTATACTTAAAAGGTGGAGCCAGCAGCATGGTACTGGATGGTGAGACGGATACCAAAGCTCCAGTGATTTATCAGGAAGGTACGGTGAAAGCTCCTGTTTTCGTGGCTGACCTCCCTCCTGTTCCAGAACCGCCATTGATGAGCATCAAAGCGTACGAGGCGGCGCAAGTTCCATCAGCAGCTAAGACATCATCAAGCAGCACTCCTACCGCCAAAGTAACAAGTCCGGCTGCACTTCAACAGGCCAACTCTTTGTTGGGTACGGTGTCCAAGCTATTAGGCTCCATTCCAGTGATGGGAAAAGTGGCTGGTGTTGTTGCGGGAGCTTTAGGTGGGCCTGCGACGGGTCTCATTCTGAAAGCAACCGCAATGATCCCCGTTCGGAGCAAAGGAACAAGTCACGCTGGAGGTAGTGCTCCTAAAGGTGGTTTGCATCCACTGAAGCATCTGGCTAGTTTAGCACTCCAAGGGCTAATAAGCCAATACGAGCATGAGCGGGCTAAGGAAGCCTACTATAGCAAGTGGATTTTAGGGAAAGTATTTACGAGTGCACGTCATATAGCGCATTCTGGTGGCCCATTAGAACTGGTTCAAAACCTGCTGAAAGAGTCAAATGCCATAGCTCAAGCGTATCAGCAAGTTCCTAAAAACATTCAGAAGAAATGGCTCCGAGATTATGAGGAAAAACAACGCCTTCAAGCAGCACAAACGCAGAAACATGAGAATCCAAAACTGGCATTATGGAGAGAAAGAAAAACTAGTGAATATACTTCATATTGGAATCAAACTAATTAACAGCCAACTGGTGGCAGGATGAAAATAAGCTAAAACAAGCAGAGCAAGCACTGCGTACTGAAATTACAATGCAGCGCAAACTATCACTGTATGATATTAAAGATCCTAATAAATTGGCCGCCATCCAGCGTATCGTCAATGCAAAAAGAACACACGTATGGGATGAAGGAACTCTCAATGCCATTGAAGATGGTTTGGTAGCGATGGGTGTGGACTCTACAAATGCTATTGAGTTGGACAAAGAGAAAATGGATGCACTCATTACTCGATACAATCAAGGCTTTATTGGACAAAAATCTGGAGATTACATGGAAAGGACAGGCTTAAGCGATTTAGTCGAAGAAACGACTTATGGGATTGTAGCAGCCCGTATCGGTATGGGGAGTGCGGGAAGTTCTCCTGCTAGGTCCAGCCAGCCACCTATTGCAGAGAATCCGCCTGCAAAACCCAATCCAAAAGGTGGTCCAGGTGTAAACAGGCCCATTGATGAGTTCAATGATTCGGCGATTTATAATGGGGCAAATTCAAGTAGACCTAAGGAGTCACCTAAACTACCAAATTCGAGCAAGCCCGCTGAGGGAACGTCAAAAACCGGGACTTCTAATAATGGGCAATACTCAGGGAAATTGGTAAAGGTTCCTAAAGAGGATGAAGCAGCTGATATGTTGGCAGAAAAACTAAGTGGAGAATCCAGAGTTAAATTTAGTAATGACCCTAAGGGACGTGAGTTTGATACGGTAAGCGACCAGTACATTGCTCAAACCAAACCACCGTTGAACAGTTTAGATAAGCAATTTAGAAAACAAGCGAAGGCTACGATCGAAGCCGCAATTGAAACGAACAGAAAAGCATATTTTCACTTTGAAGGTAAGCCTGATGACAGAGTGCTAAGACAACTTAAAGAATATGCCGAAAGATATGGTGTAGAAATAATTATTGATACTAAGCCCCTAATACCATGAGAGGATGAGTAGAAATGTTTGAGTATCACGGGTGGGTAACCATCAGAGAAAGTTCCTCATTTGAAGATGATGATGAAAAATTATCGTTAATTATTCAAGATATACAAAACTTTTTGAATGAATTGGATTGGTCTTCTGGTGTTCTGGATTTAAGAGCTGTAAATGGAGATTATCAACTCTGGATAGCAGGTCTTAACAATCATAAACCTACTGCTAAACATAATCCAATAGAAGTATTAAAAAAGGTAGGGGAGTTTGCCCCAGGTTCATATGGAGTTTTATATATAAGGGATAGCGATGATATGAAGTTATTTAATGAATTTAGGGTTCATGCGTTAATTCGAGGTGAACTGACTGAACACACGGACCCCTTCTTGTCTCCATTCATACCTAAAGTAGAAGATGACTATGAGGATTGAAATGTTTTAAAACAGAACGACAGATTTCCCCCAGACAGTAAAACTAATCACTATAGCCAACAAACGCAACATAAAAAACGAAAAATTGATAAAATCTCAAAGGCTTATTCCAACTTGATCCAGTAGTAGGAATAAGCTTTTGTAATTTCGAATGATAAAAGCAAAAAACCGCTCAATGGGTGGGTTTCAGTATAGAAACGTGAGGAGTTTTCCCCTTTTCCAAACTTTTTTGCTATGCATTAATTACTATTACTCCTCAAGCCTTACGAACCAAGATTTGAAGAGTAATTGGTTTGTTACTCATTCCAAGCAATCAAGCATTATTTCTTAATGTCAACATGTAATATTCCATTGATCGTAGTTGTATTTACTATAACTCCCAGAACTTCCGAAACAAATCTAAGAGGAACCATAACCCGATTTGGATATTCCGGCATAAGCGGAGCATTCCGCATTATCTTTTCTTCATCGTTCACGTATGCAACTTTGCTACCCAAGGTTAATCGTATAATTGTACCATTCTTCGATTTAATTGTAACTTCTTGTGTAGGTCTGTTCCATGTGACAGACTCTCCCAAGTCCTCAGATATAATTTAATAGGGGCATATACGGTGTTTGTGGATTTCTCTCTAAGTGGATGTTAATGCGCTGTTATCTACAAAAACTTCAACATTATAACTAAATTTAGATCCCGCATGCGCGCTCTCAACTGAGACAGAAGAAACGAGAACAAAGATAACAGCTAAGGGCAAAATTATATGTTTAACATGGTTTATTACCTCTTCTCTATTTATCAACTAGCCCTCATTGAGGAGCTAAAACACCGATGCACCCTTATTCAATATTACTAACAGCGCTCAACATGCCTTATGTGGTGATAATGATACCTTATTTTCCGCCAACTATTCGGCATCCGAATTTCTATTACACCATTTCAGCAGGTACTGGACGGAAATTCACAAACGGCGATAAGTCTGTGTTCTATCATCCAGAAGCAGGGATGCATGAAGGGTCAGACATTGGATTATCAAGTGGTCAGACAGGCAAAGTCAAGGTAAGGGGATCTGATTATAAACCATTACCCGGCGGTAAGGCTACATTATTCAAAAATAAAAGGGGGTTGTTGTGTGTGGAGAAAATATCCATAGAAAAACTCATGGAGCTATACGTAAATACGATTGATAAGTGTGGAACATATCTGCTAAGCGAGGATGATATGGTAATTGGGTACAATATCTTTGAAGAGTTTGATACAGGGGTAATTTCATTTTTACACGCTGATATCTTACAAAAACTTAATCATGCAGGACTAATTAGTGATGAGATGGTGTATAAAGTTCTATTTTAAGAAACTTAGTTCTAGAATTACAGCAAGGCGATAATTGGAATGTTAATGCAGTTAGAAATTCACCTGATTGGAGGAATGTACTTGAACTAGCTGATGAAATCAAGGGTTGCTTGGGCGGCTGCTTAAAAAGCCCTACCCAGTACCGAATGATTCCATCATTCAACCAATAACACATACAACCCATGTAATATCCGTATAAAGATTTCTACATTTTGATTGTATACACATCAAATGCTTTAATTTCATAACCTAAATAATGCTTTTCAGTTATATTGAACAGGGTGACTAGAGGCCGATAATATTATTATGGAATGAATAAAGGTATACAAGTGGAGATGAAAAGAACGCAAGATTATTGGGAAGCAAAGACAAAGCAGGATTACTGCCAAAAGATTCTCTTAATGAGTATGCAGTGGGAAATTGCGCAGAAGTAGATGCAGTGAATCAAGCACTGAATCAAAAGGCTAATGTGAATGATATATATACTATTAAAACAACTCCACACGAATTTGGAGCAGCAAAAATAGCTTGCGAAAACTGCACATTTACTTTTAAAGGAAATAGTGCTGACGCACTAACCGGATGGTATAAAGGAGACTAACGATTTTGAACATGGAAAAATTTAGGCATATTTCAATGAGAGGTAGAGTTGCATATGGTATTAGCTGCTTTGAGAACGCTATTATAGCCTTGAAATATGACATTAATGATTGGAAGATCGTTTTGAATTATTTATGGGAATTTACTAATATACAATACTTGGATGATTGGAATGATATAGTCGTCGAATTAATTCCTGAGAATTTAACAGAATTCAAAACATACGAGGAGGAAGAGTTTGAGAAGCTGAGTAAAGATGAATTCATATATTTGTATAACTTATATCAAAATATTGATGGATCAGTCGATGCCTTAGTGCGAGGTATTTATGACCTTGGTATCAGTCATACGTACACTTTGATCGAAGGATACGGCGAAAGCAGTTTGAAATCTTTGGAGAGAGTTATAAAGCTCATGATAGATTACAATTTTCCATTGCCAAGTATCGACCCATTTCTAAAATTTTCTATAGAAGAAAATAGAGGATGGGGTGACAAGTTTGATGGTACAAAATTCTCTAAAATCCTTTAACATAAAGAATGATTAGTTTAAGTGTACCTAAACATTATAATTTTAAAAGCTTATTCCAACTTAAATCTATGAGTAGGGATAAGCTTTTTTCTAAAGATCTGGATGATTTATATACACACAGTTAGCCCTATAGCAGATTCTACAAAAATATTGTCGTGATCACAATCACGGTTTAGACTGTAAATTTAAGTTAAAATACAAACAATTTTAAATTTATTTCATCTAAAATCAAAGGCACTATGATGGATCACAAAGAAAAAACAAGGAAGTGTACAAAGATGAAAAGAACAGATTTACCTCTTGTCTATTCTTGTTCTGGATGTTCCTCCGCAGCACAAACCGCTAACATGATCGCTATACAAATGGATCGAGAAAAAGTCGCTGAAATGTCCTGCATTGCTGGTGTTGGTGGTGATGTCAAACCACTTGTCAGAACAGCAAAATCGGGACGTGACATTATTGCAATTGACGGCTGTCCCTTGTCCTGTTGCAAGAGTTGCTTAGCAAGGCATGAAGTTCAAGCCAAACACCATTTCCTGCTGTCTGACTTTGACGTACCCAAGATAATAGGAGAAGATCCTAACCCCGATCATTATAGGAATGCTTATACACAAATCTTAGAACAAATTGGACAATAATTCTTAATCAAAATGAAGGTGTGTATCGAAGGATGGCTTACCTTTTTTTTAATTCCTTCAAGGTATTGGAACAGCATACAGTAAAAGTATATCTGGCTCTTATTATGTAACAATATCGTAAATTAGTTTTTACTGGTGGCTCCTAACACTTCTTTAAGGGCCACCAGAATTTCTATTACATCATTTCAGCAAACTGTCACTTTTAATAATTTCACCAAAAAAATGATTGCATTTATTCTCCACTAAAGCTTTTCGCCCATTCAGCAACCCTACGACTGCTTTCTTCTTCTGACAAATCCTCGATCCTGGTCATAATAGACCATCTCACTCCACAAGGATCCAATATACTTCCGAATCGATCACCTGAAACAAAGTTTGTAACTGGTTCCCTTACTTTCGCTCCTCTTGTTACCGCATTTTCAATAACCTGATCAACATTCATGACGTAAATTCCGAAAGAATAACACGCATTGCCTTCATCTGGCGGCAAGACCAATTGATATGTCGGATTCGCTGCTCCCAGCTGCAAAAAACCATTTCCAAAATCTAATTCAGCATGAACAATGATTTTATTGCCATTCTCATCAGGATATTCAGTAATATCCTTAACCCTTGCATTGAAAACTGTTTTATAAAACTCTATTGCTTCTGAAGGATTCTTCACCGTAATAAAAGGGGTAATAGATGTAAAACCGTTGGGTATCCCCTTCTTTGTATATTTACCTGACACTCCTGTATATTCTCTGCTTTCAGTCATTTTTGACTCCTCCTTTAAATGATCGTAACAGTTCAATTTAATGCTCATACCTTTATTGGATTGAATTCATCAACTCATAGTAATATTTGGATGCGCGAGTCTTATTTAGACTATACCAGGCTTCTAATGTTTTAGAAGAAAACACACCCAGAGCTTTCAAAACGTGTACGGAAAATTCCAACGGAGCTGTTCCAGATGCAGTGATTAGTTTTCCATCCGTTACAGCAGACTCCGTTTTGTAATACTTTTCGCCCGTGTAGGTGGGACAGGTCATTTTGAGATATTCCAGGTCATTGCTTGTATGCCAACGTGAATTCAGCAATCCTGCCTGAGCAAGTCCCATAGTAGCACCACAAATCGCTGCAACCCATATCCCTTCCTCTAAACACCTTTCAGCAATTTTTAAGATGGGTTGGTGAATGGTTTCTGTCCATGTATCTCCACCGGGTAAAATCAATGTATCTATGCTTTCAATGCTGCACTCATCCAGTGTGATGTCAGGCAGGATTTTCAATCCCCCCATTGTGGTTACAGGAGTCTTTTCCATTCCCACGGTAACTATTTTGGATGGAACCAGCCCCTTTTTATAATATCTCCCCGAGTTCAGTTCGGCAGTTAAGTAACCGATCTCCCAGTCTGCCATGGTGTCAAACACATAAAGATATACCGCACTATCCATTTACATATTCTCCTTATTTTATAATTTATCAAGTAATACCAACCCTCGGTAATCCATGACTATCCTCATTATAAAAAAGCTTCACTGACATCTGCTGTCAGTGAAGCTTTTAACGTTGATAATATTCCATTAACTCCGACGCAACAGCAACAAGCTTTTTCTTCAAACTCTGTGGTTCGATGACTTGAATGGACTTCCCGTAGGGTAGGAGTAAATAAGGGACATATGTATGAAGTGATTTTTCCTCAAGCAAAAAGATGGCTTGATTGGATGTCCGCTCTTTCAGATGATGCCCCAAAAACCAATGCAGACATAAGTCATCCAATGCCTCTGGCCTGCCTTCGATCATTAAAGAAATTAAACCGTCCTTGCCTACTAAATCAGGCAACAGATTTTGCATAAAAAATTCACGGGCCGAAAAAGCTTCGGAACGCTTAAATATGATTGGAGTACGCTTGATTTGTAGAATCCGATCTGCCCGAAAGCTACGTATCTCATTTCTTAGGTGACAAAATGCAACAGTGTACCATTTGTTGTTCCAGTAAACCATTCCATAGGGGTCTATCACCCTATTCTTGGGTTGTTCTTCATGGCTTGTGCGATAATCCATTTCTACAGAGAATTCGTTGGCTACAGCTTGCTCCAATTCCGCCAATATCGGCTGAAGAGAAGGGTCTCCCATGCGATTAATCACTTCAAATCCGGCTAAATGACGGCTAAGTATACTTTCCTGCTCTTGATTCGAATACATTTTCAATTTTGATGTTGCATTGTCTAATGCCTCACTCAAAGGGTATCCAGCCTCTTTTGCAAAAATAGCAGCATGAAGGAGTGCCTTTTTTTCCTCAATATCAAATAGTAAAGGTGCTCTGATGAAATTATTCAGCAAGCTATACCCGCCATTATGACCCGTGTCGGATATTATAGGCACCCCACTGGCACATAGTGCATCAATATACCGATAAACTGTCCTTATATTTATTTCTAACTTTTCGGATATTTGTTTTGCAGTCATTTTTACGCCCGAATTCAACATCCATAGAATGGCCAGCATATTATCGTTTTTTGGCATAACATGAACCCTCATCTCTCATTAAAGTTCAATCTTTTATAAATATCTTCTTATACTCTCTCTTACCATCTATTATATGCTTTTTTCCACCTTATACTTCCCTCTCATATCTTCTAATTCCAGATTTAAACATAGTAAATACCACAATGAATGGTTCATTCTGTAAACTAACTCTCTCTTTTAACCGATAAATACATATGCTGGATTTATCAATAACCACATTACTAGCTGGGAATCTCATAATAACATTTACCAAAAACAACTATAGAAGGAGACACCTATGGAAAACACCGTGACGTACGGTCATATCGAAATCATGCCTTATGAATTTGTACGCCTTCATGAACTTAAAATCTTAAAAACAGTCAATGACCATGCCCGAATGATCTGTACAGGTATCATTTCGGAGAAAAAGCGAGAGCTGTACGTACGTGCTTCGGATGAAGAAACCCAGGTCAAAGCTTTTGTTACAGACCAAAATGGCAATCGACAGCCCCTTTTTCGAGGCATTGCCTTGGATGTGGAGGAAAAAGTCGTTCACGGGGTCCATTACCTGACCGTCGAAGCCATATCTCATACCTACGAGTTAGATATTAAGCGGCATCAACGCTCTTTCCAGAACCCCAAGCTCACCTATACGGGCCTGATCGAAAGTATTGTATCGAACTACTCCAAAGCCGAAGCCATGGATGTTGTGTCCCATAAGAAGCCCATCGGCACTTTTATCATGCAATATGATGAGACCGATTGGCAGTTTCTGAAACGGATGGCCTCCCACTTCTACTCTCCGCTCATTCCTGCGGTGGGCTATGGAGTGCCGAAGTTTTATTTTGGCCTGCCTATGGGACTCAGCAAAGGAGAAATTAAATCTACCAATTATAAGATCACCAAACGGGTTGCGGATTTTCAAACAGCCTCAGAGAACCATATCCCTGGCGTACGTGATGCTGATTTTATCCAATATGAGGTCGAGACGGAGAAATTACTGGAACCTGGCTATGAAGTAACCTTTCAAGGTCATAAGTTGATCGTAGCTGAGGTGCTAACGGAGATGAAAGACGGGGTGCTGACCCATACCGCCAAGCTGTCACCACGAAGCGGCTTACGTCCAATTAAAGACTATAATCGCTCTATTATCGGCGCTTCCATTCATGGCAAGGTACTGAGCGTTCGTCGGGACAAAGTCCGCGCCCAGCTCGATATGGATGATCAGCAAGACCCGAACACGGATTACTGGTTTCCCTACTCTACCATTTATGCATCTGCGGATAACACGGGCTGGTATTGCATGCCTGAAGACGGAGACAGCATCCGCATCTATTTTCCCAGTTATAAGGAAGAAGAAGGGTACGCGATCAGCTCGGTTAAAAGAGAACCACAACCTTCCGGTGGAAAAGCTTCTGTTACTTCTGGACATGCCACAGCTTCTGCTTCGTCTGCTGGATCAAAGTCTTCTTCGGCACTGTCTGCGGCAGCTCCTGCGCCAGATCGAATGGCTGACCCTGCCATTAAGACGCTGCGAACCAAATACGGCAAAGAAATCATGCTCGCTCCGGATCAAATCGTTATTTCCGGGAATGGCATGTCTATTGTCATTAACGATAAAACAGGCATTGATATTGTAAGTGGAAAAAATGTGAGTATTAGCGCGGCTTCGGATATTGTTATGAGTTCCGGTAACATCCAGCTTTCCGCCGGAAAAATTGAGCTGTCTGGTAAAGGCAACACGATCACGTTGGATGACAAAACCACCTTCTCCGGCACGGAAATTAAGATGAACTAACGGAAGGCGAGAAACTAGCAGATGGATAAACAAGCGGCATTACACCATTTTAAAGAGCATCATTTTACACCTTTGCTGGACATTCAGTTGGACAGACTGGAAGCCATGTTTCATCGCTACCAAGCTCAACTGATCTCCGATTTCAAAGAATCGTTTAGGGATTTGTGTATACACATTCTGAGCATGCAGCAACAAGGTCAAAAAGAACCCATTGGATATATACACTACTCGTTTTTGCGCACTCAGATACTGGAGCAATCCTACCTGTATTTAGTCGAGGCTTATTCTGCAGAATGGTACGAAGATGATTCCGATTGCAAGTTGACCTATGACGCATCATGGGCCTATGCACCGATGAGTACCATGTTGGAAACCTTGGAACAGGAACGAAAAATATATATGGGGACGATTACTTCTGTGGACGTTGAACGAATGATGCTGGAATCCGCTCCTTTTTTCCACCAGTTTGTGAACTCCCTCCTGCGCTTAGGGATGGCAGAAGTGGTTCAAATGCCTGAGTATCTCGCCATTCATAAAGCTGATCGTGTAGCTATCCGAACGGGCGAGTACAAGGATATCAGCGAGAATCTATATGTCGAAGATCAGAAATCGCTTCTTGCAGATCAAGTGAGAGAGCAATTGATACATTCCAGTGAAGAAGAACCCTATGTTTACGAAAACCTAAAGCGGCTCTCTCTTCCCCACATTCACCTGATGCAAAAGGATTTGCGCTATAACGATTTTAGCCACAGTGACTTACGGGAAAGCCAGTTTCACAGCTGCATATTGATCGGAAGCATTTGGCAACGAGCGAATCTGGCAGGAAGCAGCTTTCAGGGATGCCTCCTGACCGACACGGATTTTAGATATAGCGATTTGAGAGGTGCTCACTTCAATAGTGCCAGCGGACAGCCGTATCGGGAACATGGAGTTCGGGTGCCGGGGCTATGTGGACTTCGTTTTGAACACGCCAACCTGGATGGGGCCGATTTTACAGATGTACATTCGTTTGAACATGTGTGTTTTGAGGGGGCTACAATGCAAGGAACCCTTGTCCCGCGAAAGTACCAACAGCATTGGAAACTAAGCGAAGCACAGCGTCAATCTATTGTGTGGACGGAATAAGGAGGAATGTGTATGCGCCATTATTATGTGCTGGTCGATGATCATCGTATTTCCCGAAACATTAAACCGATGAATTTAGACCTTTTTAAAACGCCATTTGTTGGCATGCCTCCGGCTCAGGTTTTAGATGTTCATGCGACAGAAGATGCCGAGTACACGGACTGGCTACCGTTTTCACCCTCACAACCGCTATTTTCCGATCCTATGAAACGGATTCTAGAACTATACAATACACAAGCTCGTTTTAAGCAGTTGTATATCGTGAACCGGGAACCCAGCCGTCAGGAGCTATATTGGATTCCATCTGTTACCTCCGTGGATGGTATTTCGGAACAGACTGAATTTTATCCGCATGATCAAACCCTGAAACGCCTTGTGCTGGATAGTCAAAAGGTGAATGGACACCATTTTTTCAGACTCTCCAACGTGAGGGAACCTTATTTCATCATTAGCTTAGAGGCTGCTGAAAGTTTGCTGCGACGGAGTTTGAGTGGTTTTCGGCTACAAAAGCTAGAACTCTTATAAGGAGGTTCAACCTTGACGGAGCATTGGGATGAATTTTTTTTGAAACTGCATCATCAACAAACGTTGAAAGAGCAACTAAGTACAGCGGAAAACGATGAAAGCTGGATGATGATATCTATTGAAGCGGCGATGGAGGGAATTTTGAAAGGCTCACTAACCCTACCGAATGAACAGGAAATTCGATTTCAAACCCTTTCTGTCTTTGAAAATCAACACACCATTTCCCTGCCTGACTCTCTTATTCCAGAAGTTCGGGCTGGACAGACGGTAGATCCGTCGAAAAGCTTCGTTGTTCAGGACAAGCTGGGTGGAATCCTGTTAGGTCTGCACCAAAGCAGGCAAGAACTGAACCCCACGCAAATAGAAATCTATCAACAGCAGATGATTGAGCAAACGAGTCGCGCACAACCAAGTATGAAGCTCGTGGATGAAAAGGCTCTTTCTATTCATGATACCGTCATTGGTTGTTATGAAGCTATTTTTCTAGTTTCCCCCTCTCCCTATTATCAGATTGTCTTTGTGCGTTCCTGGCATGGCAAGGCTGTGATCGGAAGTTGCCAATTTAAGCTGGAGGATGCTCCCCTCTGGGTTCCCTTAACCTATGCCATGCTGCACACCGCAACATGGTCGGAGCTTTCTTGATTCTATACCTTTTATTCAAGGAGGTACTTGTATGTTTTTACCTTTACTTATTAAAGCTCTGGCTCAAGGTGCACTCAGCGGAGAACATTCTTATGTGGTGAGAGGAGCCAAGTTACAGTGCAGTCAAGGAACAGACCCTGGTGTGCTCAATATGATGTACAGCCACGGTGTTTTCATTAAAGATAAACCCGTTCTGAACGTGGACGATGCCATTTGTGGAGCCAATATTAGCAAAATCAATGCTTTTGGATTGTGTAAATTGAAGCAGGGTCTTCCCTGTGAACCGGAGATTGCTTTTGGGTCCAAGTGGACAGGCGGTAAGGAAGACGTATTGATTGAGGGGGCACCTGCCCTACTCAACAATTCTACCTTAATGTGTAGCTGTCAAGGTGTACAAGAGGCGATATCCTCCTTTTTTGGTGCAGACAGCACGGGATCGGGTGGTGGAGGCATTATCTCCATTACAGATGACGGACAAGATGGCTGATTTTAACAGGCAAGGAGATTAAGGATGAACATCGTAGCGAAAGACCGCTTTACCTATCAGCACTTACATGTTACCTGGCCCTATGGCAAGCTGCGTCTTCGTAATGTCCATATGAGTCACGAGCTCGGAGAACATGCTAGACTGGTGATCACGGGTAGTCTAGAAGCCGATCAAGCACACACAATCATTACCAAAGCAAGCAGCGACGACAAAGTCGAACTCTGGTATTCCGATGCCAAAGATCAAAAGCATCCCTTATTTATGGGACAACTGTACTGCGTAGATGTGGAGCACAGACATCAGGAGATCGTGGTAACTCTCGACGTCATTTCTCATAGTTTTAAACTAGATACGCAGCTCAAAAACCGCTCCTTTCAACACATCAATCAAAAGTATGCGGAGATTGTAGATGCGGTGCTGGCCGATTACAAAGGCTCGGATAAGATTGATGAAGCGTTTGAGAAAAAAGAAACAGGCCAATTCATCATGCAATATCAGGAGACAGATTGGACTTTTTTAAAACGGCTGGCTTCGCATGTGGGAGCCCTTCTCGTCCCTAATATCGTTTCACACCATGCTCAAATTTGGATCGGTATTCCGCAAGCCAGACAGCATATTCTTTTGAAAGAGGTTCCTTTTTCGTTGCAGCGCAAGATTGCTCCCTATCTGGATCAGGAGGCGAATGGCTGGAGATCTGCCAGCATCGGAGATTACACCCGGTATACCTTTGAGTGGGATCAAATGCTGCAATTGGGAGATGAAGTCGAACGCAATCACGAAACCTACGTCATCACCAAACGTGAAGGACAGTTGATTCGCGGTTTGGTTACTTGGTCGTATGAATGCGCCCTGTTGGCGGGCTTGAAGGTCCCTAAAATATATAATCGAACGATCATTGGCGCCGCTATTGAGGGGAAAATATTAGAGGTCAGCCGGAATCAGGTTCGATTGCATCTGGATATAGACGATCAGCAGAATCCCAAGGATGCCCAATGGTTCCCCTATTCTGCTGAAGGTAATCAGGTTTGGTATCTGATGCCGGAAAAAGGTGCGCAGGTGAAGCTGTATTTTCCAAGTGCTGACGAAGACGATGCGATGGTCATACAATCGGTTCGAACGAAACCATCCAGCATTGCTGTCCCTTCATCTCACGCAGCTCAAGGTGCCGTGGTCGAATCGCCTGCAGTACGCCACCAGCGTAAAACAGCCGATCCCGGGGTCAAATCCTTTGCAAATCCGCAGGGAAAAGAAATTTCCTTAGGGAACTCCGAACTGTCGATGAGTGCTCAGGAAGGATCACTATACATCTCCATGAATACCCATAACGGTGTCAGCCTGAACAGCACCCAACGTGTACAAATTCAAGCCACAGGCAGTCTTAGTCTTTCGGCAGGTAGCATCCTGCTGCAAGGAACCAACGGCTTACACTTAAATACGACAACCGATACGTTGGATCTGGAGCAGGAAGTTAACAGCGTGAGTTCAGAAATCCAGCTTAAAGCTTCCCTCCATCAATACTACCCAGAACCGATTTTGTCTGACTTTGAGAAGCAAGTCGCTGAAAACGGAATCCAAAGTGTGCTCGGAGCACGCGTTAAGGAAAATGTAGGCGCCACGCTCAAGGGAGAATGGGATGCGGGTATAGAGTTTTTAAGCGGGGTATGGGACTCAGTTGTCGATATAGCGGATATGGGGACCATGGTAATGACTCCTTTCGTTATGCCGGGAAATTACACTGGTAAAGGTTTTCTGGAGCGCAATGAGACGCTCGAGGGTATTAAGGGCGGTGCGAAGTTTGGCTGGAACTATATTGCCGATTCATTCCAAGGGAAAAAAACAAAGAAAGATGTAGTTCACGACCTTGAAACCGTGTGGGACGGCATAAAAAGCATACCCGATCCGATTGAGCGAAAATTGAATAATTTCTTCCCTAATCCATTGACCGATACCAAACAGGAAAGTTACGATGCAGGATATGACAGTATCAAGGCCGTTGAACGTGGAGCCGACATTTATACAATTGTCAAAGGTGGAGCAAAATTAATTAGAAATCTAGGAAAGCTGGGCAAAGAAGAAGCCTCCTTATCTAAGGGGCTCAAGGAAGCTGAAGAAAAGAAAGCCAGTAAAGGAGGAACACCGGGGTTATTCGGAGATTCAGCAAAGGCCGACTCTGCTCTAGCCAAGGTTGGAGATGGAAAATTCAAAACGAATGCCATCCGTTTTCCAACCAATTTTGAATCCTTAGGGAGTTACTTGCAAAGTGTAGCTAGAAAGATGAACATCCGTATAACTAAAAGGTTACCCATTTTCGAAACTGCTGGAGGTCATTATCGGTTTCATGATCCTGGTCCCGACGTCCCACATTCTAAAGGTTCCGGTGCAAAGATTTCGCCTGAGAGACAAAAACAGATTGATGCGTTAGAATCAGGAGAGTATACGGGTAAGAGCACTAAGGGGACGGGAGAAGGTGGCAATGGTAGTAGTAGTAAGCTACCTTATTTAAAAAACATTGATGATTTCTTGTCAGGTAATAAGAAATTTGATGAAGTATTAGATGACTTTGCTACAGTTTATGCAGAGAAAGTTAATTCAAACGTCCCTTGGAAGTGGAGAAATGTACCAGGGGGAGATACTCTAACACAAAAGCAAATTAAGTTGATTAGAGAACGAGCGAAAGAACTAGAGAAAATACCTGATATACCTATGAAGCCTGGTACAAGACATCCTGATTTTGAGAAAGCTGATTTAATCATAAAGTTTGATGGGAAACCTGTTATTTTAGAGTTGCCGAAAGACTATTGGAAGAAATCTGATCCTAAACAGTTCCAATGGCTTGATTCACAACTTCCAGGTGGAACACGCCCACCTGGAACAACATGGCATCATTCTGAAATTAACGGTAGAATGGAATTAGTACCTTTTGGAATACATAATTCCATAAATCATAAGGGTGGAAGAGCTCCAGGTGGTTGGGCGCATGCTAAAAGATAAGAATAGGGAGTGAAAAAAGTGAGATTAGATGTTAATACAATTGTTTTTCCATTGCCAACCGACGAATTATTAAATGTAGTTGAGCGAAGCTTGAGAGTCTCATTTCCTGATACTTATAGGAATTTTATTAAGGAAAATAATGGAGTTGTGCCTATCACAAATGTGTTTAGTTTTAATCATCATGAATATATAATTGAAAAATTTCTTTGTATATTGAATGATAGTGAAGCTGATCCTATTAATGGATGGTATGATATTGAAGTTATTATTACTCAAATAGGTGATAGATTAACTGATAATGAAGATTTAGTGGGGATGAATGTAGTTCCTATTGCGGCGCTTTTTTCAGGGGATTTTATTTGTTTGGATTTTAGAGAAACGGAAGAGCCTACTGTAGTTATTTGGTTTCATGAAGAGTCGGAGGAGTTTTCTCCTGTGACACAAAGGGTCGCCCCAAATATATCTGAATTTTTTGAAACGCTAAAAGAGTAGTGTTTTTCTAGTTCATGTTAGCACGTGATGAATAGACTTCACCCAGTGCCGAATAAGTCGGGCGTCTAAGTCCAAGTGGACCTAACTCGGTAATGCCCGTATAAAGATTTGTTTGTACACGCATCAATGCTTAAATTTCATCCCCTAAATTACTCTATTCCGTTACGTTTGAACAGGTCGATTATGGTTAGGTATCACCATGATTGACCTGTTTTTTGTTATTCTTATTACTTAAATAAATTTTTTACGACATTTAAATTTCATGTCCAAAAATTTCTTAATGAAAAATATATTTCTAAAGATAATTCAACATCTCACTACACAAAACAATGAATTTCCATTCCTCCCCATCAGAGTTAACATACACACACTTCAACCACGGGAGGGAAATATGCTATGTCAAATTAACCAGATTGGTTTCTGGAAGCATTACGCCACTATTTTATCGACAACATGATTTAAATGTAGCAGAATGTCTACAAGTTTCACCAATTTCTAACATGTCTATGATTAGAAGCAAAAACCCACTCAATGAGCGGGCACTCAATGTGAAGACGTGGGGAATCGCCCCTGCTCCAAACTTTTTCTGCTATTCTTTAACTATTTATTGTTCCTCAGGCCCTACATGCCAAGAATTGAAAAGTAATTCCCTTTGCTATTAATGGATCTGAAGATAAATTTTTATTTGATTTTCGGAAAGATAAAAATGAACCCCAAATTTTGTTTCAAAACCATGAAGATTTAATTTTAGAAAGTGAAATAACCGAAGAGGAATTAGAAGAAAAATCACTTGAAGACTGGCAAGACGAAACATTAGATTTTGTATGTGAATCATTCGCAGCTTTTCTTAAATTAATTTCTCCTAGAGACTAAATGGATTACTCTTTAAAGCTACTGCCCTAAACATAGCTGTAAAATAAATGAACCTAATTATATAGATTCGGGAGTGAATTATATAGAGAAATCATTACTAAATATATATTAAATTCATTTACTCTTTTATTTAAGATGGGTCACTCTAAAATTTTGAAAGTCCATTCCAATTTGAATCATAAGAGGAATGGACTTTTTCAATTTAAAGAAGAAATAAAAATAGCAGTCCCACCAATCTCCCTGCACCAAAACAATAACTTGCCATCCCCCTATCAGAGTTACCAACCACATCATAATCTCTGATGGATTCGCAATTGGCCGGCATCATAAATATCAACATGTTTGCTCATCATTTATTTTCAGAAAAGCTTAAATCTATGGATTTTCCACTTCATTTATGTATTCCCCATCAACTCAAACTAAACTCACGCAAAAAATACACCCTCTAGCATTCATCGGACAAACCAAGAGGTTTGTTCCAATGTCTACACTAGGGGGTGCTCTTCTAACCAGGGGAATTTGTTTTACCCCTTAACCGACCCGGCCGCGATCCCTTCCACAATCCGGTCACTCATGATGAGGAACACTAGCAAAATGGGCAAAATGCTGATCATCAACGTAGCTCCGATAGCTCCCCAGTCGGTCGTATATTGTCCGATAAAGTTCTGGACACCAACGGTCAGTGTTTTGTTTTCGTCCGAGCTGATGAACGTATTGACGAAAATAAACTCATTCCAGTTATAGATCATGTTAATAATAGATGTCGTTGCCATGACAGGGGTTGTCATGGGCAGCACGATTCGGAAGAACATCCGGTTGACGGAGCAGCCGTCCATAACGGCCGCTTCTTCCACTTCACGGGGCAAGGCGTAATAGAAGCCCAGCAAGATCATCATCGTTGTCGGCAGATTAAAAGCAACATACGACAGGATGATGGAGAGTGAAGTATCTGTTAAATGCAGTTTGAGAAACATACTGAACAACGGAATCAAGGTGGAATGGACTGGAATCATCAGTCCGACCATAAAGAGCCCGAGAACCAGCTGGCTTCCTTTCCACCGCATACGTGTAATGGCAAACGTTACAAAGCTGGCTAGCAGCACCGTTAGCGCCACGGATATGACCGTAATCCACACACTATTGAAAAAGTACCGCCCGATGTTGCCGCTGGTCCACACATTCATATAGTTCTCCCAATGCGGCTGGGACGGGAGTGCAAACGGCGGAAGGTTAAACACTTCCTGATTATTTTTAAGCGAGAACAGCATCAGCCACACCAGCGGTAAAAGCTGCGTCACCGCCAAGATGATTAAAATGATATACAAAGCGGCATAACCGACCCGAGTTAACATTTTGCCGCGGGTAGCGACTCCAAGCGGATAGTTGGCGGCTGCCTGGGTTTTCATATCCGTTCCTCCCTCTTCCTGTCCTTTGTTACCCTCATCTGTTTGCAAGACTGGATTATGAATACTGGATGGTTTCACTTGTGGCCGTAACCTTACGGATCAGCCACGTAGCGATCAGACAGATGAGCAGCAGGGCAAAGGCTGTAGCGCTGCCGTATCCAAAATCAAAGCTGCGGAATGCCTGGTGGTACATGTAAGAGGCCATCACTTCACTGGCTCCATTCGGTCCACCGTCCGTCATGACATAGATCAGGTCAAAATATTTGAGCGAGCCGACAATCGATAATATGATCGTAACGTTAATCACCTCGCGCAGCAGGGGCAATTTGATACGAGTCGCAATCTGCCAGGCACTGGCCCCGTCGATCCGGGCAGCCTCCATCAGCGTTTCGGGAATGTTTTTCAGCCCGGCATAATAGATCAGGATATAAAATCCTGCATATTGCCAAATAATCGGAATGAACAAGGCCAGCAGCACCAGAGACGGATTGGCTAACCATTCAGGCGGGTTGTGAACTCCGACCGACGTCAGTAAGGAATTGAGCACTCCGTTCGTTGGATGATATATTTTAAGCCATAGCTGTGCGATCGCTACAGAAGACAGCAGCATGGGAATCAGATAAATTTTCCGCAGCAGATTCGCTCCCTTGATTTTTCCTGACAAAATCATCGCAATGGCCAGATAACCGATCAGACTAATTCCTGAAAACAAGGCCAGCAGCAGCGAATGCCAGGCACTTTGCCAGAATGCACTGTCTGTGAGCAAATGTTGATAGTTGTCCAGCCCCACAAAAGTCATAGAGCCAATTCCATTCCACTGATTCAAGCCGTAATAGCCGGTCAGTACGATGGGTACATATATAATAGCGAATAGCAATAGTAGAGAAGGCAATACATATAGAGCAATGACGAGCTTATTCGACATGACCTTTTCCACGGTCGGACCTCCTTAGGTGGTCAATTTCAATTTCCTTTCTCGATGGCAGCCTTATGCTGGTCGGCAAATTGTTGCGGTGTCACCGCTTTACCAAACAACGCCTGAATCATATTCAAGTGCACCTGCGCTGCATTCGGCTTCATCTGTACATCGGCGAACAATGTAATGCTGCTAGCTTGATTCAGTCCGTTCAGCAAATCGACATACAGCTTGGGCAAATTTTCTTTGGAGGTGTCCACTTTCGTCGCCGGAATAACGCCTGCCTGTGTGACCGATTGTTCTCCCCATTTGACTACGAAGTATTCAACGAACGCTTTGGCCTCTTCTTTCACCTTGGAATTTTCCGAAACGAACAAGCCTACTCCCGGACCTCCTACCCAACTGTTCTCGTTGCCCTTGCCGCCTGCAACCATCGGGAATTTAAAGAAGCCAATTTGATCTTTAAATGCTTGTGGGATTGCGGGATTGGTCGTAAAATTCGGCAATTCCCAAGTAGCCATCAAATACATAGCTGCCTTATCGTTCATAAACTCGGATTTTCCCTCATCATTGGACAAGCCGTTAAATCCTTTGTTAAAGGCATTCATATCCACAAGCGTCTGGACTTCGGAGGCCGCCTGAATTAAACCAGGGTCATCGAACGATCCTGAACCGTCAATCGCTTTTTTCAGCGTTTCGTTACCCGCTATACGGTCCGCCAGATACATGTACCAGAGCGAGCCAGTCCAGCGGTCTTTATTGCCCAATGCAATCGGTGCAACTCCATGATCCGTAAGTGTTTTCACAACCTGCTTAAACTCGTCAAATGTCGCAGGTACCTTCAAGTTGTATTTTTGGAATATGGCTTTGTTGTAATAAATAGGTGTAATATTCAATTCAATCGGAAGCGCATACGTTTTGCCATTCAGCGCATAAGCTTCGGTCGTTCCCGGTACAAATTTGTCCTTCAGCTTGGAACCATTCAACAGGTCATCCATCGGTGTAAATAATCCACCTTTAACGTAAGGCTCCATAAAGCCCGCTGCCCAGGTGATGCCGATATCCGGCAATTCATTGGAAGCTGACAGCACTTTGAGTTTGTTTTTGTATTGTTCATTTTCCAGCACTTCCTGCTGAATGACGACATTCGGATGATCCTTTTGGTATTGATCTATAATCTGAGTCACAAGCTTGCTCTGCTGTGCCGAGCTTCCCTCTGGCCACAGGTGCATCATTTTGAGTGTAACCTTTCCCCCTTCTCCACTGGAACCGCCTTGACCATCCTTACCAACACTGCAACCGGATAGCACCAGCATGAATGACAGCAGCAGGGTCAACCCAGCAAACCATTTTTGATGTGAGCGCTTACGTAAACCATACTCGTTGGACATCGTTAGACCTCCGTTTGTTGTAATTATATTTTTTGTAACCGTTATCATTTGTAAGTTTAGCACTCCATTCCTGCTTCCAACAGGGTACGCTCATTGGGTATAATTCCACTTTTATTGGGTTTGATCTGCCTATACGTCAGTCGATATTCTCCGGCCCTGTACGCATCTGCTGCCTGTAGCGGCTGGGGCTTACCCCCTCCGTCGCTTTGAATACTTTAATAAAATATTTATCTGTTCGGTAGCCTGATCGCTCGCCGATTTGGGCAATCGTTAACTGAGTATGCAACAGCAACTCCTTAGCCCGTTGGATCCGTAGCCGATGCAGATATTCGCTGAAGGACAAACCACTTTGCTCCTTGAATAAAACACTAAAATAGCTGGCATTCAGGTGTGAATGCGCGGCAGTCTGCGCCATCGTAATGGATTCGTGAAGATGCTCCGCCATATAAGTGAAGGCACGCCGTACCGGATCACTAAGAGTAGCCGCCTGGAGATCAAGCTCTAGCAGAACAGGGTCAGCCAGCTTGTCCAGCTTCTCGTACCGCTGTCGCTCCTCTTCCAGCCGAAGCGCTTCATTTACCGCATTCAGCAGCTCCTGCTTATCAATCGGTTTGAGCAAATAATTGACGGCTCCCAGACGAAGAGCCTGCTGGACATAATCAAACTCCGCATAACCCGAGATGACAATGATCGCTGGTCGTCGTGAATCCCGTTCCAGAGAGCGGATTAAATCCAGCCCACTGAATTCCGGCAACCGGACATCCGTAATCAACAGATGAACGGTCTCTGCACGCAGTATATTTAACGCTTCCAAACCATTACCAGATGTCACAATCCGGTATTTCCCGGCGGCCCATTGCTCCAATGTCTGGTGTATCCCCTGACGTGTTCGCTGCTCATCGTCTACAATGACAATGGTTTTGGATGAAACTCTCATTCCTACCGCCCTCCATATTCATCAGGAATTTCAAAAGTGACCACAGTTCCTTCCTGCTCAGCACTATGTATCAGCACACCGTCCGTTGGATAAGATGCGCTATCATAATAAAGAGCAAGCCTGCGCTGCACATTCACTAGTCCCATACCGGTTCCCTTGCTCTGGCAGGCTGCTCCCCCCATCAACGCTGTACGCACAGCTGCAAGTTCTTCCAGTGTCATTCCAGGTCCGTTATCTATGACCGCGATCTTGGTCCAACCCGATCTGGTCGAAGGAGTGACACTAATTTCAACACGGCCGTTGCCGATGCGATTTTCGACACCATGCAAAATGGCATTCTCTAGAATAGGCTGGATCAGCAGTTTAGGAAGCGGAATTCTGGCTGCCTCCGAAGGCATATGAATTTGCCAGCTCAGACGTTCACCCAGACGCATCTCCATCAGTTCCAGATAACGACGGATTTGCGCCATTTCTTCCCCGAGGGTCACCCAAGAGTCATGGTGAGCCGGTTCGATAACATAACGAAACAGCCGCGACATGGACACCATCAGCCCGGCAAGCTCCTCTTCTCCCTTCTCCTGTAGTGACCAGTTGAAAGCATCCAGCGTATTAAAAAGAAAATGCGGATTGATCTGCGCCTGCAGAGCTTTAAGTTCGGTCTGGCTTTGTAAAACCTCCTTCTCGCAAATAACACGGATCAATTCATTGATATCGACAATCATTGTGTTGTACTCTGCGTTCAATTCTCGCAGCTCGACCGCTGCTGCCGGTTCTGGATTCAGGGCCAATGCCCCTTCCCGTGAACGACGCATCGCCTGAATCAAGTGACCTATCGGTCTTGTAATCAACGTAGACAACATAAAGGACATGAACAGGAATAGCACGGCACCAAGAGACGCGGAAATGATAAGTGTAGTCCGTAAAACCGTAATTCCGTCTGTGACGACGCTAACCGGAATCAGGATCAGCAGCGACCAGCCCGTCCGCTCCGACTGCTGAACTGCCTTCACATATTCCCGCTCCCCAATATGAACCGTCTGTGTCTTGCTATGCAGAACACCTGACAAATCCGCCTGGTTCATAGGTTCGCCCGACAGCAGCTGACCTTGACGATCTACAAGCAGCATGGTTTCATCCGCTTCTTCATTGACCGCTGACGCACCATTCAGTCCAAAATAACTTCGCTCCATACGGGTAATCAGGTACCCTCCACGTGAGAACCAGCGATCCACCAGGCTCACCTGCCGAATTGCCAGCAGTGACCGGGGGTCTTCGGGATCAATGCCGATCCAGACCAGTCTTCCTTTCATCTGATTCGCTTCCCGGATGTCTGCCTGTCCAATACGTTCCTCCAGACTGCCCTCTCTAATCGGAAACAACATCTTTCCTTCGGCGGTATACAGCTCCAGTGAGCCGACACTCGGCATATATGCCTGATAGCTATGCATCACTTGCAGTAGTGATTGACGCTGTCCGAAATTCACCTTGACCCCGTTGCGCTCCTCCAGCAGAATATGCTGAACAGACGGGTGATTCGCGACCTGCTCCGTCAAGCTATCCATCTGGCCGATTAATGCATCCAGCCTACCGCTTGCTTGTACCGCAGTCTGACCAATATGCCGCTCGGCACTGTCTTTTAACAGGTGAGACACATTGAGATAAATGAACGCCCCCGCCACACTCATCATAATGAGCATCACCAGTATAAATCCGATAAAAATCTGATTACGTAATGTGTTTAATGGCTGAAACCTTGACCTTGAACGCATAAGCCTTCTCCCCCTGAACCATCGCAGAAAAATGGGTGATGATAACGCTTTCCTTTTCCTATTCTATCGCATCGTTCGTCTTTGTTGGCATATTTTCAGCAGAGATTAATCAAAAGGGGCAGGAATGCTATGAAATAGAAAGGTCGTAGGGTAAACGAAAAAAATGACTCCCGACAAATGCAGGAGCCATCTACTGACCAGTTACACCGAAGCTTCTTTCAAATCACCCAAACTAAGGTACCGTCTAGGCTCCGAAACTTGTATATGAAATGGGTATCCTATTGGAGCGCAGCCAAAATGCGGTCGCACAGCTCCATCGTTTTCACGTTATCCCGTCCACTTGAATCAGGCGTCCGTCCTTCTTGGCAGCAGTTCATGAAATGTGCGATTTCACCAACAAAACCGCGCAAGTACAAATCACGGTATCCGCCCGACATCGCGGAGGCTGACGGTGTCAGAACCGTATCGTTTTCCGCAAGGGATTTCCAAGGAAGCTCTGTATGACTCTCCGACTTGTGAATGATCAGTGTATTCACCTCATCCGCGTTCGCAAAACCATGATCAAAGGTTACCGTGAACCCTTCGCTCTCGCGTGTCCATGCTGTCATACCTGCGAAGTATAGGCTACCCACTACACCATTTTCAAATTTCAGGGCAATCGTATGGGAAATACACTCGCCGTTATCGTTCGCAAATCCGGTAACCTGCACCACTTCTCCAAACAAATAACGTACCAGATCGACCATATGAACCGCCGCCAGCTTCATGAAATCTTCGCCAGTTTTGCAAAACAGGGTACTGTCCACGAGGAATTTCGCCTGAAACGAGCGTGCGGCTCCAAGTGAGCCACCCTCAATCAATTCTTTTAATTTTATGTATACAGGCGCGTAGCGCTTCATGAAACCGACCATCAGCACGACACCCGCTGCTTCTGCCGCATCTGCAATTTGGGCCGCTTCCTCGGCATTCCAGCCCAGTGGCTTGTCTACAAAAACATGTTTTCCAGCCTTAATGCAGTCTAGTACGAGCGAAGGATGATCTGCCGCTTGTGCAATCACGACAACTCCATCATAGTCTTCCTGCTCCAGCATAGCCTTGTAATTGTCATAAGGTGTGCCACTGCTTCCAAACCGCTGGAGTGCCGTCTTCGATCTGCTTAGATCTCTAGTCGCAATCGCCTGAATTTCAGCACCTGCCCCAATAACAGCAGGATATATATTCGTTGAAGCGTGAAAGCCAGCCCCGATAAAACACAGCTTCGCCTTGCTCATGTTAGTCCCTCCCATGTACACACTAAAATAATCCGATCCCATCGTACCATATTGCCGAAGTATATATACAGTGGCATAAAGATAAAGGACATGATTCTTAAGGAGAACAAGCTAAAAAAACCTTAACAAAGATAATCCCTTATCCTTGTTAAGGCTCTGTCTGTATCACCAGCAACAATCCTTAAAAATACATTCAATTACAGGGTTCAGACATTATCTTGTGGATAACGAAGCCCATTTTTGCTCCAGCCACTGATCAAATTCAGCACCCTTGTCGCCTTCGTAGATGTCATAAATATCGACTCTCATCTTGTGCAGCTTCTCGCGAAAATCGTTATAGGTATGGTCGGCTGGTAGGCTTTTTTTAATCCGCACCAGAATCTTCGTCAGACCCTTAACAAGTTCACCCTCTTTGCGAACAGGCGGCTGTACATTCTCGCCCCATTCCTGAAGTCTGCGGTAAGCGGCTTCCTGAACGGCATATACCGTATCATGATTCAAACGGTGTGTCAGCAAGTCAATCGTCTGCTGGTTCTTCCATGCACCCAGATCATTTACCGCGGCTAGGCGTGTTTTCCAATCGGAGGTTCGGTTTGCAGCTACTTTAAGCTGCTCATATACTTCTGCAAATTCTTGCTGAGTTTCGTTGTTCTCCAAAATCATCTCATCCTTTTCTAAAAATCACTATATTACTGTTCATCACGATTGCCGTTTGTTAAATATAACATACTTGCAGGTCTTCTTCTAAAAAAGATAAAAATGAAATGATCGGACGTTACAGGAAATCTGCACGTGCTGGTGTAAATGCATCTAGCAGAATACCGCCATCCTCCAGTGGGATACAGCCATGAAGAGTATCGGATGGAAAATGGATGCTGTCTCCTTCTTTGACGGTCTGCACTTCCTTGGTTTCGCCATTATCGATCATGAACTTAAAGCTTCCCTTTATTACATAAGTGACTTGTTCATGGACATGCTTATGCAACAGAATCTCCCCTGTTTGGGCTTTAGCAAACATCACTTTGACATACATAAGCTGGTCACTGTGGGCCAGCACTTTCCGGGTGGTATTACTGTCAACGATATCAATTTGAATATCTTGATCGTTAAAAAACATGGATAATTCCTCCTCTTTTTAAGCGCAAATGATTTTGACGCAAATGATTTAGATAAGTTATTTTGGAAAAATCTCATAAATCGATTTAGTTTAAAACCAGCGGAAAATAAGCCAAAGTACTCCTGAAAGGGTAGTAAAGTCGGGATCGGCGAATGTTACTCCTTCGGCACCCAAAAAGGAAAAGAGCGGCAAGGTGAGGGCCGGCAGCAGACAGAGCAAGAATCCATTAAGACAACTGGAAATAACAGCTCCTCTGAAACCACCGCTGGAATTGCCGAATATCGCGGCTGCACCACCAGCGAGGAAGCAGGCCATGATCCCCGGCACAATGACAGGCAATCCGATAAACGGGAAAAGAAAGACGCAGGCAACGCCTGTGAAGAAGCTGACCAAGAAGCCTACCAACGCGGAATTGGGTGATTTATCGAACAGTACCAGAACATCCACACCAGGGATTGCTCCAGGTGCGAACACTTGGGAGAAGCCTTTGAAAGCGGGTACAATTTCAGTTGTAAAAAGCTTAACACCTGCTTTTGCGATATACAAGCCGGCAGCAAAAATAGCTGACTGTTCGAGAATGAAGACGATATATTCTTTGCCATCCGATAATTTGCTGACATAATCAGAACCAGCAACCAGTCCAGATACCAGTAAAAGCACAAGCATCGTCAAGGTCGTTGCAACATTGGGGTCGCGCAAAAAACTGATGCGGTCATTAATTTTCACATTTTCGGTGTCATTTTCACGGTTGCCAAAAACTTTCCCTAAATAGGTACCCAGAATGTAAGAGGTCATGGAAGCATGAGCAATCGTATATTCATCCGATTTAATAATGTTTTTGCTGGCATTCCGGAGTAGGTAAGGAAACACCGCCATATAGCTCCCAATTACCAAAGAACCGACGATAATCGTAGTCAGCGAACTGAGACCCAGACCTTTCATAACGGCTGTAGCGGCAAAGCTCATAAACAAAATCAAGTGAAGAGACAAATAAATGTACTTGAACTTGGTCAGGCGTGCAAGCACGATGTTAAGGATCATGGAAAAGAGCAGAATGAGCGCAGCATCCGCCCCGATCTGATCAATGGTCAGTGCCATAATGGCTTCATTGCTTGGTACGACACCTTTAAGGTTGAACGCATAAGAAAAAATTTGGCTGAAGTTAGTGAGAACGCCACCTAAAATGCCGCCGCCGACCTTGATCATGGTGAAACCCATAAAAGAAAGGGTAGTTCCCGTAATGATCTCTGATACTTTCTTCCTCTGGAATATAAGGCCGAGTAATGTCACAATCGCGATAATGATGGATGGCTCCCTGATAATGCTCATAAACATTTTCATAGTGATCTCCGACTTTCTTTTATTTATTTTCCATTCTTACTAAATCGATTTAGTAATACTCGAAAAAAATTTCCCTCTCGGGAATGTAAAAAGAAGCAGAATCATTTTTTGTGAATTAAATCACAACTTACTCCATACATTATTCGTTAAGTTCCATTCCTCCCCTCTCTTCAATCGCAATCATCACTAAAATCAGGACATACATAAATGAAAGGGTATTCATGACTCGAATCATAAGATCATTATAGCTCTTTATTTTCTTTTTACAATAGAATTCATAAAAACGTTTTCAAAAAGATAAAAAGGACTTATTCAATCATTCAGTTCAGTTTTTGGACAGATTCTCTGTGGTTAATGACCGGATTCATTCGGATGATTTCTGACAGCTCCTCATGATCCTGTTCTTTTTGATCAATTTTCTCCAGCAGTAGCCTCGCACTTCTTTTCCCCATTTCAAAACTCGGCTGGGAAACGGTTGTGATCGGCGGATTATAAAAAGATGCAAAGGATACATCATCTATGCCAATCAAGGAAAAGTCATTAGGTATGGTCAGATGATTATTTTTTGCATAAATCAGCACCTGCTCCAAAATCATGTCATTCGTAGCAATAATTGCGGTGGGCGGATTCTCCATGTGGAATAGTTGTCCAATCAGATTAGGCATTTCATCCAACCTGCCGCTTTTGATATAGTTTTCATTCACTGATATGTCATGTTTGCCCAACGTATTTCGATAACCTGACAGCCGCTCACTTCGTGTGGTGATCGCTTTTTTGCCTAAGGGGAACGTGATAATCCCAATGTTGTTATGACCATGCTCAATGAGTGCTTCAACCGCAAGCTCGCTGGCCTTTTCATTATTCAATAGCACCGTATCCACGCTGATTTCATCGATTTTCCGGTCCACAAACACAAAAGGATAGCCATTCTTGGCAAGGGAAACATATAATTTCTTGTTCTCTTCCGTCGGGAAAATGATAAGTCCATCCACTTGCCGAGCAATCATCGACTGGACATACTTTTTCTCTTTGAGCGAATCATCATCGGTATTGCAGACAATGACCTGGACATTTTCCAGTTGGCATTCATCTTCAATGGCACGCACGACTTCTGTTGTAAATCTCGATAAAATGGTTGAAGAAATAACCCCCACAATGAAGGTCTTCTTCTGCTTGAGACTACGTGCCACCTCATTAGGTATATAACTGAGATCCTCAATCGCTTGCTCGATCTTCTTCTTGGTGTTTTCACTCATATAGTTGTACCTCTTTTGCAGAAACTGCGAAACTGTACTCTTCGACACCCCGGCACGTTCTGCAACTTCCTTCATCGTTGTCACCATAATTACCCTCCTTTCTTTTTCTGCATGTCAGGCGTATTAATTTTCAAATATAATTCTGCAACCTGTATGTAAAGTGAATTTCACTTTATTATATACCTTCTTTTACAGCAGGAAAATATAATAAATGAGGAGTTAGAGCGTGCCCTCAGCCCCTAAACAACCGCTCCCACAAAAGCTGGACACTTAGCTTAACCATCCGTTGCTACGAATCTATTGAATTCGAACGAAATCTTAGAAATATACGAATTTTATGAACTTGTTTGATGGAAGATTTGAACATAAAATGAAATTGTAATCGGTTACAAAAACATTCATATAAAGGAGGAAGCAAAAACATGAAGAAAAAAGGACTGAAAAAAACATTTTTCGTCATTGCCTCCCTCGTAATGGGCTTCACACTGTATGGCTATACTCCCGCTTCAGCAGATGCAGCCAGTGTGAAAGGATATTATCACACCCAAGGAAACAAGATTGTAGACGAATCCGGGAAAGAAGCGGCATTTAACGGCCTGAACTGGTTCGGTCTGGAAACCCCTAATTACACCTTGCATGGACTGTGGAGCCGCTCAATGGACGACATGCTGGATCAGGTGAAGAAAGAAGGCTACAATCTGATTCGTCTGCCTTACAGCAATCAGTTATTCGATTCCAGTTCCCGTCCAGACAGTATTGATTATCACAAAAACCCTGACCTGGTCGGATTAACTCCGATTCAAATTATGGACAAGCTGATCGAAAAAGCTGGACAACGCGGTATTCAGATTATCCTTGACCGTCACCGTCCAAGCTCAGGTGGGCAATCCGAGCTGTGGTACACATCCCAGTACCCTGAGTCTCGCTGGATTAGCGACTGGAAAATGTTGGCTGATCGTTATAAAAACAACCCTACCGTCATTGGTGCGGATTTACACAATGAGCCACACGGTCAAGCAAGCTGGGGCACAGGCAATGCCTCCACAGACTGGCGTCTGGCGGCACAACGTGCAGGGAATGCGATTCTGTCCGTGAATCCGAATTGGCTGATTCTCGTAGAAGGTGTAGATCACAATGTACAAGGCAACAATAGCCAATACTGGTGGGGTGGCAACCTGACAGGTGTAGCCAACTATCCTGTCGTTCTGGACGTACCGAACCGTGTCGTATATTCTCCTCATGATTACGGCCCTGGTGTGTCTTCGCAGCCATGGTTCAACGACCCGGCCTTCCCGTCCAACCTGCCAGCGATCTGGGATCAAACCTGGGGCTACATCAGCAAGCAAAACATAGCTCCGGTGCTGGTCGGTGAATTCGGCGGTCGTAATGTTGATTTGTCTACTACTGAGGGGAAATGGCAAAATGCACTCGTAGACTATATTGGTGCCAACAACCTGTACTTTACGTACTGGTCCCTGAATCCGAATAGCGGCGACACAGGCGGTCTGCTACTGGATGACTGGGTTACCTGGAATCGTCCGAAGCAGGATATGCTGAGCCGGATTATGAAGCCTGTTATTTTTGTAGCGGAACAAGCGAAAGCAGCCGCCGAATAAGCCTGTCGCCTGCTCCGCGGGTATATGACAACGGCCCATCCTTTGGGCATTTGACACAGGACAGGCTGCCCATGTTTTTTGCTGATTATCGTGAATGAGTAACTACGTAGTATCCTCATTTTAAAAGCCGCTTTTCCCTCCTTCAGGATCAGGTCATGCCAGACCTATAGAGGGGTGAAAAGCGGTTTTTTTAGGTAAACTTACATATACGTATAACAGATATTGAAGATTGACAATGAGCTATTTACTAAATTATCATTACCTTTTAATGTATTTCATAATGAATAGGTGGTGTTCACAAAATGTTTGGAATCGTAAATTATGAAGTATTTTTGCTTACTGGAATCCTCCTAAATCTAATTCCTGGTGCAGACACCATGTATATAATTGGGAAAAGCATTGCACAGGGGAGAAAAGCCGGTGTGTATTCTGTTTTCGGTATCATTAGTGGTTCTTTGATCCATACGTTGTTAGTTGCTTTTGGTTTATCAATTATACTTACAAAGTCAATTATCGTGTTCAACATGATTAAAATAATTGGAGTTATTTATTTAGTTTATCTAGGGGTTAGAATGCTATTAGATAAAACAAATGCAAGTTTTAGAGCATCTGAATCCAATAAACAACACAGCAACAGAAAAACATATCTACAAGGGATGTTGACCAGTCTTACGAATCCCAAGGTTTCTTTGTTTTTCATTGCCTTTCTTCCACAATTTATTGATACAAAGGCTTCTGAGCCCATTCCATTTATCATTTTAGGACTTACATTTTCGTTCACTGGATTGTTATGGTGCTTGTTTATTGCCTATTTTTCCTCTTACATTACCCATAAAATAAAAGTCAACCAAAGGCTTAGCAGCTATTTAAACAAAATAACCGGGATAATCTTCATCGGATTAGGATTAAATCTTCTTCGAACAAAGGCTCCTCAATAGACCTGAATAATTGTTCTCAAATGTTCCACTAACAGGAACGTTTTTGGATTCATCATATGACCGCCTATAGCTAAATGGTGGTCATATTTTTTTCAAGAATCAAAACAGTACAATAACAGCTAAGCTTTCCTCTTCTTCTTGACGCCTTCTTACCAGTTTTACACATTGTAAATTTCCCATCGAATGGGAACCCAGCACAGTCTGTTTTTTATCCCCATGCATTATTGGGGCCCTGCCGGTCTAGCGATCGGATTTATTTTAATCGTTGCATCGATATTTATATAACGTTGATTGCAAAACATGAGCTATTCCAAAGACCACAATGCGGGCCAGTTGCTCCCATTGTGGTCTTTTTCCTTTTCGCAGGTCAATTATGATCGGTTACCGTCATGGTTTACCTGTAGGCCAATGGATTTGGGGCAGGTGAAAACCTAGCTCATGCTTCGCCCCAGCTGCTCCACCTTGCTCAGCCAATCGTTGCGCTGCTGATCCGATAATTTATTCATGAGATCAATCGCAGTAGAATGCACTGGTTTGACCCCACATAGATGCAGCGTGGAATCCTTCATCATCCGATGCCCAGGCTGTCCCTGGAAAAATCGGTAATACCAGTGCGGACCATCCATCGTTGTAATGAGGCGGGCCGTTCTTCCTTTTAGAAGCTTGTCAGGCAGGGGTTTTCCTTTTTGATACTTAAACGCAAACCCCGGCATAAAGGTACGGTCAATGAATCCTTTCATTAATGCAGGCAAGCTGCCCCACCAGATCGGAAAGACAAAAACGAGATGTTCTGCCCATTTAATCGACTCCTGTGCTTGGATCAAATCAGGTTCCAGCGGCAATTTATTACGATATCCCCCTAATAGATTTGGATTAAAGTCCAACGCGGATAGCTGCAACAAACGAACCTCTGCCCCTGCAGCCTTCGCTCCTTTTACATAGGATTGAGCCAATGCTTCTCCATAACTGCCAGCGACTGGATTCCCTTGAATCACCAATATTTTTTTAGACATATAAGCCACTTCCTACCTTCATATTATGATTTTGGTTAGAAAACACTAACTTTATATTTAAAAAGAAAAGGTCACTACTGACCTTTACTTAATAAAGCAGTTAAACGTTGTTTGACCTCTGCTGCAAATGGAACCAACTGCTGTGGAAGTTCACCTTCCAGGCTGGACACGGACAAGCGTGTAATGGCTCCAATGATGAGCACACCGGATAGCAGAGCATCCTGCTTCGGCAGTTCACCTTGTTGAATCCCCTGTTCGATGAATTCAGTCAACGCCTCCAGCGGCTGACGCACATTCTGGCTCTGGCTTGCTTCAACATACAGCTCATGATGCTGTGATAGTAGAAGCAAACCATACTGGTCCTCATCATGCATATTCAGCACTTCATCCACCAGTTGATGGAAACGACTGACGAAGCTCCCACTCTGCTTGCGATAGAAGTCAATTAATGTGGTGTAGCTATTGCAATATTGCCCGAATACTTCCAAAGCCATCGCATCTTTACTCTTAAAATGCTTATAAATCGCGGCATCCGTCACACCGGCAGCCTCTCCAATTTCTTTGACCGAAATCCCGTCAATTCCTTTGGTTGCAAATAAGCACATCGCTGCCTGCAGAATATCTTTCTTTTTGCTGTCTATATGTGTTTTCTTATTCATAAGATTATAGTAAGTGATAACTAACTAAAATGCAAATTATATTTATGCAGGCTCATTCCTTCTTTAATACCTTCATTTAAAATCTATTGTAATTAACTAAAAATACCATTTTTTATAAGTGGATGTTCTTAAATACGTTAAATGATACGTGTATCATCCCATTTTATTCATATAAAAAAGATATGTAACCGAATAAAACGGGCGCTAGGACAGGTGGGACTCATTATGCTTGAGGTGCATGCAGTCACCCAGCAGGGAAAAGACTCAGGCAGTCTTGGATATGGAGCGACGAGCACATTTCCCCGCTGCAAAAAGTCGTGCAAGCCATCCATGACCAAGGCCCCAAAGATAGTCTACAGCTTTGGCATGTCGGACGCAAAGGCTCGTTGCCCCAAGAAACAGCTATATCTGCCTCTGGGTTGCCTCACCGCGAACAGTATCATCCACTGGATCGCACACTAAACCGAACAATTTCCACAATAATAGGTGTGCCGGGGAGAATTGCTTCCCCTTCGTTAAGGCGAATCGTCAGCGATGCAGGTGTCAGGCTGTACAATGTGCTTTCTTGTATCATTCCATTAATGTATAGATTGGCATAACTGTTACTTCCGACATTAAACCGCTGAAAAGCCTCCTGCACACCATCTACAGAAAATTGATCCGCCATAATCGTGACTGAAGAATCAATCTGGTCAGGAGCAAAATAAAAATACCGCTCAGCCGTAGGAACAATTTCAATATTTGAAATGTCAGCTGCCGGGCCGGTTGGCCCTGTTATACCTCGGGCTCCAGTAGGGCCAGGTGCACCTGTTGCACCTGAACTACCTTGGACTCCAGCCGGACCTGGCACTCCTGGCGCTCCCCGTGTTCCTGCTGGACCCTGTATTCCTGGTATTCCTTGGACTCCCGGTGCTCCCGCAGTTCCCGGTATGCCTTGCGCTCCTGCTAAACCTGGAATGCCTTGTACTCCGGTCAAACCAGTTTCACCCTGTAACCCTGTCAAACCGGGAATGCCTTGTGCTCCTGTCGAACCCGGAACACCTCGCTTTCCCGTCTTGCCCATTCTCCGCCTCCGCTTGGTAGGAGTATTTCTACATCTCCGTTGCATGATTAGCTTCGGATGCTTTTTGGCATGGAACCCCGTTTTTGTTCTACCTTGGAATGAATAACTTGTTTTACACTTTTTACGTTTGTTGATCTTGCAATGTACGGTTCTCTTTCCTTGCCTTCTTAGTGATGAATCGCGTCTACTCATATCAGCCGTATACACCTCCTTCTCACATGCTTATTTATGTATTGTATGCACATCCCCCTTTAGGGTTTTAGGCATTTGTAACCTTCAGATTCCAAGTATTCGCTTCCATCTGTATTTGTAGCAAAATAGGGCCTTCTCATTTACCCTATTATTAATAGAAAGGTTAATATGCCGTTTCCAAATAGGTTGAAAAATCATTTATTGATTAAGAGCCAGCGAATGGCTCATTACCAGTAAAGAAAGGAGATGAAAACTATGCCAATCATAAAACCTGTATATACAGCAGTAGCTACTGCTCCCGTAGCAACTGGTGGTGCCGTAACCACGACTGTAACCCCAGCCGTGACTCGTTTTTTTGCAACCATTACAGCCGGGATGATCGGCGCAACAACAACAACTGTTCCTGCCGCAAGCTTTGTTGATGACGCAGATGCTCCAGTTGTTGCTCTGCCGACTTTAGCGGCTACGGATTCTTCTAATTTTTATATTAACGGAGTTATTCAGCAAAGCTCCTTATTCACCCTAACCACAGCAAGTTTGGTCATTGCCTCCGTAGATATTACACCAGGTGTCCCAGTTGTTATAGAAATATCCGACTTTAGCGGCACGACCTCTTCTATCACAACTCAGCCTACCATCTCTGCGCCTACGGTCACTATTATCACTTAAGACGTTTCATTATTTTGATTCAAGATGGACTGAACGGTCATTCACGCTGTACATTACCCCATATAAGCTAGAAAAGACCGATTCAGATGTCGATATCTGAATCGGTCTTTTAGTTCAAGATGATTATATAATCGTTTTTAAATGACTGGGTACTGTATGGTTAAGGTAAAATAGCAAAGGAGCGCACCGGAAATCCAGGGGAATCCTGAACGCTCGGAACAATATTATATATGACCGCGCCCGTCGGGGGTAGCTTGTCCAAATTCGTCAGCACCTCAACTTGATACCGATCCTGCTCCAATATGTAATATTCCCCTACCAGCTTGCCAGCATTGCGATAAGCTACAGAGGAATCAGTATCTAGTGTTTCATGTCCAATGGCAGCTACATTCCGTTCTTCTACCAAAAAGCGCAGCGCTTCCAGCGACCAGCCCGGACAGTGTGCATCTCCAGCGTCATCCTTGTTTGAGAAGGCATCTGAATCAGGCCAACGTTTGCTCCAGTCACTGCGAAAAGCGACAAAGGACTGATCAGCAATGCGTCCATGCTCTTTCTCAAAGTCCAAAATATCCGCAACCGTAAGTTCATAGTCAGAATTGGCTGCAACGGCTGCTGAACGGTCAATGACAACTAGCGGCAAAACCAGTTCCTTCAACGAAAGCTCATGCAAGTAACGTTTGCCCTTCACAAAATGAACGGGTGCGTCAATATGAGTCCCATACTGACCGGGAAAGCAGTATTGTTTTACAAAAAAGCCATCGTCGTGGGTAAACAGGGTATCCACCTGAACATTATCGAATACTGGAAAATGAGGGATTTCAGGATAAAAAGCGTGGGACAAATCTACCCACTCTTTTTGCTTCAACAACTTCAAGATATCTGCTAAATGCTCTGCCATGATGCCCATTCCTCCTCAGCTTTATTACAAGCCATTTTACCTGAGGATTCTTCAAAAATCTATAAATCGATCTGCTAAACTAATATAGAATGAAATCGTTAACATTCTGAGAAAAACACATAAACAATTCCATATATTCATATATACATTTCCTATTCCGTGTGATTGTTAACGTTTTCATTATTACATATACGTCTTGATTGGAAAAAGAAGGGGTCTATTGAATTATATAAAAAATTCGACAAAAATTTTAGTATGTAACTTTTATTATATTAACAAATACTGGAACACGAAGTATGATAGAAAATGTAGAAACCACAGGAGCACCCGGGACTCCGTTCGTTCATCTACTCCATTAATCCAATATACGGAGGTATTTTATGAAAAAGAGATTTTCACTCGGAATCGCAGCGGCTCTACTGTTCACTACTCTGGCTCCTATAGGTGCACCTGCTCATGCAGCCAGCGATATTGGCAAGGAGACGCTCGGCAGCAAAAACGGATGGGCAGCCTTTTCTACAGGCACAACAGGTGGAGCTGCGGCGACTACCTCCAATATTTTCACCGTAACGAATCGCAAACAACTTGTCGATGCCTTAGGCAAGAGCAGCAACACAGCGCCTAAAATCATTTATGTCAAAGGAACGATCAACGCCAACGTCGATGACAATAATAAACCGTTAGGATTGGACGATTACAAGGACCCTAAATATAATTTTGACGCCTACCTCAAAGCGTATGACCCGTCCACATGGGGGAAAAAGGCTCCGTCCGGCACATTGGAAAAGGCACGTGAGGCTTCACAAAAAAATCAAGCCAGTCGTGTCATTATTGATATTCCGTCCAATACAACCATTGTCGGGCTGGGTAGCGACGCCGTCATTAACGGCGCAAACCTCCAGCTGAAAAAAGGGACAGACAACGTTATTATCCGTAATATTGAATTCCAGGATGCCTACGATTATTTCCCTCAGTGGGACCCAACAGACGGCAGCACAGGCAACTGGAATTCGGAATATGACAGCATTACAGTTAACGGCGCCACACATGTATGGGTAGACCACAATACCTTCAATGATGGATCTCACCCTGATAGCCAAAACGGTACGTTTTACGGTCAAGAATACCAGCATCATGATGGACTTCTTGATGTGATTAACCAAGGCGATCTGGTTACGGTTTCTTACAATCATTTTTACGATCATGATAAATCGTCGATTATTGGCAACAGTGACAGCAAAACAGCAGATGAAGGAGCTTTACGTGTAACCTTGCATCACAACTATTATGAAAACACGGTACAACGCACACCACGTGTACGGTATGGACAAGTCCATCTGTACAACAATTACTATACAGGTGATGTAAAACGCTTCGAATATCCTTTACTGTATATATGGGGTGCAGGTAAATCCTCCAAAATCTTCGCCGAAAACAATGTCATTGACGTTGCCGGTTTATCTGCAGCTAAAATCGTGACTGTCTTTGGAGGAACTGCCCTGTCAGATACGGGCACAATCCTGAATGGACAAGCTGTTAACGCAGGCTCCAGCGCGGGTCTTAGCTCCTCTGTAGGCTGGAAACCATCGCTGAACGATAAAATTTCCCCATCCGCCAGTGTGAAGACAGAAGTCACTTCCCAAGCTGGTTCCGGTAAGCTGTAAGCACTGCCCGCTAACACCAATAACCACAGGCGCATACAACCTGCGATATTACACCAAAAAGGCTGTTTCCTCCGTAGAATGATTCCACACGGAGAGAACAGCCCTTTTTTATTTCTCATTGGTTTAGTTATAAATTACGTTGCGCATTAACTGCCGTATTGTTCTACCAAAACCGGCTTTTCAAATGCGTTATCCAGCTTGCGAAGTTTAGCCTTTACCGCTTCTGGTGGCTCAACCGCAGGCGCATCTGGATGCAGCAACCATGATTTTACAAAGTGCGTATCGGATAATTGAAAGAGTGGAGGCTCTTTCTCAAAGTCAATTTTCATAGCATAAGAACTGCGGGCTGCAAAAGCATCCCCTACAGGTGGGTGAAGCAGATCCGGAGGTGTTCCCGGAATAGCTGCCAGCTTCTGACCATGGCTGTCCAAACTTGGCATAGAAGCGAGAAGGCCCCATGTATATGGATGTTTCGGGTTGTAGAAAATTTCATTAACCGTACCTGTTTCCACGATTTGTCCTGCGTACATAACGGCAACACGGTCCGCCATCTTCGCCACAACACCGAGGTCATGCGTAATAAAGATGATGGAAGTATCGATCTTTTTCTGAAGATCTTTCATCAGCTCCAAAATTTGAGCTTGAATCGTTACGTCCAACGCAGTCGTCGGCTCATCGGCAATCAGAAGTTTCGGATTAGCAGCCAATGCCATCGCAATGACGACACGTTGACGCATACCGCCACTAAATTCATGCGGATATTGGTTAAAACGCTGTTCAGGATGTGGGATACCTACCAGATTCAGCAACTCAATACCCCGCTTGCGAGCAGCATCCCTGGATATTTTTTCATGCTTGAAAAGCACTTCCGTGATCTGCTTGCCCACTTTCATCGTCGGGTTAAGCGAAGTCATTGGGTCCTGAGAAATCAGGCCAATTTCCTTACCACGAATTTTTTGCATCTGCTTTTCCGTTTTATTAATCAGCTCTTGTCCGTCAAACATAATTTGACCCTTTTGATAGATGCCCGGAGGGGTCGGAATCAACTTCATAACAGCTTGTGAGGTTACGCTTTTGCCTGAGCCGGATTCGCCCACAATCGCCAGCGTCTCTCCTTTATTGACATGAAAGTTTACGCCACGAATGGCCTGCACTAGTCCCTGACGGGTCTTGAAAGATATCGTTAAGTCCTTCACTTCCAAAAGGCGGTTCATCTCATCACTCTTTCATTTATTATTCATCGCTATTATTGACCACTATCTAAAAAAACGACGTCCAGGAGTCAAGGTATATACGATTAATTTTACTCAGTTTAGTACCTACCAGTCAAGCTATATCTAAAATATCATCAAAAACCTATCACGATATGTTAGATAAATGGGATATTAGACCGAAAAAACGATCATTTTTAACCATTTCTGTACTCATTTATAACATGCGCTGGATATAGCTGAAGCGCGCTCCACCCAATGGCGAACGGGTGCAGAGTAGTTCTCCGTTCAATCGGGTAGCAATTTGACGACAAATAGCCAATCCAAGACCTGTGACACCATTCGAGCCTGCATAGAATCTTCCGAATACCTCTGCTGCCTCTTGTTCGGTCAGCCCTTCCCCATCATCATCCACATGCATAACCCATACAACCTCCGATGTTGTCCCTGTCTCCAAATGAATGACAACCTCCGTAGAGGTGTGCCGAACTCCATTTTGCAACAAATTCAACATCATACGGAACAATTGCTCGGCCGGAACGGCCACATGCAGGCCCTCTCCCTCCACTCGAAGCGAGATAGAACGTTCAGCAGCCACCGGCATCAATAGATGAACAGCATCCTCCGCCATGCTTCTAAGATCAACGAGAGAGACAGGCCATTCCTCATTCAGCGCTTCCAGCCTTGATAGCTGCAGCAGCTTTTCCACCATGTCAATTAACCGCTGGGACTGCACTTTGATGATACTCAGCCCCTCGTCCTGGGATACCACTTGATCCTGAATGGCATATACATAGCCTTGAATGGACATTAACGGTGTCCTTAGCTCGTGAGATACATTTTGTAGAAATTCAATTTGACCCTGGTGGTGCTGCTGAATACGGGCGGACATGGAATGAAAGGTACCGATCAGCTCGCCAATCTCACTTTTATCCGCCTGCGGAAAATCACTATCCTGTGGCTGATTCGGTTCGTAGTTGCCTACCGCCTCTTTCAATCGTTTGAGTGGACGCACTAGACGTGAGACAACCATCAGACCAATGACGAGAATCACCAAAAACCCCGCGATGATAGACAGTAATGTGGTTCTCATTAACGGTACATACAGTGCTCTCAAGGAAGATAAGGGTGAGTATACAAAAATACGAAAAGGTTGTCCGGGCAATTCTTCATTCGTAAACAGTACCTTTTTACCTTGAAGCACAGCTACCCCTTCATGTGTAGCGGTCAGATCCTGGGGAGACGGATGAACCGATGCAAAAAATCCCTGGCGGATCAAAAGCAAACGCTCGATCTTTTTGCCTTCCATTCCAGAGACGCTTGAGTCGATGATACGGTTATCCGTGCTTAAAATAAAGTAATCGGCAGATAAAAGCACGCCCTTGATAACATAGTTGAATTCAGCATTATCCAGTCGATCAAATCCTCCGTCGCTCATAATATGGACGGCTTTGCGCGCCTGCTCATGAAGCTTGGATTTAGCCTGATTCACCAGAATGTCGTCGATAAGCCTGATGAATAAAACGACCGTAATACAGACGGTAATAAGCATGGCGATGGACAGGGAAAGCAGTATTTTAGCTCTCATCGTACGCATGGTTACAACTCCTGAACCGTTGCTTTATAGCCGAAACCCCATACGGTGTTAATGACGAGCGTAGAGTGATATTCAGCTAACTTTTTACGAATCCGTTTGACCAGATCATCCACGACTCTCACATCACCTATAAAATCATAGCTCCACACCTGCTGAATCAGATGTTCTCTGCCAAAAGGTCTCTCCAGATGATTCGCAAGAAACAGCAGCAGGTCGAATTCACGTGAGGTCAAATTTAGCTCTTGTCCGTCCACTGTAACTTTACGAAAGTCAGCAAAAATACACAGATTGCCCGCATGGCATATATCTGCGCTTTCTGCCGCTTGCCTATCGTCCGATGCAGACATTCCGGCCTTGCTCAGCCTCAGCATCGCTTTGACCCTTCCTACCAACTCTCTTGGATTAAAGGGCTTGGTCAAAAAATCGCTGCATCCCAGCTCCAGTCCGTGAATACGGTCGTTTTCTTCTCCACGGGCAGAGATCATAATGATCGGCATTTCTGTAAAATCACGAAGCTGAGTCAGTAGAGAAAGCCCATCAATGCCAGGCATCATAATATCAAGAACGAGACAATCCGGACGGTTCGTACGGATATGCTCTACCAGTGTTTTACCACTGGAAAAGGAAGTGACCTCGTAGGATTCTTTTTTCAAATATTCAGATATTAATTGCAAAATGAACACATCGTCATCCACTACTACTATTTTTGTCATGGCCTTAACCCCTTGCCGTTGTTCTGGATGCTTCCATCCTCTCTTTAAGCTTAACAGAAGCCCAACAGAATAGACAAAAGACGGGTATACCGTTCCCGGTCCCGTCTTTCTTATCATGAATCGCTGCTGTATATGCCAGGCGAGCTGAAAGCTAATTACACATCAATCTTATTTCTTGGTTGTTACTACTTTAGCAGCTGTTTTTGGCGCTGTTTTCACTGTTTTTGCTGGGACGACTTTCTTAACTGGAGCTTTGTGGGTCACTTTTTTAGCTACGGCATGATGTGCACGAGTTTTATGAGTTGTTGCTTTGTGTTTAACAACATTATGTTTTTTTGCATGATGTTTAACTGTACGGTGCTGCACTTTCACTGCTTTTGTTTTGTGGCTTGCCACTTTTTTCGCAACGGATTTTTTGGCAGGGGCTTTCTTCGCTTTGGTTGTTGTTTTATGAGCTGTTGCAACTTTTTTAACGGGTGCTTTCACCACAGGTGTTTTCGTCACAGGTTCTTTCACCGGTGTTTTGGTAGCCGGAGTCGTAACCGCAGGAGCTTTGATCGCTGGTGCAGTGCTCGCTGGAGTCGTTGTTGCTGTAGCAGCGAATGCACTGCTTGCTCCTCCCAGTACACTTACTACGGTCAATACAGCTGCTGCATTTTTAGTCCATTTTTTCATGATTGAATCACCTCTCCTTTAAAGTATCTTTAGCTTATCAGGAGAATTCGGGATAATTGTGGAGCAAATGTGTGAAAAGTATATGAAATAGCGTACAGACTCATGTATTTAGAAATTACATGAGTCTGTACGCTATGAGTTCTACAATAACCATCTTCACTAGCCAATGGCGATCCAGGAAATAATACCATAGTTATGCGAGGTTTCGTTCCACTTGGTTACGACGATCACTGCTCCATTCGGCGTCTGAGATTTCAGCGTCGCATGAAAGAGAGGGTGGTTCGTCATCGCTACCAACGTGTAGTCTGGGTTTACAAAAGGCTCCCCGAATACAATGGTCACTTCCGTCTCTCCTTCACTACCTTTCAAAAGAAACGGGGCTCTGCCAAACTGCTGCAATGCGGGCTGATTCGCACAAGTACGGACCGGAGTGATGCTCAAATGCTCCGGCTTCACTGCGTTCAGCTCCAACTCACGTGAGCCTACAGAGCCTTCCACCAGATGATGACCCTCAATGCTCTGCTCTGCCACATGATGGCTTTGTACCGCAGCAGCCTGCAGATGCTCTGGACCCACAGCTTCCGGGCTCAGCACCTCGCTGTCGACGGCCTGAGCTTGCAGATGGCTGCGAGATATACTGTTTGCCTGAAGTCTGTCGCCACTGACACCTTCCTCTGGCAAAAGTCCGGAGAGATGAATATCTGTGGACAGCTGAGCCAGTGTCACCGAGCCCGGCTTTAGGTGATGCGAATCAATAACTTCCTCTCCAATGTGGTGGCTTGCAATAGCTTCCTCAGCCACATGGCGGGACTGTATCGTTCCATCTGCAAGCTTGCTGGACGTCACCGCACCTTCCTGTATAGCATCCTCAGCTACCGCCTGCCAGCCTACATGCTGTGGCTGAATTGCCCCTGCTTGCAGATGTTCCGACTGGATTGAATCCAGCGCGATATGCCTGGACTGCACCACGCCCTCTGCCAGTGCTGACCCTTGGATCGCCCCATCGGCCAAATGCTGAGCGTGTACGGCATGCTCCGTCAAATGCACGGAGTTTACGCTGGCTTCTGCCAGATTCGAAGCACGCACCGCCCGAAGCGCAAGCTTCTCAGCGTTCACGCTGCCTGCCTGAAGCGCGTGAACCGATACACTCCCGGGTGCAATATGCCGGGTCATCACTGCCGAAGCCTCCAAATGGGCAGAGGTGACAGATTCAGGAGCCAGATGGCTCGACTGGACGGCCTCTTCTGCCAAATGATTGGCTTGCACCGCTTCGTCCGTAATATGCCACGGCTGGACCGAATGAGGAGATATTTTGGCAGCAGTCACGCCATCATCCGCCAGTTTATCGGACGTAACGGACTCATTCTGCAAAGCATCGGTCGATATCGCCTGTGAGGCGATATGCACACCCTGAATGGCTCCAAGGTGCAGGTGGTGCGGCTGGATGGACTCCGGTGCGATGTGCACAGATTTCACCGCCCCATCTGCCAGCGCTCTGTCCTGTACTGCGCCAGGTGCCAAGTGCCGGGGGTGTACGGCATGCTCAGACAACTGTGAAGGGCCGACGCTTCCTTCCGCGAGATTCGTCGCTTGCACCGAGCGTGCCGCCAGCTTTTCCGAGGTGACGCTTTCTGCTTGAAGCGCACGACCTGACACACTGTCCTGGGCCAGATGTCTCGCAAATACCGAGGAAGCCTGTAAATGATCAGAGGTGACGGATTCAGGTGCCAGATGGCTCGACTGGATGGACTCTTCTGCCAAGTGATTGGCTTGCACCGCTTCGTCTGTAATGTGCCATGGCTGGACTGAGTGGGCAGACAGCTTGGCGGCAGTCACGCCCTCATCCGCCAATTTGTCGGACGTAACGGATTCATTCTGCAAAGCATCGGTCGATATGGCCTGTGAGGCGATATGCACACCCTGAATGGTTCCAAGATGCAGATGGTGCGGCTGAATGGACTCCGGTGCGATATGCACGGACTTCACCGCCCCCTCTGCCAGCGCTCTGTCCTGTACTGCGCCCGTTGCCAAGTGCCGGGGGTGTACGGCATGCTCAGACAACTGTGAAGGGCCGACGCTTCCTTCCGCGAGATTCGTCGCTTGCACCGAGCGTGCCGCCAGCTTTTCCGAGGTGACGCTTTCTGCTTGAAGCGCACGACCTGACACACTGTCCACGGCCAGATGTCTCGCAAACACCGAGGAAGCCTGTAAATGATCAGAGGTGACGGATTCCGGGGCCAAATGGTTTGACTGGATAGACTCTTCTGCCAAATGATTGGCTTGCACCGCCTCGTCTGTAATGTGCCACGGCTGGACCGAGTGGGCTGACAGCTTGGCGGCAGTCACGCCCTCATCCGCCAATTTGTCGGACGTAACGGATTCATCCTGTAAAGCATCGTTCGATATGGCCTGTGAGGCGATATGCACACCCTGAATGGTTCCCGTTTGCAGATGGTGCGGCTGAATGGACTCCGGTGCAATATGCACGGACTTTACTACCCCTTCTGCCAGCGCTCTGTCCTGTACTGCGCCGGGTGCCAAATGCCGGGGATGTATCGCCTGCGCAGACAGATGTGAAGGGCCGACGCTGCCTTCCGCGAGATTTAACGCTCGCACCGAGTGTGCCGCCAGTTTTTCCGAGGTGACGCTTTCTGCTTGAAGCGCACTACTGGATACGCTATCCGAGGCCAGATGGCTCGCAAGCACCGTCGAAGCCTGCAAATGGGCAGATCTGACGGATTCCCGGGCCAAATGGTTGGACTGGACAGCCTCTTCTGCCAAATGATTGGCTTGCACCGCTTCGTCTGTAATGTGCCACGACTGGACCGAGTGGGCTGACAGCTTGGCGGCAGTCACGCCCTCATCCACCAGCTTGTCGGACGTAACGGACTCATCCTGCAAAGCATCGGTCGATATCGCCTGTGAGACGATATGCACACCCTGAATGGTTCCCGTTTGCAGATGATGCGACTGGATGGACTCCGGTGCGATGTGCACGGATTTCACTGCCCCTTCTGCTAGCGCTCTGTCCTGTACTGCGCCCGTTGCCAAGTGCCGGGTGTGTATCGCTTGCGTGGACAGATGTGGAGGGCCGACACTGCCTTCTGCGAGATTCGTCGCTTGCACCGAGTGTGCCGCCAGCTTTTCCGAGGTGATGCTTTCTGCTTGAAGCGCACTACTAGATACGCTATCTGGAGCCAGATGGCTCGCAAGCACCGCTGAAGCCTGCAAATGGGCAGAGGTGACAGATTCCCGGGCCAGATGATTGGACTGGACGGCTTCTTCTGCCAGATGTTTGGCTTGCACCGCTTCGTCTGTAATGTGCCACGGCTGGACCGAGTGGGCTGACAGCTTGGCGGCAGTCACACCCTCATCCACCAGTTTATCGGATGTAACGGACTCATCCTGCAAAGCATCGGTCGATATGGACTGTGACGCGATGTGCTCTCCCTGAATGGTTCCAATTTGCAGATGATGTGGCTGAATGGATTCCGGTGCGATGTGCACGGACTTCACTGCCCCCTCTGCCAGTGCTCTATCCTGTACTGCTCCAGCTGCCAGATGCCGAGTGTGCACCGACTGCGCAGAAAGATGTGAAGGGCCGATGCTGCCTTCCGCGAGGTTCATTCCTTGTACCGAGCGCGCTGCCAGCTTTTCCGAGGTGACGCTTTCCGCTTGAAGCGCACGACCGGACACACTATCCGGGGCCAAATGTCTCGTGAGCACCGAGGAAGCCTGTAGATGCACCGAGGTGACCGCTCCTGCAGCCAGATGTGCCGAATCCACGGCCGCCACAGCCAAATGGTTGCTTTGTACAGCTTCGTCCATAATATGTCCGGACTGCACGGCATGGGCAGAAAGTTTGGTGGGAGTTACGCTTCCCTCCGACAGTTTGGCAGAGGTGACCGATTCATCCTGTAAGGCCGGAGTCGCTATAGCCTGCAATGCGATATGCTCTCCCTGAATGACCCCGCTTTGCAAGTGCTCCGATTGGATGGATTCGGGCGCAAGATGTACAGACTTTACAGCGTTCTGGGCTAATTCCGTCTCCTGCACTGCTCCTGCAGCCAAATGCTGAGTGTGTACGGCTTGCGCAGCCAAATGTCCGGGACCCACGCTGTTTTCTGCCAGATTGGAAGCCTGCACAGCACGGGCCGCTAGCTTCTCAGAGGTGACACTTTCTGACTGAAGTGCATGACCGGATACACTGTCGGGGGCGAGGTGTTTGGTTTGGACCGATGCAGATTGCAAATGATTAGAGGTGACGGATTCCGGAGCGAGATGATTCGCCTCCACTGCTTCAACAGCCAGATGGTTGCTCAGCACCGCTTTATCTGTAATATGCCATGGCTGCACAGAACGAGCAGACAGCTTGGAGGAAGTGACACTACCCTCAGCTAACTTAGGCGCAGTAATCGCCAAATCATTGATTTTATCCGTGGCTACACTTTCCGGCGATAGTTTCAACGAAGTAACGGCATGGTCTTGCAAATGGTGGGAGTACACCGCTCCGCTGGCCAAGTGCGCGGTTTGAACAGCGCCTTCACCTAGTATGTCTGCGGTAACGGACTGTTCTTGCAACGCCGCGGTTCCGACACTGTCTTCCCCAAGATGTTTGCTCTGTACAGAGCTCTGGGCCAAATGGGTCGAATCGACGGATTGAGCCTGCAATGCCTTTCCACCCACACTATTGTCGGCAAGGTGGTTTTCACGAATTCCCCCCGTTGCAATGTGTGCATGTGTAATGGCTTGAGAGGCAATCTTATTTCCGGTTACCGCTCCTGTGGCAATTTTAGGTTCCGTCACTGCTTCGTCAGCGATTTTGTCAGACTTAATCGCGCTCGAAGCAATGTGATTTTCCTTGACAGCCTGATTCGCCACATGGTGTTCCAGCACTGCTCCCTTCCCTAATTTCTCGCTTGTCACAGCCCCGGAATGCAAATGTTGCTCCGTAACCGCCTCTGGTGCAATATGATCTTTCCGAATAATTTCGGATTGAAGATGCACGGAAGAGACTGCCTCCGGAGAGATCTGAGGCCCTTGTATGGCTGCTGTTGCAATATGTCTGGTAAGTACTGCCTCATCGGCAATTTTGTGTGGGAGAATGCTCTGATCCGATATTTTGGATGAAGTGACGGATTGATCAACAATTTGCAATGAGCCTACAGACTGATCTGCCAGTTTATTGGACTGAATACTCCGATCCGCGATATGCCGGGCTGTTACTTGGCCTGTTCCAAGCTGTTCTTCCCCGATGGAGCCAGGACTCAGATGCTTTCTTTCAATCGCTCCAGCCTGAATGTGCGCACTGGTCACTGCCTCAGACTCCAGATGACGTCCACTGACAACACCTTCCTCCAATTGTTCCTTGCCCACAATTCCATTGGATAGCTGCTTGCGATTAATCGAACCGGGGGCCAGATGCCTTGCATGAACGGCATGCTCGGTCAGGTGTGAACTCTCAATGCTGCCAGCTTGGATTTTAGCTCCATCCACAGCACCATCCCGCAGTTTGGAAGTGGTCACAGATTGATCGCCCAGCTTGGAGCTATCAACAGCTTCATTAGCCAAATTGTTCGATTGAATCGTACCACTGCGAATTTTATCCGAGGTGACCGACTGATCTTGAAGCATATCTGAAGACACGATCCATTGCTTGAAGTGACGGCTCTCAATGGAGCCATTCGCAATATGATCGCCGCTGATAATCTTATCAGCCAGCTTCTCAGGAGTGATGCTGCCATCTCGAAGTTTTTCACCACCGATGGAGCGATCCTGCAATTTACTGCCTGACACCGATGCGTCCGACAGATGTTCCACCGTAATGGAGTCTGCGGCAATCTTCGAAGAAGTCACAGCACCGTCGGCTATCTTAATCGTTTGAACGGCATAATCCGCCAGAGATTCCGTGTGGATGCTCTCTTGTTTCAGCTTGCTGAAATCTATGGAAGCGGGAGCGATCTTCTCACCCGTCACAGCGAAATCGCTCAAATCGTCTGTATAGATGAAAGCGTTGTTTACATGAGGAGCCTTCTTATTGCTCAAAATTTCCTCCACATCAATTGGATCAGGTTCTGGTTCTGGTTCTGGTTCTGGTTCTAGCTCTTGGGGTTCCTCCATCGACACTTGAGTCTCCTCTGCATCCGCACCTTCAACCTCTGTCTCATGCGAAACCTCGATTTCAGGTTCGACAACAGTCTTTAGCTCCGGCTCCTCTTTGGTTGGGGGAGGCGGAGAAGCAACTTGATGAAGTCTTGCTTCTGTCTCCCTCTCCGCAGGCTGTGGCTTCACGCGCTGTATCATACTTAATTCATTCATATCCGGGTCAATTACACTATAGAGCGGCTTTTTGTTTCTTATGGTTTTACGGCTCTTATTCTTCAAGCAGCTCTCTCCCTTCTCGTATTTATCGTTACAGCATCATATGCAGGCCCTTAGGCACTTGCCACCCCGTGCAAGGATACACTTTTGGGTAAAAAGGATACTCACTGAAATCCACGTTTGAAAAAAAATAGTTAAAAGTTAAAATAGTAAGGGTGAAGATCGCTACAAGAAGAGAGGAATTACAATAACATGATTATCAAACCAAGAACACGTGGCTTTATCTGCACCACTGCTCATCCGGTGGGCTGTGCCCAACATGTTCAGGAGCAAATTGACTATGTACAGGCTCGTCCTGCTATCCAGGGACCGCGTAATGTACTTGTGATCGGGGCATCTGCCGGATATGGGTTGGCTTCTCGCATTACTGCTGCCTTCGGTGCGCGTGCCAATACAATTGGTGTATATCGCCCTAGTAATGCTACTGCCACACGTACAGCATCGGCAGGCTGGTACAATTCTGCTGCATTTGAAAAAGCTGCTCAGGAAGCTGGGCTTAAATCCTTAAGCGTGACAGGCGATGCCTTCTCGGATGAGGTCAAAGCCAAAACGGTGGAAGCCATTCGCGAAGAACTGGGACAAGTCGATCTGGTGGTTTACAGTGTCGCTTCAGGTCGTCGTACAAATCCTCGCACAGGCGAAACGTTTAATTCCGTGCTCAAACCTATTGGTAAGCCTTACACAAACAAGACCGTTAACTTCCACACCGGGGAAGTCAGCAGCGTGACGCTTGAACCCGCAACAGAAGAAGAAGTACAAGCAACGGTAGAGGTTATGGGTGGTGAAGACTGGAAATTGTGGATTGACGCCTTGCGTGAAGGCGGTGTATTGGCTGATACTGCAACAACCTTCTCCTTTTCGTATATTGGTTCAGATATTACGCAAGCCATCTACAGAGAAGGCAGTATCGGAAGTGCAAAGGATCATTTGGAGGAGACAGCGCATCAGCTGAACGATCAGCTGAAAGTTACAGGCGGACGCGCCTTCGTCGCAGTCACCAAAGGACTCGTTACCCAATCTAGCTCCGCTATCCCTGTCGTTCCTCTGTATATTTCTGCTTTATATAAGGTAATGAAGGAAAAAAGGCTGCATGAAGGGTGCGTAGAACAGAGCTACCGCCTGTTTGCTGAGCGTCTGTACGCACCAGAAACTCCTGTAGATGAAGAAGGACGTATTCGTATTGATGATTGGGAACTGCGCGAAGACGTACAGGCAGAGGTTGAGAAGATATGGGAGGCGCTGACGACCAACAATATCTACGAATTGTCAGATCTTGAAGGATATCGTCACGAATTTTTCCAACTGTTCGGCTTTGAGTTCGAGGGCGTAGACTATGATGCTGACATCGATCCCATCGTAAATATTCCTAACGTGCGCTAAGTCTTTTCATATCGTCATTATGTCAGAAAAACAAAAAAAGCTGTTCTCCAGCAGAGAAACATTTCGTTCTGCATGGAGGACAGCTTTTGTTTTTTAATTAAAAGGGACACTTGTGTCCGCTTTGAACTGCAAAATGAAGCAAACATTGCAATTTTAAATTTCATTTGATATTGTACCAGTAGGCATAGCAAAGTCCCTCTTCCTGACAAGAGGGTAAACACAGTTGGACAAGTCCTACCTTGACTGACCGTGATACTATTTGCTCAGCCCATCACAACCATATAAGGAGGTGTACAACATGGCAAAAGACGTTCTGTGTGAAGTCAATTCATGTACGTACTGGGCCCAAGAAAATAAATGTAGCGCTAGCTCCATTTATATCGTAAGCAACAGACCTGAAGACACTCACAAATCCGAAGAAACAGACTGCAAAACCTTCGAAGCCAAGTAAATCTTTGATTTCAAGCCTAAGCTTTATAATGAAGGAGCCCATGCCCGGGTTCCTTCTTTCTTATGATATTCTAACAAGAATGATAATTATTATCAAGTCCTTTTTCGGTACAGAAAAAATGCTATTCGCTTGTATACAATCATTTCTCTGCTACTTTATAAAGCCACGCCGAAAAGGACCCTGCTGTTCTCTCTAAAAACAAAAAAAGAAGCGTCGCTCTGAACGATTCGCTTCTTGTGCTTGACCTTTTGTAATTGTTCTTGCTTGGTCGGCTTCATTCGTATGTGCTGTGAAATCTCGCCATAATGGCCATTCGTTTTGCGGCTCTGTGCCGCACAATAGATTCCAGCGCGTTTTGCCTTGCTCAGCGCTTTTTGTGTTTGAGTACGTGCCATACGGCTTCACTCTCCTTCATTGGACTCCTTTTATCATAACATCCAATAGTCAAATCGTGAATGGTTTGTCTGACTCAAGCATTCTTCAATTCATTAAATGTCTGAAAAAATATCCGGATCGCCACTGGAGGCTGCCACAACAAAAACAATGACCAAGAAAATGATGATCAGTGTATAAATCAGTGTACCGATAATACTACATACCAGTCCAGCAATGGCCATACCTCTGCCTTGTTCGCCATGACGGTTAATTTCCTTCAGGGAAAGACTGGACAAAATAATACCCACAATTCCGATAATCAACCCGATATAGGGAATGACCACAGATAAAATCCCGAGCACCATCGAGGCAACAGCTTTACTATTCGTAGGTGGAACTACTGGGGGCGGGTTAAATGGGGCGTTATAATCGTTCGTCTCCTGAAAAGGATCGGAAGATCGAGGCTCCTTGTACAAATCACTCATCCGTTAAATTCAACTCCAATAAGTAAAATAGCAATTATATAAGTTCTAGGGTACCACAATCTTACAAATCAGGACAGTACTTATTTCAATTTTTTAAATTAGAACGTTAAAAAGAAGAAACATAGCGATATTAGCACTTTTTGAGGTAACCGGGCATACAGTATTTTACCTGTTACAGATCAATTGCGCTCCATGAGAGCATCCTGCCAAGGAGGTCGGAGCTATGTTATATCGTGCAACATCCCGCAGAAAGGGCTCGCCTCACAAACGATTAAATGCAGATACACTTAGGAAAATATCCGCTGCCATGCTGCCCTTTTACAAAGCTATTGCAACCCGACGTGCTTTTGCCGTCCAATGGTCACGAGCTGTCGTTCAGGGCAATTTGGATCGGATGAAATCCCTTCTCTGCTCAGTAGCGCCATTTGCCGCCAAACAAGGCTTAGGCACGAATGGCATTGGCTACTTTATTTCCTTTTTAGCTCAGCCACCGATGCTCTATTATACGAATGGAACGACGATTCCACCCGGGACTGTGCAGTTTACGTTTGAGCCGAGAGTTCATCGCGCCATCGCAAAAGCCGTTTTTCCACTGTATCGCGAATTGGCACGCAATCCATGTTTTGCTTCTGCCTTAGCCAAAGCAATCAACAGACAAGACCAGCGTGCAGTTCATGTCATGATCCGTAGTTTGATTCCATCCTCTGCGCTGAAATCCGTACAAATTGAGGATGATGGCTTTGCCTTGCTTTTTAAGTATCCCTTTAGCAAGTATCCGTATCGCAATCTGCTCTTTCGGGAGTTCACTTAAAAAGGTCGCTACTAGCGTTCTTGCTTGAGTTTTCCAATGAGCTCTTTTCCCAGTTGTATAGCCATATCTGTCAGCACTCTGATTTCGTCCTTGGTTGCATGATCCAAATGTGCTCCGCAGCAAATGGCAAAATTGCCCGCAAACTCTTTTCGCAAGCGAACTGCAATTTCTTCGGTAATATAAAATTCCTTATGGTTTTGTAATTGCACAGTTTGAATCGGCTCGAGCCTGGCCCCTGCTGTAATCGTTCCCAAATGAGGCTGATCACCGCCTGAAATGAGTACAATGATATCTTCCCCCATAAAATAGGCATCCAGCACAAGACGGATACGTCCGCTTTCTTTTTGCAAATGAATCATATAATCCTCTCCTGCTAAAAATATTATTCAGGATTTTGCAAAATTCGATTCCAGTCGCTCCAAAGTGCAATATATAGACGAACTAGACCATTTCGATCTATATATCGTTTATTGAAAATCGCTTATTGGATTTTTGCAAAATCCTCTATTGTGAAACGATTCACTTTATAGAGTTCTACTCATTGTATCGCTTCTTGAACGGCTCGACAATTAAAAATGGCCCACAGCAGCCTCTATAAACCGTGGCTTGCTGTGGGCCTTCATTGCTATTCTAAAAGAAGCCTTCCCTTTCCTACTGGCTGTTAACGGATCGTGATCGTATGCACAGTCTTACCACTTGCGCCGTCATTATCCGTCACCGTTAGCTCTACGGTATACGTTCCAGCTGTGGTGAATTTATGCTTCACCTTGGAACCGACTGCCGTATCGCCATCGCCAAAATTCCAGCTGTAGCTGACGATTTCACCATCTACATCACGGGAAGCTTTGGCGTTAAATTGTACATTTTTGTTCTTCTTAGCTGATTCATTAGCCTGAATAATGGCTACTGGCTTTTCATTGGATGTAGGTGGATTCGGATCAGGGTTCTGTCCTCCACCATTGGTTACATACAATTTTCCCGGCGCCTCCGTCTCCACTTCATTTCCCGCTGCATCCCTTACCCGGATCACAATGACTCCGCCTTCCAGGTTCAGAGAAGATGAAGTGAAATAAGTACCTTCATAGTGGCCTGACGAAGTTTCATTTAATGGAATATCGTTGCGGCCCAAAGTGGACAGGTTGAAAGGCAGCTCCACATGGAAGGACGCCTCCAAACCGGATGCACTGTCAAAGGATACTCGTACCGACTGCCCTGGAGTAATACGCACATCCTCAGCAGGGCTAATGTTTTCAAGCTTCGGCAGAGCTGTATCTACATACACCGAGCGCGTAACGGTTGTTTCGTTTTCGGCAAGATCCTTGGCCGTCACCGTAATTTGATTTTCGCCTTCGTTGATAAGCAATCGCTTGTTAAAGCTGCCATCACTTCCAAATTCAGCGGGCTCACCGTTAATCGACAATTCGGTGAGGAACTCGTCGTACACGGTACCGATAACACTAACTACACCCGCGTTCGTACGGGCTCCTTCATCAGGAGAAGTCAGGATCAGACCCGGTTTAGTCTGATCGAGCGTCACAACTACCGTTTCGGAACGATCCGTTAATTTGCCGTATACCGCTGCTTGAACACTTAGCGGATTAGCACCTGGCTGAAGATCAACCGACAAACTGAACTGACGATCCTTCACTTTCGTTGTGCCAGCCAGCTCCTTACCGTTAAAGAGCTGAATATCGGCTCCTTCTGCCGGGGAAGTTCCTGTTACGGTAATCGACTCTTCCTGCGTATACGTAGCCTTCGTAGGAGTCGTAATCGTTGGAGCATTCACCGGATATCTGACGATAGCCCGGATCATGTAGTTCCCTTCCTCCTCAGGTGATTGGCTCCATACGCCGCTTACACCTTGCCAGCTGCGAAGTGCATTCGGGCCACTCTCATCTGTAGCAAGACCCGGCGACTGTGTGCCTACAGCAGACTGTGTATATACGATGTAGAAGTCACCTTGAACCGTCACCGGCTCTGGAAGCTGCACTGTCGTCCATTGTGTCTCATCCCTTACGGCAGTCCCGTCGAATGGACCAGCCAATAATCGTCCAGGTGCTCCTGCCGCACCGGAGGCGTCATAGATAGAATATTGGAATGCCGTTCCTCCCGGATTCGGAAAGGCAGAGTTCCAGAACAAAAGCGATGCTCCTGTCACTTGAGCCACTTCCGACTCAGGCGTCATTCTGACTGCCCATGAATTGCCTGCCGCGTTAAAGGCTCTAGCATTTTCTCCTGTCCCGTCATCGTAGGCAATGCCTCCCTGGAACCCGATAAAAGGTTTCAACGTGACATTCGCTTCCACACTACCGTTCGGAGGAGCAGTAACGGATACACTGTCACTATAATAATTCTCAGCTGAAATGGACAATGTGTATGTTCCTTCCAGCACGTCCAGCGTAAATTCTCCAGCCTCATTCGTCTCTACCGGAGCAATACGCGCATCCTCCAGCACCAACACTTTCGCTTTTTGGATCGGTTCACCGGATTGCTTGTCGGTAATGACCCCGTGAATCGTACCGTGAGGTACGGCCTGAAGACTAAAGTTTGCTCTGATGACTTTGTTATTCTCAATCGTGACTGCTTTCGTTTGAGGCACATAACCATAGGCTTCAGCCTTCAGCGTATAGTCGCCCGCTACATGGGTGAAGCTGTATTTGCCCGTGGTCTGATCCGTTTTCACCGAACGTCCGGTTTCCAATACCGTAACCGTAGCGCTGGCTGGAAGACTGTCGAGCCCGACACGTCCACTATCCACCGTTGTTTCTGCCGGCTTCACTTTCTCCTGGAATTCACTCTTTTCAGTGCTTGTAATTTTGTACAGCGGGAATTGTTCTTCCGCTTTTTCCAGCTTGATATTCGACTCAGGTACGATGTCCTTGGTCACTGTCGTAGCTGGAATGCCCAGCACACGGAAATCGTCAATGTACCAGCCGTTCTTGTTCACACTGTTATCCGATTTCAAACGGAAGCGAATTTGAATCTCATTGCCGGTGTAGCTATCCAGATTGTAATAAACTGGAGTCCACTTTTTCCCGTTCGTGTTGTGAGAGAACTTGCCCAGCTCGCTCCACGTGTCGCCATTGTTTTTGGACACTTCCACATAACCGTAATCATAGCCGGCCTCAATTTCAAACCAGTGATTGAAGGTCAGTGTTGCGTTGCGTACAGCCTGCAAATTAATTTTGGGAGAAACCAGCGAAAATTCAGCTCCGTTCTCATAATTGCTATCAAGATCGGTTGCCCACACATTGGGTCTGGACGCTGCGCTCTCTGGTCCTACTTCCTTGGGAATGCCGCGTTCCCACTCATCCTTGGTACCGGAATGAGTCCAGCCATTATCCGAGCTGCCGTCAAAATGATCGCTATACAGCGTATCCGGCACGTCTACTCTCAGAGAAGCCTCATTCGACTTGATTCCTTCATTGCCACTATAATCCTCAGCCGCCACTGCATAATGATAGGTCGCTCCACCGACCGTGATGGTATCTGTGAGTGTCAGTGCTGAGGTTGTACCGATGGAAGTATAATTTTTGCCTGATTGGGTAGAACGATACACCTTGTACTGCTTTACATCCTCATCGGAGGAAGCATTCCAGGCCAGTGTGACGTTGCCCACAGTATCTGCTTCAGCAGTCAAATTGCTCGGCGCAGCAGGTGCAACGGTGTCTGGCTCCTGAATCGACAGATCGTCAATATACCAGCCATCTTTCACAACCGTATTGTCACTCGTAAAGTTGAACAGGAGGTATACCTTTTGACCCGCGAATGCCCGCAAATCAAGATATTGTGTTTTCCAGCCATTGCTGGTGCCGGTAAACGATAATACCTGCTCAAACGCATTCTGATTGTTTGTGGTTGCTACGTACACTTTGCCGAAATCAGAATTGTTTTCAAGATCGTACCAATGCTTGAAGCTGACCAGTGCCCCTTTTGAGCTCTCGGTCAGATCAATCGGAGGGGCCATAAAATAACTGTTGGAGTTGGCCTGATATTGGCCTTCGAGATTAGTCGCGATGACCTTTGTACCCGAATGTGCGCTTTTAGGTCCGCTTGTCGGAGTTCCCCATTTCCAAACACTGCCCTGTCCACCGATATTAATACCGGCAATGTCTTTTTCGAAGTCTTGTGTGTAGCCTGGTTTTACACCTTTGGAGATTTTAACCTTGTATACTTCAGTTTCAAATCCATTATTACCATAATCATTTACACGAATATAGTATTCCAGACCAGCGCTGTCCACCAAAAAAGTCGGGATAGACGCTTGATATGTACCATCTTTGCTGTCGCCGGAGGTCCGTTCCAACGGAATATATACATAGTTTGACGTACCTGCTGTTTTGGCAAATGCCTCAACGGCTGTCACGCCGACATCATCCGTTACATGAGCAGTCAGAGGTATATCAATACCCTCGAATGCCGCTGCGGGCGGTGTATGCTCGAGAACAGGTGCTTCCAGATCGTCGCCACCCGTTACAACTTTACCAGACACGGAGCCCAGACCTTGCATGACCGAACCGACTGCATCCAGCGCATTAATGACACCATGTCCGTAGCCATTATTTGGCGAAGTAGGATATGTGCTGTCCGTGCGCGGTGTAGCTGTGTTCATCAAAATTTCCTCAAGCTGATCTACGGTAAGCGAATGATTCGCTTGCAGCAACAGAGCTGCAAGGCCCGCAACATGAGGTCCCGCCATGGAAGTACCGTTATACCCGCCTTTATAGGCGCCACCAGCGACAGATGACCGGATATTAACACCCGGTGCGGAAACTTCTGGCTTCACCTCACCATAGGGTGATGGTCCTAACAATGAGAAGCTGGCCAGATTATCATTGCTATCCGTGGCTCCAGTAGCAAAGGATTCCGGATAGTTTGCCGGATTGGCTACCGAGGCAGGTCCGCCCGGATTGGAAAGAGAGGTATTACCTGCGGAGAATTCGGGGAAGATTTGAGCATCCCGCCATGCCTGAACCACAGGCCGGAACCATTCATCAAGACCCGGTCCGCCTCCCCACGAGTTGTTCACTACATCTGGAGCAAGCTCGGGATGAAGATTCCCTTGAGCATCTTTTGGCGCAAGCAGCCATTGACCGCCATCCAGTATAATCGCATCCGTCGTTTCCGGATTAAAAATCCGAACTGCAATCCACTTCGCACCAGGAGCAACGCCTACTCGGTTCGTTCCGTTCTCCTCGGAGCCGACCATCGTGCCCATCGTATGCGTACCATGGGAATCGTCTTCCTGATCGACCGGAAGCGTCGCATGACTATGCGGATCGTACCAGCTCAGCTCGGGATTCACGACATTGCCTGCCGCGTTCAGACCCCGCCATTTGCGATGAAGGGCCGGATGTGTATAATCTACACCTGTATCCAGATTGGCAACTACGATTCCGGTTCCGTCGATTCCTTTTTCCCACACTTGTGGTGCGTTAATATGGGATATGTTCCATTCCACCGTAGATGGGTCTACAGCGTTCTTACCTGCATTGCCAGGCTTAGCCGATGTTTTGCCATCGTCCTTCTCCAGTTCTACAGCTTTCTCTACCGTTGCAGACTTCGCCGTTGCTGCTGTCGCTGTTTCAGCTGTTACAGCCGTTTTGGCATTTGCCCCCTCTGCTTGCTTGTCAACCGTCACCTTTTGCAGATAACGCGTTTCATTCGGCAAGACTTTATCGACCTCAGGCAACTGCGAAATATGATCCAGCACCTCCTTGGTGCTTGTTACAGCCAATGCATTGACAATAAAAAAGCTTTTATATTCCTTCACTCCGCCGCTCTCTGATTGCTTATCCAAATAATTTTCAAGCCCATATTGGGTTCTTGAAGCCGTTTCGCGCAGAGAACTGATCACATGGCTGCGTGCAGCCATTTTGGCAGCGGAAGGTGTTATTTTCTCAAGTGAGGCCTTTTGGAGAGCATTTTTGGAAACCTTGTTGGTGTCTACCTGTTCTTTTAATTTGACCAGATAGGTAACATAGTTATTCTCCTCAAACTGTTTGGTCAGTTTCGGGGACACCTTCGCGGTCGTGACCTTGTGCGAGGCTGATTTCAGCTCCAGCTTGGAGCCATCCGGTGTGTTATTCGCCAAAGCAGGTTGAACAAAGGAAAAGGCCATTAGCAAAGATAGTCCGATAGATAGTGGTTTCTTGAATCGTTTAGGTTTAATCAATTACTTCTCCACTCCTTTTACTAGGTTTAATGTTTCTGGAATAACCTGTACAGAGTAAGACCTCATACCTTACACATCAAACACACGGGTTGCGCAACACGATGTGGTTGGCGACCACCTCCTTCATAGAATATAGAGGCACAAAAATATTTGGTTGTTCATAGGTGGTGGTACTTCATAGGTGAGTTTACAATCCTAATAGGAAGCGATGAAATTCAGTAGAAACCAAGGAGAAAAAGCAGGAGAACTTCGAAGAAAAACATGTTATATCATTACAGTTTATATTAAAAATTGATATATAATCATATATTATGGAATAGTATAAAGTTATCAAAACAGATATACAAGTCATTTTTTTGCATTTTTCTTGAAATTCTATGACTTTTATATTCTTTTAGTGTACGAAACCCCCTTTTTGCGGCTACGTAATAGTGCATTACACGGTTAACAGTTGTATGCAATCTCTGTACGAGCCGCTCAAAGGGATTTTCGGGGGTCTTTCTTAATCCTATCTTTTGCTCTATATCTTGTTCATTGGAAGTCGCTTATGGGATTTTTGCAAACTCCTCACTTAAGTACGGAGTTCACCGCAGCAAGCGCGTCGATCAGACCGTATCCGTAACCATTATTTGGTGAAGTCCGATACTGGCTGTCAGTCAGCGGCGTCGCTGTTTTCGAAATCACATCCTCCAGTTGATCCACCGTCAATGATGGTTTGGCCTGAAGAAGCAGTGCCACCAATCCGACTGTATGCGGACCTGCCATGGAAGTACCGTTCCATCCCCCCTCATAAACTCCGCCAGGTACAGAAGAGCGAATATTTACACCAGGAGCCGAAATTTCAGGTTTCACTTCGCCATAAGGAGAAGGACCGCGCAGCGAGAAGCTGGCCAGCTTGTTGTTAACGTCGGTGGCCCCTGTGGCATAAGCCTCCGGCAAATTCGCCGGATTGGCTACAGACCCGGCTCCGCCCGGATTTGACCATGTTGTGTTCCCTGCGGAGAATTCGGGGAATATCTGAGCCGCTCTCCACGCCTGGGTAACTGGACGATACCATTCATCCAGGCCAGGTCCACCGCCCCAGGAGTTATTCACCACATCCGGTGCAAGCTCAGGGTGCTTTTTGCCGCTTTTATCTACAGGAGCAAGAATCCACTGCCCACCATCCAGCAAAATGGAGTCTGTAGTATCCGGATTAAACACTCGAACGGCAATCCATTGGGCACCGGGAGCAACACCGATCTCATTTGTACCGTTACTGTCCGAGCCAACGATCGTACCCATCGTATGTGTACCATGTCCATTTGAATCGGTTGGCAGCGATGCTCCATCAACCGCATCATACCAGCTCAGTTCTGGATTAACGACCTGACCGGAAGCGTTCAGACCACGCCATTTTCTTTTCAACGCCGGGTGAGTATATTCAACGCCTGTATCCAGATTGGCGACAACAATCCCTTTGCCGTCAATGCCTTTGGCCCAGACCTGTGGTGCTTTGATTTTAGAAATATTCCACTCGACACGGCTTGGCGTTACCGTATCCTTATACACGGATTCTTCCACTGATTTTTGTGCATTCTCTTCCGTTACAGCCGTGTCTACAGCGGCTTGATCTGCAACCGCTTGGTCAGCTGTCGGTTCCTCAACTACGGGCTGGGCATCCTTATCTATTTCTACCTTTTGCAGTTCCCGCTTTTCGTCCGGTAAAATTTTGTCGATCTCAGGAAGTGTGGCGAGATTATCCATGACCTCTTTCGTGCTGGTTACCGCAAATGCGTTCACAATAAAGTAACTCTTGTACTTTTTGACGTTTCCATTATTGACTTCCTTCTTTAAGTATTCTTCCACGGATTGTTGCGTTTTTTCTGCTGTATCCATGAGAGAGTTCACAACCGTTGTACGTACAGAAAGCTTAGCAGCAGCAGGTGAAATCTGCTCGGCAGAGGCCTTTTGGAAAGCATGCTGGGCAACCGACTCCGTATCCACCTGATCTTTTAATTTAACCAGATAGGTGACGTACTCACTGGCACTGAATTGTTGGTTCAGCTTGGCTGAAACTTTGGCGGAAATCGTCGATGCTCCTGCTGAGGTGGTTGTGCTGGAATCTCCATATACCGGAGAAATCAGAGAAAAAGCAAGAAGAGCGGTAAAACTGACCGACAGCGTCTTTTTGATATTTTTCGACTTAATCAATACTTTCCATCTCCCTTTACTTGGTTTTTTAATTCTCAAGGACAACCTTCCGGGCAGCTACGTCAAAAGCTCACAAAATAGCCTCTGGTACTCACCTCCTTTAAAAAATATAGATTCCGCCGCGGTGAAATCCATAGATCATCATTCTGAGGTGAACAACCCTTGGTGCAGACCGTAAAGAACGAGCATCGGGTAGAAACAGGTGGACAAGTTTGAAGATGATAAGTGAAAAAATGAAGAAAAAGGTAGGGTAAGAAACTAGAAGTGATCGAGGAGGTTGATATGCAAGTATTAAAATATAATATAAAACAAAATAATGATACATATGGTATCTTTTGAATCTAGTATAGTGTCATAAAATCAGATATTCAAGCATTTTTTTGAATTTTATTCCTTTTTTTCTTTAAGATGAGAAAAATCTCTTCCATTTTCGAAGCAAATGCAAGTCTTCATTGTGCACTTGGTTTCGGAGATTAGAAGAGATTTTTCGGCATTCACCAATAAATTTTATCTGCCGCTATTTACAGGTATGGGAACCGAAACGGCTCCATCTGCAAAGGAAGATTTGGTTTGCTGCGATCTGCGGCACAGACTCGTACATTCTCGGAAAGCCATTTGTCTGCATCCACAGCATTGATCCTGATTCACCAGTGCAAGGGCAGCCGTAAGAGCCTCTCCTGTATGTTCGAAAAAATGCTTTTGTCCAATCATGTCGTAGCATCCGGTTTTCTGTAGTAATGCCAGCGGTTGAGGTTGGAGTCCGGAAACAAGCACTGTTCCACCAGACTTCCGGTATTTCTGAATTAATGCGGTAAAGTTAGCTTCTCCCGTCATATCCATAAAAGGCACCTTTCCCATACGCAACAACAAAATCCCTTGCAGATGATCAGTCTGACCTCCCACACCTGAGTTTTCCAATACTGAAGCTGCACCAAAAAATAGAGGGCCTTCCACATTGTAAATAGCCACCTGTGGACAATCATGCTGATCTGTGACCATATGCGCGCCTACTTTTTCATGTTTTACAGAAGGATCAGGAAGTACCTTGTCTACTGAAAGTGTACTGCTCATCCGTTTAACAAACAATACAACCGCTAGAATCAGACCTACCTCTACAGCCGTTGTCAGAGTTGTAAAAACCGTCAGCAAAAAGGTAACAACCAGCACGATAGAATCCGCTGTCCGTGTTTTGAGAATGTGCGCAAAATGCTTGCGCTCACTCATATTCCAGGCTACTACCATCAGCACCGGAGCCATACTGGCCAACGGAATGTTAGATGCATAAGGTGCAAAAAGCACCAGAATGAGGAGCACCACGAACCCATGTACAATGCCTGACATAGGAGAAACAGCACCGCTACGGATATTTGTGGCAGTGCGGGCAATTGCACCTGTCGCAGGAATACCGCCGAACAGCGGTGTCAGCAAATTAGCAATCCCTTGCCCAACCAGTTCACGATTGCTGCTATGCCGGGCTCCCGTCATACCGTCAGCTACCACCGCTGAAAGCAGAGATTCAATAGCTCCCAGCATTGCAATAACAAGTGCTGGCGGCAAGAGTTTCACGATCAAATCCCACGTCACCGCAGGAATATGTAGCTCAGGCAAAGATGCTGGAATTGCGCCATACGCAGAGCCAATCGTAGCCACCTGCCCTGGAAAAAGTAAAGCTGCCACCAGCGTTGACAAGAGTAGGCCAACCAGTGAGCCAGGTATCTTGGGCCATTTTTTAGGCACCAAAATAAGCGCGGCAAGACAGATACAAGCCGTCAGAATACTATACACATTTAGTGAAGGAAGTCGATGAATGAGCTCTGCCATGGAAGGCAGAAAAGTTTCATGCCTCTCTACCCCGCGCAAGCCGAGAAAGTTAGCAATCTGACCGCTGAATATCGTTACAGCAATCCCTGCCGTAAAGCCAATCGTTACTGGTTTGGGAATAAACTTGATCAATGCCCCCAGCCTGAGTACACCCATTAAAATGAGCATAATGCCCGCCATAAAACCGGCTATGAGTAAGTTCTCATAACCGTATTGCATGACAATAGCCAGCAAAATCGGAATAAACGCGCCTGTAGGTCCTCCAATCTGGAATTTGGACCCTCCCAGCAGCGAAACCAAAATTCCCGCAACAATGGTCGTATACAGCCCATACTCCGGCTTTACTCCTGAAGCAATGGCAAACGCCATACCGAGCGGAATCGCCACAATCGCTACAATACTTCCGGAAATGAGATCCTTTCGCAAAGCCCCTGCGTTATAGCCTTCGAACCTTCCTATCCACTTCATTCCTATAACCCTTCTTTTCTGTAATAGCATTACTTCTCGTTACGTATACCTTCCAGCAACGAGATAGCTTCGACCAAATGATTGTCAAAAATCCGCCGCGCGACCGCAAGCAGCTCAGTCAAAAGCGGATCACGTAGTGAATACACGACCGATGTACCTTCCTTAAAGCTGTTCACCAAATTTTTGGCCCGTAAAACGGCCAATTGCTGCGATACGGCAGAGCCTTCGGAACCGAGTGCAGTCTGCAGCTCGTTCACATTTCGTTCCCCTTCACTCAGCACCTCCAAAATACGGATGCGCAGAGGGTGAGCCAATGCTTTGAAAAAGTCGGCCTTAAATTTCTGGAGATCTCCTTCCATGCCTGCTCCGTCCCCCTCACAGATTTGTTCTATAAACGATCAACAATATCTGAATATTTGAATATTTAGTACAATAACAGCTTCGGGCCAATTGAACTATGATGTTACTCACACTTCACCATGAGTAAAGTCACATTTTCCCACACTTCTAACTTTCAGGGGTTGACAGCTTCCACAGGTTTCCATTAACATAGCAATTAACTTTAAGAAAAGGGGGCCGACAGACATGACCGAGCTTTACATGATAACGACAGACAGGCAGCATGATACAACCACATATTTGAGTTTTCGTCTCATCGGCCCCGTTCGGGCGACATGATGGGTGATATCACGCTGTCTGACGGCGTGATTAGCCAGGCTTTTTTATTTTTTTATGCTATTGGAAGAACAGGTTATTTTACGTATTTATGATGTGTTGATCATAAAATGTAATGACACTTTCGGTGCAGGAAGCCGTAGACGACAAGTCTGCGGCTTTTTTTGTTTTTTAATCTTTTATGCAATTATTTATGAATTTACTTGAAGAAGGGAACTCCCCATTTATATGAATATACAACATACAACCGACTCGTCCTTGCATGAAGGACCATACAGCCATCTGATGAAGCTTCCGGCAGGTGATCTATCCGTATATGCTTCTCAGCAACTTTTCTCCTCACTAGATTACAAGGTGTTCGAGATGGCTAATAACAATTTACAAATTCCAGGTATCCGCTATATGGGGTACACACCAGATGTACATGTAGGCGTCGGAACCTGCATCGGTACGACTGCTGTATGGGGAATGGAGGACGGCTATGTATCTCCTTCCATCGTCGGCAGTGATATTGGCTGCGGCATGCGCGTACACCTGACCAATCTGCACAAGGATGCTTTGAAGGAAACCAAGCTGCGCCGTAAGCTGGTCAAAACCATCGACAAATACTTGCCCATGGAAGCCCACCAGCGCGGGCATTATTCGGATATCCGACTGGAGCATATTGTACGCAAAGGTCTACACGGCTTACCCAACAAATATATTCCGGACAGCTACACTCCTAAGAAATCCACCTCACTCACCCATGTAGAGCACAGTAAGTTCTCATTTGACGAGGAGGTGCTGAATCTTGTCGAAGATCGTACATGGCATCGGGCCCACCGACAGCTCGGCACGCTGGGTGGAGGCAATCACTTCGTCGAAATCCAGGCGATTGAAATCGCGGAGGAAAACCGCGAAACAGCTGAAGCTTGGGGGATGTTCGACGGTCAGGTGGCTGTGATGATTCATTCGGGATCACGGGCTTGGGGTGGAGCAGTCAGCCAGGCCAGTTCATCTGCCATTGCCAAGGTAATGAGCCGTCTCGGGCTCGGTACCTCCGATCCAAGACTGGTATTCGCACCGCTGGATCATCCCGAGGCTGCACATTATGTCGATATGATGTATTCGGCGCTGAATTATGCTGTGGTGAACCGACATCTCATCGCATACTCCGTGCGTGAAGCCTTTCGCGATGTCTTTGGTACAAAGTGCGAGTTGCGTACTTTGTACGATCTAATGCACAATTATGCTTGGGAGGAATCCCATCCGGATCACGGGAGCGTGTTTGTGCATCGTAAAGGTGCTACGCGTGCTCTTCCAGCAGGACACCCCGACAATCCGCGGCCTTATCAGGCGACAGGGCATCCGGCTCTGATCCCCGGCTCTATGGGGACAGCCTCTTATATTATGGTAGGTTTACTGGGCGGTCAGGATAACTTCCACTCCATTTGCCATGGAGCAGGCCGTATTCGTTCGCGTTCTGCGACCAAACGACTCGTCAGTGTGGACGATTTTGCAGGAGCCCTGGGTGTAGGGACAGACGACGAAATTGTGGTCAATCAGGCATCACTGGAAAGTATTATCGACGAATCTCCGCAAGCCTACAAAAATGTAGATGATATTATCGAAAGTGTCACCGGGGCAGGACTCGCAGCAGTTGTAGCCAAATGCAAGCCGCTAGCCGCCCTGAAAGGAGCCAAATAATTTGAGTATAGACATCCCAGCTATTTACGAATTTGATGAACGTACAGATGGACGCATTACCGGTTATGCCGCTTATGCCCGTCTGATCGACGGTATCAGTGAAGCACTCTATAACCGCTACGGCGTAAAATACGTGCTGTATGCCAGCGATGATCCCAATATTGAGTATTGGGATCTGCTGGAGGAGGACATTCGTTCAGGTAGCCCCGATCTGGAGCATGTGGCACGGGTCTTCGATCGTTTGGAGGAACGCACCATCCAGTATGACGATGACGGGCCGACTCCTGAATACGGCGTGCATCTGTCGATGCGTAATAATGTATTCGCCTATCCCAAGTGGGGCATCGCGCTGGCGCGAGTTCCCTTTTTCCGTGAGAATGGCGTGTACAATGAAGATTACGTATTTGCGATAGGCGACCAGGAGCTGCAAGGCTTCCTCGCGGGAGTACGCGGTCGTGAACGTAAGCAGAATATGAAGCGTGTCACCGTTTTTACCGACACAAGCCGTGGACTTTCTCGGCAGGCAGAGCCGATAACCCGCGCAATTACGCGAGATGACGTGATTTTAAAAGCGGAAATCAAACGGGATATTTTCCGATCACTTGATCAGTTTTTTGAAGCGGATCGTACCTTCTATCAGACTTATAACATTCCTTACAAGCGCGGCATTCTGCTATACGGCCATCCGGGCAACGGTAAAACAACACTTGTAAAATCAATTGCCAGCAGTGTACCGGGTCCGGCAGCCTACTGGCAAATTACGGAGTATACAACCAGTGAATCGGTCAAAGAGGTGTTCGAGGCGGCTACTCGCCTGGCTCCGATGGTGCTGGTCATTGAGGACATTGATTCCATGCCTCAGGAGGTGCGTTCTTTTTTCCTGAATACCCTCGACGGTGCTACATCTAAGGAGGGCATCTTCCTGATCGGAACGACTAATTATCCCGAAAAAATCGACCCGGGTCTAATGAACCGGGCAGGGCGTTTCGACCGGGCTTATGAAATCAGTTTGCCTGACGAAGCGCTGCGACTGGCGTATCTCAAGCTGCGCAACTTCCTTGTTTTCGCAGGGGAAACAGGTACGCAGAAGGCAGCAGCCATGACTGACGGGTTTTCGCTGGCACAGCTCGGAGAACTGTATGTCAGCGCTGCTCTGGAGTGGCATGAGCAAGGAAAAGCCGATATTGAGCTGATTATTAAAGGTATGCGAGGCGAGCTCGATAAGAGCCGCAAGCAGGACTGGTTGAAAAATGTGGCCGAAGGACGAGTCGGGTTCTTCTGATTTATCCTTTCATTGCCTTATCAAGAAATTTATGTTACATTGATAAACAATAAAGTATCGAAAGGGTGACCTTAAGCCAATGATCTACTAATCCTATTCCACCAAAGAAAAAAATCGTAATCTTACGAATTTTCTGGATAGGATTAGTGTAGGCTTTTGGGTATTAACGATAAGAGCATTGCTTCTTTGACGGGAGCAGTGTATCTTCTTGTTCGTATGTCTGCCTCCTATCCAGAAACCAATGGATAAGGAGGTTTTTTTGCATGAAAAGAATACTTGTAATTCTAATGATTAATATCTTCATCGTTATGGTGGGCGTGGGTTTAATTACCCCCATCCTGCCGGAACTGATCATTGAGTTTGGTGCCAGTGGGCAGGCGATCGGTTTATTGGTAGCAGCCTATGGCATAACGCAGTTCCTTCTCTCTCCCCTGACTGGACAGTTGTCTGATCGATATGGGAGAAAGGCTTTTATCCTCGTAGGTGTCATTGTTTTTGCTGTAGCTAAATTTATCTTTGCTGTTGGAGATGAGCTGTGGATGCTGTATACCTCAAGACTTCTGGAAGGAATGGCAGCAGCCTTGATTGTTCCTCCTATGATGGCATATGTAGCGGATATTACAACAACCGAAGAACGCGCCAAAGGGAACAGCCTGCTCGCCGCAGCCATGTCATTCGGATTTGTTATTGGACCTGGATTGGGTGGTCTTCTTGCAGGATATGGAACGAGAGTGCCGCTTTACACAGCGACAGGTGCTGCTATTGCTGCTGTTATTTTTTCAGTGTTTTGTTTGCCAGAAAGTTTATCGAAAGAGCAAATGAAAGCAGCGCGGGCAAGAATGATTCAGAAGAAATCTATTTATAAACAATACGCGAGATCGTTGAAGTCAAAATATACGATGCTCTTTGTACTTGTCCTGGTGATGACCTTTGGACTCGCTAACTTTGAATCTGTTCTTGGTTTATATGTAACGAACCGTTTTCAATTTTCAGCGCAAAATATTGCTGTCATTCTGACCGTAGGTGCTGTGATCGGAGTCAGTATGCAAGCATTAGTTGTTGCTAAGATAATCAATAAGTTTGGTGAAAAAAGGGTGATCAAAGGATCGCTTCTTTTCACCTCAGTTGCTTATATCTTATTTCTCTTCGCCAAAGATTTTTGGAGTATCTTCCTTGTCACTTCCCTTATTTTCTTTGCCACCGCTATGCTCCGTCCAGCTCTTAATACACAATTATCGAAGATGGCGGGGAATGAGCAAGGATATGTAGCTGGTATGAATAATGCCTATATGAGTGTTGGGAATATTTTAGGGCCCACTCTGGCGGGATTTTTATTTGATGCAAATCTGTTCGCTCCATTTATAGCAGGCTGTTGTATTCTGTTGATTACTTTTTTGCTTACATTAAAAATGAAATAAAAGAGGACAACTGATGAGCAAAAGGCAGCTACGGGTGCGAGGCTTTATTTTTGAAATGCCCGGCTGTAGCTGCCTTTTATTCAGCCTAAACGCTTATTTTAATAAATACTGTAGTTCCCTTTATTCGACTTCCCCGCTCAGACGATTCAAAAACTGAATAGCCCGTGGACTGGTGGGCTGCTCCAGAACCTCATGCGGCGTACCCTGCTCAACGATTATGCCCTGATCCATCAAAATCACATGGTCCGCGACCTCGGCTGCAAACTTCATTTCATGGGTAACAATGACCATCGTCATCCCTTCGGTAGCTAGCTGCTTTATAACCTTGAGCACTTCGCCTACCAACTCGGGGTCAAGCGCGGAGGTCGGCTCGTCGAACAATAGTACCTCAGGTTCGACCGCCATTGCCCGGGCAATACCGACACGTTGCTGCTGTCCTCCCGACAACTGATGCGGATAGGATTCCGCTTTATCAGCCAACCCCACTTTTTTAAGCAATTCCAATGCACGTTTGCGCGCCTCGTCCTTGCTCTTTTTCTGAACCGTGACTTGTCCCTCCATCACATTTTGTACTGCTGTCATATGCGGGAAGAGGTTGTAGGATTGAAATACCATCCCTGTCCGCTTGCGCAGTGCCAAAATGTTTTCTTGCCGGAGCTTCGTTCCTTTCGCAAAATTCAGTGCAATATCCCCTACTTGGATCTCTCCTTGGTCAGGAACCTCCAGCAAATTCAAACAGCGTAAAAGCGTTGTTTTACCAGAACCGGAAGGACCGATGATAACAAGCACTTTCCCCTTACCCAATGTCACGTCAACACCCTTAAGCACTTCCAGCGAGCCGAACGATTTGTGTATATTCCGAATTTGGATCACCGGTACAATCTCCTTTATCTGACGGAAAAACGGCCTAGTCGCTTCTCCAGGTAATTTTGCAGCACAGTCAAAATGGTGCTAAATAGCAGGTAAATAACCCCCGCCTCGGTATACACCAATAGCGGTTCGTATGTGGTAGCTACAATCTGGTTAGCCGTTCTGAACATTTCCACATAGGTGATGGTCGCAGCCAGTGAGGTATCCTTCACCAAGCTGATGAATGAATTAGCCAACGGAGGTACGGACACACGGGATGCTTGCGGGAGCACGATACGACGCAATACTTGCCAGCGCGTCATCCCCAGGGAGTACCCCGCCTCCCATTGGCCTTCCTGAATGGATATGATAGCCGCACGCATAATTTCAGAGCTATAAGCCCCTACGCTGAGGGTAAAGCCGATCACTGAAGCAATAAACGGGTCCAGTGTAATACCTACGGAAGGTAAACCATAGAAAATAATATACAATTGCACCAGCAAAGGAGTTCCTCGAATCACCCATACATAGAAGCCGAAAATCAGCTTGAGTATTCTCCATTTGGACAGCCGGGCCAACGCTGTAATCAGCGCAAGCACGAGTCCAAGAGCAAAGGAGATAAGCGTGAGCGGAATCGTAAAAGAAACCCCTGCTTTTAGCAGAGGCAATAATGAATCCATAATGATTTGTATTTGGCGATCATCCATTGTACAGACATCCTTTGAAAAGATAGGTTTGAGAAGATTCGGTTCGACTTGGCGAACGTTGGGTCTTCATTTATTATTTGGATACGTCGGCTCCAAAATATTTTTCGGAAATTTTCAGGTACGTACCGTCAGCCTTCATATCAGCCAGCGCTTTGTTTACTTCCTTGATCAAATCTTCGCTGCCTTTATTGAATACAGCTGCGCTGTGTGAAGCATCTGAAGATTCGTCTACCTTTTTGATGGGTGCATCAGGCTTTTGTTTTTTCAGATCGAGATAGGATAATCCATCATTGACGGTCGCATCCACTCGTTTGGAAGTGAGGAGGTCAATGGCTTGGTTGAATCCCTCTGTTGCCACAATTTCCGCACCGTTGCTTTTCGCGATTTGAGTCAGGTTGCTGGTCAGGGATTGCCCGGACTTTTTCCCTTTTAGATCAGCAAATTTCTGGATGTCCGTATTATCTTCGCTCACGATCAGCACGGCCTTGGAGACAATGTACGGATCGGAGAAATCATATTTTTGTTTGCGCTCATCTGTAATGGACACTTCATTGAATACCGTGTCAAACCGCTTGGAGTTCAACCCTGCAAATATGCCGTCCCATTGCGTCTCGATAAACTCCGGTTGTACCCCCAGACGTTTACTCACTTCGGTCGCAATATCGACATCGAAGCCTGTCAGTTTACCAGCAGCATCATGGTAGGTAAACGGAGCATAGGTGCCTTCCGTGCCAATTCTTAGCTTGCCGCTTGCTTTTACAGATTCAAGAGTAGCTGTAGCAGTGGTATCTGCTTTTCCATTATTAGATCCGTTTTCTCCGGTAGATGCATTATTGGTACTGGCGCCTTTATCGTTGTTACCGCAGGCCGAAACCAGCAATGCCATCACGATGAGTACAATCGGCAAAAAACTAAATTTTTTCATGGTATCCACACTCTTTCCCTTTTTCTTGATAACCTAGCACGCGGCTGGTCATTGAATAGTACATCATTCATTTTTACGCGTCAATGCTTTTATCCAATAATCCCTATGCAAAAGGTAAGTTATATATCTTTGCAGCCTAAAGTTATTCTAGGTTGACTCTTTCATTGGCAGGCTATTCATTACAACTCCCCTCACAGCAACTTTTTCTGTACCCTTACGTTAGAGATTTCGTATAATAGGTTTTAATATGCAGTTTAGAAATATACCGGAGTGTGATCATGGATACCCAAAATTCAACCTTATCCTCTACATCACCTGAAGGAAGTCACTCGGCCTGGGCTACCTTCACTTCACCTTTAAAACAATCCAAAGCGTTCACCTTGTTGTGGCTTGGACATTGGATCGCAATGTTGGGGAGCTCAGTCACCACAGTCATTTTGCCACTGGTTATCTATTCCCTAACAGGCTCGACTACTATCATGGGACTGGCGATGACTGTTTATATGCTGCCTAACGTACTTATTCTGCCTTTCGCAGGCATGATCGTGGACAGAATTGACCGAATTCGTCTCCTTCTGTTTACGAATATCGCCCGGTTTGGACTGATGTTCATTGCGGCGGTGCTGATGTTTACAGACGGGATGAAATTGCCGGTTCTATTCGTTGGCCTAGCGTTGTACGGATTGATGGACGGCATCTTTAATCCTGCTTATTCTGCCTTACGCGCACAGGTGTTCACACCGGACATACGTAATGCAGCTAACGCGCTTAGTCAGATCAGTATACAAGCAGTCCGTCTACTTGGCCCTCCGTTAGGAGGCTTCATTGTATCTTTTTCCTCACCGGGTGTCGGCTTTGGACTGGATTCCATCGCTTATCTGATATCTTTTGCCTGTTTTTGGATGCTGAGCGCTCATTTGGCCTCCATCATCGGCAAAGGTCAGGTAGATCCAGAACAGCAAGATCAGGGTGGACAGCATTTTCTCAAGGATTTTATCGCAGGCTTTATCATTCTCAAAAGCCACCCCTGGCTATGGATTACGATTCTTGCCTTTTCCTTCATTAATATTTGTTATTCAGGCATTATCGCTGTACTCATTCCGTGGCTGTTCAAGGTTCATCATGGCTACAATCCAGTCGTATACGGCATTGCGATGGCAAGTAGCGGCATTGGCGCCATGCTGGGGGCCTTTGTGTATGGATCACGCAAACATTGGAAGCATCGCGGTCTGCTCGCATACTTAGGAGCTTTTGTCAGCGGCCTTGCTTTACTACTGTTGTCTGTAGTCACTTGGATGCCAGGACTGATTATGAGCATGATGCTCGAAGGATTTGGCATTATGATATTTGCGATTATCTGGGAGACAAGCCTTCAGGAATTAGTCCCAGCCGAGTCTTTTGGACGTGTAGCTAGTCTGGATCTAATGTTTTCCTTTGCCCTGCTCCCTGTCGGCTATCTGGCCGTAGGTGCTGTAGCGGATAAGCTTGGTGGTATGTTCACAATTGGCATGTTTGCAACCATCGGCATGTGTATCGTGCTCGGCGTTCTAAGTGTTCCTCATATCAGGCGTTTTCAATAGGAAAAATTCGTCACTTTTCCTCAAAAAAAGCTGCTCCCACAGGTTCTTTTTCGAACCTTGCGGAAGCAGCTTCTTTCCATTTTTAGCCTTGTGCCCCAAAGGGGCTAGTCTATTCATTGATTCGTAAAGTTAGCCTCTACTTCGTCCAACGGAACGGAAGATCAAGCTTACAATCACGACCAGCACAATCGCACCAATTAATGCAGGAACGATGTAGAACGATCCGATTTCAGGACCCCAGTTTCCCAGAATCAAGCTACCCAACCATGCGCCGATAAAACCAGCGATGATGTTACCGATCACGCCACCCGGAACATCACGACCTGCAATAATTCCTGCCAACCAACCAATAATACCACCAACAATCAATGCCCATAACCAACTCATTTTGCGTCACCTCGTTTAAGTTTTTATCGTTGTGTTCTATTATTAACCACTCGAACTCCTTTTGAACACACAAAAGACGATTGGTTAATATTACCACAGAACAGAACACTGATTTAGGGACTTGATACCATCTTACGTGCCTCTACGACTATTTATACCCCTTGTGTGAAAAGTGTGTCTAATATGCGTTCATCCTTGTATTCCTGCTTTTTTTGTGCCATCCTCACATTATGGCTTCATTAATGTCACTTCATGCATAAGTTACAAAAATAACAGATTTTAAGGAGTGACCCCAACTGGAGTGTCGAGTAGGATGTGCCGCGTGCTGTATTGCCATTACGATTTCTTCCCCTATTCCCGGCATGCCAGATGGAAAACCAGCTGGTGTTCCTTGCCCTCAGCTCACTTCCGATTACCGTTGCCGATTGTTTGGCAAACCTGAGCGCCCAGTTGTATGCAGTGGATTCCATGCTGATGAGGATACGTGTGGAAGCACTAATGAAAGAGCATTTGAACTGCTGAGAGAGCTGGAGGAGTCAACTTTACCGGGTAAAGCTTAAGGAGAAGTTCATTCTATATGAAGGAGAATTTTAATTATGAATGTTATTGAAAAAAGAATTGCCGAATTAAAGCAATATCGGCCCGATCTTACCGCCCCGAAGGATATCGATTTATTCTGGGCCAAAACATTGGAAGAAGTACACACCAAACCTGTACGTGCGTTCAAAGCTCCCGTAGAAACACCTTATCCTCATATCCTTGCCTACCGGGTTACTTTTGAGGGTGTCGATGATACGCCTCTGCATGCCTGGTATGTACGCCCCCGATTTGCCGGAGATCAAAAGCTGCCGTGTATCGTTCTGTTTCATGGCTATACAGGCGGAAAAGGCTATCCTGAAGATTATTCCTCTTGGCTCATGCTTGGCTTTGCTGTATTGGCAGTAGATGTACGTGGTCAGGGAGGAGAAACGGGAGACCGTCTGGGTGATCCTCACGGTACGGTTAAAGGCTGGGTAACGAAAGGAATATTGGACAAGGATACCTGCTACTACAAAACGATTACAACCGATGCCCTTAGAGCCGTAGATTGGGTAGCGGAGCAGTCGGATGTTGATTCGGCTAAAATCGCAATCAGTGGCGCCAGTCAGGGCGGCGGACTTTCATTAATGGTGGCTGCGCTCAGCGATAAAGCTGCCATTACGGTCGCGGATATCCCCAATATGTGTCATATGGATTTTGGTATGATGAATTCTACCAGTTCACTGACGGAAGCAGCTGAATTCGTCAACCGATTTCCGGAGCATTTGGAGCAGGTACTACATACATTAAGTTATTTTGACGTGATGAATCTGGCTCATCGCATTCGTATCCCGATCATGGTATCGGTAGGGTTCAAGGATACGGTGTGTATGCCAGAGACGATTTTCGCCGCTTATAACCGTATTGAATCACCGAAAACGATTGAAATTTATCCGTTTACCGGACATTGGGTTGAAGGCTTTCAAAGACGCAAAACGGCAGAATTTTTAGTTCAGCATTTTTCATAATTCCTCCGGTGCACAAAAAAAGAACACCACGCATCAAACTGCGTAATGTTCTTTTCTACTGCATCGGGACCAGTCCCGCTTACGTCCGACAGACTCTCGACAACTCACACGAAACAAATCTTCTAAGATTACGATGCAGCTCGCTGTTCTGCTGCCGAATCCCCTGTCCATTTTCGCACCCAAACAAAATCCATAATCATCAGACCAAACGGGATGAAGGACGCAAACATAATAAAAAGAGGCCGCCGTATAGACCATTGCAGTGCTGTTTTTCCATAGATTAAAGCAACGAGGAGCAACAAAAAGCTCACCCGGTATATGTTACCAATCACCATAACCGCCTGGGTCATGCCCGAAGCTTGCAGGGGCTGGTGGGTGAATAGTATCGCCAAATAAGCTATAGCTTGAATCCAGAGCATGAGTCGGACACGCCCCAAAGGTGTTCTTAACACAAATTCAATCCCCTCTCCATAAGCAAGGATGTTCTCTCATCCTTTACACATCCTTTATTATAACGAAAAGATCCCCAAACTCCAACCTATCCATTTTTGAGTTTTGACCTAATGAGTTGTGTCTGATACAGTTGTGTAAGAGGTGATTATAAATGCTTAAACTGGGTATACTGGACCAGTCTCATATTCCTGAAGGCGGTACTGCTCAGGATGCATTATCCAATACAACAGATTTAGCGCGTGAAGCTGATCAACTGGGATATAGCCGTTATTGGGTATCCGAACATCATGCGTCCAAAACACTAGCGCACTCCAGCCCTGAGGTGCTGATTGCGCATTTGGCTGCTCACACATCACGCATTCGTGTGGGTTCAGGCGGTATTATGCTGCCACACTACAGCGCGTATAAAGTCGCCGAAAACTTCCGCTTGCTGGAGGCGCTCCATCCAGGACGCATCGACCTGGGAATAGGACGTGCTCCCGGTGGTTTACCCCTGGCTACTCGCGCCCTGCAGGAAGGCAAGTATCAATCTGTCGAACAATATCCACAGCAGATTCTCGATTTAATCGATTATTTCCATGATTCGGTGCCTGACAATCATCGATTTGCCGGTCTTCATGCCTCCCCGATGATATCGACCGTTCCTGAATTATGGTTGCTCGGCTCCAGCGGAGAGAGCGCCAGATTGGCCGCGATGATGGGTGCCTCCTATGCCTTTGCCCAATTTTTCGGGACTCCAGGTGGTGTAGAAGCTACCGCACGTTACCACGAGCAATTCCAGCCTTCGATCCTGGGTGATAAGCCCCATTCCATGGCGGCAGTTACGGTGGCCTGCGCGGAAACCGAAGAGGAAGCTGAGCAACTGGCGTCCAGTGCTAGTTTGTATTTCCTTTTGCTCATGCAAGGTAAAGAAATGAGTTCTCTTCCGTCGGTGAAAACAGCAATGTCCTATCCGTACACGGAGTTGGATCGTGAGCGGCTGCGTCAGTCCGCAGCCTGGCGTGTTGTTGGTACCCCTGAACAGTGTAAAGAACAGCTACTAAGACTGGCTGAGCAGTATCGTACCGATGAGTTACTGGTCGTTTCATCCATTCATGACTTTGATAAACGTGTTCAGTCCTACCGTCTGCTGGCCAAAGCTTTTGCTTTGGTATAGACGCAATTGAACGGAGGCTGAGCTTCAGAAACATAAAAACCCCCGCCTGCCTATGATGGCAACAGCGGGGGTTTGTCGTAGAGAGGGTCCATTGGAACCAACCCCTCTGCACAACGGAAGTAATTCAAGCACTACAAAAGTCGAATATCATATGGTACTTTGGTAGTACATAAACCGACACTGAAGGGTGGGTCGTCCCCTCCTAAAGTTCCAGTATCCATATACCAAAGACGTATGCTTTATACTCCAAAGCTTGGAAAGATTGTACCCTAAAGTCCCATATCTTTACTCGTTCCGATAAAGTTAGTACCGGTTGGATTCTAAGGTTCTATGCCCCAAACCAGCTTACCCTGTTGATATACGGTGCCATGGTTCCAGTCTACGAATGCTGTTTGGGTAGCGCCATAGGAGTAATCGTTGGTCTCATCAAAATTGCTCCAATTTGCAGCATGAATACGGGGTTGAATTTCTCCACTTTCCCCGCCGGGCTGAATCGTTCCCGCTCCATCTGTAAAAGAAATCTCCACATATTTATCAGCCTTGGCCTTTGGATTTGGCAATGTTACAAATGTTGCTTTTACCTTTTCATTGCCAATCCTGGCCCAGTCTACAAAAAACTGCTGAGCTTGTTTGCTTTCATCTGTGTAATAGTAGCGAATTTTTAGATCACTCAACTTCACAGCTGCTTTTCCTGTGTTTTTGATATTAAATTCAGGACGGATTGCGTTATCCTTGACATTTGTGTCACCGCTGCGATACTGAAGCACAATTCCTTGATCGTTACTGCCTGGTGTACTTCCTCCGTTGCCGTTATCGCCGCCGTTGTTGCCACCACCGTTATTACCGCCAGTGTTGCCATCTCCACCGTTATCCCCACTGTTATTTCCGCCTCCACCATTGTTGCTGGAGCCTTCCAGAATCGCCTGTTTTACGAATTTGCCAGAAGCGGATAATTGTGAATCAGGCCATCCGCCTTTACGATCAGCACCAGGCAACAGCGCAGCAGAGGTCTCATTTTTATCTGCCAGCGACCAGTTAGTCCAGCTGATTCCACGGCTTGCAAGAAAATCAGTCCATACTTTGGATTCATTCAGGAACGGACCACCGTTACCCGAAGCATCGCTTGTACCCCACTCGGTAGCAAATATGCCCACGCCTTTGTTCAGCGCATAATCGACCCGATCGCGCAAGTACTGTCCATGCGTACCCGCATAGAAATGTACGGTATACATTGTATTCTTGTCTGGAAGTGGATGGTCTGCTGCATCATGTACATCCTGACTCCATGTGCCTGTTCCTACAATAATAATATTGTCCGGGTCCTTAGCGCGAATAACCTGAGATACCTCAGACGCATAAGGTCGGATTTGATTGTTCCAGTTCACATTCCCATTTGGCTCATTGGCAAGTTCATAGATTACGTTAGGCAAATGGCCGTACTGAGTCGAAAATTCATTAAAGAAAGCTTTGGCTTCATTTTTATGAATGTTCGGATCGCCATCTGAAAGAATGTGCCAGTCAATAATGACGTACAAGCCCAGTTTCTGTGCTGCCTCAATCGCTTCCTTCACTTTATTTTTCAAAGAAGGGTTGGCAATATAACCATTTTCTTCAGTGTACAGTGCAACCCGGAATACGGAAATGCCCCAATCGTCCCGTAGCCATTTCATAGAGTCCTGATTTACCAGATCCCCAAACCATTGGACACCGTGAGAGCTAATACCTTTGAGTTGTACAGTTTTACCGTTTTTATCCACCAATTTACCATTTTTTACCGAAAGTTGTCCGTAACGTTCCACAGGGGTCGTCCCGGCAGCCTCTGCTGTTTGCGTATTCCAGTTGAATCCGTTCGTTAACGTTAATAGCAATACTGCTGTTAGCATCACCGCTACTCTTTTTGCGATCCTTGGCAGGACCCATTGCCCATTCATCATTTACACATTCCTTCCTTTTTATAAAGTAGATGAGACTTATCAGTACGTTGTTCTCCGCTCTTTCGCCCCCTCCTTCATACAACAAGAGGATCAGGTCCAAACATCGATGTCACTTACCTGTATATGGATGATACTACTATTATAGTTAGTTTCATGTTACATTTCGACTTTATGATAGAAAATGAACAGGAAGTCACGGTTTTGGGATGTGTTCTGCTTAGTTGGCTACTATAGAGTACTAAAGGGACAAAAGACTCATTTACCAATTGCGAAATTTGGAGAATTTTAGTTGTTTAATAAAAAAAGACTGCTTCCCGATGCCTTGGCTCGGTATAGCAGTCTTATAAATGATCTTATATGTGATCGAATAATGTTACAAATTTCGTCTTAACGTAGGATCTCCCTATTACCCCTGAGCAGTTGCTTGAGGTTCTTTGGTCGTCTGATCTTCCTTCATATCGCCGCCATCCGTCGCTTGATCTGTCAGTACAGTCTCAGATGAGTTACCTATTACCTTGTCAATAAGTTGCAGCCAAGGCTCTTCACTACCTCCACAGCTCTCAATATCACCGAGCAGGGACTCTAGCGTGGTTCCTTCTTCTGGCAAATCAATAACTAAACTGTCTTCGTCAACTTGGATGGTGCAGCAGGTTTTCATTGTAAATCCCTCGCTTAATTCATATTTGAGCATGCAGTAAGCTAGCTCAGATGGGATGAACTCCCATGGATTCCGGGATAAGCCCTTTGAATCCGTCTGAAATTATAAACCTAATGCACATCAATTGCAATGAACAAACCTTGAATTTTTAAGAATTAGCGAGTGTTACAGGCAGGAATGGATATCTAAACGAAGTGTTCGCGCCAGTAATTTTGGATTTATAGAATTAGTTCAAACATTCAGCAAGCTCCGTAAAAATCACTCCAAGCGCATAAGCCCCCGCGTCTGGATAACCAAGGCTTCTCTCTCCTACCGTTCCAGCACGGCCCATGCGCGCCACGATGTCTTCCGTCTTTTTGGCCCCTGATACAGCGGCTTGAGCACCTCTTATAAAGGCTGTCTTCACGTCAAAATCTAATTTATCGCTCTCCACCCAGCTATCCGCACATGGCACTAATGCATCTATAAGCGTTTTATCGCCAACGACGGCTCCTCTGCCGAAAGAACGTTCGCCTGTCGATTGTATACCTTGCACCGCAGCCTGCATCATATCTGCAAATTCGGAAACGGTGAGTTCGGTTCGTTCGTCCGCAGATCGTGCCGCTGCCCGAAATGCTGAGCCCCAGATCGGACCCGAAGCGCCACCGCAGTACTCCATGATGACGAGCGAGCATGAATGAAGAAAGGCTCCCATCGTCAAAGAATCTTGATTCAGGATGTCTCTCCATTCCCGTTTCAGCTGACGAAATCCCTTAGCAACGCTCATGCCAAAGTCTCCGTCGCCTGCATGAGAGTCAAGATCGCAGAAAGATACCTCATTCTTGATGATAACCTCACTCATCTTATCGACTAGGTAGATAAAATTGTTCAACGTAACTTTGTTGTTCTTAATAACCGCGAAGGCAGGGTCCGTTTCTACCTCAAAGGATACTTGCCGATTTTCGTCTGCTACAGTTGAAATATCCGTGAATACGACATGATCAACAGGTCCAGCCACCTTGAACGCAGGTGCGTTGCTTTCATAAGAGAGGAGCGTTTTCAGTTCGTTGTCCATCTTCATGATGGAAACCGAGATACCTGCCATATCGATACTCGTCATATAATTGTTGACAAAAGTACGATCGATCGTGATCCCCTTCGCTGCTAGTTCGCGAGTGACCGAATGGTTGAAAAGGTACAGTTCTTGCAGAGGCGTACCGCCGAAACCATTGATCAACAGGGCGATTTCTCCGCTGAAGCCAGTTTCGATCTGCATGTCTCTAAGGAGATCGGTTACCATTCTGCCTGCCAGCGTATCCGCATCCGTCAGCTTCTCGCGGCTGGTCCCAGGCTCGCCGTGAATGCCGACGCCGTACTCGATTTCATCATGCCCGAGCTCTAATGTTGGCGTGCCCTTCGCCGGCACGGTACACGAAGTCAATGCGAATCCGATACTGCGTACATTCGCAGCGGCTTTCTCGGCCACTGCTTTAACTTCCGCCAGACTCCGGCCCTCTTCCGCCGCTGCACCCGCGATCTTATGGACAAGTACCGTTCCCGCCACCCCGCGCCGTCCGACTGTATATAGGCTGTCTTCTACAGCGATGTCGTCCTCAACCTTTACATAGTCCACTTCCAGACCGTCTTCAGTGGCCAAATGGGCGGCGTTTCTAAAGTTCATAATATCGCCGCTGTAATTTTTAATAATCAGCAGCGCACCTTTTTTCCCGGTTGTCGCTCGGATGGCCTGATATACTTGAATCTGTGAGGGAGAGGCGAAGACATCACCGCAGACCGCGGCATCGAGCATCCCTTTGCCAACGAAGCCGGCATGGGCGGGCTCATGCCCGCTGCCACCGCCGCTGATGAGCGTTACTTTCTCCGCGTTCAATTCCTTTTTCTTGAGCACTTTGTATTTTGGCAGAAATTCCAATTCGGGATGCGCAAGCGCAATACCACTGCACATCTCAAGGACCAAATTTTCCGCACGGTTGATGACCTTTTTCATGCTACTTTACCTCCGCTTTGTACTGGCTCCCGATACGGTCGGCCGCAGCGATTGCCGCTGCAACCTGCTCCACTGTGATCGGAAACGGCATGGAATGAATCGATTCCTCCAGAATGCAGGCCTTTGCAGCTACTTCCATGAGTTCTTCCTGGCTGATATGATCGACGCCGATATCAGCCAAGCAGACCGGTAAACCGACGGCTAAACAGAAATCAAGTACCTGATGTAATTCTTCCGTCGGTGCATTTTCGAGCACCAGCTGTGCGATCGTGCCGAATGCAACTTTCTCTCCATGATAATAATGATGTGTGCCTTCCAAAATCGTGAGTCCATCATGAATCGCATGGGCCGCCGCAAGTCCGCCGCTTTCGAAGCCGAGGCCTGAGAGTAAAATATTAGTTTCAATGATATTTTCGAGTGCTTGCGTAACTTGGTTTTCATCACATGCCGCTTTTGCTTTGGCACCGTCTTTCAACAGCATTTCATAGCATAGCGTTGCAAGTGCAATCGCCGCATTCGTACCTACTGCTGGCGCACACTGTCCTTCGCGTACTCCGTTAGGCAGTCCGGCATTGACCCTGGAGTAAGAACGGGAAGTCGCACGGGCTTCAAAGTAAGTTGACAGTGCATCACCCATGCCTGATACAAGGAATCGGGTTGGTGCATTAGCGATAACGGTGGTGTCGACTAATACGACACTCGGACTTTGCTTAAAATAAGCGTAATCGTCAAAAGCGCCTTCCGGGGTGTAAAGAACGGCCGAGTGACTTGTCGGTGCATCCGTCGCAGCAATCGTTGGACAGATGATTAGCGCTTCCCCTTGAGCCACGCATTTCGCCGCGTCGATCGCTTTCCCACCGCCGAGACCTACGATACAATCGCATCCATTCGCAGTAGCAATTTCCTGAAGTCTAGACACTTCCTGTCTGGAACACTCACCCATAAAACCGCTTTCAATAAAGGTTACGTTATATTTACCCAAAGTGGAATCAAGCTTATCTTTTACCCGCGCCACATCATCAGAATGCGCAATCAGTAAAGCGGATTTGCCGAAAGTGCTCACATAGTAACCCAAATTCAACAATTCGTTTTCACCTTGTACATATTTGCTTGGGCTGATAAAAGCTTTTCTCATCTATAATTCCTCCTTATGATCGTGTTGGCTTCGTTCTGATTAAGACTATAACCGAACCATGTAAACTTTACATTGGAGGAATCAAGGAATATATTATAATTTACAATCGTATTTTTTTGCACTGAAGATCACGAATTATACTTTTTTGTTATTGCTTACAGAATAATTACCTATAAGGGATGAGAATCTTGATACGTGAACATTTGAGCATCCAGAAAATCTTTGATTTGAAAAAGTGGGAGCAGTTGCAAGATTCATTAGCATCCGTTACCAAATTAGCCATTCTCACCGTCGATTATAAAGGGAATCCCGTAACTAGCCACAGCCAATGCCAATCGTTCTGCAAGAAGGTTCGCCAAGATGAGAATCTCCTTCCCTACTGCCAAAAATGTGATTCTCGCGGTGGACTTGAAGCGGTGCGTTCCAACAAACCTTATATTTATCTCTGTCATTATGATATCATCGACATCGCGGTACCGATCATTATCGACGATAAGTACATCGGCGCCGTCATGGCAGGTCAGGTCCGCTTAGCCGATCCTTCGAGCGCCTTACATCTCGAGCAAATCCTCACCTCAAAAAATGAAAAACTGTACAGTTCCAAATGGGAAGAACTTAAGAACGACTACGCCGATCTGCCGTCCATGACCTATCAGGAAATTCAGACGATCTCCAGCATGTTATCCTTATTGTGTAATTATATTGTTGAAGAAGCGATGAACAAAAATCTTCTCGCAGAAATGTTCGAGAAGGCGTCGGCCACACAGTCCACTCCACAGTTGTCCGAGATCCTTCCTGGCTACTCGTTGGAGCATATCGAAAACCTTAAGAAAGAAATGAATAATTTCTTAGCAGATGCCTATCTGAATTCCTCAGGAGATGTGGATATTTCGTGCGGAAATCCCGTACTAAAACCCGCCTTCGAATATATTTTTGAGCACAAAGGTGAAACTTTTTCTCTGAAAGCCATGGCTGACTTGTGCCACATTAGCCCAAGCTATTTTAGTCGGCTGTTTGCGAAGGAAACGGGGGAGAACTTTTCCAGCTATCTTTCCCGCCTGAAGATTAAATGGGCGAAGCAGTTGCTCGAAGCTACAGATATTCCGGTATCCCAGATCAGTAGCGAGCTCGGCTTCAATGAGCCGGGGTATTTCATCAAAATATTCAAAAAGTATGAAGGCACAACGCCCGCGGTGTACCGAAAGTATTACAAAGGATAAAATAAACGAAAAACAGATGATTCACGGGCCTAACGTCACCATGATCATCTGTTCATATTGTTCTGCTCAAGTTACGTATCCATGTCGTGCTTCTCAGGCTGCCTGAGATTGTGATTTGCGCTCAATCACCATCCCCTTTTTATCAGCAATTTTATATTGGAGTGTTTTTTTATCTTTACTGTAGTGTTTCTGACTGATCCTGAACGTTCGTTTCATTGTGCAAAGTAAGGAAAAACATTACTGTTTTTAAGCAAAGTAAGCAATAAGTTTTCCTTCTTCTGGGTAATCACCATCCCACCCACATGGAAAACCACCAGCCTTATAGATTCTAAAAATTTGTTCGTAAAAATTTTCAATCTCACCATTTATTGCACGATTTATTGCGCAGTTTCTCAAATCTACTACAACACTTTCAAAAAAATCACTATAAGAGTCCGTTATTTGACTTCTAAGACCATCAGCTATTAATCCAGTTAATTCATCCAAACCACTAGGTTTTTGGGAAGAATCCAATTTATACAACTTCCCCTTAACTTTTCCCATTTCAAGTTGTCTTATATCAGACCAAGTATATTCATCTTCACCGAAAACTTCAGTAATGGCTAGCCTTTTCGCCTCTTCATATTGATTAATTGTAACAATATTTTGAGGCCTCTCTGTTTTTGGAAAATCCATCATAGAATTTGAGAATTGAATAACATCTTCAACTAAATTACTGTGTATTCCGTACTTCATAACTTATCAAACCACCTTTCCCACAAATCTATTGTTGCGCCCCCGCCCCTGTCCCAAACAGGCTTAATTTTATCTTTGTTTTTAGCTCTGTCAAGTAAATAATCATCCATACCTTTGGATTTTATTTTTTTCAATTCTTTTTGTAGATAATCATCTGTCATATATAGTGGTAGCCCTTTTTCTTGAAGCTTCCTCAACTTTTGTTGTAAATCAAAAACTTGCTTTTCAATAGCGGCTATATCTTGGTTTATATCTATTTTATTAAGTTTACTCTCTACAAAATCGCTATAAACTGAATGGTAGCCTTGATGCCTCGAGGTTGAGCTTGTATATTTATCTGGAACGCGAAGGAAAAAACCATTGGAGGCATGGTCCATATCCATTCCTATTTTTTCAATAACAGGATGTTCGTTAAACTCTGCTGGAATAATATGCTGTGCTTGATAAGGAGTACGCTTTGTAGACCTGCGTAACCCCATCTCTTCAAACATATTCTTACCTAACTTCGTGGAACTTCCCCCTGTTACCTTACCAGGAGTTCCCGGAATCAACCTCTTAGATTCGCCAGTTCCATCAACCTTTTTCGCCGAGTTCTCTTCCATTTCTTTCATGACCTTGTTGTAATTCTTCTGCACATCCGTCTGTGGAAGTGGTCCGCTGTCCATCTTATTAAGGTGCGGAACTGGCGCTCCGTTGGCTGTGGCCAACTTACCGGGGTTGAGGCCGTCTGCCATTTTACTTAGTTGCTCATTGAACTTCTGACCCAGTTTACTGCCGGTCTGCTCCAGTTTGGTTACAGCTTTACCAAAGCCTGCCCCGACCGCATCTACACCTTTGCTAATCCATTGCGGTGTAACTTTGCTGCTTACCTTTTCCGCGAATCCGCCGATGGCCTTGCCTACTTTGGAATCCAGTACGCCCACGGTGACAAAGCCCAGTCCTGCGTCTTTTGCTACTGAGCCCCAGTTGATCTTTTCACCACTTAGCACCTGACTCGCCAAATTTTCCGCGGCATTTGTTACACCGCCGATCGCTGCTTTTCTTAGCAACGTTCCTCCTACACCGAGTGGACCAAAGATCGCTCCAGACACTGCCCCGATCCCCGCTTCTTTTAAGCCGGTCAGGGCATAGTCACTAAAGTCGCTCACTTCCCCTCGGGCGATATCCGATGCCGCCAAACTCGCTACGCCCAAGCCGCCTGCAAGCAGTGCTCCTCCGGCTACCGCCGCAATGACCACCGTACCCGCTCCAAGCGTCGCTACCGTAATGGCCGCCACCACGGCTACAGCTGCCACAACCGCCAAACCGCCCAAAATATTCATCCCCAGCTTGCCCCAGTTAAACGGTTCAGGGGGTGGCGGCGGTGGAGGTGGCTCGCCTTCCTTCGGTTCATCATCAAACGGCGGGTATGCAGTTCGGTCGCTACCGTCCGCCCAGACGTTTCCTCCCAACACGTGGTATTCGTTTTCTACCGAAAGCCCCGTGCTTCCTCCTGTCTGATACGCCATGACCTGACTGGTTCCGTCAATAATGATTTTCTTCGGCGTATTCAGAATGATTTCCTGCTCTGCTTCTAACGATAACTTCTTGGGACTAGTTATTTCAATCCCAGTAGCATCGTCCAGACTCATCTGCAATGTCCCACCCGGATCACCCATGATATGGATGCGACCCGGTGCCATTTTCAGCTCACTTCCATGCTCCGTACCAAAATATCGATCATTGGGATTACTCGTTTTCGCGCAACCGTCTCCATTTGTACGAACCGCACCCAAAATCATTGCTCTGGAACCAGACGCATCTGGAAAATACAGGCTTGCCTGTGTTCCCACCTTTGGCATACTGTACATCGCACTTCCCGTTGGGGGAGCGAACGGGTACCAATGCGGCTCGGATACTCCATCATCCTTATCAATCGCCAGCCGTAGCTTCACTTCCTCTCCCCGTACCGCCAGAACCTCTCCTTCCAGAGAAATTCCGATCGTTTTGGGATTGGGGATGAAATCGCTGCGAATACCCTCCGCACGGGCCAACACATAACTGAATAGCAAATGCCCCTTTTCCATGCGGCTTCGCAATTCAGTTACAATCATCTTTTTCTGGCGAAATTGCACCTCGTCTCCAAGAGCATACCGTTCTCCGCTTTCGATCTCGTATTTGAAAAAGTCGGTATCATGTAGCCCGGCTGACGTTCCGCCTGCCCGCTGATAGCCCTTTAAATCTTTACTTGCCGTATAAGGCGTATCCTTCCGAATCGTTCGCTGGGTGCCAGCTGGCATGCCGAAATACAGCTTCGGCGCGGCGGACTCCCATATGTCGCTGACCACCACTGTATGTAAACGGCTCGCCATCCGTTTCATAAGCTCCCAGTCGGTTTCATCATATTGTAAAATGGCTTCGCCTACCGACTGCTCTCCGGTCTGGAACAAGACATCACTTCGCTCATAGCCTTGAGCAAGCTTATTCACTAACTGTTTATATGTTTGTTTTTCCTCAGGAAAAGACCGCTTTCTTTTGACAATATCCAGCTCAAATGAGCCACTGATTCCTTCTAGGGTAAGTGTATATACTCCATTATGGTTCTCAACTTCCACCATATGGACAACACCCTTAAATAAGCTGATTTCCTCTTGTCCATTCTGCGCATACACATGTAGCTGATCCTCTGAGGTCGCATCTAGCGCAGCCGTGGCATGACTCGACTCCTTACAAATGCCTGTGAGTGTAATACGCCCATGCTCACCCAGCTTCCACTCGATCTGAACATCCTTTAAGACCTGAATGGGGTAAGGGGAATTTATTCGAATCTGATCATATCCTATCATGTTTTCAAACCTCCCTTCCAGCTACTCCTCCTGCTGGCCATTCGTATGAAATTCGATAAATCCATGATATAAACAAGTCTGAAATGAAGAGGTCGTCAAGGCTGGCTGGCCTTCCACCTTTGTCGGTTCTTTTGTGTTTTTCCACTTATCCGTCAGCATCGGCAGGCATGGCTTCCCTGAGATTGTGGAGCCATCTTCGGCGATCAGATATATAGTCTCGGCACTCGGCTGTTCCGGACTGTTACAAATTCCAAAATGAGGGACATTCTCAGGAGAATAATCTCCTTCATTCATCATGGGTTTACCATTAACAAAAGCCCCGTGGCTGTTCGGCAAATTGATCTTTCGAGGATGGGTCCCGCAAGTGCAACGCATACAGGCCCCCCGTACGACATAATACTCATTATCTGACATGTTCCATTTCCCTCCCTATTTCACCTGGACTTGCTCCAAAGCGATCCCGGTATAATCACGCCGCAATATACTTTCCGCCACGTCTAAACGGACAATGATCATCGAGGTAGCACTCTCCTGGATTCTAAATATCTTGTGGCCCCGAATAGCATCTGCACGTAATATCATCTTTCGAAACACACTTTGATCCAAATTCCATTCGCTTTCTGGATGTACTGCTGCAAGCCGCTCCATAAAAGGAATATAGTAATTCTTCTGTATCCTCTGTTCGATCTGAGTAAGTATCGTTAATTTCATAGGCATCTCCGGCACATAGGCCTGGACAAGACGCTTTAAAGCATCTGAAATAAGAGGAATGGGACCTTCTAGATAATCAATAAAAATACTTTCTGCATCTGCCTTCACGTGAAACATCAATGGCTTGACAATATCCTCCGGCTGCAAATCATACAGCTTCCACGGATCAATCGTTTCCATCACCTTTTGTAGCGTAGGAACATTGGTATACCGCACATCCTGCTTTAAGAGGAAATAATCCATGAAGATTCCCCCTCTCGTGTCTCGGCTCCCTCACTATGCGTAAAACGGCACAATATTTCGCTATCATCTCGATATTCTCCAGCAAATATCGTGCATGCATTTGCTTTTGACATCCTTTCTAACGAAGGGGAAGCGATAAAAACTGGCATCTGGCTTTTCAAGAACTCAACAGTAAGCAGATGGTATTTGACCGCCTCAATTTGTTGAATTTGTTCAATATCCATTGTCGTGATCTTACGGGCATAATCTGATTTAAGCTGTTCCAGCTTAGTCATGCGATTGAACAGAGGCTCGAAAACAAAGTCTGCCGACCATTCCACAGCGCATTCAGTCTCATCCAGAAACCAATTTTCATCATAGGCATCTATACGATAAACCGCTTTATTTTTCATAACACGAGTTCTGAGTAAGGAGATATAAATATATCGAATATCCCCCTTACGACCTTGCTCGTGCTGATGGGTAGCGAGCTGGCATAGCGACTCTAAAGCTGCTATAAGCTCGTCTTCAATGGCTTGCTGGCGCGTCAGAAAGTTGTTTTCAATAAGAGCCAAATCATGTATCCATTCCGTGAATACGTGCTTTTCCAGCAAATCCTGCAACGCAGCATCCCGATCCATGAGCTTCATTCAATGTTCACCTTACCCCCGGTTAATCTCACATCGTCCATGATGTCGAGTTTGGCTCCGGATTGAATAAAACTCACGCCTTCTTTCCCCTCCATAATAATTTTCGCTCCCCCTGTAATTTGGATATCTTCCTGAGCAGACAGGGTTATTTTTTTGTTACTGTTAATTTCGATCCCGCCTTCATCCGTGAGGCGCATGAGCATTTGCCCACTATTGATAATTTCTACTGCACCAGGCTTGAAAACGACTTGTTTGCCGTACTTGGTACTGATACTTTTGACCGCAGGATCACTTCTTTTAACGGGATCAGAGGAGGCAAGATCGACAGAACTGGCGGCAAAAGCATTCTGCTCCCGTTCATCCGGAAAGTACAGACGAATTTGATCCCCTGCTTCCGGCATAACATACCAGCCGCTGCCATCAGGAGAAGAATAAACCGTAGAATAGGGAAACCACATAGCCCCGGATGCAGTCGAGCCTTGATCAATTTCCAGCTTGATTTTCACTTTTTCTTTGGAAATATCAATCACCTTGCCAAACAGAGAGGCTCCTGACAGATCATAGGCATAGACGGTTGGGCATTTTAACCCATGTGCATCCCGTAAAATGTAACGATTCACGATCAGATTTCCTTCTGTGGTCGTCTCCGCCCTAGCTATGTAAAGCGTTCTTTTATGAAAAATGACGGAACTGCCCAGCTCCAGCACTTTGTTGCTGGTCACTTCATAGCTCAAACTGTTAGACTCGCCATATTCCGGCAGTCCGTTACGGGACATGAGCTTGTGCTCCTTCAAGTCTTTTTTTATGGAATAGTTATGTTCGTTCAGCGGTTGAGGGGCACTAGAATGGGGGACACCAATCACATATTTCAATCCTTGTTGCATCGTAATTGGAATTAAAGCAGCATGTAGCCGAGAAGCAATTCTTTTGACAAAAGCCCAGTCTGTTTCATTGTATTGCACTAATAATTCACCGATAGCTGCGCCATGAGAAGCCTCATCAATCACTTCTGCATCAGTATATGAACTTGTAACATGCGAAAATAGATTGTTATATGAATCTCCTGTTTTTTGGAATGAACGACGTTTTGGGCGAACGTCCATCATTAAGGTTTCACTGCTAGCCTCAATCGTAAGCTCGCGTACTCCGTTTACAGCTTTTACAGCAATATTCGTGACGATTCCCTGAAAAAACCGGATCTCCTTGCCTTCACTTTTTAAGAAGACTTCGATGTGCTCATCTTCATCTGCTTTTTCTACGTATTGATCCAGCTTGTCCTCCGAAACAATTCCACGTATGCAGAAGCTCACATGTTCGTTTAACTGTTTAATAAGATGGATACTTAATACACGCTGAAACTGATAAGGGGCCACCTGAACATCTGCTGTGGTGTAAATGGGGTTACTCATTCATATCCCTCCTTTTCTGCCTCGTCAACCGTTTGAATGGTACGAATCATCTGCAGGGCGACATCCCGCCATTCAGCATACTGCTTATACGGACAACAAAATGTTCCCATGACCGTCTTTCCTTCCAGCTCAAAGTAGAACATATTGTGGTAGATGGGCTGGTCCAGCGCAGGACTTTTAAAGTCAAAATAGCCAATCTGCTTACCATGTACCTCTTCTATTTTTTCTTCATAAAATACATGTGCAGGATTCATATTTTTCATCATTGCCTTCATGCCAGAAGTGAGCTGTTCCACCCATTCATCTTGTAGCGTCTGGTCCACCCGATTCAGGGTAACATCCACACTGCCCAAATCATTCGTCAAAATCATTTCTGGACGTTGCTCATGAGGATATTTGATCTTTTGCAAATGCTTGGGCATTGGAGTAAAGATAGAGGGGACATGCATTTTCAGCCGATCCTTAAAGAAAGATCGCTCTTCAAACACATAGGATTGACCGTCAATGATTATGGGTCCTGCTAAAATATTGTTAGGCCTCTTCAGCTTCTCCATCTCACGGAGCTGATCCAAAATCTTTTCATCCTCATATTTCATAATGCACACTCCTCTACCTGATTTTCTAATCCACAATCATCCGTCCGGCTCCGCCGCCCTGCCAACGGCCTGCTGTTCGTTTTCCACGTCCGGCGCCTTCTAGAATAAGTACTAGCTGTCTATGCAGTTGAGCATGAGAATAATCTCTGTATTCCGCACCATTTCGGTTTGCGATGTAATGCTGAATGGACTCCCTGTCTACGACTTCTGAGTTTAGGCACATGAGCGCAAACATACAATCCATCGGATCTGTGGCACCACTTTTAAGCAGCTCGGATGCGAAGTATCGCATCGTCTCTGGGCGCAATGTACTTTGATACAAGCCCGCGAACGGGACATGGATATCACTCCATGTGTTGAATTCGGTAGCCATGTCAGCAAAATCCTGATAATCGGAGCGAAGTACAGCTCCCTCTTTAAGCTTGAATCTCCCCAGCTCTATCTCATCCAGACCGATCTCTGCCTCATCCTCCAGCACGATATCTGCATGATGAGCGGTGAAATCCGGGCGATCTGTTTGTTCCAAAAAGAGCATTTTCAACACCGACAGTCGCCCGGTGGCTGTATACGGTACTTCCTGCTCCTGCTCCAGCAGATACAGTCTGCCCTTATGCTTCACAATGCCTCTGCCTACGGTCAGCGTGTGTTCTCCGACGGTCACATTCATTCCGGTAATGATGCCATCCGAATAATCCTGATACCGGATATCGAGAAAGCTGCGGGGGTAGTCCCGCAGGTTCTCTAGCATCTCGGTTTTGAGAATACGGCCTTTCTCGAACTTCGGCACGATATGGGTTAACATGTGGTTTCCTCCTCTCTTCGCTCTGCGACGTCATTACTGCTCTTCTTTATTCAAGGGAACGGACAACCGATTCACACCGGGTGCAGGAGCCGGGACAGGCATCTCTGTCAGCGATGGATTTTGCTTAATATACTCAGAGTAGTCCAGCCAATTTTTGTTCACCACATAGGTACGAGCGATTTTGTCATGCAGCGCCTGCTTTTTTTCAGTGAAAGCTGCCATGATATAGCCTACAAATATAGTGACTGAGCTAATGATTTTACCCCAGTAGCGGGCGTTGGCCCGTCCGAAAGATATTTTTTCATTATTTTCATCCACAACGACAATCCCCGCAGCCAGCTTGCCGACCGTTCCTCTGCATTTTGATGATTCCATGATGGTGTGGTAAAGCCAATCCAATAAAAGAGGGCCAAAAATAATAATAGCTCCCAAAATTCTCACCGACACATCGTCTAAGTGTGAAACAAACTCCAAAAAATTCGGCATTTTTACGAACGCAGAGACAAACCCTATCGTCACAAACGGCAACGTATCAATCAAACGAATAGTCACAAATAAAATAGTATAATCTAGCAAATGGGCTAAAAATCTTTTCCAAAAACCAGCGTACATCCTGCTGCTCCCCCTGTTTGAAGACTACGGTTCATAATGATCTTAGAATCTATTTATCTACCTTTACATCCCAACTCCGCGCCCAGCCTGCTCGCGAAGGATATAGTCCAGCTCGCGTTTGTCCACAACATAGGTACGGGCGATCAGATCGTGGAGGGCCTGTTTTCTCGCCGTAAAGGCTGCCATAATAAAGCCGGCGAACAAAATGATGACTGATAGAAGCTTACTCCAGTAGCGTGCACTTGCACGTCCAAAGCTGAGCTTATGGTTAAACTCATCTACCACAACGATACCGAGAGCCAGCTTGCCCACCGTTGCTTTGCATTTGGACGATTCCATAAGCGCATAATATAGCCATATAGCTCCCCAATTCAGCAAGGTCTGTCCTATTGTTTTCATTGTAAAAATATAAGTAGATCCATCTGAGAGCAAAGAGCTTTCTGCCGGAGATGGCGCCCAATCTCCAATGGCCTGAATGATGATCCAGATCAATCCAATTATCATAAATACAAACCATAGAATAAGGCTATCGATGATATAAGCCAAAGTTCGTTTCCAAAAACCTGCATACAGCACGTTATCTCCTCCAAGTGTTGTGTACTTTTCTGATTTCAGCATTTTGCGAAATCCTTAATTTACTATTTCGTGCCGTCAAAGAAATCCAGCTCGGAGAGATCATTTTCGAAAGCAAAAAAGCGTTTGGGTCCCAGATGCAGCAATTCATCTCGGCGGGTAATCGGGACTACATAAAAGCCCCAGCGGCTATCTCCGACAAAAACAAAATATTTCGTTTCCCCATTACGGATGGAGTCCGTATCATCCTGCGGGATATCCCGCCCGTACAGCACGGCAATTTCCTCATACGGCATGGGTTCAAAAGCTTCTGGCCGACTACGGTACACATGACGCTGACGCAGCTTGCCGCCGTCGGCCGTCAGGAAGAACTCTACCTCAGCCGCATGAGACGGCCGGGAAATGGAACCGCGTACCCGGTTGCTTTCCAAACTCGCAATCAGCTCTTTCTCGCGCCCCGTATGCGTCCATGCGCTGACCGTGTACGGAATAGCAGGAATATGATTCGTAATGACAGGCTCAATCGTGCCCATTTTTTTAGCGTTCAGGTAACGGATAGCCCCGCGCAGACAGGCCATTTTCAACTCAGGTACCCGGCTGAGGTCCTCTGCCTTTTGACGAAACTCAATACTGCGCCCCGGTACAAATTCCTTGAGTGCTTCGCGAAATACGTCAATCCGGCAGGACTGCCCGGTTAGCTTGATAATCGAATAATCCTGCAAGCGCCCCTCCAGATAAAACTCATCCAGAAACTTGCGCACAATATTGTAGATGTCCGCCTTAAGAAGTTGCTGTATCTCCCGAATGTTAAACACCACATCAGGCAGACCATATTCATCACGAAACCGTCCGTTCTCGATGACTGAAACCAGCCAACGGTCCATCACTGCAATGTTCAGGTCGCTTTCAGCAGATAATACCTGCTCGGATTCGAAGCGGCTGCGCAAGATCCCCGTGCGTAGAAAAAATTCCTTTTTCATATTTTCTGCCGCGCTCCACAATAGATGAAAATTACTCAGTACCCGCTGATATTCATCCCGTGTAGCATGTTCATACTGTTTGAACGCGGTAGGCAAGATGGCCTCTGCCTCTCGGTAGCGTTCCTCCAGTCCCGCATATACAGCATCTACACCAAACTCATCCACATGACGGTACAAATCTCCCGAAGGAATGCCGATCAGGGCATCAATATCGGTGTCAGGCAAGCGCGTCTCGGCAGCATAATAACCTGCAAATACAATTTTCATAAACTGCATAATCCGATACGTCAGATTGTTTCCACCAAAATTGGTATCCCCATTTTCATACGTTGTGTGAATATCCAGCTTGTAAGCAATACGTCCGTCCTCAATTCGGAATCGGCAGGAAGACAAATCTGTCGTGCCTCCACCACAATCAATAACAAGTGCCTGATACTCCTCACCGTCCGCAAAAGTCCCTCGTTCCATCTGGTCTGCCAGCGTGTTGTACAGCACAGCCAGCCCTTCGTCCAGCGCATCCTCCGCTTCAATCTGGTAATCAGGCAAAATATCACTAAACATCTCTATAAACTGGGGCTGCAGCTTTACGGGAGCAGAAAAGTGCAGGTTGCGAAACCGACACTTAAATTGCTGCTCGGCTGTAGCAATCACATAACGGATAAAAGCAGCTAAAATATCACTGCGGGAAGCGGTTGCTGTATTCCCCTCGGAATCCATTAATTCCTCGATTCGCTTATAATCGTTGACCCACCGCTTGATTCCCCGCAATACTGTTGCACGGCTGCCTGCCACGTCAGATCCACGTAGTGCATCTTCTCCAAAAACATAAAAGATATGTTCTGGATTGGAGCAATCTGCGACGCGAATAGCAGTCGGCAATACTTCGATCCAGTCGCCTTCTGCCCCTTCTGGGCCGGGGAATGACACATAATTGATGGCGTTCAGCCTTACTGTGCTGCTCATACCTGTATCAGGAGCCGTAACGTAGGAGCTATCCAAATAAGCACCTGCTGTGGTGTTCGAGGTGCCAAAATCAATCGCAAGTACCGCATCTGTAGTTTCCGTGCCCCGAATGATCAGCTCTGCCACCGGAATCCGGTGACCTTGAAGCTTCAGCGGCAGCATTGGCTTATCTCCATAGTAGAGGTTATAAAAATATTCTGATTCCTGTCTTCGCAGAAATAGCAGGCTATAACTATGATTGGACGTCTCTCGCAGTTCAGCATCACGATGACGAGAAAGATAATATACGCCTGTTCGTGTCTCATCCTTCACCAAATTCAAAACACCGCACAGTTCTCCTGTTGCATTCACCAGCAGCACATTAGATGAGCTCAGCCAAGGCAAATCGGATTCAATCCGGTAGTTGTCCATGCGACCTGTGCGTACACCCTGATACAGCGTGATTTTGGCGGGAACCCGGATGCCGTTGCTCTCCTGCCGACGGTCGTTCCAGTTTCGCTGTAGTGCCGATTCCATGCGTTCAAAGCCGCCAGGATTCGGCCTTGTGATGAGTAAATGCTCTTCCGCGCTCCGAAATCGCAAAATCACGCGAATCAACTCTTCACGTGCCGTGCGATTGGCAAAGCCCTCGACCAGTCGTTCCTTATCGCATATCCCGCGTAACTGAAAGGTCGTCATTTGCTCCAATTCCGCCCGCGTGTATTTCGCCGTGAAGCGTATGCTTTTTCGATCGGTGAGCGGGTCTAGCAACCTGTATGTATAGGGTCCGTTCATCGTTCACATGTCCTTTCTTAGCCATTTAGCCTTAATAGAGGGCGATAGCGTCTATTTTCATCGTAGGATCTTCCTCCAAAATGCCGAAATGACTTGTCCAATACAATTCCGTCGTAAAACGTGCCGGAAGAAACAAATCCAGAATCAAATCCACTTTAATCCGTGACAATGGTGTCTCCTCTTGGCCGATATAGATGAGCAGTTCGTCTTTTTCCTCACAATTGGTGTAAATGATTGAGCGATGAAAGACGCGCCGCATCGTTTCTTTTAGCAGATGTACGGCTTCTCCTGTTTCATACAGGCGCAGCAATCCTTCAGCAATCGCGTCCTGATCCTCACGGTTTAATTGTCCAAAGCCTTCCTTTACCTTCGGGCCAAAAATGCCCTCTGCAATATCACGCCAAACAAACCGGATATGGTACTCCCGCCGATTCATTCCTTGATACAAGTCCATTTCCGCCAGGAAATGCATCATAATATCAAATAGCGATTCTCTCAGCTCTAGATACTCTTCAGCATCCGGTGGAAACAGATCCCGAAAAATAGAATAAAAGCGGTAGTACGGATTGATTTCCACTACCTGCTCCAAATGGGAAGTATTCAACTCTGCCAGACTAAGCTCCATATACGGAGAGTAGCTGACAGCGGGTACGAAGCGGAATTTATCTACATCCAGCCCCTGTTCCCTCGCGCGCATGAGCAAATCCCAGACGTAATTCACACCCATTCTCCTTCACACTTGTACTCCGGAAAATACATCTGCACTTCCGATACTAGAAAGCTCATTAAATCGGATAAAATATAAGGAGGCGCGGTGGGCAAAACATCGTCAGAACTACGTCTGAACCCCAAACGCATGATCTGCTTGCCTTCCTCTGTCCGCACGTTATCGCTGACAAACGGATTTAACGGATACGTCTGGGTTTTGGTTACAAGGTTGCTTACATCATTTCTCCCTGCACCTCCCCAAATGTCCACACGTTCCAGCTCCAGCCCCTGCGCTGCTTCAAACGAGTTTACGATGCGCATGATTTCCGCCTTGGCACGGACAATCACGGCCTGTTTTCCTGCATAGCGGCCCAAAAAGCTGTCCTGTCGCCGATTGGACAATAACGGATAAGTCTGACGACTAAGTCTCGTTGTAACAGGCTTCGTAACCTTCAACACATTCCACTCGCCAGACTTATCACGTGGTGTGACAATCGTCAGTTCCTCTTCTGTACGCTTGATATACCGGATATCGCCTTCAGTCCCGTCAATCAAGTAACCATGCTCAGGACCTGTTTTTCGTAAAGGCAGCACATGCTCATAGTTCACACGATCCATAGCGGGTATAGGAAAACCGCTGTTCTTTAGAGATAGCCTTTCAATGTTCCAAAGCGGAAAAACGTCACCCTTCTTAAAAACGTCGAATTCCTCTAATGAAATTGTAATTTCATGAATTTCTTCATGGGCGGCCGGCTCGCCGTCTCCACCAATCAATACACAGTCCACAAACTTATAAGCGTACGGGTGATTAATTGTTTTCCACGGCATGCCATTTTGCATAAAGGTGTGATATAACTGCTCAATCTCCAGAATATAAGAACGGTTATGCTCCAGACGAAAACGAATCGGATAATTGCCGGTTTCCGTGACCAACATTCCTGAGAAAATTCGTTTGCTGCGCACCAGCGCTGAGATACATTCGGTCTCCATCTCAAGAAAAAGCGTAAACAGCGGCATCGCACCGCCTTCGCGTACCACCTCTGCCACACGGCTGATGTCCATCTGCTTTTCCTCCGTATCAGACGGTAACACAGGATATAAAAATTCATGAATCGGGTCATAGTCCTCACGCGATGTCAATGACACGTACACATCAATCTTTTCTTCCGTATTCTCAATTTCCTCAAATACCCGCCGTTCTAGCTGGCGGGTCATTTCTTCCTGATATTCGACGAGGTTCATAAATACCCCCGCCATCATATTTTTCAGTAAACGTCTCTGCTCTAAATCGTCCATCTTGCTCAAACGGTCCTGTACCAGCTCTTTCACGACGTCTCACTCCTTTCCGGCTCCAGCATTCATTGAACATGAAAAACTTAACTTCCGTTCACAGCAGCCCGATCTTGGTTCTCTGAATCAGACGCTCCTGCTGCTTTAGAAGCGGAATCAGCAGTTCCTTGCTCTTTGTTGGTATCCATCTTGGCCGAAGCGGCAGTTCCATCGCCTGTACCCATGCTCTTTGCAGCCGAAGAGGCTTCCTTCTTCGCGGGTGTAGTTCCCGCTGAAGCCGTTGGCGCAGCCTTCATTTGCGATTCTGCAGCAGGGGTTGCAGCAGCGGAAGATGAAGCTCCACCCGCTGTATCCCCTGCGTCCGCGTCGTTCAACGCTCCGTCAGACAAGCCCAATCCAGCAGGAAGCTGACCATTTTTCTGCTGTTCCGCGCTCTGCTTTTCCTCCGCCTTGGCAATGCTCCGCTCCAATGCCAGAACACTTTCGAGCTTATCAATCTCCTGATAAATTTCCTGTGCCCCGCTATAGGCATCAATGGCTCCTTCATAATCGAGATCCTTCATCATCCGATCCCCTTTGGCCTGAAGTTTGCCAGCTTGAATCTCCTTAAGCTGCTGCTGGATAGCTGTCAATTTATCGTTGGCCTCGGTAATTTTCTTCTCCAGTTCTTTTTGCGCAGACGTATAACCGGATTCCATCGCAGCCTTGTTTGCTTTCTTGTACAGCTTAAGCGCATTCGTGTAATCGCCGCCCTGAAATTTTAAATCTCCGTCCTTCATCCAGCTCGCTGTCTCGGCATAGCTGTCCAATTGATCGATTTTATGCTCAATATCCTTCACATTAAACGGTGGATATAGCCCGGCGCTTTTCCGTGCTTTCTCGTAGCTGGCTTCAGCTTTGGTAAAGTCCGCCTTTTCCACGTAGCCGTCTCCGTCCACCAGCAATTGAGATAGTTTCTGCTCGGCTGTATACAATCGCTTGTGAATTTTATCGTTAATTTTAACCGCCGCGTTTTTCGCTTCGCTGTAGGACTTGAGTGCCTTCGCATAATCCCCTGTCCTTGCATAATCGTCTGCCGCTTGGGCTGATTCAATCATCGTTTCCAGCGCAGCTGCCTTATTCGCAGCCATACGAGCCAGCGTAATCCATGCTCCCCCGCCCACAACAATAAAGACAAGCAACGCAAGCAAAATCCGTTTGATCAACTTGCGGCGGTTTTTAGGCTTTTCCTGAAAAACTTTATTTACATAAATGGCCGCAGCCGTGTAATTATTCACCGTCCGGTGCTGTTTGCTTAGCAGAACCTCTTCCAATGTGTCCGTCAGCATGACCGGGTCCTTCGCTTCCTCCAGCGCCCCCAGCATTTCCGCCAGCTCGACGTCCTCCCACATCCCTGATGTGGCAAGCAGGATTACATCTCCATCTGCAAGCTGCGTCTTTTTGGCGTAATGGGCATGAACTCCATTCGGATTTCCCAAGTATTCCAGCAAATTACCTCGTTCCTCATGTGTGCTGGTCGCTTCGTCTGGAATGCGTCCATCATCTGCCAATGACTGAGCCAGACTATGATCTTTACTGCGAAAATTAAGCCTTCCATTGCGAAAATGATATAGCCGCACATTACCGCACGAAACATACACCATTTTGTTATAGTTGGTCACTACCATCAGCAGACTGGCTTTGAGCCGAACGCGACGGCTTTCAAATTGCAGCCATTCCTGCGCTTCACGCAGATCTCTCATCAAGCGCCGTTTGGACATGGAAGGCTTCTCCATGAAGTTTTCCAGCACCGTTTTGACAACCATTTCTGCGCTGCGCAGCTCCTGATCCGAATCCAGACCGTCTGCGAGGACATAACAGGCCATGTCGTCCGTCTCCATGAATGCAAAATAGTCCCGGTTGTCTATGTAAGAGCCCGCTTCCGACACAAAGGCGGTACTAAAATCGCTGTTGTCCTTGCGCATCGCTACCCCCGTCTTTCTGGTTTCATCCTATCGCCAAAATAAGTACTGTCGCATTATCCTGACTCTTAAAGCCTTTATCATTAATGACGTCGATCATGGCATCCGCTGTTTCCTGCGGTGTTCCACCCTTGCGCATAATCTCTTCCAATTCAATCTCCGTCAGCGCCTCTTGAATGCCATCGCTACACAGCAGCACATGATCGCCTGAATACAGACGAATCGGTGCACTACCCAGTTCCATGCTCTCAAAGCCCTCATAGCCCAAGTAGTTGACCAGTTGATTGCGCACTGGACTCGTTTTGGCTTCCTCCGAGGTCATTTGTCCAGCAAGCACTCGTTCCTCCAGCAGTGTTTCCGCTGTATGCTTGGAATTGACTGTTTGGAAATGACCATTACGGTAAATCGTAATCAGGCTGTCGCCCACCGCTCCGTAATACAGCTGATAGCCGCACACAATGACCGCAGCCAGCGTCGTTCCTCCGCCCTGTCCATTCAAATTTTGCAAAATGCCGCGATTGCTTTGAGTTGCCGCCTCTGCAAAATATCCGTTCAAATTCGTTGCATTTTCCAGCTTGGCAAACGCCTTCGTAAAAGTCGTCACAGCCAAGGTACTGGACATACGTCCATTGGCCAGTCCACTAATACCGTCTGCGACAACAGCCAGCGTACCGACAGGTGTCGTCATACTGGAGAAATAATCATCCTGCTCGCTCCGGCTCCCGATCGTTTGACCATTTCCGATCTCAATTCCACTCACGGTACGGCTGCCGGAACTTCGCGTCAGTCGTATACGGATCATGAGCAGAACAGCGAATAATACCGCAGCTCCACTTACAACAAAATAAGGCTGCATATCGTTACCTCCCTGCACCATTGCCCAATTCCATCCTAGTTTTCGTTATCCCACTCAAAATGGGCGCCACACAGCGGGATAAAGATAAATTTGCTGTGTCCCAGCTGAATCACGTCATAGGCAGCCAGCTCTGCTGGTGAATATACCGCCTCGTTATTGTGGTACGCCAAACCTGATGAATCGCCTGGCAGCAAGTAAAAGTTGCGTTTCTTCGGATCATACACAATAACCGCATGATTTCTGCGAGAAATCGTGTTGTCCCCGATAATGCGGACATGCATTTCTTCTGCGCGTCCAATAAAGTTCTTCTCCGCCATAATGCGATAGTCCTGACCCACTTGTGCTCCTTCGATGCATACCAGCCATCCAGTTACCGGATGAATCCCCACCGTCTCACCCAAATACGGCATTGTTTTGTCATTATCTCCCGCGACGTTTGTTTTCGCTGCTGGCTCCGCGCTCTTGGGTGCAGCTATATTTACTACCGTGTTGCAATAAGGACACGTATTTCCGTGCTTTCGTGTACTGAACATGTGTCCGTTCGGGCATCTTGTCAAACTCATAGTCGGTTCCTTCCCCCATTGTCATGATTGTCTTTTCAGCGATCTGAGAATTTTGCAGCATCCTCATCTATTTAACGAGCACCCTCGTATTGGCAATATATAATAAGTCACCTGAGTAAATCCGGTATGGCTCACCACTTTCCAACTTCTTGGTTACACTTTCGTTGGCAGACCGTAAGCCTGTACCATTACCGGAATCCACATCCTCTACAAACCAGTCGCTATTCACCCGGTTGAGTACCGCATGTTCCACACTTATCAGGGAGGCATAATCTGTACCTGCCAAATCAATATCCGCCTCCGAACGTGACGTCGTTTTGCCGATTAAGAGCGACGTTTCGCCTTCGATATACCATTCTTTAATGGACTCGCCCTCTTCATCAATCAACACCAGCTTGGCAATCCGCTGACGTTGTGCCCTTGACTTGGCCACAGGTACAACGGACACCAGATTGCGCAGTATGTATACAAGCACGCCGATTCCAATACCTATCGCGACCACGGTTTTCAAACCGCTGTAGCCTGTACGATTAAACACATAAAAGGCGATCGCCAGCATCAGCCCGAACATGGCAACATCTATGATGAAAACCCATCTGTTCTGCGCCGTTTTCACTGCTTGCTTCCCTCATTTCTATCCTGAAATCATCATTTTTTACGAATACCAAAAAATTGGTTAAACATCGCTGAGGTATCCGTCGGATCACCGGTTTTTTTCGTTTTTTTCCCTGGTGAGCCTTCCTTCGTTTTCGGATGAAAACCAAAAAATTGCTCAAAATCAGTTCCTATGTCAGCCGGATTGAATCCTTTGGCTGTCGTACGCGCACCACCGGAAGATGTAGCCCCTCTCCCTCTCTCTTGCTGTTCCCCGCCAGCTCCCTCAGTTTTTCGGATGAGCTCGGCATCGTATGCCTGCCGCAATGCTTCGTCACGCAAGGTATTGTAAGCCTCGTGAATCAGCTTGAACTTGCGCGTTGCTTCCTCGCTTCCCTGGTTGGTATCAGGATGATACTTTTTGGCCAGTTTACGGTAAGCCTGCTTAATCTCTGCCTCCGAAGCATCCCGGCTGACACCGAGCAGCTCATAGTAGTTGGTCATTGTGTGATGTTCCCCTCTCCGAAAAAAATAAATATTAAGAGACCCGTAGGCCTCTTAATATTTATCCACCCTGCACTTGTGTGCCGGGTGAGTGTGTGTTTAAGCTGCACTTAACGTGAAGACGTTAAGCTTAAACCGGATATCCGCCGTCGATTGTAGCCAGCTCTGTTTTGTCTTTCTTTTGTTTGATGTAGAGTGTAAATGCACCTACACCTTCTGTGTCGCCGAAGTGCTCGTTGTAGTCTACAACGAAAGCATTCGGGAAGTGGATTTTACGCACAACTTGATCAGCTGCGATAACTTCCAGTGTTACTTTACGGTAGCTGTCTGCTTTTTCAGCAGGAACCAGAGACCACAAAGCCAGTTTCAGCGTGTCATCCGCGCTGTCACCGTCTACTGCTGTGATGATTTTACCGCTGATGCGCAGCGTGGAGCCTACGTCAGTCGAACGTGCATTGGAATCGTCCGGTGTATCGGTGTCATAAATAACCGTTTGGATGTTATCCAAGCCCAGCTCAATTGTTTCTTGTCCTTCTACTTTCAATCTGAATCCCATGTGTGTTGCCTCCTTGAAATTAGGTAATATGATGGCGGGAGATGCAGAGCTTCTCCGCGATTTATGTATAAAGGCGGTTCTGGATAGAAACGCCTCTAACATCTTTCGTAGTGCTCGGATCATGATTTGACCGAGCTGGTTCCCTTAGTGATCATGACTTCCAGGTTCTTCACATTACCGTTGAAGACCAGATCGATATGGCACATATTGCTTTTCTCATCAATAATGAAGCTCATATCGTCTCCGTCCTGAATGATCGAGTTAACAGATCCTCTGCTGCTCAGCCACTTGCTCTTCTGACTGCTCGGATTGTTACTGAAGAAACGGACGATATTTTCGTGTTTGAAGTCCCCTGTCTGGTAACGCAAAATACGTTCAATGTACGTGCTGACCAGCGTCTTGTAGATGGAGTCAAAACCGTCCTCGGACATCGCCATGCTTCTCGCCTTGTAGACGGTAATCCGGCGGATATCCTTATCCTGGATCTGAGCATTCTCGGACGAGAATACAAAGCCGAAGTTTTTACGGTTGATGGCATCCTTGATCGTGTTGGTGAAACCGGTGATTTCCTTGGCCATCGTCGTCACCGTACGCAGACTGTTGTCTCCCGCTTCGATGTCGAAGCGTACGCCAGGGAAGTTTTTATTGACCGTTTTGAACGTTTCACGCAGGTACTCAGGACACTGATAGGAAGCGACCAAGCCGGCGGCAACGTAGGCTGCACCTACATAAACGCCCTCGATCCACAGCTTGAGAATATCCTCTTTCTCCTTAGAGAGCTGTACACCGTCTTCGGTCTGTAGCATTTTGCTGTCAATAATGACACCCGATTTGTCCTTCGGAATAATCGTAAAGTTCGGTACACAAGGAATGGCAAATTCGCTATATTCTCTGCGAACGAGACTGGCGCATTTATCGACATATTTATCGATGCCTGCTGTTGCCATACTGTTGAAGGTCGTTTCTTCACCGGATTCAAAGTTAAAGAACATTTGAATTTTGTAATCCTTCACGACTTGCAGCAGCATCGAGAGCGATTCCATAGAATTTCCGCCCTGCTTAACGACCCTCTCGTTACCCTTGAAGCGTTCACGTGAAACCTTTACCTTACCGGCTGCTTCCAGCTCGACGGATGGAACGATACCGAACCAGATCGTGTCGCTGAATTCATTCTTAGCATTCACAGTGTTCAGGTACGTTTCCAGGCGCGGGATATTGCTGCTTTTCACCAGCATGTCCAGCTTGTTGTTCGCCACCAGCATTGTCGGCAGCATACCTTTGCTCTTCGTTGCATATTGATCGAAGAACATTTTGACACCGAGGATTTTCTCCACAAGCGGCTTAACCGCCTTTACGAAATCGTCCTTGGCATTTTTATAGAACTCCAGATACGTGTTGTAGTTTTGAACTTCAACCGCTGTATCCACCTTGGTCTGAACAGCTGGCAGTGGCACAAATGTGCGAACCACCAAATCCTTCACATAGTCAGAAGGCGTATCTGTGATGGAGTTATAATCCTCTTCGAATACTTGGGAGAGATCGCCAGTGCTGTTTTCATCCAACAGCATCAGCTCAGTGCTGTCGCTCTTCGGCGCTTCAATAATTTTCAGTTCGCCGCTTTCCCCAATGGAGAGCATACCCACCTGGATCAGCTCACCGGAGTTTTCCTCTTGGGCGCCACCGAGCAGAAGGCGGGTTTTGATGTCCTCAATTGCCAGTGGGAGCATAGCCATAACGTTGTTATAGTTCTGACTCGCTTCCTCGAACATTCCATTCAGCTTGTCACCCATGTCGAGTTTCTTCGGATCGCCATCATCCAGCTTGTCGTATTCACCGTACATATAGTGAATCTCTTTGCGGACTTGACGAATATCATCCATAACCTTTTTCGGTGAAATCATATCCAGCAGATTTTCAAATTTGAAATCTACATTGGTGATTCCTTGACTGCGCTTGGTATCAATGAGCGTAAACAACATTTTCAGAAAATCATTACTTTGATTTACACGAATTTCAGAAATGCTATCCTCATCAATTCCCTCTGGCTTTTTAAGGGTGTAGACGACTTTTTGATTGGCCGCGTTAAAAAACGAATACACGGTCGGCGAAAACTTATCCAAAAATTCGTCAAAGCTGCGCACCAGAAGGTGCTGATTAATTTCCTTGATCTTCTCATCGCTCAAGCTGTCAATACCCTTCACATCACCTACAATGGTGATCAGGTCCAGCTTTTCCGGGTTAATCTCTTCAAAAAGCATTGTCCGGTTGGTTTGATAAATGATTTCCATCGCTGTCGGCAAATGAACAAAGTATGAGTTATAGGTCCATTGCTCCATATACGGACATGGGATGTCCAATTTGAAACGGACGAAACTCATTTTTAGTTCTTTTGCCTCCTCCCCCCTACTTAACATTTAAATTCGTCAAAGGATTGAGCTTATACCACATTTAAGGTACAGGCATGTAACCTCGAAAATCGGTCCGAAGCGTTATTCGGCTTTTAACGGCAAAGCATGCAAGTGAGATGTATTTCCAAAATCAAAAGTCAGATAACACAGAAATTTTAAATTTATGATTTCGTATTCCTAACTTCAATCCCAATTTTTGCCGTTGATACGAGAGCTATCATACAAAGCACCCTTCAGTTTTGTCAATTTCTGTAGTCTCAGATTGAAACAGGGCATTTTGACTCATTTTATGCGTGAATACGTAATTTTTATGATATGTTAGACCTGTTTCTTCAGGGAAATATTCACAAATGGAACTCAATTACCGATAGAAGTCCATTGGATATTTCTGATAAGCGTAAAAGAATCAAATTCATGGCTAATGTGAGGGTTATCAGCTATTTTGATCCTTTATCCCTTATATCCCAAGGATTAGGAGAGCTGATCCCCCCACGTTGGCCTCGGCGATGGAGGAGCTTATGTTCAGAATAAGGAAACTAGGGATTATCGTTTTCATGACTTTTGTACTATTTTTACAAATGAGCCTAAACGGGGTCATTTGCACTGTAAATCAGGCTAATGCAGCATCTTTAGGTGCTGTCCCGATCGAGGGTTACGATGCCGTTTTTGTACTGGATACCAGTTATTCCATGAGGGATACCGATCCTGAAGGCATTGCCGCCGAAGTCATCAATATGTTTATGGATTTGAGTGATGCAGACCGTACGCGCGTCGGATTCGTTGCCTACAATCACCATGTGGTCGCCTCGAAACCACTGACTTCGATTGCCGTGGCAGCGCAAAAATCCCAGATCCAACAGGAAATCAGAACGCTAAACCGTTCCGGTTATACGGATTTGGGACTTGGGCTGCGCAAAGGCTCAGAGCTGCTAGCGGCAGGAGCATCCCAAGGGCGTCAGCCTTTTATGATTCTGTTGTCTGATGGAGAGACTGATTTTGGTGCCTCCTCTGGTTCCCGATCCAAAGGTGACTCCAATAACGATGTGTCCTCTGTCATCAAATCTGCACAGACCAAGGGATATCCGGTGTACACAATTGGTCTGAACCATGATGGCACAGTGAACCGACAAGAACTCGAACGGATCGCTTCTCAAACGGGTGGAGCTTCTTTTATTACGAGTAGTGCCGAGGATCTGCCGGAAATTCTGAACCGTATTTTCGCCAGTCAAATTCGTTCCAAGCTCGTCCCAATTGCTGCAATTACGACTACTGGCGAGATGCAAGAATTAACTGTAACTCTACCGGACTCTAGTATGGAGGAAGCCAATTTGGTGCTTTTGTCGGAGCATCCCCTTCTGGAAACACAGCTATATTCCAATTCAGAAAATGTCCGCAGGTACAAGTCGAGCCGATATGCGATTTTAAAAATCGAGCATCCACAGGCAGGTAAAGTGAAGTTGAAGCTACGGGGCATACGCGGAGATTTGGTGAAAATCAATTTACTTGGCAGCTATCGACTGGAAGCCGAGGCTACCATGGGAGGAAAGCAAGCAACGGCAACTGATGGCGACAAGCCTGTGCAGTTGCTGAAAGGTCAAGCGACACCGTTTCAAGCTCAGCTTCTGTTGCCGAACAATCAAAAGCTTACAGATGAAGCCGTATATACGTCTCTCCAAGCCCATATTGTAGTTACTCCCAAGGGGGGCACAGCCAAAAAGGTGCCTATGACCTATAAGTCAGGAGCCTTTCATACCGAATATGCGTTCCCTCAAACCGGGGATTATACATGGCAGCTATCTCTGGATAGTCCGCAATGGTACCGTAAGGGAACTGTACATAAGGTTCACGCGGCCAATGCAGCACCACAGGTCTTAAAAGACCTGACGATTCACCTGGTAAAGGAAGACGGTGATTCCCGTCGAAGTTTATCAGATTTTATTGTTGACCCGAATCATGACAAGCTGAACTATAAGCTGGATTCAGAAGCCTCTGGGGATACGATCCATGCTGAGATTAACGGTAATGATCTGCTGCTATCCGAGCTCCACACAGGTGACTCACAGCTGAAGATTACCGCTACCGATCCGGAAGGAGCATCCAGCAGCGCTACACTAACCGTTTCTGTACAATCCCGGTATACAGCCATTAAATGGACGGTAGCCATCAGTGTCGTAGTAGCCGCTCTTCTGTATTGGTTCTTGCGGCCGAAGCCGCAGTTTGCCGGAAGAATTGAAGGATATTTTCTCGCTACAGCAAGTGGACAGGAGATTCCGGTAAAATCTTGGCCGCTCACCTCCTTTCCGGGCCGTAAGGTCAGCTTGCAGGAATTGTTCCGTACGCTTGACGTTCACGAACCGTTGCCAGAAGCGGAACGGATCCTATTTTCTGCAGGTAAAAAAGGGAGCCTAATCGTGAAACATGATACACGCTGTGCCTTACAGCATGGAAAGGTCAGATTAGCCCGCAACAAAAAAGCGGTCATGGAGTACAGTGACAAATTGTACATTACATTCGAGGATGGTGTCACTGAAATCGAGCTGCGATACAAAGCGATTAAACCGAATACTTCAGTGTACACCGACCATATCCAAGCTCCGACAGGATAATGTCCGTCACAACGTAAAAAAAGAGAAGCACCGTCTCTTACGATTAACGAACCGTAAGAGTAGGGCGCTTCCCTTTTTTTATCCAATATTCCGCACGTAGTGCGGCTTTAAACCATCGAAGTGAGCGGCAACGCTTGTTAGCCTGTACCTCCAGACCACGCCGAATGACATACGGCAGCAGAGAAAGTCCCGCATTTTCAATCTGAATCCGCTCGGAATGATCTGCAAACAATCGGCCTGGCACATCTGGCGGAGGTGCTCCTTTTCGGCAATAATACAGCGTGGCGGCCAAACTATAGATATCCGACACAGGCCCCTGCTGCGAACGATTAGAGTAAAATTCCAGCGGAGAATAGCCCGCCGTGGTAAAGATCGGATGCTCTTTGCCTTCAAAATGCACAGCCGAACCAAAATCAATCAGCTTGATGTTGCCATTTTCCCCAATCATAATGTTGCCCGGCTTAATATCCCGGTGAATAATTCCTTTGTCGTGAATGTACTCCATGGCATCAATTAAAGGTAGCACCGTGTGGTACAAAAAAGTGGGATCAGATGTTGGCACAGCTTCTTCTTTCATCATTCGATCCAATGTCTTGCCTGCACAGTATTCCATGACCAGATAGGCAGTTCCATTTTCCTCAAAGTGATCTATATAACCGACAATTCCCGGATGACTTAACTCCTTCAACATTTGCCCTTCACGCAAAAAATAATGCATAAACTCCACGTATTTGGATTGCATAGAAGCACCGCAAGTGACCGTTTTTCGATCCATCCCTCGCAAAGCCAGGGCATTCGGAAAAAATTCCTTCACAATGACCTTTTCTCGGTTATCCAACAGCCTTGCCGTATACACGATGGCCAGCTCACTGCGGGACAAGGCGCTTCGAATTTGATATGTATTTCGCAGCTTCGTATTGCGGGCAAGCAGATTCCCGCTTGTATCCACGATCATGACTCGTCCTCCTGTCAGGTTCTTAGCTTATGTCTTTTGTATATATCGGCTTATTACACATCTTTTTATTATACCGTAAAATAGATTATTGGAAAAACAAATAACCTGCCATAATCTCCCTTAGAGAAATGATGACAGGTCTTTTGGCATTCATCTGGTTCTTTTTTCTCAAATCGTTTAACCCAGTTTCGTTCCAGGCTTCATGCTGCGCACACTGTTCGTATTTTTCTTCCGTTCACTGCGCAGTTTGCCTTTGCCTTGTTCTGGAGTGCGAATGGTGAGGGCAATTAGGAATGATACGACACACAGCACAGCAATCGTGGTAAAGGTCGGGATGAATCCGCCGAGCAAGGCTGCGATAAATGACCCCGCCAGCGCACCGAGGCCAAAGCCTTGATACACAACACCATAGTTTTTGCTTTGATTTTTCAGACCGAAGAAATCAGCTACAATGGCAGGAAAGACTGTAATGTTGCCGCCGAAGCAAAAAGCAATTCCTGCTACACAGGCAAAGAATAAACCAAAATTCAGCGGTACCAGACTCAGCACTGTGACTGCGACCGCCGTTGTCAGCAACGCACCCGCTACTACTTTCAGACGACCTACTTTATCCGATAGCGCACCCAGTATGATCCGGCCCGCCGTGTTGAAAATTGCGACCATAGCGACCGCATTAGCAGCTGTTGCTACATCTAGGCCGGCCATCCGTACGCCGATATCTTTGACGACTCCAATCAGGTAGAGACCACTCATACAAGCAGTAAAGAACATTACGAACAACAGATATGCCTGCTTGGTGCGCAGCATTTCTTTGACGGTGTAGTCCCGCTGTACAACCCCATTTTGTACCGAAGGCTTGTTCAGGACTACAGCTTCTCTTACCAGGAAAGAACCACCCACAATCATAATCAGCACGATCATTCCCCAATATAAAAACGCTTGTGATACGCCAACGGACTGAATCAAAGAACCATTAATATACTTGAATATAAGACTGCCTGTTCCATATGCCCCGACCGAAATACCGGAAATAAGTCCTTTTTTCTCAGGAAACCATTTAATCAGATTCGACAGTGATGTAATATATGCCGTTCCATCCGCAAAACCTACGACAATACCCGCCAAAATATATAGCAGGGACAGCGATGTTACCTGCGAACTGAGCATGAGACCGGCTCCTAACACGACACCTGCACACAAAATCAGACGACGTAGTCCCCATTTATCCTGTAGTTTGCCTGCGAATAACGTAGCAAACGCCAGTGCAAAACTGGTAATTGAAAATGTAATGGCAACCGAACTGAGGTTCCAGCCAAAGCGGTCCACCAACGGTTGATTAAATAAACTCCATGTGTAAATGGTTCCTAATCCCATCTGGACAATTATTGTTCCAAGTACGACAAGCCAACGATTTCCGCTGTTTGTTTTCATTTCAATCTCCTCTTTTCATTCCGGCTCTACAGCGTCAATTTGTGATCATCATAACCGGGAATCCAGTACGCTTTGCGCCTGTGGAGGAGCAAGTCTGTAAGGATTCTCTCTACATGGATTATTATAACCCTGCATATTAGCCAGAAATCGTTTGAGGAATGAAATGCACATATAGCGGAATGAAATGCCTTTAAAGTCGCATAATTTGCCGAAATTCCTTGGCCTTGCTACGGCTTACCGGAATTTCAGCTTCTAGTCTACGCAAACGCAAGAGATACGTATGATTAAACCAAGGTACAATTTCACGGATCTGCGACAAATTCACCGTGTACGATCGGTGACAGCGGAAAAAGTCCTGCTGCGGCAGCCGGGCATGAAATTCCGAAATGCTCATCGGCATCGTATATTCTTCGTGCCTTGTAAAGACATGGGTCACCTTTTCCTGCGCACACGCATAGTAAATATCGTTTGCATCCGTTACGATGATTTTGTCATTTTTCAGCAGATTAATACGACCTGGCGCAGCAACGGTGCTGGCTTCGGCAGCTCGGGGTTGCGCCGTCTGAACAGGCTCCTGTATTGGAACGTTCTGCTGCTCATAAGCATTTTCCAGCTTACGCAGCATAGATGCGATCCTTTTTTCATCATATGGTTTGAGGATGTAGTCGAACGCCTCCAGTTCAAAAGCCTGCGCCGCATGTTCTTTATAGGCGGTCGTAAAAATAATGTAGGGCTTTTTGGCAAATTTGCTAATGTTCTGTGCCAGTAGCATCCCGTCCAATGAAGGAATGTTAATGTCCAGAAAGATCGCGTCCGTCTCCTGATCTTGCAGAAACCGAAACACATCTAGCCCATCCTCGAAACTATCAGTCACCTCAATGTTGCTATGAGTCTGAATAAGATACTCCAGCTCTTCACGTGCCGGAAGCTCGTCTTCTACAATTATGGCCTTCATGACTTCTCCTTTGGTATGTCAAAATAAACTTCGGTGCCCGGCTCATGCTTTAGAATAATAACTCCTTCGCCGTACATAAGCTTGAGCCGTCTGTGCACATTGTACAAGCCGATCTGTTTAGCCGGAACCCGATCATGATACAGGTTATCCACAACATCATCGCGTATACCTACCCCGGTATCTGCCACAGAAATACGCACCTTTTCTCCACGATCCTTTACAGAAATAGTTACTGTACCTGACCCCTTTTTCTTGAGGATTCCATGATTAATCGCATTCTCAACCAGGGGCTGGATAATAAGACTTGGAATACGCACAGACACCTCATCCATTACATACTCTACCTGAAGCCGGTTGCCGAAGCGTGCTTTCTCAATTTCCACATAATCAGACACCTGCTGAAGCTCTTTATGAATTTCGATCAAATCATCATTCAGCTCCAAATTATAGCGCAGATAGCCCGATAAATTAATGATCAGCTCTCGTGCCTTATCCGGCTTGGTGCGTGTCGTAGAGGCAATGGCGTTCAGCGCGTTAAACAGAAAATGGGGATTAATTTTCGTTTGGAGCGCCTTTAGCTCGGCTTTATTCGCGGCTTCCTTAATTTGCTCCACACGCGACACTTCCATTAACGTGGAAATGATTTGAGACAAGCCAATCGCCATCGTTTGCAACGGATACGTGATTTTATAAGCTTTGCGATAATAAATCTTCAAGGTTCCAGTTACTTCTCCCCGCTCCTCTAACGGGATAATGAGCAGAGACTGGATTTGCGGTGTCTTATCGTCTGCAATATGGTTGCGAATCGTGATTTTACCGCTGCGGATCGTCGATTTAGTCACATCGCTAATAATCTCATCTCCGATGTGATAACGCTCTTCGCCAAAACCGACATAGGCCAGCACATCTCTGGTATCGGTAATCGCTACCGCGTCTGCCTTGATATCTTCTTTTATGATCGAACAAATGGTATGCAAGGATTCCGCATTAATGGAGCGAAAATAAGGCAACGTCTTATTGGCAATATCCAGTGCCAGCTTGGCCTGTCTGGCCGCGATATTCTCCTTTTCCCCCTCCACACTCTGGATTAACAGAACGATTAAACCGATACTGACTTCTCCGATAATCATGGGTAGACCGATCTTGGAAACGATGTCCACACCAAGGCCATGGGGTTGTGCCATCACCAGAATGAGCAGCATCGTCAACGCTTCACAGACCATACCTGCGGCGATACCGACTAGCCATCTCTTGGAACGATTAACCCGGCGACCGATATATCCTGACACCACACCTGCCAGAATACTTGTAATCAGACACGGAATCGAGGTCACTCCCCCGATATCAATTAGATAACGATGGATCCCTGATACAATACCTGTAACGATCCCAACCCATGGTCCAAACAAAATACCGCCCGCCATAATTGCAATGATTCGAACGTTAACCAGCGAACCTTCGACTTCAATCCCGGTGTACGTACCGAACAGTGCAAACATGCAAAAAATCAACGTTAGTAAGGTTAGCTCTGCCGGGGAATGACTGTTCTTTTGCAAGGTTTCCTTAAATCGTGGGATACGTGTAATAAAAAATAAACAAATTAGTAACAACGCTGCGCGCTCAAATAGCTGCATCAGCATTTCCAACAAGGCGTTCACCTGCGTTCCTCCCAAATAAAAACGGATATGCCTACATAGGTTGTGTTATCGTGTACGTCGTTCATACACACCATACCCAAGTATCATCAAGCCACATACGAATAAAATAATAACAAATATATTGTCAACAAAACTCGGCATATCAGGTTCTGACATAGAGATGCCCGAACTATTTAATTTAACAGGTACGGAATTCGTAGCCCATTGAATGACCGATATAAAGCGCTCCATCGTATAAATCACTCCGCTACCCAATAGGCTCAACACGCCGATCAACAAATATTTAAGCTCCATAAGAATTTATTCCCCCTTAATTACAAAGCATTTAAACTGCCACAAATTATACCATCAACTTCCATCTAATTATAGCTTCTAGAAATCCCCTCTTCATTTCCCTTCTTCAAACGCAGTAAAAAACCGGAGAGTACCGCTTGATAGCGATAATCCCCGGATCTCTAGTCCGATAATGAAGCATTTCAGTTATTTGCTTTTGCTGATTTCGGTAGGATTGTTGTCCTCCTTCTGATCATGTACCAGTTCTTTTAACTGGATAATCAACGTCTCCAGCTCATTAAACCCGGTCACCATATTGGAGGTTATATTTCGTTGCTCCTCTACTCCAGCCAAAATTTGCTCTGACGCTGCACTCGCTTGTTCTGTAACGCTTGAAAACTCCTCCATCTCTTGAACGACCTGAGATGAGAATTGCCGCATACTATTCGTACTGGCTTCCACCTCCACGGCCTGCAGCAGCACTTTATTGGCATTTTGCAGGATATCCTCCAGTACAATTTCGGTCGAATGGGCCGATTCCATACTCTGCTGTAGTCTTTGCTGCCCCATGTCAAATTGGCTTACGACAGAATCCATCTGAGTTCTCAGTTGGGTCAAAATACCTTCCATTGCCACCGAGGTATTCCCTACCATTTCAGCCAAATTACGCACTTCGCCAGCCACGATGGCAAATCCTTTTCCATGCTCTCCCGCTCTGGCAGCCTCAATGGATGCATTCAAGGACAGCAAATTGGTTTGTTTCGAGATTTGAGTAATATCTTTGAGCATGGCAGACATATTATCACTTTGTGTTTTAAACTCGTCCAATTCTTCTTTGGTACGACTCATAACCAGACCCAAATCCTTAATTTGAGACGTTAATGCAAGCAGTTGATTGCTCCCTCTGCTCCCGGCACTTTTCGTATCTTCGGAGAGCTGCTTCAATTCTCGGGAATGATCGGCAACCTCGCGCACGTGCTGGTCAGACTGAGCCAAGTTATCCGTTACCTCAGTGATATTCGAAGCTTGCATTTCTACCCCTTTGGCAACCTCCTGAAACCCGATGGCGACTTCATTCGTCACGCTGCCGGTAGCATCCACTTGATGCCTGAATCGTTCTGTGAAGCTATGCAATCCAGTTACAGCTTGTCCAACTTGTTCAAACAAAAATTCAATACGTTGCCTTGTGGCATCCATATCTTTATTTTGCTCTTCCGTTTTCTTAAACTGCTTTTGATTTAACACCGATACCACTAACAATAGCAAACCAATCAGTAAAACAATAATAAACTCGTGTATATAACGCAAAGGACCGGTAGCCGGGGGAGTTGCTGGCGTACCGATGGTAATTTGTATAAAAATATTACACAGATTTAAGACCATTGTTATCAAAAAGTATCGGTAAGATGGGTAGAGCAACAACAATGAGCAAATAAAGATCGTAGTCACTGCCTCCACGCTAGATAAGTTCACAAATATACATATTAATACGCTATATAACGTAATAATCCAAGGAATAAGGCGGATTCCTTTCTTTTTCATATTCAGAATCGTCAAAACTGCGGCGACTACAAATCCTACACCACTAGACACCCACACCGATGGATTAGATAATGCCGGGATGGTGCTGCTCAAGGTCATAATCCAAAAAATAATGATCACCAATTTGTTTCTTTGCCACAACAATTCATTCGTTCTGTCCATGATTGTGTATGCGCTCCTTAGATATATATTAGGTATTTATAAAATAAAAATGTAAATACCATACTATATATATCGTCATATCAGAACGCGTATTGAATGAAAATCGTACAAACACCACATTCCCTTTTAAACACCAAATCACAACAGGACAACTTTTTAAAGAGAAAGAGTATGTAAGTGTTAATAAATGAATGCAAGAAATCGCCCCCTAGTAGGGAGCGATTTTGAATACCTTTTTGATGATCTTCTGCAATTGAAAAAGATTCATAAACCAACTGAAAACATTAGGATTCCTTGTTTTCGGAAGCCTCTTCAGTGCCTTCAGTTGCCGCTGCATCACCTTCCACAGCAGCATTTTCTACTTCAACTGCACGCGGAACGATAATAGAAGCAAGCAGTTCTTCTTCAGGGACATGCAGTGTTACTCCTTTAGGGAGCTTCAAGTCGCTAGCGCTCAGCTTGTCGCCAACATCCAGTGCGGATACATCCACCTCAATGGTAGATGGTAAATCAGCAGGAAGGCCTTCGACTTCAACTTCCGTTTCCTGAACTTGCAGAATACCGCCTGTTTTTGTACCTACAGGTGTACCCTGATAATCAATAGAAACACGCACGCGAAGCGGTTTGTTTTTGGCAATTTTCAAAAAATCGGCATGCAGCCATTGGTTGTCACGCTGTTGATAATCTTTAATAATAACCGGAATGGTTTCTCCACCCTCTACAGTGAGGTTGAACACCTCTGAACGTCCGGTTCTGACTACTTTATTAAATTCCTTGGCATCGACATGTACAGGGGTTCCTTCAAGCTCAGAGCCGTAAACCACAGCTGGAATCCGTCCTTTTAACCTCAATTCACGAATAGCCGAACCCTTCTTCTCTGTTCTCGGCTGGGCGGTCAGTTGAATACTTCCTCCATTAGAACTCATGATATACAACCTCCTTCAGGTTACCTTACAAATGATTTTCCTCCAAGAATCTTGCCTGTTTACCAGTCGTACTACAGGATATAAGCCAGCAAGCTGGCAAAACTAAACAAGTCCATAATTCTATTTTACCCCTTTTTTCTGAAACTGACACACGTTTACATAAAAAAATAGCATTTCTCGAAATAATCGAAAAATGCTACTTTCGTATATATAGCGACCAAGCATACAAGTCTATCCGGCCCGATTATCATTTACCAGTAGCAAATATTCTTCTCTGCCACTATGAATCAATACCTGCATCACAGACTGGTTCAGGTCTATATCAATATATCGATCTGCCTCAACATCCTTGGCATCCCAGTGATTAAGCCGGACAATGTAGCCAATTCGCTGTATATCAGGAGCCACCTGAATACGCGCTATAGCACGACCGTCATCCAAATCACGAAATTCGACATGTCCGTCGCAGTGCCCAGTTCCCCATACCCATACATTCCAGCCAGTGTATTGCCGATCTGCACGCTCGTAGATCAGTTCAATCGTGCGAAATGGAGCGACTTCCCTATCGTTTCCAAGCTGCACATCTGTCAACGTCATAGCTGTACCTGCAATTTCTTGATCTGTTCCCTCATCCGAGTCTTCCAATTCGTTCTCCGCCTGACGATTAACCTGATCTTGTTCAGTAAAAAAGGAGACTCGTGCAGGTTCTTCCTGATCATATAACACCATCATCGACCAGCGCGATACAGTCACACGATGGCCTACCACTTCATACCGTGTCTCATTACCAGCCCCGTGTGCGTCCACGACCACATGCCAACGATCCGATTCCGCAGGCAATAATATCGTTTGCTCTGTATCCGAGCCGTTATAAATCACCACAATATGATTCCAGGCATCGCCGTTAGCATGGTGCCTCAAAGTAAAAGCCACCACATGCCCACTGCTTTGCAGCACTTCCATATGCTGCTCCACCAGCTCACGATGGTCCATTCGGAATGCCGGGTGGTTGCGCCGCAGTGCAATTAAACCTTGGTAGTAATCAAACACTGGGCGAAACCTCGCCTTGTTATCCCAATGGATGGCATTCACCACATCTGGGCTTCGGTAGCTATTATGGTCTCCATATTTGGAGCGCAGCAGTTCATCCCCTGCATGAATAAAAGGAATGCCTTGGGATGTGAGTACCATACCGTTAGCCAACAGGGACTTGCGTACGGTTTCGTTCTCTAGCAAGTTATCTTCATCCAGTTCCCAATACGGGTCTGCTTCGGCAACAGCTTGTTCAGGTGTCCTCCCATCCTGTGGCTTCCCCTGCTCCCATTGTGGAAAACGACAGTGCTCCCGCAAATGTCTTACTGTCAAAATTTTATCCCACAGATTGAGATTATCGTGGGCAGTTACATAATTGACGGTCTCCGATGGCTGAGCTGTGAAATCATAAATAGCCCCAAAAGCACCTTTGAGCACCTGTTCCTCCTGATGTTCTGCCCCCGTGGCAAACCCGCTCCCAGTACCGTCGCTATCTCCCTTAATAGCAGAACGGTAGTTGTCGTTAAAAACGGCAAAGCCTTTGTCGCGTTGCGTTCCTTTTAGCGTAAGCAAGGGTTGCGGAGATTCTCCTCCCGTCCAAGGCTCACCATAGATCAACAGATCGGGACGCACTTCAGAGCGAAGCTCCTGGGTAAGCTGCTCTACGGTCGGTGTATCAATCAGCCCCATGAGATCAAATCGAAAGCCGTCTATATGATATTCCTCTGCCCAATAGCGTAGTGAATCCTTGATATACTTGCGCACCATCGGACGTTCGGTTGCCACCTCATTCCCTACACCTGATCCATTGGTGAGCTGCCCTTGCTCATCCGTGCGGTAATAATATCCAGGTACAATAGGCTCAAATGGCCCCTGTTCCACCGAATAAGTATGGTTGTACACGACGTCCATAATGACACCGATGCCGACAGTATGCAAAGACTGTACCAGCAGTTTCAGCTCTCGTATGCGTGTCTCCGGATCTGCCGGATTGGAAGAATAAGACCCCTCCGGCACATTATAATGTTGCGGATCATAGCCCCAGTTATATTCAGTTTCTAATTCTGCAAAGTCATTCACCGTATGAAAATCAGCCACTGGAAGCAAATGAACATGTGTAATGCCCAGCTCCAGCAGATGATCCAGCCCGATGCTGTTCCCCTCAGTATCCTTCAATCCCGTATACGTAAAGGCCTCAAACCGTCCCTGAGCAGCAGATAAGTCTTTTTTCCCCGTATTAAAATGGGTATCCATCGAAAAATCACGCACATGAAGCTCATAGAGAATGGCATCTGTCGGCCGCTTAAGGGTAGGCCCCGCATCCACTTCCCATCCGTCCGGGTTGGTTTGAGCCAAATCAATGATCGCTGTACGCTGCCCGTTGGCTGATACCCCTGTGGCATATGGATCGGCAGCATAATGAATGGTGTTGTCCGCCCACTCCAGCCTGTACATGTAATAATATTTGTTCCAGTCCCCTTCCAGCTCTATAGACCATACACCTCGATCACCACGGCTCATGAGAAATTCCTGACCACCGCTGTGCTCCTGAACGTTCCCCTCCTGATCGTACACCCCCGCATCGTTATACAACGCTATATGGACCTGCTGCGCAGTCGGTGCCCATACCTTGAACTTGCTGCCCGCAGGCGTATAAGTAAGACCCAAATCATAGCCTTCATATATGGGATATGTTGTGTGCTCAAGCTCATTGAGCTGATTGAAATCTGACATTCCTGTTCACCACCCATTTCTGTACATCGGCTTACAGCCTCTGTTCATCCATCATTTATGATGTTTATGACTTGTCAATATACCTCAGGATTTTGTAAAATCTTCACCTAATAGGCTATCAAAATAAGACAAGTTTGAAAAGCTGGATGATTTAAATAAGGATGACGCTTCCATTTCAACGCACACTCCATTTTATGACAAAACTATGAACAGGCTACAGCTTTTGCCCTTAAGGTATAACAATAGTTAGAAAAGTCAGGACAATCTACGGTTATCCATTTCAAAAATATCGTCTGCAATCCGCATGGTAGAACTTCGGTGCGAAACAAGGACAATCGTTTTATCTTGCTGCTGTTCCTTTAACGATTTTAAAATAATTGCCTCGTTCAGGCTGTCCAAATTGCTAGTAGGCTCGTCGAGCAGTAAGAGAGGAGCATTATGGACAAAGGCTCTGGCCAGCCCCAAGCGTTGGCGTTCTCCACCGGACAGCCTGTCCCCCAATTCTCCAACTCGGCTGTGATACCCTCGAGGCAAGGTCATAATAAAATCGTGCACGGATGCCTTACGTGCTGCTTCCACCACCTGCTCATGTGTAGCATCAGGCTTTCCGATTTTGATATTAGCTGCAATTGAATCATCAAACAGGAACGTATGCTGATCTACATAGCTCTGTAAGCCTCTCAAATGTCGGGTCCCAATTTCCTTCAAATCGTGTCCGGATAGCAAAATTTCACCTTGCTGCGGGTCCCTAAATCGCATCAGCAACTTTAGCAGTGTAGACTTGCCAGAGCCGCTTTTACCCTGAATGCCTAAAATCCGCTTATGCGGTATCGTGAGACTTACATCATTCAGCACCGTTTGACCATCGTATGCAAAAGTCACCTTGTCTACTCGTGCCCCAGTAAAGGCAACACTCATCCCTTCGATATTTTCCTCAACCTCCGGGGTTTCCTCCAATAGACTCAACACTCGTTCCCCGCTCGCCAGCGTTTGAAGCAAATTGTTGGACAAGTTGCTCAGTGCGACGACCGGACCAAATGAACTAAACAGTGTAATTACAGAAATTAGCATACCTGTAAATTCAACCCGACCATTAGACATACCGTACAATCCAGCCAGCAGCATCAAGAATGAGAATCCAACTACAGCCGCATCTGTGATCGCTCTTGTGATGCCTTCATGATGCTTCAAGTCCTTCTGCTTGGCATCCAATTGATCCGTACGACGGTTAATCTCATTCAAACGTTGTTCTCCTTGTCCATATTGCACAATTTCCTTCATACCCCGTAAGCTGTCTAAAAAGTAACTGCTCAGCTTGCCAAAGCTGCTTCGGTATTCCATCCCCTGACGTTTGCCCATACGTGACGTGAGTAAGGGAATAAATAAACCGACAGTTAGGTAAGCAAGCGCAGCGAGCCAGCCTAATAGAGGCTCATAAGAACCGATAAAAAATACCATGAGCAGTGAAGTGATGATGCCGATCATTACAGGCGCTATCGTATGCGCATAAAATACTTCCAGCAGCTCAATATCACTCGTAATGAGTGATATCAGATTCCCCTTGTCCTTGCCTTCTAATTTGGCTGGAGCGAGTCTGCGGAGGGCTTGAAGCACCTTGTCACGCAGTACAGCCAGTAGCTTGAAAGCGAGATAATGACCACTCATTTGCTCGCCATAACGGAATACGCCGCGCAGTACGGCACAAACCACGATCGACGTCAGCAAAAACAACATGGTGTAGCCTGTCGTGATGCCCGTTGCTGTAAGCAGAGCAAGGGCTCCATACACTATAATGCCAATAGCACAAATAAAACCAAGCACTCCTGTCACAATCGTGATGAGCAGTACAGGTAAAAGAGGTCCCGCCAATACCAATAATTGGCCCATGATCCGTAATCCGTGTCTACGCATATACAGCACCTCCTTTTGCAAACTGCTCTACCCGGTGTTGACTGAGATACATATCCGCATAGTGCCCTTGCTGGCTCAACAGTTCATGATGCGTTCCGGATTCTGCCACCAATCCGTTTTGCAGCACATAGATACAGTCGGATTGAACTACATTTTCCAGTCTATGAGAGATAAGAATCACTGTTTTTTGACCTGCCAGCGCATGTATGACCTCCATAATGCCTTCCTCACTCTCACTGTCAATGTTAGAGGTGGCCTCGTCGAAAATGTACACACGACTATCATGCAGCAATGCTCTGGCCAGTGCTAGCCGTTGGCGCTGTCCTCCTGACAGATTTGCCCCCTGCTCCTCCAGTTCTGCTTCCAGTCCTCCTTCTGAAAGGATAAAATCATACAGCTTCACTTGTCGCAAAGCTTCCAGCATTTGTTGTTCATCCGCGTGCTCATTGCCCATTTTTAAATTTGCTTCCACTGTGCCTTTAAAAATATAGCTGTTAAAACCGATCCAGGTCATGTGACGCATGCGGCTTTCTTCCGAAATATCGGTAAGCTCGGTTCCTCCAATCGTCAGACTTCCTCGATACCCCTCGTGATGCCCAACGATCAATCCGGCTACCGTACTTTTACCAGAGCCTGATTCCCCAACAATTGAAACCAAGCTGCCCTGGGGAATATCCATGGATATATTTCGTAAGGTATCTCTTTCGTCGTAGGCAAAACTCATCTGCTCCAGTCGAATAGCTGTGTTTTCTATGCTTTCTTGTCCTTGTATAAGATCCTCTGTACTCAACATTTGAAATATTTTGTCGCTTGCTGCCATTCCGTTCATGGCGATATGGAAGTAAGAACCCAATAAACGCAGAGGAATGAAAAATTCTGCCGACAGCAAAACAATGATGATTGCTCCTGCCAAGCCAATATGACCTGAAGAATATTCACTTATCGCGACCAGTACACCCGCAGCAGCACCACCAAATGCGATAAGATCCATAATGGCCACGGAGTTAAGCTGCATAGTCAGCACTTTCATCGTCATTTTGCGAAAGTCCTCAGCTGCTGTGTTCATTTCCTGATGTTTATCCTGGTCTGTTCCGTACATTTTGAGCGTAGTCAGACCTTGTACATTCTCCAAAAAGCTGTGGCCCAGATTGACGTAACTGCCCCAATATTTCCCAAAAATCTTTTTAGCCATCCTCATAATGACAATGATCGACACTGGAATTAAGGGAACGCAGATCAATAGTATAATGGCTGCTTTGAAGCTGACAAAAGAGAGGGTGATGAACAACGTTACGGGGGCAAGCAGACTGTAAAATAGCTGAGGCATATATCTACCGAAATAGGTTTCAAGCTGCTCTACCCCTTCTACAGCAACCTGAATAACCCCCGAGGTGGAGGTATGATCTGTATATGCGGGTCCCATCTTCAGCAACTTGCCGTAAATTTGCGAGCGAAGCGTTTTTTTAGCATTTACCGAAGCACGATAAGATAACATACTGGCTGCATAATTGCTCAGGCAGCGAACTGCAATAGCAGCAATAACAATGACCGTCATAGATAGAATCAGCTTGCGAGTCACTTGTCCTTCCCATGCCTGCTGTATTACAAAGGCCATAGACAACACAGCGGCTATACTCCCCAAAAGACCGATCCACTGCACAAGCACACCCAAGACGATATATTTCCGAGAATGTTCCACTAGACCGAGTAGACGGCTGTCGACCATTTTAGACCTTTTTTTTGGAGTAGGTGTAGGTATAGGTTCAGATGAACATGAAGGCGTTATTTCTGCTGCAGCATTTCTTATTGTTCCGATGCGGAATATAAAGTAATAATATTTAAAAAGGATGACCAAGACGATGAGCGCTTTCCCCCACACATTAGGCGTGAAAATAAAGCCTGTAATCAGCATCGCTGACGCTAAGCCCAATGTCGTGATTTTCGTAGACAGCTTCAACGACCTTGTTTGGACAAAACTCTCTAGATGCTTTTGGTATAGAGAGGTATTCGAAAACCACTGGTGAATCCTTTCGGATCCCCGCATAAAGAAAAAGGTCGCTAGCAGTAGAAACGGTGTAGTCGGTAGCAACGGTAATACTACACCAATAACTCCAAGCGCCAAAAATAAAAACCCTAAGGTAATATAGATCGGTTTCACTATAATCCTCCCTAATAGTTATAATAGTAATGATTTCATTTTATAGATAATGATAATCATTATCTATATAAACAATTTAAGCAGGTTGTTATGTGATGTAAATCACGCATATAAAAATCCTCTTGAAGCACATCTCTACAGAACACGTTAGTGTTGATGTGGATGCTTTGTCTTCAAGAGGATTATCGAAAGTAGATGTTGGTAATTCGTTGTTTTATGAATTCATAATATCATATTGCTCCAATACCTGCCGATGTAACGGGTGGTCTGCGGTTATGGAAGTATAACGCGTCAGCGCCGCACCCAGTCCTTCACTGCGGATCACCTGCTGAAGCTCGACTGCCTCGGGGTCTTCCGTAATATCAAATTTACAGGCAGCAGCCATTCCTAACGCCAGATGATCCGTAGGGATGCCATACTCCTGCGCTTGGAGCGCGGGACGTACAAGACGATCATTGGGAGACAGCTTGCGCAACGGTGAACGTCCGACCCGAGTAACATCGTCTGTCAGATTAGGATTGCGGAAGCGATCCAAAATTTTAGAGATGTACTTCTTATGCTCCCCTTGATCCAAACCGAAGCGCTTCACAAGCACTGCTCCTGTCTCCTCCAGTGACCCTTGTATCGAATCCACCACCTTGCTATCCTTCATGGCCTCCTGGATGGTAGCATAACCTGCGGTATAACCAAGATAGGCTGCCACGCAATGCCCCGTATTCACCGTGAACAGCTTTCGTTCAATGTAAGGCTCTAGATCCTGCACGTACAGGATGCCTTCGATTTCTTCATGCTCAGGTGCCATTTGTGAACGATCCACCACCCACTCGTAAAAAGGCTCTACCTGCACATATAACGGGTCCTCGTGGTGTTGGATCGGCACAATCCGGTCTACAGCAGCATTGGGGAAATACACCGAAACCTCAGCCTTGGCGCGGGTCGCCTCATCCAATAGCGCAAAAACATGCTCTTTCAGTTGGGCGCTGCCTCCGATTGCATTTTCACAGGCAATCACATGCAGCGGGCCTGCCCCTCGCTCCACCCGCCGCGCTATTCCCTCGGCAATACCTGCTGCAATATGCCTGAGGATGCTAACCCCTACTGCGGTCGTTACCAGATCAGCGTGGTCTACCACATCGGCTACAGCCGCTGCATCCTTCCCGTCAATCGCCGTTACATTCGTGACCAGCTCCGTATCCTTTGTATCATTGGCTAACTCTACGGTATATTGTTTACGACGGCGTAACTCGGATACAAGGGTGTCGTTGACATCTGAAAAGACAACCTCATAGCCTGCACGTGACAGAATTAATCCGATAAAGCCGCGACCGATATTTCCTGCTCCAAAGTGGACGGCTCTCATAGCTCCAGCTCACTTTCGAACAGATCTATAATTTCCTTTGGGGTCACCGCGTTGCGAAGTTTATCCATATTTTCTTCCTCCGCACACACCACAGCGATACTCGTCAAAATCTCCATATGATCGCCGCCTTGTGCTGCAATGCCGATCACCATATATGCTTTCTCTTCCCCAAAATCTACGCCTTGCGGGAACTGAACGATGGAGATGCCTGTGGATTGAATAAGCGTCTTGGATTCCTTGGTGCCATGTGGAATAGCCAGCCCATTCCCGATGTAGGTAGACACGATCTCCTCGCGTTCCAGCATCTTGTCAATGTACTCACTTGAAATATGTCCCGCATCCAGCAGGATTTGTCCAGCCATACGAATCGCCTCATATTTGTCTTTGGCGGTTGCGTTCATTTTTACTTTGTCTATCGTCATAATACTCACGGTAGGTTCCTCCCTGTCCCTAATTTACTGTGGAAAAATTCAGCCAGCTCACTCGATATATAATTGACAATATGATCCCTGCTACCGTGTTCCAGTAGCGTAACCATGTCTTCATGCAAAAGTAATGCACTAATCTCGCTCAATACCTCCAAGCTTTCTCTCGGCAGCTCACGAGGCCCCAACATGAGCAGCACGCATTCTACCTGTTCACCTGTATCCGCCAACAGCGGCTCTGCCAGCTTATACAAGGTAAGCGAAGGCTTGGGAATATAGTGGCTGCGCGTATGAACTAAAGCAATGGAGGTATCAGAGATCACCTGACTACCTTGGCGCTCTCTTTCCATGAGTTGTGCAGCAACCACAGAAGGCTCTGTAACATTCCCCCGCCCCGCCTCCAGCATGCATATCGCCTCTACGGTCGCCGCCATATCCATCCCTTGATTTTCCAGCGGATATACTTGAAATTGCTGTACAATGTGTACAATTTCCTCGAGACTTTTCCGCAGACCGGTAAGCCACTCCATATCCTGACCAGGCTGAACGGCCTGGTCCTGCTGATGATCATTGAGATGATGGAGTGTAATATGCTGGATGAAATGACGCAGACGGTCACTCTCCTCCTGCGTTAGCAGCGGACTGATCTTAAGATACCGATCTGGTTCAAGCGGTAGCTCTACTGTCGAAATGATCAGATCATAATCCTCCTTGGGAATCCGCGCCGCCTCGTACCATGAAGCCCTATCCACAATTTTGATCTGTGGGAGCTCTTTGGCGAGCCTTGTTGCCAGAAGTCTGGATGATCCAATGCCGCTCGTGCAGACTACAATGGCCCGCACCTCCCGACGCAATTGTCGCAGCCGCTCCAGCGAAGCGCCGAAATGCATGACGAGAAATCCGATCTCTTCATCAGGCACTTTCATTTCTGTCATGCTCGCCGCAGCCTTTTTCACTGAGTCAAATAAGCTGCTGTAATCCTTGCGGATTTGCTGAAGGAGAGGGTTACGAATCGACCTGCCTTCCTTCAAACGTTTGAATACCGGAGCCATATGGGCAATCAGTCCTTCACGCAGAACACGGTCCTCTTTCAATGGCGTGCCTGTCTCTTCCTCCACACGACGAATCAACTCATGAACCGACTCTAACAGTACGAGATCATCCAACGGCAGTAGTCGGGTAGAGTGATCTTCGGCATCACGAAATAGCAGCCTGAGATAAGATCGTTCCGGCTCTGGAAATTCAATATCCAGCGCCTCTGACAACTCCGTGCATATGCGTTCCACCATAGCTGTGCGAAGCATGATATTTTCATCTGAATCTGTTTTTAAATACGAGAGAAGAGGATCTATAACATACCCGAGTCGCAGACGTACCAGCGAAACGCAAATTTGAATCAGCAGCTCCATGTATTTGCTTTCCACCATGTTTTCCAACCATTTTTCATGGGGCTGCCAGAGGGCCTTTTCCACGATTAGCAGGTTATCTCTGCCAATCATCTCCAGCAACTTGTCGGCAACACGGGTTACAGGACGAAGTTCTTCCCGGGCTGAAAACAGATCGGATTCATCCAAATATTCGAGAGCCAGCTCGGAAATCGCCCGTCTTTTATCTGTCTCCCGCCCTGTAATCTCGACCCCGTACCCCCGTCTGCGCACAAGCATGAGTCCACGTTTCCCAATCCAGTCTTGCAATTCGTCTAGATCATGACTGACCGTAGTTACCGTGACTTTCAGATCTGAAGCCAGCGCCAACAGCTTGATCGGCTCCCGTGTATCCAGCAGCATGCAGAGTACCACGATCTTTCTCTCCTCAGCCGAATATTCGTCTGACTTCGTATGCAGCAATTGTTTTCGCAGGCATACAAGCTGAGCTGGATCAGCATCTATACAGATACCGATCCCTGACTTTTTCTCCAGCTTCACCTCATGAGCTGCCAGCCAATGCTCGACTGCACCCAGTTCCCGATGAACCGTCCTTGTGCTGACATTGATCTTCGTGGCAATTTCCCCGGCTGTAACCTCTTTGGACTGCTCCAGAAGATATTCCACGATGTCACGTTGTCGTTTCGTAATATTCATAAGCGCATACCGTTCCTTCCCAAGCTCATCCCTCCAGCAGGAGACGTACATTGCATACGATGGGGATTAAGAATCGGATTTCAGACGTTCAACCAGCGCTTCGTATTCAGGACTCTTCAGAAAATTGTCAATGGAAATGTGCTCAGCTTTCGGAGCTACTGTTTTAGCCCGATCTGTCAACGTTTTTTGCGTAATGACAATATCCGCATCCTGTGGAATTTCACTGATTGCCGTATTCGTAACTGTTACGCCCACACCCGCCTGCTTCATTTTTTTGCGTAAAATCGAGGCACCCATAGCGCTTGAACCCATACCTGCATCACAGGAAAAGACGATTTTGTTCACTTCGGATTTATCCTTGAGCGTTCGATCTGCAGCAATTTCTGCAGCACGATCAGATTCGTGGTTATCTTCCATTACAGTGGCGTTAGCACTTGCACTCTTGCTTTGATTTTTCATATCTTTCAGGCGGGATGCAGCTTCCTCCAGCCCCTCTTCTTGTTGCTTACCAGTCTTGAGTAACACTGCGGCAACAGCAAAAGATACGACCGCAGCAGCGATCACCCCGCTTAGCATTGGCAAATATCCGCCTTTTGGCGTCATTAGAAAATAGGCGATGATGCTGCCCGGCGAAGGAGCAGCAACCAGTCCGGCACCTGTCAACATGAAACAGAAGGTTCCCACAACGCCCCCAGCTATAGCAGCAAGAATCAAAATCGGCTTCATCAAAATATAAGGGAAATAAATTTCATGAATCCCGCCGAAAAAATGAATGATGACTGCGCCAGGAGCCGACGACTTCGCAGAGCCTTTACCGAACAGGCAGTAGGCCAGCAAAATACCGAGCCCCGGCCCAGGGTTGGATTCCAGCATGAACAGTACGGATTTCCCTGTTCTTGCAGCTTCCTCCAACGCAATCGGACTTAATACTCCGTGATTCAGCGCGTTGTTTAAAAATAATACTTTTCCGGGCTCAATAATGAGGTTGACAAGCGGCAGTAGCCCTGCGTTCACGAGGAACTGTACCCCTGCCGACAATACTTGACTGATCATTTGTACAACCGGGCCGATCGCCACATGGGCAAGCAGTGCTAGAATGGCACCGATAATCCCGGCCGAAAAATTATTGACCAGCATTTCAAAGCCTGATCTGACTTTGCCTTCAATGGCCTTGTCGAACTTCTTCAATATCCACGCAGCCAGCGGACCAGCGACCATCGCGCCCAGGAACATCGGGATATCGGCTCCCACTATGACACCCATCGTCATAATGGCACCAATCACACCTCCACGTTGTCCGTGAATCATCGTGCCTCCCGTGTAACCAATCAGCAGCGGCAGCAAATAATTTTTCATCGGATCAACCAGTTGTGCAAAACCTTCGTTCGGGAACCACCCGGTCGGAATAAAGAGTGCCGTAATCAATCCCCACGCGATAAAGGCTCCCATATTGGGCATAACCATACCGCTAAGAAAACGGCCAAAACGCTGTACGGCGACACGAGTGCCTCCTTTTGAACTTGGCTTTGCGTCCAATGTACTCATATTCAAATCCTCCTTGTAGGTAAGCATCACTACCTTTTCTTAAAATTCATACTAAATGACAGCGCTATCTTCATCAACGAAATGAAAACGTACTTTCGTCATGAACGTTGATGACAACATTTAAATTTAATTTATCCGAGAAGGTATTATACCTGCATAATTCTTCTTAATATGACCTGTAGCTTTAGAAATTAGTCGAAAAACCGTACTGGATTATGTATGATTCTTACTATAGGGACAACCCTCTACATCAGAATAAAACACGTAATTACGTCTGCAAAAAGACAAAAAAATAGTCGCTATGTCAAATCATAGCGACTGTTGTATACAAAAATCGAGCAGACAAATAACACTCTTATTCCATACTACATTGCTCCATTACTGCTCATCGGAAATCAACTGCTCGTATTGATCCGCAGACAGTAGCTTGCCCAATGCTTCCTCCACATCTTTACCCATCTCTACTTCGATCATCCAACCTTTTTCATAGGGAGATTCATTCACTAGCTCAGGCGTACTTTCCAGCGCTTCATTCACTTTTAATACGGTTCCCGTCACCGGAGCAAAAAGGTCGGATACCGTCTTCACCGATTCAATCGTACCGATCTCCGCTCCCTGCTCAATCGTTACTCCCGCCTCAGGTAATTCTACAAAAACAATATCACCCAGTTGATGCTGTGCAAAGTCTGTAATACCAATCCGCAACGTTCCATTCTCTGTGCGCTGAACCCACTCATGTTCGTCTGTATACCAAAGTTGCTGCTTCACTTCACCCATTTTGTTCCCCTCGCTTCCATATGAATAAAATCGCTTTTGCTCACCTGTATTAGACAGGTTAAGATTATGACAACAGGAACACTCATGTCAATAATACTAACAAAAATACTTCATATGACCTCATATGGCGTACTATATAAAAATATGATAACTTATAACAAACGCTTACATATCCTTATTTATATATTAAATGTTTTTTCTATTGTTTTTGATGACATTTTTATTGACATTTTGAATGAATTTGCGTATTAATGGGTTATAGCAAATGCTTTGGGAAACACCCCGACAACTGCAAACGCGGATGAACGCGGAGGGAGAGACTGCCAAAAAGATTCGCATAGCTGTTGCCGCTTATGAGACATAAGTGCACGCGAATCGGATCAAGTTGTTATCTGCAAAGCCAGGTAATATACTGTTGATCCCGAAGGTAGCGCCGAAGGAGTAAGCCTGCATTGTAGGTGAATCTCTCAGGCAAAAGGACCTCTGCCGGACGCATCTCTGGAGAGCATTCGCTATTGGAGCGGATCACCCAAGGGGAAACCCGGTACATACCGGGGTAACTTTCTGGTATCAAGGACAGAGCTGAAAAAAAGAGTGTAGACTGCCGTCTATACGTTTTTTTCGGCCTGTCTTTTTTGTTTAGCCGATCACACCGGATAGGAGTGGAAAAATGACTAATTTGCGAAAAACACCGCTATATTCGTCCTACGGGACGCAGTCTGGGGTTCGTTGTATTGACTTTGGCGGCTGGGAGCTCCCCGTTCAGTTTAGCGGCATTCAAAAGGAGCATGAGGCCGTCCGGCAACGTGCGGGTTTATTCGATGTATCGCATATGGGCGAATTTTTGGTTGAAGGCAAAGAGGCCGAAGCTTTTCTGCAAAGGGTGACCACGAATGATGTCAGCCAGTTGGAACCAGGTCAGGCACAATATTCACTCCTGTGTTACCCCGATGGAGGGGTAGTAGACGACCTGCTTGTTTACTGCAAAGGACCGGAGCGCTACATGCTCGTTGTGAACGCCTCTAACATCGATAAGGATTGGGATTGGCTAATTCGCCATATGCCTGCATCCGTTCACATGGAGAATGTGTCTGATGCGATAGCATTGCTGGCGTTGCAAGGACCGGAAGCAGCACGTATTGCCGCAGCCGTGGCAGATACGGACATTACGAATCTGGCATCTTTTCGCTTCCATGAGAATGTGCCATTGTTCGGAGCAAAAGCACTCGTCTCACGAACCGGATATACGGGTGAAGACGGTTTTGAATTTTACGTACCTGCCGCGGAAGCACCAGCCATATGGGAGGGTTTGCTTCGTTCCGGTGAGTCGTATGGGCTGATTCCCGCTGGACTTGGTGCTCGGGATACATTACGCTTTGAGGCACGGTTGCCGCTGTACGGACAGGAGTTATCTGCCACGATTTCACCGCTCGAAGCCGGTCTAGGTTTCTTCGTCAAGCTGAATAAAGGAGATTTTATCGGTAGAGAAGCACTGCAACGTCAGAAAGAACAAGGGATTCCTCGCAAATTGATCGGGCTGGAAATGATGGATCGCGGTATCCCTCGCGCCCATTACCCGGTATTCGCAGAAGGACAACGCATCGGTGAGGTCACAACGGGGACTCAGTCGCCCACCTTGAAGCGTAATCTCGGCCTCGCCTTGGTGGACAGTCGTTTTAGCGCCCTCTCCACACCGCTGGAGGTTGAGATTCGTGGCAAACGCCTGCGTGCCGAGGTGGTGGCAGCCCCCTTTTATAAACGCCCGCGCTGATCTTAAACTCTCTTCATTTCAATAAAGCAAACATGTCAGATATGAACTTCTGGGTTTTCCATCTCACACTTTTTTATTAGCTAATTTACGATTTAAAATTTTGCTTTTCGAAAGGAGCCAGAACCTATGAAGCAGCATCGTTATCTCCCTATGACTGAACAGGATCAAACCGAAATGCTGCGTGTGGTCGGCGTTTCATCCATCGATGATTTATTCAGTGACATTCCAGAGGCCATTCGATATCAAGGGGAACTCCCTCTTTCTTCTCGGCTCGACGAGAGAGCCTTAACCCGACATTTGGCCGAGCTGGCCGGACACAACGCCAATACAGACACACATGCCAGCTTTCTTGGCGCAGGAATTTATGATCATCATATTCCGTCCGTCATCCAGCACATCACTTCACGCTCGGAATTCTACACAGCCTACACCCCCTATCAGCCGGAAGTAAGCCAAGGTGAGCTACAAGCCATTTTCGAATTTCAGTCGTATATTTGCGAATTGACGGGCATGGCTGTAGCTAATGCCAGCATGTACGACGGAGCGACTGCACTGGCGGAAGCGGGCTCACTGTCCGCCGCAGCTACCCGCCGTAAACAGCTTATCGTATCAAGGTCCGTCCATCCGGAGGCACGTCAGGTATTGGCAGCCTATGCACGCGGATTGGATTTGGACATTGTGGAGATTGGCTGTTCGGACGGGGTAACGGATGCCGATGCGTTAGCGGCGGCCGTATCGGAACAGACCGCGGCTGTTTTAGTCCAAAGCCCCAACTTTTTCGGAGCCGTGGAAAACCTGAAGCCGATGGCTGATCTCATCCATGCGCACAAAGGTCTTTTGGTCGTCAGCGCCAACCCACTGGCACTTGGCTTGCTGGAGACACCCGGCAAACAGGGCGCGGATATTGTGGTAGGAGATGCGCAGCCACTTGGCATCTCCTCTTCTCTCGGCGGTCCGACCTGTGGATACTTTGCCGTTTCTCAGGTACATATGCGCCGTATCCCCGGCCGTATTGTGGGTCAGACCACAGACCGTAACGGTAAACGCGGCTTCGTGCTGACCTTGCAAGCGCGGGAACAGCATATCCGCCGCGAAAAGGCCACGTCTAACATTTGCTCCAATCAAGCGTTGCTAGCTTTATCTGCATCTGTATACTTGTCTGTCATGGGTAGACAGGGGATCAAGGAAGTAGCCGAGCTAAATTTGCATAAAAGCCGTTATGCTTTAGAGCAATTGCTGAGCTTGAAGGGCGTAACTGCCTCATTTAACGCACCAACCTTTAACGAGTTTGCCCTTAGACTGCCTGAGGGTACGGATATGAGCAAACTCCAGGCCGAACTGCTAGCTGCTGGATTTATCGCTGGCTACGATTTGGGCCGGGACTATGAGGAACTTGCTGGTCACATGTTGATTGCCGTGACGGAGCAAAGAACCAAAGAAGAGATTGACCAATTTGTACACACCTTGGGGGGATTGCTATGACACACACCGGACAGGATCAGAAACAAGGGCTGTTGAAGGAACACGATCAAGCGCTCATTTTTGAATTGAGCCGTCCGGGTCGCATCGCCTATTCCCTTCCCGAGTGCGACGTTCCCCGTCGCCCGGTGGCAGAGCTTTTGCCAGATTATGCGCTGCGCAGTGAACCTGCGGCATTACCCGAGGTATACGAAGTAGACGTTATTCGGCATTATACCGCCTTGTCCCGGCGCAATTTCGGCGTGGACAACGGATTTTATCCGCTCGGCTCCTGTACGATGAAATACAATCCGAAAGTGAATGAGGATGTCGCCCGATATACAGGCTTCGCCAAAATCCATCCATATCAGCCCGAGGAGAGCATCCAGGGTGCTATGGAGCTACTGCATACGCTCCAAAATGATTTGGCTGCATTAACTGGCATGGATGCCGTCACACTTCAGCCCGCCGCGGGCGCCCATGGCGAATGGACCGGGCTGATGATGATTCGCTCATACCACGAAGCACGTGGTGAGCGACGTACCAAGGTGCTCGTGCCGGATTCCTCGCACGGAACGAACCCCGCCAGCGCAACCGTCGCGGGCTTCGAAACAGTCACCCTTCCCTCCACCCCTGAGGGGCTGGTGGATCTGGATGCGCTGCGTCAAGCCGTAGGAAACGACACCGCTGCGCTCATGCTGACCAACCCGAACACGCTTGGGCTGTTCGAGAAGCAAATCACTGACATTGCTGCCATCGTGCATGACGCGGGTGGTCTGCTCTACTATGACGGGGCGAACTCCAACGCCATCATGGGAATTACCCGCCCCGGCGATATGGGCTTCGATGTAGTGCATCTCAATTTACACAAAACGATGAGTACCCCGCACGGCGGCGGCGGCCCCGGCGCTGGGCCTGTCGGCGTAAAGCAACGGCTCATCCCTTATTTGCCCAAGCCGCTTGTCGTACGGGATCCGCAGGGGGTGTACCACTGGGACCGGGAACAGGGAGATTCTATTGGACGGGTTAAGGCCTTTTACGGCAACTTCGGTATTCTCGTTCGTGCCTACACCTATATCCGTAGCTACGGTCCTGATGGCTTAAAGCGTGTATCGGAATGCGCTGTGCTCAATGCCAATTACATGATGCATCGGCTCGCTCCACATTTTGACCTGCCCTACCCTGGACATTGCAAACACGAATTCGTAATGTCGGGGCGAGGCTTGAAAAAATTTGGAGTGCGCACGCTTGATGTAGCCAAACGGCTGCTTGATTTTGGCTACCATCCGCCCACAATTTACTTCCCGCTGAATGTAGAGGAGTGCATCATGATCGAGCCCACGGAGACGGAAAGTAAGGAAACACTTGATGCTTTTGTCGACACTATGATTCATATTGCGCGGGAAGCGGAAGAGAACCCTGAGCTGGTGCTCAATGCACCATATACTACTCCAGTCACACGATTGGACGAAACTACCGCAGCCCGCAAACCTGTACTGAATTGCTCATGCAGTTAAAAACAAATTCTACTTAAAGGATGCAAAAAAGCCGGTATCTAAATAGATACCGGCTGCTGTATGTACACAGCAATTTTTTTGTTGGAAAAAGATATAACCTTTGAAATGTAATACCCTTCCTTAGCCTTCGATGCTTTGAACCAATTCAACAACCTGTTCTGCTGTTTGCATGTCCAGAGCTTTTGTAGCCAGTTTTTCCATGTCCGCACGGGACAACTTGGAGATTTGGCTACGTGCTGGCAGAATGGAAGTTGCGCTCATACTGAACTCATCAAGTCCAAGACCCAGCAGCAATGGAATTGCTGTTGTATCTCCTGCCATTTCACCACACATACCAACCCAACGTCCTTCACGGTGAGCGGCGTCAATAACCATTTTCACCAGACGCAGAATGGATGGATTGTATGGTTGATACAGGTAAGAAACCCGCTCGTTCATGCGATCCGCTGCCATTGTGTATTGAATCAGATCGTTTGTACCGATACTGAAGAAATCCACTTCTTTTGCGAATTGGTCAGCCAATACCGCTGTAGAAGGAATTTCTACCATGATGCCCAACTGAATTTCTTCAGATACGGATACACCCTCGGCTACCAACTTTTCCTTTTCTTCCATCAAAACAGCTTTAGCTTCACGGAATTCGTTCAGCGTAGCAATCATCGGGAACATGATGCGCAGGTTACCATGCACACTCGCACGCAACAAAGCACGCAATTGAGTGCGGAAAATATCCTGGCGATCCAGACACAGACGAATAGCACGGAATCCGAGGAACGGATTCATTTCTTTCGGCAGGTCCAGATAAGGAAGTTCTTTGTCGCCACCGATATCCAAAGTACGGACTACAACCGGCTTACCTTCCATTCTTTCCAGAACGGTTTTGTACGCCGTATACTGTACTTCTTCGGATGGAAGCTTATCGCGTCCCATGTACAAGAACTCCGTACGGTACAAGCCCACGCCTTCACCACCGTTGTCCAGAACACCAGCTACATCATTAGGCGTACCAATATTGGCTGCCAGTTCGACATGGACACCATCGACAGAAACTGTAGCTTCGCCGCGCAGCTTGCGCCACTCTTCGCGTTGCTTGTCGTATGCCACCTGTTTAGCACGGTATTCCGCAACAATCTCTTCGGTAGGGTTCACGAATACGTGACCATCCAAACCATCAACGATAATCAAATCGCCGCTTTTAGCTTGAGACAATATATTTTTCGTTCCCACAACTGCAGGAATTTCAAGTGAGCGAGCCATAATAGCCGAATGCGAAGTACGTCCGCCGATGTTCGTTGCAAAACCTTTAACAAATTCACGGTTCAGCTGAGCTGTGTCGGAAGGTGTCAAATCTTCTGCAAGCACAATCGTTTCTTCGGCAATTTCTGCAGGACTAACAAAATGAACACCAAGCAGGTGATTCAGGATCCGCTTGGTTACATCACGCATGTCCGATGCGCGTTCTTGCAAATAGGCACTTTTCATGTTTTCAAACATGGAAATGAACTGTGTAGCTACTTCATTCAAAGCATAGTCAGCATTAAGCTGCTCGTCTCTGATTTTAGCTTTAACCGGATCGATCAATTCAGGATCATTCAGGATGAGCAGGTGAGATGCAAAAATTTCTGCTTTTTTCTCTCCCAGCTCCTGAAGCGTTTTCTCCTTAATCGATTCCAATTCGGTTTGAGATTTTACCAAAGCCGCATCTAATCTCGCGATTTCAGCCTCAACATCACCAACCGCGCGTCTCTCTACAGCGTAATTCGGATGCTCCAAGATAAACGCCCGGGCAATGGCTATGCCTGCCGAAGCGGCAATCCCGGAAATTTTAAGCATGAACTTCGCCCAGCCCTTCGTTAACGATTACATTTTCAAGAGCTTTCAGTGCTTCGGCAGCTTCAGCGCCTTCGCAGATAATGTTAATAGTATCACCTTGTTCCAGACCCAGAGACAATACACCCAGAATGGATTTCAAAGTTACTTTTTTACCGTTAGCTTCGGCAAAAGATTCAGCACCGCTGAATTTGTTAGCTGTATTTACCAGTGCAGTTGCAGGACGTGCATGGATACCGTCTTCATCCGTAATTCTAAAAGTTGTTTGCATAATTTGTTCCTCCCACTTTCCTAAAGATAATATTTGTTTACACGCAGTATACCAGATCATTGATCAGACGGCCTAAGCCGCCTAATCAACTAATCCGAAACACATAGAGTTTATTTTATCGTAATTATACCATCTTCGCCAGCCTTCAATACTCCAGTTTTGTTTAAAGTTACCGAAGAACCTTCTGGAAGGTTGGTAAAAATGACAGGTGAGATGATGGATTTGGCGTTTGCCTTCACGTATTCCAGGTCTACTTTCATAATAGGCTGGCCGGCTGACACAAGATCGCCTTCGTTCACCAAAACGTCAAATCCTTGCCCTTTAAGCTTCACTGTATTCACCCCGATATGAACAAGCACTTCTTTACCGCCATCGGATTGAATACCAATCGCATGCTTGCTCGGGAATACATTGAATACTTTACCATAAACAGGGGACACAATCGTTCCATCATTTGGCACGACCGCAAAGCCGTCACCTGTCATACGTTCTGCAAATACCGGATCGGGAACCGTCGAGATATCAACCAATTCGCCGTTAACAGGCATTACAATATCTTCTACAATAATGGTTTGTTGTTCTTCTCCAGCTTCCTTCTCCTCTTGTGGAGCAGGTTGCGCCGGAGCTGGTGCAGGTGTACGTCCAGCCATGATATCAGCCATTTGAGATTTAATGGTGTCCGAACGTGTACCGAAAATTGCCTGTACGTTGTTACCGACTTCAAGGACACCCGATGCGCCAAGTTGTTTCAGACGAGCTTTGTCAACGTTCGATTTCTCATTAACCTCGATCCGAAGACGTGTGATACAAGCATCCAGATGCTTGATATTCGATGAACCACCGAAAGCTGCCAAAATGTTGTGTGGGAGCTCGTCACTACTACCAGTTGCTGCTCCATCCACATTTTCTGTGGCTTCTTCACGCCCTGGCGTTTTCAAGTTGAACTTCCGTATGATGAACCGGAATCCGAAGTAGTAAATCACTGCCAAAATCAGACCGACGATGATCACATACCACCAAGGCGTACGGGTTGGAATAATCCCAAAAATCAGGAAGTCAATAAATCCGCCTGAGAAGGTCATACCGATTTTGACATGTAAAATTTGCATGGTCATAAATGACAGACCTGCGAATATACAGTGTACTGCAAACAGCAGTGGAGCTACGAACAGGAAGGAAAATTCCAGTGGCTCCGTAATACCTGTCAAGAACGAAGTCAATGCTGCTGAACCCATGATACCTGCTACATATTTTTTGTGTTCTGGTCTTGCTTCATGGTACATCGCAAGCGCTGCTGCCGGCAAACCGAACATCATGAATGGGAATTTACCCACTTGGAACGTACTTGCTGTCAACGCCACTCCATCGCGAAGCTGGCTGAAGAAGATCTGCTGGTCACCGTGAACGGTTTGGCCTGCTTTGTTAACATATTCACCAAACTCAAACCAGAACGGTGAATACCAGATGTGATGCAAACCAAATGGAATCAGCGCGCGTTCGATAACCCCGAACAGGAACGCCGACAAAGTTGGGTTGGAATACACCATAAAGTGAGATACTGCGTTAAGTCCTTGTTGAACTGGAGGCCAGATCAGAACCAATGCAAGTCCGACAATCAGTGAGGATACCGCCGTTGCAATTGGAACGAAACGCTTACCCGCGAAAAAGCCCAGATATGAAGGAAGCTCAATTTTGAAAAAGCGGTTGTACATGGCAGCGGCCAGTATACCGATGATTATCCCGCCGAACACCCCGGTTTGAAGCGTTGGAATCCCCAACACGTTCGCATAACCCGGTATTTTTTGAGCAATCAGACCAGGTGTGACACCCACGGCTGTACCCAGCGTAATGTTCATAACGAGGTAACCGATGATGGCAGCCAAACCTGCTACACCTTCACCGCCCGCCAGACCGACGGCTACGCCGACTGCGAACAACAGTGCCAGATTGTCAAAAACGATTTGTCCGGCATTCATCATGATCGTCGCTACCGATTGAACCCAGCCCGCATTTAATGCCGGAATATACTGGAGAAAATCAGGATTGACCAGCATGTTACCGATACCCAATAAAAGCCCCGCAGCTGGCAAAATCGCTACAGGAAGCATTAATGCTTTACCGACACGCTGTAAAACGCCGAAAAGCTTTTTAAACATACCTTCCACATCCTTCTCTGAAATTTAGAACAGAGGCAAAACAACAAAAAAGGCATGAGCCGATTTAAGTATGTTTGAAAACAACCTTGGGATATAGAATGCCCCAGTAGGCTGTAAACAATCATAACTTAAAACAACTCATGCCTGATCGAATCAGTAACACGTTAAATGTTCAGTTAATGTTCAGTTGTTGTCTTCCTCATTGCAAAATTGATTATAGCACCCGACTAAATGCGAGGCAATACTTTTTTATTCCGGTTTTATCACTTTTGTTGCTCCCCCTGCTCTTTGCGTTGGGACAACCGTTGCAGATGCATTGTCAAATAACTAACCTCAGCCGGGTACACAGATTTACGGAGTCTTTTCTCCATAATTTTCGTGAGCTTCCAGGCCAGCATATACATTTCCGGATACTCCTCATTCAAAAGCTTGTCCAATCGATAAATCTCCTGCACAATTTCTCCTCGGCGCACACGTTCAATTGCAAACCTCAGATGAGTCAGCAGACGAGAATAATCAAGAGATTGGAGAGGAATACGATAATCCAGTGTGCTCTCGACAACCTGAACCATATCCGCAATCAGACGAGAATCCTTCCTAACCTCGGAGATATGCTGGTTTGTCATGGCGCTATAAATATGCAGGGCCACGAATCCGATTTCATCTTCTCCCAGATCTACATTCATCTTATCCCTGATTAAAGCAACAGCCTGCTCAGCCATCTTGTATTCCTGAGGATATATTTCCCTAGTCTCATACAAAAACGGATTATGAATCGTAATTCCCTGTTTATGACGGTTGATGGAAAAAGCGATATGGTCAGTTAAAGCAATCAGTATGTGCTCATTTAGAGGCTTCTTTGCTTGAAGCTGAACAAGATGAAGCACCTCACCGATGACCTCAATGAGCTTTTCATCCAGCTCAGGAAGCAACCGTTTGTATTGCTCCTGCTCTTCATGGCTTTTTAATATAAATAATTTTTCAACTGAATCCAACGGCATAAGATCGCCGGGTCTGCGATTGAAACCGATTCCTTTTCCAATCACGACAACCTCATCATGCTCGGGATGCATCCCTATAATCACATTGTTATTCAGCGCTTTTGCCACTTTTAGGCTGCTCACATCCGCACCTCTTTTATCAGAACCTTGATCCTAAGAATTATAGCATGAAGCTCAGAGGAATCCACGTTAAAGTACCAAATATTCGGCTAAAGGTCAATAAAAAGAAAACGCTTTTCATCACATTGACGGGAAATGCTGTGATGAAAAGCGGTCTTTTGGTTAGGGATAAATGCTCCCTAAAGACTTATCGTTATTCTTTATCTGTTAGCGCTACCTCCACCGAGGCTGGAAGAGGCTGCTTATTCGCTTCACCGGAAGGCGGCACGGAATGAAGGCCTTTTTTCCCCGTGGTCAACCCCTTGATTAACTGCTCCACATCAATACCGGATACACTCTTCAGCATCTCGGGTGCCGTAGCCATCAGTTCGGTGACATAATTGCTGACACGCGCTGCTCCTTCTCCTTTTCCCGTATCAACTACGGTGAGTTTATCAATGGACGCAATCGGTTCGGCAATACGTCCAGCCAGATCAGGCAGCATTTTCACGATAATATCGAGCACGGCGGCCTCTCCAAACTTCTGGAACGCCTCCGCCAGTTTTTCCTTGGCCTCCGCTTCTGCAAGTCCACGCAAACGGATGACATCTGCGTCTGCCGTACCTTTGGCGCGTTCGGCATCCGCTTCTGCTTGCCCGTTGAGACGTTTTTGTTCAGCTGACGCTTTAGCCTGTGTCTCAATCGAGTATTGCAGCGATTCAGCCTCACGCATTTTACGCGATTTATCTGCTTCCGCTGCTTGCTCGACCGCATACCGATCGGCTTCTGCCTTCTTTTTCACTTCCGCATCATATTGCTTTTCACGTACCTGTATTTCTTTGGATTGAAGATCAATTTCCCGTTCTTTGCGCACCAGCTCGACCTTCATCTGCTCTTCGACAGCAGTCTGCTTGGCACGGGCCTCCTGAATGTGATAAGCCTGATCGGCTTCTGCCTTCGCTGTATCCTGTTCTTTCTTAAACGAAGCCACTTTCAGTTCCTTCTCCTTGGCTGCCTCCGCAATGTTGGTATCCCGCAGCAGTTCTGCCTTCTGGCCTTCCTGTTCCGCACGCGCCTTCTGAATCCGAGCATCCCGCACAGCCTCGGCTTCTGCAATCTCAGCATCCCGTTTCACAGCGGCAATTCTCGGCTTACCAAGCGCATCCAGATATCCGTGCTTATCACGCACATCTTTGATGGTGAATGAAACGATTTGCAAGCCCATCTTTTTCAGATCACGAGCAGCCACGCCCTGTACTTCCTGCGCAAACCGATCCCGATTACGATAAACTTCTTCCACTGTCATCGAACCGAGGATTGCGCGTAAGTGTCCCTCCAGCACTTCCTGAGCCTCTCCTCTAAGAGCCTCCAGTGGCTTCCCGATGAACTGCTCGGCTGCTGTAGCCACATCCTCAATAGAACTGCCGACCTTGATAATCGCCACACCATCCGCAATCACGGGAACTCCTTGCTCCGTATACACTTCCGGTGTGGTTACGTCCAGTTTATGGGACAACAGAGAGATGAATTCGGACTGCTGGAAAATAGGCCAAATGAAGGCACCCCCGCCGCGTACAATTTTAATTTTGCGTCCAGAGTCATCCTCGGAAATATTTTTATTTCCCAGAAAAGAGCCCGTCACGATCATCCCTTCATCCGGTCCTACCGTTTTGTAACGGGCCCAAAAAGCGATCCCTAATATAACGATAACGATGACAACAATCCCAGGGACCAACACAATATCTTGCAAATTTGACACTCCCGATCACGCTCCCTTCAAGTTAAGCGAATGCGCCGTCTATGTGTCCAGGTACGCTACGCGGACGACGCCCTCTGCGACCTCAACCACGACGATACGGGTTCCCGCAGCAAGCGGTTTGTGATCGAAGCTCGATGCTGTATGTATGGTGTTGCCTGCACCCAAGCGGATCATAACCTCCCCGTAACCAACCTCAGGTACAGGAATGGTGACCTCACCGATCCGGCCAGTCAGCTCACGCATGGAGAAGCCGCTGGATACTTCCGAATTCGCCATGGGCTTGATAAACGCAAAGAACACGAGTATTCCGATGACAAACGCAATCCCTAAAGCAAGCACGACGACCCACCCCATGCTCAGCCCAGTATACTTTGTCAGCAGAACTCCAGCTCCGCCAAAAGCGGTCATGGCTCCAAGTAAAACGACAGGTCTGAACCAATCGAGGCTCGGTAGCTCCAATGCACCATCCAGCCAACCACCGAGTACATCTCCAATCAGCACACTGACTACGGTAAAGATAGCGCCCCCTGCCAATAACCACCAAAATATGGTTTCCATGCGACTCCTCCTTCCATGTACCTTTTCAGTCTGGTTTCCAGTCTATAACTATGTTTACGTATTCAACCTTAAAAAGTTTCAAAATTTTCCTCCAATATCCCAAATCAAACCCAAAAAAGCACGTTTGTACGTCTAATGACGCACAAACGTGCTTAAAATGATACAAGTATCAGTTTACAGAGATGCTTTGTAAATTTCGACTACATCTTCGCGATTGAGCTTATTAAAACCACCAAAAGATCCGAATTTCACAGCTTTATCAGCCATAACATCGATCTGGGACGCATCAATATCGTAATCAGCCAGACGGCTTGGTGCACCAATCGAGTTCCAGAAATCACGCAACGCCTGAATACCTTCCAGCGCCACTTCTTCATCACTCTTGCCTTCTGGGTTTACATGGAACACATTGACGGCCAGTTGTTTGAAGCGTTCAGGCTTCACATGCAGATTGTGTTTCATCCAGTTCGGGAACAGAATAGCCAGCCCTCCACCATGTGGAATATCATAAACAGCAGACACCGCATGCTCGATATTGTGAGTAGCCCAGTCACCTGTCAGCCCCATGTTCAGGAAGCCGTTCAGCGCCATCGTACCACAATACATAATCGTTTCACGCAGCTCGTAGTTTTCCAGATCGTTGACCAGACCTGGAGCCGCATCCATGACCGTACGCAAAATCGTTTCGCACCAGCCAAGTTGGACCGGAGTATTGGATTCCAAATGGAAATAATGCTCCAGCGTATGTGACATCATATCTACGATTCCGTAAACGGTTTGATTTTGTGGCAGTGAGTATGTGTTTACAGGGTCAAGAATAGAAAACGCAGGGAACGCAAATACGCTGCCCCATCCCAATTTTTCCTGTGTTTTTTCATTTGTAATAACAGAACCCGCATTCATTTCAGAACCGGTAGCTGCCATGGTCAAAACTGTACCTAATGGCAATGCTGCCTGTGGTGCCGCTTTACGCTCTGCAAAATCCCACATGTCGCCATCATATTTTGCACCAACAGCAATGGCTTTGGAACAATCCAGCACACTACCACCGCCTACAGCCAGAACGAGGTCGATTTGATGTGTTTTACACAATTCCACGCCTTTATGTACTGTAGATAAGCGAGGATTCGGCTCTACACCAGCCAGTTCCGTTACCTCTGCACCAATTTCACCAAGCAAACTTATTACATTATCGTACAAACCGCTGCGCTTAATGCTGCCGCCGCCATATACAAGTAGTACACGTTTACCATATTTAGGAACTTCACGCTTGAGAGCCTCCAATTGTCCTTTACCGAAGATCAATTGTGTAGGATTATAAAATTCGAATGCTTTCATCGCAAACGCTCGCCTCCAATAGTTCTAAAGTTTAATGTTAAGAAACTACTCTATTATAACCTTTTCGGTTACAGGAAACAAATATGCTTTATTTTCAGAAAAAAACCACACTCCTTGAGGAGCATGGTTCAATGTCATATCTTGGGAGGGTTCTCGTAGTGTATTATGTGCTGCACCAGCGATTTTATTCTCCCAAAGTATATCCCAATTGTTTCATAAAACGACCAAACGCCTGCTGCCCGGACTCATTCCGTTTATACACTCCTGCATGCTCTAAAATTTCACTGAATTTCAGTCCAACTTCATTTTGTACGGTACGAACAGCCGTTTCCTTGTCAGGCAAACGACCGAACCGAGTGTTTAACTGATAAATCCAGTCTGCATGCTTAAACAGTGGATGTCCTTCCTGCTGCATAGCCACAGCCAGTTTGTCATCCCCACACAAAATATCTGCAATCCCATCCAGTTCATCCTTGAGCCGCCCCGGTAATATGGCAAGTCCCATAACTTCGATCAGACCGATATTTTCCTTCTTGATGTGATGCATCTCGCGATGAGGATGGAAAATACCTTCCGGATACTCTTCACTCGTTCGGTTGTTACGCAGTACGAGATCCATCTGATACCTGCCTTCGGAATCTCGGCGCACAATCGGCGTCACAGTATTATGTGGAATCGTTTCCCCCTCCTGCTCTGTATGAGAGAGGACATCAGCTACAGGATCACTATAAACTTTCCAGGCTTCAAAAGCAGCATTTCCCGCCTCCAACAGCGCCTCGGCATCTGTTGACGTAAAACGGATGACCGACATCGGCCAGTTTACAATCCCTGCTGTAACCTGCGGGAACGCTTCATTATGGTATACACCGTCCACACCCGCTTTTTCAATTGGGAATGTATGACGACCACCCTGAAAATGATCATGGGTCAGGATCGATCCGCCGACAATCGGCAGATCCGCATTGGAGCCAATAAAATAATGCGGAAACGCTTTCGTAAAAGCCAGCAATCGCCGCAGTGTATCCTTCGTAAGCTTCATCGGTACATGATCATGATGGAACACGATGCAATGCTCGTTGTAATACACATAGGGTGAGTATTGAAAAAACCACGGCTCCCCATTCAATTCCACCGGAATGATACGCAGATTTTGACGGGACGGATGATTTACTCTTCCTGCATATCCGACGTTTTCACGGCATAATTGACACTTGGGATAAACAGGCGGCGGCAAAAGCTTCGCCATCGCAATTTCCTTAGGACTTTTTTCTGGCTTGGACAAATTAATCGTGATTTCCATATCTCCGTAAGATGTCGACTGATTCCAGTACACATTGCTGGCAACCCGATCCATTCGAATGTAGTTCGAATCGATGGATAATTGATAAAAAGCATCTGTCGCCGCCTCTATGCCACGTTCAGCCTCCGTTTGATGAAAGTCACGGATGACTTCAGACGGTCTCGCCATCAGCAGTCCCATGATTTTGGAATCCAGCAAATCGCGATACGTATCTGTGTTTTCAGGGATAAGTCCTATGGCAAAACCATAATCTATCAATACATTAAGCACAGGCTGGAGAGCTTCGGGGGCCATAACGCCCCCTGCTTCCCCACCTGAATAAGGCTCCGAAAACCCAAACTGCTCCAACAGCAGATTACGGCTGTAATCTGTATCTTGCGGACCGATCAAGCCCTTGTTTTGTGCGAATGCAACCAGTTGCTCCACCGCATATAGAGCCGATTGCTGCACAGTTTCGTCGATGTCATGGGCCAGATGCCGGGAATGTTCCCGGCCTTGGCCTTTATCTGCGGATTGGCGCTCGCTCATATGTCATCGTCTCCCGTCTATTCGTCGCCGTAGCCGTGAGGGTGCGACTGATGCCATCCCCATGCTCCGCTAATAATATCCTCCAATTGGGTACGTGCTGGACTCCAGCCCAACACCGAACGAGCCTTGTCAGAAGATGCAACCAATATCGCTGGATCGCCTGCGCGGCGTGGCTCTGTAACAACTGGAATGTCGAGTCCAGTGACCTTGCGTGCCGTCTCAATAACTTCTTTCACAGAGAAGCCCTGTCCATTGCCCAAGTTGAATACGTTGCTGTCATTGCCTTCGCGCAAGTAATTTACTGCACGCACATGAGCATCCGCCAGGTCACTCACGTGAATGTAATCCCGAACACACGTGCCGTCAGGTGTCGCATAATCCTCACCAAACACAGCGATGTGTGGACGTTGCTTCAAGGCTGTCTGGAGCACTAATGGGATCAGATGGCTTTCTGGTCGGTGATCTTCACCGATCTTGCCGCTCTCATGTGCACCAGCCGCATTAAAATACCGTAAAGACACATATTTGATGCCTAAAACTCTATCAAACCACGACATCATGCGCTCCATCATCAGCTTTGTTTCACCATACACGTTGGTTGGCTCTGTACGGTCTCCCTCTTCAATCGGCACCTTTTCCGGTTCGCCGTAGGTAGCCGCAGTAGAGGAAAACACGATTCGGCGCACTCCAGCATCCTTCATTGCCTCCAGCAAGCTCAGCGTGCCAAATACATTGTTGTCATAATATTTACCAGGATTTTGCATACTTTCTCCAACCAGCGAGTTGGCTGCAAAATGGATAACTGCATCGATACTATTTTCAGAGAACAGTTTGGACAGTAATTCTTTATCCCTCAAATCCCCTTCATACAACTTGCCTCCAAGCAATGCTGCTTTGTGCCCGGTTTGCAAATTGTCCAGCACCACAACTTCTTCTCCCAGATCCAACAGTTCTGCTACGGTATGTGAACCGATATATCCAGCTCCACCTGTGACTAAAATGGCCATGTTATTCGTCCTCCTTCAGTTCTTTTACTCCGTCTCCTGCCTTGCATACATAAAAGCTGGCTTCCAGCGCTGTGCGGGTCTGATAAGCTTCGCCGACTTCCTTCACAAAACGTTCCACATCGTCCTCATGAACCAATGAAACCGTACAACCTCCAAATCCGGCTCCTGTCATACGAGCACCCAGCGTGCCAGGAATGCGTCGTGCTTCTTCAACCATGACGTCCAGCTCCGTGCAGCTGACCTCATACAAATCGCGCAATGAATCATGAGAAGCATTCATTAACTGACCAAAAGCTGCAAGTTCATTCGCTGCGAGAGCATCGACAGAGGCCAACACACGAGCGTTTTCCTCCACCACATGCTGTGCCCGCCGACGCACTGTTTGGTCCGCGATGTGATGCTGAAGCTCTCCGAAACGTGCCTCATCCAGCTGAGCGAGGTATTCCAGTGACGGCTCCTGCTGCTGTAAAATGGACAGTGCTTCGGCACACTGGCTACGACGCTCGTTATAGGCTGAGTCCACCAAACCGCGACGCTTGTTTGTATTGCCGATCACGAGCTTATAAGCCCCCGTGCGGAATGGCACTTTACGGTACTCCAACGTATCGCACATCAGCAGAATTGCATGATCAGCTGCTCCGTTCGCTACAGCGAACTGGTCCATAATGCCGCAATTGACACCAACGTAATTGTTTTCTGCCCGCTGGGACAACAAAGCGATCTCGACCGTATCTGTTTCCTGTTTTTCGATCGTGAGGAACGCGTATCCTGTAACAACCTCAATGGAGGCTGAGGAGGATAATCCAGCACCATTCGGTATTTCTCCATGATAGAGCAGGTCATATCCGTTAGACGGATAAACTCCCTTTTCAGCCAACTCTACCAGCACACCCACCGGATAGTCCACCCACTCATCCGTTTTGTTTTTACCTATTTCTCCACGGGGGATAGACACTTCATACGACAGGTTTGTCGAAGCAAAATGAATTTCATCATCATTGCGCGCACGAAGGATTAGCGTCGTTCCGAATTCCAGCGCAGCCGGGAGTACATAACCACCGTTATAGTCGATATGCTCTCCAATCAGATTGACACGTCCAGGTGCATGAAATATCCGCAGTTCATTGCTGCTTTCACCATATTTTTCAATAAAATGTTTCTTTAATTCAGTAGAGTTCATATCCGCATCCACCTCATATACCGTTAGTAAAGGCCCCCCTGATTTCCCTGTAACATCTTAATCAGGTTGACATCTCTTATGATTTCAGTATAAATGAAAGCGTCACACAATGTAATGCATCCATGTGTTTAAGCTATGGATAAATGTGACTTGGATATGTACAATGTAAGTATAGCGCATCCGCTAAACCATTCACAAATGCAGGAAGGATGACCCTATTTTGCAAGCGCATTCATATAGTTATGCCGTCGCCTCTAATCCGGTGTTTTATGAAAATAGCCCGCTGCATGTGCTTTTTGCAGGAGAGAGCCAAACCAAATCCGGTCATGCCGTGGGACCGAAAATCTATGATTACTATCTGCTACACTTTGTAGAATCGGGCAGAGGTATCTTCCGAACGGAACAGCACACATATCAGCTTGAAGAAAACGATTTTTTCCTTATTCATCCCGGTCAGCTGGTGAGCTATACCTCTGATGAAGAGGAACCGTGGCGTTATCGTTGGTCTGCGTTTACCGGGCACCATACTGAGCAGGTGGTGCAGGAGGCTGGGCTACGTGTTCACCAGCCTGTCTTTCATGCTTCCGATCAAAGTCCCATTCCCGGTTATTTGGAGCAAATGCAATTGGCCTTTTATAGCAGAAAATCTAGTTCTCATCTATCAGCCTTGGGCTATTTGTATCTGATTATGGGGGAAGCAGGCAATTACCTGAGTGACTGGACTGATCCGTCCGGGGCGGATTCGCAAATTCAACGTACAGTCAAGCAGATGGTTCAATATATGTCCACTCAGTACGCACACCCCGTTTCCATTGAGCAAATGTCTGAAGGACTTGGTTATAATCGTGCGTATTTGTCACGGATATTTAAAAAGGAAACGGGCATCTCCCCCGTCACCTATCTGCTTAAGCTAAGAATCGACAAATCACGTCAACTGCTGCGTGAGCGTCCTGAACTATCGGTAGAGCAAGTGGCCGCTTCGGTCGGACTAACCGATGCCTTATATTTCTCACGTCAATTCAAACGCTTCTGTGGTCAGTCTCCAACCGAGTACCGAAGCAAGGTTAAGCAATATCCACAGTCGTAAAACAGACTTAAACAGCCCGCATCCTTCAAACGGATACGGGCTGTTAATTTATATTGTAAAAGAGAACACGAAATTAGGCCGATGACTACAAATTAACTTTCGCCATTAGGCTGTGCCGCCGTCCTGTCAGTTCCCGGCATTCAGAATCGAATCAATCCGATCCAATTCCTCCTGAGAAAAGTCCAGATTGGATAAGGTAGCAACATTTTCTTCAATTTGGCTTACACGGCTTGCCCCAATCAAGACAGAGGTCAGACGTTCGCCGCGCAGAGCCCAGGCCAGCGAAAATTGAGCCAAACTTTGTCCGCGTGCAGCAGCCATCTGATTCAAGGCGCGTACCTTGCGAAGTGTCTCTGGCGTCACATGGTTCTCATTGAGGAAAACCGAAGTACTCGCTGCACGTGAATCCTCGGGAATTCCGTTCAAATATTTATTGGTCAGCAATCCCTGAGCCAGCGGGCAAAAGGCAATGCTGCCTACCCCGTTTTCGTCCAGTACATCTTGTAATCCGTTTTCAATCCAGCGGTCGAGCAAGGAGTATTTCGGCTGATGAATCAGAAGCGGTGTTCCCAGCTCCTTCAGAATGCGAGCTGCTTCTGCTGTTTGCTCCGCACTATAATTGGACACACCCACATACAGCGCTTTGCCGGATCGTACGATATGATCCAGTGCTCCCATCGTTTCTTCCAGCGGCGTATCAGGATCAAATCGGTGAGAGTAGAATATGTCCACATAGTCCAGCCCCATCCGCTTCAGGCTCTGATCCAGACTAGATATCATATACTTGCGAGATCCCCAGTCACCATAAGGCCCTGCCCACATATTGTAGCCAGCTTTGGTGGAGATGACCAACTCATCCCGGTACGGTTTCATATCACTGGCTAATACTTGTCCAAAAAATTCCTCAGCTGATCCCGCAGGAGGGCCATAGTTATTAGCTAAATCAAAATGCGTAATTCCCAGATCAAAGGAGCGAGTAATCATGCTACGGCCATTCTCCGCGTTGTTAATCCCGCCGAAATTATGCCACAAGCCCAGTGAAATAGCGGGCAGTTTTAGACCTGATCTCCCTGTACGGTTATATTTCATACTTTCATAACGATCTTCGCCAGCTAAATAAACCATGCTATCCCAGCCTCTCTCGAAACATTGTAATGTCCATCACAACATCATCATAGCGCTTTTATCCAGGCGTTGACAAGAAAACGATTACAGACCTAATTGATGAGCAAGTTTTTCCATAACTTTACCGATTGGATCGGTGATCAAAAGATCCGCCTTATGATCATACGAGGTGGGATCTGTATTCAGCAGCACCGTATGTTTACCACGAAAATAAGTAATCAAGCCTGCAGCAGGATGTACTGTCAGCGACGTTCCTCCAATTAACAGCAGATCAGCCTGCGAAATAGCCTGAACGGATTGAATAATGGTATCCTGATTCAGCTCCTCCTCATATAAAACGACATCCGGTTTGATAATTCCTCCATCTATTGGACATTTAGGTACAACCTCAGAGCTGTTCATCACTTCATCTTGACTGTAAAAGCGTCCGCATTCCATGCAGTGGTTCCGATGCACCGAGCCGTGAAGTTCCAATACATTCACACTGCCGGCAACCTGATGTAAACCGTCAATATTTTGGGTCACAATCGCTTTTAGACGGCCTTGCTTTTCCAATGACGCGAGGAAATGATGACAACCGTTCGGCTCCGCATCGGGATGCAGCATTTTGCTGCGATAGAAGTCGAAGAACACTTCAGGATGCTTCACAAAAAATGAACGGCTCAGCATAACCTCAGGGGAATAAGGCAATTTCTCCTCACTTTGATACAGGCCTGCTGCCGAACGAAAATCCGGAATACCACTTTCCGTCGATGTGCCTGCACCGCCGAAAAAAACAATATTCTGCGATTGCTGTATCCATTCCGCCAACGTATTAACTTTCATACCCTACGCACCTCCAGCTCTTCATATCCACGAACAACCTTATCCGCATCCAGCAAATGACCAGAACGTTCTGCTTCTGGCGCAAATCCAATAGCGAGCCGCACTCCGGCACGTTTGCCCATCTGCATGTCCCCATTGCTGTCTCCAATGACTACCACGTCCGCCGGCGACAATCCTAGTAATGCGCAGGCTTTTTCAGCCATTTCCGGGTCAGGCTTACCATATGTAACCCTATCATGTCCGATAATCTCATCAAAATAGGATGTCAGCCCCATCCACTCCAAATGCTCCTGTGCAGCCTCTGTACTGTCAGAGGTCACAACCGCTAGCTTCAGCCCGGCATGGCGGCTTTGCTCCAGCAATGTCCGCAACCCTGGAAACACCTTCGCTGCCCGATGTCGCCGAATATCAGCCATCGCCGTTTTATTAAAGTCGCGGACAAGCCGCACAGCTTCATTCCACGGTACACCAGTACTATAAAGCTGCCAAGCCAGTACCCCCGTACTTTCGTCCACCGTCCCCATGGCCAGCGGGCCAGAAGGGTCGTAACCGATCACACGTCCCTCCTGATCGTGAACGGTACCTAGAACGGTACCTTTTTCCACCGTAAAACCGGCACCTGCCACGGTAAGATGCTGCTCCATCATATCCAGTATAGAACGAGCCCAGGGGCCCCACAACTGAATAAAATCCAGCAACGTTCCATCTTTATCTAATAAAATACCACGGCATGGGTACCGCTCCCCCTGCACGATCAGCTCAGACATGCAGCACACCTCCTTTACTGATTCTTAGAAGCCACATCCACACTCTCTTTCATCCAGTCCTGTAAAGCAGTTACCGTCTGATTCCATTGCTCGGCAGCACTAATTTTTGCAGGATTATCCCCTTTTTGGACACCATAACTGCCGAATTGGGCATGATTTCCCCCTTCGACTGTAAAATACAGCGTGTTGGCTGGTAAATAAGTTCTTCCACTTTGAACATTTTCCATCTGGACGACTCCATCATCACTTCCCAGTAGAGAAATAACGGGCAGATTTTTATCCTTTAAATTACCCTTGTTATCCGGGTAGGAGGCGAGGAAAAATACACCTTTGACCTGATCAGGATGTGCAGCTGCATATCGGGCCGCCATCACACCCCCTAACGAATGGCCTCCAATAACAAACGCTTCTTTCGGATATGCCTTTAGCACTTCATTCGCTAAATCCGGGGAGATCAATGCAAGGTTCAGTGGCATTTTTGCAATGATCACATGATGACCCTTTTCCGCCAGACGGCGTGCTAAGGGCGCATAACTTTCGGGCTTCACCAACGCCCCTGGATACAAAATGACTCCAGTTCCGCTTCTTTTTACAGGCTCAAAACCAACCCAATGTTCTTGTTCATTTACTTTCACAGCATCCGCTACTTCTGCTAATGCAGCAGCAGCCGTCTCATCAGGCTGATAAGGCGTAAATACCTTCCATGCCCCCCACCCTGCGATCAGTACAATGACAATCAGGATGCCTAAGAGAATTTTCCATATTTTCCGAGGACCACGTGTCCCATATGAATTGTATGATCTTCTTGTTCTTCTTCTCATTGTAAAAGTTCCTTTCGCCTTTTGTACCTCGAAATTCGTAATTTGAATATAAAATGTGTCGCTGTATTCATCAGCGTAACTATAGCCTTGTTAGGGTAACATCGTTGTACATACAGGGTCAAATCAGCATACATTTCCAGGTATTAGCCCATCTTTGTCCCGTGTTCAAGCTTTCGCCACATAAAAAGGACATGGTAGCGCTTACCGTTGTGAAAAAAATCACAATGATAAGGTCCAGAGTATCGTACCTTGTTCCTTGTAAAGAATTATTTTTTAAATAGTTTAGTCGGCAGAAGCCGTTCGGAGGGAAACACATGACGACAAGCCATGATGTACAAGGGGAAAGCTTCTTTCTCAATCTGCGATTTCTGTTGATCATATGCGTATTTGCAGGAAATGCTCTGGAGCCTCTAGTCGGTTCACTTCATATTGCCCAACAATGGTTCAGCTGGATATTCATGTTCCATATGCCGTTGTTTGTACTCGTTACAGGCTACTTTGCCAAATCATCTTTGACCGGACCCGCAGGCCAAAAAGTTCTGCTTCAGATCGGTATGCAATATCTTATTTTTCAATCTCTTTATTCGATATTGGATGTTGCACTCTTCCACGTTCCCCATATCCATCATTCGTTCTTTGCTCCTTATCTGCTCCTCTGGTTCCTTGCCAGCCATATCTGTTGGAGACTGCTGATGCTGACTTTTCAGAAAATACCACCTGTCCTCCAATTGGGTATATCCGTGCTGCTGGGTATCCTTGTCGGGTATCTCCCTGTAGATGGTATATGGCTGAGCGTATGCAGAACCTTTGTTTATTTGCCTTACTTTGTAGCAGGTTATCATTTGAATTATGCGGACGTTCGACGGTTCTTCACAACACCAGTCCGCATAATCGCTGGCATTGTATCTCTTCTGCTTATGGTACTGGCGGGAACGTCGTATTTCGGCATCCCGGCAGGCTGGCTGTATGGCAATATGACTTACGGTGAATTGGGCCATACCGAATGGTACGCAGGAATTTACCGCATCGGTATTTATGGAGTTCAATGGATAGCATCGATGGCGTTTCTAAGCTTTGTTCCGGCCGTCACAGGACGTATAACTGAGATGGGAAGACGGACACTATATGTCTTTTTACTCCATGGCTTGATCGTCCGTACCGTCGTTGCAAAGGGAGTCTACGAATATATAGATACTCCAGTGGAAGTCATGTTGATTGTAGTGTGTGCTGCAGGTCTGTGCTGTATGTTGACCATGCCTTGGGTTCGAACTGCAACAAGACCTCTGATTGAGCCACAGGTAGAGTGGATGCTAAAGCCAGCTCCTTATCCTTTTAGACGGTCCGCGTAATCTTTTTATCCCTTTTTTATTTAACATTGAACTCGCGACAACCCACTCACAGACGAACATGTAAGCGAGTCTACCCTCTCTTTACTCCACTTAGAGCCTGTTTCATACAGGCGTGATGTGGTAAGTAAAGGATGCGCGCAACAAAAAACAACTTTTTTATTAAGGAGTGATTTGTAATGGCACGTAATCAAAATCAGGGGAAAATGAGTCGCGAAGAAGCAGGTCGTATGGGTGGAGAAGCTACTTCCAAGAAGCACAATAAGGAATTTTATCAGGAGATTGGTAAAAAAGGCGGGGAAGCAACCGCAAACTCTCATGATAAAGAATTTTATCAGGAAATCGGCAAAAAGGGCGGCGATGCTACAGCTGAGTCGCATGACAAAAATTTCTACAGAGACATCGGTCGTAAAGGCGGCAGAAATTAAGGTGTAGTGTCATATTCCGCCCTCCTTTAACATAAAAACAAGCCTGAGCCCATCCGCTTTATTGAGGAATGGGCTCTTTCATATTTTACCTGATACGCAAACCTATCAGTATACATATTTCTAATAGAATCACATTCTAACCTTTTCTAAATGCAATATATAGACAAATAAAACTGGTCATATCTATATATTGTTGATTACAGAACACTTCTTGTACTTTTTCAAAATCTTCATATATGTAGAAAAAAGCTCACATCTATGATAGACTCTTTAGAAAACATCTGCGCTATTACGGCGTCCATTGAACGCCATACTATTTTTATACTTTGGGGGGAAACCAGCATCATGACAGCTAAGACGAAAATGCGTTCCGATATGATTAAAAAAGGCTTTGACCGCGCTCCTCACCGCAGCTTGCTGCGCGCAGCGGGTGTCAAGGAAGAAGATTTTGACAAACCGTTTATTGCGGTATGCAACTCGTATATTGATATCGTACCGGGCCACGTCCATTTGCAGGAATTTGGCAAAATTGTCAAGCAAGCCATTCGTGAGGCAGGCGGTGTACCTTTCGAGTTTAACACCATCGGTGTAGATGACGGCATTGCCATGGGGCACATCGGTATGCGTTATTCTCTGCCGAGCCGTGAAATTATAGCTGACTCTCTGGAAACTGTCGTTTCCGCTCACTGGTTTGACGGCATGGTTTGTATTCCTAACTGTGATAAAATTACCCCTGGCATGATGATGGGCGCATTGCGCGTTAACATTCCAACTATTTTCGTCAGCGGCGGTCCTATGAAAGCTGGTAAAGACAAGAACGGACGCTCTATTTCCCTGACCTCCGTCTTTGAAGGCGTAGGTGCATATCAGGCTGGTAAAATCGACGATCAAAGCTTGCTTGAATTAGAACAATATGGCTGTCCGACATGTGGCTCCTGTTCAGGGATGTTCACAGCGAATTCCATGAACTGTCTCGCAGAAGCGATGGGTCTGGCTATGCCGGGTAACGGCACCATTCTCGCAGTAGCAGAAGAACGTAAAGAATTCGTTAAACAATCTGCACGCCAATTAATGGAATTGATTAAGCTGGATCTTAAACCACGTGATATCGTGACTAAAGAAGCTATTGATAATGCATTTGCATTGGATATGGCAATGGGCGGTTCCACGAATACCGTATTGCATACATTGGCACTTGCCCATGAAGCAGAAGTTGACTACCCTATCGAACGTATTAATGAAGTCGCAAACCGCGCACCTCATTTGTCCAAATTGGCACCTGCTTCCGACTATCATATTGAGGATGTTCATAATGCAGGCGGCGTAAGCGCAGTGCTGAATGAATTGTTGAAGAAACCGGGCGCACTGCATGGTGACTGTATTACTGTAACCGGAAAAACCATTCGTGAAAATGTAGAGGGTCAGGAAATTCTGGACACTAACGTTATCCATAAACTGGACAACCCGTATTCCGAACGTGGCGGTCTGGCTGTATTATTCGGTAATCTGGCACCGCAAGGCTCCATTATCAAAGTCGGTGCAGTTGATCCTTCGGTTGGTGGTTATCACAAAGGTCCTGCTATCTGCTTTGATTCACAGGAAGATGCACTGGCAGGTATCGCCAACGGTAAAATTAATGAAGGACACGTTGTTGTTATCCGTTATGAAGGTCCAAAGGGCGGACCTGGTATGCCTGAAATGCTCGCTCCAACTTCACAAATCGTGGGCATGGGGCTTGGTGCCAAGGTGGGTCTGATTACAGACGGACGCTTCTCAGGTGCTTCCCGTGGTATCTCCATCGGTCATATTTCCCCCGAAGCCGCAGAAGGGGGACCTATCGCTTTTGTTGAGGACGGCGATATCATTGAGCTGGACTTGAACAATCGTAAGATTGAGCTCCACATTACGGACGAAGAATTCGAACGTCGTCGCGCCAACTGGAAAGGCTTTGAGCCGAAGGTGAAAACGGGTTACCTGGCGCGTTATTCCAAGCTGGTGACGAACGCAAGTAACGGCGGAATTATGAAAATCTAAAGCTTTGCTAAGATATGCTTTATGAACGGCTAAAAAGCCTCCCGACCCCTAACAATGGATCGAGAGGCTTTTTTATTAGGTCATTAGGTTAGCTATTCAGTCATTTCGCTGTTGAGTATATGGACATCATCTCTCTGAGCTGTTTGCTCAAGAGCTTCGTCTGAGCAGTGTGAGTCTCCCTGATGAAAACGGTCAAACAAGGTATCCATTGGCATCACAATCAGTTTCGGTACCATTACATCTTTTTTTTCACTCAATTGCTCTGAACCCGAAGGATGAATAACACGAAATAACAGCTTTAGATATACAGTGGACACATGCTTGAACAGTCCTTTGGGAAGCTCCCGAACCTGAAATCCCAACTTCTCTGGTCCCCGATGAATCATACTTACTGCATAGATCGCCTTTACACCCTTCATTTCAGAATCATGTACAATGCGTTGGGCCAGATCAGGAAGTTGTTTTTTCACAATCCGAACCAATTGAATAGCTAAATGTACCATCGACTTTGCCGTCGAACCCAATTGAAATAACTTTTTATTATCAAAATGAAGCTCAATTATCGGGTCCCCTTTTTCTAGCCACCTGCTGTTCTCCATATTTACATTTGGCCCATGATAGATACGGCGACGATAATAAAAGATCGTATCCTCCTGACTTACGGGACGAAGACGAAACAAAACATGGAATAGCCGCTCATACTGGAGCCATCCACATACCAGCGTTCTTTTTGACCAGCTCGTACTGAACATCTCGGAGGCAGTAGGTTGATTGACAGACTGACGGCAAAACAATGTATCCACCCGTACGCTGCGTAATTGTCGTTCTTGGGCGACCCTCAGCAGCTTCTCCAGCGCGATTAGCATATTCTGGGGCGCTTCCGCGTCTGCCCCCAATGTCGTACCACAGTCATGGAGCAGCATCACCTCGCCACCCCTTAGCTTTTTGAGCATTCTCTCCGCCAATTGTTTCGCTCCAATGCTTGCCTTCCAATCTCCGAACATGGAGGACCATAATACGATTCGACGACCATGGGTGTTGGAAATATCAAAAAAGTTCACTATCCCCCAAGGGGGGCGATAAAAGGTCGTTCCCTCGCCAGTTACTCGACGAATGACTGACTCTGTCTGGGCAATTTGTCTTCTGACCGTAACAGGCCGCATAAGCCAATTCGATTTGTGCACATAATTATGAATACCGATCAGATGACCTTCATCATGCATGCGTTTCAGAAGTTCAGGGTGTTTTTCTGCATTCATCCCAACAACAAAAAAAGTAGCCTTGGCATCAAAACGCTTCAGTAAATCAAGCAGCTGTGATGTATACACTGGATCAGGGCCATCATCAAAGGTGAGTGCATATTCTTGCTCACTTTTGCCGCGCCTGAACACCCGGAAACCAAATATACGACTAACCAGCGCCGGAATAAAAGCATAAAAAGTCGAAATGTAAAACATCCATAACAGCAGAGTCTGCACGTTTTATCCCCACTTTTCTATTCTGAACTCCCCAAGCAGGCTTCCTGAGGAAAACTCACTTACTTATATGTTATCACAATGACGTAAACATGCCGAGATTTCGCTATTGCATATGGTCAGCATTGAGGTCCAATTTAGTGTACAATAAATAAAAATCTAAAAGGAGTCGTTGTATACATATGCTTCCATTGTACAAAAAATATTGGCGTACCGTTTTTGATATCGGTCTGATCGTATTAACCGTGTATTTAATTATGTTCGTATCCAGCAAACTCTATCAACTTGCCGCACCTGTGTTCCTTTCGTTTGTCGTGTTCTGGTGCATTGAACCTGCTGCCCGTTATTTTCATCGGAAAGGAATGAAAAAGCCTTTTGCCTCCGCACTCTCCGTATTGCTGTTTATCATCCTTTTACTTGCTACTTTTTTCGGATTGGGCTTGATTCTGGTTACGCAATTTACGAAAGTCGCGCAAAACCTCCCACAATATACTCAGATTATCCAAGCGGAATTCACGCGGTATCTTCATCTTTCTCAAGATAAAATTGCTGCTTTACCTCCGGGTGTTACCGAACGTGTGAATGAATATTTTGCGACTGCCACCACCATTGCTACGAAATGGGCACAGCTAGGATTATCCTTTTTCATACAGTTCCTCAGTTCTTTCACTGTTTTTATGGGCAACTTTGCCATTGCAATCATTTTAGCGTTCTTTTTAAGTATGGAAATTAATCTTTGGAAGGGCATTGCTCGTAGTAAAACACCCAAGACACTAAAAACTGCTTACCTTTTTCTAAAAAATCACGTACTTAAAGCCATCTCCGCTTTTCTCAAGGCTCAAGCTCTACTGGTAGGGATTACCTTTGTTCTCGTATTTATAGGTTTACTCATTTTGCAAGTGGATAATGCCCTCTCATTGGCGCTCGTGGCAGCTTTGTTTGATATCCTGCCCTTGTTGGGTGTGCCTGTTATTTTTATTCCGTGGGCAGTGTATCTGTTCATCACAGGCAATACCGGCCTGGCTGTAGGCCTGCTCATTGTCATGGCTGTCACGGTGATCGTCCGCCAGCTGGCAGAGCCTAAAATCACTGGTAATTCCATCGGTGTTTCATCTGCCTATCTGATGCTTTCCTTTGCCATTATATCGTTGTCCATCTTTGGACTGGCCGGATTAATCCTGTCTCCCATTCTGATCATTTTGCTCAAGGAATTGTGGCAGCAAGGCTATCTGCAGAAATGGATTCGGTTTCCGACAGAGGAATTTGACGAGCCTCCGTTTATCGTTAAAATCCAGGAGGAAGATCGTGAAGCTACCCGTGGAACTCAGGAGGATTGAGCTAACAGATCCATTACTTGACCAAACAGTGCTGTAGCTTGATTTGCAGAATGTGTTGAAGCATTTTGCACAAGGACGGCGACCGCATAACGAGGCTGCTCTATCGGACCATACCCTATAAACCACTGGTGATTGATAGGGTGACCGTTCTTCAAAGCTTGGGCCGTACCTGATTTGCCAGCCAGATTCCATGATTTACTACGCAAGGAGGCACCCGTCCCCTGTGTCACAACCTTTTCCATTGCTTCACGAAGCGTGCGAGCCGTCAATGTGTGAATCAAGCGGCTGCCCTCGGGTGAAGGTGCAGCATGAGCAGGTAGTTCCAGTAAGGTGCTACCATCTGCGTAGCTGATGCGTTTGACGAGGCGTGGTGCATGTACTTGACCATCGTGCAGCAAGGTGACGATGAGATTAGCAGCTTGGAGAGGCGTTACCAGCACATCGCGCTGACCGATAGCTGTCTGTACACGTACGCCCGGATCAGACGCGTTCGTATGGGAGCCGAATACGGCTCCCTTTTCTTCGTGATCCAGCGGTCTGAATTGAGGTAGCCCTGCAAGATTCCGCTCCTGCCAGCCCACAGTTCGGCCCAATCCTAGTGCAGAGGCTGTGGCCTGAATTTGCTCAGGATTAAGCCGTTCACCGAGATGAGTGAACACACTATTACAGGATACAGCAAGCCCTTCCTCCAGGTTCAGGGTACCGTGTCCTTCTTTTTTCCAGCAAGCCAAACCGTACTTGCCATAAGTTCCATGACAATGGAATTGTTCCTGCGGTTGGACAACACCTGATTCAAGTGCAGCAGCAGCCGTAACCAACTTAAAAATGGAACCAGGCGTTATCGCCTTAAGTGCACGATTAGACCAGTCTGTTTTTTTCTGGGGATCAACATGACCGGGATTATAAAAAGGGCGAGACACCATCGCCAGTACATCCGCGTTGCCTGCATCGAGCACTACCACCGCCCCTTCTGCCAAATGACTAGATTCCGTCAGCTTTTCAATCTGTTCCTGTATAGGTAGATCAATTGTAGTCTGTACCTGTAATGGATAGTGACCATTGGATGGAGCACTGACACGCAGCGGTACATGAGTCAATGGACGACGCTGCGCATCTACAAATCGGGAGACGAACGTTTCACCGACGCCGCTCAGCAGCGGCTCCAACGTTCTTTCAAGCCCGGCTGCCCCCATCGGCAGTTCACTCGCTCGGTCGGCACGTTCATACAGAAAGCCAAGCCATTGCCTGCCATTGGGCAAATTCCTGTAACGTTTCGCATAAGGTACAAGCTCGATAAGCGAAGGGGCTAGCTTCAGCAGCTTGCCTGCTTCGTGCGGATTGATTTGTACGGGCTCTCCACCCCCATCACGCCATATGAGCGGGGATTGCAGTCCTTTCCATCGTGTCAGTAGTTGATTCTTGTTCGTACGCAGTAGCTTAGCCAGTTCTTCGCCATGTATAGCCGCTTTGCCATCTACATCGGGAAAAAGCACTGGCGTCCATACGACTCCGCCAGTCAAGGGTTGCCCATGCCGGTCCGTAAACTGTCCACGTCCAGAGTCGATAGAAATGCCCTCCTGTCGCTGACGTGCTGACATTTCCTTAAGCGAATGCCCTCCATAAACAGACATATGAATGCCCGCTGTCCCCTGAATCCAAGCCAGTCGGAATAATAAAATCAGCAGTAGCGCTATCACCCCCAAGGCCATATATGCAATTCGACGTTTTCGTATGAAACTGCTACCACGCCTCGGCACACCCATCCTTCTTTCATCATTTTTCCAGTAGTATGTCCTGTAGTTGAAAAAGAAAACCCACTCAACTTTTAACGTGAATGGGTTTCCGAATTTATTTGTATCTTGTGATGTCTGCTTCTGGACTCCAATCTAAAATCTCGTCTAACGAATAAAAAAACGTAATAAAAATAGTAATGGCCAGCACAACCCAAGCTACCTTTGTGTTTGTATTCATCTTTTGCTTTCCTTCTTGAGGGATTTTTAAGCACATCCAAATAAAAAGTACAAAACCACGGAGATCAGTGACATTCCTGATTCCCATGGTTTTGTTATATCTACACCGTAAACCGCGAAAGCTGTTCCTTCAAATTCACCGATACTCCTTCCAGCTTATCCGACAAACCTACCAGTTGATTACCGATATTGGCCTGCTCAGTGCTGAGCGAAGCGACTTCCTGCGAAGTAGCCGAGGATTGCTCGGCCACCGCACTTACATTGGTCATTGCCTCGGACAAAGTGGTCTGCGATTCACTCAGATGATGAATGGAGGCGGTAACCGTTCCCAATCGTAGCGCGAACTCTCCCATTTGCTGCTGCACCGATTGGAAAATGTCCGTTGTTTCCTGCACGGCTCCCATCTGTTCCCGGAACAGCGGATACACCTCAGATAATGCCTGTACCGTTTCATTCATTTCATTGACGATGTTGTTAGTAATGCCTGTAGCCGTACGAATAGCTTGACGTGATTGTTCAGCCAACTGCCGAACCTCATTAGCTACCACCATAAAACCACGCCCCGCCGTCCCCGCTCGTGCCGCTTCAATCGTCGCATTCAGTGATAGAATATTCGTTTGTTTCGCAATATCCTGTAATACGTCCAGCACCTTAAAGACATCGGAAGTTGTCTTCTTCAGTTCATCTACTTTGCCTACCAGAGCATGCGTAGTTTCTTCCGTAACCTTAGTCTTGCTCAATAGATTTTTCAGTTGAACTGTCCCTTGTTCACTGGATTGTTCAACTTCTTGTGCGACCAGACTCATTTCATGATTGGAAGCCATCACCGTATCCATTTGCTGAGATATATTCCCGGTTAGTCCGCTACCACGTTCAGCCTCTGTTGCCAAACTGGCGGCGCCGTGAGCAATCTCCTCCGTTGCTGCTGCAATTTCTTTAGCTGAAATGGCTGTCTTCTTCGAGGCATCGCCTAGTTCTGTCGCTGTATTCAGAACCTCCTGAGCTGAGGCATTCGTCTGCTCTACCAGCAATGTAATTTGCTCCATCATCATATCAAAGCTTTCTGACAACTGCCCAATTTCATCCTGAGCCTTATAGTTCGTTCGAATTTGCAAGTTGCCTTTGGCGCCTTCGACCATTAAATCCTTTAGGTGTGTCAATGGACGAGCCACGAGGCGCACGATCCACAGGCCAATGAACAATGCAATGAGTGCAGCCACTGCAGCAAATATCCAGGTCGTGGTTAGAATCCCCTTAGCGTCTCTCACCAGCTCAGATACAGGTACTACACCCACGAGAATCCATTTGGAAGTTCCCAGCGTATTATGAACCGCAAGCACATTTTGCTCTTTGCCATCTGCAACCTGCTCCATAATTTGATTTCCTTCAATTCCTTCAAGCTTGGAAACGTAATCCAGCTTTGTCTTTCCTCCTGACAAGCTCTCATTGTTAGAACCTATAAACTCACCCTTGTCTGTCACAAGGCTAATCATACTGCCTGAGCCCAAATTAACACCTTTCAACTCGTCCTCCACCGCACTGGACTTTAAATCCATAACCAGAACATAAGTCCCTCCCAACCCGGACATGCTGTTCATGGAGCGTGCCAGACGAAAGGTCTTGCTGCCATTGTCATTCACCTGCGTAGGTAGCCAAACCATTCCCTTGTTTTTCAAAATATCCTTAAACCACGCTTCCTGCCGTACATCCTTTTGTGTTCCGGTGCCCATAGCAGCTAAATTGGTTTCTTCCGGGTACAAGTACATTGAATCAATCGCTTTATTCGTAAAAGCAAGATTCGTTAGCTTCTTATTCACTTCGCCCATAGCAACAAAAGATGCAAAGGGATTTTTATCTTGCTTTACTGCCTTTTGCAACTGATCACTTAATTCAGTATCGAAAAATACCTGTGTCGATGTGTCTTGAAAGCGCTCTAGAATAATATCAAGCTTTTCTGAAGTTTGCTGGACGGTCTGCTGATAAGCCGTAGCTGCATTTTGCTCAATCGTACTTTTAGCCTTGTAGTATGAGAGCATCCCCAAGCTGACCACAAATAACATAATTGCCGCAAAAAAGATCAGAAACAACTTCATTCCAACCGAACGTATCGGATTATAGTTTTTGACCAAATGCATGAAATCTTTACTGTACCTTTCCGGCTTAAGTAAACGCTTTAAATTGTGTGTACCTTTACGAGTCGCTTTAGCTACCCAGGGGGCAACCTTCGAAGACACCGCACCCGCTTGTTCCCCTTTTTCCGTGGTCACTTTACTGCCTTTCAAACCCTGCATTTGATCCGTTTTCTTGGGTTGCCTTTTTACTGTATTCCCCTCTTTTTTCCGTAAACCCATTCCTCTCACCTGCCACCATATAATTAGTTTCTAATTCCACGTCATCCATTATGTATCTATTATCTATATAACTTCTATCGGAACTATTCGACAAGGAATGTAGCTTTCCTTTGAGTATCAACTAAATTTTGTGAAACTTTTTTCCTAGAAAACTATTCAAAAAAAAGCCTCTCCAACCGATAGGAGAGGCTTTTGAATCTTTTCGTCTGTGACTTAAGGCTTATTTACTTCTTTTTACGCATCATATCAAAATACGATACGGGTTGATCTACCTTCATTCTAATTCGTTGAAGCGGGTGACGAGCAGCATCCAATTCGTTGCCTTCCTCATCCCAGATCGTTTCGACCGTTTGTTTAAAAAATGTTCCGTTCGGGCCGAAAAATTCAATTTCATGACCGGGTTTAAAATGGTTCCGTTGTTGAATAGTTGCGATGCCACTTGCGGCATCGTAGTCCATAACCAGTCCAGCAAAATCATAAGGGACTGCTTTTTCTTCCGGCTCATAAATATGATCCTCATGATCCGGTGTATCGTAGAAAAATCCTGTATTCAGCGGGCGATTGGCTGCCTTGTTAATTTCTTCAATCCATTCTGGTTTGAGCACATAATTTTCAGGATCAGCCATATAGGAATCAATCGCTTGACGATAGACATTCACGACCGTAGCCACATAGTGGATAGACTTCATACGTCCCTCTACTTTAAAACTGTCTACACCTACATCAATCAGATCAGGAACATTTTCAATCATACACAGATCCTTGGAACCCATAGAAAAGGCATTATCGCTCTCTTCAAACAGTGGAAGCTGGTTAACACCGAGCTGGAACTGTTTCAGTGCATTGCTCTCCTGTGCCTCTTCCTCAGATATCCAAACCTCACCTGGGCGGGCATCCTCAAACAAATCGTATTTCCAGCGGCAAGACTGACAACATCCCCCACGATTGGAATCACGGTCTGTAAAGTGATTGGACAACACGCAGCGGCCGGAAAATGAAGAGCACATCGCACCATGGACAAAAGCTTCGATTTCGATGTCCACATGCTTTTTAATTTCTTCGATTTCCTCCAGACTGGTCTCACGCCCCAGTACTACACGCGGTAGTCCTTCGTTTTTCCAAAACTTTACTGCTTGCCAGTTCAACGTGGACTGCTGCGTACTCAAATGCACTTCCAATCCAGGAACAGCACGCAATGCCACGGATACAATAGCCGGATCAGCGACGATCACGGCATGAATTCCTGCCTCGTACAGATTGCGCAAGTATTCCTCGATTCCGGCAATATCTTCATTGTGGGCATAGATATTGGTGGCCACAAGCACCTTAGCACCGTACTTGTTGGCAAATTCTACACCTTCTCGCATTTCTTCAAAACTGAAATTATCGGCGTTAGAACGCAGACCATATTTTTGTCCACCAATATATACAGCATCCGCGCCATAGTGAACGGCAAACTTCAGCTTTTCCAGATTTCCGGCAGGAGCCAACAGCTCCGGCTTATCCAGACGATTCCGTTTACCTATATATTTTCTCGTTTTGGTTATCGTCCCCATGACGTTCCCCCCTCTGTAAATTCATTTTAAAATTAATAAACCTGCTCTTTATAGAAAAATCCGAAGGAAAGTTCCCGTTCAGGATCTTGAAGACGGCGAACTTCATCCAGCCAGCTTTCATCATAAGCGTAAGCATCCGGGTCGGCTGTATAACTATCTATTGCTTTACGATAAGCACGAACAACCGCCTCATTGTAAGCCGTAGACTTCAATAAGCCCTCGATCTTAAAGCTATGCACGCCCGCCTCCATTAGAATATGCAGGTCCTCCATGATGCAAAAATCATCTGAACTCATGATATGTGTCCCATTTATATCCTCGTAAATAGGGAACTTCTCTTCTTTCCGCTCTGCTTCAATCAGAAACAAGCCGCGTCCTCTACCCAAATCGCCTTCTACATTACGTCCCTGGTGCAGCATATAACTTTGGACAAGCTTACGCTTGGAGTGATAAATATTGGTCATGCCATGTACCTGAACCTGCGCTTCTATGTTCAACTTTGGTATCATTTCGGTTATTTCATCCATACTCAGCTCACGAGCCAAAATGACCCGGGAAGCCCCCTTTTCACCCCAATAGTTGGCGGTTGCGAAGTTGGTAGAGATCATCTCACCGTTCCAGAACAGCTTCAGATGCGGGGCATACTCCTTCACGGCCATAAGCACTGCGGGATCATTAAACTCAATGGCATCAATGCCGCATCCAACTAGGGTCTGCACATATTCGGGAAGGAGCGGCAATAGCTCATTCGTCATCAAATTCGTCATGGATACATATACCTGCGCCGTATGCTTGCGTGCCTCTTCCACCACTTCACGGGTTTGGTCAGGTGTAAAATGTCCCGGCAGCCGCATTCCAAAGCGGTCATCTCCAATAAGTAATGCAGTAGCTCCAGCCTCCAGCATATGGCGGGCATCCTCCGGAGAGCTGGCAGTTGCCAGTAGTTCGGGTTTGTAAGCCATAGGCTCACCTCCTAATTTGTCTTACGGTTACTTACCTGAATGTTATGCAAATGTTCTTTATACGTTTTGGCAAACAAATGTTCATGTGTCCCGTCTTTTTTGGTCACATAAAATAAATAATCTGTAGCTTTCGGCTGTAAAGCCGCTATCACTGAGTTCAGACTGGGACTTGCAATCGGTCCTGGTGGAAGTCCCTGATGCAAATACGTATTATACGGACTTTCTACAGCCAGATCCTTGTAATACAGTCGTTCCTTTTGCTTGTCCAGCATATATTGAACTGTAGCATCAATTTCCAGCTTCTTATCCTGTTTTAACCGGTTATAAATGACGCCAGCTACTACAGACCGCTCATCTTCCACAACCACCTCGCGCTCTACCAAAGAAGCAACCGTCAGCAGTTGATGCAGCGTTTCACCCCGCTGTTTCAGCTTGGCATCCAAATCGGAAATAGTCTCTAGCCGCTTTTGTGTCTGTTCTAGCATCACCTGTATAATATCTTTGGCCGTGCTGCCCTTTTTCAGCTCATAGGTTTCCGGGAAAAGGTAGCCCTCCAGCGCATAGCGAAGCCCCGCCTGCTTTGGAATGTCCCGCACCAGCGCGACGTCAAAAGCGGACGGATCGTTGGCCAGCTGCAAAAATTGCTGCCGGTCTGCCAGTCCTTCCTTTTGCAGCTTATCAGCCATCTGTCTAATCGTAAAACCTTCCGGGATTGTAAAACGAATCATTTCCTCTTTAACAACATCTCCAGCCGATAACTTAGTAATCAACTGATCAAAGGTTGCGCCAGGCTGCGCCTCATATTTTCCGGCCTGAAATGCGCTTCCTTGCTGTTTGAATTTTACATAAGCCTTAAACACGAGCGCATTACGTATAAGTCCCTTTTGCTCCAGCGTATCTGCGATTGCCGATGTTCCTGTTCCCTGCACCACCGTAAAAGCAACGGGTTGTGTTTGGGGCTGAACAGGCTGCATGGCATTCCAAATATAGAGGGCTACCCCTCCTGCTATAATGATAAGCAGTAGCAACAACGTAAACATCCTCGTCCTTCGCTTCACATCCACCCAACTCCTTCACAGCCAAAAAGGGCGGACTGGTCCGCCCTTTCAGGTTTGATCTCATCGCTATCCAGACTTACAGTTCTTCCGGCAACGTACATTCATCGTACAGTTCGGAAATATCTTCCCACTCATCATCATCTTCAATGGTGGTGATAGAGATTTCGCCGTCTGTGGATGAGCTTACATGGTAAAGTTCATGTTCGCCAACAGCAGCCCCGGGTCTACGCAATACGGCGTACCGTTGCTCACCTACCTTGAACTCTGCTTCCAATTCCATGCGAATCGCATGGCCCTGTTCATCCTGCAACTCTACATCGCCGTCGAACGTTTCCTTCAAATCAGAGGTCCAACTCAGGTCTTCACGTGAATAGCTCGTCATTTCCCGTCTTCCTCTTCCTCTTCTTCTACGAATGTATTAAAGGTCTCTTCGACGATTTCCCATTCGGCATCGTCTTGGATCACAAACAATTTAATATCATCGCCTTCTTCCTCGTAACGGAAGGCGTACACATCGGACTCATCCGCTTCAGGCTCCACTGGCGCAACCATCATGTACTTCGCTTCGGAACCATCTACCTCAAACTTCATAATGACCTCGAACTCTTCCTCGTTGCCCTCGTCATCGGCAATATAAATAATTTCCGGCTCTTCTTCCATACCCACTTGATTTTCAGCCATTACGAAATCCCCCTCACCTTGTACTGTGTGCGTCCAAATAGTTTTGCAAGATCAGGCTTGCGGCCAGTTTATCTACCACCTGCTTGCGTTTTTTTCGGCTGACGTCGGCCTCCAGAAGCGTACGCTCCGCCGAACGCGTCGTCAGCCGTTCATCCCAAAGGTGAACGGGTAAACCCAGTAACTCCTTGAGTCGGTTCGCAAAATCGATGCAAATCTCACCGCGTGGACCCACGGTTCCGTTCATGTTTTTCGGCAAGCCTACAACAACCTCGCTGACCTCATTGTCACGAACCAAATTTGCAATTTTACCGAACTCGCTGTCGTCACCGCGTCGTTCTATGACTTCCAATCCTTGGGCGGTCCAGCCGAAGGCATCACTTACGGCGACCCCAATTCGGCGATCCCCGTAATCCAATCCCATTACTTTCATGCCTGTCTCCTAACGGTGCTTGGCGAGATAGAAACGAACCAATTCTTCAATCAACTCATCGCGCTCTTTTTTACGTACCAGGCTTCTGGCATTATTATGCCGTGGCACATAAGCCGGATCACCGGATAGCAAATAGCCGACGATTTGATTGATCGGATTGTATTCTTTTTCCACCAGCGCATCATATACGGTCAACAAAATCTCCTGAGCAGAAGCTTCCTTCTCATCTGCCTTGACATTAAATTTGACCGTTTTGTCCATGGAATCCATTGTTGACACCTCGCTTCCACAAAACATGTGTACATGTTTATGCCAGCTTATTCTTTTACATCATACCATAAGCAAAGCCTTACAAGGAAATATCTAAGCCCGTTTTTTCCCAAAAATCCGCAAAAATTATCGAACTTTATCCTTGTGAGGCTGCCGACACCAGTTCATGCGCACGTTGAAGTGCTTCGTCCAGCTTGCTGGCATCCTTACCACCGGCTTGCGCCATGTCAGGTCGTCCGCCACCACCGCCACCGCATACGGCAGCAATTTCTTTCACGAGCTTGCCTGCATGAAGTCCAGCCTTGGTATGCTCTGCCGGAACTGCTACGACAAAATTAACTTTGTCGTCCATTGCAGCGCCGAGCACCAGCACAGCAGCCGGAAGTTTCCCTTTCAGTTCATCAGCAATCGCACGCAACGCATCCATGCTGGAAGCCTGCACGGGTGCAGCCAACAGCTGCACCCCGCCTGCTTGCACGACCTGATCGGTCAGCTGGCCTGCCTCAATAACGCTCAGCTTGCTTTGCAGCGATTCATTTTCACGACTGAGGTCTTTAATTTGTTGCTGCAAAGATTCGATACGCTTAGGTACCTCAGACAGCTTGGATTTTACAAGCCCAGCCGACACCTTCAACAGCTCTAATTGACCTTCCATATATTCAAAGCCAAAACGTCCGGTCACCGCTTCAATACGACGTACACCTGATCCAATGCCGCTCTCGCTGACAAGCTTGAACAAGCCAATTTGCGAAGTATTGCTGACATGACAGCCACCGCATAGTTCAATGCTGTAATCGCCTACCTTAACGACCCGTACGATATCTCCATACTTTTCACCGAACAGCGCCATTGCTCCGAGAGCCTTGGCTTCATCAATCGGTTTCAGTTCAATATTAACGTCCAGCTGACTCCAGATGGCACGGTTTACACGCAGTTCAATATCCGCCAGCTCTTCTGGTGTAATGCTTCCAAAATGGGAGAAGTCAAAACGCAGACGCCCAGGCTCTACCAAAGAACCCGCCTGATTGACATGGTCACCCAGCACCTCTTTAAGCGCTTTGTGAAGCAAATGTGTAGCCGTATGGTTTTTCTCTATTTCTCCACGTGAAGCTTGATCTACTTCTGCTTTCACCGTATCGCCAACGTTCAGCTCACCGGCTTCTACAACAACCTGATGCACATGCTGACCTTGAGGCGCCTTAAACAGCCCTTCGACCTTCGCGGTTACCGTACCTCCACGCAGCAAGCCTTGGTCACTGACTTGTCCTCCGCTTTCGGCATAGAAAGGAGTCACATCCAGCACGACCTGACAAGACTGCCCTTCACTAACACTGTCCACCAGTGCATCTTCATATACAATCGCCACAATTTTAGACTCAGTTATGAGGTCATTATATCCAACAAATTCACTTTTAACCGCCAGATCGGACAAAGCTCCGCCCTGAATCTTCATGCTGGCGCTGTCCTGATGAGCATCACGGGCACGTTTGCGTTGCTCCTGCATCGCTTCATCAAAACCTTCACGGTCTACTTTCAAGCCTTGCTCGTCCGCATAATCCTCTGTGAGATCGAACGGGAACCCGTACGTATCATACAGTTTGAAGGCATCTGCTCCGCTAATGACATTGCGACCTTCGGCCTTCGCCTGAGCACTGATATCGGACAAAATGGCCAATCCATCTGTCAGTGTTTCATGGAAGCGTTCCTCTTCCGTTTTGATCACTTTGATGATGAAATCACGCTTGTCCACTACCTCAGGGTAATACACACCCATGACATCCCCAACGGTTTCCACCAGCTCAAACATAAATGGACGGTTCATGCCCAGCATTTTTCCATAGCGCACAGCCCGGCGCAGCAAACGGCGGATCACGTAACCCCGTCCTTCATTAGAAGGCAGCACACCGTCACCAATTGCAAAAGCTACGGTGCGGACATGGTCAGCAATAACCTTAAGAGCCACGTCACTGTCCACATTTTCGTTATATTTTACTCCTGCCATCGCCGCTGTTTTTTGGATTATTGGCTGGAAGATATCCGTATCAAAGTTGGAATCCACATTTTGTAAAATGGATGCAAAACGCTCTAATCCAGCCCCTGTATCAATATTTTTGTTTGGAAGCGGCGTATAGCTGCCGTCTTTGTTATGGTTGAATTGTGAGAATACGAGGTTCCACACTTCCAGATAACGCTCATTTTCTCCCCCCGGATACATTTCAGGGTCCGTCATGTCGCTGCCGTAGGCTTCGCCACGATCATAAAAGATTTCCGTACAAGGTCCACAAGGGCCTTCACCGATATCCCAAAAGTTATCTTCCAGTTTGATGATACGTTCGGCAGGAAGTCCAACTTTTTCGTTCCACAGCTTGTACGCTTCCTCATCCTCAGGATACACAGTTACAGCCAGACGTTCCGGATCAAAACCAATCCATTTTGGATCCGTCAGAAACTCCCATGCCCATGTAATGACTTCTTCCTTAAAATAGTCACCAATGGAAAAGTTGCCGAGCATTTCGAAAAAAGTATGATGACGGCGCGTTTTACCGACATTCTCAATGTCGTTCGTCCGGATACATTTTTGCGAATTAGCAATACGTGGATTCTCCGGCTTCACACGTCCGTCAAAATAAGGCTTAAGCGGCGCCATACCCGCATTAATCCACAGCAGGGAAGGATCTTTATGTGGAACAAGCGGTGCGCTTGGTTCAATCACATGTCCCTTGCTTTCAAAAAACTCCAGCCATTTGGAGCGGATTTCACTAGCTTTCATATAAGTAGCCTCCTAATTATGGTGTCACTGGTTCCTGGCACTGGCCATAAAAAAACAGAAAAACGCCCCTGAACGGATCAGGGACGATTGTATCGCGGTACCACCCTGGTTAACGCCGTCCCCTCTGTACGAAATGCCCATGCGCAAGCTGCACACCAACATTTGCTTAACGGACGATCGATCGCCTTGTTTTCACTGGTAACGGGAGCATCCCGGCGGGTTCAGCCCGCACTTCGAAATCAGCTTTCCCTACTGGATAAACACATTTAAACATACTCAATTCAGTATATCCGTGTCATTTAGCCGTGTCAACGCGATTTCAGACAAGATACATACGGTGTATGGACAAAATCAGATTGTTTTCCGCTTCACATAATAAGCAAAAAAATGCTGAAGTCCTACCTTTAAAACCGCCATCACGGGAACCGCTAAAATCAAGCCGGTAATTCCCGCAATTTCCCCACCCACTAGCAGAGCGAAAATAATGGCTATCGGATGCAGATGCAACGTTCGTCCCACCACCTGGGGAGAGATGACATTGCTCTCCAACACTTGAATACAGGTGTTAACGACCACGACCAAAAGCACCATTTTTAAGGAGACCGTAGAAGCCATGACTATTGCCGGAGCGGCTCCCAAAAAGGGGCCCAAATACGGAACGATGTTAAAAACCGCAACCACTCCTGCCAACAACAGCGCATAAGGCATGCCAATGAGCATATATCCAAGATAAGCCATCACTCCAATAATGACGCATACCAGTAATTGTCCCCTGACATAGTTGCCAAGCGCCTGGTCAATTTCCTTAAGTACCGTTACAATCGCCTTGCGACGAGAACGCGGGAGGTAAGACACAATCGTCCGCTCGAACACATCAAAATCCTTCAAAATATAAAAAATGAGGAACGGTACAATGAACACATTGAACAGCATGTTGATCATCCCGCCGATGTTATCCATAAAGGTAGAAATCCCTGTTGCCATCCGATTCTCTAGTTGGAAAAACCATTGATTCATACCCGTTCGCACCCCTTGGGGCAAAATGCCGCTATCCATACTCGTCATTAATCCCTGTGCATGCATGGTCAGCTCAGGCAGATGCTCATTCAGCTCATCCAGTTGTTCAATGAACATCGGAATCAGGTTCATCAGAATCACAACGAGACTGGCTAAAAACACAGCATAGATGAGCAGCACAGCTACGCTTCGAGGCACCTTGCGACCGCCCAGCATACTAACAACGGGATTAAGTACATAGGAGATGATCATCGCTACCGCAAACGGAGCAATGATTGTTTTCAGAAATTCATACAAATGCAAAAACAAAGGTCGCAGCAGCCAGATAAAATATAGAATGACAAGTCCCAGCAGCGTCCATATTCCGTACCGGAACAGTCTACTTTTCGTTAATTGCTCCATTTCGTGCCCCCTTACCGGACTAGCCTCCTTTAAGTATATGCCTGTACCTCCACTTTAATCCTTCCCGCAAGTCTGGATTGCCCTATAGATTACCATTGTAAAAAAATGATGAAAACGGATGAAAACAATTAACAAAGTCATTCCATCTGACGATATAAGTACAAAGCACTACTTTAAGCTTTCACATTTCTGAAACATCGGGGGTCGTTACATGAACTTAAAAATCAAGCTTATTCTCCTTTTTACTTGTATTGTTATCGTTGCAGCTGGGCCATTGTCGATCATTAGCATGACAAGCGTTAAAAATCAGGCCAACCATGATATCCAAGAGCTTATGAACAGCAAAACCTCCGAAACCGTCAATCAGCTCGACGGATGGATAGGTGGTAACGCCAAAATTATTGAAACACTGGCTGCGAGCCTGGAATCCAGCGATATTTCATCAGATGCCAAAGCCGTATCTCTGAAAGCAGCCTTTCAAAACTATAAAGATCAAAATATTTCCAATATTTACGCAGGCTTTGAAGATGGATCCTACTGGGATGGATCTGGCTGGTTTGAAGCAGGTTATGATCCTCGCGCTCGACCGTGGTACAAGGATGCCAAAACCAAGGGAGAAATGTATTACTCGTCCCCGTACATTGATGCAAATAGTACGAATTTCACCATTTCTATTGCGAAGCCTCTCAAAAATTCGAATGGCTCCGTCACTGGTGTGGTCAGCGAGGATATTATGCTCAACGATATGACAAAAATGATTAAAAGCATAGACCTGAACGGATTGGGCTACGCATTTCTGATTGACCAAAATGGAGCCGTGATCGCGCACCCAGACAACAAGCTGGCTGGCAAAAACCTCAAGGACACCCCCGAGTTGGGCTCATCAACCGCGGACCTGCTGAGCGCCGCTTCGGGAAGAACAGACTATAACTACAATGGAAGTGACCGTCAGCTTTATTTTAAAAAGATGCCTAGCACAGGCTGGATTGTAGGGTTGTCTATTTCCAAAGAAATTGCTTTTCAGGAGTATTACTCCACTCGTAATACGTTGATTATTACGGTTGCTATCATCTTGGTCGTCGCTATGCTGCTGGCAATCTGGGCGGCAAACAACTTTATTAAGCCGATTCGCAGACTCCAAGCGAATGTCAAACGTATAGCTGAAGGTGATATGACCGCTCGCGTAGATGTTAAGGGTAAAGATGAAATTGCCAGCCTGGGAACAGATTTTAATATCATGTCTGATAATCTCTCTCACCTGTTGCGCAAGGTATCAGATACTGCTGGTGATGTCAGCTCAGCCTCCCATGATATGCATCAACACGCCAAAGATACTGGAACCATCGCGTCACAAATCTCCAGTGCAGTTCAGGAGCTTGCCCAAGGAGCGAGCGATCAAGCTGAGGCTGTATATTCCGGCTCTGAGAAACTGACTCACATGACAGGCTCCATCGACCAGATTGGCGAAAGTGTCAAACGCACCCAAACTGCCGTGTTCGAAACAGATTCTGCCGTGCTTGCAGGGTATGAAACAGCAGAACGCCAAGCGAAACTGGCCGCCGAGTCCAGACAAACGACGACTGCGGCAGGAGAAGCCGTAGATTCGCTCGCGCTGAAAACTCAGGATATTGAGCGGCTGGCCGGGGCCATCCACGATATCGCCGCACAAACAAACCTGCTGGCCCTCAATGCATCTATCGAAGCAGCACGGGCCGGGGAACACGGACGAGGTTTTGCTGTCGTCGCGGGAGAAGTGAGAAAGCTGGCTGAGCAAGCCGGCAGTTCCAGTGACAGTATCATGAGGAAGCTGGAAGAAATTAAAATTGCAGGAGTACAAAGCGCAGAGGAAATGAAGAAAGCACTTGCTGTAACAGTAGAACAGGAGCATGCTGCCATTGCGACGAGACAGGCGTTTGAATCCATTCGTGGGGCTTCTCAGCATATGCTTGCCCAAATTGAGGACGTTACCGCCGCCGCAGATCATCTCCGTGTGAATGCTGGACATATTTCCGATGTCATTTCCAGCGTTGTCGCTGTTTCTGAACAAAGTGCAGCATCTACAGAGGAAGTGGCTTCTTCTGTACAAGAACAAGGTCATGCCATGAACAATATTGCCGACCTTTCTGCCAAACTCGATTCTCACGCTGATCTTCTATTGGAAGAGGTCAAACGCTTTAAATTGTAAAACTAACCATCTTCATAAATATGGTATACAAAAGAGGGTGCCCCGAACGGCCATATGGCCGTTCGGGGCACCCTCTTCGTTGTTTTTATCAAGCGTTATCCAACCTACTAAGCCGTATGTAGATCACACCTCTTAGTAAGCAGCCTGTCCACTTTCGGTGTCAAGCTTAGGAAGAAGCATGAATTTGCGGCAAGTCCTGTTGTGCCATCTCATCTCCAAAGAATAGGTCGTCCAGCGAACTGAGCGTTCCATCCTCTTCCACTTGGTAGACAGACATTTTTTCACCATTCACCTGAAGTTCGATAAAGCATCCCCAGCAATAAAATTGATGGGAGCCGATTTTGCCGATATCTTTGGAATTACAATTCGGACATCTCAATAAACTCACCCTATCCATTAACAGAATATATGGCTTTTTCCAGACGCTGCTCGCTTAACGGGGGAACCATAACGGCATTTTCCCCGATGGACATATCTTCGGTGCAGGGCAGCCATTTCCGCCCTTCTATAATATCCGATACAAAACCATCGCTGATTTCCAAGCCTATTATGTTATTGCCCATTTCCTGGTCAAAATAAACATCCGAGATGTGCCCGAGCATAAGCCCTTCCTCTGTTAGCACGGATAGATCCTTCAGTTTACCGGGTCCAAGCAAGTACGTATGTTGTATATCATGGGCCTCCGTTTTACGGACAGCCTGCTGATTGCGAATCATGATCGCATCCTCACCGTAAGCAACGATGTCATCCCAAGCAACCATTTTCACGTGAGAAGAAAAAAGCCCTTTTCCTTCCAACTCGATCCCTGTGATTCGCCAATCAGCTGTCACCATAAAGTCATGTATTTTGCCAATCTGCTTCCCGTCCTCCACATCGAAAACGGCAAGTCCGATCATATCTTGAAGCTTCATATTATAGGGTACCTCCTCATTCTGCAATCCGAACGAAGGTGCGGTCATTTTCCTACATGCCTGTCAGACCTTGCTTCCGTTCATGCAATGAAATGGAAAACCGCCCCTCCCTTCTTATTAAAATGCGGAGAAATCCCTAGTACCTAGTACGCAGCCGCTTCCATATGGTTTCAATTTTCTTGGCCGTGTATTCCATTTCTTCCGTAGTATTACCCAAACCGAAGCTAAAGCGAATCGCTGAATGTAAAACATCTTCAGGAAGATCCATTGCCTGCAATACATGCGATAGCTCTAGAGATCCGGAAGTACAGGCTGATCCGCTTGCTGCTGCGATTCCTTCCATGTCAAGGTTCATCAGCATGGTCTCTGTACCAATGGCCGGAAAGCTAACATTGAGGACATTAGGTAAAGAATGATCAGGATCACCGTTAATTACAAAATTTGGGCTACCCAGAGTGCCGTCCAACCCTTTAAGCAGCGTCTGGCGAAGAACTGTATCGTGCGCCCCACGCTCCTCAATGGAAGCATTAGCAAGAGTTGCGGCTTTAGCCAGACCCGCAATACCAGCGATGTTTTCTGTTCCGGCACGGCGTTTCTTCTCCTGAAGTCCCCCATGCATTAGCGGCTGAATGCGTGTACCCTGACGGATATATAATGCACCCACCCCTTGTGGTCCGTTAATCTTATGACCCGATACACTCAGTAAGTCAATCGGGAGATTCCGGCAGTCGATGGATATATGACCGAAAGCTTGAACCGCATCTACATGGAATACAATGCCATGTTCTCTCGCAATCTGCCCTACTTCTGAGATCGGCTGAATAACGCCCACCTCATTGTTGGCATACATCATGCTGATCAAAAAAGTGTCCGGTCGAATGGCAGCCTCGATATCCGCAGGGTTCACGCGTCCAAAACCGTTGACCGGGACATAAGTCACCTCATACCCCGCTTTTTCCAGCTCATCACAAGCATGAAGCACTGCGTGATGTTCAACTGCGGTTGTAATCATATGCCCGGAAGTACGGCCGTCTGCCGTAGCCGTCCCAAACAGGGCCAGATTATCGCTTTCTGTCCCTCCGCTCGTAAATATAATTTCTTCAGGCTTGCAGCCCAAAGAGGCCGCAACGGCATCCCGAGCAGCGCTGACGGTGCGCTTGGCATCGCGACCAAAGGCATGAACGCTCGAAGCGTTGCCAAATTGGCCGGTCATGATGTCCATCATAGTCTGCGCAACCTCAGGATGCATAGGAGTCGATGCGGCATGATCCAGATAAATTCTGTTCATGTTAATCCACCTCAAATATAGAACATGTAATTGTCCAATTCATCATGTTCTTGGTATGTGATCAAGTCCTTAAGTGTAGTAGAATCCAACACTTCAGCGATGCTGTCACGAATTCGCAGCCACAGCTGACGTTTTGCCGGATCGTCTTCTTCCGTGAAATCGACCGGAGAAATCGGACCTTCCAGTACACGAATGATGTCTCCCGCTGTTACTCCTGCCGGTTCATTCGCCAAAATATAACCGCCGTAAGCACCACGGATACTTTTTACCAAACCTGCATTACGCAAAGGCGCGATGAGCTGTTCCAGATAATGCTCTGACAGCTGATTTTTTTCGGCAATACTTTTCAAAGAAGTTGGACCTTCGCCAAACCTGGCTGCAAGTTCCATCATAATGGTCAGGCCGTAACGGCCCTTCGTTGATATTTTCAATTGTGCCACCTCACTTATAGTAACAATTCCGTTAAACACGCGGAATAACTGGTGTTGTAAACCTCTCTATTCCGATCCTAACCCTCAGCTTATGTTAACATATTAGGGCAGGTAAAGGGAAACATTACGGTAACAATCTTAAAAAAAGTTGCTTTCGGGCGATTTGGAACAGCTTTAGCCCATTTTATATAGCTTTCTTCCATCGTTCGCCGTGTCGTTTGATCGTCCAAACATCGTATCTTATTATCGTTTATGTTACAATAGGTGGGTTCTACAACAATATTGAAAGAATTGGGTGATGACCATGGCTAAAGCCAATCATGAAACCCGTGTCGTCGTCGGGATGTCCGGTGGCGTCGACTCATCCGTTACCGCGCTGCTGCTGAAGGAGCAGGGCTATGACGTAATCGGCATCTTCATGAAAAACTGGGATGACACGGATGAATTTGGCCGTTGTACGGCTGAGGAGGATGCGGAGGATGTGCGCCGTGTCTGTGAACAGATCGACATTCCTTACTATACCGTCAATTTTGAGAAAGAATACTTCGATAAAGTATTCTCCTATTTTCTTGATGAATATAAAGCTGGACGCACACCCAACCCGGATGTCATGTGTAACCGTGAAATTAAATTCGGCGAGTTTCTAAATAAAGCGCTGGATTTGGGAGCAGATTATGTTGCTACTGGACATTATGCACGGGTTGTGGAAGAAGACGGCCACTTTACCTTGCTGCGAGGTGTGGATAGCAATAAGGATCAGACTTATTTCCTGAATGCATTAAGCCAAACACAGTTATCCCGAGCAATGTTTCCCATCGGTCATCTGCCGAAACCAGAAGTGCGTAAAATTGCGGAAGCTGCGGGACTGTATACGGCCAAGAAGAAAGACAGCACAGGCGTATGCTTTATCGGTGAGCGTAATTTTAAGGAGTTTCTGAGTGGATATCTGCCTGCAAAAGGTGGAGACATGGTGGATATCGCTACTGGTGAAGTCAAAGGACGCCACGATGGTCTGATGTACTATACACTGGGTCAACGACAAGGCTTGGGCATTGGCGGCTCGGGTTCAGGTGAACCGTGGTTTGTAGCGGATAAGGATCTGGAGAAGAATATTCTGTATGTGGTACAAGGTGATCGTCACCACAGCCTGTATTCTACCAGCCTGATTGCAACAGATGTGAACTGGATTGAAGGTGCAGATACTCGTCCGTCCGGCGAATTCCGTTGCACAGCCAAGTTCCGTTATCGCCAACCTGATCAGCAAGTAACTTTACAATGGCTTGCCGATGGAACCGTGCATGTCATATTCGATGTACATCAAAAGGCCATTACGCCTGGACAAGCTGTTGTATTTTATGATGGGGAACGCTGTCTGGGTGGAGGAACCATTGATAAGGTTGAAAAACTTCAGCCTGAAACAGTTTAAATGAATGACCATTTTTCATTGATATAGTAGGAATTAAAAAAAGTCGTCTCTCCAGATTTGGAAGGGGCGACTTTTTTTTATGAAAGATGTTTTTATTTAATGATTGAAAAAGAGTTCATAATCTGCTCTTTATGATGTCTGTCATGCTGAGCAAACATTTCTCGCAAAAAATTTTCCATGGTGTATACACGTCCCTTTTAATCCATTGGTATACTTCCCATTTTAAATAGGAATCGTCATATTTAAATAAGAGCGCTACAATGGACTTCTAACTTATTCCCTCTTTAATCCTTTTCGAATTAACTTGAAAGATCATTAATATATAAGGAACTTTTGATAACATCCTCATTTGGGTATATGATGTAGACAAGATCATACTTCAATTGAAAAGGAGCGTGCCTTTATGTCTGATTCATTAGGAATGCTGACACCGGGTAAAAAAGTTTCTTTGAAAGAATGGGACCCTAAGGATACGAAGAATATCAAAAATAAAGAAGAAATCCGACAGGAAACAGATCAATTGAAGGAACGCTTCACGGAATTACAAAGCAAATTATTTACAGAGAAAAAACAATCCGTTTTGTTTGTATTTCAGGGTATGGATTGCAGCGGCAAAGATGGCGTCATCAAACAGGTGTTTTCCAACCTTAACCCTGCGGGGGTGACTGTCCACAGCTTTAAATCACCTACGGCTGAGGAATTAAGTCATGATTTCTTGTGGCGTGCTCATAGCGTTACCCCAGGACGTGGATATATTGCAGCATTTAACCGTTCTTATTATGAGGATGTGCTGATTACACGTGTTCACGGACAGATATCCGATAAGCAGGCCAAACGGAATATTAAGCATATCAAGCATTTTGAACAGTTGTTGCTGGATAATGGTGTAAAGGTGGTTAAAATCTTTTTACATATTTCAAAGCAATTTCAGTTAGAAAAGCTGATCGACCGGATTGAAAAGCCCCACAAAAACTGGAAACTCGATCCAAGTGACTTGCAGGAACGAAAATTTTGGAAGCAATATACCCAGTATTATGAGGATGTATTAGAGCTAAGCGCAACCAAACAAGCTCCTTGGTATGTCGTTCCTTCAGACAACCGTTGGTATAGGGATTATACTGTGCTACGGATTGCCGTCCAAACGCTGGAGGAAATGAAGTTGTCTGATCCTGATCCAAGACCTGAACTTGAATCCCTTTTACCTGAATTGTACAAAGAACGAGATAAAAAATAGCTGTATAGGTACAGCACTAAGCTTCCAAACCTTATCACGGCTGAGAATGCCTTGAGACGGGATTGGAAGCTTTTTATTGCATTTTTACGTGTTATCTCAAAAATGTATAAGCTTAACTGACTCTGTACCCGATAGCCGCAGCTACAACTCCTACCACGACAGAGGACAGTACATACGTAGCCATGCGTCGGTATTCTTTACGCTCCATCAGTTGAAGAGATTCATAGCCGAATGTGGAAAAGGTGGTGTAGCCGCCACAAAAACCTGTTCCTAGCAGCATCCAGAGTGCCGGAGACAAATGGTTTTGCGTAAACTGGCCATAGAGCCAGCCTAACAGCAATGAACCGCTGACGTTAATGATCCACGTCCCCCACGGGAATACGGTACCGAACCTCTTTCCGGCCCACATGCCAAGCCCGTATCTCGCTAGTGTACCCATAATCCCGCCTGCCGCCGCCCACCAGATCATAAGCGTTCCTCCTTGGGAGCAGCCTGCGTCATTTTTGTACCTAGGCGGATACCTGTCCATGTCAAAAACAGCCCTCCGCCTACGCTAAGCAGCAGGTACAACACAGCCGTCAGCATACGATCATGAACCGTGAGGCGTACAGCATCTACTGCAAAAGTGGAAAAGGTGGTAAAGCCCCCTGTAAAGCCTGTTCCGATGGCAAGTCGCAATCGCGGCTTGATCCGCCATGATCGCAAGGTTACCGTAAAGAACCAACCAAGAAACAGGCAGCCGATCCAATTGATTAGCAGCACACCAAGTGGAAAATCCGCACCCGCCGCAGGCAACAGCGATTGCAGGCCATAACGGGTAGAGGTTCCAAGCGCTCCGCCCGCGGCAACGAATAGCACGTCTTTCATCTTTTTATCTCCTTCTTCGCTCTTGCACGATCATGGTGTAACGTGACGATATCGTACACACTCTGTATATGAAGTCACACATATATATCAAGACTGTGAATCCCGCCAGCGCTGGTTTTGCCTGATTTTTGACTCATTCCCCTGCTCAGTAGCCTGATAGAAGGTTTGGTCTGCTATCGAATCGGGCAAATATTGCTGCTTCACATAATGATTCGGATAATTATGTGGATATTGATAGCCAACATGACCGAGCTTTTCCGAGCCTTTATAGTGTGCGTCACGCAAATGGAGTGGCACCTCGGCCGATTTGATATCGTCCATAGCCGACATGGCCCGTGAAATTGCCGTATATACGGCATTCGATTTTGGGCTTTCCACAGCAAACAAAATGGCCTGTGCAATGTTCAGTTTGGCCTCGGGCCAGCCGTTATTGCGATAGGCTTCAAGCGCACTCACCGCTTGCACCATTGCCTGCGGGTTCGCTAGGCCAATGTCCTCACTGCTCGCAGCGATGAGGCGGCGGATAAAGGTCATCGGGTCCATGCCGAGCTTTTCTACGGCGTACAGAAACCAGAACAGCGCGGCGTCGCTGGAGCCGCGAATGCTTTTGTGAAAGGCCGACAGCACGTCATACTGCGTGGATTCATCTGCTTTGACAATCGGGCGACGGATGGATTCCTCTGCGACTTCCAGTGTCACGTGAATCGTGCCGTCTGCCAGCGGAGGCGTCGTGAGCGCCGCCAGTTCCAGCGCGTTCAAAGCGCGGCGGATATCACCGTTCGCCATGGACGCGATGTGAGCCAGTGCAGCTTCATCTACCTGAAGCTGCATGTAGCCGAGCCCTTTGTCCGCATCGCTCAAGGCACGGCGCATAGCAGCCAGCGAATGCTCCTGCGTTAGCGCTTCAAGCTGGAACAACGTAGAACGGCTCATTAAAGCGCCGTTGACGTAGTGAAAGGGATTTTCAGTGGTGGCGCCAATAAACACGATCGTGCCCTTTTCCACCGCAGGCAACAGTGCATCCTGACGCGAGCTGTTAAAACGATGTACCTCGTCGAGAAACAAAATGGTTTTTTTGCCATACATCGATTTATTCGTCTGTGCCCGGTCAATGACTTCTCTTACGTCTTTCACAGATGCTTCTACAGCATTCAGACGTACAAAATCGCCTTGCGTGTGTTGCGAGATGATATGTGCCAGTGTTGTTTTGCCGCACCCCGGCGGTCCGTACAACAAAATAGAAGAGACCTGATCTGCCTCTATAGCTCTTCGCAGCAGCTTACCTGGACCCACAACATGCTCCTGTCCAATATATTCATCCAGCGAAGTCGGACGCAAGCGATCCGCAAGCAACCGATTGCTTGGCGTTGACTCTTGGGAATATGAAAATAAGTCCATTTCATTCACTTCCTTATGGTTTATGAACGAACACTTTCTCTTTTTCTTTGAAAACATACTATACTATGTTCGCTCATACGGTTGAAAATCATGAAAATTCAAGTCATCTATAATCCTGATACGGTATAAACCGCCTCTTATTCTACCATATCCGTTAACAAGTTGCAGATAGCATGGTCACGGCACGGCTGTAGATCTACAAGTCAGTCGCCTACAAAAAAAAATAAAGAACAGCCTTAGACGAAAGATGAATTTCGTGGCTGTTCTTCGACTGGCATAACTTCATAATTTCCATCACTAAGATAAACAGTACAAAAAGGAATACAACAACTCAGGCGATGCTTTACAACGCTTTTTCTGCTTACTCCGTCTGTGCCTGTACGTAACTAGGAAGTGAGCCATCATGCAATAGCCACAGCTCATGCAGCGCACGGGTACATCCTACATACAGCAGTTTGGCATCCCATGCCCGTTCTCCATAATGCTCATGGTCGGCATCCGCCACAATAACTGCATCGAACTCCAGACCTTTGGATAGGTACACAGGCAGTACCGACAAACCGCCTTCATATTGCTTTTTACCACCGTCAATCAAATTCACATCCAACCCCGCGCTTATGAAAACCTCATGCAGTTCCATAGCCTCTTTTAAGGTGCGTGTCAGCACAGAAACAGTACGATACTCCTTGGAGGACAGCTCTTTTAGAGCGGTGAGCAAACTCTGCTCACGCACGGATGAGTCGTAAGACACGGTGCGCACCGGATCGCCACTACGAAATACCGGAACTGCCGTAATACCGCCGCGAACTCCCTGCTCCAAAATCGTGTTTGCAAATTCTATTATTTCCAAGGTTGATCTGTAGCTCCGCGTAAGTGCAAAATACCCGGTATGTTCCGGCGCAAAAAGAGAACTCATTTCCTCCCACGCATGTACACCACGGTATTCATGGATGCCCTGCGATAAATCGCCCAATATCGTAAAGGAATGCCCTTTCACGAACAAATCCAGCAATGCGATATGAAAAGGTGAAAAATCCTGCGCTTCATCAATGACCACATGGTCAAAACGTTGAGATGACTCTACCTCATGAATCAGCACGTGAAGATACACTAACGCAGTCAGATCTTCTTCACGGATAATCTGTTTTCGCAGGTCCGACTGTGTGGTCTTAAAAATAGCAGTCGGCAGAGAAGCCTTCATCTCCGCAGCCGTATCTGCGGGTAACCCTTTAGCTGCCTGAAAAAGCTGCTTATAGAGCGTCAGTGCGTCATATTGTGGCCATTTTTTAGCATATGCCTTTTCCCGTGTCCCTGCCTTTTTCTTGCGTTCCTTGAGCGCTGCCGCCGAAGGCGACTTTTTCAGTTCCATTTCAATCCAGCGGTGCACTCTTGCCAGCACACGCTCCTTCCGCTTCGCGAGCGGATAAGGCTTATATTCCTCATTAAACCAATTCAAAATCTCAGCTTGTGGCAGCACCGCTCCATCCCATGGTGAAAAATCCCCCTCAGGCACGGAGATGGGCTCCAGTCGTTCAACAAAAGCTTGAAGCAACTCCATAAAGTGAACCGAGCCCTTGAATCTTCCCGGAGCCTCATCCATGGATTCCTTTCTCAGACTGCCACTCTCAAACCAATAAGATAATGTTTCGGCAGGATCAGCCAAAGGTAAATCCAAACCCAATAAGTCCAGTGCCCAGTCTGCAAATGTACTTTGCTGAATATTCCCGACCCCCAGCTCTGGAAGTACATCTGAAATATAGTCAAGGAACATATGGTTTGGTGCGAAAATTACCATTTTGTCCGCTGATACCTGATCCTTGTATTGATACAGCAAAAATGCGAGACGATGCAGCGCTACCGTCGTCTTGCCACTACCCGCTACCCCCTGAATAACGAGGGCTGTATTTTTGGCCGCGCGGATGATCTGATCCTGCTCCGCCTGAATGGTAGATACGATATCCCGTAAACGGTTATCCTTGTTTTCTCCCAAACGATAAACGAGAAACTCATCAGAAACGGCAGGCTCGTCGCTTTCACGATTATATGTATCGGCTACCCGTTCCAGGATTTTTTTCCGAATGACAACATTACGCTTCAGATAGACCAAGCCCTCAATGGTTCCCTCAGGAGCTTCGTAAGACGCGGTTTCTTCACCACCTGTAAACGAATAAAACAAGCTGGCAATCGGTGCACGCCAATCAATCACCAGCGGATACGCTGACGTTTCTTCACGCTCCACTCCAATTTTACCGATATAAAGTGGCTTCCGTTGCCCTCTGCCACGCTCGTCAAAATCCATACGACCAAAATAAGGCTCCTGTGAGCTTTTGGCCAAAGCCTGACGTTTTTCCTCCCGTGCCGATTCCAGCACTTGCTCCGTAAAATCATGCCCGGTGTACACCGGCGTATTGCGAAGCCGTTCCAATCTCCGATCAATTTCCTCCATAGCAAGCGACAGCCTATGCTGTTCTTCTTGATAGGCACTTTGAAACTCATTCTCCATTTCAGTTACCTCCTAAGAATATCAAGTCTCGATTTCTGCATCGCATTCACTTGCTCCGACACAAAAAAAGGAAAGTAAGCGTAACACATTTAACCATAAAAATCCAACCTTATTTCCTAATACGCCTATTCCCCTACTCTTTCACAAAAGTATGAAGCTTTGCGGCACCAGTGGAGCGGGTGATTTGAATCCGAAGAAGCGGAGCGTTCGCCTTTGCCTCTGAATTCCCCCCTGTCCTCATTACAATGAGAGGAATTCAGAGGCAACAGCGATCGGAGGATCAAATCACACGCGCAGCGGCCTCTAATGCTCCATACTCCTCTCCCCCATCTCCACAAACTGCTTTTGAGCCAGCTCACGGTACACCTGATGGGACTCTAATAACTCCGTATGAGTTCCTGCACCGGTCACCTTACCCTTGTCCAACACGATAATCTGATCGGAGTGCACCACCGTAGACAAACGATGAGCAATGACAATCGTCGTGCGTCCTTCCATCAAGTTCGCTAGGGCCTTCTGTACCTCATGCTCAGATGAGCTGTCCAGACTAGATGTAGCCTCATCCAGCATGAGAATGTCAGGGCTACGAAGAAGCGCACGCGCAATAGCGATCCGTTGACGCTGCCCTCCGGACAGCTTCATTCCCCGTTCTCCCACCTCAGTATTGTAGCCTTGAGGTAGATCCATAATAAATGTATCCGCATACGCCATCGTGGCTGCTCGTCTCACTTCTTCCAAGTCAGCTTCGCGCCCCAAGCCATATGTAATATTATCTCTGACCGTTCCGGTCATCATTGAGCTTTCCTGCGATACATAACCAATTTTGGAGCGCCAGGAGGAAAGTGTATATGACGATATCGGTTCGTCTCCATAACGAATTTCACCTGTATCTGGCACATAAAAGCGTTCCAACAATGAAAACAAGGTGGACTTCCCACTTCCACTCGGTCCCACGAATGCTGTCGTCCGGTTAGCCGGAATGACCAAGTTCGCATTATGAAGGACCTCTTCACCTTCGGTATAAGAAAAGGCAACATCACGAAGTATAATATCTCTGCTCTCTTTCGCCGCTTCCTGCTTCAACTCGAGCGGTTCTTCTTCATGATCTAAAATCGTCTGAATCCGTTCAGTAGCCCCAACCACCTTTTGCAGACGTGAATACAGGGTCGTGAATTGTGCCATCGGTGTGATCACCTGAAACAGCAGCAAAATAAAAGCCACCAAATCCCCAGCGGTCAGCACACCCGATGCGACACGAACACCACCAACACCCAATATAATGACCAGCACTGCAGTCAGCAAGAAGGTAGAAATGGGACCTACAAGGGCCAGGATACGTGACTCTTGCAAACCGAAGCGGAACATCCGGTAAATACGATCCTCACCGGCCTGAGCCTCTCTGCTTTCGGTTCCGTAGGCCTTCACCAGTCTGATTTCGCCGATAACCTGACTCAACACTGAGGTCAGATCTGCCATCTCATCCTGCTGTTTTTTGGAGATGCGGTACATTTTTCTGCCTACCGGAAATAAAATCAGGGCTGTTAGCGGAACAATGGCCATAATAATGAGCGTCATCACCCAATCCAGATAAAATAACAATGCAATACCACCAATAATTGCGATCACATTAGAAATCAGATTGACTAGATACTCCGTAATTAAGTTCATAATCAGGCTTGTGTCATTGGTGACGCGACTCATCGTATCTCCTGACCGATTCCGATCAAAGTAAGGGATAGGTAGAGATAAGATTTTATGCCATAAGCGTTTGCGCAAATTAGCCACAATCTTATGCCCGGCATAGTTCAACATATAGATAGAAACCGCCGAAGCCACCGCTTGAAGCACAAAAGCGCCAAGCAGACCAACAATGACCATACGGTTTAGTGAAGAAAAGGTCAAGCCATCAATCAACCCTTTGGTCATCATGGGTACGATTAAACCAGCAATGGTCTGAATCAGCGTCAGAATCAGGGCGATGATTAGAATAGCCTTGGGCGGATGTGCACTCGCAATCAATTTGATAAACCGCCCCATGCCAGCCTTATCCGGTCTTTTACCCGACTTTTCCTTCATCTGGTCCTCCTGCTCATCTTGGTGTGTATGATGTTCTTTTTCCATATGCCATCAACCTCGCTTCCTGTCTGACCATTCTTGTTCAAACAACAACACCCGCGCTCTGCGCGGGTATGAACAGTACAATCTATCTTCGAGTTTACTACACCAGAGAATGAAGCACAAAGTTAGCCACAAATAGTACAGAAATGATATATAATGCAACAGGCACTTCCTTGCCCCGTCCTGCTGCCAGCTTGGCTACGGGGTATGCAATAAAACCAAAGGCCATCCCGTCTACAATACTGTAAGTAAAGGGCATCATCACCATGATCAGAAATGCAGGAAACGCTTCAGTAAAATCACTGAAATCCATCTCTCGCACATTTTGCACCATTAGACCCCCAATGATGATCAACACGGGCGCAATGGCACTGTCAGGAATATAAGCCAACAGAGGAATAAAGAAAAACGTCGCTCCGAATAAAATAGCAGTTACCAGCGGTGTCATTCCCGAGCGTCCCCCCGCTGCAATGCCAGCCGTCGATTCCGCAGCGGCTACCGCCGGACTGCTACCCAAAATACCGGCAAAGATATTGGTTACAGCCAACACACGCAAGCTGTTTTTAAATAAATCCGGTCTTCCAATCATGTTGGTTTGAGCAGTAATCATACCAATATTCTCGAATAGCACGATGAGTAGGAGCAAAAAGACAGCGATCCAGAAAGCTACCGAGACAATGCCTGAAAAGGAAAGCTCTCCAAACAATTGCCCATACTGTCGTACCGTTTCAGAGGTTCGTACCGTGCTTGTAGGCTCTACAGCTTCCAGTATATAAGCAAGTCCAGTTCCCGCCAAAATGCTAATTAGTAAACCTCCCTGAACGTTACGCACAAACAATATAATAGCGAGCAGCAACGTTACACAAGCCGTAATTACCTTGGGATCATTAAAATGGCCAATAGCCACAAAAGTCGTCTGATGAGCAATCACGATGCCGCTTTTTTGCAATCCGATAAAGGTTAAAAACAATCCAATGCCCACCGTAATTCCGTGCTGCAAATTATGGGGAATCGCTTGGCTAATCAGCTTGTACAATGATGTAAAAGCCACAATGGCGAATAAAATCCCTGTGACGGCAACCACCATCAGCGCTTCCTGCCAGCTCAGCTTCATAGAATGTACGAGCGTATATGTGAAAAAAGCATTAATTCCCATCCCGGGTACAACGACCATTGGAGATTTCCCACCAAAAGCCATAAGCAGGCAGCCGATCATCGATGTCAGCAGCGTCCCGAGCATTGCCCCTTGGAGGGGAATCCCGGCATCTGCCAAAATAGTTGCATTAACCATAACAATGTATACAACGGAAAAATAAGAAATGGCCCCAGCGGCTAATTCCTTTTTCCAATGATGCTCGGGCTTGAAACCGAGACTTCTGGACCATAGTCCATCCTTCATACCAAAACCCTCCAGCAAGTTGTTCAATCTTTTTGCAGTAAGCTGCGCTTTTTCAAAACAAAAAAGAGCTGTAGCAACTGTGACACAAAGGATGTGATGCACAGAACTACAGGTCTTAAAGTGAATACATACTGATGTAAATCTACGAATGCACTGCCATGCTATTTTTGCAACTTACACACCAGCGTGTTCTAACAAATCCTTCACGGCTACACTAACCATGATCAGTCCTGCTACCGGAGGTACAAATGCATTGCTTGCAGGTGGCTGCTTCGCCTTCCGGATTTCAGGTGCGTTTGCAGGTACAATTTTTTTTGTAATTTCTTCACGTGGCTTCATGGGTTCCTCATCGGAGAACACAACTTTGACGCCTTTGGTAATGCCTTCCTTGCGCAACTTGGTGCGGATGACACGGGCAATCGGGTCCATTCTCGTCTGGGAAATATCTGCTACTTGAAACCGACTCGGATCCATTTTATTCGCAGCGCCCATACTGGAGATCATCGGAATCCCACGTTTCAGGCATTCCTTAATCAAATGAATTTTGTATATAATCGTATCCGAAGCATCCAGCACATAATCCAAGTCGTACTTGAACAGCTCCTCATATGTTTCTTCTGTATAAAACATGTTCAGTGCAATCGCTTCACATTCAGGATTAATCAGCTTCACACGCTCTACCATCAGATCAGCCTTTTTTTGACCTACCGTCGTTGTCAACGCATGAATCTGGCGATTAATATTGGTGATATCTACAACATCTTTATCAATCAAAATGATGCGTCCAACACCCGTGCGCGCCAGTGCTTCCACTGCAATCGAACCGACACCGCCAATACCCAGCACGGCCACCGTGCTATTTTTCATAACTTCTAGACCTTCAGTTCCGATGGCCAGTTCCGTTCGTGAAAATTGATGCAACAATATGGTATATCCTCCCTCACTGATTTAAACTCTATGCCTGAACTCCAGCATACAAACCACGAACCCATTATCCATATGAGGGTAACGGGTTCATGGCATTCTATAAGCTATCTCATGCCAATGGATGGCACTTGCTAAGCCAAATGTTCGTCTTAAGCTTTAGGCGCAACAGGCTTCGGAGCAAGACGAATATGAAGCTGATCCAATTGAGCTTGATCCACTTCGGCTGGTGCATCCATAAGGAGGTCTGTCGCGCTGGCTGTTTTCGGGAATGCAATAGTTTCACGCAGATTTGTACGACCTGCAAGCAGCATGACAAGACGGTCAAAACCGAAGGCAATACCACCATGTGGAGGCGTACCATATTCAAATGCATCCAGCAGGTAACCGAATTTATCCTTCACTTCTTCAGGCGGCAGATTGAGCGCTTTGAACATTTTTTCCTGAACTTCACGTTTGAAAATCCGCATCGAGCCACCACCCACTTCGTAGCCGTTCAGCACGATATCATAGGCCTGAGCACGAACTTGACCTGGATCTGTGTCCAAGAGGGCCAGGTCTTCTTCCTTCGGACGAGTGAACGGATGGTGCTCCGCTACATAACGTTTTTGTTCTTCGTCATAGCCGAGAAGCGGGAAGTCTACGACCCAGGCAAATTTGAATTTGTTATCGTCGATGAGCCCCAAATGACGGCCAATTTTCAGACGAAGCGAGCCTAATACATCAGCAACTACTTTTTTATTATCCGCAGAGAACAGCAACAGATCGCCTTCTTCGGCTCCCGTACGCTCTTTCAAGGCTTCGATTTCTTCCGGTGTGAAGAATTTAACGATAGGCCCCTTGAATTCGCCTTCTTTCACTTGAATCCAAGCCAAGCCCTTTGCTCCATAACGCGCTGCAAAAGGACCCAGGTCATCAATGTCCTTACGGCTCCACGTGCCACATCCTTTGGCATTAAGGACTTTAACTTCGCCACCCTTTTCAATTACGGAAGCAAATACTTTCACACCACTGGTTGCCACGATATCATTAACATTTATCAGCTCAAGGCCAAAACGCAGGTCTGGCTTGTCCGAGCCGTATTTGTCCATCGCATCAGCATGTGTAATCCGTTGGAACGGTGTTTCCAGTTCTACCCCAACGGTTTCTTTGAACAATTTCACCATAAGACGCTCCATCATTGGCAGCAAGTCATCCTGTTGCATGAAGGAGGTCTCGATGTCGACCTGCGTAAATTCAGGCTGACGGTCAGCACGCAAATCTTCATCACGGAAACAACGTGCAATTTGGTAGTAGCGCTCCAGGCCACCCACCATCAGCAATTGCTTGTACAGTTGTGGCGATTGCGGCAAGGCGAAAAACTCACCTTCATGCACCCGGCTAGGTACCAGATAATCACGTGCGCCCTCTGGGGAGCTTTTCGTCAAAATTGGTGTTTCCACCTCGACGAACTCTTCTCCGTCCAGGAAGTCACGGAATATTTTTGCTGCTTTGGAGCGCAGTTTCAACGTCTGGTACATTTCCGGACGACGCAGGTCCAAATAACGGTATTTCAAACGCAGAGACTCGTCCACTTCTACACCATTTTCAATGAAGAACGGAGGTGTTTTGGACGCATTCAATACTTCGATTTCAGTGACACGCACTTCAATTTCACCTGTAGGCAGATTCGGGTTAATGGTTTCTGCATCACGCTTAACAATGGTACCGGTAACCTCAAGCACATATTCACTACGAACACGATCCGCAATTTGCAGTGCGTCACCGGAATATGCCGGATTAAACACAATTTGTACAATTCCGCTACGGTCGCGCAGGTCAATAAAAAGTACGCCCCCCAAATCACGACGGGTTTGTACCCAACCGTTCAATGTAACTGTTTCTCCGATATGCGCATGGGTCAATGCGCCGCACTCATGACTCCTTTTCATAATACACACTCCTGTTTATGTTTAGTAGTTAATGCTATATGACAACCAGAGGAAGCTCCACTGATTGATGTTACATCATTTTGCTTATCCTAATTCTTCCACCAGTTGATCCAGCTTAACGGTACGCTGCTCGCCAGTTTCCATGTTTTTCAGTGCAATTTCACCTTGAACCAGCTCATCCTCACCCAGAATCGCAGTATACCTTGCTTTAAAGCGATCGGCTGATTTCATCTGCGCCTTCATTTTGCGTCCCAGATAATCTCGCTCCGCAGAAAATCCGGCTTGACGCAACTTGAATAGTTGTTTGGTCACTTCTGTTTCTGCTGCTTCTCCCAATGCTACCATATAGATATCTAACGGCTTGGCTTCGTTCAGTTTGACACCTTGATGTTCCAGGATCAGCTGAATTCGCTCCAGTCCAATGCCAAAACCAATGCCCGGCTGATCCGGTCCGCCCAAATCTCCAACCAATCCGTTGTAGCGGCCGCCTCCACCGATCGTATCTATGGCACCAATTCCTTCAGCTTTGAATTCGAACGCTGTCAACGTATAATAATCCAGCCCCCGTACCAAACGCGGGTTAACTGTATATTCCACGCCCATGGCATCCAAATTTTGCTTCACTTTCTCAAAGTGTGTGCGAGATTCCTCGTCCAAGCTATCCAAAATCGAAGGTGCACCTCCAAATTTGTCCTGGTCATCTTTGCTATCCAGCACTCGCAGCGGATTACGCTCAATGCGTGCTTGGCTCTCCTTGGTCAACGTATCCTTAATTGGCATCAAGAAGTCTACCAGATGCTGACGATAAGCTGCCCGGCTGGCTGCATTACCGACGGAGTTAATCTCCACCTGTACTCCTTTCAAGCCCAGCTCACGGCAGAATTGATACCCGAAAGCAATAACTTCTGCATCCAACGCCGGATCGACCGCACCAAATGCTTCAATTCCAAATTGGTGAAACTGACGCTGACGCCCAGCCTGTGGACGCTCATACCGGAACATCGGGCCGATATAATACAGCTTAGTTACATCCGGCTCCCCGTATAGTTTGTTCTCCACATAGGAGCGGACAACCCCTGCTGTTCCTTCCGGACGCAAAGTCATGCTGCGCTTCCCTTTATCCTCAAAAGTATACATTTCTTTTTCCACCACATCCGTCGTTTCACCCACACCTCGAACGAACAAATTCGTTTGTTCGAACATTGGCGTACGAATCTCTCGGTAATTAAAGCGGCGGCTAATCTCACGGGCTTTTTCCTCGACAACTTGCCACTTTTCTACACTGCCCGGCAGCAAATCCTGTGTTCCTGTCGGTTTTTGAAAGGCCATTAACGTATCCCCCCATCGTTGTATTTCGTATTGTGCACTTTCTTCTTGCTCCACTTTCAATATAAAACAAAAAATCCCTCGTCCTGTTAACATTAACAGGGACGAGGGATTGTCGTTTACAATCACCCGTGGTACCACCCACATTCCGGAGTTTGCCCAGACAACCAGCATAAGAATCACTCATTGCCCGTCAGCATTATACTGACTCCGCTCATACGTATAACGCCCGTAACGCGCAGTACGGCTATTATGCAGGACCATCCACTGTCGGTACAGTTGCAATGCACTTTCAGTAGGGTTTCCTCAATTGTTCGCCGCCTGTTCTCGGGGAGGTCATTCATCCGCTCATCAAGGGAATTTTTACAGCCTGGAAATTCCTCTCTGCGCTTGTGGGTTCGGAGTACTTGGTCCCGTCATCAAATCATTTTTCATTATTTTATGATTTTAATGAACCGCCTCGACAAAGTCAAGACATTCTCCCTATAATCGGACAAATAAGGCTTATAAAAAGAAAATAACCTGCGGAAACGGTCCGCAGGTTCAAAAAGATATATCAAAAGGGGGTCATGCTGTTATTATAAACAACGAATATTAAGGAATGATGTTTCGAATATTACAATTGTATTACAGTCACTCTTTTGTAGCTAAATTTCTCAAGTATCGACAATCTCTTGTGTCGCGCTCTCAGCTTTAATCCAACTGCGATACATATCCACGATTGGAACGTAGCTTATAAATGACCTCATCATAATCGGCATCATTCACCTTTGCTGATAATACATACCGTAATTCATCTTGATCACCGTTAATATACACATCTGTCGCACGGAGCAACCCTCCGTCATGATTCGTTGTTCCACCCCGATCTTCATTCAGATCCCTTTGGGCTGAGCCAGAGTTAATCTGGTCTTCCTTCGCATCTGGTAGAATATTCTCGCCATAAGCACCCGCCGCAGGGATTGCCGCACCTGCAGAGCCTCCTGTGCTCACAGAACCTGTATTGTTATAGGGGACCAGCGGAATTAAAACTCTCGTCTCCCGACCGAGCGCATCATCCAAAGCACCTACTTCCAAATGTTCAGTTCTATAAGCTTGAAGCGAGGCTCTGGCACCCTCAGCTTCATCTTCTGTGCGAAAATAAGCCTGAATCTGTTTTGCCATATTAAATCCTCCTCGTTTGGGAATTGTACTGGCATTAATCTAAGGAAATATTCAAATTACAATGCTTTTAATAACTCACGCACAAAGGCAGGCTCATCCTTAGGGGTCCGAGACGTAATAAAGTTACCGTCCACAACCGCCTCTCGATCCTCAAAATGAGCACCCGCATTAATTAAGTCATCTTTCAACGGAGGATAAGCAGTAATCGTCCGGCCTTGTAACAAATCGGCACTCGCCAAAATTTGTGGCCCGTGACAGATAGCGCCAATCGTTTTTTTGGCCTCGTTAATTTCAGTCACAAATTTCAGAACATGTGCATCCAATCGCAGATTTTCCGGGGAGGATCCGCCGGGAATAACAACTGCATCATAGTCACTTGATTTCACATCTGCAATGGCTTTTTCAATAGTGTAGCTTGCTTTACCTTGCTTACCGCTCACTTTCTCACCTTGCTTCAGCCCAACAATATCTGCCTCATGTCCAGCCTTTTTTAATTCATCATAAGGTACCTTCATTTCAGAATCTTCAAATTGGTCAGCTAATAAAAATGCAATTTTACTCATTAATGTTCAGATCTCCTTTCCGGTTATCCTCGAAAAAGTTAAAATTAAGTTTGTTTGTCTACCACGATTTGTTATTACCCGCTTGATCTGTTTTTATAACAATCGCAGCGGCGGAAAAGAAAAAGGAGCCTTTCGGCTCCTGCACTAATTCAATGCTACATATTTTATTTTTGGCCTCTTTGTGCTACTTTCGGGTAGCACCTCATAACGGTACATTTAACCCGATGTTACCTGCGTGGCAAAGCACCGCGTCCCGGCTTGTCGATGGCTGCTGCAACATGCTGTAATAACGTATCAGCATTACGAGTAAGGCTGATTGCCTCCTGCATGCTACCGGGAAAAAGCAGCACAGTGCTTCGAGGCCCGTCCATTTTTGGGGTTTGACGCATAGCTTCGTCTCTCCTGTCACCCTTAGGCTATCCGCCTGGCTAATCACCAATCGGGATGACATTATGGTCCCTCTGAACAGTTATTTTATTCTACTCAGATCACGCCATCAACGCATAGCTACGAACGTTCGGTATCCAAAATCAGTGTCACTGGGCCCCAATTCGTCAATGAAACATCCATCATAGCCCCAAAAATTCCCGTTTCGACCTCCAAGCCCTTGGCTCGAAGCTGACTGTTGAAGAAATCATACAGCTTTTCCGCTTCCTCAGGTTTGGCCGCCCCCATAAAGTTAGGCCTTCTCCCTTTACGGCAGTCACCATACAACGTAAATTGAGAGACAGACAAAATGGCTCCACCGACATCCAGAACGCTGTCATTCATTTTACCTTCAGCATCCTCAAATATACGTAATCCCGCTGTTTTATCCGCCAAATAGACGGCATCGGCTGCAGTATCTCCCTGACCAATACCAACCAGCAGCATTAATCCGGTTCCAATCTTGCCGACCACCTTTTGATTCACCGTTACCTGAGCGTCTTTACAGCGCTGAATAATGATCTTCATCGCCTATCCGATATCTCCTTTAACCTTCCCTTTTAAAAGGTGCTCACAGCCGTATTATGGCTCTTTTAGCAACCCATGGGTCTTTCTACCCAAGATGTGTTACAAAGGCTATAAACCTATCTGTACGCTTAATAAGGTTATTGCATAATCCGATGCACAGTGTATACATCCTTCACCCGTTTGATCCGTTCGACAACAGAATGCAAATGATCCGTGTTGCGAATGAGAATCGTGATGTGAATCATCGCCATTTTATTTTTATCTGTACGACCTGTAACGGCCGAGAAGCTGGTTTTGTTCTCAGAAATGGCCTGAAGCACTTCATTCAGCAAACCGTTGCGATCATGCCCCGTAATCTCAATATCGACACTGTAGTTGACTTCCGCTGCTTCTTCCCACTCTACTTCAATCACACGTGCCTGGTCTTCGCCCGTACCCGAAGGAATATTCGGGCAATCCGTCCGGTGAACGGATACGCCGCGTCCACGTGTTACATAGCCAATGATGTCATCTCCCGGTACGGGATTACAACATCGTGCAAAACGGACGAGTAAATTATCGACGCCTCTGACGCTGACACCGTTGGTCGGTGTTTTTTTCCGTTCGCCCTGCGGCTTGTACTCCTTGACTTCGGTCGTCAATTCGATCAACCGGGCCTCTTCTTGTTCCTTACGCAGCTTCTCTGTCAAACGTGTACAGACCTGCGCTGCGGTTATACCACCAAAGCCAATCGCAGACAGCATATCTTCGGAATCGTTAAAAGAGAACTTCTGTGCCACTTCCTGAAGCTTGTCGTCGCTCATCCACACCGATGGCTCGATATCACGTTTTCTCAGTTCGCGTTCCAGATTTTCGCGGCCTTTTTCAACATTCTCCTCACGCTTTTCTTTCTTGAACCATTGTTTGATTTTACTGCGCGCGTGAGAGGACTGAGCAATTTTGAGCCAGTCCTGACTAGGTCCATAAGAGTGCTTGGACGTCATAATTTCGACAATATCACCGGTTTTAAGCCGATAATCCAAAGGTACGATTCTTCCATTTACCTTAGAGCCAATCGTTCGATTGCCAACTTCGGTATGAATACGGAAAGCAAAGTCCAGCGGAACGGATCCGGCCGGCAACTCAATGACCTCTCCCTTAGGAGTAAACACAAACACAAGGTCTGAGAAAAAGTCCATTTTGAGCGATTCCACAAATTCCGACGCATCCTTCGCTTCATTTTGCAGCTCCAGAATTTCTCGAAAAAAGGTGATTTTATCCTCAAAGTTAGTGTTGTTTGCTCCGTTGCCTTCTTTATAGGCCCAATGGGCCGCAATCCCGAATTCAGCGGTACGGTGCATATCCACTGTGCGAATTTGTACCTCGGTAGGCTCCCCGTTGGGACCTACTACTGTCGTATGAAGGGACTGATACATATTGGCCTTAGGCATAGCGATATAATCCTTAAACCGCCCCGGCATCGGCTTCCACAACGTATGGATAATCCCCAGTGTGGCGTAACAGTCTTTAATGTTATCCACAATAATTCGAATCGCCAGCAAATCATATATTTCATTGAATTGCTTGTTCTTCGTCGTCATTTTTTTAAACACACTGTAAATATGTTTAGGGCGTCCGGACAGATCAGCCTGAATGCCCATCTCTTCCAGCTTTTCTCTGATACGCTGTATGACATTATCAATAAACTGCTCCCGCTCTGCCCGCTTTTTATGCATCAAATTGGCGATGCGATAATACTGCTGAGGATTCAGATAGCGTAAAGCAATATCTTCCATTTCCCATTTAATGGCCGAAATACCCAGTCGGTTTGCAACCGGACAGAAAATCTCTAACGTTTCATAAGCAATCCGACGCTGGCTTTCCTCTGACTGATATTTCAAAGTACGCATGTTATGCAGACGATCTGCTAACTTAATGACGATGACACGAATGTCCTGCGCCATAGCAATAAACATTTTTCGATAATTTTCGTTCTGTTGTTCTTCCTTGGAACGGAACTGAATACGCTCCAGCTTCGTCAGACCATCGACAAGCATCGCACATGTATCGCCAAAATGCTCGCGAATCTGCGCCAAAGACACCGTCGTATCCTCCACAACGTCATGTAAAAGAGCGGCGATAATGGAGATGGTATCCATCTGCATATTAACGACGATATCAGCAACCGCAAGCGGATGCAGAATATAAGGTTCACCGGACTTACGAGTCTGGCCGGAATGGGCCTGCTCGGCAAAATCATAGGCGTCCCTGATGCGGATAAGATCTGCTTCTCTGGTATAGGCCCCGGCCTTTTTAAGTAATTGCTCTATCCCCATTCTGCTCTATTCCGTGTCCTTTCTATGCAAAATGGAACCCGCCGATCAATGTCGCGCAAAGGTTCCCTTTTAAAAGTGATTTCCTACAATTATGACGGTTAGCACGTCACACGTCAACTATTACAGGTTTGGCATTGTCGCATTATTCTGTCACACATGGTAAGTAAAATCAGGATTGTTGACGAAATGAAACGAATTATATTGAAAAAATTACGAAAAGTAATTAATGTATATAAGAATAATTGAAAGAACTAAGGAGTGAACTGCGTTGCAACGCGAAATTCAAGTTAATGAAAAGCTTCCGGCAGGACCTGGGTTCCTGCTCAGCGTACAGCATTTGTTTGCCATGTTTGGCAGCACTGTGCTGGTGCCGAATATTTTCGGCGTCGATCCCGGCATGATTTTGCTAATGAACGGTATTGGCACATTGTTGTACATATGGATCTGCCGCGGCAAAATTCCCGCCTATCTCGGCTCCAGCTTCGCTTTTATCGCTCCCGTCAGTCTTGTGCTTAAAAACAATCCCGGCGGCAACGGCTATGCTATGGCCCTCGGTGCTTTCATCGTTACAGGTATTATTTTCTGCCTCGTCGCACTGGTGATCAAATATGCCGGAACCCGTTGGCTGGACGTCGTTTTTCCTCCAGCTGTTATGGGCTCCATCGTAGCCTTAATCGGTCTGGAACTGGTTCCGGTTGCAGCAGGCATGGCAGGCATTATCAATGCCGATCCTACTAAGGCCTGGACTCCAGATCCCAAAACGATTACTCTTTCGCTCGTTACACTCGGGGTCACTGTTCTGGGTGCGGTATTGTTTCGCGGGTTTGCCAAAATCATTCATATTCTGATTGGTATCGTAGTGGGCTATGTACTTGCTTATTTTATGGGCATGGTCAATACACAAGCCATTGCAGACGCTCCTTTTTTCGGACATCCTGCAATTACCACTCCAGTTTTTAATACCTCTGCTATGCTGACGATTCTTCCTGTTGCTCTGGTCGTCATCGTAGAGCATATTGGTCACTTGCTTGTGACTAGCAACATTGTCGGGCGCGAACTGTCCAAAGATCCTGGTCTCCATCGCTCTCTGCTAGGTAACGGTATTTCCACCGTCATTTCCGGTTTTGTGGGTTCTACACCTAATACGACTTATGGTGAAAATATTGGTGTCATGGCATTAACTAAAGTGTACTCTGTATGGGTCATTGGCGGAGCGGCTGTCATTGCCATCCTATTGTCCTTCTCAGGCACGTTCTCAGCGATTGTTTCTAATATTCCAGCTCCAGTTATGGGTGGCGTATCCTTACTATTATTCGGTGTCATCGCTGCCTCCGGTCTAAGAATCTTCGTTGAGCAAAAGGTTGATTTCGCCAAGCCAACCAACATGCTGCTTGCGACCATCGTGCTTGTTGTCGGAATCAGCGGTACTACGCTCACTTGGGGCGCTGTAACCTTGAAAGGTATGGCATTGGCTACAATCATCGGCATCATCCTCAGCTTGTTCTTTAAGCTGATTGACGTGCTCGGCTGGTCCAACGATAAATCGCAGGAACCTTTAACCGAGAAAACACCAGATTGATGTCTTTTTTTCAACTTTAAAACGCCGCTCCATGTAAGTTATGGGTCAACACGCTCAGAATGTATAGACAAGCGTGTAAAGATCCATATCTCATGGAGCGGCGTTTTTTTATGCACGGCCTTTTTTTCTAAAGATATCACACACGAAAGCGAGATACGACCTGATTAAGCGTATCAGAAACACCTGTAAGCGTCTTGACAGAGCTGTCCATACCTTCCAGATCCTTAAGTTGCCGTTCGGATCGTTCCGCGGCTTGCCCTGTACGTTTAGCTGAAGCTTTCGCAATGTCTGCAAGATATCCAATAGAGGCTGCAACTTCCTCTGAACCTGCCGACATTTCTTCTGAGGCAGATGAAACCTCCTGCACTTCTATCGCCACCTGCTGAATATCTTGATTCATCGCAATAAAACGTTCTTCCACCTCAAGCAAAATAGATACTCCTTCATCCATCTCCAGAGCACCCTGCTGCATTCCTTCCAAAGCTAATTTGGTTTCTTCCTGCATGGATCGGATTCGACTCGTAATTTGTTCCGCAGACTCGCTCACGTTTACAGCCAGCTTGCCGATTTCTGAAGCCACCACAGCGAACCCTCGGCCATGCTCCCCTGCACGTGCGGCTTCAATGGAAGCATTCAGTGATAGCAACTTGGTCTGCCCACTAATTTCCTGAATCATTCCAATTATGCTGCCAATTTGGACGGACCGCTCATTCAATGAGCTTACTACCCTGCCTGCCTCATCCATAGACATTTTCGCTTTATGCATTCCTTGGTTGACCACGGTCAACCGTTCATTTCCTTGTTGTGCCTTATGTTCAATCTCAGTGGTAGCCTCGGATACATGCTGGATAGATTCAGCAATACGCTGTATGCCAACTGCCATCTCCTCCATCGCTGTCGCACTCTCGGCTGCGGCAGCCAACTGAAGCTCGGCCCCTTCCTTCACCTTAGCCAGTTCTCCTGCATTGTGCTGGGCATCTTTAGTCGTCCCAGAAATCTCTTGGGAAATTTTTATAGATACGCCTGAGATAACATCTGACTCTTCGCTCAAACGTGATGCCATTCCTCTGGTTGCCGCAATCACCTTATTGATCCCGTCAGCCATTTGGCCAAATTCATCCTTACGTTGATGTGTTAGTTCAAGGTTATAATCCCCAAGAGCCATACGATTGGTTATCTGCATAATTTTTTTAATCTCTTTGATCATACCTGAATTGTTAAGTAATAACGCTCCCATAATTAGCAAGATGCCTATAACACTAACAATAAGAAGAAGTTTAAGCATTTCGTTCGCAGAGCGGTTCAAATCGGATTCTGGCAGTAATACGCCGATTTTCCATCCGGTTTGCGGGAGTGTTTCGTACATTATCCGGTAGTCCTCACTATCAATGGGTACGGATAGTTGTCCGGACGTACCAATTTGAATAGATTGTGCTGCTTCCGCATTCATCGTGTTTGTTAACGGCTCGCCTGCTTTTAAGGACGGAAGACCGGATGACAAAATGGCTCCATTCTTATCCATCAAGATCGCACTACCGTTAGCACCAAACTTCATTTTTTCAATAAACGTTTGAATGTTTGTCATGTTCAGGTCGCCAGTAATGACACCTAACAGCTTCCCTTCCCTATCATAAAATGCTTTCCCTGCAGTAATCATATTGATTTTCAGTCTGCTATCGTAAAAAGGCTCCGTAAAATTTATATCCTTACCACGTTCCACGGCTTCTGTATACCATGGCTGTGTTAAGTAGTCATATTGTGGATCATCATATTCAATCGTTTGCTTCACTAGCTGGCCATCTCTATGCACATATATGGAACGGTAAGTCACTCCCGGATCATACGCACCTTTAGCAAAATAAATGCCCAACCCGTATGACATATCATTTAAAGCCAGCTCTTGTTCAAAATAACGTCCATAACCCTCAATGTTCATTCCTGCTCCCAGTTGTTCCGCGCTCTTAGTCAGCATCGAAACAAGTAAAGCATGACGATCTACGTTAGCTGCAATATCCGCTTTAACCCTCGACAAGGAATGAGCAGCATTTTGGCTTATTTCCGTATCCAGCTTCTGCTTGGCAAAAAAATAAGACAAAAAGCTGATTAAAATCAGCGTTATAAGTACAAGCGGAATCAAGGTAGAAAATGTCCGTGCCTGTAAACTCTTAAATCGAAATAAACCCAATATAACCACCCCTGTTCCCTTTTAACTATTTATCGACAGTTATTTTTTGATTCTTTATTACTATTTCCAATAAAATACATGGTAGTTTGAACCAATGAAACAAAGCCCAAACTTAAAATACTGCTAAACAAAATAGTCCGATGGAGCAACTCTTTAGATAAAGAGATGTTCCATCGGACTATTTAGACGATCCGTTCATAATTATTTCCCGGGAAACCCGGGTTTTTAAATACTTAATACGTAATCAGGGTGAATACATCTACATCAGGCAGTTTCGCCCGACCGTTTAGATCAGACAGCTCGATAAGAAAAGCAGCCCCTGCCACATTGCCACCAAGCTGGCGTACCAAGTTCACGGATGTAGCAATGGTTCCACCTGTAGCAAGCAGGTCATCAGCAATCAGAACATTTTGTCCCGGCTCAATAGCATCCTTATGCATCGCCAGCGTATCTTTACCATACTCCAAACCGTATGCTTCCTCAATGGTTTCCCCAGGGAGCTTGCCACTTTTACGGATGGGAATAAAACCAACACCAAGCGCATAAGCCAAAGGAGCACCAACAACGAACCCACGTGCTTCTGGCCCTGCAATCAAATCAATTTTCAAATCCGATACCAGTTCCTTCATATCGTTGATAGCCTTGCGGTACAGTTCACCATTTTTCATCAGTGTCGTAATGTCCTTAAAACTAATCCCTGGTTGTGGAAAATCGGAAATCACCCGAATATATTCTTTGTAGTCCAACTTAGTTCCTCCTACTGTAAACTTCAAATTAGTATATACATTTTACAACATAAATAGCGAAATAGTATCTCAAGACGCACCCTTCATAAGCGACATAATCCAGTTCGTCATCTGGGTAGTGTCCGCATCCAGCAAATACTTCTCCATCTCAGCCATATTATACAATTCCTGATAGCGTGGAGAAGCTGTTAAATCCCGCTTAGGCGGATTGGATACAAATTGGAATTGACCATCTGTACGCGTCATAAACTCAAGCTCTTCGAAGATGTCCAATACTTTGGATAACATGCGTACTGAACAGGAACACTGTCGGCTAAGAGCAGGCAGCATTGCTTTTTCATCAATAGGCTGTGTTCCCATTCGGGAAAGCACAACGTAAATACGCTTGAACAGCTCTCTGTCGGGGCTTACGAGTCGACCGCCACGCTCACTGACCGAATGAAGGAGAAATATGTTCTCTACATTCTCAAAGGTAGACCATAAAGCCTGAAACTGATCCGGTGTATCCGGCGGCTCCAGTACGAACAGCGACTTCACAGAGTGCTGTGCATCTCTTTGACCATCACTGGGAATAACGCTGCCGTCTTTATCGTATAACCATAAGGATTCAGCGTCCATGGAGCCCGATGAACGAAGCCTAGATGAAGGATGGATCAATACCGCAACGTCTTTCTTTCTTTCCTCTATGCGTGGATGAAAGATCTTCAGTCCCCGCTCTAATTCGGCAAAAGGGTCCGACACTCCACGATAATCAAAAATTTGCGGCGCTTGCACTCGAATGTCCTGCATCATCAGCTGGAGAGACCTTTTACCGTTCCATTCGTTAATTGACAATTCACCCAGGAGATCTATCTCCGTTTGTTGCTGTAAAAAATCAGCCAAATCGCCACGACGGAAGGCAATCGCGTCCAGCGATAAACCGTTCTGCTCCAGCAGGAGCTTCACATGATTTTTCTCACGTCCCATTTTACGAGCCTCACGCAATTGCAGACCCTGTAATACGAATCGTGGAGAAGGATTCCCCATACCAAAAGGCTGAAGCAACTCCAGTTCTTCAACCACTTGTAAAGATACCTCATCCAGACGACAGACCATATCGGCCTCAGCTACAGGAATGAGATCTTCTGGTGTCAGAATGGAACCCGCATAGCGGTTCAGCTGCTCTTCAAACAATTTCAGATTGTCACGGGACAGCGTCATACCCGCAGCCGAAGGGTGACCACCAAAATGCTCCATAAGCTCATGGCTGTCCGTAAGAGCACTGTAAATATCCAATGCAGGAATAGAACGGGCAGAACCTTTGCACGTGCCTGTCTCAGCATCTATACCAAGAATAATGGTCGGTCGATAATAGCGATCCAATAGTTTGGATGCCACAATTCCGACAACGCCGACATTCCAGCCTTCACCAGCCAACACAATAACTGACGGTAGCTTGCCTCCATTCAGTTTGGATGCCAATTGTTGCTCGGCTTGCTCCACAATACGTTCGACCACCTGTTGACGCTCACGATTGAGCAGGTCCAGAGCATGCGCAAGTTGATCTGCTTCTTCCTCTTTTTCTGTCGTCAGCAGAGAAACTGCTCGTCCCGCATGATCCAGGCGCCCGCTGGCATTAATCCGCGGAGCCAATGCAAATGCGATGTTGACTGAAGTCACTGTAGATATATCCACGCCCGCTACATGGAGCAACGCACGGATACCCGGAAATGCAGAGTTTCTCATGGATTGAATCCCTCTGCGTACCATCGTCCGATTTTCACCATGCAGTGGCATCAGATCGGCTACTGTGCCGATAGCGGCAATTTCAAACCATTCCTCCGGCACCTCACCCAACAGCGCCTGAGCGAGCTTCAGGGCAACTCCAACACCTGCAAGACCTTTAAATGGGTATGGGCAACCGGGTAGCTTCGGATTAATCAAAGTATATGCCTCGGGAAGTACAGCAGGCGGCTCATGATGATCCGTCACTATAACATCTATCCCCAAGGAAGTTGCATAAGTAATTTGCTCTACTGCACTAATTCCCGTATCTACCGTAATGACCAGCGTAACTCCCTGCTGATGAGCCCAATCAAGGGCATGGTTATGCAGACCATATCCCTCATTAGAACGATGGGGAATATAAATATCATAAGAGGCCTTCAGAAAACGCATGAGCTGAATCATCAATGATGTACTGGATACGCCGTCCGCATCATAATCGCCATAGATTAATATATGCTCGCCACGTTCCAGAGCCTGGCGAATTCTCGGCACAGCCTCTTTCATACCAAGAAGCAGATAAGGGTCGTGTACATCGTCCACACTTCCGTACAAAAAGCGGTTTGCTTCCCCGGCGGTAGTGACGCCCCGGTTCACTAAAAGCCGGGACAACAATGGTGAAATCCCCAGTTCTTCTGTCAACAGCTGAGCCGCTTCCAGGTTAGCCTCTGGGGTCTTCCATCTGTACTGCGAATGAAGCAATCCTATTCACCTTTCTTTCATAGTCGTCCTGCCCTATTGAAGCAACGACGACACATCATTATCTGGCAGTTCATGATTGGATTTGTAAGGATACCCGGCTTGATAAGAAATGAACTGCATTTGTACATGGGTCACCTGTGGAAAACGGGCTAACAGTAGATTTCTGGCTCGATCGGCGATTTCCTGCGCTTCCTGTACCGTAATCCGCGGGTTCACACTTATCGTTACATCCACTGTTATGAAATGGCCTGTTTCCTGGGCATGTAAGTGCTCAACCGTTACAATACCATACACCCGTTGAATCGTCTCCATAAAGCGTCGGGAGTCTTCCTCCTGCAAGGGCTGTGCAGGAACCTGGTGAGCGGTATTCATTACCATTAAATATCCTTTGCGCAGCACCAGACAGGCTACCAGCAAAGCTGCGGTTGGATCAAGATATAATAATGCAGGCCATTCCATTGCTTCGCCAGTCATTGCACCGATCATGCCGATCAATGCAATCAACGATGCATACAGCGAGTAACGTTCATGGTTAGCGTACCGATCTGCTTCCGCTTTATGACCATGTTTAATCGAGTAGCGATATTGAAACTGAAATAACGCCTCTCTCAACACCAACGCAATAAATACGGTAATTAATGCATACAGACCGGGAGCCTGCGGTTCCGAACTGCTTAATGAACGAACCGCCGAGATAGCTAGCTGAAGACCGCTCATCAGCACTAAAATAGCCAGCACCACAGATATGACCGTCCGAACTTTTTCACCGTTCCGCAACCGTGCCAACATTCCGTGCCCTGTAGCACCCTTGGAAAACAGAAGCTCCTGCAAACGGGAAGCACTATCCGCAGCTGTATGCAGTGCATCCCCCAACAACGCCTTGCTGTTTGCCGCATAACCGACGGTTCCCTTTAGAACAGCCAGCGCGAGATTGCCTACAATCCCGCTCAACGCCGCAGTTTCCAATGATCGGCTGCGTTCGCTATTCACAACGTTTCCCCCTCAATCCTGAACTAACCCTTTCCCAATAAAGCTCCATTCTAAAATAACCGAATTTCTTAAAATCAAAAAGCATTCACATTTAAGTGTCCACTACTGTGCCTTACTCAAGGTAAATCTCAAAACCTTAGAAAACCGCGCCCAGGCAGACGCGGCTTTCTCTTTAATTTATACTACTGGTATTTGCGTAACTTAAGACTTTGCAGTTTTGACCGCGCCCCCGCCAGCTGTCGGAGATTTTTGTTTTCCTTTCAAAGCCACCCACAGCGGACTGGCAATGAAAATGGAGGAATAAGCACCAAACAACAAACCAATAACCATCGCAAGTGAGAACATACGGATCGATTCGCCGCCAAATATGAACAAACATAAGGAAGCAATAAACACCGTAAACACAGTTGCAAGTGAACGAGTCATCGTCTGCGCAATACTGTGATCAACTACCTGCTCTAAGTCGTCCCTGGACTTCTTCTTCGCAAACCGTAGATTTTCCCGAATACGGTCAAAAATAACGACGGTGTCATTAATGGAGAAACCGACAATCGTCAGAATTGCCGTAATAAAGGTCAAATCCACCTCAAGACGGAAAATCGAGAAAATACTGATAACGAGGAAGGCATCATGCAACAACGAAACGATGGCTGCAATGGCAAACCGCCATTCAAACCGGATCGAAATATAGACCGCGATGGCTACACATGCTAGCAATATCGCCCATATTGCATTCCGCTCCAGTTCTTGCGCCATTTCCGTATCCACTGTATTAACCTCAAAAGATGCCTTCGGATCAAGCTCTTTATTAAAAGAAGTCTTAAAGTTATTCACTTGCTGGTCCGTCAAAACCTGCGAGAAGCGAATACCGAAGCGTTCTTTACCCGGCGTATAATCAACCTCTTTGCCGATCCCCTGCTTGTTCAGCAAAGTTTGAATCTGTTCCTGTGTAACGACTTTAGTCAAATTGACATCCACATTCGAACCGGAACGAAAGTCCACCCCGTAATTTAAGCCAAATATCGATAAGCTCAAAATACCAAGCAGTGTGATAATAATCGAGAACGTGTAAAACCACTTGCTCATCTTAATATATTTCAAGTCCCAATTAAAGCGCACTGATATCACTCTCCTTCACACCAAAATACTTGGCCTTCTTCACAACATCCGCTTTAACCAGCAGATTGAGTAAGAAGCGGGAGAAGAAGATATTCGTCAAAATACTGGTGACAATATCAACGATGAGCACCAGAGCGAATCCTCGAACGGAGCCTGTTCCCAGACCAAACATAACCGCTGCCGCTATAATAGTCGTAACATTGGCATCCATAACGGTACGGAACGAAGCCTTACTACCTGCAATGACAGAAGAACGAATCGTTTTGCCTGACTTGATTTCTTCTTTAATCCGTTCATACGTAATGATATTGGCATCTACCGCCATCCCGATCCCGAGCACGAAGGCTGCAATACCCGGAAGCGTAAGCACGAATCCACCCAAATAAAAGATGGCAAGCACCACCCAGGTATGAACGATAAGACAGAAACTGGCGACTAATCCCGGTACACGGAACATCGCAATCATAAATACCAGAATAATGATCGAGCCGATCAATCCAGCACGAATCGTCTGATCCAGTGACAATTGACCCAGCGTAGCACCTACACTCTGAGAATATTTTTCCGTCAGTTTGAGCGGAAGGGCACCCAGATTAATCGTATCCGCCAGTTTATTCGCTTCATCACGAGTGTAGCTACCTGTGATTGACGCGCTACCGTCCGTTAATTCCCCACGTACTGTAGGTGCAGACAGCAATTCCTGATCCAGGAAAATAGCTAATTCTTTATTCAGAAGTCGCTTTGTGATTTCTGCAAATTTAGCTTTGTCCTTCACTTTGATACTAATCTCAGGTTGGTTCAGCTGGTCATAGCCAACAACAGCGCCATTCTCCACAAAATCATTACCGCGGAGCTCAATTTTGCTGTATTGGCCTGGCTTTTTAGCATCTGCTGCCGTTGCACTGCGGAACGTTAATTCTGCTGGTTTTTTCAGCATGGAGCGGACTTCTGCCTCATTAGTAACACCAGCAAGCCGCACGCGAATACGGTTGCTACCCTCTGTTGTTACTTCCGGCTCAGTCGTACCGAGCGCATTAATCCGTCTCTCCAGACTTTGAGCTGTTTGTATTAGAGACTGCCTGGTTACACTCTGCCCGGCTTCCAAAGGCTGGGCTTCATATAAAATTTCAAAGCCTCCCTTTAAATCGAGGCCTAATTTTAAACTGTTCAGTAGGCCCGGGCTTGTCCCGATCATAACACCAGTAGTTATGAGCACGACCACGATGAAACTTAGAATTCTCTTCATTCCGTCCCATGTTCCCCTTTCATTCTCAATATTCCTATTATAGCTACCCCTCAAAAAGCAGTCAATTTGAACGCAAAAAAAGACCCCCTTCTATTCGAAAGTGGAGCCCCGTAATGCGGACATCGTCAAATAGTTCATAAAGCTCGTCGCTTTAAGGGAAAGTATATCATTAACGAGCTTGTGCAGCGGAGGGATACCCTCCTTTTCATATTTATGGCTGACGCAATTCCACACGTCCTTACTTGTGACATGCTCATAGCCTACGAGAATCAACTCGTCCGCCTTACTTTGACAGAGCATCTCAATTGCGTCATCCCAATCCTGCTCATCCAGCTCTTCCATACCCACGATGGCCGTTCCTCCTCCCAGCGACTACCGGTTCCGCAGATCAGCAATTAGCGGGGTTATTGACTGCTTTGTAGAACATTTCTGTCCTGATCCTGGAAAACCCTTCTTTTCGTTGAAAATAGCCTTAAATCAACAATATATGCATTCATTTCGCTCGTCAATAGCAGAATTCACCACTCTCCCTCTTGTTGTCTAAATCACTTTGTTTCTGAACGGAAAAGCTTGTCATGAACATGGACAGGTCCAGCATATCTTCTAAAGTAATGTATAGACGCAGAATTACATTTTGGGGAAGAGGGAGTTGCGATTGAAAAAGCAGACTTTCATCCATGGAGCAATCATTTTATTGGCAGCGGGAATTATTAACCGGATACTTGGTTTTATTCCCCGAATCGCACTCCCGCGTATCATCGGCCCCGAAGGAGTTGGCTTGTACCAACAGGGGTATCCCTTTTTTATCGTTCTGGTGACGCTTATTACCGGGGGTATCCCTCTTGCGGTAGCCAAGCTTGTAGCCGAAGCTGAAACGGCGGGACAGCCCGAAATGTCGCGGCGTATTTTGCACACCAGCCTGCGCTTCACCATTACACTTAGTCTGATCGCCATGGTGCTCTGTCTTGTGTTCGCGCCTTGGATCACAAGCCATCTCCTGACCGACAGTCGCGTGTATTATACATTTGTGAGCATGAGCCCAATGATTGTCATTGTAGCTGTTTCTTCAGCTTATAGGGGCTATTTTCAGGGAAAGCAAAATATGATCCCTTCCGCCAGTTCCTCCATTGCGGAGACCGTTATACGCATTTTTTGCGTCATTTGGTTTGCTTACTTGTTACTTCCTCATGGGGTAGACTATGCTGCTGCAGGTGCCATGCTCGGTGCTCTGGCGGGCGAATTCATTGGCATGATTGTACTGCTATGGCAATACGTGTGTAACCAGCGAAAAGATCGCATCCTTCAGCCAAAGTCGCCTGTCCCCTCCTCTGAAGTTCATCCCGAGCAAACATCCGTTTTGTCACGTCTTATGTCTATATCCGTTCCCGTTACTGCTGGAAGGCTTGTCGGTTCCTTATCCTATTTGCTCGAATCTATCTTGTGCATGCGCAGCCTTGCCGTAGCAGGCATCGCAACTGGCGTGGCAACCGCACAATATGGAGCCATGCAGGGCATGGTCATTCCTGTGTTATTACTACCTGGGGTTCTAACCAGTTCGCTAGCAGTTTCACTCGTTCCTTCGTTATCCGAAGCAGCAGCTAAGGGGCATATTACAGCCATTCACAAACGTCTACATCAATCGCTTCGGCTCGCTTTGGTTGCAGGAGCCCCATTTGCCGTTATCATGTATGTATTGGCAGAACCTCTGTGTCTGCTACTCTACAATAATGGCGATATTTCAGGCATGCTTAAGCTCATGGCACCTTTTGCTCTTTTTATGTACATTCAGGCCCCGCTTCAGGCAGCACTTCAGGCATTAGACCGTCCTGGAAGTGCCTTATTAAATACCTTTATCGGAGCCGTTATCAAAATTGTACTGATCGTCTGGCTTGCTTCCCAACCTCAGTATGGTATCTATGGAGCTGTCATCGCCATTTGTATTAACAGTGCCATTGTTACTCTCCTTCACGGCTTCAGTGTCAGCAGACTGCTTCGCTTCCGCGTACGTTTGCTCGATTTCTGGAAGACCGGGATAGGCATGATCATCATGGCAGCAGCAGTATTATATACCTACAGACATCTAACGATGTTCAACCAAATGTGGCTTCAGTTTATTTTTGCCGCAGGATTGGGAATTATACTGTACCTTTTCCTAATGACCTTGATCAAAATGATTGATTGGGACAACCTTACACGCATTCCAATCCTGAGAAGATGGTTTAAAGCATAAGAAACCTAATCTGAATATTTTCCATAGGCCGGTGGTGTAATGTACACATCACCTCTATGGTTAACCGAGCATAAAAAAACATCCTTAAAATCTTTGTGTCCCTTCGCTTGAATTTGATTTTTAAGCCAAAAACGGTTCATATCCATCCGTTCCAAATTTCTATCCAGCACTTTGCCATCCATGATTAATGGAATAGGCAGTCCCTCATATCTAAACTTTCCACCGATTTGTGGAGAAGGATGAACTTTATTCACCTGTTGCTCTTTGTTTGTCAAATCTGTTCCGTTTAATTCCTGCTTCATTTTTTCGTGTTCCACTCCATCATTATCATCCTTACCTATAACCGTTAGCTTACCTGTCGTTTCCAAAATAACATATTCAACTTCGTCCAGACTTTCTATATTTTGTTCGCGAAGTTGTAACAGCAAGTCATCTAAATTATAACGTTGTTTTACCATTTCATCCTTGTTTAATTGTCCATTAGAGTACAATACACTGGGCCTACCATCAAATAGTAAGCGCAGTCGCCGACTTTTCAGACTGAAAAATGAAATACCTATTTGCAAAATTAACAGCACTCCTAAAGGAATCAACCCTTCATAAAGTGGACGTTTTATATCCTCCAGGCTGAATACAGCAATTTCTGCAATCATAATGGATATGACGAGATCGAAAACAGACAATTTGCCGATCTCCCTTTTACCCATCAGTCGCATCACCAGATATACAATAAAATACATGAGCAGCGTCCGAAAAATATGAGCAAAAATATCGTGACTCAATATGTTCGCCTCCTCTCCTGTACTTGCAATAAGACATGAGTCGTCATTGTACACGTATTCTGACCGTTCCTCACTTGGCTCATACAAAAAACAAAAGGCTAAATTATTGAAATAAAGAGAAAGACTGCTTGCGACTTGGTACTAAGCCGGTAGGCTTGGCCATAGAATGATAATAGTACAAACCTTGGTACAGGAGGAATTATCAATGGAGCTCATTCGCCGCTGGTGTTCGTTTCGTCTGGCCCATCCTATTTTATCCGGCTTATTTTATGCTTTTGCATGGATGCTGCTTGGCGCATTGATTCTTTCACTACTCTTGTGGCTGACACAGATGCAGGAACAGGACTTATCATTGTATACGTACATCGTCCATGCATTCGCCATGCTATCTGGCGGCTTCGTCGCCGGTAAAAGATCCACAAACAAAGGCTGGTATCAAGGCGGTATTACAGGCATCCTGTATGGACTAATCGTTCTTCTGGTCGGTTTTCTGGCATTGGATGCGGGCATGAACGGCAAGGACTTGTTACACTTAGGTTTCGCGTTTGTCATAGGCGCAGGTGGTGGGATGTTTGGCATTAATCTCAACAAGTAATCAAAATGTTTGTATCCATGTAATAAAACAACACAAAAAAACCGAGCCTCCTCAAAGGCTCGGTTTTTGCATAACGGTCACCAGCATTTTACGATTTGGAAACAACTTCCTCAGATGCCGTGTCTTTTGCAATCGCGTTGCTGATTGCACTGCGGTCAAAGGTCAGCTTCGTGACATCATTCACACGCAAAACTACTACATCATCCGTAATCTCCATAATTGTACCGTGAAGACCTCCGATTGTAATTACTTTATCTCCCTTTTTCAAAGCTTGAAGCATCGTTTGACGCTGCTTTTGTTTTTTCTGATTCGGGCGAATCAGCAAGAAATAGAAGATTACAAACATCAGAGCCAGTGGCCAGATCATTTGAAAAAGTCCGCCAGTTCCACCGGTTGCAGCAGCGGCTGTAGCAAAATGAAACATGTTAAATCCCCCTTTCGTATACTCTCCCTAAAACTTAAAAGCCTTTATCATTATCATGAAGACCGTACTGCTCAAAAAATTCATCTCGGAAATCAAGCAGCCTGTCATCCATAATCGCTTGTCTGACATTACGCATCAATTGTATTAAGAAATGCAAGTTATGATACGTTGTCAGTCGGAGCCCGAAGGTTTCATCCGCTTTAATCAAATGTCGCAAGTAAGCACGTGAATAATTGCGACAGGTATAACAATCACAAGCGGGATCGAGCGGGCCAAAATCACTTGCATATTGGGCATTGCGAACGACAAGTCGACCTTGGCTGGTCATCGTTGTCCCGTTGCGAGCAATTCGGGTTGGAAGTACACAATCGAACATATCCACACCACGGATAGAGCCTTCAATCAAAGCATCAGGCGATCCCACGCCCATCAAATAACGTGGCTTGTTGGTAGGAAGCAGAGGAACCGTATAATCGAGCACTTCATACATCAAATGTTTCGGTTCACCTACGCTCAGTCCACCAATAGCATACCCCGGGAAATCCATGGAAGTCAAATCCGCAGCGCTTTGCTTGCGCAGATCTTCATGCATACCTCCCTGAACAATGGCAAACAGACCTTGATCATGAGGACGCGCGTGTGCCTCTAGACAACGCTCAGCCCAACGGCTGGTGCGTTCCAGTGACTTTTTCACATACTCATATTCAGCCGGAAACGGCGGGCATTCATCGAAGGCCATCATAATATCTGAGCCAAGCGAGTTTTGAATTTCCATCGCCACTTCTGGTGAAAGAAACTTCTTATCTCCATTTAAATGAGAGCGAAAATGAACACCCTCCTCTGAAATCTTGCGCATTTCACTTAAGGAAAACACCTGGAATCCACCGCTGTCCGTTAAAATAGGGCGATCCCAATTCATAAACTTGTGCAGTCCACCCGCTTCACGAATAATATCGTGGCCGGGACGAAGAAACAAATGGTACGTGTTACTCAAAATAATTTGAGCATCCATCGCTTTCAGTTCCTCAGGACTCATCGTTTTAACAGTCGCTTGAGTTCCCACCGGCATAAAGGTTGGTGTCTCAATAACTCCGTGAGGTGTGTGTACACGCCCGAGACGAGCTCCCGATTGCTTGCAGGTTTTAATATGTTCGTATCTTATTGCTGGTGCCATATTTTCTCTACCATCCTTAATTAATAAATGAACATTGCGTCCCCGAAGCTGAAGAACCGATATTGTCGGTCAATCGCCTCATGGTAAGCATGCATAATATTCTCCCTGCCCGCCAGTGCGCTGACCAGCATAACCAAGGTGGATTTAGGCAAATGGAAATTCGTAATCATCGCATCCACCACACGGAATTCGTAGCCTGGATAAATAAAAATCTGTGTCCAGCCACTGCTGGCCTGCAGCACTCCATCCGCGAATGTATTGCCCACCGTCTCCAGCGTTCGGCAACTGGTTGTTCCCACTGCCACGATTCTCCCACCGCGCGCCTTGGTTGCATTAAGTACATCTGCCGTTTCCTGTGATAATGAATAATACTCTTCGTGCATGACATGCTCTTCAATCGTATCCACAGACATCGGTCTGAACGTCCCTAAGCCAACATGAAGAGTGATAAAGGCAACGGTAACGCCCTTCTTTTTAATCTGGTCCAGCAATTCTTCTGTAAAATGCAGCCCTGCCGTTGGAGCCGCAGCCGAACCTTCATGTCGAGCATAAACAGTCTGATAACGCTCGCGGTCATCCAGTTGTTCCTTGATATACGGCGGAAGCGGCATCTGCCCCAGACGGTCCAATATCTCCTGAAAAATACCGTCATATGAAAATAAAAGCACCCTTCCGCCCATATCTCCTTCTTCCTCAATTACTGCTTTTAGCTCATCACCGAAAACAATAACAGCACCCTTCTTTAGCTTTTTACCGGGTTTCACCAATGCTTCCCATCGGTCCCCTTGCAGTTGCTTAAGCAACAAAACCTCAGCCTTAGCTCCCGTGTCTTCCTTGATGCCAAACAAGCGTGCAGGAATCACTCTCGTATCGTTTAATACCAGCGTATCCCCTGGTTGGAGATACTGCACAATATCCGAAAACGTATGATGACCCACTTCACCGTTATTTTTGTTTAACGTCAGTAATCTGGAAGCGCTCCGATCAAGCAAAGGTGTCTGTGCAATTAATGTTTCAGGCAGTTCAAAATCGTAGTCGTTTACATTCATATATTGGTCAGTCCTTAACTATATCCACATTTTTGTAATAGTGTTGCAAAATTTTCTTGTAATCATACCCCTGCTCGGCCAAACCGTTGGCACCCCATTGGGATAAGCCCAAACCATGACCATTTCCTTTACCTGTAAAAATAAAGCTTTGTGTTTTGTCAATGACTCGTGCATGACGATCTTCATTCATGACGATCACCCCGTTACCACTTGAAGTACTGCTGCCAGATGCGGATAGGATTTGAGTGCCTTGTGTACCACTTACATGAGAAGTAGCCCCATCAGCGCCTAATACAGTATAACTTCCGGTACTCGCAATATCAAACAGTGTGCTCGGGAGTCCGCCCATTGCTGAGCGAAACATATCCGGATATTTCACTTTCAAAGGGGTTCCGTTCGCTTCCACCTCCAACACTCGCCCTGATGGACCACGTTTGGTGACATCGAGGTGATTAATAGAGGAAGGCACTGTGCCCGTGACTTTCCCTTGGAGGGATTTAGCAAGCTGAGCTGACGTAAAGGGCCCCCGCACCCATGCATAGTCTCCGGACTGAGGCACCTTTTCTAATACAATTATCTCTTCGCCCGGCTGCGCCTTGGCTATTGGTGTAACTGTCGATTGGATTTGGGGAATAGGACGCACATTTGTATTTTCCGCAGTGACGGTGATTTTGTCTAACCCCGCTTCTGTGACACCCTCCAGTTCCTTAGCATTATCCTCACGAATATACCCTGTCTTGCCACTGGAGAGAAGTACATGATACCACTCCTGTGCTCCTTTTTGCGCCGAAGTATCTCCCGAGCTGTCTACGCTGGCAAAGGCTTCGCCACCGCTATTCCACACCTCGGAAGCATCTGCTGTCACCCCGCCCGCATTAGATGAAAATACAGCTTCGACCACTTTGCCGCCACTTTTAATGACTTCACCAGCTGTTGCATCTACAGCCTCATTGACATTGGCATGTTCCGAGCTCTTACCGTTGTAAGCCTGGCTTAACGTGCCATCTACTACATTGCCGATCTGAAACCGATTGCCTTGGGCAAGCGCGTAGCTACGAGCCGCTACCGCTTGAGCCTTGAGCGCTTCATCTGGCCATGAAGAATAGACCTCTGCTCCTACCACGGAATACAAATACTGCTCCAAAGGAACTTCATTCACAAGCGCCAGCTGGCCTGACGTCATGCCAATCTCCATCTCGCCGCGATATGTACGCTGTGATCTTTCCATCACTTGTATTCCATCATTACCACCGTTGACAATTACCTTGCTATGATCAGAACCACTTAGCATGTAATGAGACATCACCTGCGAGCCAGTCGTGACTCCTGCTTCCTGTCTTATAATGAGGCCGGTTTGAGTAGCATTAACTTTAGACAGCGTGAGTCTCGGCTGCTTGCTCTCCAGCTCTGTTTTCAAAGCCGACAGCTTGCTGTCATTACTTTCTTCTCCAACCCATACAGCATACTGGCCTCTTGATTGAATTACAGTAAAAGCATCAAAGCCTGCCGCAGCAATTGTCGTTCGAACGAGATTAGCTTCCTGCTCGCTTCCGTAGCTTCCGGTGGACCAATGCTTGTTTCCCTTAACCTCGGCCTGCGCTCCGGTTGCGGAGGAAATCCGCTGTACAGCAGCCTGCGCAGACTGCTCACTAGCATATATTCCCGCGTACACTTGATACACAGAGCTACCATTTTTTGAACCGATAAAAACCGTAGGTTTATCATTAGTCTTTTGCAGGGCTTGGGCCGCTTTTATCGCCGCTGCTTCATTTCCTTCAAGTACCTTCACCCGATAGCTGTCTACACTAAAACGAGCCGTACTGTCTGGCAGTCCCATCCAAGTTTGAAAACTGCCCCCACTGTTCTGTCCAACACTCAGACCTCCTGATGATTTCAAGGTTACAGCGGGGACTGTCGCTTTATATTTGCTACCTAGATCCGCAAAAATCACTACACGAATATCCTCTTGGGCGGCAGCAGCGTGAACGCCCGAAGACCAAGGTATGCACACTGTAGCTAATACCATAATCGCTGCTGCTCGTTTGGCCCGGCCCATCCATGCACCGAAAATACTTTTTCGGTTAAATGCTTCTCCACTCATTTCTGGCTCCCCCAATCTAGCTGTCTAGCACTCATATTGCGTAATTTATCGGGATCTCGACCCTTGTCTGTCCCTTTAAATACATCGGCGGAATAAACCAAAATATGAACCCGCTCGAATCTTACTTACACTCTCACTTCCCTCAATCATCCATCAGCCGATATCGTATTCACCATACTTGCGTGTAACCATGCAATGATTTTTTTAAAATGCATCATGTTTCCTACTCACCGTGGATCCGTTGGCATGGGGATTCCAAGGTGGGCATATGCCGCCGGAGTAACTGTTCGTCCCCGAGGTGTTCTTTGTAAAAGACCAATTTGTAACAAATAGGGCTCGTACACATCCTCAATTGTCTGGCTCTCCTCACCAATGGTTGCAGCAATGGTGTCCAATCCTACAGGCCCGCCCCGGAATGAATGAATCATGGCCTTAAGCATTTTATGATCAATTTCATCCAGTCCGAGTGGATCTATTTGAAGTCTCTTTAGCGCCTCTGCAGCCAACTCAGAATGAATAATACCGTCTCCGGCAACCTGGGCAAAATCACGCACCCTTTTTAACAGTCGGTTAGCAATACGCGGGGTCCCCCGTGAACGCAATGCGATTTCCTCCGCCGCATCCCCAACAATCTCAATCTCCATAATATCCGCATTCCTGGACACGATGTAAGCCAGCTCGTCTGTCGTATAAAACTCTAATCGACTAATAACACCAAACCGGTCACGCAATGGCGCAGAGAGCAGCCCAGCGCGCGTAGTGGCCCCTATAAGGGTAAAGGGTGGCAAATCCAGACGGACCGAACGTGCACTCGGGCCTTTGCCAATCATAATGTCCAGCGCAAAATCCTCCATCGCCGGATACATGACTTCTTCCACCGTACGATGAAGGCGATGAATCTCATCAATGAACAAAACATCACCCTCTTGAAGATTGGTCAGCAATGCTGCCAAGTCTCCCGGTCTTTCAATTGCAGGACCTGAAGTCGTACGCAAATTAACCCCCAACTCATTGGCGATAATGTTAGCAAGAGTTGTTTTACCCAACCCAGGCGGTCCGTACAACAGTACATGGTCCAACGCTTCTTTACGCATTTTGGCCGCTTCAATATATACTTTCAGATTTTCCTTAACCTGATTTTGCCCGATATATTCATTTAGATAACGGGGGCGAAGGCTTAGCTCCGCCGTCTGGTCTTCCATCATCAAATTGGCGGAAATAATCCGGTCATCCATGTTCCATCGCTCCTCTTTTCACCAGACATTTGTTAGCGGACATCATCGTCCTATCCGGCAAACAACAGTTGCAAAGCCCGCTTCATCAAAATATCGGCAGATTCATCAGGTTTCGCATCTTTCTTCATACTGCTCCATACCTTATCCAACTCAGCATCAGTGTAACCGAGCGCCTTGAGCGCCTCACGGGCCTCGCCCCAATATGAACCTTCGCCTTCTTCTACGACAGGCTCAGCAAACAATCCGGTTGCCATCCCCAACGAGCCAATACCGTCCAGCTTGTCTTTCAAATCCAGAATCATACGTTGTGCCGTCTTTTTACCGATCCCCGGTAACTTGGTGAGAAATGTGATATTCTCCTGATAAATCGCCGTTACCACATGAGCAGGCGTACCGCCTCCTAAAATACCAAGCGCAACACGCGGTCCAATACCAGATACATCAATCAGTTTCCGGAAAAGCTGCTGCTCCTCACGGGTCGCAAAACCGAACAGTAAAATAGCATCTTCCCTTACATGATGGTGAATGTAAATAACCACTGGACCTTCAGTTTTGGCGAACGCGTAAGGATTCGGACAAAATACCCTATACCCTACACCCTGCACATCTAAAACAACATATTCATTTTCCAACTGGGCCACAGAACCACGCAAGAAATCTATCATTTTCGCAATACCTCATTTAATTTTGAATTTAGTCCATAGGAGTGCGCATGACAAATAGCCACCGCCAAAGCATCCGCTACATCGTCCGGTTTGGGCACAACTTGAAGCTTTAGGAACATTCTAACCATTTCTTGTACCTGTTTCTTCTCAGCCTTACCATACCCTACAATAGCCTGCTTTACCTGCATCGGCGTGTATTCACCTATAGGCAAATTACGTTGTTTTGCAGCTAATACCAGCACCCCACGTGCCTGACTTACAGACATAGCGGTTGTAACGTTGCGATTAAAAAAGAGCTTTTCCAGTGCTACCGCATCAGGCTTATATTTATCTATTAATTGCAACATGCCTTCATACACATGAAGCAGCCTTTCTTCTTCCGGTGTATGAGCCTCCGTCTGGATACAGCCATACTGCACAGGAACTACTTTACTGCCAATCTTGTCTACAAACCCGAAGCCCACAATGGCAATACCCGGATCAATTCCTAAAAAACGCAAAAAAATCTCTCCCCTATCGCTCAAACATGGCGTACCCAACCAAAAGCCAGCGTTATCCTGAATATAATCATGGTCAAATACCATATAAAGCGAACATATGTGTCGTTCTTTTCATTATAACAAAACTTTGTATCTAATAGAGGAAAAAATTTAAACGTGAGTAAAAACATAAAAAGAGACGCTTCAAGCCTCACCACATGGGCAATGCCTAACGTCTCGTAGTTGTAATCAATAGTGCTGCTTTAATACCCTTTGTGTTCGCTCCAGGGCAAAGTCACTAAAAGTGGAGATTACACTGTTATACTCATTTATATCCTGTACACGTATTCCCTGCTGAAGTTGTTTATATACCCCTTCTGGTAAGGCCGTCTCCATGGAACCCACATCCAATTGAAAAAAAGTGCGGATAACTTTTTCCTTTTTAGGTAGCCCTTCATACAATGTAAGCTGCCCGTCAGTGCTTAACCCCATGTATCCATGCTCTTTGCATGACTCTGACAAGTCTTCCACCCTGCGCTCCAGCCACACCTCTCCTTTGGTATTAAGTCGTCCCTTCCAATCGGGATGTTGCTTCAGTAAGGTCTCTAGCTGCTGTGAACTTAGCGTTCCCAAGGAAAGTGTTTCCGTACCACACACGTAGGTGGTTAACAGACGGGTCTTCCTGCTTATACCGGAAGCACGAATACTTTGCAATAGTTGCATCTGTGAGGAGTGATCTTCAGTTGGACTCAGATGTGGAGCCTCCTCCATGCTCTCCTCTGCCATGACGGTAGTAGCGAGTGGCTGTGACAACATAGCCTGCAAATAATTCGAAAACAGAATACCCAACCCTGCCAGCAAACAAGCCGCACCAAAAATGCTACAAGCCCACACTGTTCTTCTCCACTGTTTCCAGCGCCGTTTCATCTGTTTTTTCCAACTTAATCGCTTCACAGTAATCCCTTCCGTCCCACTTTTTGTGTTAGTGTGACCTGAGGATTACTGATTTATACAAAAAGATATGAATATAAAAAAAAAGCCGCTGCTTCCAACGACTTTCCTTTTGAATCGGGATGACACGATTTGAACATGCGACCCCCTGGTCCCAAACCAGGTGCTCTACCAAGCTGAGCTACATCCCGAAATAGATGCCGGTGAGAGGACTCGAACCTCCACGGTTTCCCTCACGATTTTGAGTCGCGCGC
>NZ_JAAMNR010000040.1:0-906 GCF_011066115.1 Paenibacillus sp. EKM212P
GCTGGGTAGCTATGTACGGAAGGGATAAGCGCTGAAAGCATCTAAGCGTGAAGCCCCCCTCAAGATGAGATTTCCCAATTAGTAAGACCCCTTGAAGACGACGAGGTAGATAGGTTGGGGGTGGAAGTGCAGTAATGCATGGAGCTGACCAATACTAATCGGTCGAGGGCTTATCCTAAAAAATAAAACGCAAATAAGTTTCGGATCCAGTTTTCAGGGTGTAACCTTGAAATTGCGCTTGATATTCCAAATCACTTTGGTGAGTTAAAGAATAACTTGCGGAGTTTTGCTAAGCGAGTCCATTTATATGGAGAGATACCCAAGTGGCTATAAGGGGACCCTCTGCTAAGGGGTTAGACTGCGAAAGTGGTGCGAGGGTTCGAATCCCTCTCTCTCCGCCATAAATTTATTGAAACCAGAACTTATTTTGCAAGGCCCGTTGGTCAAGGGGTTAAGACACCTCCCTTTCACGGAGGTAACAGGGGTTCGAATCCCCTACGGGTCATATTATGGAGGCTTAGCTCAGCTGGGAGAGCATCTGCCTTACAAGCAGAGGGTCGGGGGTTCGATCCCCTCAGCCTCCACCATTGTGCCGGTGTAGCTCAACTGGTAGAGCAACTGACTTGTAATCAGTAGGTTGGGGGTTCAAGTCCTCTCGCCGGCACCATTTTTGAATTTTGAAAAATCTAGGGAACTGTGGTGTAGAGGCCTAACATGCCTGCCTGTCACGCAGGAGATCGCGGGTTCGAATCCCGTCAGTTCCGCCATTTTAAATTCATATATAATTGGCATATAAAGTGCGGATTATATGATGTAGTAATAAAATAAAATATGGCTCGGTAGCTCAGTCGGTAGAGCAGAGGACTGAAAATCCTCGTGTCGGCGGTTCGATTCCGTCCCGAGCCA
>NZ_JAAMNR010000041.1:0-747 GCF_011066115.1 Paenibacillus sp. EKM212P
GTGCCGGCGAGAGGACTTGAACCCCCAACCTACTGATTACAAGTCAGTTGCTCTACCAGTTGAGCTACACCGGCACATAAAATATTCAATTAAAAGTGGCTCGGGACGGAATCGAACCGCCGACACGAGGATTTTCAGTCCTCTGCTCTACCGACTGAGCTACCGAGCCTTATTCTAAGGCTCATCATTAAACGTTGTATTACTAATGGCGGAACTGACGGGATTCGAACCCGCGATCTCCTGCGTGACAGGCAGGCATGTTAGGCCACTACACCACAGTTCCATAATAAATTTTAATTGGTTGCGGGGGCAGGATTTGAACCTGCGACCTTCGGGTTATGAGCCCGACGAGCTACCGAACTGCTCCACCCCGCGACAGTAATAAATATTTATTTTTCAAATGGTGGAGGCTGAGGGGCTCGAACCCCCGACCCTCTGCTTGTAAGGCAGATGCTCTCCCAGCTGAGCTAAGCCTCCATACTACTTATGACCCGTAGGGGATTCGAACCCCTGTTACCTCCGTGAAAGGGAGGTGTCTTAACCCCTTGACCAACGGGCCATGCTACAAATCAATTATGGCGGAGAGAGAGGGATTCGAACCCTCGAGACGCTTTTGGCGCCTACACGATTTCCAATCGTGCTCCTTCGGCCAACTCGGACACCTCTCCATATGGCTCCCCGAACAGGACTCGAACCTGTGACAACTCGATTAACAGTCGAGTGCTCTACCAACTGAGCTATCAGGGA
>NZ_JAAMNR010000042.1:0-660 GCF_011066115.1 Paenibacillus sp. EKM212P
TAGTAGCGAAGGTCATGATCTCAGACTGCCAAGAAAAGCCTCTAGCCAGGAGAAGGTGCCCGTACCGCAAACCGACACAGGTAGGCGAGAAGAGAATTCTAAGGCGCGCGGAAGAACTCTCGTTAAGGAACTCGGCAAAATGACCCCGTAACTTCGGGAGAAGGGGTGCCTCGGTAGGGTGAATAGCCCGAGGGGGCCGCAGTGAAAAGGCCCAAGCGACTGTTTAGCAAAAACACAGGTCTGTGCGAAGCCGCAAGGCGAAGTATACGGGCTGACGCCTGCCCGGTGCTGGAAGGTTAAGGGGAGTGGTAAGCCCTTCGGGGCGAAGCTATGAACCGAAGCCCCAGTAAACGGCGGCCGTAACTATAACGGTCCTAAGGTAGCGAAATTCCTTGTCAGGTAAATTCTGACCCGCACGAATGGCGTAACGACTTGGGCGCTGTCTCAACGAGAGATCCGGTGAAATTTTAATACCTGTGAAGATGCAGGTTACCCGCGACAAGACGGAAAGACCCCATGGAGCTTTACTGCAGCTTGATATTGAATTTGGGTACGATCTGTACAGGATAGGTGGGAGCCGTAGAATCTTGAGCGCCAGCTTGAGAGGAGGCATCCTTGGGATACCACCCTGATCGTATCTAGGTTCTAACTTGGTACCGT
>NZ_JAAMNR010000043.1:0-634 GCF_011066115.1 Paenibacillus sp. EKM212P
AGAATCGTGGAGGTAGAGCACTGATTGGGTGCGGGGCCCGCAAGGGTTACCAAGCTCAGTCAAACTCCGAATGCCATAGATTTAGTTCCGGGAGTCAGACAGTGAGTGCTAAGATCCATTGTCGAAAGGGAAACAGCCCAGACCATCAGCTAAGGTCCCCAAGTGTGTGTTAAGTGGGAAAGGATGTGGAGTTGCACAGACAACCAGGATGTTGGCTTAGAAGCAGCCACCATTGAAAGAGTGCGTAATAGCTCACTGGTCGAGTGACTCTGCGCCGAAAATGTAACGGGGCTAAACACACCACCGAAGCTATGGCTTGATGCTTGCATCAGGGGTAGGGGAGCGTTGAATGCGGGTTGAAGGTGTACCGTAAGGAGCGCTGGACTGCATTCAAGTGAGAATGCCGGTATGAGTAACGAAAAGATCTGTGAGAATCAGATCCGCCGAAAGCCTAAGGGTTCCTGAGGAAGGTTCGTCCGCTCAGGGTAAGTCGGGACCTAAGGCGAGGCCGATAGGCGTAGTCGAAGGACAACAGGTCGAAATTCCTGTACCACCGTAATCCGTTATGAGCGATGGGGTGACGCAGTAGGGTAGTGACGCGGACTGATGGATGTCCGTCTAAGCAGTGAGGCTG
>NZ_JAAMNR010000044.1:0-571 GCF_011066115.1 Paenibacillus sp. EKM212P
CGAGGACAGTGTCAGGTGGGCAGTTTGACTGGGGCGGTCGCCTCCTAAAGAGTAACGGAGGCGCCCCAAGGTTCCCTCAGAATGGTTGGAAATCATTCGAAGAGTGCAAAGGCAGAAGGGAGCTTGACTGCGAGACCTACAAGTCGAGCAGGGACGAAAGTCGGGCTTAGTGATCCGGTGGTACCGCATGGAAGGGCCATCGCTCAACGGATAAAAGCTACCCTGGGGATAACAGGCTTATCTCCCCCAAGAGTCCACATCGACGGGGAGGTTTGGCACCTCGATGTCGGCTCATCGCATCCTGGGGCTGAAGTAGGTCCCAAGGGTTGGGCTGTTCGCCCATTAAAGCGGTACGCGAGCTGGGTTCAGAACGTCGTGAGACAGTTCGGTCCCTATCTGTCGTGGGCGTAGGAAATTTGAGAGGAGCTGTCCTTAGTACGAGAGGACCGGGATGGACGTACCGCTGGTGTACCAGTTGTTCCGCCAGGAGCACCGCTGGGTAGCTATGTACGGAAGGGATAAGCGCTGAAAGCATCTAAGCGTGAAGCCCCCCTCAAGATGAGATTTCCCA
>NZ_JAAMNR010000045.1:0-546 GCF_011066115.1 Paenibacillus sp. EKM212P
CTTGTACAGCGCCGTGCTGTATTCCAGACTGCACAGAATGCCTTCCGGCTGCTCCACTGCATCCAAGGTCAGATCAAATTTGGCCGTATGATTGTCTGTCGGATACGTTTTAAAGGTCAGACCTTCCAGCTCGAACTCCTGCTGCTCAAATGTTTTCAACTCAAACATCGTGTCAAACAGCGCATTCCGGCTCGTATCCCGCGTTAAATTCAGTTTTTCAACCAGTTCTTCAAAAGGATATTCCTGATGCTCATACGCACTGAGCGCATGCTCTTTGACCTCTTGCAAGTAGTCCAGGAACGTTTTGTCGCCAGCCGGATAATTGCGGATCGCCAGCGTGTTGAGGAATACGCCTACCAAGCCCTCCAGTTCCGCATGCGGTCTTCCGGCAATCGGCGTGCCCACGATAATGTCCTCCTGCCCCGAATATTTATGCAAGAGCGTGCTATACGCGGCCAGCAACACCATGTACAAGGTGGAGCCGGTTTGCGCGGCCAGTTGTTTCAACTGCTCGCTATCCTCCAAGCTGATCGCAAATTCCAATCG
>NZ_JAAMNR010000046.1:0-526 GCF_011066115.1 Paenibacillus sp. EKM212P
ATGAAACGAATGCGTTCGGACGGATAATCTGCATCCAGCGGCACATACGCGCCTCCAGCTTTCCACACCGCCAATACGCCGACCAGCATGTCTACCGAACGTTCACTCAAAATGCCGACCATCGACTCGCGGCCAATACCTTCATTCCGCAATCTCCGCGCCAATTCGTTCGCACGCTCGTTCAGTTTACGGTACGTAAGCTGCTGCTCCTTGTACACCACCGCCACGTGATCTGGTACAAGCTGCGCTTGTTCTTCCACATAGGTATGGAATAAGCTCTCTGCTTCAGCAGCAACATCCGATACCCCCACATCTCCAAAACCGTAGATGATTTGTGCCTTCTCCTCGACGGTTACCATATCCAAAGCTGCCAGTGGCTGCTGTGGATGAAGGGTAATTGCACGTACGAGTTCGGTAAAATGCTGTGCCAATCGCGCGATGGTCTCAGGCTTGTACAGCGCCGTGCTGTATTCCAGACTGCACAGAATGCCTTCCGGCTGCTCCACTGCATCCAAGGTCAGATCAA
>NZ_JAAMNR010000047.1:0-521 GCF_011066115.1 Paenibacillus sp. EKM212P
GGTGTTAGCTCACTCCGCTCTTTGGAGGCACAATGAGCGATCACTTCCTGCAGGCTTTCCTGCAGCAACTGCGCAAATTTTTCTACATTTTGCTGATGATATACCTTACTGTCATAGCGAATTTCCAGTGTCAGCGCGCCCGCTGTAATCATTCCGTTCACATTCAAAGAATGCTCCAGAACGGTATGGTCACTCATCGGCTCTCCACCTGGATGTGAAGACAGCGTGATATCCCCATTTTCCAAGTCCTGATCAAATTGTCCTAAATAGTTAAAGCTAATTTCAGGCTGCAGGGTCCAGCAAGGATGGGCATCATGCTGAGACATATATTTCAAAATGCCGTAGCCAATACCCTTATGCGGCACATGGCGCAGGTCTTCCTTCACCCGCTTGATTCGCTGTCCGACTGCTGCCTTTCCGTCCACATCCAGCAGCACCGGATACTGACTCGTAAACCAGCCCACGGTACGGGTGATGTCGATATCTGGAACAATGGCTTCCCGGCCATGTCCCTCCAGATT
>NZ_JAAMNR010000048.1:0-508 GCF_011066115.1 Paenibacillus sp. EKM212P
TGGTGGTCGATCCGGCCCAAATACTCAATGCTGCCGTCTGGCAACCACCGTGCCAGGTCGCCCGTCCGGTACATCCGGTTTGCGTGAGTGCTGTCCGCTTGATCGGCTGCATCAGCGAACGGATTCGGGATGAACTTCTCTGCCGTCAGCTCCGGCAAGTTCAGGTATCCTCGTCCGACACCTGCACCTCCGATATAAAGCTCACCTGCGATACCGATCGGCACCAGCTGTTGCTGGCTGTTCAAGATGTACACAGACTGGTTCGCTATCGGCGTTCCGATAGATACCGTATGCTCCCCTTTTTCCAGCAGTACGTTCAGGGACTCTACATCTTCAATCGTATAAGCAGTCGCATCTACCGTGGTTTCGGTCGGACCATACACGTTCGTAATGACCGGACGATACCCGGACCACTTGTGCAGGAACACATTTACCAGCTGCACGGATAATGCTTCGCCACCGATCAGGTAATGCTTCACTTCCGGCGCTTCCGTCACATTGACGCTTT
>NZ_JAAMNR010000005.1:0-450013 GCF_011066115.1 Paenibacillus sp. EKM212P
TGGGGGTGGAAGTGCAGTAATGCATGGAGCTGACCAATACTAATCGGTCGAGGGCTTATCCTAAAAATAAAACGCAATGAGTTTCGGATCCAGTTTTCAGGGTGTAAGTTTTGTATTGTATAAGCTCAAGTGACTTATATGAAACAAGCGAACACACAGCATTTGACGATGCTGATTCCTGAAAAAGAATTTACGATGTAAATTCATGTTTGGTGGCGATAGCGGAGGGGTTCCACACGTACCCATCCCGAACACGACCGTTAAGCCCTCCAGCGCCGATGGTACTTGGACCGCAGGGTCCTGGGAGAGTAGGACGTCGCCAAGCAAGATAAAAGAGCACAGCCTTAACGGGCTGTGCTCTTTTTCCTATAACCGATTCATTTATCATTCACATGAAAGATCTTTCTCATGGATTCGGTCAAAAGTTGTACGGTATCCTGGTTGTCCTTTGTATAGTGGTGCTTAGTCAGCATTTTTAACTGAGGACAGTATTAACTGGGGAAGTTAATCTATTTCAACCTGTTCTGTCTGAAGGACACTCAAGGCTTGAAGTTTACGGGTAATTTCTTTTTGCCACTTGGTATCTCCGACTTGTACGGCAAGATTGAGAAGGTCCAAATAATCATCAATATGCAGGGAGGTTTTACTGAAAGTTTCTTTCACTGCGGTCCTGCCTCCTTTAAAGTCTATGTGTATTTATCATTTAATAATGATAATCATTATCAAAATATGATCTTATTCATATTATGCCTGTGTTCTAGATAAATTGCAAGTTATGATATGAATGAATTTTGAAGCACGCAAATGAGGGCTTGAAAAAACAAACCCTTCTCCTTAAGTTCACGCATTGTTCACGTCTTTTCTATGGAACATAATGAAAAGAACAAGCGGGCATTGAGTGTCCACCAATAAGGAGGGCAAATTGCGCAATGCTTCAACAAGAGGAGGAAAAGGACCATGAGCAGAACAAAAATGAAAGCGTTTGCCGTTGTGATGGTGAGCGCCTTGGCATTGACGCTGGCAGCTTGTAATAACGGACAAAGCGCAAGTCCGGGAAATTCAGGAGAACCGAGCAGAAGCACCGAAATGAAAGATGTTACGATTACCTTTCAGAACATTAATCCTGATCCGAGCACCCCTTCGTATAAAATGATTAAGCAAATTGTAGGTCAATACGAGCAGGATCATCCTCATGTCAAAATTGAATTGGATTCGCTAAATACAGATCAACAAAAGCTTAAGCTGAAGACACAGGCAGCGGCGAAGGAAGTACCTGATATCACGATTGTAAACCCAGCTGCACAGATGAAGCCATTCGTAGATGCCGGGCTGCTGGCTCCATTAAACGATGTGGCTGATAAAGAGGGGTTAAAAGATACATTTCAGAATGGACTTCTTAATTACTATAGTTTCGACGATAAGCTCTACGCTTTTCCGGATGGCAACAATATAGAAGTGGTGTTTTACAATAAGGAACTGTTCAAGCAGGCGGGAATCCAGAAGTTGCCGACCACCTTTGACGAGCTGATTACGACGGTCAAAACGCTGAAGGCGAAGGGTATTACTCCGATTGCCATTGGGGAAAAGGATTCATGGACGGGGTCTCTCCTTTTTATGAACATTTTGTTGCGTACGAATGAAGGACCGAATTTTCTCAATGATGTACTGGACGGCAAAAAGACGTTTAACGACCCGGCTTTTGTGGAAGCGGTGGATGCATTTCAGGAATTGGTGCAGGCAGGAGCTTTCCCGGATGGAGCTACATCTATTGACTACAATGCAGGCGGTAATATTTTTAAAACAGGAAAAGCCGCGATGTATATCATGGGTACATGGGAAACGGGGTCAATTGATGCTTCTTCGGTAGCGGGTAAGGTAGGAGCGTTTCAATTCCCTACGGTGAATGGCAAGGGTGATGTGAATGAGTATGTAATTGCGCCGGGCAGCGCATTTGCAGTATCTGCGAACAGTGAACATTTACAGGAAACGAAGGATTTTCTGCACTATTTTATTAAGGAGATGCCCAAAATTCAGTTTGATCTAAAAAATGCGATTGGCAGCGGTCAGAAAATGAAAGGTGATCTGAAGGAAGCGGGCTACTCCGAGTTAGCGATTAGTCTTAATGAGCTGTTCAAGAATGTAAAAGGGGGCGATCTCGCTTTTGATAATACGATGAATCCGGCTATTGCGCAGGCGCATCTGAGTAGCATTCAAAACCTGTTCGTGCAAAAGGAAGACTCTGCACAAGTTGCCAAGGAACATCAGAACACTTTTGAAGCGAATAAATAAGTGAGGATTTTGCAAAAATCCAATAAGCGACTCCCAATGAACAATATATAGATCGAAATGGCCTAGTTCGTCTAGATATTGCACTTTGGAGCAACTGGAATCGAATTTTACAAAATCCTGAAGTAGCAGGCACTAGGGAGGGGGCGAAATGCTCCTTCCCTGATTGGAAATCATGTAGGTTGTGCATCCTCAGAAGATGTTCAGAATCAACACAAAGGAGATTAGAGCATGAATGTACTGAAGATGCCAGCACGTACCATTGCCGTTTTCGTGCTACCCTGCCTGTTGTTGTATACCTGTATGGTATTTGTTCCGATTCTGGTGTCGGTGTATTGTGGATTGCTGGATTGGAACGGTATTGCCGAGGCAAAGTTCGTGGGGCTGGCTAATTTTGAGCGGATTTTTACAGCAGATTCAGTATTCTGGCCATCCGTGAAACGGACTATGATGTTTGCTGTGTTTTCCATGCTGGAGATTCCGTTCTGTCTGCTGCTGGCGATCTTGCTTAATCGTTATGTGCGTAAGGCCAATACGCTGGTTACGATGTATTTTCTGCCGGTTATTCTGTCGGTGGTCATTATCGGGCAGCTGTGGAAGACGATTTATAATCCGGCCTCGATGGGTGGAATGCTGAACGGTATTTTGATGGCGATTGGGCTGAAAAGCTGGACACGCTCATGGCTGACGGAACCGCAGATAGCGATGTACGCCCTCTATTTTGTATCGTTGTGGCAGTATTTTGGCTATCATTTGCTTATCCAGTTTACCGGGGTGCAAAATATACCGAATGAGCTGTACGAAGCAGCCAAAATTGATGGAGCTGAAGGATTCAAAGCAGACCGCTATATTACGCTGCCGCTCATTGTACCTATTTTCAAGATATCAATTGTATTAGCATTTATCGGCTCCCTGCAATCGTTTGATTTGATCTGGGTGATGACGGGTGGAGGACCAGCCCATGCGACGGATACAGTATCCACGTATATGTACAATATGTCCTTTTTATCGATGAAATACGGATATGGCAGCGCATTGGCTTCAATTCTCGTAGTGATTTGCTTGTCATTTACATTTGTGATAAATTTTGTTTTCAAACGAATCGAAAATAAGGTAAGCTAAAGGAGATGGAACTGTTGAATGCCTTGAAAAAAACGGGAGTCTTTTCCTTATTAGCAATCTTAATTGTCACGCAGCTGTATCCACTCTTTTGGCTGCTGACCTATTCGTTGAAGACGAATGAAGAGATATTGAGCTCCAGCTTCTTTGCACTCCCTCAAGTGCCTCAGTGGCACAACTATCAGGAAGCCTATGAATCAGGGAGCTACTTGCGTTATTTAGGAAACAGTGTGCTGGTGACCGGGGTTACGATGATTTTCGTCATTTTATTAAGCTCGATGACTGCTTATGCGATTACACGTTTTCGTTGGCGCTTCGGGGCTGTTGTGCTGACTTTGTTTCTGATCGGGATGATGATCCCGATGCAAGCCACACTGCTGCCGCTGATGGTGGTGTTTAAAAACGTCCATATTCTGAATACGTATTTCTCACTGATTTTACCCTACATTGCTTTTCAGACACCGATTGCGGTCTTCATCCTATCCGGCTTTATGCGGTCCATTCCCCACGAAATTGAAGAATCCGCTTACATTGACGGAGCAAGCATTTATCGTATTTTCCGCAGTGTAATCTTACCCATCTCGATTCCGCCTATCATGACGGTATGTATTTTAACTTTCATTAACATCTGGAATGAATACATTATGGCTGCCACCTTTATCTCATCCGAGAAGCTCAAAACTCTCCCTTTCGGCGTATATACGTTCGTCAGCCAGTATTCTGTGAACTACGGTAATATTGGTGCTTTTCTAGTCATGGGTGCCTTACCGGTCATTATTATTTATTTTGTTCTGTCCGAAAATATCACCAAGGGCATGGTTGCGGGAGCGGTTAAAGGATAGGCGGCCGATGCGAAAGGAGCGCACGGAGGTATGATGCGCCGTTTTCAATCCATTCAATACCGCTTGTTTGTTCTGTTCCTATTGAGCATGTCCGGCATTGTGCTGGCAGTCAGTCTATTATTTTACAACCGTACTACGGTGCAGTTCCATGATAAGGTCAGCGAGCTGGCGCGTAAAAATGTATCCCAGACGGCAGGCCTATTCGAATTGCTACTCGGCAGCTATAACAGTCTCTCCAAATCGATCAGCAACAATATGGATTTGGTTCGTCTGTTGACGACGGATAGTAGTGATTTACCTGCTGTCAATTACATCAACGAACGTACGATTACGAATATTCTGGGGGCTATCTATTATTCGCGTGAGGATCTGATTGGCATCCATGTCATCACAGACACAGGCAAGGTATATAACTATGGCAATTATATGAATGTCATTGATACTCATTACGAACATACGGAATGGTATAAGGAAATTCGAAAGTCGGCGGGCAAAATTGCATGGCTGGGCGTGTATCCTCACTCTGTCATTGATCAGGTGGAAACCAGACCCGTGTTTGCGTTTGGGCGGCAGCTCTATGATCTGGATGAACACAAGCCGATTGGTATTGTCCTGTTTGAGGCTGAGCCGCGTTCTGTTTTGTCCGCTCTCCACAATTTGCGGTTAGGCACCAATAGTCAGGTATATTTGTTGGGTCATGAAAATCGAATTGTGTCGGCCACTTCCTCTGATCCGCCACCGGATTTGCAAAATCTAGAGCAGCAGGTACCGGAGGAGGATGTTATTGTAAATCGAAGTAATGAAAGAGTTGTAATCGCTTCCAAGTTGCCGTTTGCCGACTGGTCTGTGATTAGTGTGACACCTAGTGAGGATCTGAACGTGGAGCTGGTGCAAAATCAAAGGTACTTATTTATCGTGGCACCTATACTTATTATTGTGTCGGCGTTAATTGCATCTATCGTCTCCAGGGGCATCTCCCTTCCACTCAAGCGAGTCATTCGGGAAATGAAGCGGGTAGAGACAGGAAATTTCCGTCATACGGTAAACACCAAATCCTATGAAGAAATCAATCAACTAGCTACCTCTTTTAACCATATGGTAAGACGGATTGCAGAGCTAATCGAGCTGGTGCGTATATCATCGGTCAGTGAAAAAAATGCGGAGCTGCACGCGCTACAGACGCAGGTCAATCCACATTTTCTGTATAATACGCTGGATATGATCTATTGGATGCTGGATGAAAAGGGACAAGATCAGCTCGGAGAGGTGGTTCTCTCCTTATCCCATATGTTCCGTTACAGCAGCCATTGGGAAGAGGGGACCGATGTAAGCCTTCGTGAAGAAGTGGAGCAGGTTGGCCACTATCTTACCATTATCCAAGCCCGGCTGGAGGGCAGGGTATCCGTAGACATCAATATTGAAGAACGATGGATGGATATCCGCTTGCCGAAAATGACCTTACAGCCATTGATTGAAAATGCGGTGAAGCACGGACTGGAGCCTCTTCATGCGGATACAGGTGGCAAGTTGCTCGTCAGAGCGGAGGAATATGGCGGTGTATTGAGCCTGCACATCATCGACAACGGTGCAGGGATGGAGTACGAACGATGGGAGGTGGTCCAGGTCGCTTTGGCAGAACCCGGCAAACAGGCGGGCAGCGGGCAGGCGGGAGGCATCGGCCTGCAAAACCTAAATTTACGGCTACGGCACATGTTCGGAGAAGAGTACGGCCTACGGATCTCTAGCGCACCTGGGGCCGGAACAACAGTCACTGTAAGTGTGCCTCTGCCACAGAAGGAGGAGAAACATGAATATTCTGATAGCTGACGATGAAAATATGATTCGGCAGGGGATTCGGCGTACCATTGGCCAAGCTCTACCAACCTGCGGCATTCATCTCGCTGCTTCCACCGAGGAGGCAGCAGGCATTCTGGCGGAGCATCCTGTAGATATTGTATTAACTGATATCCTGATGCCCGGTATGGATGGTCTGGAATTCATGCGTATTTCTAAGCGAAAGCATCCTCATCTGCAGTGGGTTGTCATTTCGGCCCATTCCGACTTCCATTATGCACAAAGAGCAGTAAAGCTGGGTGCCAAAGACTACCTGTTAAAGCCGATTGGTAAAAGAAAGCTACTGGAATGCATTGAAATACTGGCAGCCGAAGCGCTTGTGGCCTCGCAGCAGGCGAACGAGGGTAGGCTTCTCAAATCCAATATGGTTTATTTGCGTGAAGCCGTTTTCCAACGCTATGCCCTTGGACTGGACACGGGCAAGCTGGATATACAGCCTTTTGTCGAAAATTATCCAGAATTCCATCTCTTCATGGTTCGCATGGAACCTGATCACAAGCAGACGCATCTGGAGCATTTTATGATTGAAAATGTACTGTCCGAGCTCATTGAGGCAGGAGGCAGCGGCTTTGTCGTCAGTCTAGACCGCCATAGTCTCCTGGGCATTGCAAGGCTAAGGGATGAGGCAGAGGCCGCACGGCTAGAGACGTTGCTCGAATCCCATTTGAAGCGTTATGTGAAGGTGCCCCTACAAATTACACGTTCGGGTGTTCATCACAATTTTGCCTCCATACCTGAAGAGGTGGCGCGACTAAGACGTACGCCAGAGGAGATTGCAGCCGCAGCAGCGGATACAGGAGAATGTCTCCGCAAAGGCATGCATACGGTAGATGTGGCATTGCAATACATTCGGGCTCACTTTACAGAGGAGCTGTCGCTGGAGAAGGTGGCTTCAATCGTATTTTTGAATCCGGTGTATTTCAGCCAGTTATTCAAGCAAAAGATGGGACAAGGCTACAAGGATTACGTCATTTGCTTGCGTATGGAGGAGGCGAAGCGGCTGCTCAGTGATCCTCATCTGCGGCTGGCTGATATTTCAGAGCGGATCGGTTATCAGGATATGAGGCATTTTACACAGGTATTCCGGCGCAAATGTGGAATGACTCCAACCGAGTATCGACATCAAGGAGTCAAATAAGGCGGTATCAACGACCGAATGAAGGAAGTTCTTCAAGCATCAGACTGTTTCAGGAGTAGAGCGGTAGAGCATCTACTCGGGAGCAGTCTTTTTCGTGTCTCCAGCTTGTAGCAGTTCAACAAATTTGCGAGCTGCATTGGATAAATAACGATCTTTGCGCCATACGACGGCAGGCCGTGTGAAGGGGAATGGCTCCTTAATGGAGAGTGTGCGAAATCTGTCCCCGTATTCTTGTCCCAAGCCAGCGTCTGGAATAATGGTAATTCCCATGCCTGTGGAAACGAGCGAGAGAATGGTCGATATTTCTGGACAGTCTAGTACGACGCGCGGAATAAGATGGTGTTCCTGAAATTTGCGGATGACGGTTTCGTATAGTCCGTGTCCTTCTGTTCGGCGTCCCAACAAGAGGTCATAGCTGGCAGCTTCCTGTAATGTAATTTCCCCACTGGGATGGCGATCTGCCCATTCACACGGAAGAACCGCAACAAAAGAAACGCCCTCCAGTTCAATCGTATGGTACGATTTGTCATCTACCGGAAGCAGCAGCAGGGCCAGATCAACTTTATTTTGGTGTAACAGCTCTTCCAGATGATGTGTGTCTCCGTGTCCTATTTTAACGTATACCTCTGGATAAACCTGATGAAAGCGACTGAGTTGTTCAGTAATCAGAGACATACAGGCGGATGACGTGCCTATAGCAAGTGTGCCGGTTACTTTGTTTTCAAACTCCCCAATTTCTCTACAGGTGTCCTCCATTTCAGCCAATAATCGTTTGGCGCGTGTATACAGTGTATACCCGGCCTCGGTAACTTCCCACTTCTTTCCTTCACGGTAAATCAGCTTTACGCCAAGCTCGTCCTCCATATTTTTGAGTTGTTGACTCAGTGGAGGCTGGGCCATGTTGAGCGTTCTGGCGGCCTTGGTGATTTGCCCTTCCTCCACGATGACGCAAAAGTAATGCAGATGCTTCAAGTCCATTGGGGATTCCTCCTCATTTCTAAACAACGCTTCGATTTGAATACTTTTAAAGTATGCATTACATATATTATATATATTTTTCGTGTGCAGGGAACGGGCGTATAATTTTTGACAGTAATGCATGGGTGAACATAAAACGATGGGATGGAAGGAGGGGACATATGAAGAAAATCATTGTAGGAATATCGGGAGCGACAGGGTCGATTTTTGGTATCCGTATATTACAACAATTACGAGAGGCTGGAGTCCAAAGCCATCTGGTGCTATCCCCGTGGGCTATTGCGAACATCCCCTATGAGACAGGCTACACGGTGAAGGAAGTGGAGGCAATGGCGGATGCGGTCTACTCGTATAAGGATCAGGCTGCGCGTATTTCCAGCGGCTCCTTTCGAGTAGACGGCATGGTCGTCGCTCCTTGCAGCATGAAGACCCTTGCCTCCATTCGTATTGGTATGGCGGACAACCTGCTTACCCGATCAGCGGATGTGATACTGAAGGAGCGAAAGAAGCTGCTGCTCATGACCAGAGAAACACCATTAAGCAGTATCCATCTGGAAAATATGTTGGAGCTGTCACGTATGGGCGTGATGATCCTGCCGCCGATGCCTGCCTTTTATAATCATCCTGCAAGTATCGAGGAATTGGTGGATCATATTGTTTTTCGTGCATTGGATCAGTTCGGTATTGTCACAACCGCAGCCAAACGCTGGGATGGAATGAAGCAGAATGACTCCAGGCTGCACCAGAATTGAGAAATCGAAAGACGAAGGAGAATGAATGATGGCCTATAAAGATTTCCGCGATTTTCTACACACCTTGGAAAAGGAGGGACAATTACTCACGATCAGCGATGAGGTAAAGCCGGAGCCGGACCTCGCAGCAGCTAACAGAGCATTAAACAATCATGGAGATAAGACGCCTGCTCTCTTTTTCAACAACATCTATGGATATACGGATGCTCGTATTGCAATGAATGTGATGGGCTCCTGGCCCAATCATGCCCTCATGATGGGAATGCCCAAAAACACGCCGCTCAAGGAGCAGTTTTTTGAATTTGCCAGACGCTATGAACAATTTCCGGTGCCCGTGAAGCGGGAAGAAACCGCTCCTTTTCATGAAGTCGAGATTACAGAGGATATTAATTTGTTTGATATTTTGCCGCTGTTTCGTTTGAATCAGGGGGACGGAGGGTTTTATCTGGATAAAGCAATTCTAGTTTCACGCGATCTGGATGACCCGGACACCTACGGTAAGCAAAATGTCGGTTTGTACCGGATGCAGGTAAAAGGCAAGAACCGTTTGGGCATCCAGCCTGTACCACAGCATGATATTGCGATCCATATCCGTCAGGCTGAGGAGCGCGGCGAAAATCTGAAGGTCGCTATTGCCCTCGGATGTGAGCCTGTGATTACAACGGCTGCTTCTACGCCGCTGCTGTACGATCAATCCGAATATGAGATGGCGGGCGCCATTCAGGGTGAGCCTTACCGTGTGGTCAAAGCGAAGGATGCAGATTTGGATCTGCCTTGGGGAGCTGAGGTCATTTTGGAAGGCGAAGTGTTAGCAGGTGAACGTGAGTATGAAGGTCCATTCGGTGAATTCACAGGTCACTATTCCGGCGGTCGCGCGATGCCAGTCATTCAGATTAATCGTGTATATCACCGCAAACAGCCTATCTTTGAGCATCTGTACATCGGGATGCCTTGGACGGAAACGGATTATATGATCGGTGTGAATACAAGTGTACCGTTGTTTCAGCAGCTTAAGGATGCTTTTCCTAATGAAATCGTAGCCGTTAATGCCATGTATACGCATGGGCTGGTCGCTATTATTTCCACGAAAACCCGGTATGGCGGCTTTGCAAAGGCTGTGGGAATGCGTGCGTTAACAACTCCGCATGGATTGGGGTATTGTAAGCTCGTGATTGTGGTGGATGAGGAGGTCGATCCGTTCAATCTGCCGCAGGTCATGTGGGCTTTATCCACCAAGCTTCATCCAAAGCATGATGCTGTCATTGTTCCTGGCTTGTCTATTTTACCGCTTGACCCCGGCTCTGATCCGGCAGGTATGACTCACAAAATGATACTGGATGCGACGACACCTGTAGCACCGGATATTAGAGGCCATTACTCGCAGCCGCTCGATTCCCCGTTGGGTGTAGCAGAATGGGAGAAAAAGTTGAGCCAAATGCTTCGTTGAATATTTTTAAAAATAAAGAAAGATTAAAGGAGTGCTGACAGATGCATATTTGTCCCCGTTGTGAATCTAATCGTTCGGAGGTTGTTACCCGCTCGCCAGTTAAAGGCGCCTGGGAGGTTTTGTTGTGCCCTGTATGCCTGTTCACATGGCGGACCTCAGAACCGGATAGCATTACTGATCCAGCAAAGTATAAATCGGCGTTCAAGGTAAACCCCCAAGATATTCCGAATGCTGCTCATGTTCCTCCTATTCCAGAGCGGATATAGGGTCGTTCGTAAGTAGCCGTAAATTATGGTACTTTGAAGTTATAGGCCAAATGTAAAGGGGATTATACTTCATGCAGACACCAAGGATCGGTAAGGAACTGTTCACGCTACTGGACGGTAAGGTATTGGAGGACAAGCAGCATGAAGCAATGATGCTGCTGACGGTCACGGAAGATCAGTGGCCGCACATAGCGATGATTAGTGTGGGCGAAGTTGTAGCGCTGGACGAGGGGAATTTGCGTCTGGCACTATGGCCAGGCACGACCACGACGGGCAACATGATTCGTACCGGGAAGGCGACGCTTGCGGTGTTTACCGGGGGGAAGGCGCATTATGTGCGGTTGTCGCTGGAACATCTGCCTGCTTTGCCCGAAGCCAAGCATGTACGTGAGCGATTTGCGGCTCATGTTGTTGCATCCAGAGAAGATTCGGCCCAATATGCGGATATCTTGACGGGTGTCACGGTCCGTCTCAAGGAACCGGAATCGGTGATCCATCGTTGGAAGGAAACGGTGGCCGAGCTGTTAATGTAAAGCCATCTGATTATGACAAATAATCTATGTATTTACCAAGTTTACCGTTAAAATAAATGCGGGGAATAAGCGCTTACAAGGGATCGCGCTGAGCTTGTTGGAACAGGAAATTAGAGCGCGAGGGGAAGCCTGTTTCTTTTGAAGGAAAAATAGGAGGGATGAATATGTCTCGTTTTGACAAAGTAGATCAGCTATTGAAACATTTCGTAGCAAATGGGCCAGCAGGTTGCGGTTGTGCCATTGCCCAGAATGGTAAAGTGTTGTATGAAGGATATCATGGATATGCTGATCTGGAAGCCCGAAAGCCAATCACTGAGGATACAGTGTATCGCTTGTTTTCCATGACAAAAGTTGTTGTCTGTGCGGCTGCACTTATGCTGTACGAACGCGGGCAATTTTTGTTGAATGAGCCTTTGTATGAATATTTTCCCGAATATCGTAATGCGCATGTATTCAAAACCGCTCCTAACGGATACACCTATGTGGATAAGGCGGAGAATCCCATTTTAATTAAGCATATATTCAATATGAGTGTGGGTCTTCCTTACGCTTCCGAGCCTTCAGAGACAGGACGGGCAATGCAAAAGGTCCTTAGAACGTTAAAGGAAAAGCAGGGGAAATATGATCTGCGCACAGAAATTAAAGCGCTTTCTGAGATTCCACTTTCATTTGAGCCGGGAACACGCTGGTTATATGGATATGGACATGACCTGGTTGCAGGTCTTATTGAAGTGATTTCAGGTAAATCATTAGGGCAATTCCTAAAGGATGAAATATTTGATCCGCTTGGAATGAACAATACAGGTTACCGATATTGTGGAGATATTGAATCGCGAATGGCCTCCTTTTACCAACGGACAGACGCCGGAGAACTAGAGAAAATAGAGGGTTTCTTGGATGAATATCATCAGCCAGATGCTCTATATGAAAGTGGGGGCGCAGGTCTGTATTCGACAGTTAACGAGTACCTTACATTTTCACAAATGCTGTCGAATGGAGGTATGGTAGATGGTGTGAGGCTATTAGGGAGGAAAACCATTGATTTAATGCGCACCAATCATCTGAATACAGATCAATTATTGGATTTTACTAATTCATATCATACAGGTTATGGTTACGGACTGGGCGTGCGCACGTTAATTGATAAAGCGGCTGGGCATGCAAATAGTTCTATTGGAGAATTTGGCTGGACGGGAGTAGCAGGCACTTGGGTTTCTATAGATCCAAGCGAACAATTCTCCGTCGTTTATATGCACCAACTGGCTCCTAATATGGAAGAATACCATCATTTGAGAGTTCGCGCAGCAGCTTATAGCTGTTTGTAAATGCGAGGTTGTGGGTCTGTTGGGTAAACTCTTCACTATGGCTCTGAAGCTACACAAATTGTAATGTCTAATCTTTATCAGAAATGATCTAGTTAATAAGGACCAAATTTCCTTCGAAGCCTAAACTATTCTTTTCCATATGACGACATAAAACGTAGGTGTAAGGATTTTGCGAAATCCTTAATTTAAGTTTTGGAATGGGAGGGAATTAGATTTTGAAGAATAGATGGTCCGGTTTTCTGGCGTTGGTCATCCTGATTTCAAGTTTTACATCATATGCAGGGTTTGCATCTGCTGCGGATGCGGTGCTTTCCAAGATTGTCCTTTCCTCTAACGAGGTAACTTTGCAGCAGGGAGATACGGCTGCGTTGACGGCTACTGCTGTTTTTAGCGATGGGACAACCTCGAATGTAACCGTAAGCACGGATTGGAAAAGTGATAATACAGCTATTGCTACTGTGTATAATGGTACAGTTTCGGCCAAGGCTGAAGGGGAAGCCACCGTGGTTGCGACCTATAAAGAGAAGGTGCAATCGGTTCAGGTACATGTAACGAAAAAGGTTAAGGCGCTGACATCCAGTGTACAAAGCCTGAACTTGCGTTCAAGCGGTACAGGACAGGTTGATTTGACAGCGACATACAGTGATAATACAACAGCTCAGGTTTCGGGTGATGCTACTTGGACCTCCGATAATCAAAAGGTAGCCACAGTAGTTAACGGATTGGTTACCGCTCAGGGAGCAGGTACAGCCAATATTAAGGCCGTATATGGTCAACAGACCGTAACCATTGCTGTGCAGGTGGAGCAGGTTAAACGTCTTGATGTCAGTTCATCAGAGGTTTCTCTTTTGTTGAAGGATACTGAGAAGGTTAAACTTTCAGCGACGTTCCCGGATGGATCGGTACAGGACGTGACAGAGTCCGCCGAGTGGAGTTCCAGTAATGCAGCCGTGGCGGATGTACTGAAAGGCACTATTACCGGCTATAGTGCGGGGAAGGCGACAATTACAGGTAAATATGGCACGATGTCTGCTACGATTTCGGTGGATGTCGATCAAACGAATAAGCTGAAAGCCAGTGAATCCAATATTTTTCTCCGTCTGGATGAATCTAAAAAAGTACAAGTTTCTGCCGTTTATCCGGATGGGACGGTAACGGATATCACAGATAAAGCTACTTGGACATCAAGTGATGAAAAAATTGCGACTGTGAATAAGGGAACGATTATGGCGATTGGAGCGGGTTCGGCTACGGTGACCGCTAAGTATGGAGATAAGACCGTTTCGATCAAGACAGATGTCGAAACCTCCAGATATCTGGATTTGAGTGAGGACAAGCTGAGCCTGAATGCCAAGGAATCCAAAAGGCTCAAGCTGACCGCAACGTATGTAACAGGTACGGAAGAAGATATCACAAGTAAGGCAGAGTGGAAGTCCAGCAATGAAGACATCGCTTTTGTCAGTGCGGGAGAAGTCACGGGTTATAAAACAGGTGAGGCTACGATCACCGCTTCTTATGGTGGCAAAACAGTTACAGCTACGGTATCCGTAAATGTACCCGGTGATCTGTCTTTGTCCTCCAAAACGGCAACGATTGATATTGATGAGGACTATACTGCAACTTTGACGGCTACTTATGCGGATGGACGTAAAGAAGATGTAACACAGGATGCAGAATGGACTTCAAGCGCAGAAGATATTGCCTCTGTGTCCAAAGGAACGATTACGGGTAAATCCGCTGGTAAAGCGGTTATTACAGCGACCTATAATGGCAAAAAACTGACGATTAACGTGCAAGTAGGCCTTGTAGACCGTCTGGAAACAGACTCGCGTGTAATTGCGCTTGGTGCTCAGGAAACGAAGCAACTGAAAGTAACAGGAGTTAAGAGTGGCGGTACAAAAACAGATGTAACTAAGGACGCCACCTGGACAACTAGCAATGTAAAAGTGGTTGAGGTTAGCGAAGGTTTGATCAAAGCGAATGGTAGCGGTAAGGCAACGGTGACTGCTTCATATGGCAAGCAAAACATTACGTTTACGGTAGAAGTGGACGTAGCGCAAAAGATTGAAGCGGATGCAATCGCGTTGTCACTTAAATCCGGAGATCAAAAAACCATCGCGATTGTGGTTAAATCGAGTGATGGTAAAGAAAAGGACGTTACGGCCCAAGCTGAATGGAAAACGTCTAATTATAAGGTAGCCACTGTTAAAAAGGGTCAGGTTACTGCGGTTAGCTACGGTAAAGCTAACATTCAGGCGAAGTTTGGCGGGAAGGTAATCAGCGTACCCGTGGATGTTGATACGCTTAAATATCTGCAAACAGACGAAGTTGCTTTGAATTTGAAGGCAGGACAGCTGGCCAAGGTTACGGCTACAGCCACGTATAAGGATGAGTCGGAGAAGGATGTTTCCAAACCGGCTGTCTGGTCCTCGTCCAGAATTGTTGTTGCGACCGTCAAAGACGGTAACATTAAGGCACAGGGCAAGGGCAAAGCAGTAATTACTGTGAAATATGCAGGTAAAATGACGAAGATACAGGTAACCGTTCAGTAAAAAAGAGAGCAAGCATACGTCCAAGGACGACATGCTTGCTCTTTTTTTTAAGGAGGCTACCGCTTATAAATTATGACTTATCCTTCTTGGTCGGTGTGTTGCGTGTAAGTGATTCGGTCAAACGCTTGCCAGTCGGCGTCTGAGCCAAGCCGCCTTTGGCGGTCTCGCGGTGCTTCGACGGCATCGCACTGCCGACTTCAAGCATCACGTCAATGACTTCGTCAGACGGAATAGCGCTGCGCACACCCGCCAAAGCCATATCCGCTGCGGCAAGCGCAGTCACGGCTCCCAGCCCGTTGCGCACGATGCACGGAATCTCCACGAGTCCAGCGACGGGGTCGCAAATCAGGCCGAGTGTGTTCTTAAGAGCGAGGCCCACGGCGTGAACAGCCTGTTCAGGCGTACCACCACGCAGCTCGACCATAGCGCCAGCAGCCATCCCGATAGCTGAACCAATCTCAGCCTGACAGCCTCCCTCCGCGCCAGAAATGAAGGAGTTGTTGGCGATCACGTAGCCAATGGCTCCAGCGGCGAACAGGCCGTTCACCATATGCTCATCATCCCAGCCGAACCGCTCCTGCGCACTGATGAACACACCAGGGATAACCCCACATGAGCCTGCGGTAGGCGTGGCGACAATGCGACCCATGGATGCATTAACCTCCGACACGGAGAGGGCATAAGCCATGGCGAGCGCGGAGGCATCACCGGAGCAGGTTTCCCCTGACCGCAGATACTCGGCTAGGCGCTTGCCGTCACCGCCTGTCAATCCACTGCGGGATACGGTGTCTTGTGTTTGACCGCGATGAACGGCTTCCTTCATGACTTCATAATAATCAGACATTTGGCGAAAGATTTCTTCCTCCGTTGTATTCGTCTCTTGTACCTGCTCTTGAATCATCAAGCGGCCAATTGTGGTGGATTCTTCAGCGCATAAAGCGCTGATTTCATGTAGATGGCTAAACCGCATCGGATTCAGCTCCTTTTTTCAAATTAATCATCTTAATTTCATACATATGAGGTAAAGAACGCAGTTCCGCAATCAGTTCAGCCGGAGCAGAACTGTCCGTTTCAATGGCGGTGAGTGCTTCACCATCCCGGCCTTTGCGATCTACGTGCATATAGGCAATGTTAATGTGGGCCGCGCCCAGCGCTGAAGTTATCGCGCCCAATGTACCGGGCTTATCCGAGTGGAGAAGCACCAGCGTAGGCAGCTCCCCGGTCAGATTGACCCGGAATTCGTTAAGCTGCTGGACATGGATGCTGCCGCCGCCGATGGAGGAGCCCAACAGTGTGCGCTGATCCTCGCCCTTCCACAGCTCGAAACGGACAGTGTTCGGATGAGGCGCGGGGAGTCCGCTGACGGCGAATTCCACGGCCATCCCGGCTTGCTCTGCCCATTGCTCGGCATCCGGAATCCGGTGATCGTCCGTATCGTAATTAAGCAGCCCTGCGATGAGCGCCAGGTCTGTACCGTGTCCTTTATACGTGTCGGCAAAGGAGCCGTACAGTGTCATGCGGGCACGGTCAGGCTGCGTCCCGAGCCAGTGCCGGGCAACGCGTGCGAGCCGCACCGCGCCTGCGGTGTGTGAACTGGAAGGTCCGGTCATGGCCGGACCGATAATAGAAAATACATCTTTGAAACGCATGGTGTGGCCCCCTGTATGTTCTAATACCATACTATATGGTATTTCCGCGTCTTTGCGCGGTTATGACGGTTCCTAATGCTGACGCACAATGTAAGCACAAAAAAGGACAGGATAAGGAAGTTTCCCTTATCTCTGTCCTCGTTACCTGAGAGTTTCGTGCGGTGTTCTTACCGCCTTACCCCTTGGGTGGCTTGCGCTCTCTCCAGAGTTGCGTCAGATGACGATACATGGACCTGAGAGATTATCCGCCAGCCGGGTGCTGGCGTCTTGCTCCTTCGGTGCCGCCAGAGCGTAGGCTCCCTGGACAGACTCTCCCGTCATCTTCATTCGCGTATACCGTTCTACATGTCTTTCTTAGCGTAATGTATGCCGTGCTCGGTGTCAATCACAGGTTTAATTTTTACATAAACAGGTGCGTTCCCAATAAAAAAGATTAAAATTTACATAATTATGGATGAAATCAGGAAGGAATTAGAAGATTGGCGGCTAATCTGATAAAGGACAAGTATATTTATGGAAATCATAGGAGGGATATTGACGTATGGTAAAAGGCTTGCGATTCACAGGTTCACGCTTAAAAGGGATGTTGCATCTAGCAGCGATCGTATCACTGCTGATTGGGATCTTCGTTCCATTCGGTCAGGTCAAGGCGGAGGGAGCATTGACAGTAGCCGAAGCACTTCAGCGCCAAAGCAGTGGAGGTACGGTGACGGTGGAAGGTTACATCGTCGGACATGCTACCGGATCGAAAACGGCTAATTTTTCTTCCCCGTTCGCGAATGATTTTAACGTACTGATTGCCGATCAGGCAAATGAACGTAATACGTCTAATCTGTTGGATGTACAGCTGACTTCAGCGTACAGAGGGCAATATGGGCTATCAGGCCATCCTGAGCTGATCGGCAGCAAAATTCGTGTGACGGGTACACTCGGCGCCTACAATAATTTTGGTGGAGTGAAAAGCCCAAGCGCTGTTGAACTGGTGAGCGGAAGCGAGCCGGGGGAACCAGGCGAACCTGGCAACCCGGGTCAACCCGGTACTACACTGCCGGATGGAAAAGGCAAAAAGGTGCTGTTCGATAATACGCACGCACAGACCGCTGGCGCAGCAGATTGGGTCATTGAAGGCGCCTTCTCCGACTTTGCCAATGGACTGCGTAATGTAGGCTTTACGGTAGACCAATTGAATCGTCCCATTCCTTTTACTTATGGAGAGCAGGCCATAACATATGATAAGCTGCGCCAATATGATGTGTTCATTATTGGTGAAGCGAATGTTGCCTTTAAGGCATCCGAGCAGGCTGCTCTGCTGCAATACGTGAATAACGGGGGGAGCGTCTTCTTCATCTCCGATCATTATAATGCGGACCGTAACAAAAACCGTTGGGATTCCTCCGAAGTTATGAATGGCTACCGTCGTGGAGCCTATACTAATCCGGCCAAAGGCATGACTGCAGAAGAAGCTGCATCACCGGCGATGCAAGGATTAACAAGCTCCGATTGGCTGGCGACCAACTTTGGTGTTCGTTTCCGTTATAATGCGCTTGGTGACGTGAATGCTACTGACATTGTAGCCGCAGATCAATCTTTCGGTATTACCAAGGGTGTGCGCTCGATTGCAATGCATGCAGGATCTACGCTGGCTATTATTGATCCTACCAAGGCTAAAGGCATTGCTTATATCCCTTCAGGCACGAAAAAATGGGGGAATGCTGTAGACCAGGGAGTTTATAATGGCGGGGGCCGTGCAGAAGGGCCTTATGCCGCTATCTCCAAGGTAGGTCAAGGCAAGGCAGCGTTCATCGGTGATTCTTCCCCTGTAGAAGATGCTACACCGAAATATGTGCGTGAGGAAAACGGACAGTCGAAGAAGACATATGATGGTTTCGAGGAAGTGGATGATTCCACCTTTCTGGTGCAAACGGTCCAATGGCTTGCATGGAAGCAGGACTACACGAAATTGTCCGATGTGGAAGGTTTGACTCTGGATCAACCAACGAAGCTTCTGCCATTCGAGGAGCCTGCGGCTTCCACGGAACCGCAGGCTGAGCCTTGGTCTGCTCCGGCAGCAGGCTACAAATGGTATGATCCTAGAACGTTCAAGTCTGGCTCCTATGGAGCGGCTTCGTAATTATCGTGAGGAGCTCAATGTGAGCTGGTGCTAGTTAGTCGTTTGATCCCTGTAGAGGGATCAGGCGACTTTTTTTGTGATGAAAATTAACCTGTGGTTGGTTATTTCATTACATTTTGTGCCAGAAAGGCCGCGCTACTGCTGGATCATTGATTTTTTAAATGAAGTTGATAGCATAATCTTAATTGATATATCCATATACTGGTGATAGGATGTATTCAAATTATTCCGACAAAAACGGTATGTAATGTTCATGAGAGGTTTTAAACATCAAACATGGTGAGAATAAGCGGGACAAGACCATGGAGAATGGAGGAAGCGCGCATTGAATACCGAACCCGTGTTGGAAATTAAAGGATTATCCGTCTCTTTTCGCATCAAGGATCAATATCACCCCGCAGTCGACCATCTGGATCTGACGGTCAACCCCAATGAAGTGCTGGCTGTAGTCGGAGAGTCTGGCTGTGGCAAAAGCGCGCTGGCGCTTTCTATCCCGCAACTGCATGACATGGAACGCACACGTGTAGAGGGAGAGGTCCTTTTTAAAGGCACGGACCTGAACCGTCTTTCTTCAGGGCAAATGAATAAAATCCGCGGAGCGGGCATTGGCATGATTTTTCAGGATCCGCTGACAGCACTCAACCCGTTGATGAGCATTGGCAAGCAGATTGAGGAAAATCTTGATTATCATACGTCACTATCTATGAAGCAAAAAAGGGAACGTGTGCTGGAGCTGCTGGAAAGTGTAGATATACCGAATCCTGTGCGTGTGTATGATCAGTATCCGCATGAACTGTCAGGAGGGATGCGGCAGCGTGTGATGATCGCGATTGCCATAGCTTGCCGACCTTCTCTTATTATTGCAGATGAGCCGACGACTGCGCTCGATGTAACGATCCAATCGCAAATTCTCGACTTGCTCAAACAGCTTCAACAGGAGACTGAGAGCGGAATTATCCTGATTACGCACGATCTTGGTGTTGTGGCAGAAGTAGCCGACCGCGTGGTGGTCATGTATGCCGGAGAAATCGTGGAGAGCGCTGATGTTTTTGAATTATTCAGGCATCCACAGCATCCGTATACACGTTCTTTGCTTGCTTCTATGCCGGGATCGCATACCAAGGGGGAATCACTGCATGTCATCGGCGGTATTGTTCCCTCATTACAAGATATCCCCCGCAATAGCTGCCGCTTTGCTCCGCGTATTCCTTGGATTCAGGAGAGAGTGCATGAAGACCATCCCCAACTAAATGAAATTTCCCCTGGACATTGGGTCCGTTGTACATGTTATCAGCATTTTCATTTTGAAGACGAGGCAAAGGGGGAGGCTGCTCATGGCACTACTGGAGTTAAATGATCTGAGGGTCCACTATCCGGTGCGCGGTGGTTTCTTCCAGCGTGTTATCGATCAGGTGAAAGCAGTGGATGGCGTGTCGATCAGCATTGAGGCAGGCCAGACATACGGGCTGGTGGGAGAATCCGGTTGTGGAAAAACGACGACAGGCAGGACGATCATCGGTCTAAATAAGCTGACGAGCGGACAGATTCTGTTTAAAGGAAAGGACCTTGCAGCTCTGAGCCGTAACAATCGCCATCCACTGCGTAGAGATATTCAGATGATTTTTCAGGACCCATACTCTTCGCTCAACCCGCGTAAGCGCGTATTAGATGTCATTGCTGAACCGCTGCGAAATTTTGAAAGGCTGAGCAGTGAGGAAGAACGAAGGAAAGTACAGACGTTGCTGGAAAAGGTCGGCTTGAATGCCGATGCAGCCTACAAATATCCGCATGAATTTTCCGGGGGGCAGCGGCAACGGATCGGGATCGCGCGTGCGCTTACATTAAACCCCAAGCTGATCATTGCAGATGAGCCGGTGTCGGCGCTGGACGTTTCCGTGCAGGCACAAGTGCTTAATTTTATGAAGGATGTGCAGCGGGAGTTTAATTTAACGTATCTGTTCATTAGTCATGACCTAGGTATTATCCGCCATATGTGTGACCAAATCGGTATTATGTATAGAGGACGTCTAGTGGAACAGGGGAGCGAGCAAGACATTTATGAGCGTCCACAGCATCTGTATACCCAGCGCCTCATTGCAACCATTCCCAATATTGATCCTACAAAACGACTGGAAAATGCCCAAAAAAGGCGAATGCTTTTATCCTCCTACAAAACAGAGCTACCCAAACATCTAGACGCGAGTGGAAAGCCGTTTGCACTAAAATCAGTAAGTCCATCCCATCAAGTCGCGCTACCATAAGGGGGGTACAGAATATGTGGAAATTTACACTGCGTCGGCTGCTGGTTATGATCCCTCAACTTTTTGCACTGAGCGTGCTTATATTTTTCCTAGCTAAGGCTATGCCGGGGGATGCCCTGACAGGACTTATTACTTCGACACCCAATCTGAATCCGGCCGCACTGGAAGAACAGCGACAAAAACTGGGACTGAATGATCCGGTGTGGGTGCAGTATGGGAACTGGCTCGTCCAGCTTGCTCACGGGGATCTGGGCAAATCTTATGTACATAAAATTAGCGTTACCGATCTGATTGGCAGCCGTCTGGGGAACACGTTCTTTCTGGGCGTAGTAATTCTGGTTCTGACGTATCTGATCGCCATTCCGCTCGGCGTACTCAGCGGTCGTTATCAGCATAGTCTGCTGGACAAAACCGTAGTGGGCTATACCTATCTCAGCTTTGCGACACCTTTATTTATACTCGCGTTGTTGCTGCTGTACGTATTCGGATTCAGGCTCGGCTGGTTTCCAACCAGCGGCAGTGTGGATGTAGGCGTGGAGCCGGGGACATGGTCATATTACGTGAACAAGTCGTATCATCTCATTTTACCGGCGGTTACAGGTGCATTGCTCAGTACAACGGCTACGATTCAGTATTTGCGCAATGAGGTCATTGACACAAGACTGAAGGATTTTGTGAAAACAGCGCGTTCCAAAGGGGTGCCCGAAGGTAAAATTTATTCCCGCCATATTTTCAAAAACTCTCTATTGCCGATTGCTGCCTTTTTGGGCTATGACCTGACGGGGGTAATTGCAGGCAATATTTTTCTTGAATCTATTTTCGGTTATCCGGGGTTGGGCCAATTATTTCTCCAGTCCATCACTCAACGGGATTTTTCAGTCGTGAACGCGCTGGTCATGATCTCTGGCTTCTTGGCGCTATTAGGAACTCTTTTATCTGATGTTATCCTAAGCAAAGTCGATCCCCGCATTCGAATTGAATAGCGAACAAGTCTAGAGAAAGGGAGGGATTATGGTGTCTATACAGGTGGAGGAGGTCTTCACGCCGGAAATCATTCGTAAATCACCATCCAGTTGGTCTGTACTGCGTCGTGAGCTGGTGCGTGACAAAATGTCCTTGGCTTCCATTGGCTTTGTAATTCTGTTCTTGATCTTTATATATGCCTCTGTCCTGTTTGTAAATCAGGATGTAGTCACGACGGTCGATTTGGGCGCGATCCGTGAAGCTCCAGGCTCAGTGCATTGGCTGGGGACAGATCGAGCGGGCAGGGATATTTTCGGTCAGCTGGTCATTGGAGCCCGCAATTCCTTCACTATCGGCTTTACGATTACATTGTTATCCGCCGCTATTGGCTTAACGTTAGGTTTGCTGGCTGGTTTTTATGGGGGACTGGTCGATAACATCATCATGCGAATCATTGATTTTATTCTGGTGCTTCCGTTTTTGATGCTGGTTATCGTATTTGTCAGCATTGTACCCAAAAGCGGCATAGGGTCCTTTATTTTCATTATGACTGCCTTTTTATGGATTGGGAAAGCACGTCTGATCCGAGCCAAGGTGTTGTCGGAGCGCGAACTGGATTATGTGCAGGCTTCCAAAACCCTTGGCACACCCAATTGGAAAATCATCTGGTTTGGCGTGCTGCCCAATCTTAGCTCGGTCGTGATCGTCAACCTAACCCTCAGCCTCGCGGGGAATATCGGGATTGAGACCGGGCTTTCTTATCTCGGCTTTGGCTTACCGGAATCTACGCCAAGCTTGGGTACACTGGTGAGTTATGCCAATGACCCGGATGTTTTGCAGAATAGCTGGTGGATGTGGTTGCCAGCCTCACTGCTTATTTTGGTGCTAATGCTGGCGATTAACTTTATTGGCCAGGCGCTCAAACGCGCCACGGATGCCAGACAACGATTGGGTTAACTGAAGTTCAAGGATAAGGACAATGACAAGGAGGGATTTACAATGGTTAAACACTGGAAAAAAGGAATTCTGCCTGTTCTATCTGCAATTTTGGTATTTTCACTGGCCGCATGCAGCGGTTCGCCTTCCGCTTCAAATGGAGGGAAATCGTCTGACGGTACAGGCGGCTCAGGGTCCGACAGCAAGCAGGTGAATGCGACAGCGCTAGCGAAGGCGGTCAAGAACGATAAGACGCCGATTAAGGGTGGCATCATCAATTATGCACTCGTGTCTGATACCCCTTTTGAAGGTATTCTGAATCCTGTATTTTATGATGGCAATCCTGATTTTGAAGTCTTCCAGTTTTTCTACCCTTCTATGTTTTCGATTGACTCCAATCTAAATATTGACGATAAAGGGGCGGCGACGATTTCCTTTTCCCCAGACAATAAGGCTGTGACTGTCAAAATTGATCCCAAGCTGAACTGGACGGATGGTAATCCCGTAACGGCAGAGGACTATGCTTTTTCCTATGAAGTGATTGGTCATAAAGACTACGAAGGTCCGCGTTATGATAGCTTTATGACCAACATTGTGGGCATGGAGGATTATCACGCGGGTAAGGCCAAAACCATTTCTGGCATCAAGGTGCTGAATGAGAAAGAGGTTACCATTCATTTCAAGGAACCTAATCCTTCGGTGAAATCGGGACTGTGGTCTACACCACTGGAGAAAAAGGTATTTCAGAATATTCCCGTGAAAGATATGGCCGGATCTGATCCTGTTCGTAAAAATCCGATTGGCTATGGGCCATTCAAAATTAAATCTATGGTCACAGGTGAATCTGTGGAATTCGTCAAAAATGAAGATTATTTCCGCGGTGCGCCCAAGTTAGATGGCCTTCATCTGAAGGTGGTGAACCCGAATGTCATTACCGAGGCGCTGAAAAGTGGAGAAGTCGACTGGGCCAGCTATCCAACCACCCGTTACAATGAGGCCAGCAATCCGAAAAATGTACAGTTTCTCGGTCAGGAGGAATTATCTTATAGCTATGTAGGCTTTAAGATGGGCAAATTCGATCAGGCCAAGAATCTAAATATCATGGACCCGAACGCCAAGCTGGCGAACAAGTCATTGCGTCAGGCCCTCGGCTATGCGCTGAATAATGAGCAGGTCGGCAAGCAGCTCTATCATGGACTTCGGATTCCAGCAACATCCCTGGTTCCGCCTGCCTTTAAGGGATATCATGATATAAATGCAAAGGGCATCGCGTATGACCCGGATAAGGCGAAAAAGCTGCTGGACGAGGCAGGCTATGTGGACACCAATGGAGATGGATACCGTGAGGACCCTAAGGGCAAGGAACTGGTACTCCATTATGCAGCAATGAGCGGGGATGCGACAGCCGAATCGCTGGCGAAGTTTTATTTGCAAAATTGGAAGGATGTCGGACTTCATGTCGAGCTGGTGGACGGTCGTCTGCTTGAGTTCAATTCTTTCTATGACCGTGTGCAAAAGGATGACCCCGGCATTGATATTTTTGGCGGCGCATGGAGTACAGGTACAGATGTAAACCCTAGTGGGCTGTATGGACGCGGAGCCAGCTTTAACTACTCGCGCTTTACCAGTGAAGAGAATGATAAGCTGTTGCAGGAAGGGGTGTCTGTGAAAGCCTTTGACGACAATTATCGTAAAGATATATACAATCAGTGGCAGGCGTATATGAGCGAGGAGGCACCCATCGTACCTACGTTATTCCGTTACTCGTTAGAGGCAGTGAATAATCGGGTAGCCAATTACGATATTACTCGTGGCAAGGAGTATGATGCAGACACGTTTGCGAATATTACGTTGACTGCGGAAAAAGCAGAAGTAGCCCAATAATCTAAAAAAGCGCAATAACCTGAAGAAGAAGCGCGAACCGGATGGATCCGATCTTGCGCTTCTTTGACCTTTTCATGCAATCATTCTGGGGATTCTCGAGAGGAGAGAAGGAAGACGGAAATACGTCAGCTTCAATACTTCATTGCCGTATGCGAGGAACTGCATTTTACGAAAGCTTCGGAAAAGATCGGAATCTCCCAACCCACGCTTAGCTTGCAAATTAAGGCGTTGGAGGAGGAATTGGGCATGACGCTTTTTGACCGTGCAGGCAAGAAGATTAAAATGACAGATGCCGGGAAGTTGTTGCTGCAACACAGTGCACATGCGCTCAAGGATTTACAGCAAGCAAAGGCTTCCATTGAGGAGTTGCGCACCGAGCAACGCGGGAGTTTGCGGATTGGTATTGCATTACCGGAGCTGGAGGAACCATTGCAAGAAATGCTTATCCATTTTCATCAGTTATTTCCTAGAGTCAGCCTGCACATCCATCCATCATTTGATGTAACAGAACAGTTGCTGGATAACCGAATGGATGTTGGCATTACGTTGCATTCGGGTACGGATGAAAGGCTTGTCCAGCTTCCTCTTCGTACGGAGAACTACTGTCTTGTTGTTCCGGTAGAGCATGTGTTTTCCAACCGTTCTTCCATTACGCTGGACGAATTGAGGCATGTACCCTGGGCGATGCAGCCAGAGTGTCATCCCGGCAGGAAGCTGATTGAGAAGTGCTTCCGGGATCGCGGGTATCCCTTTGCAACCGTCTTGGAGACAAATTCCATACCTTCAATCCTGCGCTGGGTGCAGGAGGGACTTGCCGTAACCCTACAGACGGAGTCCCTTGCGGCAGAATTGGATCGCTCACAATTTTGCACTGTACCTATTTTGTGCGGCGTGCTCCAGGGTCAGCTAGAGTTGATTTATCGGTCTGGCCGTTATCAGGGAGAAGCATTGAAGCGATTAATTGAAAAGATACAAGCTGTACTAACAGTGCGTTCCAACTAGTGGCAACGCTGATGAGTATCACGAGCTTTAATGTGTACGAACTTCCAGCCTGCGTGCAATCAGTGACATACTGTAATTGACAGCAAAGTACAGGAAAGCTGCGAACAGCAGGGCTGGAATGACAAAGGATTGATTTTGCCCACCGACAATCTGAATGTTATGCGTCAGCTCCGGCAAACTGATAATGACAGCCAGTGAGGTATCCTTGAATAGGGAAATGAACTGGCTGACAATCGGGGGCACCATGCGACGAAGCGCTTGGGGCAGAATGATATGCCATAAGGTTTGGGAGTAGCTTAGACCGGAGGAACGTGCGGCTTCCACCTGTCCTTTATGGACCGAATTCAGACCGCTGCGCACAATCTCGGCGATCATGGCTCCCTCGAAGATCGACAGGCCTGTAATGGCTGCCCACTTGAGGGAAATCGACAATCCGATGGATGGTAAAACCATACCGATGAAGAAAATAATGAGCAATAATGGAAGATTGCGAATGAGATCAATGATAAAGGCTGCAACCTGTGAAATGACAGGTAAGCGAGTATAGCGCAGGATGCCGAATAAGATACCGAGAACGAAGCTGAACACGATAGAGTAAATAGCAACCTCCAGCGTGAGCAGGAAGCCCTCCAGTATAAAACGCACATTAGGCCATACAAACAATCCACCGAAATCCATACGGGCTTCCCTCCTTAGGATGTTTTGGACAGACGCCGTTCCATATATAGTACAAGAAAGCTAAGCGGAACCGTCAAGATAAGATACAACAGCGCCGTGATGGCGTAGACTGTGATGGGCAGGAAGGTATCCGAGTTAATGAGGTCCGAGTAATACATTAGGTCCAGTCCGGCCACAATAGCCAGCACGGAAGAGTTTTTGACCAGATTAATGAATTGGTTGCCGATCGCAGGCAGTACAATTTTGATGGCTTGCGGTAAAATAATGCTGATCATCGTCTGGTTGTAACTCAACCCGGAGGACCTTGCCGCTTCAAATTGCCCCTTGGGCACAGATTGAATGCCGGCACGTATGGCTTCAGCAATAAAGGAGGCCGTGTATACGGTCAATCCAAGCGTTCCAGATACGAATCCGTCCAAAGGGATGCCCAAAGTGGGAAGCCCGAGATAAAAAAACAGTACGACGATCAGCAATGGGATATTGCGGATGACCTCTACATAGACGGTACCGATCCAGTTCAGCCATTTAAAAGGCGCAATTCGGAGGATGGCAATAATAGCCCCCAGAATAAAGCTTCCAACCAAGGCAATGACACTAGCTTGAACGGTATGAAGCAAGCCTTCTCTGAAACGGTCGCTATGATCAAAAAGTACGTTGATATCAAAAGTAAGCATCTGCGAATTTACCTCCTTATCCAGACCTAAGAAAGGAAGGAGCTCGCAATCGCGGCTCCTTCACAAGAATACTATTCGGGTTTAACCCCAAGCCATTGCTCGTGGAGCTTATCGTATTCACCGTTGCTTTTCAGTTCCTTGAGCGTATCATTAATGGCTTGCAGCAGTTCGGGTTGTCCCTTCTTCACTGCAATGCCGTAAGGTTCCTCTGTGAAGTTCCCCCCTACAAGAGTATAATTCGGGTCTTGCTGCTGCATGCCGAGCAGAATAGAGTTATCCGTAGTCAAGGCTTCTCCTTTACCTGCTTTGAGGGCGTTGAAAGCATCCTGATAGTTTTCGAATTCCAATATCGTTGCTTCAGGTGCTTTTTCACGGATATTTTTGGCGGAGGTAGAGCCTTTCACGGCGAGCACCTTGGTTTTTGGGGTCAGAGACTCCAGCCCGGTGATGGGGCTCCCCTTTTTCACGAGCAGAGATTGCCCGGCGTTAAAATAAACGTCGCTGAAATCAACCTGCTTTTTACGTTCATCCGAAATGGTCATCGTCGCGATAATGGCGTCAATGTCCCCATTTTGCAATAAGGTGATTCGTGTTTTGGACGTGACCTCTTTTAGTTCAAGTTTGGTTTCATCGCCAAAAATATGTTTGGCTACAGCCTTAGCGATGTCGATATCAAAGCCTTCTACTTTTCCGCTAGCCGGGTCTTTCAGTCCGAACAGCTTGGTATCGTATTTCACACCAACGACCAGTTTGCCACGCTGTTTGATCGCTTCCAGCCCGTTGGCTGCTGCCGGCTCATTCCCCGACGTTGCCGCTCCTTCTTTGCCTCCACAGCCTGCCAAGACGAGCAGACAAGATAAAGCTACCAGCACCAAAGTACTCCATTGAAATCTTTTTCTCATCAGAACATTCCCCTTTCGATTTACGCTACATTGGTAGTCTGTTTAATGATGAATCAGACGGCTCAGGAACAGGCGAGCCCGTTCTTCACCCGGATTCTGAAAAAATTCGGCAGGTTGGCTGTCTTCCAAAATCTGTCCTTTGTCCATAAAAATCACGCGGTCTGCTACTTCACGTGCAAAGCCCATTTCATGAGTGACAATGACCATTGTGATGCCCTGATGGGCGAGCGAGCGCATAACATCCAGTACCTCTCCGATCGTTTCGGGATCAAGTGCTGAAGTAGGCTCGTCGAACAACATAATTTTTGGATTCATCGCGAGCCCACGGGCGATCGCGACCCGCTGCTGCTGTCCACCGGACAATTGGGCGGGGTAGCTTTGTGCCTTTTCTTCGATTCCGACGCGCTTTAGATAGGTGATGGCTGTTTGAGTAGCTTCTTCTTTCGAGATGCCCAGTACCTTCATAGGTGCCAGTACAATGTTTTCAATCACCTTTTTGTGTGGATACAGATTGAAATGTTGGAACACCATCCCGATGTTGCGGCGGAAGGCATTAATATCAATCTTTTTGTCATGTACAGGGACCTCGTTAACGATCAGCTCCCCATCCGATATCGTTTCCAGACGATTGATGCAGCGAAGCAGGGTGCTTTTACCCGAGCCGGAGGGACCGATGATTACGACGACCTCGCCCTCCTTAATTTGAAGATTGATGTCTTTGAGTACATGGAAGTGACCGTAATGCTTGTTGACATTGCGAAACTGGATCAGAGAGCTCACCCCTTTTAGGCTTGGATACATAGCTTAGTAGACGGATTGACATGATCAAGCTCTATTAGAATTTCAAAATTTCTCTCATGATACTATAAGCTTACAATAAAAAACAAGATTTTATGTCATAAAACTTTACGTGTATTATATTTTGGTATGTCCTTTTGCTTGTTAACTGCTATTTATATGATAAAATTAAATGAATATTCACAATTTAATGTTATTTAATTTTACATGGAATAATAGCGTTCGACATGCCAAGGGAGAAACGTGACAAAAGCAACGCTATGTTTTACAGTAGGGAAGAAGGAATTTAGGGTAAAGGAAGGTTAGACAATGACGAAAGCTATTTCACCGCTAGTAACGGCATTGGGCATGGAGCCCCATCCAGAAGGCGGCTGGTACAAAGAGATGTGGAAGGCCCATTTCCAAATTCCGAAGCCTGTACTGCCGGATGTGTATTCCGGTCCGCGCTTTGCAGCTTCGTCTACGTATTTCTTGCTACATCCGGGCGAGTTCTCCGAGTGGCATGTGGTCCATTCTGATGAGCTGTGGTTATATCATAGCGGAAGCCCTGTAGAGTTGAAATTGGGTGGAAGCGGAGAAGAGCCTGGTGAAGAAACTGTGATTATCGTCGGTGCGGATGTGGAGGCAGGACAGCATCCACAAGCACTCGTCCCAGGAGCAGTATGGCAAACGGCACGTCCGCTTGGGGATGAGCCCGTGCTGGTAACCTGTGTGGTTGCACCAGGATTCCACTTTGATGATTTCAAGCTGATTGCCAAGAATCCAACTGAATCATGATGTGAGCATTGGCGGGTGTATTTCTGTAATGAACAGGAATGGCCCGCCTGATTTATTTTTACTCATAGAAATAGGTACTTTAAAATGGCTTTAGGTGCTTAGTTTGGCCTGAACAATGAGACGATGGGTGGGGTTGACGAGAGGGTCACATGTAATCAGCGTGAGCAGCTTTTGTTTTTTGAAGCTTTTTAGAACAGACACGTCCGTAGGATCAACCACCTTCAGGCTATAAACGCTATATACATATTGGTTACCCCGAGTGTTGACAACAATCTTATCCCCAATCTTCAATTCATTTAGACGATTAAATAAACGTCCAGAGGTACGGGCTCGATGAGCAGCAATGGCGGCATTCCCCACTTGTCCCAGCGTCCCCGTTTCCGGCATATGTACAGCCGCGTGTCTCATATTTATCCTCGTTGCGCCTTCCAATACAGGGAGCTTTAAAGCAATACGACTTATACTAATAGTGGCTATGGGAGTTTGTTCATTAGCGCTTGCCATGGGAGCAGGAGGTGGGGAAGTATTTTGTCGTGCTTCACTAACCGGAACTTTCGTAAGACGAGTGGACAAGCTAGCATAGCTGTCTGTAAGACTGGCGGTGCTAAGCGCATCGCTTTTTCCTGATGGTAGCTCGGCTGCTTTTAATAGCTTGCTTTGTTCCTGATCCTCATTCCATTCCGTCGCTTTAGGAAACAAAATAAAAAGTAAGCCTAACACAATAAATACGTAGGAAAGTTTACGCAGACGCAGCAATCTCGCCTCCCCTAAGCAAAGTACGGATTATACATACTTTTTTAAAAAATGCCCCATTCCCGGCTCATTCCAATCGGGAATGAGCCGGGAATGGGGCAGGTGATTAATTTTATTTTTTGTTTGTCCGTCTAAATTTCAAAAATACGCCCCATATAACCATCGCTATGCCTGTCAAATAGAACGGAACGGGGCTGCTTTCACCTGTTTGGGGTAATTGATGTACCGCAGGTGTATTCTCCGGCTCTTCAGGTTCTTTCCCTGGAACCTTGAGACGGATCTTAGGTTCGGGATCGTCTTTCGAATCCACCGGAGGAGGAGGATCTTGATGAGGCATGACGGCTGGCAGTTCCGGCGGTATAGGCGCAGGTTCCTCCTGTGGAGAGACTATGTCCTCCGGAGACTTTGGCAATGACGGAGGGACGATTATAGACGGAATATCGGGTATTTCCGGATCTTTGTCATGTTTTTTACCTGAGCCTCCGGACGGGGGTGAGGGGTTTGGATGAGTAGGCGTTCCTGGTCCTGAGGGATTCGTGGGGTCTGTTGGAGTTCCCGGGTCTACAGGTGGTTCAGGGTCGTTTTTCTTTTCTTTACGATTGGTGATCACAACCCTCTTTACGCCAGAGCTTTGTCGCAGTGTTGCGTCTATTTTGATCTCGAGCTTGCCCTCGGTGATTTTATAGCCCTCCGGTGCTGCCAATTCTTCCAAGATGTAATCGTCATGAAGCAAGGAAGAAAAGATGATTTTGCCTTCCTGATTGGTGGTCTGAATGAGAGGGGCTCTTTTTTGACCTTTATCATAGAGCGCAAACTGTGCGCCAGGCAGTACCTTGTCAGGCATATCCTGATCTACCTTGGTCAGCTCAAGACTTTCGGTCACACCCCCGCCAGAACCGGAGCCGGAAGACGTTCGTACGATGATTTCCTGGCTGGTTTCCCGCAGTTCTGTCGTCAAGCGATCCCCCTCAAAGGCAACCTTATTACTCACTTTGGCTTTGTCTTCAGCATGAATGAACGATTGGTATTCAAGTATAAAAGCAGTGGAAATATCCTTAGCAAAAGTAAGTTCAAAAGTTTGCTGGCCTTGAGCATCTGTCTTGATATACAGCTTGTAATCTTGGTTTCTAATCAACTCGGTGCCCTTGGTGGTATTTCCGTTGGCAGCGATGATTGTAGAGTATAAATGAAAGGAATCCTCAATTAAGATTTGATTGCTGCTAGGCTGATCTATAATTTTAGCGTTGGATACATGGGACTGTCCTTCATTGATACGGATGCTCCAGTCAATCTTATTTCCATTTTGTGTACCGACTTTAGATACATATTCTCCGCCATGAGGTAACGTGACTTGCGCTGTCCATTCGGAGACAGTTTTTTGTCCATCCAGTAGAAGGGCTTGATTATGGATTTCCTTTTCAATCAGTTCTCCTTCCAATGAAGTTTGAAAGGTAATCCAATAGGGAGTCTGTATCTTATTTTTGAACTGGATACGCAATTCATTACCATTTTGCTCGGAGGGAGGAATAATGGTGTATTGATCTGCTGGGATTTCAGCCCCTTTTTGTACGCCATCCCACCATCCCAGCAAGGTCATATCGTATACTTTTACGGAGGCGGGCAGTAACTTCTGACCTTGCAACAAGGGGTCTCTCACTTCCGCGTGATTCAGGATCTTGCGATTGTAGTTAGCTTTAATGTCCCAGGTAATGAGCTTGGAGGTCGCATTATAGCTTCCTTGCTTGGCACCGTTTCGTTGTGTCATAAAGTCCGGCCAGATCGGGCACTCCACTTCTTGCGATGATCTTTCCCCGTCTTCAAACTGGTATTCTATATGGGATTTATTACGAAACTCGGGCTTCGTCGTATCCGTTTTCCAGTCATTATTATAGGTAGTTGAATACTTGATTGTATAAGCCTCCTGAATGGCTTTATGAAAAATGAGCGTAAATCCTTGTTTATAGTCCTGTGATAGAGGAATCAGCTCATAATCCGTGGGTGCACGTAACTCCGTTGTTCCGTCAACACTTTGAATTTTCAGGGTGTCCGGTAACAAGGCCAAGCCCCCGTTTGGAAACATATCCTGAATGACAATATTTTTCATGGTGTACAAGTCTGTATTGATGGTAATCACCCAAGGTATGATTTTGGTGTTGTAATTGGGTGTGTCATACATTTTAGTCATAACTCCACTTATGATTTCCGTCGATACGATCTTCTGGGTTCCATCTGAGGTTATGATGTTTGTAACTTTTTCATTTTCATAGACACGGCCTCTGGCTTGAGTCTGGTATCGGATGGTATAGGCTGAATCTACGTCGAAGTTAAATTGAAGTTTGAAGCCGTTGCGGTCCGGATAATCAACTGGGATGACAGTATACGCCCACGATGGGAGTTCCTCCAGTGTGTTTCCTTTAAATACTTTCAAAGAACCGGGCAGCAATTCTTGAGTTTTATTGAAATGATCAATTAAAAGAGCTTTGGCTTCGGGGATTTTTGTCTCGCTGAAGTTATATCTTATGGCCCACGAGAGTGTTTGTGTGGCATGATCATATTTTTCAACCTTTTTGGACAAAAATTCACCACGTTCCACCTGAACCGTAGCGGTAGCAATAACGTTCTCTATCGTATCTCCTGAAAGCGTTGCTGTGTTGGAGAAACGAGTTTCATCGCCAATAATACGCGTGGAATATTGAATCTGATAGGCCGTGTTAATGCTATCGTCTTGAAAATGAATCACAAACCCTGTCCCGGCTTGATCTGCTTCAATGGCATATTCACTTGCATTCACTAGGTCTCGAACAACGGTCGAGCCGTCGATATTGACTTGTAGATGATAGAGCCGGATAGAGTCTCTTCTGAGTTCCAGCCCTGAAGGAATTGGATCGGTGATGAGGGCATGCTTTACGGTGTTTAGCTGTTTGTTCACATCAATGGTCCAGTCGATCTGATTGGTGCCAGCTATTTTCCCTTGTTTGCTTAGGGTTGGCCCTGACTGGGGTTTTACATTCACGATGACCGTTTGTACCCCGCCTTTGATCGGAATCGCAATGATGATCTCTGTACTGCCTTTCACCGTTTCTTTCGTAAACTCGGTTTTGATTTGCAGTTTGCCGCTGACATTGGAATGATTCTCTACATATTGGTTAAAGGTCATGATCACCTTGCCCTGACGATCTACTGTGAAGTATCCCACGGTTCCGTCGGTAGTGACTAACGGAGATGAGATATCAGTGTAGATGATAAACTGTTCTGGTAAATGAAAGGTGAAGGTGTCCCCTGACTTATAGGTATTGTCAGGAAGCTCCCATTCATAGCCTAGTTGGATGGCTGATCCGATGTCGAATTGGCTGTCTGGACTATATACCGCATCAATGACACGCCCTGCTTCGTCGGTCAGGCTCAACTTCGTTAATATGCTCTGCGGAGCTGCATCATGTTGAGACTTTGAACTGGTTGCTCCTTGAACGAAGGGAACCGTGTTTGAAGGAATCTCCCTAGGAGGTTCAAGGTTTGGGGCAACGTATACAGCATCCGTAACGGTATGGTTAGGATCGGATACAGCACTCTGCGGCAGTTCTGGGGCTGGAGCATCTGCGTAAGCCAGCGTTACGCTGAAAAAGCTTTGGACAATGAGCAATAAGGCAATGATCATTACATTTATTTTTGTTCTCATGCTCCAAGTGATTCTCCTATTCATCGTAATATGGCAATGCTTCGGCGGTTATGTTTTTCCTTCCCTCCTCCTAGTTCGAAATTAGTATATTCAGCATGCTAGGCTGACATGACTATCCCAATAGAAAAAAAGCCCTGATCATAGCGATCAGGGCTTTCTTCGAGAGAGGTAAAGCAATTTGTGATGGATCTATGTAAAAAAGACATAATAAAAAGCTCGTTCATCTGGTAGCTGGCTGCCATCTGGAAAGGAAGGCCCTATAGTTTTGCGTCACTGCCTTTCGACAGTTTTGCCATTAACTTGAATAGCTTGTGCGTCTATCATCTATCAAACTGATTTCATGTAACCTCTCATCTACAACTTTGAACGGTTCCCCCATTTTTTGCGGAAGGAATGAGGTGTTTCTCCTACATGCTCCTTGAATAGGTTAATAAAATGGCTCGTATTGGGAATCCCTACGTACCTTGCGATATCCACAATGGACATGTCACTGGTTTTAAGCCAGCTTTGAGCGGCTGTGATGCGGACATTAATGAGATAATCAATCGGAGAGAAACCGATCTGCTTTTTGAAATTTTTAGCCAGATTAAACTTGTTTAATTCAAACATATCTGCCAGCGAGTCCAGTGTTATTCGCTCACAGTAGGACTGATCCAAATATTGCTGTACCCGACGTACTTCGCTCAGGGTTTCAGCATTCACACACGGATGATCATAGGGATGTTGCAAAATGCACATTAGTATTTCACCAATGAGCCTGGACGTTAGTAGCTCAGCGGAAAGACTTCTGTCAGACTGCCCACAAATCAGAGCATGGAGCTTATCCAATATAATATGCGGATTATGCATGGAAATGACCGGTTTATTATGCTTGGCAAATTGTTCGTAAAAATTTTCAATCAGGTTGCCATACAGGTACAAGCTGATAAACTCCCAGGATTCATGACCGGAGGTGCTGTATTGAACATATTCCTCGCAATTAACAAAGAACAAATCTTGAGGTTTTAAGATATATTTCTTGCCCCGGTACAGTAATTCTCCCTTACCAGACAACGTAAAGACAAGCAAAAAAGAGGAAAGTTCTTTCCTTTCCATCGTAAAAGCAGAAGTTTTTTGGAAGTAGCCTAATTCCTGGATATATAAAAGGGATTGCTTGGCAAAAGCGGAGGGAGTGCGTACAATTACGACCGGATCGCCATTCCAGAGGCCCACGTTGTTTTTTTGGTCTGTTGTCATATTCAATTCCTTTACAAAAAAGCAATTTTATCTAGCATATCTTGGTTTGAATTACCAATATATAATGGCTGATTAAACATGATTCCCTATTTATAAAAGTTTATTTTATCACATCAAATATGTCTATATAGCAAAATATGTGTTTGAATTTTATGGGAGTATCACTTTTTATGGATATATAACCTGGTAATCCATAGGAAAAAGTCGAATGCTGTTGAAAGAATCTGGGGTTATCATGGATTCAAATCCTTTCTGAGGTCAAATACCAACATGGTACTGAAAAAAGGTATCTTATGCCCATTCAACTTTCTTGTTCACTTCTCCTTTCGGTTTAAAAAAAATGGGACTTGGTTCTGATAAAATGGTTCGTAAGGCTTATTATTGAAAATAAGAGTTTGGGCCCAGTGCTGTGATTTTGTTCACAAACATGAATGTAAAAAAGAGAGATATATGCATAAAAAATTACGCAAAAAGTGCCCTTGCGCGTTTCATCTCAAGTGCTTTCAACTTTGGAAATGACACGGGCAATGATATGATGGGTAATACAGGTATAGTGCTTTACTTACTCGACAGTCAGTTTGGAGGATTACAGGATGGGAAAACCAAAAAATACGAAAACCGCAGCGGCTTGGTCGCTCGTTATTCTAGGGGCAGGCTTTGCAGCCACATTGCCCTTCCAGCAATATGGCTGGGCTCGTTTGTTAGCCGGAGCTTTTGAGGCAGGACTTGTAGGGGGACTGGCAGACTGGTTCGCTGTCACTGCTTTGTTCCGTCATCCGCTAGGCATTCCGATACCACACACCGCGCTGCTTCCTAAAAATAGGGACAAGCTCACGAATGCATTGGTAAGTACGGTGGAAAATAACCTGCTAAACAAAGACAGCATCGCGTCTAAAATTGCAGATATCCGTTTGGCCGATTTGGTGCTGGGAGGTGTGGAAAAAGGATTGCGCACGCCGGAGGCGGCGGCATCCATAGATGTTCTTGCCAAGCGGCTTGTCCAGTCCCTCCCGCTCGCGGAATTGGCTCCGGTCATCGTGGCAGAGCTGAAGCGGCAGATGACTGACTTTGACGCCGGACCGCTGCTGGAGGCGCTTGCTCGTCAGACCAGCGAGAAGGGCTATGATCGCCGCGCACTGGATTACACGCTGAAGCAAGCCGAGTCCTGGCTTTTGCGACCCGAAACGGGTTATACGCTGGGCACCTTAGGGATGCAGGCTGTCAGTGGTTTGCAGGTGAGCGGGCTGATGCAGTTTGCTTTGAACGCATTCCTCGGCTATCTGAACGAAGAGCGTATGGGTGAAATGATTCGTCATTTCCTGCTGGATCAGGTAGCAGAACTGCAAAGGGAAGAGCACCTGCGCCGTCAGGCTGTGCTGGATGGTCTGAAAACACAGGTGACCCGATTGGCGACGAAAGATACGGTTCAGGAAGGGTTGAACGGCTGGAAGGATAGCCTTGTTGAAGCCTGGGAAGGCGATGCGTCAGTGCTGGGCAAAATGGAAGAGCTGCGTATACGCTTATTGGACTACATGGAAGACGGAAACTATGTGCAGACCTATATTTTACCGCTATTGGATCGGATGCTGACTGATTTAAGAGGGAATACCGAGCTGCTGGACAAGATCAATGTGCGAATTGTGGAAGGTATTACTGGACTGGTGGAAGCTAACCATAGTCGGATTGGTAACTTGGTGCGCGAAAATGTAGACAAGATGGATAACAAATCCCTGATTGCACTGATGGAGGACAAACTGGGACAGGATTTGCAGTGGATACGTATTAACGGCGCAGTTACAGGCTTCCTGATCGGCATTGTGCTGACAGGTATCCGTATGCTAATCCAATAGACCAGAAAAAGCTACAGATAGGGTTGTGGAAGCATGAGGCTTTGGCATGAACATTTAATCGACAAGTTACCCCGTCCGCAACTGCTGGGGCAACATCGTGAGTGCTGTGCCCTGCGTGGGAATGGGTGGGGCAAGCCACACGCCACCGTGAATTATGTGTTCGATTATCACCCCATGCTGCTGGTGCGCTATCATAGGCTCATTATGAACGAAATGAAAAGCAGAGGGTACAATGTTGATCCACTATGGGAACAGCCGTTGTATCGCGGTAAGCAGTGTGAGCCTTGGGAGGCGGAGCTGGGTGAGGAACTGGCAGGCGCGGGTGCATATGTGGAGCATGACGATGAGTATATGAAGGAGTGCTTGGACAACCTGGCTTCCAAGGGTATTTTAATAGAGATTGAAGTGACCTAAAAAGGCGGGCTGCGGTAGGTTCATCATTCAGATGAAGTGCCGCAAGCCCGCTTTTTATGTGCTTCAATGTTCAGGGTTTGGGAAGAGGTTCGGGATATTAGATTACAGGATCCAGCGTGTGACCTTTTCCAGTGGTTGTCTGGATTTTTCCCGCTTGGGTTCATGAGCACGATAACCGAAGGCAGCAATGACTGAAATATCGAACAGCCCGTTCTCCAGCAGTCCTTCTTCCTCCAAAATGGTATGCACCTGATCGTAGTTAAAGCCCTCAATTGGACAGGAATCAATACCGATCTGAGCCGCTGCTGTCATCATATTGCCTAAGGCAATGTAGGTTTGCTTGGAAGCCCAGTCAAATAACGTACGTTCGTTTTCCAACAGACGTTGACTTTCACCCTGGAAAATCTTATAGCGGCCTGGCAGTGAGGCAAAGTCCTCCTCAGACATACCTTTAACCTCTTTATACATATACTCCACGTAAGGAGAATCATAACGAACATCCTTGCGCGCCAAAATCAGGACGACGTGGCTAGCCGTAGGAATCTGCTTTTGACCGCCGCTGGAAACTGCAGCCAGCTTTTCTCTCAATGCCTGATTTTGCACAACTACAAACTGCCATGGTTCAAAACCGACGGAGCTTGGAGAAAGTCGTCCGGTTTCGAGAATGAAGTGAAAATCCTCTTCCGGTATGATGCGATTGGGATCGAATTCTTTCGTGGCGTGCCTAAACAGAAAGGCGTCCAGAATTTCCTGTTTTTTAGCTGATGTATTAGACATAAAATGTACTCCTTTGGGTATAGGTTTAGTTGGTACTCTATGGGTTTTCTGCTACTATAATGAGAGCTGATATCGAATATATAGTTATCATATAGAAAGTTTTTGCAGGGAACAAGTACGCACATATTTGTTCCTTGTCATACGTCTGGGGCTATTGGTTTACACATTCTACCGAAAGAAGGGGTATACATGGCACAGGAGATGGAACATGCAATTAGCGTTAATTTTGGATGTCCGGTAGCGAAAACCGTCGGGGTTATAGGCGGCAAATGGAAGGGAGTCATCTTGTATCATTTGACCACAGGACCGCGGCGCTATAACGAAATTCGACGGACCTTGCCTAATATTACACAGCGGATGCTAACCTTGCAGTTGCGTGAATTGGAGCGAGATGGCATTGTGCACCGTGAAATTTATAACGAGAACCCACCGCGTGTGGAATACTCGCTTACCCCGTTGGGAGATACGTTAAGGCCGTTGCTGGATTTTATGAGAGACTGGGGGATCTTCTATGGAGAACAGGGTTGCGAGCCTGTAACAACAACTTCCAAATCAGGCAAGCACTTTTGTTAAAGGGCATGAAGAAAGCCCGCCAAATGATTTCATAGAAGACGCATAAGAAATCATTAGCGGGCGGAATAAGGTCAGATACACTTATTTAAACTCGATGGCTTCGTTCATCTGTGTCCAGGCTGTTTCTCCAATGATACCCAAGCGCCAGATAGCGATTCCTTTGAGGTCATAACGTTTGGCTAAACAGATCTTGGCGTTAACGGTGCTGTCTTTTTCGCTACCCATCGAAATCCCCAAAATGAGCTTGTCCCGCGAGGTTTCCTTCAAGGCCAGTTGTATGGCTTCATCCACTTTTTCCAAAGGCTCAGGAGTAGCCTTCTGTCCGTAATCATAGGCCATGATGATCAGATCGTCCGCCAGATTGCCCAGCGTTTTGTAGTCATAGCCAGAGTAAGAGCTGTTCAGCGGATGCAGAACGACGGTGAGCTTGAGCCCGGCCTGATGCGCTTTGGCCGATAGCTTTTTATTAAAGGCGTTGTAGTCTGAACGCGCTTTGGCTTTATCGCCGCTCCAGCCCAATCCTTCCAGGTCTAGCGTAATGCCTTTAAATTGTTTGTCGGTGGCGGTGCTGACGATTTGGGAAATGGTCTGTTCTTGAAGCTGCGCATTTTCCAAAACTTTGGTCAGCTCGTGATTGCCATCTCCGGAATAGACCATCAGGTAAGGGGAAGTCCCCTGGCTGTCTGCCTCCTGTACAATGGATTCAGGTGTTACGGTTCCAGCGGCTTGAGGCCATTTGTATTCCTTGCCGTTTGTCGTAAATTGTCCGTTCGTATCAATTCGACTCCAGCCGAAGGCAACTGCGTTAAAATCCGGTATTTTGGATTTTTGGTCAAAGGAAGACAGCGCATAGAAGCCTACTGTATACATAGCTTCACGTGGCGATGTAATGGAGACCGCCCGTGTTCCCTGGTTCCAGTTCACCGTGGCTCCAAACTGCTGCCCGAAAAAGCCCAGCGGAATCATGGTGCTGCCGTGCACGGTTTGCGGAGCGGCTGTTAGTTGAACCGTTTGTCCGTCCACTGTGGCATTGCGGCTACCCATCTTTAGAACCACCTGCTTGGTAGCAGAGCCTTGCGCTTTGGTAGCGGTGATGCTTTGGCTGGCTTGATCCCATTTCACTGTAATGCCAAGAGCCTCAGAAATAGCGCGAAAGGGAACCATGGTCGTGCCGTTCATCATGGCAGGTTGTACAGGGAACGGTAATGGATATCCGTCCAGCATAATGCTGATCTTGCCAGCCTCGGCTTGTGCCAAGGGGCTATAGATACCGACTGTGGTACTCAGAAAGATAGCACTAGATAACAGAGCCTTATTTACGATTTTCATCCTATGATCTCCTATGCTCAATAGATTGCAATGCTATCATGTTAGAATCGTGAGGGTTCTACCTATTTTACCAAAAAAATGATAGAAAGGTGAATGCGAAATAATAGGATGAGATGAACCTAAGTATGTATTTAAGCTGAATATTAATCGTTTTCTTTCATACCAAAAAAGCTGACCCCTTTTAAATAGGTGTCAGCTTTTCTTTTTAAAACGGTCTTAACCTTTATCCGTAACCCAGATTACTTGCGGCGCTTGAGTGCAATGCCGACAGCTGCGGCACCAAGAACGACTGCAATGATTGAGAGGACGAGTGCTGTCGTTTGTGCAGCAGAGCTGGCTGGAGCAGAAGCGGCAGGTGTAGCTTCTACAGCATTGTTCGAAGCAGGTGCGGGGCTGCTGCTATCTTTAGCCGCATCTGTGCTCGTATGGCCTGCTGCCGTGCCCGCTGAATCGTGTCCGCTGTCTGCGGCAGGGGCAGGAGTTGCTGACGTGGCATCCGCCGTGATTTCAGTAATGGAATGTGGATTATTACTTCCTTCGTCACCTGTCCATTCCACGATACTTCCGTCACTGTAATATTGGAAGGCGTCCCAGGGTGCTGCGGTATTTTGGTCTGCATTTTGCGCTACAAAGCTGAAACGCTGATACTGACCCGCTTGAATACCGTCTTTTTCAGTCGTCCAGGTCACGGTGGTTACTTTGCCAGAGCTGTCTTTTTCGGTGGCTACTTTCCAATCCGGTACAGGCTCGTATTGTTTGAAAACGACCTCTTTCGGAATTTTCAAGGCGACTTTGGTGGTTGGAATGTTTTTTTCCACGGGTACTTTCAATGTGTACGTTTCCCACGCATTAGGTTGTGAAACAGAAGGCTTGACTGTCACATGTGCACTGGCCATACCTGCAAAAAGTAAGGCACCCGCCGCAATTAGACCCATAGAGGTCGCAAACCTGGAAAATCTGGATTTTGCTGTTTGAATCGTTGTATTCATAATCAATTCGCTCCTTTTAAACATAAAATAATTATTTTTTACCGCCTACATGCAGGGTGAAATCAGCATCAACCGCATCGAGTGATGCCGTCAGAGCATGTACTTTTACCGCCCATGTTCCTTCGGAGGTTATCAATTCCTGACTGTGGAATGGCTGTTGCTGCTTTACGGGCAGAACAAATTCCTGTTGATCTTGGTCAGGGTCTGCTGGAGTGAGCGTTAACGTGACCTGCTGGATTCCCGAAACGGCAGCACCTTTGCTATCCTGAACGGATACCTTGAATTCATTGCTGCCTACAGCATTGGGGCTGACTGACAGCGTAACGTTGTATCCGCCCGTAGTGCGAGTCTCCTCAAACGGAACAGCAGGTGCCTGGCCGGGTGACAGGTGAGTGAGCACCGCAGTCAACAGCATCACGAGCAGGCCGACGGACACCTCGGCACGCAATCCCCGGGCGGCTCGCTTGCTGGGCGCCGCTTGCCTTGCGCTGCGGAACTGGCTGGCCGCAAAGGCAAGCATGACTAGCAGCAGCGCTGCCTTGCCGAGCAGAACGAGTCCATAGGACGTGTTCAGCAGCATGGAGGGAGCCGGAATGTACAGCACGGCTCCATATATACCGGTGGCAAGTAGCGCTGCCACCATAGCAATGCCCCAGCCGGCAAAGCGGCGCAGGGCGGCTTGCCGCAGAGTTGCCCGCTCCGATACGGGCAACTCCGCTCCGGCAACAGGCAGGCACACGACCATGACGGCAAGTGAGCCGATCCAAAAAGCTGCTGCCGCGAGATGGACAAAGTCCGCCGCAATGGCCGGAGCTGGATGGGTAGCCGCTGCCGGATGACCGACAAAGGCTTTGGACAGCATGAGGCATAGCGTTAGGAGAGCTGAGCTGTAGCCCCAAAGACGGCGCTGGCGATTCGAAATGCTGTAATCCAGCGCGTAAATCAGCGTTACGCTTAGGAGCAGCACGAGAATCATCTGGATAAACCAAATTTGCCCGGCTCCAGTAAACTGGAGAGCTTCTCCCAGAATAGGGAGTGAGAAGCCCTCCCTGATGGAAACCCCGGCATCCCATGAAGCCTGAAGTGGCAGGCTGATCAGAATGGCGGCAGACGTTATGCCGTAGCCGCTCCATAGCAGCTTAGTCCAGCGGGGCAATGTGTCAAAGGGACGCTGATTTTGCTGATGCTGTTCACTTCGATTCTTGTCTTGGCTTATGCTCGGTAAGATGAACAGCCGGAAACAAATCGCTCCAAAAAGCAGCGATAGTCCTATGTAAAGAAACCAACGGACAGCGATTAAGTCGATTCGTGATGTCCCTGAGCCTTCAGATGCGGCAGCTTGATGGGTAGGCGCATTGGAACCGCTGCCTACTTGAAATGGAATAACTCCATTAACCGGATGTCCGTCTGCGGATAAAGCTCTCCAATTGACGGAGTAAATTCCATTTTTCATCCCTGGAATCAATTGGATTTCCATGGTGGATTTGTGATTCGGGTCAAGCTGTGCTTTTCCTGTGTCGACCCGCTTGCCTGTTTCATCGGTCACTTTGATCGACATGAAGGCAGATTGCAAATCTTCATTGAAGGTGATGGTCACCTGAGAAGGCGACTTGTCCAAAACCTGATTTTCGGTCGGACTGGATTCAATGACAAATGCATGAGCCCACGAAGAGTGAGGAAACAGGATCAGAAGGGGGAGACACAGCAATAAAAGACAAGCCACACGGGCTGGTCTGGACAGGTACAACATGCCTGTGAAGTCACCTTCTCTCGATTACTTGAAGCGAGGATATCCCCATTTGTAACATTTTATACGGACAAACCCATTCCTATCTTAATCATAGTGCATATAGCGTGAATAGATGGAGCGAATTATGACATTTATATGAAATTTGAAATAATAAGCACTATGCAAAATACCAATCATATAAAAACCCCTAGCGTGGTTGAATTCAGGACGATTTCAACCACGCTAGGGGCAAAGAGGAAGAGCCTATGAAGAAATTAGAGCCCTGTTTCCATGAGATCCGTGAAAGCAGGTTGCTTATGTTGAATATAATGGATAAAAGTAGCCGTTAGTTCGGGATCGAATTGGCTACCCGAGCAAGCATGTAGTTCTTCAATGGCCTCCTCGAACGTTTTGGTGGGTTGATAGGGGCGCTCAGTTGTCATCGCATCAAAAGAGTCGATGATCGTCAGCATCCGACATAGACGTGGAATTTGCTCGCCCTTAAAGCCAAACGGATAGCCTCCTCCGTCATAACGTTCATGATGCAGCTCCACAAAAGGAACCAAATCTATGAATCGTTCGTTGGCTTCGACAATTCGTTTGCCCCACATGACATGCGCTTGCACCATCTGCCATTCCTCACCGGACAGCTTCTCTTTTTTATTGAGGATATTCCAGGGAATCTCCAGTTTACCAATGTCATGAATGAGGGCACCTAGTATGAAACGCCGCTTATCCTCTGGTCCGAGTTGAAGCACATCGCTCATGTCTGCTGCATATCTGAATACCCGTTTGGAATGCTTGAAAGTGTTAATATCCTTGTACAAGAACAAATTAAGCTGCTGTTCAAGATCACGAATATCCTGCCCCAGATCGACCTCGCGCTCCACTTCATTTAAACTTCCGTGCGTATGAACGATGTTTTTTCCCTGTTTCTTGGCGTAGTATAGGGCTTTATCCGCCAGATCGACCAGCTGTGATTTGTCGTAGATGTCAATGCGACTTTGTGCAATGCCTGCGGAGAAGGACAGACATCCGTGTGGAAAAATTTCAACACCCTCATAACGAGAATCATTTAATCTTTTTCGAATAGCATTAACTATTTCGTATGCTTGTTCAGCGGTATGATCGGGCATCAGCAGGGTGAATTCTTCTCCACCATAGCGGGATACGGTGATGTGGGTGCCGGAGGTTTCCTTTTTAAGAAACTCACCGAGAAATCCCAGTAGCTGATCGCCTTTGAGATGACCGAAATGATCATTGTATTTTTTGAAATCATCTATATCAATCAGAGCCAGACTGAGAGGAGTATTCTCGGATCTGGATATATTTAATTCAGCTTCAAGTGTATTTTCAAAGTAGCTGTGATTGTATAGCCCTGTTCTGCGATCCATGTTCGCTTTTTCTTCGATTTCCCGATACAGCGTGAACATTTGCTTGAATGCGTGAGACAGGAGCATGCTTAGCCCAAGGAACAGCAAAAGTCCTAAAATGCCATTGTCATAAATCAGTGTAGTCAATACCAAAGACAGAATGAGTGTACATAAGTATACGAGCAGAGATTCAGCCAAAAAAGCCTGTTTAAGCTCATTGAAGGACCCTTTGTATGCGATATAAAAGTAGATGCCCAGTGTGATGGTGTTCACCGCAAAGTAGCAAATCAACGCCAGCAGGTAGGAAACAAAATGATCTTGGTTTAAAGCTCCCTGCGTTCCGCCGCTTAGTTCAAATACGGTTGAAGACAGGGAAATGGAAAGGGCGTAAATGGAAAAATTGACGGTATGCTTCCACCAGGACAACTCTGTGTGCCGGAACATAGCGATGATTACATTTAACAGCAAAATTAGAATAGCAATTTCGGTGCCATGCACAAAAATACAAGCCAGATACACGGAGGAATCCATGGACTGCTTGTTACTGGCGGGGGGTAGCTGGAATGTAAAATGCTCCAGAATCAGAACGGCTCCCAATAGGGAATAGATCGTGACCCACTCTGTTGTTGTATAGTGCAAAAAGGACCATTGGTTCGTATACAAGAGGACGATCATGCCTACCATACATATGCAAAACACGTATATTCCCGTCGCGGTAACCCGTTCTTGCAGCTTTTTTATTATACTCATCATTTCTTCTCCTGCCTTGTCGTATCTTGATGTCAAAGCTACCAGGGGTGAATGGGATAATTTACAATTTTGTAATCGAAAATTTCACATGAAAAAACAGGCCGGAATCCAGCCTGTTTTGTTGAGCCTGTGCTTCCTTTTTTTCTTATCGGTGACTAGCCCCCGATTTTGTAACCGGAAGTCAAAGCAATAATGACAGAAGCCACGATAATAGCATTGATAATCACACGGGAGTATTTCAAGTTTTTCATAGGGTTCCCTCCCTTCCTTGGAATAAGGTGCGTACTAGGCGTGGTGGGGATTGGTTTCTTGCTGCTTATCCTTAGTTCTCTTCACGACCATAATGCTTTGGATAAACAGGAACATCCCGAAGTTCATGACCACATCTCCAATACTAATTACCTGCGTGCGGGGATAGGGCTTGGAGAGAGGAATAATGTCACCAAGCAATGATAGACGCGTGCTCGCATCCATCATGTAATGTTTCGAGATGACACTTCCGGATTTAAGCATATCTGTATAATAGGGACCCAGCACCTCCGAAGCGCTCAACGAGACCGGCATCCTGCCGCCATTCACCGCCATAACGATAAAATTCATCAATACGCCGATTATAATAAGCTTGAATCCCTTATGATGTCTGTTCAACCAGAGAAATATCAATCCAACCACGTAGACTCCCATAAATAGATACCCGTTAATGGCTGCCAGCCAAGCCCACTTTTCCTGGGCATAAAAAATAATGAATTGTACCAGTAGCAGCACAGGGAACATCCAGCCGGCTATAAGGCGAATTTGACTGAAACGGATCAGACCTTGCCGCCAGCCTCCTCTGAACAGACCTACAATGAGACCCAGTAGCACTCCATCATAGACCATTATCATTCTCCAGATTCCACAAATTTTTTTTTTTGGTTATCGTATAATTCGACCTGAAATTGGTAAATTCCTGCCTGATATATAGCAGTTTTGAAAAAAAATTGCGGATTAGCGTGTAATTATTCGAAGCTAGACGAAATGAGTGATATCATGATGTATTGAAGTGATTATTTATATTTTTGTGAAAAGGATGATTATTATTATGAACCGGTTATCCAATACTGTTATGGTTGCCGCAGATATGACCAAATCGCGAATATTATGGATCGCCTTTGTCCTGGGTGCATTGAGTGCTTTCGGGCCGTTGTCCATAGATATGTATTTGCCGTCGTTGCCTACATTAGCCGACAATTTGCATACGACCGCTTCGCTGGCACAGCTTAGTTTGACCGCCTGTCTGTTGGGATTGGCCGTTGGCCAGATCGTTGCTGGTCCGCTTAGCGACGTAAGGGGTCGCAGAGGACCGCTGGTGATCTCGCTCATTCTGTACGCTGCTGCTTCGCTGTTATGCGTATTTGCGCCGAATATCGGTATGCTCATTGCGCTTCGCTTTATTCAAGGGCTTACGGGATCGGCGGGGATCGTGATTTCTAGAGCTGTAGCCCGTGATCTTTACTCGGGCAAAGAGTTGACACGCTTTTTCTCACTGCTCATGCTGGTGAACGGCGTGGCACCCATTGCTGCACCAGTACTGGGCGGTGTCATATTGAACTTTGTTTCCTGGCGTGGTGTATTCATGGTGCTTTGTGTAGTCGGCGTGGTTATGCTGATTGCCGTCGTGTTGGGTTTGCCAGAAACGTTGGCAACTAACCGCCGCTCGTCCGGTGGCTTGAAGCAGACGCTGGGAACACTCGGTCATCTGTTTGCCGATCGACGCTTTATGGGCTATGCCCTCTCACAGGCGCTGATTACAGGAGCGATGTTCGCGTATATCGCTGGCTCACCATTCGTGCTTCAGGATATTTTCGGGGTTTCCCCTCAGACGTATAGCATCATTTTTGCAGTGAATGGTTTGGGGATTGTACTGTTTTCGCAGTTGACGGGTAGACTCGTAGGTCGCTTCAGCGAACGACAGTTACTCTTGTCGGGTCTGGTAATTGCGGCTGTAGCCGGAATCAGCTTGCTTACTGTAGCCTTTACCGGAGGCCAATTGTTTGCTGTTTTAGTTCCTCTGTTTTTTATCGTTTCCTGCGTAGGGATTGTAAGTACAACGACGACTTCATTGGCAATGCAGAGTCAGCAGCGCTCCGCAGGCAGTGCGTCCGCCATGCTTGGTTTGTTGCCTCTATTGCTGGGTTCCATCGCTTCACCGCTAGTAGGCTTGGGGAGTGGAACAACCCCCGTACCGATGGCGGTCGTTATAGCTATAGCCGAGATTGGCGCGCTATTAAGCTTTGTCGTACTTGCTAAGGGAGCACGCTCAAAAGTATAAAATAGGGCGAAAAAGTGACATTTTTCTGGAAGGTTGACATACCCCATGGGGGTATATTATGATAGGGGTATAACAAATGCATATATACACCACACAGGAGGCTGATGTATGGCTGAGGAGCAACCTGTTTCCCACACTGAAGTCCATGAGAATCACTGTGGAACAGACGGGGAAAAGACAGTTAGAAAAAGTCATCATTCGGCAGAGTTCAAGAACAGCCTCGTATCCCGGTTGAACCGTATTGAAGGTCAGGTTCGCGGAATTAAGGGCTTGATTGAGAAGGATACCTACTGTGACGATGTACTGAACCAGATTGCGGCTGTCCAGTCCGCACTGAATGGTGTCGGTAAGCTGCTGCTGGAAGGGCATATGAAAAGCTGTGTCATTGAGCGCATGCAGGCAGGAGAGCAGGAAGTGATTGACGAGCTGCTGGTTACGGTCAAAAAGCTAATCCGTTAAGAGTAGTATTCATACACATTATGGGTATTTAAGTACCCTGAGGAGGAAAAGAAAATGGCACAAGTTACATTGAACGTAGAAGGCATGAGCTGCAATCATTGCGTGAAGGCAGTAGAAGGAGCTTTGGAGAAAGTTGGCGCTACCGGCAAGGTCAGCCTCGAAACGAAACAAGTGAATGTAGAATATGACGAGTCCAAGCTGAACGTTGAGGCTCTGAAAACAGCCATTGAAGACCAAGGCTATGATGTTGTTTAAGCTGAAGTTGTTTTATGTGTGAACAGACTTGTTTCGAAGGAGAAGCTTCCATATTAGAAGCTTTTTCTTTTTGGATATGATATACCCCACTGGGGTATAGGAGGAGGGTTACCATGGAAAACCGTGCGACCGACGGTGACAAGCAGACAACGCTTCATATTACGGGGATGTCCTGTGCCGCTTGCGCAAGCCGTATTGAGAAAGGTTTAAATCGAATAGACGGTGTAGCACAGGCTAATGTAAATTTGGCTTTGGAGCAGGCGTCGATATCCTATGATCCCAAGCAGGTGGAGATCCCTGAGTTTCGTGATAAAATTGCTTCTCTTGGGTTTGGAACTGTAAGTGAAGAAGCCAATCTGAATGTAACGGGCATGACTTGCGCGGCCTGTGCAACCCGGATTGAAAAGGGATTGAATCGGATGCCTGGTGTAACAGGTGCCACGGTAAATTTGGCGATGGAAACAGCTCATGTGGAATATGCCGCGGGGAGTATTGCGGTTGGTGATCTGGTGAGCAAGATTGAACAGCTAGGCTACGGAGCGATCCCGCAAAGCGTTGAGGACAATATCGCGGATGTGCGCAGTAAGGATATCCATCGAAAAAAATGGAAGTGGATTGTGTCCGCAGTGCTGTCGTTTCCGTTGTTGTGGGCGATGGTGGCTCATTTTTCCTTTACATCATGGATTTATGTGCCGGAACTGTTCTTGAATCCCTGGTTCCAACTAGTGATGACAACGCCGATTCAGTTCGTCATTGGTTGGCAGTTTTATGTGGGTGCGTACAAAGCGCTTCGCAACAGAAGTTCGAATATGGATGTGTTAGTTGCACTGGGTACGTCGGCGGCTTATTTTTACAGTTTGTACCTTACTCTGCGTCCGTCTGATGTCATGGAGGGAATGGCGGGAATGCCTGTCATGACCATGCCAGAGCTGTATTACGAGACAAGCGCGGTGCTAATTACGCTTATTTTGGTTGGTAAATGGTTCGAAGCAGTAGCCAAAGGGCGTTCGTCCGAGGCGATCAAGAGCCTGATGAGTCTACAGGCGACAACGGCACGTGTAGTACGTGATGGACAAGAGCTTGATATACCGATCGAACAGGTACGTGTGAAGGATATCTTTATTGTACGACCCGGCGAGAAAATTCCTGTCGATGGTGTGGTCGTGGACGGACGTTCCGCAGTGGACGAATCCATGTTAAGTGGTGAGAGTCTTCCGGTTGAAAAAGAAGCAGGTTCCGCAGTTACAGGGGCGACGCTTAATAAAAACGGGGTACTACGTATTCAGGCTGAGCGTGTGGGTGGTGATACGGCGTTGTCCCGTATTATTAAGGTCGTGGAAGATGCGCAAAACTCTAAGGCCCCGATTCAGCGGATTGCGGATCAGATTTCCGGTATTTTTGTCCCCATTGTTGTTGCTATTGCTGTGTTAGCCTTTATTGTCTGGTTTTTCCTTGTGACGCCGACTGATTTTGCAGGCTCACTGGAGAAAATGATTGCAGTTCTCGTCATTGCTTGTCCTTGTGCGCTCGGATTGGCTACTCCAACGTCCATTATGGCAGGCTCGGGACGTGCCGCTGAATACGGTATTTTGTTCAAGGGCGGCGAGCATTTGGAAATGACCCGTTCAGTCAACGCCGTGGTATTGGATAAGACAGGTACAGTTACGAATGGCAAGCCAGAGCTGACGGATGTTATGGTTGGTGCAAGCGGCTTGGCTGAAAACGATTTGCTGCGGTTGCTCGGTGCAGCTGAAAAAAGCTCGGAGCATCCGTTGGCGGAAGCCATTGTAAAGGGGATTGCAGATCGAGGAATTGAGCTGGTAGGGCCGACAGATTTTGAAAATATTCCGGGTTATGGTGTGAAGGCGCATGTGGAAGGTAAGCAGGTATTGGCGGGTACACGCCGATTGATGAGCAGGGAAGGCATCGCGATAGATGACTCAGCCGAGCAGTATATGAATGAGCTGGAAAACGCAGGGAAAACCGCGATGCTTGTTGCTGTGGACGGTTCCTATGCCGGACTGGTGGCCGTGGCGGACACGATTAAAGAAACGTCACGGGAGGCCGTTGCCCGTCTGCGGGCGATGAACATTGAAGTCATCATGATTACGGGTGACAATGAACGGACTGCGCGGGCTGTTGCCGCCGAGGCCGGAATTGAACGAGTGCTGGCGGAGGTGCTGCCTGAAGGAAAGGCTGAGGAAGTGAAACGGCTTCAGGAACAAGGCATGATCGTAGCTATGGTTGGGGATGGTATTAACGATGCGCCTGCGCTGGCTACTGCTAATATTGGGATGGCGATGGGCACGGGAACGGATGTGGCCATGGAGGCGGCGGATATTACCCTCATGCGTGGCAACCTGAACAGCATTCCTGACGCGATCGAAATGAGCCGCCGGACTATGACAAACATACGGCAAAATCTGTTTTGGGCGCTCGGTTATAACGTGATCGGTATTCCGATTGCCGCTTTGGGCTTCCTTGCTCCATGGTTGGCGGGAGCAGCCATGGCATTTAGCTCTGTTTCGGTTGTGCTGAATGCACTGCGTCTCCAACGGGTAAAGCTGTAAATGTATGGATGCACCAGCAGGATAGCGTGCTGTCGGACATCTGTTGCGAGATAAAGTTATTATCAGAGTATAGAGCAAGTACGCACAATTGGTTTTCTGCGTGCTTGCTTTTTGTTGTGTTTGTTTTTTTAAACCATACTGTTAACCTTCGTCACGTCAGGTTGCTTATCATTCACGAAAGTTCCATAATATTTGTAGGAGTGCCATGCAAGCATGCAAGAACTTCTTCGTATACTCACAGCTTGAAGTAGATAAAGAGCTTATATTATGGATTAGGAGAGTGAAGCAGTCATGAATGATACGATTTCCTTGTTGATGAATCACCGGTCTGTGCGAAAGTTCAAGTCAGACGCCGTTACCGACGAGCAGCTCGCAGCTATTGTGGCAGCTGGCCAAATGGCATCCTCGTCCAGCAATGTGCAGGCATATACCGTTATTGCTGTTACCGAGCCTTCTTTAAAAACAAAACTGGCCGAGTTGGCAGGAGGGCAGGCTTACGTTGAGCAATGCCCCGCGTTTCTGGTATGGTGCGCAGATCTGTACCGTTTGAAGCAGGTGACGATTCACCACCAGCCAGGCCAGCCTTCCTACGAAGGGTCCGTCGAAAATTATACGGTTGCCACCATTGATGCCGCGTTAGCTGCACAAAATGCAGCGGTAGCCGCTGAATCACTGGGCCTGGGCATTGTCTACATTGGCGGCATTCGTACTAAAATAGCAGAGGTATCTGAGTTATTAGGCTTGCCGGAGCTGGTGTATCCAGTGTTCGGTATGTGTATTGGTGTACCAGATCAGGAAACGGGCTTGCGCCCACGTCTTCCGCTGTCCGGTGTTTTGCATATGAACGGCTACGACAAAAATCAGACGATGAAGGCTGTAGAGGTATACGACCACACATCAGCCGAATATCTGAAGGAGCGTACGGACGGTCAACGCTCTACGCCATGGTCTGAGCAAATGGCCGCGAGACTGACCGAGCCAGCACGTTTGCAGTTGAAGCCATTTTTGGAACAGAAGGGTTTCTTGAAGCAATAAAAGCTGAGTAGCGACGAAAAACTCTGCAAAATACAAGAGCCTCCTTTATTTACGCATGATGAAGTCCCGCGTAAATAAGGAGGTTCTTTGCTTTAGTTGCATGTTGTGGTTGTAAACCCTCCAGTTAGTAAATAGCTGGTATCCTTTATCAATCAGATAGTGAGTAAAAGCGTCTCGTATTTTCATGAAATAATTGACGGACGGCAGATTCATCTTGATGGGTCAGCTTGCTATACGCGCGAATGACGTTGGCAGTCATCCGTGGATGTGTCTGTTGTCCGGTAAAAGGCCCCTCGAACGGCCAGGGACCATCTGTCTCTGCCATGATCTGATCAGACGGATACTGTCTTGCCAAACTGCGGATCTCTTCTTCGTACAGGAGATCCGGTGTGAAGGAGACATAATAGCCGTTCCGCGCCATACGTTCGGTTGTGGCGGCAGAGCCTTTAAACCAGTGAAAATGCGCCTGCGTGACGCTGTGACGTTCCAGAAGGTCACAGGCGATGTCTGCATCCTCATAAACGGCGTGTAGGATAATGGGCTTGTTATGCTTGCTTGCAAACTGGATAAAACGCTCCAGCAGCGCTATGTAGGGAGCGAGGTCAAAAGGTGAACCGCTCTGTGAGGCTTCCAGCCGATTGTAATAGGGCAAGCCGACTTCACCCACGGCGACCATCTGCTGTATATGTTCGTCCATCCAGTCGAATAAGAGGTCAAGCTCAGCTTGCGGTGGAAGAGCCTGTTCGGGATGAAAGCCAAAGGCTGGCCGTACCAGCCCGGGGTAACGCTCAGCTAACCGTAGATTGGCTCGGCTGGAGCCCAGATGCATCGACACGGCTATCACGGCTTGGACGCTGCTATCGGCAAGTGAAGCGAGCAATAACTCCTGTTGTTCAGGCGGGTAGCTGTCTACATGAATATGCGCGTCGATCAATGGAGCGGGCTCAATTGCGGTCAAATCCAAGCCTGGCTTTGTTTGGCTGTTCCATTTCAATGCACATCGAACTTTTACGTCACTCATGTCGATTCAATCCATCTTCCGGGATATTCTTGTGGACGCTCTGAGCATTGTCCATGTCGCCGTCCAGTTTGTACTTTTCCACGCGCATCCAGCTGGTCATGGTCCTCTTCCATTCAATAAAGAGCGGATCGAGGGTGATTTCTTCCCTACGCGGGCGGGGAAAAGGGACATCTACGACATGCACCACCGAAGCAGGTCGCGCCGACAGCACATAGATGCGGTCGGAGAGCAGCAGTGCTTCTTCAATGCTGTGGGTAATAAACAGCACAGAACGGCGGTTCTTTTCCCACATCCGTAATAACCATTGCTGCATGTCTGCACGTGTCAGCGCATCGAGTGCGCTGAACGGCTCATCCAGCAGCATTAATTCCTGCGGGCTGAGTAGTGCTCGTAGAAAGGCTGCGCGCTGTTGCATTCCACCAGACAGCGTATGTGGATACGCCTTGGCGAATTTACCAAGTCCAACCTGTTCGAGCCATTGCAAGGCTTCTTTGCGACGCTCGCGTTCACTGGCGTACTCAGGGGGGACTGCTGTAGTTTTACGTGGAGCATTTTCCTGCCCAAGCAGTACGTTGTCCAGCGTGGCACGCCACGGAAAAAGGGCGGGCTGCTGCGGCATATAGCTGATATGCCCACGTTCACCAGTCATGTCCCGTCCGTGCATACGGATACGTCCCTGCTGGGGTTTGAGTAGCCCGCCGATGATGTGAAATAGCGTGCTTTTGCCGCTGCCTGACGGACCGATGAGGGAAACGAATTCTCCTGGATTGACTGTGAGGGATACATCCTGCAGTACGGGCAGTAAGCTTCGCTTTTCGCGGAAGGCGAGGCTGATCCCGTCCAATTCCAAAGCAGGAGGAGCAGTTGAAGGACTTTGTTGTTCCCCGGCTCGTTGTTCATTAGCCACGTTGTGTGATGATAAGTCAATCGGATGCAGACTCATACGCGCCACGTCCTTTCTTTGCTGTATTTAATTCAAGGAGGAAGCTACTCTCGATCGGGTTTCCAGCGAACCAACCATTTCTCCAGTAGTACAATAACCACAAACATGAGTAAGCTGAGTGCAACAATAATGCCGATGGCAGCAAAAATGAGGTCCGTCCGATAGGCCGATTTTTGCAGCAGCATATAATATCCAATTCCTTCACTAGCTCCGATCCATTCGGCAATGATCGCGCCCATCACACTGTAGGTAGCAGCAATTTTAACGCCAGAAAAGACTTGCGGCAGGGAATGTGGCAGCTCCAGCTTCATAAAAATAGCCATGCGGCTTGCACCCGACATCCGCATATAGTTCATCATCGTACGGTCTGTTCGAGTCAACCCGTCCATGGCCGCTACAGCCACGGGAAAAAAGCATACTAAAGTAATGACCATAAGCTTGGGCAGCACGCCAAAACCAAACCATACCATGAGCAACGGACCCAGGGCGATGATCGGAATGTTTTGGCTCAGGATAAGCAGCGGATACAGGGCGGATTTGAGAAAAGGAATCGTATGAAGAACGATGGCAATCAACAGTCCCGTTGCTGTCCCTATAGCAAATCCCGCAAGCGTTAGGCGAATCGTAGCCCATGTATGGGTGCCAAGCAACGCCGATTGCGCCATGCCCTCTTGTACGATGAGGGATGGAGCTGGCAGCAGCCAGGATTCAATATGTAAATAGGAAACCGCCCCCTGCCAGGCCGTTAAAAAGAAGAGGACCGCCACAAGGGGCGGCCATACGCTTTTCCACCAGGATGCGTTCTTGTCTTTCGGATTCATGGGCGATATTTCTCGGTCAGCTTGTTCATGCTGATGCCTTGTGGGTTATGTGCGATTTTGATCTGTGAAATGACGCTGGGACTGCCCGCTTCCGTCAAAGCCTCGTGCATTTCTTTAACCACTTTCAGCAACTCGTCGAGCTCGCCCTCCATGGTCGTATCCAATGGATTCACCTGATGTTTGACGCCGGAGCGCTGAATGACCTCAATCGCCTTATCTACATACGGGTAAGAGTCCTCGTTATTAGGAGTTTTAGGGATTACTTGAATACTAAGCAGTGTGTTAGCCATGAAAATTCACCTGTCCTTTATTGTTTAAGTTATAGGAAAATAAATTGGTTTAAGGCGGGTGAGACCGCTCCGCGTTTCATTTGATCTTACGATCGCTGTTGCCGTGGGTTTCTTTGAATGAATTTTAAAAGGTAAGAATCCCACGGCAAAGGCGAGCGCTGCGCTTCTCCAGATTCAAATGAACCGCTACGCTGCCAACCGCCTTAAAAGCACCTTAGTTTTTGATAGGTTGTGTGGCATTTTTACACACAAGCGCATCTGTTTTTGCGCTTTAGATACTATGAGACTAAAGAATAAACCAAGTGGAACGAGAACGAAGTGGGCGGAATGGTGCTGTACAAGCGTTAACATTCGCCTTTGTACCCAGATTTCAACTTCTGGATATTCATAAAAGAAATCTGGGTACAACAGCGATGGGAGGCACCATCCGACTGCGTAGTGGCGCTTCGTTCACTTCTCTAGTTCAGTCTTATTTAGTGGTTTAACAAATGATCAACGCTTGGGCAAGAAGTCGTTTGTGAAGGCTTTATCCACTTCCAAAGGCTTGCTGAGCAGCTTGCGTTCGTACATCCAGTCCGAATAGTTTTGCCATACCTCCGCTTTTTGCACACCCCATTGCGCGGCATCGTCCTGATAACGCAGGCTTAGCCATTTTTGGCTGGCAAGTACCAGTTTTTTATCCAGCTCCGGTACAGCTTTGCTTAAGATGTCCGCGGCTTCTTCTGGATGGGCGATAGTGTATTCATAGCCTTGTGCGGTAGCGTCCATGAACGCTTTGACCAGTTCTGGATCATTTTTTATTGTCTGTTCGTTGCTCACAATTACAGGTGTATAGTAATCGAGGCTTTTGGAATAATCTTTTACATACAGCATATCCAATGGCTCACCTCGAAGCTGGGCCTCAATTCCGGTCCATGCGTAGAAAATCCAGGCAAAGTCGATATCTCGCTTCACGGCTGTAAAATAGTCTGCATTGCCCATGTTGACGATCTTCACTTTGCTCACATCGCCTTTGTCTGAATCCATGATGGATTTCATGACCGCTTCTTCTACGGGAGAGCCCCAACCGCCGTATTTTTTACCTTCAAAATCTTTGGGGCTCTTAATTCCGCGATCTACTGGGGCTGCGAAGCCTGAGGTATTATGCTGAATCACCGCAGCGATGGAAACAAGCGGCACGCCTTGCATACGAGCCTGTGTGACGCCTTCTTGGTAGCTGATACCAAAAGGTGCAGCATTAGAGGCAACCATTTGATCGGCTCCGCCTGAACCAGGTTGAATAATTTGGACATTCAAACCCGCTTTTTCGTAAAATCCTTTGTCCTTGGCAACATAGAGTCCCGTATGATTCGTATTGGGTGTCCAGTCGAGCACGACTTTAACATCTTTGAGCTCCTTTGCCGGAGTAGACGTTTGAGTGTTGGTAGCGGGAGCCGCTTCTTGGGATGTGGAGGGACTTCCACCGCAAGCGGTCAGGGTCAGGGCCATGAGCCACAGACTGATCAGTCCCAGGCTTAACATTTTCATGCGCTTCATCGTTGTGTTCTCTCCTTTAATTACCCGTTATCCGTCCAATCAGACAGCTTAGGTTTCCCATTTTCATAAAAATAACATCTGCCGGACGCGATCTTTCCAACAACTTAATCTTCAACAAAAAAGCGCCCCGAGGTTCCGGGACGCTTGCGCTTGTATATACCAAAGTAAGGGATGGTCCTATGTAAAAAAGGCACATCTTGCTTAAGCATTCCTACGCTGGCATTACCCAGATCAGGTTGTAAGGGTCAGTGTCTTGGGACACACTCTCAGCCGGCCGATTCCAGCACCCCTGGCATTGTATGGTTTAATGGGTTCATTTATTCGGGTTTACTACGACGATTATATGCCTTGAATGCGGGTCTGTCCAGCATGGAGGAAGAGAAGACGGTTCATTTGCCGAACGACAGGGTACACTTTTACTGTGAGCTTTGATCTGAAAATGAGTATGCATCAATCCGATCTGATCGGGTCATGTTATTTTCAGAACAGCTGCGCAGGTAGGTTCAGATGGGCTGGTGCCCAATGGCATGGCCGTAGAGAATTCTAATTCGTGAAAAGGAGTTGTTGTACTGTGGGTAAAACGGAAACATTGGATCGTAGCCAACTAGAACAAGCCATTGTGAAGGCTTTGGATAACAACAAATTTTGCTCGTTAGGTACGGTAGAGGGTGGCAAACCGAAAGTACGCTATATGGCCCTTTTTAACGATGGAATGAACATTCATCTGGCGACAGATCGTAAAACGCATAAAGTGGATGAGCTAAAGGATAATCCGAATGCTTATCTGCTGCTGGGTTATGAAGTTGGCGGTACAAAGGAAGTCGTAGAAGTGGAGGCTACTGTCCAGATTACAGCTGATGAGGGGCTACGCAAACAAGTGTGGAACGATTCCTTGAAGGAATGGTTTTCCGGACCGGATGATCCCGATTATGTCATTCTGGACGTGAATCCGACTCGCATTGAGTATGTGGGTCAGCAAACGGAGCGCCAAGTGTGGAATAAATAATGAGAATATAAATGGATAAACCAGTGAATCTCCGAGTTTTTTAGGAGGTTTGCTGGTTTTTTATTTTTGAGAAAATTAATTATTTTTTCATAAATAATTTAAGTAAATGACTACTCTTTTGTCTGGCGTTGGATTAAAATAGAAATGGTGGGTTCAAGGCTTACATATATGTGCAAAAGTATGTATATGAGGCATACACCTTAATGAGGAGGGGTATATTTTGTTATTTCGTAAAAATTGGTTTAAAGGGTTTACAGCAGCCGTTGTAGCTTGTAGCATGCTGGTGTTTTCAGCCGCTCCAACCTGGGCAGCTAGCAATTCTCGCGATAGCGCTACAGTGAATTTGCGGATCATGGAAACAACGGATATTCATGCATCCCTGATGAACTACGATTACTATTCGGACAAAGAAACCAACGAATATGGCCTGATTAGCACAGCCAGTTTGATCCAACAGGCGCGTAGTGAAACGAGAAACAGCATGCTGTTCGATAACGGTGATTTGCTGCAGGGCAATCCATTAGGCGATTATATGGCCAGAAATAAAACCTTCGAGAAAGAGGGCGGTGTCCATCCGGTCTACAAGATGATGAACTTGATGGGCTATGATGCGGCGACAGTGGGCAACCACGAATTCAACTACGGCCTCGACTTTCTGGAGAAATCGCTCAAGGGAGCCGATTTTCCTTACGTAAATGCGAATGTTTATGTTGATAAGGGGGGGCAAGCTACTAAAAATTATTTTACCCCTTATCGAATTCTTGATAAAACGGTAACGGATGAGAAAGGTGAAGAGCATGCGCTCAGAGTGGGTGTCATCGGCTTGGTCACACCTCAAATTATGCAGTGGGATGAAGCCAATTTGAAGGATAAGGTCGTTACGAAGGATATTGTGGAAACGGCGAAAAAGTTTATTCCTCAAATGAAAACGGAAGGTGCTGACATTATTGTCGTGCTTGCGCATACGGGTTATGAGGATGTGCCACAAACGCCAATGATGGAGAATGCCGTTAAATATTTGAGCCAGGTGGACGGAATTAACGCTATTCTGTTTGGGCATGCTCATAAATCTTTCCCAGGTCCTGATTTTAAAGAAATGAAGGGCGTAGATCTGGATAAGGGAACCATTAATGGCGTGCCGGCTGTGGAAGCTTCTTCATGGGGCAAGGAGCTGGGAATTATTGACCTGAGCCTGGAAAAGAAAAAAGATGAGTGGCACGTAACGAATTCTCAGTCTGAAGTGCGTCCGGTTGTGAGTACCACAAACCAGGCTGTGCAGTTTACTCCTGACTACAAACTGACAGATTCGATCAAGGAAGAGCATAAAGGAACGCTGGATTATATTCGTCAACCTGTTGGAACAACGACTGCACCGATTACCAGCTATTTTGCATTAGTGCAGGACGACCCTTCCATTCAAATTGTGACGAATGCACAGAAATGGTATGTGCAAAACCATCTTAAAGGAACTGAATACGAAAAACTTCCAGTATTGTCGGCAGGCGCTCCATTCAAGGCCGGTGGTCGAAACGGAGCCGAGTATTACACCAATATTCCTGAAGGTACGGTAGCGATTAAAAACGTGTCCGACCTGTATGTGTACCCGAACACGGTTCATGCTGTAGAAGTGACCGGTGCTGAAATTCAGGAATGGCTGGAGTGGTCTGCGGGTCAGTTCAACCGTATTGATCCAAAGCAAACTGAAGAGCAATCGCTGATCAACAAAGATTTCCCAACCTACAATTTTGATGTTATTGACGGTGTGAACTACCAGATTGATGTAACTCAGCCTGCACGATATGATGCCAAGGGAACGATTATTGATTCTTCAGCGCATCGCATCAAGGATCTGCAATACAATGGAAAGGCTATTGATCCTGCGCAGAAATTTATTGTAGCCACCAATAACTATCGTGCTTCCTCATCCAAACTGGCCAACCCAGATGGCAAACGAATTGTGATGGCAGCACCGGATGAAAGTCGTCAAGTCGTTATTGACTATATCCGTACGAACGGAACGATTAATCCATCGGCGGATGGCAACTGGTCTATTGCTCCTTTTGGTCAGGCAAAGGTTACTTTCGAGTCCTCTCCTGATGCCAAAGACGTGCTGGCAGGAAATCAACAAATTTCATTCTTGAGCAGCGCGGCAGACGGCTTTGCCAAATACAGCTTAAAAGCTGGCGCTAAGCCTAGTGCAGCAACGACTCCTGTAAAGGAAGCTGTGGCTCCCGCGAAAGCAACAGCAAAGCCAGCTGTTAAAACGACCAAACCCGCGACTGTTAAACCAGCTAAAACAACGAAGCCAAAGGCGTCCAAATAACTTCGAACTTTAGTTTTTAATCAATATCAGAATGAAGCAGCAAGTCTCTTTAACCAAGAGATTTGCTGTTTTTTTTAATGCCAAAAACAACAGCCCCCGAATTTATCATGAGTGCAAAAAGTTTTCTGTTTTTGTCGAATATACACTTAAGTCCTAAGTAGTCGTTAAGAATAAGCTAGTTTTTTGTAAAAACACGTAGTTATATAGTACTTTTGTTCTAGTTATTTGTGATATAATGGTGAAAAAACCGGAAAATTGTTCCGAGGAGGACCATTATGACATGCAGCAATTGCAGCATCATATTACCTATTAAGGATCAAGGATTTCTCAGAATTAGGCATTCCAGGGTGTCGCTTACTCCAGCATTAGATGGTTTGGGTATGCTATCGGAACAAATGAAGCAGGAACATGAGCGTGAGGGTGGCATAGAGTTTCGCTATGACAGCCGTTCAGAGCTGGAACAGCTGGTTAACGGACTGGCTCGTCTGCCGCAGGAATACTTGAACCATATGCAAATTGTGGTGACCGGCTTGCATCATGTCGAAGGATATGAGGACTGGCTTTTATTTAGTCAATTGCAAGCCAGACTGCAACATCCGGATATCGTCAATATCATTAAGGATCAAAGTTTTTCCAGCCATATGCAACCTATTGTTGACCATAAGTTGGATATTATCGGGTTTGAGTTTTTACTGCGTCCGTCACATGCGGAGAGACCATTTCAGCCTTTCCGACTGTTTGAAATCGCCCGTGAAGCTGGTTTGCATGCTCATCTGGATCGCTCGGCTCGTATTTCCGCTATTGAAAAAAGTGCAACATGCCTTCCGGCGGGAATTAAACGTTTTATTAACTTTCTCCCTTCGACCATTTATAATCCGGCTTATTGCTTGAATCACACCTTTGAGACGATTGATCAGTTATCCATGAATACGAAGGATTTTGTATTTGAGGTCGTAGAAACGGAAGAAATAGACGACCTTAATTTTTTGCATCATATCTTTGATCAATATCGCAATCGAGGAGTTTCGGTAGCCCTGGACGATGTGGGGGCAGGTTATTCTACGACAGAGCTTATGAATTGCCTTCAGCCGGATTATGTTAAAATTGACCGCAGTATAATTGACGGCTGTCATAGTAACAGTGATCAGAAGCGGCAAATTACAGGGATTGTAGAATCGGCTTTTCGTTTTGGAGGCCAAGTGTTGGCTGAAGGCGTAGAGCAGATGGAGGATTTTGAATTTTGCCGTGAAGCAGGTGTATCACTGGCTCAGGGTTATTTGTTTGGCAAGCCGGAGCCCGGTCCGCCCTCTAATTTTATACTTAGTAGCGTAATATAGTCAGGAACAATTTTAAGTAGACGTAGTTTATAAAAATTGGAGCTTAAATAAGGCTGTGGCATAAGCAAATTCCAATTCTATTGGACAGTGCTTATATCACCATTAATGTAAAAAAACGCGAGTTGCAGAGGTTATCTCACCTTTGCAACTCGCGTTTTTTGGTCATGCTTGCCCACCTGAGCAAGTTCTGGACAAGCGAAGCCACCCAGTCTCGAATTTACTTGGTAAGGAACGTTAAAAGCCTGGAACAGTTTACGACCATTTTTATTTTTAAAGTAAAGATTGACGTTTTGAAGACAATTGGATACAGTGTATTACATAGGAAACAGTGTTTCTTGTGTAATACACTGTATCCATACTAGGTAAAAAGTTTAACATTACAGGGAGGACAACCAAAATGAAAGCAGTGCAACTGAAAAATGGTTTTGGCTTTGAAGAGTTAACCTTGACGGAACTTGACATACCGGTGCCAGGACGGTTGGAAGTTCTGATCCGCATAAGGGCAGCGTCTCTGAATTACCGGGATTTGGTAATCATTAACGGAGTAATGCCAATCGGCATTCAATTTCCCTTCATTCCGTTATCTGATGGAGCGGGTGAAATTGTAGCTGTGGGCGAAGGGGTGACAAAATTTCAGATTGGACAAAGGGTAGCGGCAAATTTACAACAGAAATTCATTGGCGGGAGCACGAGAGCGGAGGTCTTAAAGGACAGTCTGGGAGGCCCGCTCAGTGGAGTGGCGTCTGAATATATCGTTCTGCATGAAGAAGGGGTCGTCGCCATTCCGGATCACCTTTCTTGGGAGGAGGCTTCCACCTTGCCGATTGCAGCATTAACCGCATGGAGCATGCTGATGGAATCCGGCGGGCTGCGAGCGGGGGATACGGTGCTCTTGCAAGGAACAGGCGGTGTTTCCATCTTTGGGCTTCAATTCTCTCTGATGGCGGGAGCAAGGGTAATTATCACATCGAGCAGCAATGACAAGCTGGAACGGGCAAAGGATCTCGGCGCATGGCAGACAATCAACTATTCGGAAGTTCCCGAGTGGGATAAGGTGGCTCTGGAGCTGACAGACGGCGGAGTCGACCATGTCCTGGATGTAGGGGGAGCGGCAACAATGGCGCAATCCATCAATGCACTTCGTACCGGAGGGACTGTGAACATGGTCGGCTTCTTATCGGGCTTGACTATTCCTGAGTTCGATGTCACCAGCATTTTGCAGAAGGCTGCGACGATTCGCGGCAGCCAAGTCGGTAACCGGGAACATTTCGAAAATATGAATCGTGCCATTTCCCGCCATCGTTTACATCCTGTCATTGACCGGGTATTCCCGCTCAGCCGAATCGGCGAAGCCTTCGCACTTTTGGCTGAAGGAAAACAGTATTTCGGTAAAATCGTCGTTCAAATATAAATGAGCATTTTGCATAAATCCCAAGAGCGATTTCAAATCAGCAATATATAGATCGAAACGGTTTAGTTCGTCTATATAGTGTACTTTCGAGCGTTGGGAATCGAATTATGCAAAATGCTGAAATATTATTCACATCACATAGGAGGCAATCTAATGCCCAGTAAACCTGATTTATCTGTCAAAGATTCTCAAGGAAGAAAGAATAAGAAACCGCGTAAATGGGTACGCAGAACCGGATTATCGCTGCTGGCGGTAATCCTTCTGGGAGTGGTTATTTTTATGCTCATCCCTTCCCCTGTCCAGCCTGCAAAATGGTTTGCACCTTCGGCCCCCTCATTTGAACAAGCGGGTCCATGGCAACAAAACAACAAACTCAGCTCCGCAGAGCTTGTTACAGATGCCCCTAAGTTTCCGGAATTTATCACCTTTGACAAGGTAGGAAATTTATATACGGGAGACTCCGACGGGAAAATTTATAAGGTTGCCTTTGATACTAAGGGCAATCCGCAAAAGGCCCAGCTATATGCAGATACCCAAGGAACGCCCAATGGACTTATGTTTGATGCAAGTGGAAATTTGATCGTTACGGATGTTAAGAAGGGGTTGCTGTCGGTAGATCCTTCCGGAAACGTGACGGTGTTGGCCAATCAAGTCGACGGCACACCGATCTATTTGGCCAACGAGCTGGATATTGCCAAAGATGGTACCATTTATTTTTCTGACACCTCCAATTATGGCAGTGTAGTCTTCAAAGAAATCGCCGAGAACAAGCCACATGGACGTTTGCTGAAATATGATCCGGTGACCAAGCAGACGACAGTTCTGTTGGAAGGCCTTTATTTTGCGAACGGGGTTGCCTTGTCTGCGGACGAAGATTTTGTGCTTGTGGCAGAGTCGTATCACTACCAATTGACCCGATACTGGCTCAAAGGGCCGAAGAAGGGGACTTCGGATATTTTTGTGGATAATCTTGCCGGTTTTCCGGATAACATTACGCGTGATGATCAAGGCCATTTCTGGGTCGGTCTCTTCACAACACGTATTCCCTTTGTAGATCAGATGCATGGAAGCCCGTGGCTGGCTGGAATGATGGCCAAATTGCCTCAATCGCTGCTCAGCGGTGCAAGCGCACCTGTGAAGCATGGGCTTGCTGTGGAGCTTAATCCGCAGGGTAAACTCAACGGAAGCTGGCATGATCCTGAAGGCTCGCTTTATGGGGTAACCACGGCTGTAAACCATGACGGATATTTATATATAGGTACAGCTCCTGGAGGCAGCCAGGGTGTTCATCGCGTGCTTTTAACCAAATAAGCTTGGGGAGGGTATAACATGATATTGGATGAGTTGAGATTATCCTGGAAAGCGAAGGAAAGCCTGGCCGGGAAAGTAGCTTTGGTAACAGGCGCAAGCAGCGGCATTGGGGCATCGATTGCAAAAAAACTGGCAAAGCGAGGCGCGTATATAGCTGTATTGGCACGCCGTCAGGAACGATTGGATGAATTGGTTCGCGACTTGCACCAAGAGGAATTGTACGAGGTCATGGCAATACCTGCCGATATCCAAAAAGCTGAAGACGTACAGCAGGCGGTCCGCGCCATTCTTGAACGCTGGGGACGGCTTGACATTATCGTTGCCAATGCTGGCTTCGGGTATCGAAGCCCACTGGCAGAAGTGGAACTGGAAAGGTGGGAGGAGCTTTACAAGACGAATGTGCACGGTCTTGTTCTGACACTGAAGTACGGACTTCAGCCAATGAGGGAACAGGCCAAGGGGGATGTTGTCATTGTCTCCTCTATTGCAGCGAAGGAAGTGGTTGCCGGAGGAGGACTATACAGCGCTACCAAGTACGGTGTTAGCGCTATAGCCTCTGCATTGCGTTTGGAGACCAGTACGCAAGGAATTCGTGTAACTGCGATTCACCCCGGGGCGGTGGCGACGGAATTTTCGCAGGTGGCCGGATATCCCGAGCAGGAAATTCGGGCGTTTGCTTCGAGCGTTTTGCCGCTGCATCCCGATGATGTCGCAGAAGCTGCCCTTTATGCACTAGAGCAGCCGGAGCATGTCAATATTCCAGAGTTGACCATTATGCCTTCGAGGCAGGTCCAGCGGTTCAAATAGAGCGATATTTATTCTGACACAAACCGGGTAACCGGGTATGGTCATCGCCGATGCCGGGTATGGCGGCGATGAGGACTACATGCCTTCGCTTGACCATAACCTGCTCAGATGGATGAGCATGAACCAAAAAGCGCGAGCTACAGGGGGAATAACCCTTGCACTCGCGCTTTTTATACTAATGACGAAGCGTGACTGTCCAATAAAATTTAAAACCAGCTTTGGGACAGCTCCATTTACTATTGAGCAGACCATCCATATCCTGTGAAAATTCTGGCCCCACGTTCGCTCATCCAGTCATCGTGAGCACAGCTATAGTGTAATGACATACAGACCTAGCGGCGTAGTTGCACTGCCGGCGACCATGAAGCTCAGATTATAGCTGGATCTGCCGGGAGGGACGCTGATATCAGCCAATCGGCATACCTTGGTATTATCTCGTAGCAAAGGGATACCATATACACGATCATCTACGCGTACAGATCCGGCGAACGCACCCCCACGTGGATTGGCGTAGATTCGTACGATACGTACCTCGTCACTGTCATTAACGATGGGAATGGTCGCGTTGTATATGGTTCCGAATTGTCCGCGATTATCTAGCGCAGGCCCCAGCTCGCTGCGTGCCCCGGTAAACAGCAGATCGGCAGGAGTCTCGCCGTTCAGCTTTTTGGTGGCACACGCCCGATAGTTGGCGCTCTGCCCCACCACGTACTCTGGCATCCGCGCATTCGTTTCGGAAAAGGACCACACCCCTCGTGGATGCGCCTGGGGTGGAGGTACGGGAGGAAGCGCGTCCATATGAATCTGGCGCAGATCGGTCTGCGTATCCTTGCTGATCACGGTGCGAATCACATAATCCAGCGTACCGTGGCCTTCAGCAAATTCTACTGTGAGGTCATAGATGAATCCGGCCAGCGATCCTTCGGGCAGCTCAAATTCCTCCAGCAGGGAGGTGCCTTTGCCGAATTTATGACGGTCTGCTGGCTTTAGACGTTCCATCGTACCCGCCAAACAGCTTTTGGCAATAGACTGCCCGACATCTATAATCCAGTTGCCATCCTCAGGCACAATCTTAAGGGCACGTTCAATATGACGTACTTCTAGTTTAGCAGCGCTTCTGTTCTCTACGGTGATGCCCAGTTTAACAGCGCTGCCGATTTTGTTATAATGCCAGCCGAAAATGCGATGTTTGACTGTTCGCGTTGTCGTGCGAACCACGTCATGCCACAGGGTGGCTTGCTCGGTAGGTACCGTCACGTGGGTAAGCGTCTCCGGGTTATCGCTAAGCATCAGGCGGCGTGTTCCCCCCTCAGTGGCTGACTCCACGTCCACATGGATATTGGGCGGGATCACAGCAGTTTCCACAATCAGATCCTTTGGCTCCTTGGGTCGATGGTTCATGTAAATTCCTCCTTTTATTCAAAAATGGCACCGCTTTGGGTACATGTATATGGGCAGTTCATAAATATAGGTAACGCCAGATACACTTTTACAACCTGTTTTGCAAAATATTTTTTTAAAATAAACCTCCGTAGGTTATAGCGGCTCTGCTGATGCATGGAAGCAAGCTTACAAGACTCTTGTTTCCCTTCACTAACGATTCGCAGACAGGTATTGCGTGTATGTTAAGAGCATAAGCTATTGGATGTACAGAGAAGCTACAGGAGGGAAACATGCCTAGAAAAATATGGTGGAAGGAAGCCGTTGTATATCAGATTTACCCGATCAGTTTTCAGGATTCTGACGGAGACGGTAAAGGGGACTTGCGAGGTATTTTGTCCAGGCTGGATTATTTGTGTGAGCTGGGTATTGATGTAATCTGGATTTGTCCGGTATATAAATCGCCCAATCACGATAACGGATATGATATTAGTGATTATTATGCCATTATGGATGAGTTTGGAACAATGGAGGATTTTGACGAACTGCTTCACCAGGCGCATGAACGAGGCATCAAAATCATGATGGATTTGGTATTAAACCATACATCGGATGAGCATCCGTGGTTTACGGAGTCACGCTCGTCCAAGGATAATCCGAAGCGGGACTACTACATATGGCGAACAGGCAAAAATGGCGGATATCCGAACAACTGGGAATCGTATTTTTCCGGTTCAGTGTGGAAATATGACAAGCTTAAAGACGAATATTACATGCATCTATATTCCGAGCATCAGCCAGATCTGAACTGGGAAAATGAAGAGATGGTGAGCGAACTCTACCGCATGGTGGAATGGTGGCTGAAAAAGGGAGTCGATGGCTTCCGTTTTGACGCCATTGCCCATATTGTCAAAGCGGAGGGGCTGCCGGATGCCGATAATCCTGACAAACGAACCTTGGTACGTGCCTATCAGCTCTTTTCCAATCTGGAACAGGTACATGTACTTCTACGGATGCTGAATGAAAAATTACTGGAGCGTTATCCCTTAATGACAGTTGGCGAAACGTCTGGTTTAGGACCGGAACAGGCGCTTGATTATGTGGGGGACCAGCGGCATGAGCTGAATATGGTTTTCCAGTTTGAACACATGTTTATTGATGCACAAGGGCTAGGGACGGAAAAATGGAAACCCAAGCCGTGGACACTGGTGGAGCTGAAAAAAATAATGAGCAGCTGGCAGACAGTGCTTCATGAGGAAGGATGGAATGCCAATTATCTGAACAATCATGATCAGCCGCGGGCCCTCTCGCGATTTGCGAATGATGGACAATATCGTGTGGAGTCGGCCAAAATGCTGGCAACCTTCACGCATATGCTAGAGGGTACGCCTTATATTTATCAGGGTGAGGAAATTGGGATGACGAATATTGCATTCCCGTCCATTGATGATTATCGGGATGTGGAAACGTTGAATTATTATGAGCAACAACGGAAGCTCGGTGAGTCTGAGGAACAGATTATGGCAGAGATCTGGCGGAAAAGTCGGGATAATGCGCGTACTCCCATGCAATGGAATGCTGGACCCTCAGCCGGATTTACCGATGGAGAGCCGTGGATGAAGATTAACGATAACTACACACATATTAATGCAGAGGCAGAAAGAAATAATCCGGACTCGATTTTCCACTATTATCACAAGTTAATTGCTCTGCGCAAACAACATGAGGTTATAGTCTATGGCGAATACAAGCTGCTGTTGCCGCTAGATACGGAACTGTATGTATTCACTCGTATACTAGGAGAAGAGCGGTTGCTGGTCATTTTGAATTTCTTTGACCGTGATCCGGTGTACCACTGGCCTGAGGAGGACTTTCCTGTCGCTAAGGCGGAGCTGCTGCTGTCCAACTACAAGCCGGTTCAAGGAGAACAACTGCATGCCTTGAAGCTGCGCCCTTATGAAGCCAGGGTGTATAAGCTAACCATGCAATAGGTGTTGCTATCTTTAGAATGGTAAAAGGAAGGGAAGGTTCATAGAGAGACCTTCCCTTTCTTGGCGTTTGGCTAAATGGTAACCATTTCAGCCAACTCACGTATTTTGGCGATAATCCGGTCTTCTTGATTTTCCCCCTCATTAGGGATCGATTCAGTCGCGAAGGCAGCCAGTTCAGGATGGTGATGAATCATGACGGCATGGTGTGCCTCCCTGAACATCGGAATATCATTCGCATCATTGCCGAAGGCGATAAATTGACGGGGCTGCACACCAAGCTTCTGAAGCGCGTTCCATTTATGGATATTTTGTGGGCTGATGTCCAGCACTTGTTCATTACGGTGTTGATGGATGACCACGCCGAGCGGCGAAAGCTTGGCGGCCAGCTCATCCATATCGTTATATCCATTACCTTCCTTGGTCGTAAACTAAAAAGCCCGATTCACACTGGCTACCATGGGCAGTTGTGGATCGGGCTGATAACGTATCGACTCATTAAATTCAATTACTATTTAGTGATAATGTTTCACCTTAAGGTCGTCTAGACTTTTAAACTCATACCCTTGCTTGCGAGCCTCGTCGATGATAGAACCAAGTGCCTCGACATTGTCCTTGGATACGGAGTGGAGCAGAATGACCGCACCAGGGTGGAGCTGACCAATCACTTGACGATAGGCATAGTCCGTTCCTTGCTGAATATTTGTGTCCCAGTCCTTGTAAGCTACAGACCAGAACACGCTCGTATATCCAGCTTCTCGACAGGAAGCCAATGCTTTTTCATTAAAAATGCCGCGAGGCGGCCGGACGTATTTCATTTCTTTTTGCCCGGTTAGCTCTGCCGATGCATTTCGTACCCGATCTAGCTCAGACCGGATCTCTGTCGAAGAAATGGTGCTCATATCAGGATGGCTCCATGAATGGTTTCCGATAATATGACCCTCACTGGCCATGCGTCGCATCAAATCAGGCTGGTCTTTTACAAAATGCCCTGTCACAAAAAAGGCGGCTGGAACCTTTTTGGCCTTCAATACATCCAGCACTTTGGGAGTATACCCATTCTCATAGCCGTTGTCGAAAGTGAGAAATAATTCTTTTTTAGTCGTATCCCCCAGAAAGATGCCACCTTGCCTTTCGATTAGTTGCATAAAACCTTCTTGTGCGATGGAAGGCAGCTCCCCTCCCTTACTTTTTTTGAACCCAAAATGATAAGGCTGTCCGTCAACAGTCTGAGTAGCCCATGCGGGTTCTGCCGTAACTGTCAACATCCCTATAACTGCAACGCATAGCCACAAGGTAAATATTCGCTTCATCTATCTTCCTCCGCTTCCGTCCCGTTCGGGCAAGGTGTGTATGCTTCGGCATATTTCATACCATTTGCAATATCATGCTGATTTATGCAAGGACTGAACTAACCAAGACTCAAAACACATATTGACATGAATATTAAATCGAAGTAGTATACTTTATAAAACTTACTAGAATACTCGGATTTAATTCGATCATTCATGCCAAAGAAAAGCAATCAGCTTAGAACATCTTACATACTTGTGAGAACGGAAGGAGTTAGGACTCATGATTGAACTTAGGAATGTATCCAAAACCTATGTGAGAAAAGGTCTAAGTATTGAAGCGTTAAAAAATATAAATATCAAAGTGGATAAAGGAGATATTTTCGGATTTATCGGATTCAGTGGCGCTGGGAAAAGTACGCTGATCCGTTTGGTCAATCGTCTGGAGAAAGTAACCAGCGGAGAGGTTCTTGTTGAGGGGGAACAGTTAAATACCTACTCGACCTCTGGGCTGCGGAAGGTAAGAAAGAAGATCGGAATGATTTTTCAGCATTTTAATCTGCTGGAATCGAAAACAGTGTTCGACAACATTGCAATTCCGTTGGTGCTGCTTAAGCGCAACAAACGGGAAATAGAGGGGCGTGTAAAGGAGCTTTTGGCGTTCATAGGATTGTCGGACAAGGCGAATAGCTACCCCAGCGAGCTTTCCGGCGGACAAAAGCAGCGTGTGGGGATTGCACGGGCGCTTGCGAGCAACCCGTCCATTTTGCTCTGTGATGAGGCAACCTCGGCACTTGATCCGCAGACCACACAGTCAATTCTCGACTTGCTTCGTAAAATCAATAAGGAATACAAGATCACCATTTTGATCATCACCCATGAAATGTCGGTGATTCAGCGGATTTGCAACAAGGTAGCCGTAATGGAAAAGGGGGAAATCATCGAGCAGGGCAATGTCCTGGAGGTATTCGGGCAGCCGCAGCACCCGACGACACAGAGCTTTGTACGCACGGTCATTCACGATACGGTACCCGAGAGTGTGCTGCAAACGTTCGAACAGCAAGAATCGCAGCGAATATACAAGCTGGAATTTATAGGGCAGGTTGCTTCTGATCCGGTGGTTCATGAATTGATTCGGCAGCATGATATCCACGTGAACATTTTGTTTGCCAACATGACGGAGATTCAAGAAACGACGATTGGCTATATGACGATTCAACTGCGCGGTGGACAGCATGCCGTTCAGCAGGCTGTTGATTTTCTCAAGAGCAAAGGAGTTCATATTCAGGAGGTAGAGAGTCTATGATGATTACAGGAACTACGATCACCTGGGATCAACTGTGGGAAGCTTTGTATGAATCCGTGCTCATGGTCAGCATATCATTATTCATTGGCGCCCTGATCGGTATCCCTATCGGTATTTTACTCGTCATCACCCGTCCAGGCGGAATTCTGGAGAACAAATGGCTGCACAATATTTTGAATCCAATCATTAACATTGTTCGTTCCTTACCGTTTATTATCTTGCTGATTGCGATCATTCCGTTAACCCGTCTGATTGTGAATACATCCATTGGGACCAGTGCGGCAATTGTCCCCTTGATTATATACATTGCGCCATATATCGGAAGGCTGGTCGAAAACTCGCTGTTGGAGGTAAATCCGGGGATACTGGAGGCAGCAGATGCGATGGGGGCGACCCCGTTTCAGGTCATTCGATACTTTTTGCTTCCTGAGGCATTCAGTTCTCTGATTTTGTCGTTAACGACAGCAGCCATTGGTCTGATTGGTGCTACTGCTATGGCTGGTGCGGTCGGCGGAGGCGGAATTGGCGATCTGGCGATCGCATATGGCTATCAACGTTTTGATACGCTGGTTATGCTGATTACCGTCATCATTCTAGTCTTGTTTGTACAAGGTGTTCAGTCCTTGGGGAACCTATTGTCCCGTAAAGCACGCAGGGGTTAAATTAGATGTTTTTCTTTTTCACCTATTGTCTGTTCATAGCTTGTAATTTTATAATCCATGCGTTCCAACACATTTTCCATATCTTTCATTTTTGCAATGAGCTGCTTGCGCTGCTCTATTAGGAGTTCTTTTCTAGCATTCATCGTTTCATCACCTTGCTGGAATAACCTAACATACTTAATCAAAATTTCAATGGGAAGTCCTACGCCTCGCATACATTTAATATATTCAACCCATCTGCAATCTTCTACCGTGTAATCCCTGATGCCACTTTTATTACGGTTCACACGCGGAATAAGTCCGATGCGTTCATAATAGCGGAGTGTATCCTGAGATAGTTCAAATTTTTTGCTTACTTCTGCGATCAACATGCAGACTTCACCTCCTGATTTCTGATCAAGAAACGCCCTATGTAAATGGATAGGGCGTTCTTGTCGTTGCTTATTTTGAAACTGTCATTTCATCCATATTTACTGAGCGCCAACTACCGGATGAGGAACATACGGCTCTTCCAGCAATGCGATTTCTTCAGGTGTTAACGTAATCGAAAGAGCAGCTACTGCATCTTCAAGATGAGACGTTTTCGTAGCACCGATAATCGGAGCTGTTACCGGTTCTTTCTGTAGCAACCAAGCAAGTGCGATTTGAACGCGAGGAACTCCACGTTTTTCTGCGATGGCCGCAACCTGCTCCACGATCAATAGATCGGTATCGGCAGTCGCATCGTATTTAGATTTCGCAACCTGATCGGTTTCGGAACGATGTGTTGTTTCCTGTACATCACGCGTCAACCTTCCACCTGCAAGCGGGCTGTATGGAATCACACCGATTTTTTCTTCCTTACAAAGCGGCAGCATCTCTCTCTCCTCTTCACGATATAAGAGATTTAAATGATTCTGCATTGATACAAATCGGGTCCATCCATTCTTTTCAGCGACATGTAACGCCTTTAGAAACTGCCATGCGTACATGGCAGAAGCACCAATATATCTTGCCTTCCCGGCCTTCACAACATCATGTAATGCTTCTATCGTCTCTTCAATAGGGGTATTGTAATCCCAGCGATGGATTTGGTACAGATCCACATAATCTGTCCCCAGTCGCTTAAGGCTCTTATCTATTTCACTCATGATAGCCTTTCGGGAAAGTCCCGCACCATTCGGGCCTTGATGCATACGGAAATGAACCTTTGTCGCGAGGACAATTTCATCTCGATTCGCATAATCCTTTAAAGCCCGTCCAACAATTTCTTCGCTAGTTCCATCTGAATATACATTCGCGGTATCAAAAAAATTAATACCTAGCTCCAGGGCATTTTTTATAATGGGACGACTGCGCTCTTCATCTAGTATCCATGGGTGAATCCACCGTTCTGCAACCCCAAAGCCCATACACCCAAGACAAAGCCGGGATACATCCAAGCCGGTATTTCCAAGTTTCACATAGTCCATTTGATTATACCTCGCTTTCCTAGATATTGTTTTCTTCAAATGTAGTCTACTCCAGCTACTTACACCGGATATTATTACATTTGGAGTTCACTCCAAGTCAAGCAATTTTGCTCCGGAATGATTCGTATAGGTCTAATTGTTCAGAATCGGTTCAGTGGGGTTTCGTATACTTCTCTTAGCATAGTTCCTTGGTTGCATAAATCGTAGAACTAAACATGACTAAAGCCTTTGATATAACAGGATATATGCCAATAAATAGTGTCTAGGAGTTGAAATGTTGAAACTTGTAAATCGAAATAAATGGATTGCATCTGCGATGGTATTGGGTATTGCCTCAGGTTCAATCGTATCTCTGCCTTGGGTGGGCGGCGTCCAGACTGCTTATGCAGCGACAGCAGATACGCAAAGCGAAACTGGATTTGTAACACAAGCTCGCACCTTGGGTTTGATGACAGGCGGTAAGCAGGGCGATTTTATGGCACAAAAGAATTTGACCCGCGCAGAAGCGGCTAAAATTTTGTGCAGTCTGTTCCAACTGGAAGTTAACAATCAGCCGCAGACTTCTTTTATGGATGTGTCATCCGATGCATGGGGCGCTCCCTATATTGAGGCTGTACGTGCAGCCGGGTATATGACAGGCAATGGCGAACTGTTCCGTCCGGGGGATGCCATTACCAAGGAAGAACTGATCGTATCGCTAGTACGTGCAATGGACTTACAGGATGTCGGCACAGCGAATGCACAGCAAAATGCAGTTCAAGTTGCCCGCTCTTATGGTCTGTTATCAGAGGATGCTTCTACAACGGATTTGAAAAATCCATTGAACCGGGAGAGTGGTGCGGAAGTATTCGTCAGCCTGCTGGATCATCCGGTAGGAGAAGTGAAATCAGAGGGCAATACTGTTCGCATCGGAAATATCCCGTACCAGTTGGAAGGATCTTTGCAAGGTTTGTTTGGTGAAAATAACAAAGCTGTATTAAAAGGGGCAAAATTCGACCTTAACCGTAATTTGCGTACACTCACAGGTGTGAATAAGCTGGAAATTAACGCAGACGGCGGCGTTTTTGACGGTAAGGGTGTATCTTTTGAAGGACGCCTGATCGTCAATGGCTCGGTAACCTTGAAGAACATGTCCTCCACAGGCGTATTGGAAATCAAAGGCTCAGGGACTCAGCCTGTATCGGCCATTTTGGAAAATACGGCATGGTCTAGTGTGGAGCTGGGCTCCAAGGATGCCAAGCTGACAGCAACCGGGACGACGAAGATCGACAACCTGACGCTGAAAAATGATGCATCGATCGTGACCGAGGGAAATGCCGCGATTAGCCGCGTTTCGTTGCAACAGGGACTGGGCAAGCTGTTGGTTAGCGGCAGTATTGGTTTGCTGGATGCATCACAATATGTGGGCGTTCCTTTTATTACGCTGGCTAAGGGAGCTACAATCAACCGGCTTAACCTACCGGAACAAAAACAGCCGCAGGATGTTATCATTAACTATGATGCGATGAAAGAAGCTGTTAGTCTCGTGAATGGCACGACGAACTCGTCCTCTACTGGATCGGTTGTCACGGAAACAGAGAGCAAAGATAAGAAAAAACACAACAGTGACATTGTCAACGTAGACCGCAGTCAGCTGGAGGCAGAAGTCCATGCAGCCAAAGATCTGCTGGATCGTGCAGGTGAGGGTGGACCGGATCAGGCACTCTACCCGGCTACGGCCAAGGAAAGCCTGTCGGCAGCAATCCACCAGGCTACGCTGGTACTGAACAATACTACAGCTACACAGGCAGAGGTAGATCAAGCGCTCAGCACATTGAAACAGGAAGTTTCTGTGTACACAGATTCAGCCACAGAACCGATGATTGGAACACAGGAATTAGTTAGGCTGATTCAGGTAGCTTCGACTACCCTTGAGCAAAATCGAATGGTTAGCGACGAATTCCCACCTCTTTGGGATGATTCATTAAGTCAAGCAATTCAATTTGGCAATAATGTGTTAGAAGGGAATGCGCCCCAAAATATAGTGGATCGGGAAGTAGTAAGCCTGCGTCGAGTAATTAAAGTATACGAAGCATCGGTAAGACTCAGAGATGCCTATCTGCATTTTCTCGATGTAACGGATCATGTGGAGAATTTGAAAACAGACAAAGCGCGTTACAAGTCCTTAGTGAGAGAAGGATTAAATGTATATGTGAACCCATTAACTACAACGGAGCAGTTGGACGAATGGACACGAAAAATAAAAGATACGACAGAAGCATTCATGGCACTGCAAGCAGCGGACTTCTCAGTGCTTAAAAATACTTTACAAGAAGCGGAGGTTATCTACGATCAGAGTGGCTCTCAAAATGCCGAACTGGCCAACCTCATTCAGGAATATACAGAGAAGATGCATACGGCTATGACGCAGCAGGACGTATTGACCTTGAACATGGAGCTGAGTCAAAGACTTGCGGAATTCACTGCGCCAGTACCTGCTACAACTCGGGAAAAACTGCACCAGCTGGTTCAAGACATTCATCTAAAACTGCTGTCCAACCCTATTGCTCGTAATTACTTAAATACGGAAATGCTTCCTTTAGAGCAACTAACAGAACAAGCCAACTTTGCACTCATGATGCCGTTTACTCCTGAGGAGCAATTGGTGATCTCTTATAATCAATTAAGTCAGGCTAAAGGGACCTATATTGAAAAATATAACGAGAAAAGGCTACAATTGAGAGCCGAAATCATTGAAATGCAGGCATCGATCAATGGAATTTTGGTGCAAAATTCAGGCTCATTAAGCGCTGAAGCCCAGCAAGCCTTGTCTTCTGCTTCAGAGCATGCCTCCATCTTCTTAGGTTTGCCTAGCTTTGAATTGCAAGACGTGGTTCCTGTATACGAGGAGTTGCAACGGGTACAGAGCCAGTATGCTGCACCAATAGCAGTGGATACCATGTTGTTAAATTTCAACATAAGTATAGCTAATAATGAAGTTCAGACGTTCGGCCGTCATTATACCCAACAAGATAACGAAGAACTTCAAGGGCAAATTAATCAGGCAAACCTTGTGCTTAATACTCCGGATATTACACAGCTTCAGGTAGACCAGGCTAACACAGATTTGATTACAGCACTTTCGAACTACCAATCCAAATGGATCGTAACTGATCTTGATATCAATGAACTCAAGAACATTGCGAACAATCTGCTTACAGTAAATGGTACAGATCCTACGACGGTCTACTTTCACAGAGTAGTGGATGCATTCAATCGTCTGGACCAGTATTATCCTATGCCGGAAATCAAGAAAAATTATATGAATCTGGAAGATGCGATTCAGGAGTATAAAGATTTTGTAGCCAGCCAGCAACAAAGCAGCGGAACAGGAAGTGGCGACAGCAGTGGAGGAACAACACCACCAAGCGACAACAGCGGAACAGGAAGCGGCGACAGCAGTGGAGGAGCAACGCCACCAAGCGATAGCAGCGGAACAGGAAGTGGCGACAGCAGCGGTGGAGCAACGCCGCCAAGCGATAGCAGCGGAACAGGAAGCAGCGACAGCAGTGGAGGAGCAACACCACCGAGCGATAGCAGCGGAACAGGAAGCAGTGACAGCAGCGGTGGAGCCACGCCGCCAAGCGATAGCAGCGGAACAGGAAGCGGCGACAGCAGCGGAGGCGATTCAGGCTCGATTCCTGGCGGTGGTAATGATGAAGGCATGATTCCTTAATAAGGGAAATGCAGGAAGTACAAGGGTGTATAAAAGGGGACGATTCCACACAGATTTTTGTCTGCGGCGGGCGTCCCTTTTTGCATGGGCAGCGCTTCTAATACAGCTGGTTAGAATAACCGATACTAAAAGATAGACGATATTGAAAAGAGCGGGGGATTTATGAAAAAACAGGGGGTTTTATTTTTTATTATACTTCTGCTTGCGGTTGCGTTGCCGGTGTATCCGTTAGTGTCGGGTGTTTTATCCGGGAACAGTCATTGGAAAGCTCACAACGGTATTATTGATTTGCGTAATTGGGACCCTGATAAGGAAGGCCCTGTACAGCTGGGAGGGGAGTGGGAATTTTACCCTAATCAGCTTGTGCAACCTTTATCCTTTCATGAAATGCAACAAGATAAGGATTGGGAAAATCATCAGAGTTCTTCAGAGTTGGGGGTGGAAACGAGATCTTCTGCCAAGATTGTGGATGTGCCAGGTAGATGGAATCAGTGGATGCCTAAGGGACAGGCGACCGGATATGGAACCTATCATATCCGTGTGCTGTTGCCTGAAAAAGCGGAAAATCTGTACGGCATCTATATGCAAAACATTCGCAGCGCCAGTCAAGTATGGATTGACGGAGAAAACGTGGGAGCAAGTGGTATTCCCTCTGTTTCTGCCGACAAGGGCAAGCAGGGCAATGTTCCCTATGTTGGATTTGCAGCGATAGATGGACATTCGGCTGATATTACCGTGCATGTGGCTAATTATAGCTACTCCTCCGGTGGAATCATTTATCCACTGTTATTTGGGGATTACGAGAGTATTACGCATAGCCGGGAAGTTGCAATGGCAGAGGACACCGTACTGATAGCAGGATTTTTTATTCCTACCGTATTTTTTATCATGCTATACCTTTTACGTAAAAAGGAGAAGGCATTGCTTTACTTAGGATGTTTTTGTATCTCGGCTTTATTTTATATTCTGACACATGGAGAAAAGCTGCTGGTTTGGGGAATACCGGACTTACCTTATGAATGGATACTAAAAATACAGTCGTTCTCTTCAACGCTGTTCTACTATTTTCTGATCCGCTATGTTCATCTTTCGACGCAGATTGTTATGAATCGGATCGTGCTGCGCCTCTATAATATTACAACCGCACTGATGCTGGGTATGGGACTATTTTTGCCTACATTGGTACTCTCATCCTTTGAAGCGTTTATTCTTCTTTTTGGTGTAGTCAGTGTGGGATATGTATTACTGATCTTGATCCGTGGGCTCCTTCAACGGACGGATGACGCTGCACTGCTAGTCATTAGTATTATGAGCATTCTTATGATTGTAGTGACTAGTTTTGTGTACATTCTGGGCTGGGGAGATGTGCGTGGGGTGACAGCCTATGAAATGCTCATATTCGTATTGGCTCAAACGCTCCTGCTGGCCAAACGTTTTGTGCATTCGTTTATGGAGGTTGAGAACCTGTCACGACGGTTGCTAACACTGGATGGGTTAAAAGATGAATTTCTGGCGAATACGTCACATGAACTGCGCACTCCTCTGCATGGAGTTATTAATATCGCTCAATCCATGCTAGACCGCTACGGGACACAATTCAATGAGCCGCAAAAGCACAACTTGGCCTTGATTGCGAATGTAGGACGCAGACTTTCGTATTTGATTAACGATATTCTGGATTTTTCTAATTTGAAAAATGGCAGATTAGCCTTAAATCGTCGGCCTGTCAATGTACAGGCAGCTGTGAATTCCGTGCTGGAGGTATTGGGTCATACGGTGGGTAAGAAAGAGATTCAATTCGTCAAAGAATGGTCCAATTCGTTGCCCAAGGTGGATGCGGATGAGGATCGGCTGATTCAGATTCTGTACAATTTATTGGGTAATGCGGTGAAATTTACGGAGGAAGGCGAAATCGTAATCTCTGCCAAATCGGGGAACCGTGAAATGGAAATCAGTGTGAAGGATACCGGGTCCGGTATTGCCCAGGAGCATCTTTCGCATATATTTGAACCTTTTAACCGAGGGGCGAATGCTGAGGATGAAGGATACAGTGGAACAGGGCTTGGATTAGGCATAGTTCGTCGTCTGGTGGAGCTGCATGGTGGTCATATCCGGGTAGAATCTAGATTGGGCAAGGGTTCGACCTTTTATTTTACACTGCCCTTAGCGCAGACTGGAACGTTGGCACATGAAGCTCAAAAAGATGTTTCGTCTGCGGTTATATTGCAGCCTGGTGTGACGTGGGGTCAGAATGTGATTTCGCATGAAAAGGATGCACTGGAGCAAGTTCAGACTGTTCCTTACAAAGTGCTGGCTGTAGATGATGATGAGGTTAATCTTCGGGTGCTGGAGGAGCTATTATATACCACAGGTTGTAGCGTGGTGGCGGTGGATCATGCCGAGGAGGCACTTCACATACTGAATGGCCGTTCCCGATTTGACCTAGTCATTACGGATTGGATGATGCCGGAAATGTCCGGTATTGAGCTGTGCCGACGGATACGGGAACGGTATTCCCTGTCCGAGCTACCGGTGTTGCTACTGACGGCACGCGACCTGCCCGGGGATATCCGCGCAGGTTTTATGGCGGGAGCTAATGATTTTCTACGTAAGCCTGTTGATGCTGAGGAATTAAAGGCGCGTGTGCGCACGCTGTTGAACATGCGTCATTCTGCGGAGGAAGCGGTGCGTTCGGAAATGGCCTTTTTACAGGCACAAATCAAGCCGCATTTTCTGTACAATGCCTTGAATGTCATTGTTTCGACCGTAGCCGTAGACCCGGACAAAGCAGCGGAGCTACTCATGGAGCTGAGTCAGTATTTGCGGGGCAGTTTTGATTTTCAGAACAGGGAGAATACGGTGCCATTATCCAAGGAGTTGGAATTGGTAGAATCGTATGTGGCACTGGAAAAAGCACGATTTGAAGAACGTTTGCAGGTGACCGTAGAGGTAGGAAGGAACATCCGGTCGCTCATCCCGCCATTAAGCATTCAGCCCATCGTGGAAAATGCGATACGGCATGGTGTGATGCAACGGGCAACAGGTGGAACCGTGCGAGTGGTTGTGCAGGAGGATGGAACCGATTTTGTGGTCAGCGTGACCGATGACGGCGTAGGGATTCCGTCCGAGCGACTGGAACAGCTGCTGTCGGAGGATCATGTATCTTCCAGCGTGGGACTGCGTAATATCCATCGCCGTCTTATCCATATGTATGGAGAAGGATTGCGAATTGAAAGTAATCCTATGCAAGGGACGACGGTAAGCTTCCGTGTGCCGGAAACGATCTCGCCCCGGCATACCGATGAATAAAAAAAAGTACAGTACATTTGTCGGAAAAGCTAAAGTCACGTCCGCAATGATACGATATATAAAATATAAGAAATTAAAAACCGTAAGGATAAAGCAGATAGCATGTAAATAGAGCATCATGATAAATGGTTGCAGCAGGAAGGGAGTACGGACACAAATGAAGGCGATTTTGATTGATGATGAGAGGTCGGCATTAACCTACTTGGAACGGTTGCTGGAGGCGGACGGACGGTTAACGGTAATGGGCAAATATACGTCTGCACAAGCGGGGCTGGATCATCTGGCGGCAGAACGTGCGGATATTGTTTTTATAGATATCGGAATGCCAGAGATGAATGGTCTGGAGGCCGCCGAGTGGATTCAACAGTTAGATTCTCATATTCATATCGTCTTTGTGACCGCGTACTCGGAATATGCTATTGAAGCGTTCGAGCTGCAAGCACTGGATTACTTGTTAAAGCCCGTTCATGCCCGGCGGCTATCCAAAACGTTAGATCGGATTGCAGCCACGCTGGCTGATCCCCGTTCTTCTAGTTTGGGAGCTTCAGCAGAGCAATCCCCCAAGGTACGTTGTTTTCAAAAACTTGAAATTTTGGAAGATGGACAGGAAGCCGTAGGTGCGAAACCATTCAAATGGCGCACATTAAAGTCGCAGGAGCTATTTTCCTTTTTATTACACCATGAAGGGGAATGGGTGAGCAAAGAACAATTACTGGATGCGCTGTGGCCTGAATATCATTTGGACAAGGCTGTTGTTCACCTGCACACATCCATTTACCAAATCCGCAAGGCGTTGAAAGAACGGATGCAAGATACGAAGCTGGAATATAATCTGGATCGCTACCGCTTGAACCGCAATGGCTGGATTACAGATGTGGAGCTATTCGAGCGGGGAATATCCGAATGGGCTGCATCCGGTACCGGCGGTAAGCCGCGTATTGAGAGCCTGTTGGCACTATACCGTGGCAACTATCTGGAGGAGCACGATTACCCGTGGGCATATGCAAAAAGGGAGAAGCTGCGCAATATGTATCTGGCATGTGCTTCTGAGCTGGCGAGAGAAGAGCTTCGCTCAGGTCGTACCCGGCAGTCTGTTCAGCGCTTACTCAGCCTACAGCAACGGGAGCCGTACTCAGACGATATCTGCAGTCTGCTGCTGACCGCCTACGCCCAACTGGGCGATTATACCGCTGCGCAAAAGCATTATGAAAGCTTCGTCAGAATACTGGAAGATGAGTTGGGTATTGAGCCGCAGCAGGTGACGCACCAGTTGTACGTGCAATTGAAAACACAGACGCTACCTGCGTAAACTGCTGTACTACCTGTCTTCTTCAGTGGCATATTCATATAGCATATCTCTTCGCGGTTGAGTCGTAATTGAGAGGTTTTAGGGTGGACGTCAGACAATCTTCTTCAGCTCAGACAGGACAAGGCGGTAACCCTATTTCGATCAATGCTTCGGATGTTGGGGTAGTAAGAACAGATGTTAAAAATAAATAAACAGCTTGGATAGAAGTTCTTATTCGACGTAAAGAGACCATCAGGAACAAGTAAACATCTTGTTCCCGGTGGTCTCGCTTTTTTTGCCGTTATTCGGCAGGTACTTTCATCAGCATCCTATAGAGGCTTATGCCTTTCTTCTACTGAGCAGGTGCTGCCTTCAGCACAGCGTATCCGTAGGGTGGAAGCTTGGCGTGCAACCCCTTCGCTCCTTTGGACCACTGGCTTTCGCCAAAAGCTAATTGCCATTCCTGCTCAGGAATGTCCAGTTCAAAAACGTGATCCTCATCGGAACGGTTGAGCAGCACGAGCAGTACTTCTTCCTCGCTGCGGCGCTCGTAGGCAAGTGAGGTGCCCTCTGGCTGTGCCTCCAAAAAGGTGATGCTTCCCTGATCACGGAGGACCGGGTGCCCCTTACGAAGCGCAATTAGCTCGCGGTAAAAGTCGAACAACTCGCGGTCCTGTTTGTCGGTGTCCCACTCCATACATTTGCGGCAGCCTGGATCGGCATCTCCATCCAGGCCGATCTCATCGCCGTAATAGATGCAGGGTGCGCCCATGTACGTGAACTGGAACAGGGCGGCCAGTCGCATCAGCCGCTTGTCATCCCCGCACAGTGTCAGCAGGCGCGGTGTGTCGTGGCTATCCAGCAGATTGAAGGCAACCTCGGATGCTTGCTGTGGATAGCGGGCCAGCTGTCGTCCGATGGCGAAGGCAAAGCTTTGAGCATCGGTCACTTTTTTGACGAAAAAATCATTTACTGCGTAGGTGAACGGATAATTCATCGTTGCATCGAATTGATCCCCCTGAAGCCATTCAGATGATTCATTCCACATTTCACCCAAAATGTACGCATCTGGATTGGCCTGCTTGACCGTAGTGCGGAATTCCCGCCAAAAGGCGTGATCCACCTCGTCTGCCACATCCAACCGCCAACCATCGATGCCGATTTCTTCGATCCAATGCTTTGCTACATCCAGCAGGTACTTTTTCACCTCAGAATGTTCGGTGTTCAGCTTGGGCATCATCGGTTCCAGCCCGAATGTATCGTACGTCGGTGTGCCATCCACCACTTCCAGGGGAAAGCTATGTACATGGAACCAGTCCTTGTAAGGCGAGGCTTCGCCTTTTTCTTGCACGTCAACGAACGGTTTAAACGTACGCCCTGAATGGTTGAACACCGCATCAAGCAGCACCCGAATTCCTCGGTCGTGGCAGGCATCGACCAGTTTTTTTAATGTTTTTTTGTCCCCGAAATGCGGGTCCACCTCCATATAATCCTCTGTATCATATTTATGATTGGTCGTCGCCTTGAACACAGGAGTCATATATATGGCGTTAATCCCTAGCTCGTTCAAGTGATCCAGGTGATCCAGAATCCCCTGAAGATCACCACCGAAAAAATTGTCTCTTTGTGGTGTTCCGCCCCATGTCTCTGCACCTTCTGGGCTGATAGAGGGGTCACCGTTCGCAAAACGTTCCGGGAAAATCTGATAAAATACAGCATCCTTCACCCATGCAGGTGGCTTCAGAATATCAATCGGGTTCAAAAACGGATATTGGAACAGTTTATCTGCATTTTGGGGTTCCTGGGTGGTGAAGTCGTCCTCGTTCATCCAAATACGTTCCTCACCGTCTTCTAGCAAAAATCCATATTTCAGCCGACGGTGAGTAGGTTTTACGCTGCATTCATAGTAATCAAACCTGCCATCGGTAGCGAATTTGGACATCGGGACAAGCTGTCGGGTACGGTCCCAATCGTATTTATCTCCGGTGAGAGCATGAACGGTATTCAGGTCATTTTTCTTCGCACGTAGCCGTAGAAATATCGTTTCATCATTATAACCAAAAGCCCAATTTCGTTTCGGGTGATGGTATATCGCTTCTAGCAGCATCGGGTAGTCCTCCTTTTTTCACGAGCATTCAAATTTGAAAATGTGAAGCGTATGTCGTATAAGGTAGTTATTAACCTTTTTAAGTGGGTCATGTACCATAAATGCTATAATGCCCATTACATAAAAGAAAAACGATAAGTAGGTGTCTATTATGAAAACAAATGTGTTATACATCGAAGATGATCAGGATATCGGTGCTTGGACGCATCAGTATTTGGAAGAGCGGAATTACGCTGTAGTATGGCTTCGCAGCGGGGAGGGGGCTGTGGAAGCAGCCCGTACGTGCCAACTCGTGATTTTGGATGTGATGTTACCCGGTCTGGATGGATTCACCATAGGGAAGCGGCTCAAGAAAGAGTACCCGGAGCTTCCCATTCTCATGTTGTCTGCCCGTACATCCATTGACGATAAGCTGCAAGGACTGGATTTCGCCGACGATTATGTAACCAAGCCCTTTCACCCGGACGAGCTCATAGCACGTATGGAGATTTTGCTGCGCCGATCGGGAACCGTGCCCGAAGAGTCTTTACAACTGGGGCATCTCTCTGTGTTCTCTCCTGATAATCGTATTGTGAACCGTGATACCGGGGAGGAAATTACACTGACAGGTAAGCAATATCACATTTTTGCTTATTTGCTACGGCACTTGGGCCAGATTATGACGAAAGAGCAAATATATGAAGCGGTGTGGGGGGATCCATATATCGACGGAGACAAAACTTTAATGGTCCATATCCGACACCTCCGCGAAAAGCTGGAGATTGATCCTGCGGCACCCCGCATCATTGAGACGATCCGTGGTGTAGGATATCGGGTGAAAGCATAATGAGCAGGACGCGCAAGGATTGGAGGAGGCTACACCCCAGATCTAGGCCGGGTCAGGGAGGTCGGTTTCGCAGTTCACTGTTGTTCCGTTATCTGGTCATTATTGTGGTTGCTATGATGCTGTTGCCCATTGTGTTGCCTGCTACAGCCTTGATATATAGCGTGTTATTGAATTGGGGGGCGGAGTTCAAGCCTAAAAACGCTTACTATCCCTCTGCTTCTCATACCGAAAATAGCTGGCATCGCGAAGCTGTAGCTTTGAAGGGAGCCACACCAGAGCAAATCTCAGCCCATCTGCGCAAAATACAACAAGATATGTTCCCTAACTCACAAATATTTTGGGTGGATCCCGCAGGTAAAACAAGGTTGGAGTTACCGACACAACCTAACATGCCAAAACAATGGAACGCTGCGCAGGCTATAGAATTTATGAAACAAGCAAGCTATGAGGGGCCGTTTACGGTAGTAGCCTTTATTGGTGGGGGCAAGAATGATGTGAATCAGGGCTATATGGTGTTAAAAGTGCCCCGTTCGTTCTTTGAACAGCCACCTACAGATAGTAGCATGTTCATGTACTATCTCTTTTTTATCGTATTGGTTTTGGGCGCTTTTATATTCGTATCTCTTCTGTTTTTTGGAGGCATTCGGCGTAGACTGTTGCAGCTTCAGGCCGCCATGTCGCAGCGAGGAGAGGATGGCTTGCCTATTCTTGTTACCACTGGACGCCCGGATGAAATCGGCAAGCTGGAAGAAGCATTTAATCAGATGGTTGAGCAGTTGGCAGAAAGTCGGGGACGTGAGCGTCAAGAGGAAGAGCTGCGGAAGAGACTGGTCGCGGATCTGTCACACGATATTCGGACGCCGCTTACGGTCGTGCGTAGCCATCTGTATACACTAGATAGTGAAAATCTGAGCAGCAGAGGGAAACAGTCGATTACACTGATGGAAAACAAGCTAAAAGACCTTGGGAGTCTGATCGACAATCTGCTCACCTATAATCTGCTAGCTAGTGGGAAATACACTATGAATAACACACCGCGTGATATCCTACGGCTAGTGCGGGAGTGTGTAGCCAGCTGGTATCCGGTGTGGGAAAAGGAGGGTTTTGAAGTGGATATCGACCTGCCCGAGCATAGTATGGTGTGGAATGTCGATGAGCAAGGCTTCCGCCGTCTGCTGGACAATCTCTTTCAAAATGTAGTTCGCCATGCTGCCTCAGGCCGATATATCGGTGTTCAAGTACAGAAAGATAATGGGACAGAGGCATTGATTATCAGAGATAAAGGGCCCGGTATGGAGCAACAGTCCAGTGAAAAAGGGGCTGGGATTGGTTTGGCGATTACAGAACTGCTGGCTCGCGAAATGAATTTGGAGAGGGAGATTATCAGTTCATCAGCCGGGACCCGAATCCGTTTTTTAAACAAAACTTAAACTCAGAGTTCCCTTGGCTTTAAACTTGGCACGTTACGATAGGTGTCGAGGTGAGGAACTTGAACGAATACATTATTGAAACGAACAGTCTCAGCAAAATATACAAAGGCCGCGCGGCGGTTAATCAGCTGGACCTGAAAATAGCTCAAGGAGATATTTACGGATTTCTGGGTCCAAATGGAGCGGGGAAAACGACAACGATCCGTATGCTGCTTGGACTTATTCGCCCAACTCGAGGAACGATCCGTATATTCGGCAAAGATATTCGCAGACATAAGCTCGATATTTTGCGTAAAGTCGGCTCGTTGGTGGAGTATCCTTCGTATTATGGTCATTTGAACGCAATTGAAAATCTGGAGGCCATTCGCCGTATTTTGAATGTACCCAAGCAAAACATTGCGGAAGTGTTAGAGGTCGTCCGACTGACCAAGCATGCCAAACGTCCAGTCAAAGGCTACTCGCTGGGCATGAAGCAGAGACTGGGTATTGCAGCAGCCCTGCTTGGGAATCCCGAAGTGCTCATTTTGGATGAGCCTACGAATGGTTTGGACCCAGAGGGTATTCAGGAAATGCGCACATTGATTCAGGCGATGCCTAAGGAACGGGGGATCACCGTGCTGGTATCCAGCCATCTGTTGAGCGAGGTAGAGCATATGGCGAATACCGTGGGTATTATCCGTGAAGGAGAGCTGGTCTTTCAAAACACGATTCATAATCTCCGTCAGGAATCCGCAGGCGGGATTCGGATCGTAGTGTCGGAACCGGAAGCAGCCCAATTGATTGCGCGTGAGCAGGGCTACCATTCAGTGAAGGACGGATCGGCGCTGGATTTCGAGAACATGAATGATGCGGCTGTTGCGCTGCTGGTCAGAAGATTGGTCGAAAATACGCATGCCGTATACCGTGTGGAGGAACGCCGCAAATCGCTGGAGGATATGTTCATGCAGGTAGTGGGCAAAGGAGGGGCTTCCTTATGATGCTGCGAGCGCTCACGGCGGATCTGCTCAAAGCACGCAGAAAGGGAATCTGGTTCTTGGTGTTCCTCGGTCCCCTAGGGCTGGTAGCGATGCAGGGACTGAACTTTGGGCTCCGCTATGACTATCTGATTCCGCGATACAAGGGGCGTTTATGGGAAGGCTTGATGGATAACATCGCTATTTTTGTCCCCCTTGCGCTGGTGTTAGGAGCCACGATGGTCGCTTCCATGCTGGCGAATGTGGAACATTCGTCTAACTCTTGGAAGCAGCTGCTGGCTTTGCCTATTTCCAAATTTAGTGTTTATATGGCCAAGCTGGCGCTGGCGATCGGGATGCTGTGCGTGTCCTGTCTACTCCTGACGGTAGGGACGTGGGTGTTGGGAATGATTCTTGGCTTCGGGGGAGAGCCTGCACCCGTAGGGGAACTGCTACGACTCGGGTTTTGGCCCTTGGGCGGCACGCTGCCTATGCTCGTATTATTGTTGTGGTTAACGGTCACGTTCCATAATCAGGCGCTGCCTGTAACACTGGGCATTACGTTAGGCATCGGCAGCTTGTTTGCTTCACAGCTGTCCGAATGGTTTCCGTTGGCATGGCCGCAATTCGCATGGGTTGCACCTCAGGCGTGGATGTTTGCGTCCGTCGGGTGCGGAACGGGCATGCTTCTCAGTCTGCTGACAGCGGCCCATTTTAGCCGAAAGGATGTGGCGTAATGTTCGGAGGATATGTGCGGCTACTTTCTGTTGAACGTATGAAAATGGCCAAATCGCCCGTCTGGCTCCTTGCGCTCGTCAGCCCGGCGATTGCCGTCTTGATTGGCTTGCTTGCGAATCCGGGAGGGAACTGGCTGTTGCTGTTGACTGCCATGCTTACATTACATGCCATGCTGTTCATGCCGATGCTGACCGCCGTATTTGGATCTCTAGTCTGCCGATTCGAGCATGGGGGCGGCGGTTGGAAGCAACTCATGTCATTGCCATTGTCCCGCACCAGTCTGTATGCGGCCAAGTTGACAATTATTATGGTCTTGGTCGGATTGACTCAGCTACTGTTCGGAGGAGCGCTGCTGGGTGTTGGAGCTGTGCAGGACATGAACGGACCAATCCCTTGGGCCGTGATCGCTCAAAGTTTGCTCGCAGGCTGGGTAGCCTGCCTGCCGCTGGCTGCGTTGCAGTTGATGGTGTCCTTCTTGTGGTCCAGCTTTGCCGCACCGCTTGCTTTGAATTTCGTCTTCACCGTGCCCAATATGCTGATCGCCAACTCTCAGACCTATGCTCCGTATTATCCGTGGGTACAACCTTTATTGGCGATGATGCCGAGTGGGGGAGACGACTTCGGGGCGTTCATGGTGCCGACGGATACACTCTTGACGGTGGTACTGGGTAGCTTTGTCCTGTTTGCATTGGCTGGCCTGTCGATATTTCGTTATAAAGAGATATAAGACGAAATATAGGAACTAAAAAAGCTCCTTACCCTAAATGAGGGTAAGGAGCTTTTTTACTGTACTCAGGTTCGTGTTCTGAATAAGGTACTGGCTCTATGGGGTTATACTAAGCCTGAAATGGCACGGATATTATTGCTGATAAGGTGGCAAGAGGCGTCGAACTTCGCTTGTTCTTCCGGACTTAGCTCCAGCTCGATGACCTCTTGGATTCCTCTGCTGCCGATAATCGCCGGAACGCCCGTGCAGACATCGGTGTGCCCGTACTCGCCGTCCAATACAGCAGAGACCGCTATAATTTTACCATCATCATTTAAAATGGAACGGGTAATGTACGCCAGCGCATTGGCAATACCAAAATAAGTGGCGCCTTTGCGGGTGAAGATCTCCCAGCCTGCATCCCGAGTTTTACGGGCAATGTCGTCCAGATCGACGTGGCTGAATCGTTCCTTATGCTGACGCAAAATGTGCAAGAGCGGCTTGCCGCCAATCGTGACGTGTGACCAGGCAACGAATTGGGATTCACCATGCTCCCCAAGAGCATACCCTTGCACGCTGCGCGGGTCTATGGAAAACACTTCGGAAAGCAACGTCTTAAGTCGGGATGAGTCAATGGAGGTGCCCGTGCCGATCACCTTGTTGCGCGGCAGACCGGATATACTTTGTACCATATACGTTACAATGTCGACAGGATTAGCGGCAATGACGAATATACCGTCGAAGCCACCCTCCATAATCGCTGTTACAATCTCTCTGGTAATAAGCACTGCGTCGTCCAGCACAGATAGGCGGTCTTGCCCCGGTTTAGGGTTGGCTCCAGCTGTTATAATCACAACGTCCATATCCGTGCAGTCTGCATACGTGCCGGCACGCACCTTGGTACGTGTGGACGTAAAATCCATACAATGGGACAGATCCAGTGCATGGGCCAAAGCCCGATCATACGTGCGGTCAATCATCATGATCTCATCACAAATGGACTGATTAACCATTGAGTAGGCACAGCTCGAACCGACCATTCCCGCGCCGACAATAGCTACTTTCCTTGCCTTCCCCTTCATCTATGTTGCCTCCTCGTTCCAGCGAACGTTAATATGCTACAAATTATGCCTGAAATACATTTTACGTTACATAACATAACATATTGCTGATCTTTTGAAAATATCCATTTTTTTGCCTCCATTCCGGGAAATTAAAAATAAACTGTGAATAGGGCTGTTTCTTAGGATTACTTATAGAATGAACGTGAATTATCAATACTTTTACTGGAAGATAGGAGAGCATGTTTCAATTTATTTTTAAGGTGACTTCTGTGTAAATTATAACCTGAACTATGTTTATGGAAGGAATAGTGCCATGGAAATAATGAAAGTATGACATTTATGTGACGTTCTTTAAAGAGTTTCAAGGACATACAGAACGGAAGTATGCTCTGCAATGTCGTTTCTTGTATATCTACAAATATTCCGTTATGACAAAGGTTCTTAGCAGTCTGCAATATTAGAACATTTTTGCCAAAGGGTTTCCAATGGATTTCGCGAATTCTACATATACAAGCTTATTTCTTTCCATACCATCCGGGGAGGTAATGATTAAATGGAAGAAAGCAAATCGACGACGGAAGCAGCAAAACAGTTGGGAATCGGGGCGAGTACCCTTCGTAAATATGCAGCGGCGCTGGAGGAGCAGGGGTATGTGTTTCAGCGTTCCGCGAATCAATCAAGGATGTTCAGTGCTGATGATGTTGAGTGCTTGAAGGTGATGCGGAGGGCGTTGCGTGAGCAGCATATGACGATGGAGCAGGCGGTTCAGGTGGTCCTTGAGAGAGTGACCGCTCCCTTTCAAATGGATGATGAAGAATTCCGATTGCCACCCATCTCGGATGCTGAGTCACTAACCGCAACCTGGGAAGAAATAATGGCGGCGGCTGAGGGCAGGGAAGAGACGGTCATGCAGGCGCAAGCAGCTGCTACGGTAGAACTGACAGAGTTACAGGATGAAATGAATGCTCAGGAACCGTCAGAGGAACCCATGCAGCTACAGTCGCAGGAAGAGTTGCAGACTTTGGAACCAACCATTGAGTATAGATTGGAGCAAGCACCTGTATCCGTACAAACGCGGGAGTCCGTAGAGCCGCAAGAACTGGCGCAGATGCAGGACATGGTGCAAACCGCTTTGTTGGAAATGCGGAGCCGTTTGGAGGAGCTGGAAGCAGAGCACAGTCGTTTGATGGAAAAGAATATCAGCCTGTCTAACCAACTGGAGGATCAAAAACGCTGGATGAAAGAAAAGGTTGACGAGGAACGAGATCGGCAGCTAATTACTAATTTGCGTACCTACCAGGGCAGGCAACGCAAATCGCGTGGTTCGTTGTTGTCCTGGCTTGGTCTGACACCGCGCAGACGCAGAGAGGCATAACCAGCATCTTTTCTGATAAAGACCATCAGACCTTCCCGGTTCTGATGGTCTTTTATCGTGGATGGTATAATAACGGAATACAAGAATACGAGAACAAGCCGTATAAGAAACGTTGCTGCGGCATGTAGAGGAAAGGATATAAATATGTTTGCTTGGTTGCGAAACGCATATGAATCATGGATGGATTATCCGAAACAGCCTGGCGATTTACTGAGCGGACGTTATGATGTTCGTTCACTTTTAGGCATGGGGAGCTATGGTCTAACCTACCTCTGTCTGGATCGGCACAGCGGACAAGAGGTGGCAGTGAAAATGCCCAGACCGAGCAAACGGGCGAAGGCAGTTCAGCTATTGCAGCGCGAGGCTCATATTATGCGGCAGATGGAACACCCCTATATTCCGAAGCTGCTCGAAATTGTCGAACATTCGAACGGAATAGTTGTGGTTATGGAATACATCTCCGGCATGACGTTGGAGGAGCTTATATTTGAACAGGAGCGTTCCTTTACGGAACAGGAATGCATTGTCTACATTTTGGAGTTAATGGAGCGAGTTCTGCATGTGCATGAACGGGGCTATATCCATCGGGATATCCGCATTCCCAATGTGATTCACCGCGAGGGGAAGCCTTACCTGATCGACTTTGGTCTTGCTCTGGCGATGGGAGAGCGACAGGAAGATGTATTTACCGAATCCATGCTGGAAAAGCGCGCACCTGAGCGACAAGATGTCGCCGTCTACAGCGATTTGTACGATGTCGGACATTTAATGCTTTTTATGCTGTATAGCAGTTACGAGCCTCAGCCAGATCAACCGCCAGCAAGCTGGCAGGAAGAATTGAAACTGAGTTCACCTGTGCGTCAAATGCTGGAGCGTCTTTTTCAGATTCGGCCACGTTATGAGAATAGCCGACAGTTTATGCAAGAGCTGGAGGAAGCATTGTTGCTGCTTGAGATTAACCCATAGATAGTCCCTAAAAATAAACAGGCATTCGCCGCAAAAATGGGGGAATGCCCCCCTTACGCATTTGACTAGGTCTACATACAATGATTCTGTAAATGAGCGAAGGGAGTGTTGTAAATGAGTCATATGTGTGGAGTAGGCGGTATGGGTTGCGGCGTAGGAGCATGGACCTCTGTAGGAGCGATTCTGGTTCTGTTTATTTTGCTGGTGATCATCTCTAAAACCCTGTTTCTGTAATTTCGGTCATAACCGATTTCCTGTAAAATGCACAGATGTTGCCCTGCATAACGAAGGGCGCACAACAATAAAGCGAAGGCCCTTGAGATAAGAAGGGTCTTCGCTTTAGTTACGCTCTATTCCGTCGCTACTTCTTGTTGTTTGGCTAAGAACTGGAGTGATGACGGCGTTTATCTTTGTAATATCGGTGCCCATTGTGGCTATTCTTGTAACCGTCTGAAGAAGAATGGTGTTTACGTTCACGTTCGTAATAATGGTCTGAGCTGCTGTATCGCCGCTTATGAGAATGAGAGGTGGAATGTAGCAGGCGGTGCAGTAATTGTTTAAGCATCGTCTAATCCTCCTTCTTACCCTGCCCAACTGACATAGACAGGTTTTTATAAAAAGGTAATACGCAGCAGCGTTAGAACAGGTTCCACTAATTTAAGATTGTAGGGACTTGGCCTGAAATTCCGCAATATCCTTGAACTCTTCTTCGAATTTACGTGAAATGCGGATATAAATCGGTAGTAAATCGCGATAAATATCCACGTGTTCTGCTACAGGTTTGTGCTGGTGAGTGGTACCGATCATACCGGACACAGCATCCAGCGAATCAATCCGTCCCAGTGCGTACAAGCCCAGAATAGCTGCGCCCAGACATGAGCTTTCCAGACTTTCGGGGATAATGACTTCCTGATCGAAAATATCCGCCATGAGCTGTCTCCATAGCTCCGAGCGTGCAAATCCACCAGTGGCGTGAATGACTGACGGTCTGTCGATGACTTCTTCCATGGCGAGCATGACGGTATACAAATTGAACAGCACACCCTCCAGAGCGGCGCGAATCATATGCTCTTTTTTGTGACGCAGGGACAGACCGAAGAAGGAGCCGCGAGCATTTGGGTCCCACAGGGGCGCACGTTCACCGGATAAGTATGGAAGAAAGAGCAGACCGTCGGAGCCAGGACGTACCTGTTCCGCAATTTGGGTCAGCACATGATATGGATCAAGTCCCAGTCGTTTGGCCGTTTCCACCTCGGAGGCTGCAAATTCATCCCGGATCCAGCGGAAGACTATACCTCCATTGTTCACCGGGCCGCCGATGACCCACAGCTTTTCGGTTAAGGCGTAACAGAAAAAGCGCCCTTTGGCATCCGTGAGCGGCTTATCAACTACGGTACGGATGGCTCCGCTGGTGCCGATGGTAACCGCGACAACTCCAGGTTTGATCGCATTCACACCGAGGTTGGACAAGACACCGTCGCTGGCCCCGATCACAAAAGGAGTCGTCTTCAGTAGACCCATGTCATGCGCATAGGTCTCATCCAGCCCTTTAAGCACATGAGTTGTCGGCACCAGCTCGGATAGCTGCTCCTTCGTCACACCTGCAAGGTGCAGTGCTTCCTCATCCCAGTCCAGCTGCTGCAAATTCATAAGTCCGGTTGCAGAGGCAATCGAGTGGTCCACGACATATTGGTGGAATAACCGGGCAAAAACGTACTCCTTAATGGAAATGAATTTATACGTCTGGGCCGCAATATCCGGTAAATCCCGTGTAATCCACATCAGTTTCGTTAGCGGTGACATGGGATGAATGGGCGTTCCGGTACGTAAGTAAATGTCGTGTCCGTTGTATTCATGTTTGAGCGCTTCGGCCCATTTGGCGCTACGGTTATCTGCCCAAGTGATGGAGGCGGTCAGTGGTTTGCCGTTCTTATCCACCGCCAGTACACTGTGCATGGCCGAACTAAAGGAGACGAACAGCACATGCTCGGCTGACACTCCGCTTTGTTTCATGACCTCTTGCACCGTCGTCACGACAGCTTTGAAAATATCTTCCGGGTCCTGTTCTGCCGCATCCGGCTCAGGTGTATGGAGCGGATAGCCCACATGGTGCTGGGCGGCAATATTGCCGTTTTCTTCGAAAAGCACCGCTTTGGTACTGGTTGTGCCGATATCGACGCCGATCATATATCGGGTGTCTGTCATATTTAATCTCCCCTTCACTTACCGTTATTAGCTCATTATCGTTAAATTAACACACTCAGCAGCATAATCAAACCGAAAGCGACCAGGGAGAGGATGGTTTCCATAACGGTCCATGATTTTAGAGTCTGCGGAACCGTCATATTGAAAAACTCTTTAATCATCCAAAAACCGGCGTCATTCACATGAGACAAGATCAGCGACCCGGCTCCTGTAGCAAGGACGACCAGTTCGACATTCGCGCCGGGAGTAAGTGCCAGCACAGGTGCGACAATACCGGAGCCTGTCGTCATCGCGACTGTCGCTGATCCAGTGGCTACACGAATGAGCGCAGCGACCAGAAAAGCAAATACAATCACATTCATATGGGCTCCTGTAGCGACCGCTGCAATGGCCTGACCTACACCGCTGTCGATCAATACCGTTTTAAATGCACCGCCGCTCCCGATAATTAAGATAATAGAGGCTGTTGGTGCCAGACATTCACTGGTAAAACGGGACAAGTCCTCTTTCTTTAGACCACGTGCATAGCCTAGCGAGAAAAAAGAGAACACAGCCGCAATCAGCAATGCCATAACCTCATCACCAATGAATTTGAAAAATACAGTGAGCGGATGTGTATTGGCCGGGTCTACGATTTCAGCGACTGATCCGCTAAGCATTAGAATAACAGGCAACAAAATGGTGAACAAAGTAATCCAAAAAGGAGGCAACGACCGTCCCGTCGTATTTCTGAACTGCTCGTCCAGCCTCTCGGAAGGTCTGACCATGATTCTTTTGCCAATCCAAGCGCCGAAGACCGGGCCTGCAATAATGGCGGATGGAATGCCCACGATGAGTGCATATCCTATCGTGCGTCCAATATTGGCGTTAAAGGCTTCAATCGCGATCATCGGAGCCGGGTGGGGCGGTAAAAGGCCGTGTACCGTCGATAGTCCTGCCAGCATTGGAATACCGATTTTCAGCAGAGACATATTCATTTTACGGGCAACCGTGAACAGGATGGGAATTAATAAAATAATACCAACCTCAAAAAATACTGGAATACCCACGATAAAGCCTACGATCATCATCGCCCAATGAACGCGTTTTTCACCAAAACGATCCATCAGTGTGGTCGCGATGCGTTCGGCACCGCCGGATTCTGCCATCATTTTACCGAGCATGGTGCCTAAACCGATCACGATGGCGATGGAGCCGAGCGTACTGCCGAGCCCCTTGGTGATGGAGGCAGTAACTTCATGTCCCGGCATCCCGTTAACCAGTCCGAGAAATACCGACGAAAGCAGCAGTGAAACGAAGGGATTCCATTTGAATTTGGCAATCAGCAAAATCAAAAGAATGACGGTAACTAGCGCCCATATGAGCAGGGACGCGTTATGACTCAAGCCGAGTAATGTGTTCATGAAGTAATGCCTCCTTATTCATATATGTGTAGCTAAATGTATACTTGTCGACAACTTTAATGTAAAAGAGAACCGCGCCAGCAAGAAACGCATGAAGCGCGGTACATCGGTTCTTTGTCACGCATGTTGCGGCTAGGACGACGTCTTTCTGTAGGGAGACAGGACGCTGTCGTTAACCGCGTTGCGGGTATCTCGGTAATGATCCTCAATAAATCCCGATAACTCCTGAGCATTCCCTTGACTTAAAGCGTTTGCAAAGGTTCGATGTTTGTGAATCGTGACTTGTGATTCTTCGATGTTAGACGCAAATCGTTGTTCTGTCGCAGCTAACATGACCGTCAGGATTAGCTGTCTCATACCGTTCCAGGTATGAAGAATACGGGTATGGCCTGCTTCCAGAACCAGAGCCTCATGAAAATTAAAATCCTGAAGAGAAAATTCAACGACATCCCTGTACTTGAGAGCGACTTCCATTTTGTCAATCATCTGATTCAAAACAGTCACCAATGTGGCATTATCACTATGTACATACCTTTGTACAACAAAATGCTCAATCAGCATTCGCACATCGAATAGCTCCTCCATATCACTGGGTGTCATGCCAACGACAATCGCACCCATGCGCTCTAAACGGATCAGTCCTTCGCTCGAGAGTGCCTTCAAGGCTTCACGCACCGGAGAACGACTGGTACCAAAATCGGCAGCAATCTGATTCTCAGATAGAACAGTGCCTGGCGTCTGAATACCCCGTATAATCTGAAGCCGAAGTTCACAAGCAATCCTTTCCCCAAGCGATGCGCCCTGTAACCAGGTTGTTGGATATTTCATAGGATACTCCTATCTTGGAAATAATTTTGCATACTGGTATACAAGTTATGGAATATTATATACCCCGTTTAAGATCCTTGTAAACGGTGTCAGTTGACATCGGTTCCATTTCGCTGCTTTTAGCGTTACAATAGAAGCAGAAAAAAGAAACAGTGAAAAGTGGAACGAACACGGAAAAGAAGGAGACCGTTTAATGATTATCATTAAAACCAAAGAACAAATTGAAAATATGAAAAAAGCTGGAGACATTTTGGCTGCTTGCCACCGGGAAATTGCCAAAATGATCAAGCCAGGCATTACGACACTGGAAATTGACGCCTTTGCGGAATCCTTTATGAAGAAGCATGGCGCAACACCGGAGCAAAAGGGCTATAACGGCTATCAGTTTGCAACTTGTGGCTCACCTAACGATGTGATTTGCCACGGCTTTCCGAATAAGACACCGTTGAAGGACGGGGACATCGTGACGATCGACATGGTTGTGAACCTGAATGGCTGGCTGGCAGATTCCGCTTGGTCGTATGCGGTGGGTAATGTGTCTGAGCAGGCGCAAAAGCTACTGGATGTTACCAAGGAATCGCTGTATAAAGGGATTGAGCAAGCCGTTATCGGTAACCGGATCGGAGATATTTCCCATGCGATACAAACCTACGCGGAAGCGGAAGGCTTCTCGGTCGTACGCGAATTCATTGGGCATGGCATCGGGGAAGAAATGCATGAGCAACCGCAAGTTCCTCATTATGGACCTCCGCATCGTGGACCACGCTTGAAAGAGGGCATGGTCATTACAATTGAGCCGATGCTCAATACAGGCACATACCGCAGTAAAATTGATGCGGACGGCTGGACCGCACGCACGTTGGACGGCGGCTTGTCTGCGCAATACGAGCATACGCTGGCCATTACAGCAGATGGTCCGATCATTTTGACCCAGCAATAAAAGCAGGCACCCCTCGGGAGCATACAGACTACCGTGGTGATGGGCTAGACATATTACAGAAAAGGGGCTGTCCAGAGGACAGTCCCTTTTGCTACGTGCATTCTATAAAAGTCTAGTACATGCGGGGAATAAAAGTTCACCTCTAAAAAACCGATTTTGGCCAAAAGGCGAATATCAGTTTTTTTCGTTTCATGAGTGCCATGCCAACATTTTAACGAAAATGTACGCTATGCCTTCAGAGTGACCAGCATAGTTCTGATAGATGTAGTGCTCCACCGTTGCTAACTATTCTACACGTGTGTTTATTTTCTAGGCTATCGCTAACGGGATACGTTAAGTGTGTGATTATGAATCTTCTATATAGTACTAAAATATCAATAATTTGAATCCAAATTCATAAGAATGAAATGAAAAAATTTCCTTTATTACACACTTAGCCTCTACCATATTTTGCAGTAATTGTTTGTTCATTGTTATATGAATTATTTTTTTTGCTCTAATAGAACTATTTCAACTTTTTTCCTTAATGTCGATGTAATTTAGGGTCACAAAAGCGTATTCCTTTAGGAAGATGGAGATCAACTCGCTAAAACGAAAAGCATGTAGGTTGCGAATCAGAATTATCTTAGGGGAATATCAGTCACATCTTAAGTCTTGCGATTACAAGCAGCAAGATATAAACATTAGGAGGATAACCAATATGAATTCATTCAAGAAAACGAAGAGCTTGATCAGCGTCCTGACCGGGGCTGCATTATTATTCTCGCTACCAATGACGGCAGGCGCGGAGAGCAATATCAACTATACTGGCATGTTCCTGGGCTATGACGGAAGTGTAAACACCAGTCCTGTCTGGACCTACAACCCTGACATCGTCTCCTATGATCTGCTGAACTGGAACCAGGGAGGAACCGATGCAGCCTCCATTACCTCCAATAGCGTCTCCGCCATCCAAGCCTTGGGGAAAATCGTCACCGTTTCCACCCACATGCCCAATCCGCAGGGTGGAAATGTAAATGCCCCGATGTCTGATTCCGATTTCGAGATCTTGGCTAATACAGACATTTCATCCATCAATTCGTCCAGTCCCGCATGGCTGCAAAATTATAAGGCCCAGGTTGACAATGTAGTGACCGGCCTGCAAAAGTTTAACTCATCCCCCGTTTACTACAGACCCTTCCATGAAATGAACGGAGGCTGGTTCTGGTGGGGAGGCAAAAACACGACGGACTATAAGAACCTGTACATCAATCTGTACAATTACATCGTGACGACCAATGGCATGTCCAACGTCAATTTTGTCTATGCCCCTAATAAAGGAGCCAACGCGGCTGCTTATTACCCCGGCTCCAGCTATGTCACCTGGATTGGCATCGACGCCTACAGCGACGATCCGTCCAATGACAATGAAATCAAGATGGCTTACAATGACATCAAGGGACTTGGCAAAACTTATGGCTTCTGCGAAATTGGACCAGCCGTGGGTGGCGACCATGTGGATCGCAACAATAATCAGCTCAAGGAATTCGATTATTCGCTTTGGAACAAGGCACTGAATGAAATCTACACTGGAGCAAGCTTCTTTATCACCTGGGACGGCGCTTATGCTCCGCAGAACAACACAAACGGCAGCGCGCTGTTTACAAAGCAGAGCTCCCAGTAAGTGCCTGGCGCCAATGTAGCCTCCGATAGACTAAAAAGACCGAAAAGACCAAAAAGACACGGCTCCTGTTGGGAGAACGTGTCTTTTTGGTCTATACAGCAACATGCGAGCATGCATGTTAAAAAACCGTTTGTCAGATCCGAACTTCCGTCTCGTTCGGAACGAACTGACGATATTGGAAATACATACGAAGCCGCCAGTGTAACAAGGTCCCGAAGGCTAGGATGAAAAATAGCCCTGCTGTCTGCGGAATGGTAATGTAATGCTGAATAAATTCATGCAGCAGCAATCGGACGATCAGCAGGCTGATCAGGATAAAAAAGAAGGTACGTGAGCGTTGGACGAAAACCAGCCCTTCTTGCGATTCAAATTTGGTGCTGCGGATCAACGGGTAAGAAAAAATAAACCAGCCGACCAGAAAAGCGCCCAGCGCCCAAAGCCAGGGAACCCGTACTTCCGGCACCACAAACATCATAAAACCGGTGCTCATGCCGAGCGGAGGAATGATGATTTTTTTGGCATTAATCGGGCGATGACCTGTCTTCATACGGATGAAAATAGCCGAAATAGCGATTACGATCATACCGAAGGTTGCGCCATATTGCAGCAATGGGGTGCTAATATGAAACATGGACTGGCCCCCTCTATAAGGAATATAAGCGTTATTGGACAGACTGCAAACCTTTTACATTATACCACATATGCAATGGATATATTTAGTTACAGTCTTTCCTCTGGCAAGCGTATTATACGCCTCTTGGTGGTAACGGGTCCTATAATTAGGTCTCTTTCATACTTATGCGAGTTCCTTTGCTTGTACCTCTCCTTGAGCTGATTTTTTCTCCTGACGCATGATATAACCCATGGCTGCAATAATAAGGATAAAAGCGATCAGTGCGAGAAAAGGAATGGTAATAAAATCGAACCAGTTCAGGTAATCCTGTTCACAGGATACTCTACCGCAGGAAGTTGAAGTTTGCGCAGCTGCTTTGGCGGCTGCATGGATGCGCTGAATGATAAAATGATAGGCTGAAATTGCGCCTCCAATGATAGCCAACGGCATGACGTAACGACGTATCCCCGAATCCCCTCGAAAATAGGCGATCCCGAGCAGAAGGGTCAGGGGATACATCAGAATGCGCTGAAACCAGCACAGCTTACAAGGCTCATACCCCAAAATCTCGCTGAGATACAGACTGCCCAAAGTTGCCACACAAGCTACAACCCAGGCGGCAAACAAAGCAATATCCGTTTTTTTAAAAGATCCAATCATAGTAACGCTCCTTTTTTAATTCAAATGAGAACAAAATGAACTCACCCGTGTCTTGTCCCATCGGCAGGCATCTGCCGATTGTATGTCTTAATCCGTATTGTACTGTATTTTGAGTGCAGGGTCATACTTAAACATATTGACATCATTCACTATCATTTTTATAATTGCAGTAGTTTGGGAAGTTAATGAGGATTCAAGTTAGATATATATTTAGAAATTAGGAGTGTGCCTAGAATGTCGAGCAGTCCAAAAAATGAAACTCTATCTACTATTAGTGAAAGACACGCGGTAAAGAGCTATGTTAAGGATTTTAAATTGCCAGAGGAAGATTTGGAGGCTATTTTGACTGCGGCGATAGAAGCTCCTTCCGCTTGGAACCTTCAACACTGGAAATTCCTTGTCATCGAAAGCGAAGCGGACAAACAAAAATTGCTACCTATCGCCTACAATCAGGGTCAAGTAGCGGAAAGTTCCGTTACGATTGCCGTATTGGGTGATTTGGAAGCGAACCGCAACACCGTCATTTATGATCAAGCGGTAGAAGCAGGCGCACTGCCAGCGGAAATCCGTGACGCATTGGTAGGTCAAATCAACGGCGCATACCAAAACCCGCAAGTAGCTCGCGATGCAGCCATCCTGAACTCTGCTCTTGCAGCACAAAATATTATGCTGGCTGCTAAATCTCTGGGTTACGACACTTGCGCAATGGGCGGTTTCATTCCAGCACAATTGATCGAGCAATTCAATATTCCAGCACGTTACCTGCCAACCCTGCTTATTAGCGTAGGTAAGGCACAAGTGCCAGCGCGTCCATCAGGACGTTTTCCACTTTCTGAAGTTGTTGTAAAAGGCAGCTTCTAAGAAGATTTGTGAATAAAAAGGGTGTTCCTGCAACCGTTCGTGGTTGGGAACACCCTTTTTTACGTTGTGTTAGGCTATTAAAATTCCTGTTGTCAGCCCTTTGTTTAGTCCGATCGTTTGGACACAAGATAAACCAGCTCCAGCGTCAGGATCGGTAGAAAGACAGAAGCCGGATAGGCCAGATAGCGCGGCTCCCATTGGGGCTTGAACTTATCCTTAAAGCGCCGAAGCCCCTGAAAACCGTAAAAATGTCCCCCGTATTGGAAAACAAGTCGAGCCAGCTTTTCCTCGCGTAATGCCTTTTCGCTTTGTCCTACCTGGGACAGCGGTGCCATTCCCAGATTAAATGTCGTATATCCACTCTCCTTGGCCCACTCAATGACCCGTGTGAATAAATAATCCATCGTGCCATTTGGCGTGTCAGGCAAGTGGCGCATCAGGTCAATGGAGACCGTCCGTCCATGATCGTAGGCAGGCGCCATCGTAGCGAAAGCGATGACCTTCCCTTCAGAGTCCTTTAGCAATGCAATCGGAGCCAACTGAAGATAGGGTTCTTTGAACCAGCCGAGTGAATATCCCTTCTCCTTGCGCCCGTCCAGCCAAATATTGGAAACATACCGCATCTCCTCAATCAGTGACGCCTCTAGAGGCGGTTGAATGATTTCGAATGAGTAGCCATCGCGGTCAAAGCGGTTTTTGGCGCTGCGTAGCGCCTGATTACTTTTGCCCGTCAGTGTGAAGGACTCCAGCGGCACCAGTGCTTCCTCGCCCAGTTTGAAAAAGCGATAGCCGTTCTCGTGATAGATGGACAAATACTCCGGCGAGGCCTGATAAAATACTGCCGTTAACGCATACCGATCTGCGAACCGCTGGAATTCCTGAATGGCTTCACTTACACGTTCTTTTGGACCGAGTGGGTCACCTAATACAATCAGTTTGTCCCGACTGCGAGCATAGGGAATGACGACCTGTTCATTTTTGGTCCAATACAGATATTTATCGCCCAAAAAAAGCATATGAGATACGAGATTACCACCCTGCCGTTCCAAAAATTCTTTTAGCTTATCCAGCTCTTGTTCGTCGGGTAAATTGGCGATGCTACGCTGAGGTCGAAGAAAGAAATACACCGTTAGGAATACCCATGCCAAAATTAGACTAAACACGGCGGTAACTCCGTAATCGCTGCGGTTCATAAAAAAGTCTAGATGGACCTTCGCATGCAAATGGCGCATAAAAGGAGTGTTGGAGCCTGCCCCAATGATAAAATAAGCCCCGGTTACGAGTAGAGATAGTCCACCCCATATTAAAATGTTGTGCCGATTCAGCGGAGCACTGACCCGATAAAACCGCGAACGCGAGATCCATAGCATTAACGCCACAAACAGTAGGAATAAGGCTTCTTCAAAATCCAGACCTTTAGTGAAGGTGAAAATAGCTCCTGTCAGCAGCAGTATCAATGTCAGTCGCAATGCTCTGCGAATACGCAGAGAGATTCCATGGGACAGGACGACAAGCATAATTCCGATGATGACTGAGATTTCATGCGACAAGCGCATGACGGGCAGGCTGAGCAAGTGCTCAGCAAAACGAAGCCGATATAACAGACCTGGCGTAGCTGCCGACAAAAGAAGCACCACGCCAGAGATGAGTACCAGCTTACCAAGCGCCCATACCCCTAGATCTGCCAAAAACCGAAATTGCCCAGGCCAGCCCCATACCTTCTGCCAGGCATTAAGGGAGTAGTCCCAACCCGTCTCAGCTAGCTGATTCAGGCGCTCGTTACGCGGAATCATTTCCAGCGCCGCTAATACCAAGCCGATGAGCCACGGGATGATGTAATAAAAGACGCGAAAGACCAGCAGCACAGCCAGTGCCCGATCTGGGTTGGCTCCCGCCATTTGCAGCCCGAGCAGGGCAATGATGTCGAATGCCCCGACCCCTCCGGGTGCAAGACTGATCAACCCGGCAATCGCGGCTATCACATAAATGCCGAACACAGCATGGATCGGAAGTTCATGGAGCAAGTGCGAGCCGATCCATGCAAAGGTAAGGCCAGCCAGCAGCCATTCCAGCAGAGAAGCACTAATGGAAGCGGAGATAGTGGACCAGGAAAGCTGTCCTTCTCCCTTGTTGAACCATGTGGAGTACCGTTTGGAGCGCTGCATGATCAGAAATAGCGGCAGGTACAATGCCATTCCCCACAGCGCCCAATGAAGCCAAGGATGAGCATCCAGCACAGGCTGTACCGGATACAAATGGACAATGGCCCCCCAAGCCAGCAAAGATAGACCGGTAATGACGACCGGCGAAAGAAACACGACGGCAGAGGTGATGACACCTAACGGAACACCGCTTTTTTTATACAGTACGGTGCGAAGTCCCGCTCCTGTAAAGCCTGCAAAACCAAAGACATTATTGAAGGTATTGGAGATCCAGGCGTAGCGAAATGTCGTCCCAGGCTTGACCTGAAGCTTGAAATGATGCCTGATTACGTAATCGTAGGCGCTCATAGCCGCCACGGCAGCCAGTGAGAACAAGCCAATTTCGATGAGAAACGTGGCATCCATTCGCCGCAGCTCATGAAACATACGCGCCAGATTAAAGTCATTTAGTTCTCGTCCGGCCTCCCATATAATAAAAGCCAGTACAGCCAACGGTAGCAGAATACGTGTCAATCGCTGCCTGTAGATGGTCATCAAGAACTGTACGATTTTAAAGGATTGGGTCGGTTTGTGATTTGACTTCATAGATTCACCTGCTTGAAAAGAATGAGATATACACGAAATAAAGTAATTAGAAATCATGCCCAATGAACATTACTATACATTATACCTACAATAATCGCTTGAATAACAACAGAAGGGTTACGAAATGGGATTTCCGATTGATTGCTGTAAATAATTCCAATATAATGATGGAAAACCTAGTGAATTGCTTGGCAATGGAGCTGAACTGGACATGAGTATATGGGACCGCAATCTTTTCATACGTCGCCTGGAGTTGATATGGCCTCCAGATGCTGACGAGAGCCAATATCCGTTTAACTTAAAAGCCCTGCACCAGTGGAACGAACTGAAATTCCATCCTTCCGTCACCTATATTATTGGAGAAAATGGCGTAGGTAAATCGACGCTTATGGAGGCAATCGCGGTCGCGTGGGGATTTAATCCAGAGGGCGGTACTAAAAATTTCAATTTTTCTACCCAAGCCACGCATTCCTCGCTGCATGAGCATATCCGGCTGGTGAGAGGGATAGAAAAACCGAGGGATGGTTTCTTTTTCCGAGCGGAGAGCTACTATAATGTGGCGACTCATATCGACGAGCTGGATCGCGAAGGTGGAGGCCCACCGATTCGAAACTCCTACGGGGGCAAATCGCTGCATGAGCAGTCGCATGGCGAGTCTTTTTTTGCTGCCTTTGTGCATCGGTTTGGAGGACAAGGATTGTATATTTTGGATGAACCGGAGGCTGCGTTATCACCTTTGCGCCAGATGGCCATGCTTGCACGGATTCATGAGCTGGTGCAGCAGGGCTCGCAGTTTATCATTTCTACTCATTCCCCTATTTTGATGGCTTATCCAGATTCCATCTTGTATCATCTGACACATGAAGGGATCGACACCCCGACGCTGGAGGAAACCGACCATTTTATCATTACGAAACAATTTCTGAATAACAAGGAAAAGATGATACAGGAGCTATTCGAAGATCCACAATAAGGATCGTAGGGATCGCCAGATCGTTCCAGAGATTTACCCTGGTCGTTCGTTATGAGAGGGACAACATCGCCATTTCAGGTTGTTCCTTTTTGCTGTACTGCTAAAGGAAAGATTCAGGGTTATCGGAAGTATTTTATGATTGTTATTTGTCTCACACTCTATTAATATAATGGAGAGTTTTGCTGAAATGGTTGCAAAATAAGATTTTCGTATACGAAATAAAGAACCTGAGGAGGACAAAACGCTACATGTCAGATTCACAACAGTTGAAAATGGGGCCGCTGGTCATTTTGATGATTAATATGTTTATTGCCATGCTGGGGATTGGCCTCATTATTCCGATCCTTCCCAAGTTTATGAGCTCCTTGGGAGGTAGTGGTGAAACGGGTGGTTATTTGGTTGCCGTGTTTGGCTTAACCCAATTCCTGTTTTCGCCGCTAGCGGGAGAATGGTCCGATAAATACGGACGTAAAAAAATGATTATTATCGGTTTGGTAATCATGACGGCGTCTTCTGTATTGTTTGCGATGGGGGAATCGTTGACCATGCTGTATATCTCCCGTTTGTTGGGAGGTGCAGGGGCAGCTTTTATGATTCCTCCGATGATGGCCTATATTGCTGACATTACAACGGTCCACAATCGCGGTAGAGGAATGGGGTTGTTGGGTGCAGCCATGTCTCTTGGCTTTGTGATCGGTCCTGGTGTGGGCGGCTTGCTGGCAGATATCTCGATTCGTACGCCCTTATATGTTTCGGCGGCCGTATCGGGCGTAGCTGCACTGATTTCCTTGATTATGCTGCCCGAAACCTTGTCGCTGGAGAAACAGTTGAAGTTTCGGAATGTCAAGGCCAAACGGGATAATGTGATTAAACAGTTTGCCCTTTCTTTCCGCAAGCCTTACTTTATGCTGCTGATTATGATATTCACGTTAACCTTTGGATTGACGCATTTTGAAACGATGTTTCCTTTCTTCGTGACGGGCAAGTTTCATTACAATGAGCGTGATATTGCTATCATTATTACGGTAGGAGCACTGGTCGGAACCGTGATTCAAGCTGTGGTCATTAGCCCGATGTTGAATCGTTTTGGCGAAAAAGGCGTCATTATCGGTTCCTTCCTGTTTTCAGCGATTTCCCTTGTGCTTATGCTGCTCTCCGGCAACTTTTATTATGTACTCGGGGTATCGCTCATCTTCTTTACCGCTACGTCGTTGCTGCGGCCAGCCATTAATACTGCTTTATCCAAAATGGCGGGGGATGAGCAGGGAGTTGCAGCCGGCATGAACAATGCTTATATGAGTATTGGTAATATTCTAGGACCTGCGCTTGCGGGTACATTGTTCGAGGTGCATATCAATTTGCCATACATTTTTGGGGCAGTCATTCTCATTCTTAGTTTGGGGCTGGCTGTAAAATGGAATAGCAGAGATACGCAAACCACAGCGGTTTAATATTGTATTCTTCGTAAACTTAGTCTCTTTTGGAGTGAACTGTGACGTTCTTGTGAACCACAGTTGGCGCCGAAGGAGGCTATTTTTTTGCATATATCGCGAAACGTTAATGAAACAACAGAATCTTGGGTAATAATGCATGATGAGTTTACAACAAGACAAATAGTAGAGCTAAAAGTCAGATCATATGTAAAAAACAGCTAGAAGGAGATGAGAGCCGATGGAAGAGCGAAATGAGCAGTTATTTTATACAGGAACTTATGCGTCTCGTCAGGAAAGAGGAATATATGTATGTACTTTGCATGTGAACAATGGTGATCTGCGCATGGTTGGAGGTGTGGAAGGAATTGAAAGGCCTTCTTTTCTGGCGCTACATCCGGATGGGACGAAGCTGTATGCTGCCAGTGAAACAGAAGAAGGCGAGCTGTATGCATATCAGGTGAATGCCCAGACGGGGGAATTACACCCTTTGGATCGAAAAGGGACGGAGGGAGCGCATACTTGCTATGTTTCCGTAACAACCGATGGACGATATGTGCTGGCTTCCAACTATTCAGGCGGCAATGCCGTTGTGTTCCCTGCGACGGAAGCTGGAGGATTAGGAGACATGTCGGGGCAAGTTCAGCATACTGGCTCAGGTATTCGCCAGGACCGCCAGGATGCGGCACATCCGCATTCGATTATTCCAGATCCTTCAGGACAGTATGCCCTGGTATGTGATCTGGGACTGGATCAGATTGTGGTATACCGTTTGACAGAGGATGGAAAACTGGTGACCCATCGTGAGACAGATTTGCCACCTGGTTCTGGACCGCGTCATCTGGTTTTTCATCCTTCGCGTCCATATGCTTTTATCGCCAATGAGTTGAACAATACAGTCGCTGTATTTAGTTATAACGAACGTAATGGTGAGCTTACATTGATGCAAAGCCTGTCCACACTGCCAGAAGGCATTATAGATGTAGAAAATACAGCAGCCGATATTCGGATTACGCCCTGTGGACGCTTTTTGTATGTGTCAAACCGCGGCCATGACAGCATCGTGCTATACCATGTCGATCTGGACAGCGGCAAGCTGAAGACGGTGGAATGGGTGGAAACCTTGGGCAGCACACCGCGTAACTTCAACATCTTGTCCGGTTATCTGGTAGTGGCGAATCAGGATGGAAACAACATCGTATCCTTTGCCATCCATAGTGAGGATGGACGGCTGTCCCGAACGGGATATGTGCTGGAGGTTCCTTCACCTGTATGTATTGAACCTATACGCTAATCGCATAGCATGTGGCAAACGAGTACGATATAAGTGGATGAAAAAATAAAACACGGCGCTTTGTTTCCCATGAAAGGTATGGGCAAAACGCCGTGTTCAGGTCTTGAAGTGGCCTAAAAGCTATTTGCTAGTATCGCCAGCTTCTACCGTTACTGTTTTGGTATGATTTTCTGCATGTTTGTAGTACAAACGGAACAGGATGTCCTGATTGTAGTTACCAAATCCGGTACCGAACAGAGTAACCCCTCCAACATGCTGGGCATCATCCAATATGGCAATACGGAATTTCCATTGCTTCTGATCAATCAGTACTTGGCTTAAAGTCACGTCGGATATCTGCTTGCCATCCATAAAGGTACCTTCGGAGGTAACGCGAAGTCTTTTAAGGAGACCATATTGATTGATAAAATCAGGCCACCATGCAGGTGTGTATTTACCCCGGTTATCCCCGAAATCCCCTGGGCTGGTCCATGTACCCAAATTCACATCATTTAGGAAAAAAGTGATATCTGAAGGCCAATTATCATTGGTAAAAGGGGCCTCGGATGATAGTTCCATCGAAATTTCCAGTTCCTCAGCTTTTTGGCTGGACAGTAGGAAATTCGGCACCTTATAATCCATATATCCTTGGCTGAACCACAGAATTTTGGAATTGAAGCGCTCAGGGTCCAAGAACGAACGAGGCTCATCGAATTCACCAATGATCTTTTCGACGGTAGCCAGTCCGCAGGTCGCCTGTATTTCAAAATCTGTAAAGTGTCCGACAGAAATCTCCGTCTGATGGAATTGTCGTACATCCTGCTGGTAGCGTGGCATGGCGATTTCAATTTTGTCTGTAGCCAGTGAGCACACTTTCTGTACCCCGCCTCGTCCAGGCAGCATTTTGGTCGAAATAATGGACGCTCTCTCCAGTTTCTTGACATGCATCGTCATAATCGCACTGCTGAGCCCCAACGCTTCCGCCAGCTCACGTATATTCATAGGCTTCTCCGCAAGCAGAACAATCATGTTTAGCCGAACCTCACTGGCCAGCGCTTCATAAACGGGAAGTGATTTTTCAGAAATGTCCAGTTGCATAGTTCCTCCAATTCTAACGCACATCATAAATTGATGGTAGTTTAACATATATGGATTTTTTTCAATATTCATACATAAAAAACGATATGATTTACATTTATATAAACAATATACCCTTTCCTTGATCACTGGCACAAGCCTAACCCCTCAAAAAGCCAAAAATTGTTCAAAAAACAGGACACCCCATAATCTCTTTCTTTGTTGTTGGGATGTCCTGTGATGGTATGTGATATGCAGGGTGGATACGGGAATAGAATCCTGTGCCATTGGTGTTTAGGACCGGATATGTTCTTCTGCCAAAGAAGAGTCAGCCGTTTTATCTTTATCTGCTGCGTGTAAATCCTGATGTTGAGAAGCATCTGCCTTGATCAAGCCGGGATGACCAACATAAGGACGATCACTGCGCGAGCGGCCGCGGGTAAGTCGGAAGCCAATCAAGAACAGCACAAGCTGAACAGCCAGTATGTAGGGAGATGCTTCCGGTCCGATCCATTGAAACAGAGCGACAGCGGCGATCACTAAGCACAACAGGCTTGTTGGAAAATGGGATGCCGTCACGTCCAGATCATTTTGCCTACGTAGGGTCATCAGCCGGTACACATACAGTAGGGCGATCAAGCCGGAAACGAACCTCATCCATGCACACCCTATGAGCCATGAGGCAGATTGTGTAGTATCGGGCAGACTAACATCGACATGGCTGGAGGCTATCAGTTCCATAACCAGCCTTGTGACCAACCAGACGATTCCTGCCAGCGCCAACGGACCAGCTGCTGGGCGCAATAGCTTCCACAATGCTGTTCCCCAGCCCGGAGCATGAGATTCCAGCAGAACAAGACGCCGTTCCTCGATGAGTTTGTTCATTTCACGCTCCAGTGATTTGAGAAGCAATTCTCTGCGGAATGTATCACACTCCCGAAGGGATGCTTGAACCTGCTCTTGAAGGTGAGGGGTCAAATAGGGAGCAGCTTTGGCTTCCTGAAGAGCGTGGATGAGTCCGTTCTGGTACTGCTTTTCGCTGTTATTGAACCCGTCCTGGGTAGCGGTTTGGAGACAACCAGCTAATCGTCCATAGATACGCAGCGATTCCTGTAATTCTTCCAGCCGCTGCTGACGTGAATTTCGAAGCTGGGCTGCACTGTGAACATACAGCCATACCAGCAAAGACAACGCCAGCAGGAAGGCAATCAGACCGGGTGAGATATATGCGGCTAACGCCGCGAAGTCCGTCGGGGACACCCGCAATCCCTCCTTCCATTGTTCTTTCTACACTATTGCACAGACCATACAGGCATTTCAAGGGCTTGTATCCCTTTGACCAGGATATATGAAGTATTTTTTGGTAAAATAGACAAGATTACAAGCAGGAGGAGATTCGGCATGGATAAAAATGTAGAAATTACAACAGAACATCATGAGACATCGAATCAACCGTACGGGCAGCTTTGTGACGCTGATCGCGGATAAGCCGGTCGACCGCTTGTATGCGCAATTCGGCGTCTAATTGGTCAGTTCGAGGTCGGAAGGGATGTACTGGCGACAGCCGGGGGGACTGTAAGCTGACATGCTTTACGGGTTTAAGCTGGACATAAAACGGATAAATAACAGTAAGTAAATTATAGACAGGAAGAGGGCACATTTATATGAAAGTTATTATTTTCGGAGCAACAGGAACCATTGGTCAAGCGTTAGTAAAGGAAGCAATCAAGCGTAAGTATGAAGTGACGGCGGCGGTGCGCGACCCGCAACGTGTGACGGAGCAAAGTGAATATTTGACGGTGGTTCAAGCGGATATTCTAAATCCGAATTCCGTTACGGATGTGGCCAAAGGGCACGATGCTATCATTAGCGCATACGGTCCCAAGTTTGGAGAAGAGGAAGAACTGCTCGAAGCGACTCGTTCTTTGCTGGAAGGAACTCGGCGTTCCGGCGCAGAGCGCATACTTGTCGTTGGCGGAGCGGGTAGTCTGAAAACAGAAAACGGTGAACGCCTCATGGATACCGCCGAGTTTCCGGAGGAAGTAAAGCCACTGGCGGCTGCCCATGCAGATGCACTGGAGCTGTACCGCGCTGCGGATGTAGACTGGACCTATTGTAGTCCTGCCGGAATAATTGAATTGGGAAAACGTACAGGACAGTTCCGTATTGGTTTGGATCATTTGGTGGTTGACGAATTAGGCCATAGCCGTATCTCGGTCGAAGATTATGCGGTAGCCCTGATTGATGAGTTAGTAGAAGGGGAATTTGTCAATTCCCGTTTTACGGTTGGATATTAATAAGCAGGGATAGCCATACGGGAGGCGAAAAGCATGTATATGGTGACCGCCGAAGAAATGCGGCAATTAGATCGGTACACAATTGACAAGCTGGGTATCCCGGCCCTTACCTTGATGGAAAATGCCGGGCGCGCGGTAGCTGACGAGGTATTGAAGCTATGTGCCGAGAGAAGTGGGAAGAGCAATGGCGGCGGCTTCCCAGTAGACACTGCTGATCTAACACGTGGAAATGATCGTGCTGAAGTGTTGGGGTCGCAGTGGACAGAAGAGGTTACACACACAGGTCCGGGGGATATACCGGGACATGGCGGTGTTATACGGACAGAGACGTGGAGTCAAGGACGACATGACTTACGGGAACGAGAACACTGGTATATCCTCGTAGGCAAAGGCAACAACGGTGGTGACGGATTGGTGGCAGCCCGCCATCTAACGGATGTAGGGCTACGCGTCACCGTTGTGTACGTCGAGTCGCCAGACACGCTACGCGATGAAGCGGCTGCGCAACGCGATATTATCGCGGCTCTGGGTATCCCGGTGATCCTCTATGGCCGGGATACCCTCGACCTGCGCGACGCCTCCGGCATCGTCGATGCCCTGCTGGGCACGGGCACGCAAGGCCCGCCGCGCGAACCCTACGCCTCGCTGATCCGCGAGGCCAATGCCAGCGGCGCGCCGCTCGTGTCGGTAGACGTGCCTAGCGGCCTCGACGCCGACACGGGTGCGCTGCACGAGCCGTGCATTCGTGCGCGCGTCACCGTATGCCTCGCTTACTTGAAGCGTGGGCTCGTCCAATATTCGGGCGCCGGGACCGCAGGCGATGTGGTGGTACGCTACATCGGTATTCCACCCGGCCTTGCCCGTGAGTGCGGCGTGCAGCTGCGGCTCTTGACCCGTGACACGCTGCGCGCTGCGCTGGACGTGGATGTAAGCCGTAGCCGCGTGCCGGACGGGCACAAGGGCACCTACGGCCATGTTCTCGTCGCGGCCGGAAGCCTGCGCATGAGCGGCGCGGGCTTGCTGGCCGCACGTGCAGCCCTGCGCATCGGCAGCGGCCTTGTCACGTGGGCGGTGCCCGAGGCGTTGTTGCCGCGCGTCATTGGCGCCGCGCCGGAACTGATGCTCGCTGCCGCAGCAGCAGGCGGAGACGGCGAATGGAATGCCGACTCCGCAGACGAGCTGCTACAGCTCGCGCAGGCACGTGATGTACTGGCCGTCGGCCCCGGCCTCGGCCGCTTTGCAGGGGACACCGGCTGGCTGCGCCGCCTGTGGGAGGAATACGGCGGTCCGCTTGTGCTTGATGCGGACGCCTTGAACATCCTCGCCTCGGCGGGGCCTGAGCTGGAGGCTTGGAAGCCGAGAAGTGCGGCGGTCGTACTAACGCCGCACCCCGGTGAAATGGCTCGTCTGCTGGGCATACCGACAGCAGAGGTGCAGCGTGACCGCATCACCCATGCCCGGGAGTACGCCCGGACACGTGGGGTCACGCTGGTGCTCAAAGGAGCACGCACCGTCATCGCTTGTCCCGACGGAACGGCCTACGTCAATACCACAGGCCATGCTGGGATGGCGACAGGCGGTGCGGGCGATGTGCTGACAGGTATCATCGCAGGTTTGCTGGCTCAGGGCTTGAATGTGTCGCAGGCAGCAGCCTTTGGCGTGTATCTGCATGGTGCGGCTGGAGAAACAGCCGCACGTCATCGCCAGCATCTTGCCTCTGTGATAGCTGGCGACATTATTGAAGCCCTATAGGCCATAGCAGCAGTGGCAGGAGGAAGGCCAGCATAATCTGTAATCCATATTCACGGTTTAGCCAGTGCCTTCCTCCATAATACAGCAATGTAATCCCTGCACCTGCTATGCCGTTGCTCCATAAAATGCCCGTTCCGGTAGGCGACATCAAAGAACCTAGTAGGAGAAAGACACTGAATCCTGCAGCGAGGTATAGGGTGAGCTGCTCGGGCTTGCGAAGCCAGGGTAAAAGATCGCGTAGCGCATCGGCGGCAAGAGCCGCCGGAAGGGCAAAGCCATAGGCCCACAGCTGCGTGGTCAGTTCACCACTATTGCCTGCTATAGTCAGAGGGATTCCTGTTATTTCCTCTGTCAGATAGCAGTAGACCCATAAGAGACCAAAAACCAATCCTCCACAGGCCAGTTTATTCAGCGCATAACAACCAAGCTCCATCCGCCAAGGCATTTTGGAATTAAATTCATTCCAAGGCTGTCTCATGTTGCGACTCCTCCTCTTATTACACTCGGTATTCACAACCAATCAAGGAATTTATTTTCAATTACAATCCGCTTACCGTTTACGACATTTCAGTTTACGTTAGCTGTGTATCATGTTCCTAAGCAAAATAAAGATTGCGGATAGCCGCGGTACGGAAAGGCGGGGATTGCATGATACAGGCGGTTATTTTTAATCTCGAAAGTACATTGCTAGACCCCGGAGGACGAGGCTTAACCCAGGGAATGCGTGACATTTTCAGATGGAAAGGTATACAGGTAACTGAAGAACAGGTATCTCATGGGCGAGGAATGCCGATCCGGGATCATATTGCGAATGTGCTGGGACTTTCAGAGGTTCGGAAAAAATGGCTGGAGTGCTTTGGTGCGCATCCTGTCAGAGTGGATATTGAGCATATTTATCTCGAGCTTGTCCCTGTTCTCCGCTCCTTGATCCAAGGGGCTGAGCCTGCTATCGGTATAGACAGGGCGCTGCAGGAGTTGCAGGATCGTCGCATTCAGTCAGGTGCCACTGCATCCTGTCCGATGGAGATGCTCAGTCACGTATTTACGCCTGCACAGTCACCCTATACGCTGGATTGTATGGTAGCCCCTTGTGAAGTTTCGCAGGGGAGGCCATATCCGTGGATGATCTATGAAATTGCACATCGCTTGCAGGTATTTCCGCTGAGCGATATTGTGAAAGTAGGAGATACAGCAGCCGATATGCAAGAGGGACGGAACGCCGGTGTATGGACGATTGGTGTCTTGAACCATAACGAAAGCGTGACGACCGCAGCTCAAACGACCAGCCATGAAGCGGACGACAGAGTGGCTGAGGAACGGCGCAGACAGAGTGTATATGGTTTGAAAAGGGCAGGAGCCCACATCGTGATGAACTCGGTCGCTGACTTGCCGCGTATTTTGCGTGAAATCGAAATGCTCCAGCATACGGGAGGATATCCTCCTTATACGAAACAGGTGAAAACAGCGGCGCTACCCCCATCATAAGAACGGGTATGATTCTGGAGTGCTTGAATACACACTTCTAGGTTATATGTATGCACCTACTCGGATAAAGGTGAACTCTGCTCGGCTTTCAAAACATAATAATGGAGCATTCGCTACGTTAGCGAATGCTCCATTTTAGTTTACTTCTTTTCGTTTAGTTGAATCGAATCCAACATAATATTCACTATTCAGCAGTTTACACCTGGAACTGGTCGGCATGACGCTGCAGATTGTTTGATAGTGTAGTGAGATTGCGGGCTACTTCGGATAGTTCTTTTACTGCTAGGGCCTGCTTCTGAGCGCTTGCTGATACATCTTCGGTCATTCCGGCAGTCTGCTGTGCCGCGCTGGCTGTGTGATTCAAATGTTGATCTACACTGTGACGTACCTCTTGCATTTCTGCCGTCAATTGAGCCAGATGTGCAGCTAACTCCTGAACTTCCTGTGAAACCTGGGTGACTTTGTCAACAGACTGTAGACATACCGAAATTTGGATTTCTTGTTCATTGACGGTCTTTATGTTTTCATCAAATTGATCACCCATTTGCTCAATTTGCTCAACAAAGCTTCTTAAGATTTCATCGATTTCCCGAATCGATATGGCAGATTGCTGAGCAAGTTGTCCCATTTCATGAGCAACTACAGAAAAACCCTTGCCAGCTTCGCCTGCACGTGAGGCTTCAATAGATGCATTAAAGGACAAAATCTGCGTCTGCTTTACGATGCCCTGTACCTGCTGACCGATGTTAGCCGCCTCGCGCGATTTTTCGGTTAATGCGTGTGACATACGCTGCATCTGCTTGATACGCAGGGCGCTTTCTCGTCCTTTCTCTAATAACAGTTCATGCTCACTGGCTACCTGATTACGAACCTCATTGAGATGATGGGCCGTATCCGTAAATTGTTGCACATGGCTTCCGACTTCATCCAGCGTTTGTCCTAATCGGTCAGATTGTTGAACCGATTCCACTGCTTGATCCGCTTGGTTAATAGAGACATCGGCAATTTGCTGGAGTGTGCGGGACAGTTCCTCAGTTTGGTGGAGTGTCCCCTCCGTTGTCACGACGATATTCTCCGATGCGTGCTGGAGTGTGCTTGAACTGCTTTGAATATCCACAATCATATTGGACATGGCTTCCACCATTTTGTTCGTCAATTTGCTGATTTCGCCTAACTGATCATATGTTACTTGCGACGATGTAACCGTAAGGTTGCCGTCGGCTACTTGCTCCAGTGTATTTTTAATAAATCTCACCTGACGCAGTATACGCCGGGTTACCAGCATCATAGCCGCAATTGAGATGATCAGAATGATAGAGATAACAGGAATAACTAATCGGTAGGCCTCGGGCAAGGTATGCTCGTATACTTCAGTCACAGAGGACAGGGATCTATCGATTCCCAAATAACCAATGATGGTTCCATCTGTATCCTTAATGGGAGTAAAGGAGGAAAACATCGTCCCCCACTCAGGGTCCGTTGTAATATCTGTAGTCACTGTTTCCCCTTGTTTCAATTTCTCTTCCGTTTCTTTAAGGGTAAAACTTACAGGAGTTCCGAATGGACTGTAGTCTTTGTCGTCCCATGCGGCTCCATCCACCGTAATTTTCCACTCATTGCCCACACGGTTATACATATAGATGTACAGGATTCCAGTTTGCAGCCTGAGCGTATTTAACTCGTTACGAAGCTGTTTATACTCGCTACTTTGCTCAGATGAATCAGTATTTAAGCTCTTGACTGCGGATTTGTCCAATAGCTGGGCCGTGTTCTTTGCCAGCGTTTCATTGTTTAGCTGCATGGTTGATAGAGAAGCATTCTGGATAGATTGATTGGTCGTCCACAGAACAATGACGCCAATCACTATTAAAGGAATGAGCAAGATGAAGTAGAGTTTGGATTGTAATCCCATTCTTTTTTTAACGCTGCTTTTCATAATATACTCCTTACTATGTTTTTTTTACCTTCATATATATCGTGTACAAATAGGAAAATATGAATAGTAATTCAGATGTTTCATGATTTTTTTGCGTATTTGCGTAAATTCTCATGAAAAAAGCCTTAGCCCGGTAAGTACCGAGCTAAGGCTGTATCTTATGACTTACAAATCGTCAAATCCGTTGTCATCTCCGACCTTGCCATAATTGCGTGATTTTGCTTCAAAAAAGTCCGTTTTTGTCGCATTCAGCGCTTCGTCTGAGAATGGTTTAATCCAAGGCATACAGTTTACATCTACGCCTTCGTACGCTTTGTCCATACCAAGCAATCTCAGGCGCATATTTGCCATGTATTTGATATAATCGCTCAGCTCGTTCAAGTCGATGCCGCGAACCTCTTTGAGCGTATAATGCGCCCAATTCGTTTCCAGCTCCACAGCGCGGCTAATCATACGATAGACATAGTCCGTATTTTCCTTGGTGTTCAGCTCAGGGAAATCGGACAGTAGCTGCTTAAACACTTCGGCAAAGAAGTAGCAATGCTGATTTTCATCACGCTGAATATACGAGATCATTTGGCTGGTTGCCATCATTTTCTGATCACGGGCCAAATTGTAGAAGAAAGCAAATGTGCTGTAAAAGAAAATGCCTTCCAAAATCAAATCGGCTACCATCGCTTGGAAAAAGGTTTGTGGGTTCTGCTCATCGCGGAACTCCTGATAAATGTCCGAGATGAATGTGTTACGCTCCAGCAGGACAGGATCGTTTTTCCAATATTCAAAAATTTCCTTCTGTTCCTGATCTGACACCAAAGAAGACAGAACGTAGGAGTAGGACTGGTTATGCACCACTTCCTGCTGCCCGATAATTGCTGAAATAGCTTCCAGCGAGGAATCGGTAAAATAGCGTTTTACATCCCCGACAAACATTGTTTGCATCGAATCCAGCACAGCCAGCAGGCCGATGTTAATTTTGAAGGTGCGCTGTTCTTCGGCATCCAGCACAGGGAACTGGGACGCGTCCTTGGACATCGGAATTTCATCTGGAATCCAGTGGTTCAGCAGCAGCACTTTATACAATTTGTACATATGCGGCATCCGAATATCGTTCCAATTCAAAATACCGGAGTTTTCGCCTTCAATAATACGGGTAGAGCGATTTGGTGCTTCCGTGTTGAAAATCTTTTGTAACTGCATGGGAGATTCTCTCCTTTAATTTAGGATGCGCAGCTATCACATTCTTCAATCGTCAGTGCGCGGCTGCGTACATAATAGGTCGATTTCATACCTGATTTCCAGGCATGGATGTGCAGCTCTAAAAATTCAGTTGCTTTAATATCAGGCCGTACATACAGGTTAAAGCTTTGGCCCTGGTCAATATGACGCTGACGTGCAGAAGCCATGTTGATCGAAGCGTGTTGATCCAGCAAGAAAGCCGTCTTGTAGTACCAGATGGTTTTTTCGTTCAAATCTGGTGCAGGGTTAGCAATCTTGTAAGTTGTTTTCTCTTCATAGGAAAGCAGCTCGTACAATGGATCAATGCTGGCGGTAGAGCCTGCAATAATAGACGTGGATCCGTTAGGCGCGATGGCGAACAGCCATGCGTTGCGGACACCATTTTGTTGGACTTCTTCTGCAAGCTCGCTCCACTCGGACGTAGTGACAAATTTGCCTTCACGTGTACCATCCGTATAGCCACGGGAAGTGAAATAGTGCCCAGTAGACCAGTCAGAACCCTCGAATTTGGCATAACGGCCTTTTTCTTTCGCTAGCTCCATGCTGGATTTGACTGCCAGGTAGTTAATTTTTTCATACAAATGATCGTTATAGGTTACCGCTTCATCGGATTCCCAACGGATACCTTCCAGTGCGAGTAGATGATGCAGTCCAAATGTACCCAGACCGACAGCGCGATATTGGCTGTTCGTATATTGTGCTTGCAGTACTTCAATGTTGTTGATATCAATAACATTATCCAGCATACGTACCTGAATCGGTACGAGGCGATCCAGCACACCTGCCGGAACCGCACGAGCCAGATGGATGGAGTTCAGGTTGCACACCACAAAGTCGCCAGGAATTTTGGAAATAACGATGCGTGTTTGTCCGTCCTTGGTGACCAATTCTTCTTTTTCTACTACAGTTGCAGATTGGTTTTGCATAATTTCCGTACACAAGTTGGAGGAATATACCATACCATGGGCGCGGTTTGGGTTCGCCCGGTTTACCGTATCACGGTAGAACATGTAAGGTGTACCTGTTTCCAGTTGTGACTTCATCAGGCGCTTCATAATGTCGATGGCAGGCACTGTAATACGAGAGAGAATGGGATGCTGTGACGCCTCCTCATACTTTTCGCGGAAGGTACCTGAACCGAAGGTTTCATCATAAAAATCTTCCAGGCCCAGTGGACGACCCTTGTCATCTTTCCAGCCCATCACTTTCTTCACTTCATGCGGACAGAACAGATTCCATTCACCCCGTGCTTCGACCCGCTCCATGAACAGATCAGGCAGACATACGCCATGGAACACGTCATGTGCACGCATCCGCTCGTCACCGTTGTTCAGCTTCAGGTCAAGGAACGCGAGGATATCCTTGTGGAATACGTCCAGATATACGGCAATTGCACCTTTGCGAGTACCCAATTGGTCTACGCTAACAGCTGTATTGTTCAACTGGCGAATCCACGGAATGACGCCGGAACTTGTATTTTTATGTCCGCGGATATCGGAGCCACGCGCCCGTACTTTACCGAGGTATACGCCGATGCCGCCGCCCATTTTGCTAAGACGGGCTACATCCGTATTGGAGTCGAAAATGCCTTCCAACGAGTCGTCTACGGTGTCGATAAAGCAGCTGGAGAGCTGTCCGGCCACCTTTTTTCCGGCATTGGACATGGTTGGTGTAGCTGCTGTCATGTACATGTTGCTCATCGCCCAGTATGCTTCCTTCACCAGCTCCATCCGCTTGTCGGCAGGCTCTTGGTGCATCAGGTACATCGCAATGATCATGTAGCGTTCCTGTGGCAGTTCCATTACGCGTCCGTCAAAATCATTCGCCAAATAGCGCTCAGACAGCGTTAACAGCCCGATATAATCGAACAACAGATCATTTTTCGGCAATATGGAATCACCCAACTCATCAATCTGCTCCTTGGTATAGTAGTCGAGCAGTTCTTGACGGTAAATTCCTTTTTGGACCAAATCAGTGATCAGTGGATAAAAAGCACCGTAAGGCTCGTCCGCATAGGATTTATAACGGCGGTGAGTGGCCGCTTTTTTATACAAGGAAGTGAGCAAAGCACGCGCAGCGGCAAATTTCCAGTCCGGTTCTTCCTTACTAACCAATTCAAGAGCAGCCATCGCAAACGCGTTGCTGATGTCATCCCCCGTGACTTCGTCCCGGCGCAGCTTGCTAGTTACACCACGAATGAGACGATCTTTATCCAGCTTGTCCAGCCCGCTGAGTACACGGTCGGCATATACGGAAATGCGTATTTCATCAAAAGCCAACTGGCGATTGTTTGGTTTGGTTACGAGTTGTGGCATAGGATTAATTCCTCGCTTTCCTGATTTGGAATCATACTTGGGAATAGGCATGAAAATGATCATAATGAGAAGATAATGGCGAAAAAAGCGATGGTCAGACAGCATTTGGGGGCTGTATGTAATCCAATAACATAGAAATAGCGATGCACCTGCCAATGAAGGGGGAAAAGATGGTTCCCGTACGATTTATCGGCTACATCACTATATTTAGACGTGTTATGAATATTTAACCCAACATATTGTGTATATAAACTTAAAATTTCAAATAAGTGCAAGGAGTATTATAGCAACATTCGAAGCCATACGTAAAGGAAAAGGAATGGAAAATCAAAATATGCAGAGAAGTCGCGGGCTGTATTTGAATTGAGGCAGTTTGAACGGTACAATGAATGATAGAGTGTTTCCTGCAGAAACAAGCAGCATACATATGAACTATTTTTGTGAAATCAGGTTGCTCGCTCTATCGGACTGAAATTTTAGATTTTTAAAGAAGCGACGACTTTAAATTAAAGGAGGAACTTGGCGATGGCTATTGCAGAAGTGACAGTGATCCCGATTGGAACGGGGAGTACAAGCCTGAGCGACTACGTTGCCCAGATGCAAAAAGTGTTGAAGACGCAAAAAGGAATTACCTATGAGCTTACCTCCATGAGTACGATTATTGAAGGTTCGTTGGACGATGTGTTCACCGCCATTGCTGCGCTGCACGAAGCGCCATTCCTGTCTGGAGCCAAGCGTGTTTCCACCTCGGTTAAAATTGATGATCGCCGTGACAAGCCTTCCTCCAGTCACCAAAAGCTCCGTTCCGTCGCAGAGAAACTATCTGGCACCACGACAGGAAATGTTACCGAACTAAATCCAAATCCTAGTTGAAAAAGTTGATGTAAGTGATTGATTTTTATGTAACTAAGAGTATAATAGTTTTTGTTGTCAGTTACACTGACCTGCTGGTGTAGCTCAGGGGTAGAGCAACGCACTCGTAATGCGTAGGCCGGGGGTTCAATTCCCTTCACCAGCATAGCTATCAACTCAAGCACAGCGCGACTTCCAAGCTTTTTGGAGGACGCGCTTTTTTGTGATTCTGGGCAATCTTCTAACAATCTTCTAACCTTTAGTATAGTAAAGTGGTTTTTTCAGTGTTCATGAGTTCCCTGTTATGAGCGTGTCTTAGATCATAGAAACGAATCCGCGGAAAGTCAGGTTGCTCTTTTACGATTGTGTCTAAAATACGATAGTAATGTCGTGATTCGGTGCAGTGATTGCTTATATTCTGGCTGAGGCTTATGTGGATGGTAAGTCGGCTGACAGTCCAACTACAGATAATGAGGAATAATCACAAGCGTTTGGAAATACGAAACACCCTGCTGGCTTAATGTCGGTGGGGTGTTTTTTTGTTTACAGGGGTGCCCTTATGACAAACGTGGCTTTTCCACATGATTCGCAAAAAAAGATATTGACAACTGTTAATTACTGGACAAAAATAGTAAATGATTATAAAATACTGGAATTTCTATGCGAAGGGTGGCTATGGCATGAAGCATACACCTACGATTCGAGCAGAATTAGACAGATACCTACAACAAGAAGGATTGAGTTTAACACAATTTGGTCATATTGCGGATATGAATAGGGGAGCAGTAAGTGCTATCGTGACAGGAAACAAGCCTTTGTCTGTTAACCAACTGGATCGAATTACTGAGGCTATGGGTTTACCAGAAGGTCACTTTTATGACTTGTTCATAGAAAACTACATCATCGACCATCCTCCGAATATGAGGCGAATCGAGCCATTTTTGTTTCGCTGTGCGGAGTTGGACAAGTTGGATGCGATCCGTCGAGTGGTGGGAGCCATCATGGACAATCTACTGTATTCACCCAAACTATTTGAAATTGCAGAAGAATTGTTGGCGCAAGGAAGACATGCGGCTGCATTGCTGCTCTATGAGGGGGTAGCTGAAGCGGAGAAATATCAACATTCAGAACGATTGGCAGTCTGTCAATATCGTATATTTACGATTCAAGTTGGAGACGATCAAAGCCGTAATCTTAGTGCAGCTACGATTTTTGAAGTTTTTGTTGAGCGCCTTGATGAAATAGACCAACTTGATGCTTTAAAGGATTTAGCGAACGTATACAGGTCTTTGCGTAAATGGGACAAGGTTGACGAAATGGCGAAGAAAATGAGAGCTAAAGCCGAAATCCAATATACACTGAAACATCAACAGAACAGTCGAGAACACACTGACTCTACTGATAAGCTAAGCCGTCCATTGTTTGTATACATTTCCTATGCTGACCTGTTGTGTGCAAGCGTCTGTGAAGCCCAAGGCGATTATCAACAAGCTCTAGACTATACATACACCTACGCTAATTTAGATTGGGTAATGGAGACTGACGAAGATACCCGGCACTGGATTAGCTTGTTCAAAAGTTGGGCAGAAGGTAATACTTACGTATATAAACTTTTATCAGGAGATATAAATGTGCTGCATGATTATGTTGAATATATTGTAGCCACATCAGCGACTAACGAAAACGAGAAGATATCAAAACTACTCAATGTTATAATTGCCGCAAACCAATATAGCATAGATGTAGACGATATACTCAAACGAATTGAATCGGAGATTAATTCGTTTTCTGAACATCCTCTATCCGATGATATGTATACACAGCAAGTGATACCGGACTATATCGCGTGGTTTGGTTACGAGTTAGCTTATTATTATTTACATCGAGGCTCCTACAATGATGGTTTTAAACATTTGATGTATTCAACGGTAAGTTATCATACACTAAATAATGAGACTTATTTCATTAATTGTATGGGGCTATTTTTACATTTTCGGGATCATGCTGTTCCTGAAACCAAAACTGGTTTTTTAAATCTTATTGAAAAGGTGTGGATGACTAATGTTGAAAAAAACGGTACTGCTGATTATCGCGGCTAGCTTTTTGTTATTTATTATAACTGTGCCGGATCAAGCCTTAAACCACCATAGTATCCAGCCTCAGGTTACCATTGGAGGAGCTTAAACATCAGTCCCAAAAATCCCCGCAAACCTTAACTGGTGGGCGGGGATTTTTGTTGAACGATCTGAGGAAACAGTGTGTTTAACGAATCTAAGGACAGTGTATTGAACAGTACCCCTTTCAAAACCTCTCCTTGTTTATTTATGATTCCCAAAACTGAAGAATTAATGTGTAATTAAAAGCAATGCTGCATTACAAATAATGTATACAAAATAAGCTCTCTGTTATGATTAATTGAATTGGCAGGTTAAGACAAAGTGACCATAAAGATCAGATTAATAGTTGTAAAATGACAAGACATGCTGATTTTGGTGCCAACATTTGGAAGCGTGTCTTGGTAAGTGTGAGACGTGTACTGGAAGTCCTAGTCGCTGTGAACGACCAGTCCGGTCACGTCTTTTTGCTTGGCAAAGGCTTTGGCGAACGTCTGTACAATCAATTCGATTGTCGTTATGTTCGCTGAGTTGGTGGGCTACAATTTCATTGTTGAATAATCTTTAATCGCAGATAGATATACCCAGCAATTCCCTACACGATATTGCGTGATATCTGTGCCCATTTTTGATTAGGTTTGTGCGCCTTGAAATCCTGTTTTAGCAGGTTTTTCGCCACACGACCTTCCGTAGAAGAAGTTTCAACCGGTGCGGAAAATCAACATGCTCATGACTACAGTAGCTGCTAACTATATGCCCGTCTCTTCTTCTTCCGAATTAGCATGGTCAGGAAAAGGAGGACAGGCAGTGCAATCTGAAAAATAGGCCAGATTTGAACCAAGGCTACATGAAGACCAAACCATAAAAATTCGGTTAACCTAGGGGAGAGAAGCGTAAGAGCGTATATGATGATGCTTAGCAACAGTAAAGCAGGCTTATATCTAAAGGGGGTTATCGTTTGCAGTCCAATGACGGCACCAAACATAAAACCAGCCGTTTTGACTCCGATTCCAATAAAAAGAATCATCGAAAACAGGACATCAGCTCTCTCAACGATCTTCGGAAGCTGAATTAGTTGAGTAACCTCGAATAAGGGATAGGTACTTGATGCTGCCCATTCTGGACCTAGAACAAGGACTGATAGTTCATTCATAACGATAAGGAACACAGCAGTGAACCAGTAGACAATGATGATCGACCGCTTTAATTTACGTTTATCCGCGACGATCTTGAACAGCACAAGAAAAAGAATTGTCTGACCGAAGGGAAAAGATATGATCTCGGGAATGGCAGCCTTCACTACGGGAGTTAAACCGTTCTCCAATACAGGAAACAAAAATTCAAAGTGAATGAGTCCTGTAAGAGGAGTAAGCAATAGTAGAATGACGTAACCAAACGCCAAAAGAAGAAGAAATATATGACATAGAAGGAACCAAACTTTCGGTCCAAACCTAACCACATCGGCGCAGACAATTAACGCTATAAACGTAATGACTTCGGTAGGGGTTCTGTTCAGCAAAGTCAATGCTCCGAGCTCACCAATGTCTCTGACACTCCTGGAAGCTTCGTAAGTAAAGTAACCGATGAACAGAAACCCACCCAGACTGCCAACCCATTTTCCCCAATAATGGCATAGGAGCTCGTACAAATCCCGATGTGGGTCAATTTTATGCATGAATAAGTACATCATTAGCAGTACGAAGCCCGCAAGTGCACCTATCAACATGGCTAGCCATGCATCCTGTTTGGCTGTTGCTCCCAATAAGAATAATGTTGTACTGCCAACCTGAAACAAGGAAAAGGCGATAGCTAACCCGGATACTCTAGTAACGGTTTCACGCATGCTTTTAAAGCCCCTTCATATAAATGAGTTAGGTTTCACTTCCGATATGCTTCTGTAGGAGTCCAGGACGCTGAATCCGTGCATCCACTCGAATGTCCAGTTCTATCTTCTTAAACTCCTGATCCCAGTTATTTTCTAAAGTCTCCCACTCCCTTGGGAACTTTCGGTGAATCCGATCAGCAAAACCGGTTGCGTCCACACCAAGTTCCTGGAGTTTAGCCCAGCCCTCATTTATCGTTCTGGTCACTTCTTTTGAAATCTGTTCTTCCAAATCATGTATGGTCTCCGTCTTGGAAATATCCTTAGTGCATGTGGTTTCATTTAAAGTTCCGTTAATTTTAACTCTAACCTGCATGGTGTAATGAGAACTCGTTTTTCTGGGTGTAAGCTTTACAACCGCAGAGTTTACTAGTAGGGAAGAGTACATTTTCCTGCCAAGTTGTTCGCTGCAAGGGAATGAAATTTCGGTGTTTTTAACCTTTTGAGACAGATAAGATACTCCCAGACTCTCTTCCTTGTTGAGAAACCCTTTGAGCTTTCCTTTTTGGAATACCGCCAATTTAGTCAATGCCAGCTTGAGTGGGACCGAGGTTTTTTTGAAGACATCCAGACTCTCTGCTTCCTTCTCGTCCTGATAGTCCCTTTCTCCGGTCAACTCGGCGACCGGTACTCCAATGGATTTGGAATCCGAGTTCATGCTTAATACGAAATCATAAACCCTAACTTTTGGAAACAACGATAAAATATCGCTCTCTTTGTCGACCAATTCACCCATGGCGACGCCTTGAAGTTTTTCAGGCGGCAATAATTTCTTTAATAGATCGGATGCTAGTCCGTCCGTTACAATCATATTTACCATCTCCCTCGCTTCCGTATTACGAAGATAATAATCGATTAAACGGTCCATTCCCTTCTCAGCTGCTCTTTTACCGATAAATACAACACGATTATGTGCTAAGTAAATTCGTCTTGATGTTTTTAAATTGCTGTACGATAAGGCCTGGTTATAGGTTTTGGACTTTACAGAGAGTACATGGGATGCCGGTTGGGAAGACCCTCCCGTTCCTCCTCCGGTACCACTTGCAAGGGCGGAGGGAACAATAATCTGATAGGACACCATCCACTGTCCGTCGTCCATCATATCTACTCCTGTAGCTGCAGTTACCCACAGCTCATTCAGTTCGACTCGGTTCCAGCAACCCGCCAAAATGAACAACACGACCAAAACCATAAAAAACCTTCCTAATTGGGACATACCGGTTCCTCCTTAGGCCATGGGATCTCGGCCATGTTCCCCTGCCTGCTCTGCAAATGATTCCTGTTCCGTTGCCTGCCTTACTGGATTGGAATCCCCAATCATTACCGGCCGTTTCTTCATCTTCCACCAAGGTACACGTACAAACAGGTCTTTCATATTGCTCTTATAGAAAGGTGCGAGCGGCATCATATAAGGAACACCGAACGAATTCATAGATACTAATCGAACGAGGATGGGAACCAAGGCCGACAAAACGCCGTATAACCCAAATAAACCCGCCAGCAGCATGAGTACAAACCTGAGTAAACGAACAGCCCCCGCCATATTGAACGCAGGTAGCACAAAGTTGCATATAGCCGTGAATGATACCACAATCACCATAGCTGCGGAAACCAACCCCGCCTGGACGGCAGCTTGTCCAAGAACCAAAGCCCCAACAATAGAGATTGCAGGCCCTACAGCACGCGGCATTCGTACTCCTGCTTCGCGGATAACCTCGAAGGTCAGCTCCATTAGCATTGCTTCAAGCAGTGCTGGCAATGGTGTATTCTCTCTCTGTGCAGCCAGAGTGATGAGCATTGTTGTAGGCAGCATTTCCTGGTGAAACGTAGTTGTTGCAATAAAGAATGAGGGTAATAACAATGCCAAGAAAAAGGATACCATCCGAACGATCCGAAGAAAAGATGCCAAATCATATCGCTGGTAGTAATCCTCACTGGATGCGATAAACCGAAAAAGGGTTACGGGAGCAATCAGCGCAAATGGGGTCCCATCAACCAATATTGCTACCAGCCCTTCAAGCAAGCTACCTGCTACAGCATCCGGGCGCTCGGTGTTATGAATGGTTGGAAAGGGTGTCCATACCCCATCTTGAATAAATTCCTCAATATATCCACTTTCGAGAATACTATCAGTGTTGATGGAATCTAATCGTCTGGAGATTTCCTTAACTACCTCTGGATCTGCAATGCCTCGAATATGTGCTACCGATACCTTCGTCTGCGTGTATGATCCGATAATTCGAGAATCAATGTGGAGTTCAGTTGATTTGATCCTTCTCCGGAGGAGCGCGATATTGGTGGATATATCCTCCGTAAACCCCTCTTTAGGGCCGCGGATTACTGTCTGCGATGTGGGCTCCTCAACCGCTCTTTTAGCCCCCCCGCTAATAGAAGCAGCAAAGGCCTTGGTGCTGCCTTCGACAAGGAGAGCCACCTGTCCATAAAGAACGGCATGGATAAGTGCTTGCTCATTTTCAAGGCAAGTGATGCCCCCAATAGGAATACGATCCATCAACCAACTTTCAACATTACGATCAGAGAGATCCCCATTTCGAATACCTGCAGTGAGCTCCTCCAGCAGTGTCGTTAAAATTTGCTGATCAATCAGGCCTTGAAGAAAAGCTACAGCGAGAACCGGATTGCCCTGTTTATCGTTCAAGGAACGAAGAATGAAATCCGTGCTATGTCCTATTTCGTGCTTCAGCATGGTCACGTTGCCTTTAAGCGTGCCACTCAGCTTCTTGGATAACTCATTCGATTTTTTGTCATTAACTGATTTAGGGCTCCTGCCATTTTTGGATCGTAAAGGATGTTTAAACAGCCATTCTTTTAACTTGTCAACCACAGCAATACAGTCCCCTTCTAGTTAGCAGTCAACTGTAATATGCTACTATTCCACGATTTGTATGTACGGTTCTTGTCAAAAGTGCTTGCATACCAATCCAATGCAACTATGATTACAATTGTGGAGACCCCCGTTCCCTAACGACGTATTGTAGTCTACAGGTTTATTCATACTGAACCATATATTAAAATCCACAGTATTAGAGCAACAGAATCAATTTAAGATATAAGTATACAGGCCTCTGATTATGATATGATCACCTCATTGTAGACAGAAAAAAGCAAACGCTACATTGGTTTTTCAAATTGTCATACCGTCCAAGTTCATAAAATAAGTTTTAAACTGACTCTAGAAATTGAAACAGCGACAGCAAAGGACGGAGAAAATAAAGTCCTAGACTGTCGCTGTTTTCATTGAACTCACGCTTCTGTGTTTAGTGCAATCTAGACTGATGTAAATCTTGTTCATCCTAAGCCAACCAGGAGTTTAAAAAAGAGTATTTTCTTCGAGCAGTTGTGTTTCACGTAGATCTCTAGCCTTCCGAACAGAGGGCGAGTAAAAAACGTCACTATGCATATGCTGAATTTTATCCCAGTTGCCAGGATTGGTCGTGTCTGGAGAACGATGCTCCAGAATGGCCTGATATAGGGCCGTTTTTTGTTCCAAATGGGCAACGTGCTGTTTGGCTTCTTCGAGCTTAACGAGCGCCGCTTTCTTATGCTCCATCATGAGTGTGTAGCGCTGCGGAATGGTCGAATCCCCTTCGAGACAGAAATCGACGTACATTTTAATGATTCCAATCGGCATCCCGGATTGCTTGAGACATTTGACGCCATGCAACCAGTTGATCGATTCTTCGTCGAACATCCGAATGTTGTTTTGATTGCGCTGTACGCTTGGTATTAGGCCTTTATCCGTGTAAAAGCGTACAGCGTGCTCGGTGAGTCCCGTTATCTGGGCGGCTTCTTTGACTGTATACATGTGGAATCCTCCTTGGAAAAATAAATTTTTTTTTGAAGACGGTTTGACTTCGTGTAACACGAAGGCGATAGGTTTATTGTAATGCAAGTCGACCGTAAGCGGAATCCCACTTAGGTGCCCGATTTCCCAGTTCCGCGGCCGTTTGCTTTACATTTGAACAATGGGAGGAATTACAATGCAAACCGTGACATTAAACAATGGTGTGAAAATGCCGATTATCGGCTTTGGTGTCTACCAAGTTCCAGATGTTGAAGAATGCGAGAACGCCGTATATGAAGCGTTGATGGCTGGTTACCGCCTGATCGACACCGCCGCCGGTTATCTGAATGAGGAAGCGGTCGGTCGTGCGATCAAGCGCAGCGGCGTACCGCGTGAGCAGCTGTTCATCACGACCAAGCTATGGGTTCAGGATGCCGGCTACGAGAGAGCCAAGCTCGCGTTTGCCAAATCCTTGAATAAGCTGCAACTCGACTATCTCGATCTGTACCTTATTCACCAGCCGTTCGGCGATTACTACGGTGCTTGGCGTGCGATGGAAGACCTGTACCGGGAAGGCAAGATTAAGGCGATCGGTGTCAGCAACTTCCTACCCGACCGCCTTATGGACCTCATCGTTCATAACGAAATCGTGCCCGCCGTCAACCAGATCGAAACGCACCCGTTCTACCAGCAGACAGAGAGCGCAGCTTTTATGAAAGAGCAGAGAGTTCAACACCAGTCGTGGGCCCCGTTCGCTGAGGGACTTAACAACATGTTCAGAAACGAAGTGCTGGTCTCGATCGCAGAAAAACACAAAAAGTCCGTCGCTCAGGTCGTATTGCGCTGGCTTGTTCAGCGTGAAGTCGTTGTAATTCCAAAATCGGTGAGAAAAGAGCGGATCGTTGAAAACTTTGACATTTTTGATTTTGAGTTGAGCGCGGACGATATCGAACAAATTTCGACCCTCGATACGCGGAAAAGTCTTTTCTTATCGTACCGCGACCCGGAAGTCGCCAAGATGATGGGCAACTGGAGATTCGATCTGTAAACCTTGAATCGAACCGTAAACTGATCACGCGTTTATCCTCATCTATAAAGAAAGGATAGGGCGGTCACCCCTGTCCTTTCTTTACTTGGATTGACCCTTGGATTCGCTCTTCTGCTTTATAATGATGTCATCTTTGGCTTAATCATAATAAAACCTCCTATTAGAGCAATTATTTAGTGTTCTCTCCTGTAATTGAATCGCCAATGTTTTTTAACACTTTTAAATCTTATTGAAAAGGTGTGGATAAAAATGTTGGAAAAATCGGTACTGCTGCTTATTGTGGCTAGCTTTTTGTTTATGGTTAATGTGCCGGATCAAGCTTTTAACCACCATCATAGCATTCCCCCTCAAGTTACCATTGGAGGAATTTAAAGCAAAAGCTCTGCTAACCTTATGGTTGGCAGAGCTTGTTCGTTACCGGAACTCCGTATTTGTTTTCGCAGCCCCTATCGTTAGATACGCTTAATTTATTTCATTATATCGTTCGACTGCCTTGCTTAGCTTATAATTGAAATTCTCAGGTGTGCCATCCGTAGTGTTCAGGAACTGGCCGTTCAGGTCAGAATCAGATACAGGTTCCTTCTTATTGATGCGTTCAATGACTTTCGAAGCAGCCGCTTTTGCCTCAGTGGCTGAATCAACATAGTTCCTGATACTGAAGCTGTTAATCCCTTCTTTTTGAACTCGATTCTTGTCTTTTGAGATTGTCATGAGCGCACTCAGATCTGCGGTCATAATGTCGTATTTGGCTTTAAACTTCGTCATATCAAGCTGCAGCACATTGTCGGCGGTGATACCCTGCTCATCCATTTCAATGGCCGTAGCCTCGGCATCTATCATGAACTTCAAGGCATTATATCTGATCTGCTGGTCTGAATCCTTGAGTTTTTGCAGTTCAGCCAGACGCTGCTCGTTACCCAACTTGTGCATAGCCGTGAAGTATTGTTTGGAGACCGTCTCGTAAGCGAGATTGGCACTTACCAGCTTGGTATGCAGCTGTTTTCCTTTTGCGAAATCATCATCCACGTAACCTTTTGTATCATAGTAAACTTTCATCTCGTCCAGGACGGACAACAGATCATTGATGACCGGTGTCAGTTTGATCACTACGGGGTCTGCGTTGGCAAAAGCAGGTTGGCTTGCGGTATAGCCGTTCGCTTTATCAATAACTTCCCGCTCAGTTTCAGCAACGCCGAGCATGATGAAGCTGAAGTTCTTCTCGACTACAGGCTGTGAATCAACTCCGAACTTCTCAAAATAATGAACCAGAACCTCATTGATTCTGCCTGTCATCAAGTTATTCAGCCTCACATACGCATTGTATTTTTCGATTTCTTTGCTCTCGCCGGACGTAACACCTGCAGACGCTTGATCCACGGTGGATGTAATGGCAGAACAAGCGGACAACATTGCACCTAACATGATAATGGCAATAAAGAATGATAGCTTTCTCAAAATAGTGATTCCTCCGACTGAGTAATTTAACGTGCTTTTCTTTTGTAATATGTCTGAATAGGAGAGAGAACAACTGACCTCTTCTGGTCGATTAAATTCCCTCTTCGCCGCATATCAATGTTGATTGTGAACAATCTATTCAATTTTAAAATTATTTGGTGAATAGGTCTTGAGACTTGAGTAGCATAATTTTATAAATTTCTTTGTTGTTGACGATTGTTCTGCCAACTTCCTAAAAGCTTGTATTCCATTGGAACTGTCCTGCTCGTTAGCTTAACGTCGCCGTTCAGTCTACTAGCTTTCAGCAGGCCGCGTAAGATCCAGCTATTAAGGATCTGGAGATAAAGACGGGGGGCGCACAGAGGACATAAAAATTAGGCTGCTTGCTTTAGAACAAGATAACTATATTTATGGGACGGATAATTCTACACTACGGGACTAGGTTATCATACACTAAATAATGAGACTTATTTTATAAACTGCTTGGGCTTGTTTTTACATTTTCGGGATTATACGGTTCCTGAAACCAAAGCAGCGTTTTTAAATTTTATCGAAAAGGTGTGGATGACCAATGTTGAAAAAAATGGTACTGCTAATCATCGCGGCTAGCTTTTTGTTTATTGTTACTGTCAGCCTATAACCACCACAATAGTATTCAGCCTTACGTTACCATCGGAGGTGCTTAAACGTAGGCAAAGCAAATCCCCGCAAACCCTTAACTGGTCGGCGGGGATTTTTGTTGAACGATCTAAGGAACAGTGTGTTGAAGAATTATGCTGGAATTTTAGGCTTTAACTGGTTCAGGTCTTTTTAATTGAAGAGGGGGAGGTATTAGCCAACCCTTTTCTTTGTTCATTTTTAGAATACGGACTCCCAAAGCAGTCTTAGTTAGATGATATTTCGCAAATAAAGCCCCGATGTCTTCTCTAATGGATTGACCCATAGCTTGGCTGCAAGATGTCAATCCTACAGAGGTATCTAATGCGATTTTAGCTGCGATTTCGGGATCAGTAAACCTTGCACCAACCGGGATATCCTCAAGTTTCACAGGGGGTCTTTCAGGCAAAATAGGAGCTGGGGCAATCCCATTATCAGTAAGCATTGCGTCGCATTCTTGGATTTCCAGTTTAGCTTGATCAATAAGATCATCTAGTATTTTTTTGAGTTCTTTGTCTCCTGCGTGGTTTAAACATGCTTGGTAAAATGAAACGCTGCCTTTCGCTAACGCTGAAAACTGCCACACACTATAAACTTCTCCGTAATGCATGGGCTCGTCTTTTGGATTCCCGCTTAGGATACCCATTATAAAAACCACTCCTTTTTTAATTTTAATGATGTACAAATTTATGATTCCCAGTAGTGAAGATTTAATGTGTGTATACGAAATAAGTTCTACTGGGCATGCTAAATACATTAAAGAATTGATTGCAAACACAAATCTAAAGGAGTGGTTTAGGTATGTTGAAAAAAATGAAGATAATGGTTGTTGTTGCATTAATGATTTCAAGTTTTGGAGCGGCAGTAGCATTTGCTGAAAACGGTGAAACCAATATGGGCACAAACGACAATGGTAGAACACAAATGCTGACTACTAATAATAATGATGACGATAATGATAATGATAATTGGGGATGGCTTGGTCTGTTGGGGTTAGTTGGATTGGCAGGTTTAAAACGTCGCGAGCCTGAAAACCACAATAAAAGATAATCGTAAATACAACTCAAAAACAACTTAACAATCCCCGCTAACCATACTTGGCCGGAGGGGATTGTTTTTATTCGAACTATGTCTTTAGACGGAAAATAAAGATTAAGACACCACTTTTGATCTCTGCGATGATGGCAAGTTTCTCTTTCGCGTTCAAAATATCGGCAACCTTTTGGTTTTGACACTACCTGTATAAAATCAGATATTTCACCCATAATAAGACAGCCTGTTTTATTCCAAAAGTATGATCAAGCCTTAATATGGGGAAGCCGCCGGTAATAAGCTGGCTGATCTTCTGAGGGAGCATATTCTAATCGCGGGGAAAATTGTAGCGGCTGCCAAAGTGGGTAATCAGGCAAATGTGAAAAAGCTAGAGGCGGATTGGCATAAGAACGCCGATGATATCGCCAAATTTTTAAGTGCAGCGAATCCGAACTGGCAGTTTAAAACGCTACGAGATATGCTGTATACGCACCTTCAGTTGATTACGGAATTAGTTCTTGATTATATCAAAGGAGATTGGAAAGCGGGTATTGCATCAACCGACAAAAACGAGATCCATATGATTCATTTAGCGGACATCCTGACAGAAGGCATGGTCAAACAGTTTCCTGAAAAATTTTAAGTGAGCGCTATAGACGCTGCCAAGCAGATTAGCTTTCTATAATCACCCCAAAGGGTGGTATAGAAAGCTTTTTTATCGGTTTAATGATCCGTTAATACAATTATAAATGCAGTTCGGCATGTCGAACTGAAATGCGTTCTCCCGCAAGCTCAATGTTATTGATTTTCCTTCGTGAGATAAGAAGCTGCTAACAATGTAGTATTCGTATAGCCACCTGAAATATTTTCATATGAAAAATTAGCAATAGGAACTCCAATAACTGAAGCAACGTCTCCTTCAAAAATTTCTCCACTTGCTCCCGGATAAACTGCCATTACTGTATTATCATTTTCATCACTAATATAAACGATCGCCGTTGTCCCTATAGGAATGTTATCTTCTTCTATGTCTATTACATCGCCGGTTATTTTTACAAATTTGTTTAAGTATAAATTCAGATTTTTATTTAAGTGTTTTGTTGTTACGGATTTGTCTACTAGATTAATGACTTTGCTTTTATCTGTGGAAGGAAATAAGTCACTGTTTTTAGCAATGAAGTCATAAGAGGTTTGTTCCATAGAAGCTTGATCTTCTGTTAACACGGGTGTTCCATCTTTCAAGAATTCAGCAAATAAATATTCTTTATCTGTGACCTCATTTGTAGAAGCTTGCTGGGCAGTACTTTCATTGCTTGCTGTTTGTTCAGTAGCAAAGGATGTACTTGAAGACCCAGACCTTGTCGTTGTTTCCTTAAAATTGCTTCCACAAGCTGTTAAAGCTACAGAAAGTAGAGCAATAGATAGAACTTTTTTTAACATGACGAATTCTCCTGTGTATCCTCATCGGTTGAGGTAGTTGCTCATTTTATCTTGTTACCTTTATTATCGAATATTAATGTTGAATATATAATACTTTTAAGTTTTAACAACAAGGATATAAACAGTGGCTCAATCTTTTCTAAAGGTATTTTTTTAGTATACAATATCGGATGCACTGTATTGTTAGAAATTGTATAAATGACTCATTCTATCAAATTAGGCAACGTCGCAAAGACTGGGGCTAATCCCCTTCGATAGTATCTAAAAAACTCAAGCAAAGCGAGGTCTATACGCTTTTGGAGACCGTTTTTTTTGTATAAAAATGGAGAGTGTTATGGTATTAAAAAAAATAAATATTTTATATTTTTGGTTTGTGCTAATATATCTCTATTCAATTACAACTAGAAAAGAGGATACTGTGTGCACCATGACAAGGAATTAAAGCTTGCAGAAACAAATATTGCAAAAGGTATTGCTGTAATACTACTTTTGATCCATCACCTCTTCGCTTTTCCTGATAGATTAAAGTATGACTATGTTTCATTATTTAGTTTATTTCATGAAAGAGGGGAATTTTATTTAGGACATTTTGGTCAAATAGCAATATCTATTTTTTTGTTTCTAAGTGGTTATGGATTATATAAGAGCAATGTTCAAAATCCACATCATTTAATGCAGAAAAGCTTTACAAGATTAAGCAAAATAATGATAAATTACTGGGTTGTTTTTTTGCTTTTTATCCCAGCTGGTCTATACTTCTTTGGAAATTCTGATAGATTTCAACATAATTCAATAATGGATTTTTTGCGGAATTTTATAGCCCTATCCAGTTCATATAATGGTGAGTGGTGGTTTTTATATGATTATATTCTGCTGCTATTAATTTTTCCGGTCACCTTCCAAGCCTTTCAACGTAACGCATGGGTAACTCTACTCATTTCCGGTCTTGTTTTTTATAATTCATATTCACAAGGCAATTATTACAGTATTATGTATTGGCAGCTGCCGTTTATGATAGGGTTGTTCTTTGCTAAATATAAATTGTATTCATGGATGAATAAGATTTATAATTCCATCATATTTAATAACATACTGTTTGATATTATAATAATTGTAGTGTTATTTCGCTTTCGTACCACGAGTCAACTATTTGAGAAGACAACGATTGATATGATAATTGCCCCTTTATTTATCCTCGTTAGTATTCATTTAATGAATAAATTAAAACTAACCAGACCTTTTGCTTACTTAGGCAAGAATTCAATGAATATTTGGTTAACCCACACCTTTTTTTGTTATTATTATTTTCAGAGTATTGTTTTCTTCCCCAAGGTATCTATCTTGATCTTGTTGTGGCTAACGTTGTTAACGGTACTTACTTCAATTGTAGTTAACAGCATCATTAGTCTCATTAATACCAAAGTGTATACAAAAAATATTGATCTCAATCCAAACAAAGTTGGGGGCCAAGTGTAAAGTCTTACTATCTGTTTGGAAAAGACTACTGAATTGTACTTCACGGACACTCATTCGAGAGTATTTTATTTAACTTAAGCACAGCTTCCAGGCTTTTTGGAAGCCGTGCTTTTTTTGTTGAAACAAACGATTTGCAAACCTTTAGTCTAGAAAAAATGTATCGTCCAGTATAGCAGTTTAGGCGTGATCTCGAGATTACAGTAAATGTAAAGAAGGACTTCATCGGCATGTTAACCGACATGAAGCCCTTCATATGTTTATTTAGTTGAATATTCGCTTACTTCAAATGTGAGAATTTTGTTGAAGATTACGTAGTCTTTGCGATTGCTGAATGGACCTTTGTTGTTATTATGCTTGTCAATGGCAAAGAAAGAGGCACCTCTACCAGCATCTTTAGCGTCATACCAAGCGATGAAGGCATTGAGTTCTTTTTTACTCAGATCGAATTCTTTATCAAATCCATTGTCCATCGTTACAGTCAGAATAGCGCGATCACCAGTTGGTTGGGAGGCCCCATCATCTGTATCTGACGGATCCGGTGTAGTAGATGGATCAGGCTTTGTAGATGGATCCGGTGTAGTAGACGGGTCTGGTGTTGTAGATGGATCCGGTGTAGTAGACGGATCTGGTGTAGTAGATGGATCAGGTGTTGTAGATGTACCCGAATCTTGGTAAGGCAGAAAACCTTCAGGCATTGGATATCTAAACTCACTAGCTCCAAAATTAGCAGTATATACAACAGAGCCATTTAATTGATCGTTTCTTATGTAGGGATATACAGTATCACCTAATAAAGAAGGAGTGTACTTAGAAACACCTTGTGAAACTCCATTTTTGTAAAAAATAATTGTATTATTACTTAGATCTAAAGCGACCGAAATGACATCATTTACTGTATAAATGGCCCCGTAATCATAATTTCCTGTACCAAAAGATTGGCTGGTAGGACCATGACCACCTCCATGATAACCAGTGTACCTGATTTGTTTTTTCTTGTCTGAATTTGCGACTCCAATATCGCCGCTTCCTTTATTAAGGGTTACTTCCCAATACCATTTCCCTGAGCTTTTACCTACATTAGCAATATCGGTTTGATTCCATTCAGGAATTGTTTTTGTTAAAGATCCATCTGACCAGGTCACATTCGCAGTTTCTGCTTTTGTAACAGTAGGGAACAAGGAGAACACCGAAGCTCCAATGAGAAGGGCTAAAACTATTGTTCCTAGTTTTTTGAATATAATATTTTTCATGACTTCCTCCTAAATATATGTAATAACAACTGAATTATAGAATCAAATTGGGATAATTGTCCAAACATTAAATGATATATATTCAAATATGAGTATTATTATGGAATTAAATTTGTTTCAGGGGAACGTAAGTCGTCGAAAGTATAAAGGCACTAGTTATTAAGTAGATGAAATTAGCTGAGGGTCGAGGACACCACTTTCAATGCTCCAATAGGGTCACTGCAGTTTAAGGAGACTTCTGGTTAAACATCGTAAGAAACAATGGATACATATACAGGAGGCGTAGGATTCAATATTCATAATGACAAGGCATATCCCATATGACTAAGTAAGTGCTTTTTTGCTCACATAGAGGAGGGATATGATTGGATGCATTCGTTTCACGCTCATTAGATGAAATACGATTTTGGTCCAGGATCATGAAGGAGCATTCCTTTTTTCTGGGGTTAGGTTTTCGAGCGGAAGATACTCAACTTAAAACAGAAGCCAATCGGTTCTACGCCATTTTTGAGGATATTGAGAAAAGGTCGAATGAATTTAATACCGAGACAGATCCTTATACAATCAAAGAGTTTAATACGGAAGTTCAGAATGCGGCGACGAATATTTGGGCATTTAAGAGAATGGTATTGGGCCTTATATTACAATGCAAGCTTCCTGGACAAACCAATTTTCCTTTACTGGTAGATCACATAAGCCGGGAAGCCAATTATTTCAGAAACCGTTTAGGAGAACTCAATTCAGGGAAGCTTGAACCATTACCCGATGCAATTATTGATGAAAATGTATTTTTCTTAAAAATCATGGCCGATCACGCAAAATTTATAGGCCATTTGCTTGATCCATCCGAGCGTAAACTGGTTGAACAAGCTAGGGAGTTTAGTAATGATTTTGATGCGCTGATGTTTCAAGCGATTGATTTAAGTCATATGCGGCCACAGTCACAAACCGTTCCACTCCTGAGTCAATTTGTTGATGAAAACCGTGTCTCTGTGAAGTCTTTGCGTGATTTTAAGAAAACAGCGCGTGATTTAATCGACGAGTGCCGAATAAAAAGCATTATCCATCCTTTATTGGCCGATCATGTATTTCGTGAAGCGGAGAGGTTCCTTTTTATTCTCGATATGTTTGATCAATCCTTATCAGGTGTTAAGGTGAACAAGAGAGAAATCATGCACTGAGAGAGCCCAGTAAAAAGAGTACAGTTTCTGTAAAATATCCAGTGGAAATAAAGCTTTGAACAAAAATCAAACAGCGGCAGACTAAGACTTGAAAATAAAGTCTTAGTCTGCCGCTATTGTCATCCAACTAACGTGTATAAGTACATAGAAAATCCAATATGTCAGCATGGAGCATCCTATGGAAATGTTCGCGATCAAAGCCGGGAGGGTCTTGCGATGGGAGAAAGGCCGGAGTCCTCATCGATTCCGGGAAAGGACTCAGAAAGAAGAAATGTCCGGCGTTTTTACGGTATATATTTAAATCCAAATATCATTGACTGCCGTTAATTCTGACTCCGCTCCTCCAGTATTTACTACACCTCTCGGCTCTACTAGCATGATATGGCACTCTTCATGTGCGAAAGGCTTGTGTTCGACTCCCTTAGGCACAATAAACATTTCTCCCTGAGAAACCTGTACCCGTCCATCTCTAAAATCAATGAACATCTCGCCTTCAAGTACAAAAAAGACCTCGTCGGTATCTTGATGATCGTGCCATACAAAATCCCCAACTATTTTCACCAATTTAAATTGATAGTCATTCATTTCACCAATAACTTTGGGAGACCAATGATCACTAAATTTAGATAACTTTTCATGCAGTTTGATTGATTGATACTTCATAATACCCTCCTTTTAAACTAGATATCCTCAGACGGATTTATAATCGCCAGTACCTGGTGATCCTCCCACTTTCCGTTGATCTTTACGTTGCTTCGAGAGATGCCTTCTTTGTGAAAGCCAGCCTTCTCAAGCACACGGATGGATCCTGGATTCCGAGGAGAGGCTTCCCCGAAGATCCGGTGAAACTTTAGCTCATCGAAAGCATAGCGAACCACCTGCTTCACCGCCTCCGTCGTATAACCCTTGCCGTTATATGCTTGGTCTAGGCTGTATCCGATCATACAGCTCTGAAGCGGTCCTCTCACCACAAAAGATAGACCTATGCTGCCTATAATCCGGTCGTCCTCCTTGTGGCATACCACAAAGGAATATTTCCGATCCTCCATCATGTCGGTCTTGCTCTTAATAATCGTCTGGAGCTGGTACTCCTCCGTATAGTACTTCTCTTGGTTGTTTGGCGAAAACTTATCAAAGAACTCCTGATTGCGCTTGTACATTGCTGCCAACTCTGCGGCGTCCGTCTCCTCAGAGAACCGGATGTATACTCGCTGCTCCGACATTTGCACCATCCTTCCAAACTGTAATATTGAAAGAATTATATCACAGGCTGAAGATTGGGAAATGATTTGATGAATGGTGTATATCAGGCAGCATTCCTTTGAATGTTAACTAAAAATATATACCGTAATTATTGGATTGGATATAATGTTTTCTAAAAAAGGAGGATATATTGTAATGAATAATGCTTACGCAGTGCTTGAGGAGCGCATATCCGAATGGGGACTCTCTAATGAAGAAATTACTGCGGTTTATATCGTTGGGTCCCGGGCAAGAGAGGACAAACCTTTTGATGAGTTTTCTGACTTGGATGTAGTCGTCTTTTCAACGAATCCAGATTACTATCTTCAAAATGATCAATGGTTACTAAACATCGGCAAAGTTTGGACCAGCTTTATGTTTCAAACGGCAAAAGGAGATCCGGAAAAACTCGTTCTCTTTGACCAAGGGGCTGAGGTTGATTTTCTATTCCGTCATACTTCTGATCTGGATCATATAATCAAAAATGGGCGTATTCCTGAAGGATTTCAGCGGGGGGTCAGGATGCTGCTCGATAAGACGGGAAATGGAAACCAAATCGTCCCTCAAACCACTACGATCCCGGGTACTCCTCCGATATCTGAAGGTGCTTATCTACAGGTTGTTAATATGTATTGCTTCGCCTCTCTATATGTGGCTAAACAAATTTTGCGCAATGATCTGTGGGTAGCTAAGCAAAGAGATATGGACTGTAAACAATTATTGCTGCAAATGATAGAGTGGCATGCAAAAGCTGTACATGGATCGGAATATGATACTTGGCATGCAGGGAAATTCATAAATGAATGGGCTGATCAAGATGTCGTTGCTGATTTGAAAAAATCTTTTGGGGAATATGATCCCAATCATAGTTGGGAAGCACTGGTCGTATCCTTTGAGTTGTTCAAACGGTTATCCTCGGAAGTGGCAGCTAAGTATAAATACGCGTATCCGGATGAATTATTTTCCCATATCCAATCCTGGTTAGGGGGACAACATGATAAGCATTGATAAAAAGTCGGACACCCTAATTGTTGTGCTGCATGAGATTTATGGGATTAACCAGCATATACAAAATTTTTGTAGCTTATTATCAGATCAGGGTTATGACGTCATTTGTCCAAATTTACTAGGCAAAGAAACGCCTTATGACTATTCGCAGGAGGAAACTGCCTACACCAATTTTATGGATAATATAGGATTTGACCGGGCTTTCTATCATATTGAAAGTTTATTATTAAGTATTCGAGCTCGTTATAAAAAGGTATTTATTGTCGGCTTTAGCATAGGGGCAACGATTGCCTGGCTGTGTAGTAAAGAAAAGTATGTTGATGGAATCGTAGGATACTATGGCTCTCGTATTCGAAATTATTTAGAAATAGCTCCACATTGTCCAACATTGCTTTTTTTCCCACAGGAAGAACCATCATTTAATGTGGATGAGCTCATTTCAATTTTAGACAACCGTAATATCCGTGTAAATAAATTCAGTGGACAGCACGGATTCAGTGACCCGTACTCTCCCCGATATAACGTACACTCAGCTCAGCAATCATTTGAAGAAATGGTAGAGTTCTTCAAGGAAGGTTGATCAATGAACAGTTCATCTAGCCCACACCTTTTTCATTGTTCTGGGGAAACGCACAGTCAGGATGTGCGGATTAGTCATATGTATATACATCATTGACTATGAAAAGGGGATGTATGTGGCTTTGGCTACCTTTTTTTCATAATACCATTCAACCTTCTCCGGCAGATGGGGCAAAAGCGGCGGATCAGAGCGGGAAAGCTTCTTAATTCATCCTGCTTACTACGACAGGAGTTAACTTTCAGGACTCCGCCATTGCTATTGCCCAATTCAAACAGTCTGCTTAATTTGAGGTAATGCGAAATAATAAAAGGACCCTGATGATTTAGTCGACCTCTATCGAAAATATCTCTTTAAAACCTCTTTTACCATCGGCTGTAATACGTATCGCGCGGGTTGTGGGCAGACGCTCGATCCAATTTAATTCGAATAATCTGTCCAGAAGTGCATTTCCTAAAGCCCCTGCAAGGTGATGGCGGCGTTCACTCCAATCCAGGCATTTATGTGAGAAGGAGCGGCGCTTGTGTCTTGTTTGTGTAAGATCAATCTGAAAGTCAGTGAAGAAAGTCTCTCCTTGTTCCGTGATATGAAGCCCGTCCTGATCCTCGAAAAGAATCCCCTTTTGAATGAAAAAATTCATGAGCTGTACGCCTAATTGACCCGCAACATGATCGTAGCAAGTTCTTGCCAACCGTAGGGCCTCGTTTTCGGAGGCATGTTTGAATGACTTGATTGGAACAGGTGGAGCTATGGATAAAAGTGACTCCATCACCTGGGCAACTTCGGGGTCTTGAATGCCAAAGTAACGGTGCCGCCCCTGTTTTTCCACAGTAACGACTTGTGCCTCGGTCATTTTAGCCAGATGGAAGCTGGCCGTTTGCGGTTTGATGCCTGCCATATGGGCCAATTCGCTTGCCGTATGGAACCTGCCGTCTAATAAAGCGGTGAGAATGGCTGCACGGGAAGGCTCGCTGACGAGAGAAGCGATCATGGCTATATTTGATTTGGTGCTCATGGCACGGTTATCCCCCTTTGTAATCCATACTTCGATGAAGGTTGAAATATTTATATTTTACAATAGGGAGGTAGATCTGAATAGAAGGAGAAGAGATGATGAACCCAATACATCAGATGAATGAGATGAATCATAGCCCAGATGTTATAACGATTAACCCTAGCATTTTATATTACGGAACCCCTGTAATTTTACTCAACACGCTGAATGAGGATGGAACAACCAATATTAGCCCCATTTCCTCCTCGTGGGCATTAGGAGATTGTGTGGTACTAGGTATTGGAATTGGTGGCAAAGCATTAGAAAATATGGAGCGGCATCCCGAATGTGTAATCAACGTCCCGGGGCCTTCCATGTGGGAAAATGTAGAACGTTTGGCTCCTTATACAGGCAAGAATCCTGTTCCAGCGGAAAAGAAGGAAAATGGATTTATGCACCATAAAGATAAGTATGAGATCAGCGGACTAACTTCGATTGAGTCGAATAGGGTCAAGCCCGCCCGAATCAGGGAATGTCCTATTCAAATTGAAGCCAAGGTGAAGGATGTAAGAATTCCTGACCATTCTCCTTATTTTGCGATCGTCGAAACTCAAGCCATCCAGGTGCATGTTCATCAGGATATGATCCTCGGTGAGAACCATATTGATCCGACAAAGTGGAGCCCACTCATCTATAATTTCCGTCATTACTTTGGTCTGGGTGAGCATTTGGGCAAAACATTCCGATCTGAAACCTGATATTTCAATAAAATTATAATATCCTACCTGAATAATGAGAATTATCTTCCCAAATCGTTCTTTTTGTGCGAGAATGATTGAAAAATCATCCATGAGTACGCATACAGGAAGAGACGATTCATACAGCACGTATAACAAGGGAGGAAATAATCATGTCAGAAGAACGCAAGCTGTCATTCGAAACTCTCGCTGTCCATGCCGGACAACAAATTGATCCTACTACCTTTGCCCGCGCCGTTCCGTTATACCAAACCACGTCGTATGGATTTCGGGATGCCGAGCATGCGGCTGATTTGTTCTCGCTGAAAGAATTCGGCAACATTTATACGCGTCTGATGAATCCGACTACGGATGTGTTCGAACAACGGATCGCAGCGCTGGAAGGTGGGGCTGGCGCGTTGGCAACGGCTTCGGGAGCAGCGGCGATTTCCTTTTCCATCCTGAACATTGCGGGAGCTGGGGATGAAATTGTGTCGGCCTCCAGTCTGTATGGCGGTACATATAATCTATTTTCTACCACACTGCCGAAATTGGGCATTAAAGTACATTTTGTCGATTCGGATGATCCGGAGAACTTCCGTAAAGCCATTACAGATAATACGAAGGCATTATTTGCCGAAACGATTGGCAACCCGCAGGGCAATGTGCTGGACGTGGAAGCGGTGGCGGCGATTGCACATGAATACGGTATTCCGTTAATTGTGGATAACACGTTCCCAAGCCCGTACTTATTGCGCCCTATCGAATACGGAGCGGATATTGTCGTGCATTCTGCAACGAAGTTTATTGGCGGACACGGTACGTCTATTGGTGGGGTGATCGTGGACAGCGGCAAGTTTGACTGGAAAGCGAGTGGTCGTTTCCCGGGACTGACTGAGCCGGACCCGAGCTACCACGGGGTTGTATACACCGAGGCGGTGGGGCCTATCGCATATATTATCAAGGCACGGGTGCAATTGCTGCGGGACTTGGGAGCGGCCATTTCTCCGTTTAATTCATGGCTGCTGCTTCAGGGCTTGGAGACACTTCATCTGCGGTTGGAGAGACATAGTCAGAATGCCTTGAAGGTAGCGCAATATCTCGAAGGCCACAAGGATGTGGAGTGGGTCAGCTACACCGGGTTGCCAAGCCATCCGTCCTATGAATTAGCTCAAAAGTATTTGCCGAAAGGGCAAGGAGCAATCCTGACCTTTGGTATTAAAGGTGGAAGCCAGGCGGGAAGCAAGCTGATTGCGAATGTAAAGCTGTTTTCTCATTTGGCGAATGTGGGTGATTCCAAGTCTTTAATTATTCACCCGGCAAGCACAACGCACCAGCAGTTGAATGTGGAAGAACAGGTTGCTGCCGGAGTCAAACCAGAGCTGTTACGCCTATCTGTCGGGACAGAAGCGATAGACGATATATTGTACGATCTGGAGCAGGCCATCGCGGCCAGCCAGCAGTAGTAGCAGTAGACTCTTCTTAGACTAAGTGTGACAGAGCAATCGTGTAGCATCGCAAGTGATTTTTCGACCCAGATCAGTATTCGTTCAATGTTTATCAGGCGGGGGGCAATCTCCGTCTTTTTTTGCGTGTTGACATCATACCCCCATAGGTATATATTATACCCCATAGGGTATATGAGGAGGGGAAGAAATGGGTAGGAAAATAGTTATTATTGGCGGGGTAGCAGGTGGAGCTTCTGCTGCTGCGAGATTGCGTAGATGGAATGAGGAAGACGAGATTATTCTGTTTGAACGCGGAGAGCATGTTTCTTTTGCGAACTGTGGTCTCCCCTACTATATTGGCGGGACAATCCATGCGCGGGAGAAGCTGTTTCTCCAGACGCCTCAAGGGATAAGAGACCGTTTTAATATAGATGTGAGGGTACTGAAAGAAGTGATACAAATAGACCGCGAGCAGAAGCTCGTCCGCTTCCGCGATATGATTACAGGGGAAACAGATGAGCAGCCGTACGATATTGTGGTATTGTCGCCGGGAGCCAAACCGATGATACCGGACATTCCCGGATTACATGAAGCTGTGAATGTATTTACATTAAGAAACATTCATGACACGGACGTCATTAAAGCATATGTAGATGAAAGACATCCCCAGCATGTCACGGTGATCGGGGCCGGATTTATTGGGCTGGAGATGGCCGAGAATTTGCGGGAGCGTGGACTTGCAGTAACTATTATTGATATGGGTCAACAATTATTGAATCCGCTGGACCCTGAAATGGCCAAATGGGTAGAACAGCATATGAGGTTGAACGGGGTGGAGGTGCGTTTAGAGGAAGGAGTCACGGCTTTTGAAGAGCAGGGGACACAACTTCGTTTGACCTCCGGGAGTGTACTTCAGACGGACATGGTTATTCTGGCGATCGGTGTTGTTCCTGAAAATGAGTTGGCCAAGCAAAGCGGGTTGGAACTTGGTTTTCGCGGCGCCATTCAGGTCAACGCCCAACTGCAAACCAGCGATCCAGCTATTTATGCGGTGGGGGATGCCATCCAGGTCAAGGACCGCAATCATGGGTTTGCAACGATGGTATCGCTAGCCTGGGGAGCCAATCGTCAGGGGCGTTTGGCAGCGGATCATATTAACGGTCAGGCAATTTCTTATGATGGGGCGCTCGGAACGTCCGTAATTAAGACCTTTGCATTGACTTCAGCTTCTACAGGCAATAATGAAAAAACATTACAGCGGCTGGGCGTTCCTTATCAGGCTGTTCATATTCATCCTGGTTCACATGCCGGCTATTACCCTGGCGCATCACCCATTGCTATGAAGCTGCTCTTTAATCCCGAAAACGGGATGATCTATGGGGCGCAGGCTGTTGGAGCTGATGGAGCAGACAAAAGGATTGATGTGATTGCGACGGCTATTCGTGGTCATTTGAACGTCCGTGAGCTGGCTGATATTGAACTTGCTTACGCACCTCCCTATTCTTCAGCAAAAGACCCTGTGAATATGGCGGGTTACGTGGCTTCGAATATCATGGATGGGCTGGTCCAAACGATACAGTGGCATGAAGTTGACGATTTTCACCGCAAGGGTGGTCTTATTATTGATGTTAGGGATGCAGTGGAGCTACAGGCAGGAGCGATTCCAGGTTCGATTCATATTCCTCTGGCCGAGATTAGAGAGCGGATGGCGGAAATCCCTAGTGATCTGGAGATCGCGGTATCCTGCCAAGTTGGTCTGCGAGGCTATATTGCGGCCCGAATTTTGACTCAATACGGTTATCGGGTGAGGAACGTTGATGGTGGCTATAAGACGTATTCGGTTATGGCTGAACGTGATCATCTCTTAAAATAGTTCATCACCCATCCAATCTGGTTGAGGTGATCCGTTACTTCGCCGTGCAGCGCACCAAAGAAAGTATCTTGTAGCTCCACGGTAACGGTACCTTTTTCTGCTAGTGCGCGGTAAGCTTGCTTAAGCTCGTCCTCACTTTCACAGTCGAGAATGATTTGGACATGCTGCGCTTTGAGCGGTTTACCGTAGGAATCTGAAAAATGGATATGACTGCTACCCAGGTGAAGTTCAGCGTGCAAGAGTCTGCCTTCCTGCTTGTTTAGCACTTTGATTTTCCCGCCTAACACCGATTGGTAATAATCAATGGACTGCTGCACATCGTTTACAATGACAAAAGGACTTGCACTTCTCATGGAATCATTTCCTTTCATGTCTTTGGTGTAGGATCGCTACTGTACATTATTTACGTTATTCGCAGGGTTTACCCCTTTTCTGATCAAATTATGGCTTGGTTCACTGTGTGACGTCTGTTACAATAGAATAGGCATATACGAATGGATAGAAAAGAGGTTGAACAGGTGGGCACTTCAGTGATTTGGGAAGCAGTTATTTATTGGGTGATCTTGGTGATTTCCGCTCTGTGCGTGATCGCAGTATCTGGTACTCGGAAGACAGCAAGCACGATTATTTTAGCGCCCGTTGTTTTGTTCTGTACCATATTTATGATGCAGGGATCAGTGTTTACTGCAATGAATCACCCGACGATGGGGTCTAATGTCGGTTTGGGTATGGCATTTCTGACAACATGGGTGGTCAGCGGAATATTGTTTGCTGTAGCGCTTGTAATTGCCTTTATTAAATATAACAAGAAGAACAAGGCGTAATTTAGCCTTAACCTCAGATGGATAAAGGCTTTCGGTGATGTGCCGAAAGCCTTTTTTTGTATTTTTTTAACGATGGAGGATGTCTCTGCTTATCTGCGTCTTCTCATAAGCAATACAACGATCAGCACGACGATGATCACGATCAATAGGAATTTCATATTCAATAACCTCCTTGGTCTGTCTCATATTTGGTATTAACCACTTTGAGTTAGTATGTACCGATGGATCTCAAGCAAGTATCTATTGTCGAGGGCTTGGGGAAAATTAGAATGTGGGACTAAAAAGAGGTTTACAGGCTTAGCTGGAAAGTGTATACATAAAGTAAGGAGGCGATTGCCATGAGTGATCGTGCATTTCATTTGTTCTATATTATTTTCTTAACGGTTCTGGCACTTGGAAGTGTTGGTGGAATCGCCTGGTGGTTACGCTCTATTGGTCGTCAGGAGAAGGAAAAAAACTAAATTCAACATGGGCATACAAGCCCGAATGCATCTTCCAGTAGGAGGGTGCATTTTTATATGTTATAATGGGAACATATGTTCTTTGTAGGAGGGAAGACGATGTTGCCAGATTTGGAACGAAAGCTGCTACGTATTTTGTATAATTATTTCGCCCAGCATCGCCACATGCCCACAATGGCGGAATTGACCGTAAAAACAGGCAAGCGAGACGCTGAAATTACAGTCGCCTTGCGACATATGGAACAGGAGCGTTACATCACTTGGGAAAACAATTCAGGTACTCAGCATGTTGTTTTACTGGAAGGGTGGGAACGTCCCTCGACCCAAAGGCGCACCCAAGCGGAAACAAGACGTTCCACTACGCAAACGATGCCGCCCGATGGTACAGAATATTGGACGAATTATTAGAAGGTATATAAAACTGGAAAATTAATGAGTTTTTAAGGTGCATATCATTTAGTTTTAAGAAAGCGAGACTATAATGACCCTATTAACCCCTTTTTGATCAAGCTATAGGCCCTGCCGATGTATCGGCAGGGCCACTTTTTTGTTCATAGATATGCTTTCCGTATATGAAAAATCCCCCGGGGATCATCCGGAGGATGGTGCAGTTTGCATATACTGCACGGCCTGCTCAAACTTCATCGTTTGATGGCATAATATATATTCAACCCCTGCTACCTTGCATTATATGGTCAGCATGTTCATAAGGGGCAGTGTGATTCCACTGTTCATTTTCCAAACGACAAAAGCCCTACCTCTCTTTCGTCCTTGCGGCTCCGATGACCGCGCCAGTGTGAATGTGAAAATCTTCGGCAAAAGCTCAAAATTCTACATTAGGGTTATACATAAAATTTGGAGAAGCTCCATACGGTGATTAGGAGTAATAGCTTGTTGCGTGGAATCTTATGGGGTTAATACATATTCTAATAGTATAGCAAGAATGATTATAAAACACAAGTCATTTTTTGCTTTTTGATGATAGACTGGAAAAAATGTTGTCTAAAATGTCCTTCCCTCGCGAGTTTCTTAATTAAGAATAAGATGATTTTCCATCTATAAATTGCAGATTAAAAGCCGTCCTCGTATTTATGTAAAATGCTCGAGCAAGAAGGTAAACTTTTGATGGTTGGACTCCGATATTGAATACACAAGATATTTTAGAGTGTACGGATGAAAAGAGGGGTAGCAATTTGCCGACCTATAAGCGCTTTATTCAGCATGTTATCCTGAACTATATTATAGGTTCGTTTATCGCTGTATTGTTGGTAGGTATGATTTTTGTATTTTCCACGTTAAATGTAGCCCACTATGAAATTCTGGGTCTTGTAAAAATTATTGCATTTTCCAGCGTCATTATGATTGCTTGTGAAATCATAGTGTTTCGAATGCATTTGAGACCCGTTCATCGTTTTTTTCTAGGTAACCAGGAAACGCTTAAGGATGTAGAAGCGGTGTATATCCGGGTTCATCATCTGCCTAATTTGTCAGTTTTACGTATTGTTGGACCGCATTTGTTAGGCTTCTCTATCCCGGCAACCGTTATTGCGCTATGGATGATACATAGTGGACAACTTACTTTTCCCTTTTATTATGTAGGAATCGCCTGTATAGGAGCTTGTCTGGTCGCTTCCATGCACGCATTGGTTGAATTTTTCCTGACAATGAGAGCAATCAAACCGCTTCTGGAGGAAATTCGTGATCGAACCTACCAGCAATATGGAATAAACCTGTCCCTGCGAGGACGAGTCCTGCTATCGCTTCGGCATAAATTTCAGTTAAGCGCGACGCTCATTGGTGCTTTTCCTTTATTTTTATTTTGTTTAGCTACACAGATTCGCCTGGAACGTTTGGAGGCGACGGATTCTAGCTCCTATTGGGCTTGGGCGGGTACGATTTTAATTTTTGGTGTAGCCTTTGCTTATCTGGGAGGAAGGTTGTTGACCCGTGAGATCGAACAGCCGATCCACCATCTGCTGGAAAAAATGAATGAAGTGAAGGAAGGCCGCCTGAACAGTAATGCCAGCGATTTGTATTCAGACGAATTTGCGGAGCTGGTCGAAGGATTTAACATGATGATCGAGGGCCTGAAGGAACGGGAAGAAAAGAACGGTCAGCTATTGGACAGTTACTTCGCCACCTTGGCGGCAGCACTGGATGCGCGAGATGCCTATACCGCAGGACATTCTTTGCGTGTAGCTGAATATTCCGTACTCATTGGGCGCAAGGGAGGTTTGAATGAGACGGACCTCGACTTGCTGCGCAAAACAGCCTTGCTGCATGATATCGGTAAAATCGGCGTGGCTGACGCTGTGCTGCTCAAGGACGGCAAGCTGACGGACGAGGAGTTTGATCAGATTAAAATGCACCCGGTTATGGGAGAGAGCATTCTCCGGCAAGTTGAGCCGGCTTATGCTATGGCCCCTTATTTGCCCGGCGTGCGCTCGCACCATGAGCGTTATGATGGCAAGGGATACCCTGACCAGCTCGCAGGGGAAGATATCCCCTTATTCGGGCGAATCATTGCTGTAGCGGATGCTTATGATGCGATGACGTCTGATCGTCCCTATCGGCAAGGTATGAAGGAAGAGAAGGCGGTTATGATATTGGAAGAGGGAAAGGGAACCCAATGGGACCCTTATTTTGCCGAATTATTTGTCAAAGAGTGGCGCCGGAACAAAGGCATCACAAGCTGACTCTATAGGTATCAGCACTAGGGCGAGCCATTGAGGTTCGCTTTTTTTATATACGGATATAAGATCTTTTGACATGTCGAAAGATGGGGCTTCATGTTATGATGTACAAGAAAGGCAGACGCGGTTAACATAGGCCTGGCATCCAATTTTTTGCGCTATGGGAGTGTGAGTCCATGCAATTTTCAATGATGTTTTTAATGAATTTAGGGATGCTGATTGCCGTTGCCTATGTGGCGAACGTGATTTATAAATATGGTTTGAGTCGTACCTCTTCGCGGTTCAAATATGTCAGCTCGGTGCTGCTAGTGATATTTGGCGGATGGGTCAGCTCTTGCTTTGGTTTTAACTTTAGTGAAACAGTTATTTTTGATCTGCGTTTCGTACCGCTGATTATCGCGGCGTTGGTGTATCCTCGCTCTTATACGCTTATTATTATTGGGGTCGCAATCGGACTTACGAGATTTACCTTCGGCCTGCATACGGCGGCGTGGGTCGGCTTTTTGAATATGAGCATTCTGGGCGTCCTGTGCGCCGGATTGAATTACTGGATGCGCCGTTCCACCTGGCGTTTGATTATCAAGGCATCGGTAACCATTTTAGCGGTTAATATCGTAAATACGTTAAATATTGCCTGTCTAGGCGTCATTCCCTGGCGCTATTATGTAGCGGAGGTTGTTCCTCTTACACTGCCTATCGGCATCGTTCTCAGTTTTTTATTTGCTCTGATTTTACGTGACTTTCAGATGGAGCAACAGCGGAATCATCAGATTAAGCAGGCGAATGAGTTGTTATCAGAGCAGCGAGATGAGTTGCAGAAGGCAAAGGTCATTCTAGAGGAACGTGCCAAGCAACTGATGATGGCTTCCCAATATAAATCGGATTTTATGGCAACGATGTCGCATGAGTTACGTACACCTCTTAACAGCATCATTAATCTGGCGCAAATTATCAACGAGCAGGGAAAAGATCTGGATGAGGACGAGCTAGACCAGTACAGTGATCTAATTTATGCCTCCGGGCATGATTTGCTCCAATTGATCAACGACATTCTGGACCTATCCAAGGTCGAGGCTGGGCACATGGAAATCGTAAGTGAGCCAGTCAGTGTACGTGAGATTGCGCAGGTGATGATGATGCATTTTGAAGTCACAGCGAAGGATAAAAATCTGGAATTCAGCTTGAAGGAGCATGAGCCTATACCGAATGAAATCCGGTCTGATTCCAAACGCGTACAGCAAATTTTGCGTAATCTGTTGTCCAATGCTTTTAAGTTCACTCATGAAGGACGTGTATTGCTGGAAATCAGCACACAACATTTGGATCGAAAGGGACAAGAGGGAGATTGGGTTGTATTTGCTGTAAAAGATACGGGCATCGGCATTTCCAAGCTTCAGCAGCATGTTATTTTTGAGGCATTCCAGCAGGCGAACGGTTCCATTAATCGTAAATATGGAGGAACTGGGTTGGGATTGTCCATCAGCCGTGATTTTTCCCGCTTGTTGGGCGGGTTTATCCGTCTGGAGAGTGAGGAGGGCAAGGGAAGTACATTTTCCCTGTACCTACCTATGTGTCCGTCCAAAAGCAAGGAGGCGGACGAACAGCCGTTTAAATTAACCTAATCGCAATTGTAGGAGCAGGAGCGCTATGGCACAAAGGAGGTCTATCATGGAACGCAAAGCGGTCGTTGTGGGTGCAACAGGGCTTGTCGGGGGTTATGTTGTACGAGAGCTGCTGGTGCAAAAGGAATACAACCGCGTCATGGTTATGGGCAGACGTCCATTGGACATCAAGCATCCCAAGCTGGAGCAGGCGCTCATCGATTGGGAACAGCCGCAGAAAGCGGCGTTCGCCTTCGAAGGGGTGGATGATGTTTTTTGCTGCCTTGGGACAACAATGAAAAAGGCGGGCTCCAAGGAGCAGTTCCGTCAGGTGGATCTAGACTACCCGGTGCTGACAGCCCAGTTGGGCAAAGAAGCTGGAGCGGTACAGATGCTTGCGGTCTCTGCGATGGGTGCCGATCCAGACTCACGCGTGTTTTATAATCGCACCAAGGGTGAGGCTGAAGAGGCGCTTGCTGCTGTCGGATTGCCTGCGCTGCATTTGTTCCGTCCGTCGCTGATTTTGGGCGCGAGACCTGAACGACGTTTGGGTGAAGCCGCTGCCGCTGTTGTCATGAAGGCACTGGACGGCCTGATGACGGGCAAGCTCGCTTCCTACCGCGCCATCCCGGCCCCGGTCATCGCACGAGCCATGGTACGAATTGCTCTCGCGCAGGCGAGCGGCGTACATATTTATCCGAACGACATCATTCGAGTCATCGGAGGAGAACTAACATCCGATGATGAGAAACCCGGTACAGGAGCAGCTCCTGATGAGAACGTGTAAAACCACGGCTAGGGTTTAAAATGACAATAACGCCGCTGTTGCCCGATGATTCGGGCAGCAGCGGCGTTATTTGTGTTTTATTGGCGGTTTGTATGTTGCGACACATCTATCGTAATCTCTAATTCATCAATATAATGACGTGTCCAGTTGCCATTAGCATCGAGTAGGGCACTGCCTCCTGGTTGTGTTGGCAAGATATAAGGCTTGAAGATGATCTTCTGGGGAGTGTCCACAAAAGGAGTAAAAAGGGTGATCATTTTGCTGTTACGTTCTTTGGTAAGGGGAACTCCAGAGCCGCTTAGGAGTTGGAGTTCTCTTCCCTGCTCGTCGAATACAGCATAATCAAGCATATCCAATTCCTTTTTGGTGTACTGGATCGTTTGTCCGTTTTTGATGTCATTGTACTCTCGCTCCACGGTGTAATCATCCGGCATATGTGCAATATCGGTCAGCATTTTGAATGACGTTGTGATCTTGGTCGTGATGGGTGTGATTTCTACCTTTTCTGCCATAAATGCAAGATACGGATTAGACTTACTCATTTGCAGCTGAAGTATCTTGTTATTTATTTTAGTTTTGTGAACCGTGGCTTGTATGCGAAACGGCTCGGCTACACCTTTTAACTTTGCATATATCTCTAGCTCAAACTGATCTGGTAAGGCGGGTTTACCACTGGCAGGGTCACGCATATACGCAATCAGCATAGAATTACTATCTTTGCCTGGGCGGCCATACATGAAATTAAAGGCGCCGTTATTCCTATTGACCGATGTCCCATTGATGAACAGGTCCACTTTCTCCAGAATGTCCTCTTCGGGCTGTCCTTGCGTTTGGATCGCCGGATATAGGGTTTGATGTTGTGAATCTCCGCCGCTCTTTTCCAACGCCACGACCAAGCGTGTCCCGTCAAATATGATTTGTGGTACCTTTAATGTAATACCGCTATGGGTAACACTGAGATTCGAGGAAGTTGCCAATCCTTTCTGATCAGCGGTTTGCAGCCCGAGATCCCCAGCAAGCTTGAACACGCTATCTACAAGGGGGACCTGCTTTAATGATTCTGCCATTGTAGGCGAAACAAAGGCGCTACCGATGATCATAACGCTAATGACAGCCGCAGAAGCAGCGGCAATTGCGGTTCCCCGGAGAAATTTTTTGCCCGGTCGATGTAAGGAAGGAGACTTGGATAACGGCCCCCCATCCGATTCCATTTGTGTGTAAAATGCATCTAAGCGTTCTCTTACCAAATCGGGAATCATTACCGTGTCTGCGTCCAAGTTTACTTTTTCTGATTGTAATTTCCGATCCAGCTCTTGATTCTGTTTCTCAATCTCTGAAGGGCTCATTGAAAGGTCACCTTCCTTTCTCCACGATTTTGTAGCAGGTCCATTAATATTCTGCGAGCACGGTGCAATCGTGTTTTGACGGCCCCCTCTGATACATCCAGTACCTCTGATATTTCTCTGATCGGCATATCGCGCAAATAGTGCAGGGAAATTACGGTTCGCATGGATTCCTCCAAGTGGTCGATGGCCTCGCGCAGTTCGATTTTTTCATATCCGCCCGAGGTGGAGGGTTCCTTTATAAATTCCGCCACGGGTAAGATCCGTTTTTGCTTGCGGATAATGAGATGGCACTCATTAATGAGGATACGAAGCAGCCATGTTTTAAAATAACGAGGTTCACGCAGCTCACCCAGAGACTGGTATGCCTTGAGCATCGCTTCTTGCATCGCGTCCGCGCAATCTTCATTGCTGCGAAGAATGGAACGCGCCATGCCATACATATCGGATTCCATATGTTTCATCAAGGCGACGAATGCCTTGCGGTCTCCCTGCCTTGCTTGGTGTAAGTTTGTTTCGAGATTCAAAGGATGGTGCCCCTTTCCCGTCTATACTAGCTATGTTCATTGTACCTGTATCTGGATTTATAAAATTTATTTTGTAGCTGGTTATAGGAGTTAGATGATACATAGATGCTAAAGGTTACAGCGGAAATAAAAAAATATAGCACCTTCCCAATGAGGTGTCTTAAAAGAAACCCTGTGCGTTATTCCGTCGCACGGAATAGTGGCTTTGGACTGCACATGCTATAATACGGTGAACCAGTATCAGGAAGGAGAATCCAACCCATATGAAAAAAACAATTGCTACTGAAAAAGCACCCGGTGCTATCGGCCCTTATAGCCAAGCGGTAGAGGCAGGCGGGTTTATTTACACTTCGGGACAGCTTGGACTGAATCCGGCAACAGGTGAGTTTGGTAAGGATGTACAGGAGCAGGCACGCCTGTCCTTGAGCAATGTACAAGCCATTCTGGAAGAGGCAGGCAGCAACATGAACCAGGTTGTGAAAGCGACTGTATTCCTGAAGGACATGAACGATTTTGTCAGCGTCAATGAGGTGTACAGTTCTTTCTTTGAACAACCCTACCCAGCACGCAGTGCGGTGGAGGTAGCTCGTCTGCCTAAGGATGCACTGGTAGAGATTGAAGTCATTGCATTGAAGGGCGAATAGTCTGAAAGATCCGTTCATAAAATAAAAAGTTTGCATGACAAACGGGTGTCCCTATTAAATAGAGACACCCGTTTGCTCAAATTTAATGTGTTTTGTTCTTTTAAAATACAGAGCGGAGGTGGAGATGATTAATAAAAAAATAATTTTGACTGGTGGAGGCTCTTCAGGACATGTAGCAGTAAACCTAGCTTTGATTCCTCACTTACTGGAACAACATTGGAGTGTCCAATACATAGGCTCTGAACAAGGGATTGAAAGAAAATTGATTTCCGGACTAGAAGATGTGTGTTATTTCAGTATCTCAACTGGAAAATTGCGTAGATATTTTGATTGGGATAATTTTAAGGACCCTTTTAAAGTACTGAAGGGGATTTCTCAAGCGTACCGGATTATAAGTAAAGAAAAACCGGATGTTATTTTTTCAAAAGGCGGATTTGTTTCGGTTCCTGTGGTATTGGCTGGGTGGTTGAATAAAGTCCCTGTAATCATTCATGAATCAGATATTACCCCTGGATTAGCTAATAAGATTTCCAGCACATTTGCTACAGAAATTTGTACTACCTTTCCTGAAACCACTCAGTACTTTCGCTCTAAGCATACTCGGTATGTAGGTGCTATTGTGAGAGATGAACTAAAAGATGGGAAGGCAGCCAAAGGTTTGACCTATTGCGGTTTTACTCGGAATAAGCCGATCATTCTGATCATGGGTGGGAGTTTAGGCTCCAAGAAGATCAATGAGATGGTCTGGATGAATTTAGAGGATTTGCTCGTTCATTTTCAAATCGTGCATATTTGTGGTAAAGACCAAGTGAATCATTCCATTCATATGCATGGCTACAAGCAATTTGAATACATAAACGATGAACTGGCGGATGTTATGGCGATGGCAGATATGGTTGTTTCTAGGGCGGGTTCAAATTCCATTTTTGAATTCTTGACGCTGCGGAAGCCTATGCTATTAATCCCTCTTTCAAAAGCGGCCAGCCGGGGAGATCAAATTCTAAATGCAAAATCATTTAAAGCACAAGGCTTTTGCGAGTTTTTAGAAGAAGAAGAGTTGGAATCTGAACGATTTGTTGACATGATTCTTCGTATGTATGAAAAAAGGTCGGATTACATTTTCAATATGAAGAAAACAAATGCAGATCACTCGACAAGCAAGCTTATAGATTTGATTAAAGTCTATACCTAATCATATTGGATAAAATGAATAAACAAAGCAAGCGAGCTTGGGCTAGATGATTCAGACCTAAACTCGCTTGTTCTTGCTAGAGATCATATTCGTTTTCTTTAATCCCGGTCTCGATTACGGGCAAAGAATAGCCATAGCGCGTACACCAGAATGATTGCCGCCAAGATCAATGCGGCTAGCCGTGCATTTTCATTGTTCGGATGCTCGACGGCGATGGCGACATAGGCCCATACAAATACGAGAGGATAAATGCTGTCGCGATAAGGGAAGCTGACCATGATCGCCAATGCGGTGCCTATGAGCAGGATAATAATCGCCCATGTCGTATCGCTGAGTCCCCAGCCACTCCATTCATTCTTTTCCAGTGCCACTGCAATGTTGATAATAGTAGCAATGGATACCCAACCGAGATTGAGGCTGAACGGTAGCTTGACGAACCACATTTCTCCAAGGGTTGGCTGCGGCGTGCGGGTACGTACATACACGACGCTCAGGGAAAGTAAGTATAGAATAATGACGATGACACACAGCTCTACGTATACATACTGCCAGAGGAAAATCCAGATGATATTGAAGAGACAGCTTAGAATAAAAAAAATACCGATGGACTGAACGCTTGTCTTGGATTGCCCTGTAGGTGTAGCTTGGTACACGACAAAGCAGGCGAGCAGTACGTAGATGACCGACCAGATGGAAAAAGCATAACCCGCTGGTGTGATCAAGGTAGGGTACATGTTGGATACAGCAGCAGTGCTTCTGCCGCCGATAGGAAGTGTAGAAGCCAGAATGTTAACGAGAACGACAGCGATAAATGCAATAATATTCCACCATTTATACGGATGACTTCGTGACATAGGGATATCTCCTCCTCAACGAATGATGATCCAAAATGACCGACTGGTCACAACTTCTATTATGAATATACCCACTTTGCTTTCGAATATGTCCTAACGGGAAAAAGTTTCTTGATCCCAGTATAATCATAAAAAGTTGTATGTATATGCAGTCATATGTAGTACAATGGTGAAAATTTTAAGCACTATATAAGCTGAAATTCCTCAGATTCAACTTATATAGAAGTAAGGAGATAAGTAGAATGAATGGCTTGGAGAAAGTAGGGAAATTTGTAGGAGGAACCTTTTCCATCTGGGTACTTTTATTTGCATGCTTGGGATTTTTCTTTCCTGCGGCGTTTACAGGGTTGAAAGGATACATACAGTTATTTCTGGGCATGGTCATGTTTGGGATGGGATTAACTTTATCTGCGGCTGACTTTCGTGAAGTATTCCGGCGCCCAGTGGATGTGGCTATTGGTGTGGTCGGGCATTATCTGATTATGCCGTTTCTGGCCTTTGGATTGGCATTAGTATTGCAGCTGCCACCGGATATTGCGGTAGGTGTCATTTTGGTAGGCTGTTGTCCGAGTGGAACTGCCTCCAACGTAATGACGCTCTTATCCAAAGGCGACGTGGCATTGGGCGTGTCGATTGCTTCGGTGTCAACGCTGATTGCTCCACTGGCTACTCCGGCGATGATTAACCTGCTTGCTGGACGTTGGATGAATATTGATGCGAAGTCGCTGATCATGGATATTCTCATCGTAGTTATTGTCCCCATAGTGCTGGGTGTTATCGTTAAGTCGCTATTTCGCAAACAGGCAGAAGCCAGTGTTCAGGCGCTGCCGCTCATATCAACACTGGCGATTGTACTCATCGTGGCTATTGTGGTTGCAGGCAGCAAAGGCAAGATTTTGGAGACAGGTCCGATTATTTTTGGTGTGGTTATTTTGCATAATGGTATCGGGTTCCTGCTTGGATATTGGTTTGCCAAGCTATTCGGTATGAATCTTTCCAAGCGTAAAGCTGTTACGCTGGAAACGGGAATGCAGAATTCCGGACTGGGCGCTGCGCTTGCAGCAGCTCACTTTAACCCGATTGCTGCTGTACCAAGTGCGATTTTTAGCGTGTGGCATAATATTTCCGGCTCGTTGCTCGCGACCTGGTTTTCCCGCCGGGAGGAGAAGAACAGCACAGCCGGGAACCATTAAAAGCTTTGTCAGTGGCTTGTGATAAGTAGCTGCGGTTCAGCTTCTTCGAACAGTTTAGAGAAGGTCAGAAAGGATAGATTTGACTTTGTAGTTGCGGATCTTTATACTGTGGTTATTACAACCACTGTATTTAAGTAAGCAACAGGAGTTTAAGTTCGTTATGGAAGGAAAACTGCATCGTATTCGGCTTCATGCTCAACAGCCTTATATTATCTGATCTGATTTAAACTGAAGGAGAGAGAACGAATGAACCCAAAATATAAGTCTCTATTTGAAGCTTTTACCCTGCCATCCGGTGTTACGTTGAAGAACCGTATTACCATGGCACCTATGACTAACTTTGCTTCCCACGAAAATGGTGAAGTCAGTGACCAGGAGCTGGCATACTACCGTGAACGTTCCGGTGGTGTGGGCGCGGTTATTACCGCTTGTGTGTATGTAACTCCAGATGGCAAAGGCTTTGTTAATGAGTTCGGTGCGGACAAGGATGAAATGATTCCGAGCCTGCGTCGTCTGGCGGATACGATTCATCAAGAAGGCGCAAAAGCGATCCTGCAAATTTATCATGGTGGCCGCCTGTGTCCACCAGATCAAATTCCAGATGGACAGCCGATCAGTGCAAGCGCAGTAGCCGAGGAAAAAGAAGGTGCGCCTGTGCCGCGTGAAATGACCTCCGATGATATCCACCGCGTCATCCGTGCCTATGGCGAAGCAACTCGCCGAGCGATTGAAGCAGGCTATGATGGTGTGGAGCTTCACGGAGCGAACGGTTACCTGGTCCAGCAGTTCTTCTCCCCGCACTCCAATCTTCGTACCGATGAATGGGGAGGAAGTCTTGAAAAACGATTGACCTTTCCGCTGGCGGTTGTTCACGAAGTGAAGAAAGTGATCGCAGAACATGCAAAGCGGCCATTCATCTTTGGATACCGCTTGTCTCCTGAGGAAGGACACACACCAGGCATTACGCTGGAGGATACGATGGTGCTTGTAGACCGTCTGGCGGATCAAGGGCTGGATTACCTGCACATTTCCGTAAATCATTTCTTCGGTGGTTCATTCCGTGACCGCAGTGACGAACGGTCACGTACGGTTCTCATCCATGAGAAGGTAGGTAACCGTGTGCCGATTATGGGAGTCGGGTCGCTGAATACACCGGACGAAGCGCTTGCAGCACTGGAGACAGGTGTACCGCTTGTATCGCTGGGACGTCCGCTTTTGATGGAGCCACAATGGGTTCAGAAGGTACAAAACGGCACAGAAGATACCATTCGCACGACATTATCCAAGCAAGCCCAGCAGGAGCTAGTCATTCCTGACTACTTGTGGGGTGCGTTGACGACCCTTCCAGGCTGGATGCCTGTTACGGACTAAATTTTGAATGATGGAGATACCCTAGGCTGCTCTCATGCACCTGGGGTATTTTCCTGTCTCATGACCGTGAACACAATAATATAGGAATAACTGAGAAAGAAGGAAAATGACAATGTTACATAAAGCTAATGGCGCCATTTTGATAAAGTCCACCCATCCGGGGCTACAGATTCGATTGTTACAAGTAAGTGATGCAGAACGTTTATTAGAGATCAGACGTGAAAATTTTGATTTTTTCAAACCGTTCGAGCCAGAACGACCTGAAATTTACTTTACGCTGGAAGAACAGGCGCGTCTGATTTCTAACGGTTTGGAAGCGGCACAAGCCGGACAGGGATATACGTTTGGACTTTTTTTGCCGGAAAATGATAAGCTGATCGGCAGAATGGAGCTGTCGGGTATCGCTAGAGGCCCCTTTCAAAACGCCAATCTGGGTTACTTTGTAGATCCTGCATACCACGGACAAGGCTATGCCACTTCCGCAGTGAAGGATATTGTACGCTACGCCTTAAATGAGTTGGAATTACACCGTATTCAAGCTGGAGTGATGCCAAGAAATACGCCTTCCAATCGAGTGATGGAAAAGGCAGGATTTCGCCGCGAAGGGCTGGCTCTCAACTATTTGAAGATTAATGGTGTGTGGGAAGATCACGTGTTGTATGCGGTCACGGCTGAGGATTTGCAGAATGGCGTTTTCTGAATTCGCCGGGCGTGACCCCCTCCAGTTTTTTGAACACCTTGCCAAAATATTTTTCATCCTGATACCCGACCATACCGGCAATATGATGAAGGCGCAGCTTGTCATTCAGCAGCAATAGTTTTGCCTTGCTCATCCTGATCTGACACAAATAGTCTGACAGATTAACCCCGTACTCCTGCTTGAATTTACGTGAAATATATTCCCGACTGAGATAAAAGCGGCTCGCCATATCCTGTAGAGAAATGTCCTCGTCATAGTGTGCATCCAGATAGCGGGCAATATCACGGATGGTCGGGTTGTTTGGGCTATGGTTTGGTGTAAGTGCCTGACCGGCTGCTAGCAGTCGGTTTTCAACCTGTCTTTGCCATAAGGGCAGGGAAAGCATGCCACGGTTGTCGACCGGCAATGCATGAATGGAGCCAGACTCATCTGCCAGTTCCTCGCCATCGGTATCTCCGGGTCTGTCATTCAGCCAACGGGCCAGCATCCAGTCCAACTCCTGATTCCAACTGGCTAGCTGCTCTGCTGTCACCGAAGGCAGCTCGGCTACGGCTGCTATCCAGTGGCCTACCGCTATCGACACACGATTGGCATTACAGCTGAGCGCACTAAGCCGTAGCTCTTCTTCCATCTCAGGCAACTGGGGAAGACGAATGTTCTGCCGTGTCTGGGAACTCTGGTGCATCCAGTCGGCGGTTTGCAACACATCCCGTTTCCACAACGCTTGCCGTGCCTCTTGGTAGGCAGTGGCTGCCGCTATGGGAAAAGCGCCAAAAGAGCCATAAGAGCCAACCCCGATGTGCATGTAACACCGCAAAGCCGTTTTGATCCCTGTGTGAATATCCTGCAAGAGCAGCGGCCAACGAGATGGCTCGCCCCAATATAGCAGAATAATTTCGTCCATACGCTCCAGATGACGGAATGCAATTCCGGTTTGAGAAGTTCCAAGAAATTCGTTGCAGATGTTAATCAGGGAAAAGCTCAAAAGCGCACGACGCGTTTTATATTTGTCCAGTATATCGGCATCCAGCTGCGTGGTACTCATCACAGCTGCATTACATATCTGAATAGCTGCGGGAAGACGTAACTCCTCACGTAAGGGCGTAATGGAAAGAGGGGTACTCGCTATACCGGAAACGATCTCAGTCAGGAGCTTGTCAGCATAGTGCGGCCTCATCCGGTTGACCTCCATGGCCTGCATCGTCTGCCTGTTCCGGTCTTGCTCCGCTGTCCGCCAGGCTTGAGTGGCTTTATTTAGAGCCTCGTTAATCTCCACTGGATCTACGGGCTTAAGAATATAGTCCATGCCTCCCCGGCGGATGACCTGTCGAACCAAGTCAAAATCATCATAACCACTGACCACCACAACTCGGGTTGCTGGGGAATTCACTTGAATCCACTCCATCAGTGCTACTCCATCCTTGCCGGGCATCCGCATATCCGTAAGTACAACGGGTGGGGAAAGGGCGGTAATGACCTCAATCGCCTGATCGCCCGACTCAGCTTCAAGTACCTCGCTCACACCGCACGCTTCCCAATGTACGAGCATCCGAATGGCATGGCGTACATGCTTCTCATCATCCACAATCAGGACTTTCATTGACAGATCACTCTCCCTTAATATGAATTTCTGCAGGGGCTTCAGTGCGAATTTCGAGTGTATAACGGACACCATGAGGCAGGATGTTGTCTACGCACAGGGTGTTGGAACCATCCTCCGAGTGAAGCTGAATACGCAATAGAACATTACGGAGGCCAATGGAATCCTGCTCGCTAGTGTCCGGCTCTTCGTAGGCTTTCAGCGGACGTTTTAACATATGCTGGAGCTGCTCCAATTCGGCCTGTGGAATGGAAGTTCCGTTGTTTTCCACGGTTATTTTCACAATGCCTTCCCGGATTCGTCTGCCTGTAATGCGAATTTCACCGGGCCCCAGCCGGGGATCGGCACCGTGTTTAAAGTAGTTTTCCACCAACGGTTGGAGAATCATTTTAGGCACCCGATCATTCAGGACCTCATCCTCCCACCGGTAAGTAACCTCTAATTGCTCACCGAAGCGTTCCTTTTGTAAATCAAGATATTGTTTTACATGTTCGGCTTCTTCCTTAAGTGTAACGACCGTATGGTCCCTCATATTATAGCGCAGCATTTTGGCAAGGGAAGAGAGCAACGAATAAATTCGCGGTACCTCATGCTGTAGAGCCAGGGTTCCAATAGACTGTAGCGTATTATATAAAAAGTGAGGATTAATCTGTGCCTGAAGCGCTTTCAATTGATGTGTCTTGTTAGCCAGCTCCAGCTTGTATTCCTGTAAAATGAGGTTATTGATGGTATCCATCATCTGTCTGAAACGGCGCGACAGTACTCCGATTTCATCGTTACTCATGGCCCGAATGTCTACATCCAGTTGACCGGACTGAATCTGGTTTATGTAGCGAGTCAGTCGCTTAATAGGTGCCGTGATTTTTATCGAAATCCATAACGTGGCAACAATGGCAAGTAGCAATGCTGCGCCTGTAATGACCGCATTGATCTGAGTCAGGCGGGTAGCCCGTAAATACAGCGTACGATGTGGAATTTTCTTGACGAGCGTCCAGCCTGACAGGTTGGCATCCAGCTTGCCGTACACGTGCAGTGCCGTATCATCCTCAATCACTCCGTGCTCGCCTTCTTTAGAAATTCGATTAAGCAGGTCAGATTCCTTCCAGTGCGTTCCAATCGCTGCTTCTTTTCCGCTATATATGATTGTTCCGTTCCGATCGATCAAAAACAGCTCTTCTGTATCCGCATCATACAATTGACGGCAAATACTGCGCAGCGGCTCCAGATCAACATCTATAGCCAGTACCCCAAGTGTCTCTGAGGCAGGAATGTTCCGAATCGCCCGATGAAGTGTAAATACCTGCTGCTTTGTGCTGTGCTCCGCATAGGAAACCGCCGAAAAGCCGTACAAATGCTTCATGTGCGAAGGCTGTATGAATAGTCCAGAAGGGCCGTAATGAATAGAACCAGTAAAGGGCTCCAGTCGGAATTCCCGTAGCGGGACTGTACTGGTAATCAACGTGGATTGCCCAGCCTCAAAAGAATGCAAATACACTTGGTCAATGCCTGCCGAAGCATTCATCATCGTTTGCAGTGTGGTGTAAATTTCAGCGACGGCCCGGTAATCATCTGGAATTTTGGCCAGATTACGCAGAAAATGGGGGTCATTATAGACTCCGATGGACGCACGATTCAGTCCCTGTAAATAGTTATCCAGATTCGTAATTCCCTGAAAAATAAGCCGTTCATTTTCTTGTGTGGCCTGCTCCCGCAAGGATTGCTTGGTGAGAACGAAGGTCATAGTCATCGACAGCAGTAGCGGCAGAGTGACCGCAATGAGCAAAAACCAGATCAGGCGGGAACGAATACTGTGAAATTTCATGCAGTGAGCTCCTTTCACAATTCAAGGCGAGCCAGAGGTCAATATTTTCCCCCCTAATGGTTCACGATCCTACGTGTTCTCCAGAGCGCTTATTCGACATAATGAACATGTGAATCGCATATCCGTACGGCCCAAGCATCATGCTGCTGAAAGAAAGCCGTAAGGGAGCGTTCCAGACACCAACAGACAACAAAAGGGGGGGATCGGATTGAATCGCGCCAAGTCGTCGCAATGGCTCCAGCAATGCATTTTTGTAGGGCCGTCGACGTTATTTTTCGTTATCATTATTGTAATCCCTTTTATGCTCGGAATGTACTATTCTTTTACAGAGTGGAATGGGGTAGCCAATGAGGCAAAGTGGGTCGGGCTGGATAATTTCAGTCACATTTTATGGAATGATGACAAATTTGGGACAGCGTTCTGGTTTACGGTCCGTTTTACGGTGGTAGGAGTGGTGGCTGCGAATATTTTTGGCTTTCTGCTGGCGTATTTTCTAACCAAACCGCTGAAAACAAAAAATGTACTCAGGACCATCTTTTTTATGCCTAATGTGATCGGAGGTCTGTTGCTGGGCTTTATCTGGCAGTTTATTTTCGTCAAGGGATTTGCAGCAATCGGAGAGAGCACGAACTTGTCCTTCTTCAACCTGTCCTGGTTGGGAGATGAGATCACGGCCTTCTGGGGCATTGTAATCGTGTTTATCTGGCAAACTGCCGGGTATTTGATGGTTATTTATATCTCTTCCCTGACCAATGTGCCCCGCGATATGCTGGAAGCAGCCGAAATTGACGGAGCAAGCCGGATGCAAATTTTGCGGTCGATTATACTTCCTTTGATCATGCCTGCCGTTACGGTATGTCTTTTCCTGGCGATATCATGGTCATTCAAAATGTTCGATCTCAATTTGTCACTGACCAAGGGCGGTCCCTTCGGGTCCACAGAGTCGGTTGCACTCAATATTTACAATGAAGCGTTTGTGAATAATCGTTATGGGCTGGGAACAGCTAAAGCACTCATTTTCTTTATCATTGTTGCTCTGGTTACGAGCCTTCAGGTACGACTGACGAAAAGTCGGGAGGTGGAAGCGTAAATGGAAACAAGCAAGCGCTACCGCTTTGGAACATGGGCGACCGAGATGGTGATGATCCTCGTCGCATTGTTATTCCTCGTCCCGTTTTACTTTTTATTCGTGAATTCGGTCAAAAGCTTTGGTGACCTGCTCACCGATTCTGCGGCCTGGCCACAAACCTTTGTATGGAGCAACTACGCTAGAGCGTGGAGCATCACGCGTTTTCCCGAAGCTTTATGGAATTCACTTGTAGTTACGGTAGTTAGTAATCTACTGCTCGTACTGATCAGCTCAATGGCTGCTTACCGAATGGTCCGGCGTCCGACGCGTTATAATCGAGTGTTGTTCAGCCTGTTCGTAGCTGCCATGGTCATTCCTTTTCAATCGGTGATGATTCCTTTGGTCAAGGTTGTAAGTACACTGGATTTAATGAACAGTATAAGTGGTCTGGTAATCTGTTATCTGGGATTTGGAGCCCCTATGTCGATCTTTCTCTTTCATGGATTCGTCAAAGGTGTGCCAGTCGAGGTGGAAGAAGCAGCTACGGTGGACGGATGTACGCCTTACGGAGTGTTTTTCCGAATTGTGTATCCGTTGATGCTGCCGATGATGGTAACTGTTATTATTTTAAATACGCTCTGGATTTGGAATGATTATCTCCTGCCTTCTCTGGTACTGCAAAAGGCTGAACTGCGCACGATTCCGATTGCGACCTATGCCTTTTTTGGACAATACACGAAGCAGTGGGATTTGGCTTTGCCTGCTCTGGTGCTGGGCATCCTGCCAGTCATTGTATTCTTTCTGGCCATGCAAAAATATATTATACAAGGTATTATGGCTGGTTCGGTCAAAGGTTGAGTGTGGCGATGAGCTGAAAATGTACACGGTGTGCCACTCCGCAAACGGATGGTGCTTACCATCGCTGTTGCCTCCAGATTCCCCTGAATAAACGAATAAAGGTGGGATTCTAGAGACAAAGGCGAGCGCTATCGCTTGTTCAGCACCATTCCGTTTGCTCCGTTTCCACATGAATTTTTCGAGTTCATCTGATATGAATTTAGAATAGAAAGGAACATGAAAATGAAAACGCATACTTTTAAAAAGAAAGCTCAAGCACTGATCTTGCTTCTCGCGGCCTTTGCCCTGGTTTTGGCAGGTTGTAACAGCAGTGGCGGACAAAACGCAGGCAAAGAGGAAGTGAAGGAAAAAACAATTCACATTTTTCAGTTTAAGGTAGAGATTGCAGAAGCACTAAATCGCATGAAAGCGGAATACGAAGCGTCTCATCCAGGGATCAAGCTCGATATTCAGACCGTGGGCGGGGGCAGTGACTATGGAGCGGCGTTAAAGGCGAAGTTCGCCTCCGGGGAGCAGCCGGATATTTTTAACGTAGGAGGTTACCGCGAGCTGGATACGTGGCTTGAATATTTGGAGGATCTGTCTGACCAGCCTTGGGTTGGCGATGTGGTTGATGTCGCCAAAGAACCGATGACCAAAGACGGCAAGCTGTATGGACAGCCGATGAATCTGGAGGGGTACGGCTTTATTTATAACAAGGATTTGTTCAAGAAGGCGGGGATTACGGAGCCCCCTAAAACATTGTCCGAACTGGAGGGAGCTGCGCAAAAGCTCCAAGCCGCAGGGATAACTCCATTTTCTAATGGATATCAGGAGTTTTGGGTGCTGGGCAATCATTTGCTGAACGTGGCATTTGCCAATCAGCCAGACCCTTCGGCCTTCGTTAAGGGACTGAATGATGGAACTGCAAAGATTCCGGGCAACGCTGTATTCGCCGAGTGGGTTAAGCTGTTTGATCTGACAATGAAGTATGGCAATTCGAAGCCGCTCACGACCGATTACAACACGCAGGTAACGAACTTCGCCACTGGAAAGGCTGCCATGATGCAGCAAGGGAACTGGACTCAGGTCCAAATTGACGGTATTAATCCGAAGCTGAATCTGGGTATTTTACCTATGCCGATTGGTGAAGACGCAACAGCCGGAGATAAGCTGTTTGTAGGTGTCGCCAACAACTGGGTGGTTAATAAAAATTCGACTGTCAAACCCGAGGCGAAGGAGTTCTTAAACTGGATGGTGACATCCGAGCAGGGTAAAAAGTATATCACCAAGGAATTCAAGTTTATTCCAGCATTCAAGAGCATCGAAGGGGCAGAGGCTGATATGGGCCAACTGGGTGCGGAAGTGGTGAAATACAGTAAGGAAAACAAACTGTTGGGCTGGTTCTTTAGCCGCTATCCTGAAGGAGCACAGCAAGAATTCGGAAGTCAGATGCAAGCTTATGTGGCAGGTAAATCGGATGCCGGGAAGCTATTCGAGGATTTCCAGAAAACATGGGATAATTTGAAGACCAAATAAGAACAAAAGCACGCGATAAAGCCTTCTTATTTCAGGGAGATTGTATGGTCCTGAAATATGAAGGCTTTTTTGCAAAATTAATTATATATGGTAATGGAGAAGAACAATATCCCCGCGGCGTTCTATTTCTTGGAGTTCAAACGTACTTGGTAGCGTTCCCTCTGGAAATAACGGTATTCCTTGTCCAAGCACTTTGGGAATGATCGCAATGATAGCTTTCTCCAGCAGTCCAGCTTGTAAGAAGGCCTGAACTAACTGGCCCCCACCGACTAGCCATACCGCACCTTCCGATTGTCCTTGTAGACGTGGAACCAGTTCAGTCAGAGCTTCGTCCGTAAATGTAACATGTGGCGCCTGCTGTTGCTCCGTTAATGCTCGTGTGAACACATAGCATGGCTTTCCAGCATAAGGGAAATCATCTGAGAGCTTCAATACTTCCTCATACGTCAGCCTGCCCATCAGCACTGTACCAACGGTGTCGTAAAAGTCGGCATATCCATTGTCCCCGCCATCCCCTTTAACATCATACAGCCAGTCCACCGAACCGTCCGGCAAAGCGATATACCCATCGAGACTCATGGCAATATACAGCACAACTGCGTTTGATTTCAAATCCTTCATAGTTCATTCACTCCTTTCTATATCCTAATGTTACAATGTATTTATGACATAGTATGTCGTAGTTAAACGTTCATTTTAAATTAATTTTTGAATCGAGGGGTACCTTATGAACGAACGCAGGATTGCTCTTATGAGGATACTGGATTCCCGAAAAAAATATACGGCGCGTGAGTTGGCTGAACGTTTTGGTGTCTCCGTCAGAACGATACAAAGAGATCTCGACTATTTGCAGCAGACCGGGTTACCCCTTTATACCGAAATGGGTCCTCATGGCGGGTATCGGGCACTCCCCAATCGGCTTCTTCCTCCCCTTCATCTTGCTCGCGACGAGGCTCTGGGTCTTTTCCTCATGCTGCAACTGTTGGAGAACATTCCAGATATCCCTTTTGGCTCGGTTCGTGGACATGTATCCGAGCACTATTATGCCGAGCTTCCACAGGATGTGCAGGACAGTATTGATCAATTAAAGGAGTACATTTCTTTTCGTATGCTACCCACTCACGCAGAGTCACCCTACACCTCAATCATTTTGGAGGCTGCGTTGAATAAGCGCCGGGTGAACATGCATTACCGCTCCGCTTCCGGTGAAAAGTGGACTGAAGTATATCCGATTGGACTGTATTTTGATCACGGATATTGGTATATGCCAGCGCATAGCAGAGATCGCATCATTCTGTACCGTTCAGATCGGGTGATCACAATAACGATGCTGGAGGAAACCTTGGACAGCCTTCCCACACTTCAGGAATGGTTGGCTTCGGAGGATTCCCGTATAGGAATTCCAACCAAAATAAAATTTACCGCATTGGGTGCCAGGCTGGCCGGATCAGATGCTCTCTTCCAAAGTGTCTCCCATCAAGAAGGGCAGGGTCAGGAATGGCAGGGATATATTCCGGTCGAAGAGTTTAGATATGTGTCACGACTTTTGCTAAAATACGGGCCAGAGGCCGAGGTCATATATCCGAAAGAACTGCGGATGAGGGTCAAGGAATTGCTGCAAGACAGCCTGAACCCTTATCTGAAGGATGCAAAAGCAGATGATGAAGAAAAAGACAATTAATCCTGTAAATTGATTCTCTTATTTATAGTTAACCACATGAATATTTAAGGTTATTAACTTATGACTTTCCATTTATTTTTGTGATAAAGTTTTGAAAAGAGCCCGTTTTCGTATATGATGAAGAGTAATAATTCAAAAGGCTGGACGGGAGACAGATATGAATCAACCGCTTTATGGAATATGGCTCGGAGATGTGTTTTTTTGCTTTTCTGGTGAGACGTCGGAACCACGTATCGATGCGTGGAGCAGTGTAATCCGCAGGCTGACGCTAAAGGGAGACCTTCGGCCGTTTCGGCAGGCTGCGTTGCGTCTTGCTGAGGTACGGATACCGAACACTGCTCGTGTGGAAACCGCGGGCAGAGGTGGCAAAAGACGTTCCATGCTGGGGCGTACATTGGAGGGTTTGGCGCTGGAACCGCGCGAGACGATGGCACTGTTGACCCGCATGGACGAGAAGGGCTGTGCGGCATCGGGCATTACGCTGGGCGAGGAAATGCAATATTGGCAAAAAGCTGCTTATTTCGCGCTAGAGCTGATGCAGCGGGGCGAAATTGCGCCATCGCTTACAGAGGCGCGTCCATCGGGACCGCGCCGTCGTGGTCCGGAAGCGGCTATCGGGGTGTGGATTCCTCGACTGTGTCAAGAGGAGGACATACGCCGCTTTTATGAGCTGGCTGCTGCGATGCCAGCTGTTTGTATGGCAGCTCCGGCCGTTTTTGCGGGTAAGGAGCCTGAAACACGCGAGGATGCAGCCGGAATCGTGCTGTACTCCTTCTTGTGTGCGGTCATCCATGCGGAAACGACCGCGGTGCTGGCAGCATCAGACCGTGAGCTGGGTCGATATCGCGCAGAGTATCGGCGCGGAGGATCACCGCTGGCGGAGCTGTGGTGGAACAGTCTGCTGACAGGTTCCCGCCCGGTGGCGATTCAGGGAACGCCCGCGGAGATGGAGGAGCTGGTGCTTCAAGCGTCCTCTGTTGAGGGAAGCGCAATGCCTGTCACGGAACGGGAAGACAAGGAGCCGATAGAAGGGCAACTGCGGTTGTGCCTTCGTTTGGAGCCTTCCCTGGAAGAGAGTGTCAAGGATTGGCGCATTACCTTTTGGGCAGAAAGCGATGCTGAGCCGGGGTTGCGACTGCCTGTTCTGGCACTGTGGGCTCATCCTGAGCGTGATCTGGTTCGAGGCGGAATTGTATATCGTCAAGTGCAGGTGCAACTGCTAATGAGGCTCGGACAGGCGGCTGAAGCAGCACCTATATTGCAAGAAGCGTTGAATCGTCCTTATCCCGAGGGGCTGACACTGGAGCCAGAGTTGTTCTTCCGCTTCCTGACGGAAGCCGTTCCTGCATTACAAAAGAACGGTATCACCGTGCAAATGCCTTCACGCTGGAGCCGGGAGGGCCGAAGACGTGCAGGCTTGCGGCTCAAAATGCGTTCGACAGAGCAGGGTGCCAAGCCAGATGGTGTGATTGCCGATACATCGTCTGTCGGCATTAACCGCATGATCTCGTTTGATGCCGAGGCTGTGCTGGGTGATACGACTTTGACGATGGAGGAACTGGAAAGCATCGTCGCGGCCAATTTGCCGTATGTACGTCTCGGAGGGGAATGGATCGAGGTCGATCCCAAGGAAATCCGTCAGGTGCTGCGCTTTATCAAGCGCGGGGAAAACGGTGAGATGAGCTTGTCCGAATGGATGCATCTGGCTGCAGAAAATGAAAGTGCAGGCGAGGCCTCATGGAAAGGCTTGTCCATCTTTGGCGCGGAATCCGCCGGATTGCTTGCGTCTTTGGCTGAGGGCGGCGTACTCCGTTCGGTAGAGCCGCGGCCTGTGCCGGAGACACTGCACGGCGCATTACGGCCCTATCAAGAGCGCGGCTTTCAATGGCTGGCTGCGATGCGTGGATTGGGCTTTGGCGTCTGCCTTGCGGACGACATGGGGCTTGGTAAAACGATTCAGGTCATCACCTGCCTGCTCGACGGTGGCATCGGTGCAGATGATCAACGTCCGGCGTTGATCATCTGTCCGACGTCCTTGCTCGGCAACTGGCAGCGCGAGCTGAAGCGCTTTTCACCGGATTTGTCGCTGTATATTCACCATGGCAACCAGCGACTCCACGGTGAGCTGTTTCAGGAAAGTGTACGTGAGTATGATATCGTCCTCACTACCTATCATTTGGCGGGCCGGGACGGCAGCGATTTATCTGCGGTATACTGGTCCTCTATCGTGTTGGATGAGGCGCAATATATAAAAAATGCACGAACAAAGCAAGCACAAAGCGTCATGAAGCTGTCTGCTCCACACCGGATTGCCATGACAGGTACTCCGGTAGAAAATCGTCTGAGCGAGCTGTGGTCTATTTTTCAATTCCTGAATCCAGGTTACCTCGGTACGGCGTCTTCGTTCCGCCAGCGTTACAGTTTGGCGGGAGAAGAGCGGGGGTCCGCGTTGCGCGAGCTTCATCGGCTCGTCTCCCCGTTCATGCTGCGTCGACTCAAAAGCGACCCAGATATACGCAAGGATTTGCCAGAGAAGCTGGAGTTGAAATCCTACTGTGTACTGACACCAGAGCAGGCCGGATTGTATCGGGGCGTGGTGGATCAATTATTGGGAACACTGGATGGGCAGATCGGTATGGCTCGCAAAGGACTTGTTCTGTCTTCACTGACCAAGTTGAAGCAGATTTGTGACCATCCGGGTCTGATCATTCCGGGTCGGGCTGATAGTGGTAAAACGGAAAACTCGGGCAAAATGGAGCGACTGCTGGAATTGGTAGAGACGATTCGCGAGAACGGCGAATCGGCGCTGATATTCACCCAATATGTGTCGATGGGAGAATTGCTGGTCTCTCGTTTGGCCAAAATCTTCGGGGAAGAGCCGTATTTTCTGCATGGAGGACTAGCGAAAACCAGACGAGATGAAATTGTTCACAACTTCCAGCAGGGAGAAGGCCCGAATATATTCGTACTTTCCCTGCGTGCAGGTGGCGTGGGCCTGAACCTGACACGCGCCAGCCATGTCATTCACTATGACCGCTGGTGGAATCCTGCAGTGGAAAACCAGGCGACGGACCGCGTATTCCGTATTGGTCAAAGCCGCAATGTACAAGTGCACAAGCTGATTTGCCAAGGTACACTGGAGGAGCGGATCGACGAGCTGATCGAGAGCAAAAAGGCACTTTCCGAGCAGGTTGTCGGCTCCGGTGAACATTGGCTCACCGAAATGTCTGATGATGAATTGCGCGGTCTGATTGCGCTGCAAAATGATGTATGGATTGAGTGAGCAGAGAAAGGATGAAGGCGATGACGAGGCCGCGAGTGAAGCTAAAAGTAACTGACGGTCAATGGATAGCGGAATTAGACGGATTGGGGTTGGAAGGCGAATCAACGGGTGTACCTTCCACACATGCTGTCCAATGGACTGGCCCAGCGCCTGTACTTAACCCCGAACAGCGGAAGGCATGGCTGGAGCAGCTAAAAGCAGATCCTTTGGATATCTACCATTTTTTGCAAGGGAAAACCTGTCTATCGCTGGATGAGATCGTTCAGCTAGCAGCTGAGACAGCCACTTCCAGCATGGAGGATGGCGTGGGTGTAGTCGACGAGGTGAAGAAAGCTCTTCAAGCCGGTCTGGAAAGCGAGCCGCAGACCTGTCTGGAACTAATCGGAATGACGCGGGAAGAGCTGCTGGAGTTCGTATTTAGTGCTTGGGCCGGAGAGTTATCCCATGTGCAGGGGACATCCCCTGCGCTTGAGTCTACCTCACGGCAGGAAGGCGGACGCAGCGGATCGGCAGCGATTAGCGAATGGATTGCAGAGTCTGCGGCAGAAGGAGCATTGCATCGTCCCGGTGCGGGCTTTCATGCGATTGAGATTCGTCTGCCGCAGAAGCTTGCTCCTAAGAAGGAAGCGGATATTACGGCTTTGCTGCCGGGTTTACCCCGTGCGGAAGAGGCATTGAAACTCATACGTGAACGGGTAGCCGAGCGGGCCCGAGCTGCAATCCCGCAAAAACGTCATACTCCGTAACAATTCGGGTATATACTTCCTTTTTCGAGTCTATTCGCCTTCATCGAACGGGATAATGGCTTCGAAGAGTGCCAAAAGTTCAGTTACAATGGGGAAACGGAAAAGTGACGGCAAGTCATGCATCAATTGCAATATTGGAGGAGATACCAGCATGAAACGACATATACAACAGACGCGAGCATCTAAGCGCTGGACCAAAGCACTCATTCCAGGGCTGATCCTGCCAGGGCTATTACTGGCAGCCTGCCAGCAGGGGGGATCAGGTGGACAGGAAAGCGAGCCGTTGAAGTCATCTACAGCGGTACAGGAGAATGTACAGCCTTCCGCCCAGCCGGATACGGGCAATGGCAGCACTAGCGCTGGACAAGCCTCTGCAGGTACAGAAAGTGGACAAGCCGACCCTGTGATGGCGTTGCGGAGCCAGAGTGCGCTGCAAGCCACGGTTAAGCAAGAGGATGGAACCGCGATCGTCACTAATGCGACTTCTGATACAGTCGTTGTGAACAAAAAGCGCAGCTTGCCTGTAGGCTATGTCCCCGATGACCTGGTGGAGCCGCAGGTGCCATTTTCCTTCGAGGGACCGCATGAAAAGCGGCATTTGCGTAAGGAAGCGGCAGAGGCACTGGAGAAGCTGTTCGACGGTGCGGAAAAAGACGGCATTGAGCTGCGTGCGGTATCGGGATACCGTTCCTATAAGCGTCAGGTATCTATTTTCAACAACAATGTAAAGACAAAGGGGCAGGAATATGCCTCTAAAGTTAGCGCTGTACCGGGTACGAGTGAGCATCAGACAGGATTGTCCATTGATGTATCCAGCCCAAGCGTAGGTAATGTGCTGGAGCAATCCTTCGGAGCTTCCAAGGAAGGCGAATGGCTGGAAAAACATGCACCGGAATACGGATTTATTATTCGTTATATGAAGGGTAAGGAAGATGTAACCGGCTATGTGTACGAGCCTTGGCATATCCGTTATGTGGGAATAGACATTGCGGAGGATGTAGCCAAGCAGGGGATGACGCTGGAGGAATATTTCGACGAGAACAATATCAAGCTGTAGCAGTGAAAACCAAGCCGTAATCCTAGGGATTGCGGCTTTTTGTCGTGTTTTTCTTCCAAATTGAACCTTTTCAAGGTAGAATCTCGTATAGTGAACGACGACATAAGCGCTTTGATTTGTTGCAAACCTCATGACAGAAGCGTACAGGAAGGGAAGGGAATCATCATTTATTATTCATTGACGTATCGCGAATGGTCGGAAGACACTCAAAAGGAACTGCGCAGCCTGACACGGGAATCCGTATCGGGAGATGAGCTGTTTCTACGCAAGCTTGTAGACGCTACGCGTCTCCATGACAAACTATGGTCGCATATCTCGAATGAAAGTGAGGAACATACGGATCATTCCGTCTATGTGACTGAATTTACAGGGGAACGTGCAAAGCCTTACGGTGCGTCCATCACAGACCTCGTGCTTGCCAGTGAGGGAGGTTACACTTCCACATACAGTGCAATGTACTGGATATGGCATGAACCTGCATTCCGTAGTATGGATCAGCGGGAAGGTTCGGTATTTACTTTGGAGTTGGCCCAACGGCTATTAGATCACTATACAGTACTGGGTGGCAAAACATATGAATTTATATATTCGGTATTGGACCCTCAGCTGAAAAAGGTACATCTGTTTGTGAAGGAGGTCGATCTGTGATGGAGCATTCTTGGGAAAAGATGAAATCCAAGCCCGGCTCTCGTACACGGATGGCGGCTTTTGCCCTGATGTTGGCTGTCCCAGCTGCTCTGACGGGGTGCGGTGACGACGAGTATTATGACTGCGATGAGCTTCCTGTATCGGAACAAACGGCGTGTCGGGATTCAGGCAGCAGCGGGTATTACTATGGCGGATCGACTTATTATAGTGGAGGCTCCTCATACCATAGCAGTCGTTCATCTTCCAGCTCATACCGCAAAAGCTCATCCTCATCTTCCAGCTCACACAGCGGTTTTGGCAGCAGCGGCTCACGCAGCGGCTTTTTCTCTGGGGGTTAAGATGAGCATGCGTACGATTCGGCAATTGCCTTATGAACATGATGAGCTTTTTAAGGGTGAAATCAGCCGTATCATCCCGTATCACCGCATGTATGGCAAATCCTATTGCGTGCCGGCCTTAACGGTATATCGGGAAAGCGAGCTGGCAGAGCTTCAGGTTGCTTCTGAGGCGGTACATCGTATTTATCGCAAGGTTCAGCAATTCGTTCAGCGCTATTTGCCTGATGAATACCTGGTGGAACGGTTGGGGATTCATCCGGGCTTGCTGCGTGCTGCACGTATGGAGGCCGAGCCGGATGGGATAACCCGCCAGGACTGGATTGTGGGGGAAACGGGTATCAAGTGCATTGAGAATAACACCGATACCCCAACCGGGATTCCCGAGGTGGCTTATCTCGAAGGAAAGCTGCTGGAGGTGCTGAGTAGGGATGGAATGTCGGAGGATGACAATGCACTATATGGACCCTCAACTGGAATGGACGAGGCGATTCAGTCTGCCTTGACGGAGTTCATTCATTTTTATAGCCTTAAGGGATTAGGAACAAAGGTGTATTTCACTTGCTATGACTGGCACATCGAGGATCAGACGAACACCAAATATATTATGCATTTATGTGAACAAGCCGGATTCGAAGTCGTTTATGCTCCTTTGGAAGAACTGGAGATTATCCCGAATGAAGGATTGTATCACCGGGGAGAGCAGATCCACATTCTTTATCGCTTGTATCCGCTGGAATATCTAATTGATGACCGGGAGGAGAATACGGGGCTTGAGGTGGGGCAGGCGCTAATGGATATGGTGGCAGACGGGAAAATAGGATTAATCAACCCGCCACAGCATATCATTACCCAGAGCAAAGGGTTCACCGCAACCGTGTGGTCACTGTATGAGCGCAATGAGCAAACACCAGAGTTCTGTGGCTTTCGTTTGTTTGACGATCGCGAGCTGGAGGTGATACGAACCTACCTGCTGCCTACGTATTTTGAGCCCTCGGTGTTTATGCAAAATAAAGAGCCTTATGTGGCCAAAGGTATATGGGGACGGGAGGGTAAAGGGACGCACTTGATTGAACATCCTCAATCCGAGGAGATGCTGAAAGGCGCCTTGGGAGAGGTTGAACCTGCGGAGATTGATAACCCTGATCTGCTTCACCAAGCTGACGCTCCACGAACGCCTGAGCAGGAGGAAGCTGCACATATTGCTGCTTATTACGAGGGACAGCCTAAGATTTATCAGCGGCTGTGGCCGATGCAGAGCGCAGAGGTACAGACCGACGAAGGATTATTTCATGGCTATGTGTTAACAGGTATATTCGTGATTGGGGGGCGTTTTGCGGGTGTCCTGCCGCGAATCGGTGAAAAGGTAACAGGTGATATGGCCTACTATTGCGCCGCCGCCGTTGCCACCGCACCTCCTAATCCGCACGTTATATAAGCTGAATTAAAAAATGTACAATATTCGAACGTATCTGTTCATTTACAAGTGAGGATTTGGCAAAATCCTGAAGTATCATAAGGAGGAAGAAAATTGGACTCTTATATCAGTTTGGGCAACGCATTGGGCAATGTAGGTATCGGCCTGCTTATCCTGTTTGCCATCTTAATCGTAGGTTATTTTGTGTTCAGCTTGCTGACACGTTATAACGATAATCAAGAAATCGCACGCGGCAATGAGGCGGCAGGCATCTATATGGGTGCAAAGCTGCTAGGTCTGTGTATCATCGTGGGGATGGTGTCGTACAGCAGTCATTCATGGCTCGAAATGCTGACCTGGTCGGCTGTGGGCATTGTAGTGCTGTGTCTGGTCTATGTGATTTTTGATCTGGTGACGCCGCGTACCAAGGTGTGCGAGGAAATTGCCAAAGGCAATGTGGCTCTGGCACAGCTGCTGCGCTCGATCATCGTCGGGGTGTCTTTTGTCGTAGGTACATTTTTGATGTAGTCGACATAGAGAAGGAATACAAGGATCTGCAATACCGGACAACGGAGCTGCAGATCCTTTTTTTGTGGAACATTGTATTCACTGCCCGGCATCAGAATGTTGAATTGAAGGTTGCAACGATCACTTCCTGTGGGGACTATTCTATAAAGCAACGGGTGATACTGCATAGCAAAAGGAATTTGCTACAGAGTTCAAACCAAATAGAAGAGAAGGGAATTCTGAACATATGAGTACCTCCATCTCCCCAACCAAACAAATTCGGATGGGTATCATTGGCCTGGGTCTTATCGCTGAATATCACATAAGATCACTGCACACCATCTCGGGGGTATCTATTGTGGCTGTTAGTGATGTGAATCCCAATCGCCTTCAAGCCATCGGAGAACAATTGCAACTGCCTGCTTCCAAGCGGTACGCCCATTATGAAGCATTAATCCGTGACCCAGAGGTAGATGCGATTCTGTCGCTGACACCCAATGATGTGCATTTTGACATTATTCGTATTGCGCTGGAAGAACACAAAGCTGTACTGGCAGAAAAACCATTGACTCTCACATGGGAGGAAACGGATCAGTTGAAAAAGCTATATACAGCGAATCCGGTGCCTTTGCTGGTTCACTATAAGCATCGTTACGGCGCGGCCTTCCAATATACCAAGCAACTGCTGGATGAGCACAAGCTGGGCAAAATCTATAACATTCAATTTCGTTATCTAATGGATGCATTTGCGCCGTATCGTCAGCATCCGTATACATGGCGTCACAATTTAGCCAAGGCTGGTTCTGGAGTAGTGGGGGATACAGCATCACATATCATTGATCTGGCCCGTTTTCTGGTGGGTGAATTTAAAAGTGTCGCAGCGCTGCTACATACCATTACACCCGAGCGGTTCGATCCGATCACGGGTCTGCCTGTAAAAGTGGATGTGGAAGATCTCGCTGCCTTTCATGGCATCGTAGGCGACAATACCGTGGGAACCTTTATCACTCATAAAAATGCCATCGGCATACGGCACGATATCGAAGTCGATATCTATGGAGAACTTGGTACGCTGCACGCCAGCCTCAATAACCCGGAAAGTATCCGCATTGTGCTGCGTGACCTGGAACACCCGGGTGCCGAATACGAGACTTGGGCTGTCCCTGCAATCTATAATCACACGGCCTATGAAGATTTTGTTGAGCTGGCAAGGGGAAAGTCTGTCGATCGTGCTCCCTTATTCGAGGACGGCTACAAAAACCAGTGGGTACTTGAAAAAATACTGCAATCCTGGAAAGAAAATGGACGTTTAGTAGAAATGTAGGGATGTGAGGGGAGTCGCTGAAATTCCAGCAATGACAAAAAGTACAAACATGCTGTGACCCGCAAGAGGGTTCCTTGGAAAGAGCAGCCATCTTGCGGTTTAGCAATTCAATATCTGTAAAGACATCTTTTTCATCATTTTCGCATCGCCACGCTTATATCACTTCAAATCAATCCTGCCTCAATCTTTTCAATAATGGTCAGCAAGAAGGATTCAGCTAAGCTGTTTTTCAAAATAGCTTGCTTGGCTTCCTCCAGTGTAAACCAACGTGCTTGATCTACCTCCGTACTAAGAACATCCAACTGATCGTCATTCACAATGGATACAAAATTCAGCATCAGTGTATTGCTTCGTTCAAAATACTCGCTGCGCATATATTGATACTCATCGACTTGTAATCCTACTTCTTCCTTAACTTCACGCACCAATGTCTGCTCGGCGGATTCACCCTTGTTCACATAACCTGCCAATAAAATGAAGCCTTGAATATTGTACTGCTGTATGAGCAGCACCTTATCTCTCTGACTATTCAATACAGCGGTACTGATCGCAGTGCTGAATATCGGGAAACGAAAGACCTGGCATGTATGACAAAAGGGGATAGGGCCTTCGCCTTCACACTCCTTCACCATCAGTTTTGTTCCGCATTCATAGCAATATTTCATGTAAGCTCCACCCTTGTATCCCATTTTTAAAATTGTAAATGTTGCTTTTAATGCCGTGTTTGTACTGCAATACTCATCATCTTAATTCTACGATCATTGTTCTGTCTACGGACGCTTTATTTCTTCTCTTGGTCTTTATCCCTTTTCTTGCTGCGTTCTTGCCCGTCTAGCCCCGATCAGCCGCCAGCCTGTTAACAATGCCGCCACAAGACAGATGGACGCGGACGTCATAAAGACTACATGCATGCCTGACAGAAAAATTTCTGGATGACCCGAGACCAAGCCGGTGACCCGATAACCAGCCTCTTTACTCATAATATAAAAGAGGATCGATGTGGCCAAAGTAATCCCCACAACCATACCGACGTTGCGAACCAGCGAATTGACACTCCCGGCTGAGCCGAGCTGTGTGCGGGGTACTGTAGACATAATCAGCGAGTTGTTCGGCGATTGAAATAAACCACTGCCAATGCCCAACATGGCAATCCACAGACCCACGAGCGGGATAGAGCTGCCTGCATGCAATTGGGCCAATCCAATTTGGGCAATAACCATAACGACCAGCCCGGCGAATGTAAGCAGTTCAGATCCGATTTTATCGGAAAGCGCACCGCTGAGAGGGGCCACAATAACCATCGAGATGGGGAGCAGCATCAGCAGGAACCCGGCATGAAAAGGCGACAAGTTCAGCATATTCTGCGCATAAAAGGGCGAAATGATGTTAAAGCAAAAGTTAGCGACGAACACCAGAAAAGCACACAAAATACTGAGCGAAAATAACGGATTTTTGAATAGCGCGAGCTGTAAGAGCGGCCCAGGACGACGAAGTTCCAACCTAATGAACATGGCAAAAGCAACTACAGCCACCACCAGCGAAGCAACGATGCGTTTGTCGCCATACCCGACCTGCTGTCCCAGCAACAATCCGACGAACAAAGTGAGAATAAAAATAGCAAATACCAAGCTACCGGGAACGTCAATTTTATCTTTCACCTTGATCAAATCCTTCGGCAGAAGCTTCCAGCCAAGAAAGACAGCGACCAGCCCTACCGGTACATTGACCCAGAAAATGTACTGCCAGCCCAGCGACGAGACAATAATACCGCCCAAGCTTGGCCCGGCGATACTGCCCAGAGAAACGAAGGTTCCAATGAGGCCAAGTGCTTTGCCCCGTTCATTGGACGGGAAGATATCTGTCACGATCCCCTGGCTGTTCGCCATGGTCATGGACGCTCCAAATGCTTGAATAATGCGGGAAATCAGCAGCATAGAGAGCGAAGAGCTAAGACCGCACATTAGGGAGCCAAGAATGAATACGATTGTGCCGATTTTGAATATTTTGATTTTACCGACGATATCTCCAAGCTTGCCAAAAAATAAGATAGCGGTACATATCGCCATTAAATAGGCGGTTGTCACCCATTCAATCTGTGCCACGGGTAAATGTAGCGTGCGAGACAACACAGGAAGAGCGATATTGACGATGCTTCCATCCAATGTGGACATAAATGTAAACAGATTCAAAACAATTAAAATTAGCCAACGTTTCTTCTGGACTTCGATATTCTCTTGATAGGTTGTAGCAGCTGTAGCAGTTGAACTCATCATTACACCTCGTTATCGTTAACAATTTCTATTTAGTTGCACGCGCAACTAAATGAACGGTTCTAGTGTACAGCAAATTAGTTGCGTGCGCAACAATATTGTTGTAAACTTTGCTTTGGTCCCAACTGGGGATTTGTCATTTTCAAGCCAATGAGGTGTATTTGATGAGAAAAAAACCGATTGGAAAGCTAATTTCCCACTTGTACCGTCGAAATCAAAAAATACTGTCCAAAAAACTGGCCCCTTACGGAATCGGCAGTGGAGGACAACACAGCTTTTTAAAGCTCATTTTGCAGCGGCCAGGCATTACACAAGAGCAGTTGACGAATGAACTTAAATTTGACAAGGCAACCACGGCACGCTCTGTAAAACAATTGGAGGAATCAGGCTATATTGAACGGAAAACGGACCCAAATGACCGCCGTTCCTATCTTGTATCTCCCACGGCCAAGGCGTTAGAGTTTGCCCCTGTCTTACAAGGAATATTGGATGAGCTCAATGTCAGCCTTGTCCATAAACTATCCGAAGAGGAAGAGGATCTTCTTATCGACTTACTGCAAAAGATTAGTATAGACCCTGACGAATAAACAAATAAATAAGGAGTTAGCCAGAGGATCGTGGCAGGTAAAAGAAAAAGCAGCCCTCACAGAGGATACTCTGTGAGGGCTGCTTGATACCACGTCATTCAGTCCAAGCCAATTCCTTTGAACGCATTCGTGACTAATTGTCGCACATAGGAATCGTCTAATGGATAACCGGTTACCAGCAATCGATAAAAAACCGGCCCATAAATGAGATCAATACATAATTCAATATCGAGATTTTCCTTCAATTCTCCGCGCTCTATTCCGCGCTCAATAAGAAGCCTGGCCTCAAGTCGCCGAGGGTGGAAATATCGGGTCCGGTATGCCTCTGACAATCCTGAATCAAGTTGCCCTTCGCCTATTAACTCCGTAATGATTTTACCCTCTCGGCTTATTAAGAACCGCATTAAATTCGTGGCATGAATGAGAATGTCATCTAATACACAACCCGTGTCGGGCACGGGCAATCTTGCTATGGTGGCTGACAGGAAGCCATCCATTACTACTGCAGCTTTGTTGGGCCACCATTTATAAATGGTGGCTTTGCTAACTTTCGCTCGCTCAGCGATTTTTTCTACCGTCACCGCCCCAAAGCCTTGCTCCAACAGTAGATCATAGGAAGCGTTAAGGATAGATTTTTGCGTCTCGACATTACGTGGACGTCCTCTTTTGCTCTGCACTGGAATGCTCACCTTCTTAACAGATATAAGTAAACGCGTAAAATAAACTATACGTTCAGTATATCAAATATCATGTGAAATAAAAAAAGTTGATTTTGCCTATTTACAAAACGAAACGTTCAGTATATTATTTGATTATCGAATTAATGAACTATACGTTTAGTATTTAAATTAATGAGGAGGATTATCATGCAAAGAGAACAACAAGCCTTAGAAAGTAACCGTATCTCAAATTGGATGATGTTTTTGTTGGCGGCCGCATGCGGCCTTATTGTTGCCAACCTGTACTATGCTCAAACCCTTGTAGGACCTATTCACGTTGCTATGGGTCTTTCTTCTACAGCAGCGGGCTTCATTGTCACCTTGACTCAAATCGGTTATGTGGTGGGATTGCTATTTATCGTACCGCTCAGCGACATTATTGAAAATCGACGGCTCATGGTCATATCGTTAATCATTACAGTCTGTGCCTTGGTTGTTGCCGCTTTTGCCACCAATGCCCCGTTGTTCCTGACCGCATCCTTATTCATTGGAATTGGATCTGTGGTAGCCCAAATACTGGTGCCGTACGCCACCTATTTAGCATCCGAAGAGCAGCGCGGCCGCGTTGTTGGGAATGTCATGAGTGGACTCTTACTAGGCATTATGTTCGCACGGCCAGTAGCAAGCTTTATCACCAGCATCTGGGGATGGCAAGCCGTATTTATTTTGTCAGCCATTGTCTTGACGCTGTTGACGATTCTGCTCTCCCGAGCTCTTCCAGAGCGCAAGCCTGTGCCTACGGTATCTTACAGTAAATTAATTTTCTCGCTAGCCACTCTTTTAAAACAAACGCCTGCACTGCGCCGCCGTGCCCTGTATCAAGCCTGCCTATTTGGTGCCTTCAGCCTATTTTGGACTGTTGTTCCTCTACGTTTGGCGGATGATTTCGGAATGTCTCAACAAGGGATTGCATTGTTTGCTTTAGTAGGCGTAGGCGGTGCAGTAGCTGCTCCGATTGCCGGGAGATTGGCTGATAAAGGTTGGAGCAAAGGTTTAACCGGGTTAGCTATGATCATTGCAGCCTTGTCTTTTTTGCTCATCTATCTTTTTCAAAGTCATTCGACGGTTGCGCTCGTACTTCTCTTTATTTCAGCGATTACACTGGATATGGCTGTATCGGGAAACCTTGTACTTGGACAGCGTGTGATTTACTCCTTGGGAAGTGAGGCGAGGGGGCGTCTGAACGGATTATTCATGTCTATTTTTTTCATAGGCGGAGCGATTGGATCATCATTAGGCGGTTGGTCGTATGCGTTAGGAGGTTGGAATTTTAGTTCTCTGATTGGAGTCGTCCTGCCTGTGCTGGCTTTGCTGTACTTTTTCACTGAGAAAGAAACGAGTGGAGACGTGCGAAAGAAACAAACCACCTGATAGAGGTCAGCTTTAAGCTATGCCGTACGCAAAAACATAATGATTAAAATGGCTGTTCCCAAGAGAAAACAAAGGGGCGAGTAGAGCACAGTGTCCCACTTTGCAAAACAGTTCCTTTTTTTCTCTTGAAAAACCCTACCCATTTGAAATCTCCTATAGAACGTAAAATAAATACGCACGACAACAAGCCTGCACCGTAGGAATGAAAGGTACTGAAAATCAGGAATTGTGTAACTCCACCTAGTTCTAGGACGAACCAAGCGGCTAAAGCTAGTAGAATAGCTACAATTGATGTCCCTATCTTGGAGGGCTCAAAGAGCAAAGCCGTTCCTGTGCTTGGGATCGCTGCCTTTGCACCTTTTTGTCCGCCAAATACCCAATATAGATGCATGCCGCTCAGTACCCATAGAATTCCGCCAACTGCCCATGTAAGTAACTCCAACATGTGGCATCCTCCTTAATTGAATTCATTCGAAATCCACTTTGTCCAAATCATGTGAATATGCTGTTGAATGGCTTCGTCACTTAATGTCTCTTGCTTGTGACGCTCATACCAGCCTAAGTAGTAATGGTACAACATCCATGATCTCTGAAAGGCTTTCTCTGGCTGCATTCCCTTCTGTATTAGAAGCTCTTTCATAAACTCCATTCTCATCTGTTCAACTTCATTGAGCAGGGAACGGTAACTATCATCCTTCAATGACAGTTTTCGCAGATAAAACAGAAAATCTCCTCGTCTCGTTTTCCCGAACATCTGGGTTAACAACTCTCTGATCCGCTCATCTGCGGCAGCATGGATGATGGACGCTGCAATAATCTGTTGTGTCGTCTGTTCCTTCCATGTCTCCACAATCTGTCTAATGTAGCTGCTGCGATTGTTAAAATACCAATAAAAACTGCTCTTACTGCACCCTAGAGAAACGGCCATTTTCTCAACAACAAGTTGATCAATTCCACCCTGTTCAAAACGTTCGATTCCTTTCTGAATCCATTGTTCTTCTGTGACAATAATTTTAGGCATCTCTCCTTCTTCCTTTCTGTACGATATCGTCTAGATAAGTGTATATTATAGTGTTTTTAGAGCTGTGTAAATATGGGCACATGAGCTCCCTTAGCCAGCTGATGCATAGGAGGCATGAAATTACATAAACGCCCACTTGAAATACCTGCAAATTTGATCTATAATGCTGTAGCATATAGTGATATTCAAGGCATTGACCAAAGACATGATTTCCTTGAAGGGCCGTTCAGAGAGAAAAGACGAGGCTGAGAGCTTTTCCGGCAACCGCATGTGAAGTTACCCCTTTGTAGCCGTGACGTTGAACATGTAGCTGTGCAATCTGGCAGTAACATCAGTAAGCGCCCACCGCTTTATCCCCGTTAACGGATACCAATGGAGGGTCACGCATGTCGTGCATGAGCATGTTCCGATGAACATAAATGTACGCACAGGAGCGGGCCGAACTAGGGTGGAACCACGAGCTGAACGCACTCGTCCCTTGAGGGAGAGAGGCGTTTTTTTGCGTTCAATTTTGATATAGAACACAATTTGAAATGGAGGCTTTAATCGTGAGTATTCAAGTGAAATTGCCAGATGGAGCCGTACGCGAGTACGAGCAGGGCGTAACGATCGCCGACGTGGCGGGTTCGATCAGCTCCGGGCTGAAAAAGAACGCCGTAGCAGGTAAAGTGAACGGGAAGGCTGTAGATCTGAACACCGTTTTGGATCAGAACGTTGACCTTGAAATCATTACGCTGGACGGTGCAGACGGTCTGGAAATTTATCGCCACAGTACAGCGCATTTGCTCGCTCAGGCGCTCAAACGCATTTACGGTGAGAAAAACGTGAAACTGGGTATCGGTCCGGTCATCGACAGCGGCTTCTACTATGACATTGATATCGAAAATCCATTGTCTGTTGACGACTTGGCCAAGATCGAGAAGGAAATGACGAAGATCGCACAGGAAAATCTGCCGATTACACGTCGTGTAGTCAGCCGTGAGGAAGCCACTCGTATTTTTGGAGAGCTGGAAGATCCACTGAAGCTGGAACTGATTCGTGATTTGCCGGAAGATGCGGAAATTACAATCTATGATCAAGGCGAATTTTTTGACCTGTGTCGTGGCCCGCATTTGCCATCAACTGGCCGCATCAAAGCTTTTAAACTGTTGAGTGTAGCGGGCGCATACTGGAGAGGCGATTCCAACAACAAGATGCTGCAACGTATCTACGGAACAGCATTCCCGAAAAAAGCACAACTGGATGAGCACCTGCATTTGCTGGAGGAAGCGAAAAAACGCGACCATCGCAAGCTGGGTAAAGAGCTGGAACTGTTCATGTTCTCCGAAGAAGCACCAGGCATGCCGTTCTATCTGCCTAAAGGTATGGTTGTCCGCACTGCATTGGAAGATTACTCCCGTGACATTCAACGTCTGCATGGCTATGAGGAAGTACGTACGCCACTGATGATGAACAACCGTCTGTGGGAACAATCGGGACACTATGAGCATTACAAGGAAAACATGTACTTCTCCGAAGTGGATGAAACTACATTTGCTCTGAAACCGATGAACTGCCCAGGGCATATGCTTGTGTTTAAAAATGAGCTTCACTCTTACCGCGATCTGCCAATTCGTATAGCCGAATTTGGACAAGTGCATCGCCATGAGCTGTCCGGCGCGTTGAACGGTATGATGCGTGTTCGTACATTCTGTCAGGATGATGCGCATATTTTCGTCACACCAGGTCAGATTGAACAAGAAATTACAGACGTAATTAAGCTGATTAACGAAATGTATAGTGTGTTTGGCTTTGACTTCACAGTGGAATTGTCCACACGTCCAGATGACTTTATGGGCGAGCCAGCACTGTGGGATCAAGCGGAACAAGCTCTGCAAAACGTGCTGGATCACCTGGGCATCAACTACCGTATTAATGCGGGAGATGGAGCATTCTACGGTCCGAAAATTGACTTCCACATTCTCGATGCGCTCAAACGCAGCTGGCAGTGCGGAACGATCCAATTGGACTTCCAAATGCCTGAAAAATTCGACCTGACTTATGTGGGCGAGGACAACCAGAAGCACCGTCCAGTCGTTATTCACCGTGCCATCTATGGTTCGATTGACCGCTTCATGGGCATCCTGACTGAGCATTTTACAGGTGCATTCCCATTGTGGTTGGCTCCTGTTCATGCGAAGCTGTTGCCAGTATCCGAGAACTATATCGAGACTGCCAATGAGATACAGGATGCGTTGCTGAAAGCAGGTCTGCGCGTCGAAGTGGATACTCGCAATGAGAAGCTTGGTTATAAAATCCGCGAGGCGCAATTGGAGAAGGTTCCATATATGTTCGTTATCGGGGAAAATGAAAAAACAACCGGTACTGTAGCGGTTCGTAAACGCGGCGAAGGCGATCTGGGATCACTCAGCATTGCGGACATCGTAGAGAAAATCAGCACAGAAATTCGCGAGAAACAGTAATATTTGATCAGAAAATGTGTAAAAGAGCCATCAAAACCATGATGAACGTGGTTTTGATGGCTCTTTTTTGTACCCAATACATAAGAATCCGGCGTAAGACTGAACCATAGTTTTTGCAGCCTCAACTGAATTCTTGAATTATCTTATACACAAATACTTAGCAGGTTTGTGGCCGTGAAGTGGCGTGATCTGCTGGGAGGGAGAGTGTCTTCAAGGACGTCTCTTCGGATTGTTTGGCCGGGGATTCTTCCGCATCCTGTTCCTCGCTAAGCGATAAAATTTCGCCGCGCAACTTCAGCATTTTCTGATCCAGCTCGTAGGTTGCACGTGCAGCTTCGGTCAATCCATTAACGACATGTTCAGGCACTTTCTTATCGAACTTATAGTACAAAATATGCTCCATACTGGCCCAGAAATCCATAGCCAATGTGCGCAATTGAATTTCAACCTTGATCCAGCGTGTGCCTTCAAACAGGATCAGCGGAATTTCCACAATGACATGCAGGCTCTGATAGCCGTTGGGCTTAGGATGGGCTATATAGTCCTTGACCTCCAGAATACGAATGTCTTCCCGTGTGTGAAGATGATCCATCAGACGATAAATATCTTTCACAAAAGCGCATACCACGCGCATTCCCGCGATATCATGAATTTCACGCAATATATTGTCCAAGGTGACTTCATGCCCTTTGCGCCGAACCTTTTCCACGATGCTGTGGGGCTCTTTGATCCGGGTTTTAATATGCTCAATCGGGCTAAAACCGTCTAACAGCTTCCATTCCGTCTGGATTAGCTTAATTTTATTCTTTAATTCCTCCAGAGCCAGCTGATAAAGGACGGGAATCTTTCTCCACTCCTCTAGTTGCTTGGCGTCGACACTGTTTTGATCCAGCTGTAGCTGAAATTCCTGCAAGGGTAATGGGACAGCATTCAGGTGCTTCCAATCCGGTTCATTCACAGAGCATTCTCCTAAATGAGGCTTATGATGTCCTCGATCTTTTTCGTAAAAATGCATTATCGTATACATTGTACACTATGTCAAAACCTACAGGCAAAGGAGAGACGGTCACAGAAAAAAAGAAATACAACAAGAATTATAGTGGTAAAACCGAGTAATCCGATGTATAATTACAAAAATGCTGATTTGGAGCATTTAATTCTTTAAAAAAACACAAATGTAGAGTATCCATCATTAGATTAAAAATATAAATTACAGAAAAGAGGAAAAGAAAAATGGCAAAAGTAGAAAGTTTTCAATTAGATCACACGATTGTAAAGGCTCCTTATGTAAGAGCAGCGGGAGTAGAGCATGACGAAAAAGGAAGCACAGTACAAAAGTATGACTTGAGATTTTTGCAACCCAATGAAGATGCACTTCCGACGGCAGCTGTACATACGCTGGAGCACTTATTAGCAACGTACCTGAGAGATGAAATCAAAGGAATTATTGATATCTCTCCTATGGGATGCAGAACGGGGTTCTACTTGATTTTGTGGAATGAACACGAGCCGGAGGAAATTGCACTCGCTTTGGAAAAAACTTTGAAAAGAATTCTGGAAACGACAGAGGTTCCGGCTGTTACTGCTTTGGAATGTGGGAACTACAAGGACCACTCTCTTTTTTCCGCGCAGGAATATGTGAAGATTGTATTGGAAGCTGGTATTAGCCGCGATCCTTTCGAAAGAGTACTTTAAAATCTATGATTTCGATTGACCTATCTCATCAGACAGCGGTAGTGACAGGCGGCAAGTCAGGCATAGGCAAGGGAATTGTAGAGCTTTTCATTCAAAGCGGAGCTAAAGTGATTTCTGCTGATATTTCTTATGAAGAGCCGTATAGAGTGGTCAATCCACAGTTGGTTGAAACGCAATTGGACATATCCAAACCGGATGATATCGAAAGATGGTGCGATCTACTAATCAGCGAGGCGGGAGTTCCTGATATATTGGTGAACTGTGCTGGTACTTCTACGATGGATTATGTCATTGATAGTGAGTTAGCTGATTGGGAGAAAGTATTTTCGATCAATTCAACTGGGCTGTATGTAGCGTCCAAACGGTTTGCCAAGGAAATGGTGGATGCGCGCAAACCAGGACGAATTATCCAAATTGCTTCGCAGGCTGGAAAAAATGGATATCGGGCCATGGGCGGATACTGTGCTTCCAAACATGCGGTTCTTGGCTTGACCAAGGTGATGGCCATTGAGCTTGCTCCGCATCAAATTTTGGTGAATGCGGTTTGTCCAGGTATCGTAGAAACGCCGATGAAACATCGTGAACGGATTGAAGGGGGCGTCATTCGCGGAATGACCGCTCAAGAAATATACGAAGAAGATTGTTCACAGGTACCTTTGGGGAGAACGGCCGAGGTGGAGGATGTCGCCAATGTGGTGCTGTTTCTGGCCAGTCCGCTCTCAGCATATATGACAGGACAAGCGATTAATGTTACAGGTGGAATGACGATGCACTAGCATACATGATCTGGGGGAAAACAACATGAAGAAATCGTTCGTTTTACTATTAGGGATTAGTTTATTATTGGTTGCCGCAGGATGCGGTAATAAAAGTTCAGACAGCAATGGCTCCAGCGCCGCTTCCGGTTCGGAAACGCAAAAAGTAGTCATCGGCTCCATGGGCTCTGACGCCCAGATCTGGAAGCATATTGCCCAGTCTCAGGCCGCCAAGGATGCCAAGCTGGACATTGAAGTGAAAGAAATTAACGGCGGAATCGAAACGAACAATGCGACCAAAGAAGGCGAAGTAGACGTGAATGCATTCCAATCGTGGGCGTACCTGGTTAGCTATAACAAAGAGAGCAAAGCTGATTTGAAGGCTATAGCCACAACCTACCTGGAACCCATGGGGATTTATTCGCAAAAATTCAAAAGCATCGATGAAGTGACCGACGGGGCTCTGGTAGCTTTGGCAGATAACCCAGCCAATACGGCAAGAGGTTTAAAGTTATTGGAAGCATCCGGTTTGATTAAGCTTAAGGCTGACTTTAATGATGCCTTGGGTACAGTCAATGATATTACTAGCAATCCTAAAAACCTGAAATTTGAACTAATTGATGACAAAACAGGACCACGAGTGATTCAAGATGTAGGCTTGGTGCTAATTGGGAATACGATTGCTTTAGAAGGGGGCCTGAATGTACTGAAAGATTCCTTGTTCCATGAGGAGATCAGTCAGGCAACCAAAAATAATATTAACGTTCTGGTTACTTCATCTGATAAGGCGAATGACAAAGGGCTGCAAAAGTTAGCGGATCTCTATCATAACGAGGATACTCAAAAATACATTAAAGATGAATTTGGCGGCACCAAAGTAGAGGTTAAAGAGCCGGTTTCTTATTTGGAAGGACAAACTACAACAAAATAAACTTATGAGATCAGCCAGTTTTTCTGGCTGATCTTTTTTGTTCGTAAGAGCCCCGTACCGGTAGTCGGGTAGAAGTCATCTCTGCTCTTAGACTCCACGCCGAATATGTGACAAGCGTTGAGTTGATGTCTCCCATCTTCCACATGAGCCAGTGATTGTATTTTTAGTAGTCGACTTGAGTTTGAGTATGGGTTTCGGTTCGATAATGTTTGGGGGAGAGTCCCTTTACCTTTTTAAAAATTTTTGAGAAGAGTAAAGGGTCGTTATAGCCGACTGAACGGGAAATATCACCGATCGAAAGTTCAGCGTTTCCCATCATTTCACATGCTCTGTTGATCCTATAGCGAACCAAATAATCCTGAATACTTGTGTTCACTTGTTGTTTGAATAACGAACATAAATAGCTTCGATTGAGTCCGATAAAATTTGCAATGTGCTCAATGGTAATTTTCTGAGCATAATTCATTTCGATAAAATCCTTCACTTTTTCCACGTAAATTTCCGACCGGCTTTCCTTTTGTTCGGGAGGTGTTACCGGACCGAATTCTATAAGCTCCGATAACATTAAGCAAAGCAGACCGGTCAGTCTGGTTTCCCGAGCTTTATGGCATTCACTTGATTCGTTCATTCGCTGCAAATACTGATGAATCAAATGGTCTCCTTCAAAGTTGAGGATTGGACGCGTCATCGTTAGGCCTGCTTGCTTGAGGAGTGTTTCTGCCAGTGCCCCGTCAAATCCAAACCAGCAATAAGACCAAGGATTCACTACATCGGCTTGATAATAAGTAATGACCTGGGGGCAGATTAGAAACCACTGTCCTTTTCGCAAGCGATAACTGAACCCACCGACCTCGAAGGTACCTTCTCCGTCCAAAATATAATGAAGCAGATAGTGATCTCTTATCGCAGGTCCAAAAAAGTGACTCGGTATGCATTCCTCTATGCCAAACTGAGTTAGATACAATTCAGAATGCTGTTTACTACGCGGCAAATATTCTATCACGCTAAATCTCCTTATGTAAATTATCAAGCATTATAACATAAATAGTGAGCACCATGCCATGTACTTCATATCTAAAATTAATATATGATTTCTGTAGAACCTACTGCTATATTGTTGAATCTTATCAAGCTTTACACCATATGAACATAGTTGATGGCTGTTACAAAATGCTTCTTCTGAGTGTCTTTTTGGTGTGGAACTCCGATGATTATTATCTAAGAGAGGGGTTATTTTCCCAATGGGTATCATTGTTCAAGAGCAAACAGGGCTGTTTCATTTACAGTCGTCGGGCATGAGTTATATTATTCAGATTGTGGATGGATTTCCTGTCCATGTATACTGGGGAGACAGGTTGAAGCACCGCGAACCCATGGCTGACCTATTGCTTCACACTCCCGCGACGGCTGGATTGGATCGGCTACCGCAAGAATATCCGCAGTATGGGAGCGGGGACTTCCGTAACCCGGCGTATCAAGTAGAGCTTGAGGATGGAACTCGTATCACGGAGTTAAAGTATATTGGCTACCGGATCACTAAGGGAAAGCCATCATTAACCGGGCTTCCGGCCGTATATACCGAAAATGAAGACGAAGCGGATACGTTGGAACTGGAGTTACAAGATGACTTTTCAGGCCTTAAAGTTGTTCTTCTTTATACCGTCTTCACGGATCGAAACGTAATCGCTCGTTCGGCTCGTTTGAGTAATGCGGGAGCCAAGAATCTTCGGCTTCTCCGTGCTCTAAGTGCCAGTGTCGATTTTTCAGGTAAAAGCGATTTAGAGTTCATGTATCTTTCGGGAGCATGGGCTCGGGAGGGGAATATTACCCGCAAACCGATTCTTCAAGGTGAAACCCGAATTGATAGTAAAAGGGGCATGAGCAGCCATCAACTCAACCCTTTTGCTGCATTGGTCACTCGGGGAACAACGGAAAGCTATGGTGAGGTATTCGGCTTTAGCCTCGTGTACAGCGGGGGCTTTGAGGCGGGAGCAGAAATAGATTCATTCGGCTCTACACGGTTTAGCATCGGCGTGAACTCCTTTGATTTTTCGTGGTTACTGAGCCCAGGGGAGAGCTTCCAAACGCCAGAAGCCGTTATGGTTTACTCCGGTCAAGGACTGGGAGATATGTCGCGGACGTATCATCGCTTGTATCGGACTCGACTTTGCCGAGGGAAATATCGGGATGAAGAACGCCCTATTCTGGTCAATAACTGGGAAGCTACCTATTTTGACTTCAATGCAGATAAGCTGGTATCGATAGCGAAGGAGGGGGCAGAGCTAGGCATCGAACTTTTTGTCTTAGATGACGGTTGGTTCGGAAAACGGGATTCCGACAATTCGTCTCTCGGCGATTGGTACGAGGATCGTCGGAAGCTGCCAGACGGACTCGCGGATGTCGCGAACCGTATCAATCGGCTGGGCCTTAAGTTCGGGCTCTGGTTTGAGCCAGAGATGATCTCTCCAGACAGCGAGTTGTACCGGGAGCATCCAGATTGGTGCCTTCACGTTCCAGGACGGCGACGCAGTGAAGCCAGATGGCAGTTGGTGTTGGACTATACTCGCAAGGAAGTACGCGATTACATCTACGATTCGCTGGCTGCCATTTTCTCCAGCGCCCCAGTTTCTTACGTGAAATGGGATATGAATCGCTGCCTGACGGAAATCGGTTCCGCAGCTCTGCCGCCAGAGCGCCAATCTGAGACTGCCCATCGCTATGTTCTTGGATTGTATGAGCTGCTGGAGCGCGTCACCACCGAATTTCCGCATATTCTTTTCGAGAGCTGTTCAAGTGGCGGAGGACGTTTTGATCCAGGCATGCTTTACTACATGCCTCAAGTCTGGACTAGTGATAATACCGATGCGGTGGAACGTCTGAAGATTCAATATGGAACTAGCCTTGTCTATCCTGTAAGCGCAACCGGAGCACATGTGTCGGCAGTTCCGAACCATCAGGTTGGACGCATAACACCCCTTGATTTTCGAGGTGATGTGGCCATGTCAGGAAATTTTGGATATGAGCTTGATCTCACGAAATTCACCGATGAGGAAAAAGAGACGGTCAAACGCCAAATCGCAGTATACAAGCAGATACGTGGCTTAGTACAAAAAGGTGACTTGTATCGCTTAAAGAACCCGTTTGAAGATAACGAATCGGCTTGGATGTTTGTTTCTGAAGACCAAGAGGATGCCATCGTCTACTATTTCCAAGTGATGGCTGTCCCGAACGCGCCTTGGCGAGCCCTGCGCCTTGACGGACTAAATCCAGAGCTCGAATATGAAGTTAAGTCAGGAAATAGCGGGCAAAAGTCTATCCATGGGGGGGATCGGCTTATGAAGTTGGGCCTCCCTCTTCTCTACAGACAGAAAGACTATGAAAGTGGATGGTTCAGGCTTCGGGCAATAAAGCCTGGTAAGGCTTAAGGATCAGTACAACAGTATAATTGCCGAAAGAGAGAAAACAATCGATGGAGTTATGCCCCTTTTTATATGAAAAGGGGCATTTTGCGCGCATCAGCGTACTGTTTGGGGAGGGGCAAGCCATGTTTTTTATACGAATGATGAATGACATGAAACTGAGAAAGAAGATGACGCTTACATTCATTTCGGTAGCTGTTCTTCCCTTACTGTTATGTGGCCTGTTTCTGACGGGGAAGCTTCGAGAGGCCGTCATTAAAGACGCCTTTATGCAAGTGTCCAACAATGTTGAGCGGGTCCGAAATCGTACAGAAGAATTGATCAAAGTGCCGCTGGATATCTCGTACCGGCTGACCAATGACAATCGGATGAAAATGGTAGCCAGCCAGAAGTATGACAGCTACATCGAAGTCATTCGGGCATACCGGGAGTATACAGGTATTCGTGACTACCTCCAGTTGTACAAAGAGATATCCGGCATCCGTGTCTATGTCTCTAATCCTGGAGCACTTAATAATTGGGAATTTATCCAACCGGATGATAGGATCACAACCGCAGATTGGTACAAGGAGGCCATCGCGCAGAAAGGATTGGCCGGCTGGAATTTAATCAAGGATGAGAGGGACGATGCCGATTATCTCAGCCTGATTCGATCATTTTCAGTGGATTCACCAGGACGAAAAGGGGTTCTGGTCATAAATGTTAACCAGCGCCAATTAAATTCAATCCTGAATCAGGAATCGTTCCCTACCTTGATCGTGGATAACCGGAATCAGATTGTCGCGTCCAATGAAGCAGAGTTGTTCGGGAAGAATCTTTCTGAAATTCATGCCGACGAAAATATACTTTTCCATCAGGAAGGAAGTTATAACATGCTCATCGATGGAAAAGCGTCGAAGGTGGTTATCGCCAATCAAGCTCCACAGAATAGCTGGAATGGACTTCGCATTATTTCCATTTTTTCCGTTTCTGAGATTACCCGAGATGCTAATCAAGTGATATGGCTCGGCGGAATCGCGATCACAGCCAGCCTGATATTTGCAGCCTTGCTTATCTATGCTTCTGCTTCGCTATTATCCAGAAGGCTTCTTCGCTTAAGCAAGCATATGACCCAAGTAGGGGCGGGCTCATGGGAAACCTATCTCCATATCGATGGGAAAGATGAAGTGGGTCTATTATCGAGGGAATTTAACGCGCTCGTCAGCAGCGTAAACCATTTGGTCCAGGAGGTCCAAGAGACGAATCGCCAGAAAAGTCTCGTGGAGCAAAGACAAAACGAGATCAAGTTCAAAATGCTGGCAAGCCAGATCAATCCGCATTTTCTCTTCAATTCTTTGGAGTCTATCAGAATGGAGGCCCACATTCGCGAACAGGACGATATCGCTAAAGCAGTCTGGCAGTTGAGCGCGTTGTTGCGCAGCAGTCTGGAGGCTGGTAACGACAAGATTCCACTGGGTAAAGAGCTTGAGCAAGTGTGCTGTTATCTTGATCTTCAAAAGTTTCGGTATGAAGACCGTTTGGAGTATCGCTTAAACGTTGATCCAAATTTGGAGGAAATGTTGGCTCCACCTCTGATTATCCAACCATTGGTGGAAAATTCTATTGTACACGGTCTGGATAATCAAGCAGAAGGAGCTGTCATTGAAGTGAAAGTTAAGGAAATCCCAGAGGGGGTTCGAGTTATGGTATGTGACAACGGCGCTGGTTTCACGGCCGATCGTCTCGCCCTAGTACAAGCAGAGCTTGCTGCATCCGTACATGAACAGGAGGTCCAGCGAATTGGACTACGAAACGTAAATGATCGTCTAGTCTTACTGTATGGGACCTCAAGTGCTTTACATATTGAGAGCGAGCCTGGGAAGGGCACTTGTATTCAGTTTTTCATACCTGGGGGTAAATCCAAATGATTAAGGTAGTCATCGTTGACGATGAGCCGAAGCTTCGTCAAGGGCTTCAAACGCTGATCCCATGGGAAAGCCTCGGATTTATCGTTACAGCTACGGCAGCCAATGGAAAGGAAGCACTGGAAGTCATCGAGGAAAAGGCTCCTGATGTCGTAATCGTCGATATCCGCATGCCGGTTATGGATGGCCTGCAGTTGATTGAGCACTTGAGATCCAGCGGTCATCATTTGCACTTTATGATCCTCAGTGGATATGCCGACTTTGAGTATGCCAAACAAGCGATCAAATACGGGGTGTTCGGCTATCTCGTTAAACCGGTCGACATTGATGAAATGTCGTCCAGTTTAAAACGGATACGCGAGCGGATCGAAGAGGAGCGTCTTCAAGGGGAGTGGCGTAAGAGAGAGGTTATAAATCGGGATTTATACCTGCATAGCCTGCTCGTCCCTCAAGAGAGAACTGAAGATCCGGCCAAGTTGAGAAGTAAGGCAATAGAAGCGGATTTGTTGTGGAGCAACTACGAAGTCGTGGTCGTCTACCCGCGTGTTTCTGAAGTGGACCGATCTGATGTCGCATACCAGCTTTTGAATGGATTGAAGGCAAAGATAGAGGGGCAGATGATGGGACTTGTCACAGTAATCCCCCCGTATACAGTCCTGTTGCTCAACGCGCCGCTGCGCGGAAGAGAACGGCGTGAAATTCTGCACAATGAGATTCGTAATGTTGCGGATAATGTCCGGTTCGCCGCTGCAACCGGAGGGGTAGTATCTGCTCCTGAAGATATTTTTAAATCTTTTTTAAAGGCCCAGGAAGCGGTAAAACAATCCTTTTTCAGCGAGAAGAACCGACTGCTAGGTCCGTATCCTTTCTTTTCTTCTTCGCTGGATTCTCCCCGTTTGTCTGCTGATAAAGCTGAGGAAACGATGGAGGAATTCATCTTCCGCCTGTATTACAGTCTGGAAGTAGGAAACCAAACCGCAATACTGCCATTATTGAACGAGGCGGCTGCATTTTTTCTCAAACAGGGGCAAGATGAGAAGTCGATCAAAGAGTCGTTCTTTTTTCTGTCCAATGCAATCATTCATAAGCTGACCGCGGGTTTCTGTATCGAGTTGAAAGAGACGGAGGAAGTTTCCCGTTTTTTAAATGGGATATACCAGCACGATCATCTATATGATCTTTTGGAAGAGACCCACCGTTTCCTGCTAACATTGGCGCAAGACTCTGAACACCGTGGAAAGGAGCTGGAATTCAAAAAAATGATCGACTTCATTCACAAGCATTATGCAGACAACCTGAGGCTGGAAGCGTTAGCCGGACTACTAAACTATAGTACCGCCTATTTGGGTCAGCTTTTCAAGAACAAGACGGGGGAGTACTTTAATACCTATCTGGACCGAGTCCGTATTCAAAAGGCCAAGGAGCTGCTGGGTCAGGGAATGAAAGTATACGAAGTCGCCGAAAGCGTCGGCTATACAAGCGTCAACTACTTTTACAGCAAATTCAAAAGATACGAAGGCCGTTCACCGTCGGAATATAGAAATCCATAATTTGTGGATGATTTTTTCCGAAATCCGTTGTATGGGTTCTGACTCTCCTCTGTTTTATGATTGGTTTTAAGAGAGGGGATGAAAAAAATGAAAGCGGTAACAGCAAATTCGGAAAACGTATACAAAAAACCGAAGCGGAATGCTTGGAAGGTATTTAAAAGCCAGAGGTATCTTTATTATATGTCCATTCCGTTTGTAATCTGGGTCTTCATCTTTCAGTATTTGCCGCTATGGGGCTGGACAATGGCATTTCAGAAATACAGACCTGGTTTGAGTTTTTTTGAACAGAAGTGGGTGGGCTTGGAGCATTTTCGTACTTTGTTCCAAGATGATCATTTCTACCAAGTACTGCGGAACACGCTGGCTATGAGTCTTATGGGACTGGTCGCTGGTTTTATTGTACCCGTTGTCTTTGCTCTATTGCTCAACGAGGTCCGCATACAAGTGATAAAACGATTTGTTCAGACCGTATCTTATCTGCCGCACTTTGTTTCATGGGTGGTTGCTGCAGGCATTGTCACCAAAATGCTTTCAGCGGATGGCGGTGTCGTAAACGATATGCTCATGGGTCTAGGCATCATCGATCAGCCAGTCCAGTTTATGGCCCAAGGTAAATTATTTTGGTGGGTTGTAACTTTCGGAGACATCTGGAAGGAAACGGGGTGGAACGCCATTATTTATCTGGCTGCCATCGCCGGGATTGGTCCTGAATTATACGAGGCTGCGCGGGTGGACGGCGCTAGCCGATTACAGCAAATGTGGCATATCACGCTGCCGGGGATCCGGCCGACTATTATCATTCTCCTAATTATGTCTATTGGTCATTTGCTCGGTACAGGATTCGAGAAACAATTTCTGCTGGGCAATCACCTGGTCATTGATTACTCAGAAGTACTTGATTTGTATGCGCTTAATTATGGTCTGGCGATGGGACGTTACTCTTTCGGAACGGCCATTAATATTTTTAATTCGGTGATAAGCCTGATCCTATTGTTTGCGGCTAATGGAATCTTTAAGCGCTATACCAACGAGAGCATTATGTAAGGAGGAAAATGGACATGGAGGCTGTCAAAAGCACTACGCCGGTCGGCGGATTAAACAACAAGCTTCAGGCGAAATCACCACAAGACCGAATCCTGGGGATAGTTGTTTATGTTTTCATGATTGTGGTCACCGTTCTGACGATCTACCCGTTCTTAAATGTGCTAGCTATCTCTTTTAACGATTCGGTAGACACCATTAGAGGTGGGATCACCATCTGGCCAAGGCAATTTACGTTGAAGAATTACGACTTGATTTTCACCTATGAGGGGTTAATCACTGGATTCAAGATCTCCTTTCTGCGAACCGTCATTGGCACCGTAGCGGGCTTGGTCAGCGGCTCGATGCTTGCCTATACGCTTGCACGAAGTGATTTTCAAGCTAGAAGGTTCATCTCAATCTTTCTGGCCGTCACCATGTATGTTTCTGGAGGGTTGATTCCAGGTTTTATCCTGATGAAGGAATTGCATTTAATTGATACATTTGCCGTCTATATTTTACCAGGTCTTGTAAGTGCGTTTAATGTCTTCATTATTCGTTCCTTCATTGATGGTCTGCCTTATGCGTTACAGGAATCAGCCAAGCTGGATGGTGCCAACGATTTCACGATCTACTGGCGCGTTATTCTTCCTCTTTGCAAACCGGCATTAGCGACCGTAGCGCTCTTCTTGGCAGTTGGGCAATGGAACTCTTGGTTCGATACTTACCTGTTTAATGGGTCCAACGAATCGTTGACGACCCTGCAATATGAATTGATGAAAATTCTGCAAAGTACGACAACAAGCGCAACCAATTCCCAGGACGCTGCCAATATGGCCGAGCGTATGGCACAGGTTTCACCGGAATCCGTCAAAATGGCAATCACCATCATTGTTACAGTGCCGATTCTTATCGTCTATCCTTTTTTACAAAAATATTTTGTTAAGGGTATGACGCTCGGAGCGGTAAAAAGCTAACACGAGGCAACATTCATTATAATGGGAGGTTTTGCTCCATGAAGCCAAGAAAAAATAGAATGGTCGTATCTTTCGTAATGTCACTGACTTTAGTCGCGACCCTTGCAGGGTGCAGCGGTAATAATCCGTCTGAGGCTACCAAGGCCGTAACAACAGGAGACATCACACTTACTTATTTTTCGGAAGACTCCAGCACAAATTGGAATAGCATGAAGGATCAAGTCGGTAAGGTCATCGCTGAAAAAACCGGAGTAACTCTAGATGCTGAATTCGCTGTCGGAGACCCGGTCCAAAAGATTTCGTTGATTGCAGCCACAGGAAACTATCCTGATTTAATCGCTGCTAAGGCGGATGTCGGCAAACTTGTCGATGCTGGCGCAATCATTGATTTGACAGATTTGATCGACAAGCACGCACCGAACATCAAAAAAATGCTGGGTGACAAGCTTGTTCGGACAAAGTACAGTTTGGACGACCCATCGATCTATGTGATTCCGACCTGGTCCGCTGTCGAGGAGAAAAAAATTAAACCCGACGTAGGATTTAAACTCCAGCATCGTGTCGTCAAGGAAGCGGGATACCCGGACATTCGTACGGTACAGGATTTTGAAAAAGTCATTAAGGACTATATCACCAAGCATCCGACGGACGAAAATGGCAATAAAAATATCGGATTGTCCCTTAATGCCGACGATTGGCATATGTACCAGGTAACAAACTCAGGATTTCAAACGACCGGGGGACCAGACGACGGCGAATACTACATTGATCAAAAAACACACCAAGCGACTTATCATTTCCGCCGACCGGAAGAAAAGGAATATTTCCGCTGGTTGAATCACATGAACTCCATTGGATTGCTTGACCCGGAAAGCTTCGTGCAGAAGACCGATCAGTTTAAGGCGAAGGTGGCTTCAGGCCGCGTACTTGGCCTTGCCGATCCAGAATGGGACTATGGCGACGGGCAAAATGCGCTAAAAGCGGAGGGCAAATTCGACCAAACGTACGGTCATTATCCAGTCACCATGAGCAAGGAATATAAGGACACCAACTTTTGGCTTCCTGGCTTTGATGGGGGATATGGAATCTCGATCTCTAGCAAGTGCAAGGACCCGGTACGCGCTATCCAGTTCCTCGACTTTCTGGCATCGGAAGAGGGGCAAATCCTGAATAATTGGGGGATTGAAGGAAAGCATTACACGGTTAAAGACGGCAAACGGACGATTATTCCGGCTGTGCTGGAACGGATGAACAATGACAATGCAGCTTTCCAAAAAGAGTCTGGAATCGGTCTATATTGGAACTTGTCGGTCCATTATGGTGATGGCATCAAGGATTTAACAGGCAACTATTTTACTCGTAGTTATCCGGAACTGCTGACAGAAACTTACAACAAGTCGGAGAAGGAAGTCCTAAAGGCCTATAAGATTGATCATTGGAAAGATCTATTCCCAAAAGAAGAAGAATTCCAACCGAGAGCATACGGAGCAGCCTACACGATGTCTCTCCCCAATGACGATCCGGCTGTTATTCTCGGAGCCAAGATGAAGGATATTACATGGAAACGAATTCCGGAAGCTGTCATGACCAAGCCGGAAAACTTCGATAAGGTTTGGGATGCCTATATGGCAGAGCTGGAGAAAGCCGGAGTACAAGAAATGGAACAATCCTTTACCAAACATATTCAAAACCGGATTAAGCTATGGTCCACCAATTAATTCGTTTTGCATAAAGAACGGGTCCGTTTCCACTTTCCAATTGGAGAGGAGACGGTCCTTTTTCATTAAGGTTTGCTATAGACTGCATTCATTGAAGTTACAAACCAATAGCGGCCGCCTCGGTTATTTTCTGAGGTGGCCGCTGTTCGTTAGGGGCAGGCTTCTGCGTTACTTCATGGTGCTGGGTGGGACGGTAAAATTACAGGCACGTTCAAAGTAATTACCAATTTGTCGACGTTGTTATCAGAATCCAGCCACATACCCATCGTCCGAATATCTGCTACCTTCCGTGATATGGTGAGCCCCGTAAGAGCGCCTTACTCCGCTTCATTCTTGGAGGAAGTAAATAGGTCTTGAGGAAGCTCATCCCTCGTGATCACGTAATCGCTGTTGAACACTTTTATGAGATGATCCAGGGAGTTATATTGTCCGTTGCGGACGAAATCGCCCGTCCATGTGGTGAAAAAGAGCCAATGCGCTGAATATGCTTGAAGCAATTCGGGATCGCCAATCGGGCCGTTTTCGGACAGACCAACCAGTTTCTTGCCTTGCACGAGTTTTACCAAGCTGTCGTACTTGCCGATACTTGGGTTATAATTAGCCGCCGGGTTGTAGATATCCACACTTACAATATCGACGACATCGTCCCCCGGATACCATTCGGGGCTCTCGGAGTTCCATACCCAGATCAGATTGTTCAGGTGATGGTAGTGTGTTAGACGGTCGTACATGATACGGTACAGCTGCTTGGCGGAGTCTGGCCCTTGGGCGCCCCACCAAAACCATTTGCCTTCCGCCTCGTGCAGTGGTCTCCACAGCACCGGAACGTGAGCGTCTTGGAAGCGTTTCAACTGAGCGGCAATGGCATCAATGTCCCGCAGGATTAGCTGATATTCTTCCGACTCGGGATGATTAAGCGCATATTGAACGTCGAATGTAGTAGCCTCGGTGTAAAATCCGCGATACCATTCTTTGCTTGGAATGTCATGTAGTCCCTTAGGGGCATTCCAGTGCCATACAAACGTGACAATTCCACCTTCTTTGGCCCATTGGATCGCCTTGTCCACCTCAGTTGAGGTGGCACCATGCTCGACGCGAGAGGGGGAGTAATCCATCATGTCCGTTGACAACATCGCAGGATACTTTCCAGTTTGGTCTTTAATCCACTGGGCATCCTCAAGAGTGTGCTGACCGGAAAGAATTTTGTCCCCGTAAACATCCACGAGATAACCCATGAGTGCCTTGGTTTCCATAGTCGCATCCGGGTTTACCGGCTTTTTCTCAATCTGATGCAGTTTCGAGGGGAGCACTGCTGCCAGCTTGATGTAGTCGATATGATACTGGCCCAAGTCGACATTGAACTGTATTGTATTGTTTCCCGAATTCAACATGATTTTACCGCCGGATACCTCGGAATAGCTTGCTGTTGTCGGAAGGGATATTTCGCTTGTCTGACCGTTGACCACCATATGGGTCTTTTTGTCACTATTTGTATTACTGTAACCGATTGCAATATTGTAAAGGCCACTTGAAGCTGCGTTATAGGCAAGGGTTAACGACCCTGTGCCTTTAAAGGCTGCGTAACCGGTACCAGAATAGCCTGTGCTGGCGGTTTCGGTGCTGACCTCACCAGTAATGACTCCGTCTTCGGCTTCAATTTTGCTGTTTGTAGCAGGCAAACTGGCGAATTCAACCTTCACGTATTCGATCCCGTAATATCCCCAGCCTCTTGAAAAAGTAACCTCGTTTGTACCGGCTTTCAACATGATTTTGCTTACCAACTTCTCGTTTACAACCGCACCTCCCGGAGGGGGAACCAGCGTTATGCTTTCAGCCATTGTACCATTGACCTCGAAGCTGGTATCCTTGGAGCCGGTGTCCGCCGGAATATAGTAACCGAGGCTCAGCTTATATAGACCTGCTGTCGGCACATTCACTTTAAACGTAGCCGTCCCGTCAGACTTGCCCGAATTTGGGTCATAATCATAAAAGAAGGATACATAGCCGTCGCCTTTATAAAGTGTATCGCCTGTATAGGGAGTATCCCGTTTTTCTACGCCGTAACCTTGAATAATTGCATCTTTGGAGCTGACAACTGTAGAAGGAGATTTGCCATTAGTGGATAAATCTTGACTTGCACCCATCGTCGTTTCGTCTTCAACATGGGTGACCAAGTTAGTTGATTCTGCTTTTGCTAAGCTTGGAATTAAATCGAGAGATACCAACAAAAAAGATAAGAGAACAAAACTAAGAATACCGAAAAATCTTCTTTTCCACGGATCTGGCATATGACTCACTCCTTGAATTTAGATGTTACCACCCTAATTGTCCTGCGGCGCAGCTTGAAGAAACCGTTTTCAAAAATAAAAAAAATAAATAATAAACAACTGCTTCCATAATCCCATCTTTATTTGTATGCGTTTTCAATATTTCCTTTTAAGTTTTTTAGTTCATCACCTCGCTTTAATTTCATCATAAATTAGAGGCAAGGCAGGAACCATACAATGAATTTCGGAAGAAATCATCCTTAAATTATGGATTTTTAACTCCGATGGTAAACAAACTTCATATCTTCTGAATTTGTCTGGGCGAAATTTGCTGAACGAATTCTTCCTTAATTGATGAATTCATTTCTAAATTTCCGGAATTCTTTAGGTGTTTTTTTATGATGTTTCTTAAAAGACTGAATGAAGTGATTTACATGATTGAACCCCACTCTGTGGGCTATTTCAGTTATTGTAGAATCTGTTGAAATTAATAACTCGCTGCTTTTCTTGATACGGTACTTAATTAAGTAGTCGTAAGGTGTCATATGAATGGTTCTCTTAAAACTACGAGTGCATTCCGAAATACTTAAATGTGCTACTTCAGCAATTTCTTGCAGTGTTATATTGTCTGAATAGTTTTGATGGATAAAGCTGAGCATCAATTGAAGTCTTTCCTGTTGCAGTTTCATGTATTTAGGTGCTTCCTCAGAAGACAGAGAAATATTAGATATTAAGACTAACCATAATTGTGCCGTTTTGATGGAAACCTCGTATTCCCAGCCCCATTTTTTTTTCATATCAAATTTCTGTTTCATATCCCAAAGCATTTGCAGTATTTGAATTTGCCATTCAACATCTCCTTTGATTACGAATGACAATAAGAGAGAGTTTGTATAAGGAAGTACATAATTTTTTTCCATCGCACTATCTGCATAAAAGGCCAGCAGCTTCTCAGGGAAATTAAAACTGACATATTGACCGTTATGTGTAAGGTGTGTAGTAACGTGAAGGACACCCTTATTAATTAAAATGGCCTGACCTGTTTCTAATTCATGATCAATCCCGTTAACTTGTATCACTAGCTTTCCTTTGGTAACCAAAGTGATTTGTAGTTCCTCATGCCAATGTAAATCGTTGAATCCTCTACCTTGAGGATTACTTGCATGAATAGTATGGGTGTACATGATGTATGGAAATGAAATATCAGGATATAGAATGGTCTCATGCAATTGTTTTTCCATTTTAGAGAGGTCCTTTCTGATGACGATATTTCTATATAAATTAAAGATATAGTTACACAAATAAAACAAAAGTGATGATATTATTATACCAGATCTTCGGCTTATCATTACAATCCTGTGCACAGGCGATTGGATAAGACATCTTGGAGGCGTACATGTGAAAATAAATCAATCGTCGTTACCGTTTCATCCGTATATTTTGCTTTTAATTAGCATACTGTCTGTTTCTATCTCATCCATCATGATAAAATCCTCAGATACTCCAACCTCTGTGGCTGGGATGTACAGATTGTATATGTCAGTACTCATAATGCTTCCTTTTGTACCTTGGAAAATGTTCCGTTCCTTAGAAATGAACAAAAAAGATTGGAGTACTGTTTTCATAGCTGGTCTTTTTCTCGGGTTGCATTTCTTATTCTGGATGGAATCTTTAGTATATACCTCAGTTGCGAGCTCCATGGTCATCTTATCCTTACAGCCTTTATTTGTAATGATGGGTTCATACATTATGTTCAGAGAACGAGCAAATATATTAACCATTCTTTGTTTGATCGCCGCTCTTGTCGGTTCAATCATTATAGCTTGGGGAGACATTGGGATTTCGAGAGAGGCATTAATCGGAGATGGATTATCTTTAGTAGGAACAATTTTGGTTTCAGCATATATGTTGGCAGGACAGAAAGTAAGTCACAAAATAAATGCAAATGTATATAGTGTTATTGTTTTTTTTATTGGTGGCAGTGTCATGCTGGTCTACAATTTGTTGAATCATTATGCCTTGATCGAATATGGCTCGTCGGATTGGATGTATTTCTTGTTACTTGCAGTAATCCCAACTATTTTTGGACAATATATTTTTAATCTGTTGTTGAAATCAATGGGTGCAACTACGGTCTCAGTTGGTATTATTGGAGAGCCTGTTCTTGCCATAATTCTCGCTTACTTATTCTTGGGAGAAATAATCTCTGCATTTCAATTCATAGGTGGAATCATGACTTTATTCGGTATGGGGATGTATTTTTGGGCAAAATCTTTAAAGTATACTACGGTTGCAAAATATTAAATTTGAAATTCATTATCGCGAAATTGAAGAAAACAATCGATGAGGAGAATGTTTAGATGGCAACGATTGATGATTTTTTGAAACTAGATATTCGAGTTGGAACCATAATTAAAGCTGAGTTTTTTGCAGAAGCAAAAGTACCTGCTATTAAACTTGAAATTGATTTTGGACAAGATATCGGAATAAAAGCTTCGAGTGCACAAATTACAAAAAGATATGTGGCTGAAGATATTATAGGGGAACAAATCATAGGTGTAGTCAACTTTCCACCTCGACGGATAGCAGGCTTTAAGTCAGAGGTATTGGTCCTTGGAGGAATTCCCGAAAAGGGGGATGTGGTTCTATTAAAACCAGATATCAAACTACCTGACGGAACACCTATTGGGTGATAGAGCGCTTGTTTAATGTTTAAAATATATAACTTCACAACAGGCAAGGCATTGAACTAACGGGATACGATCGTTCGATAGCAAGTGAAAACAGATAGCGGCAGACGAGGATTTTATTTTCATATCCTAGTCTGCCGCCTTTTCTTTTATTGGTCTGTCTACAACTTAACTTTTTTGATTCATTAATAATCTGCAACAGTTAGGCTGGAAATCACGAGTGTCACCAGTCCAGCAAAAGAACAATTCTCCATACCAGCTATGCGCCTTATGCCTATCTGGCTGGGATGCTGCGTGTCCCCTCTGTCATCGGGGAGGCGCAGAGCGGGCACACCGGCGGCGTGCCTGTGCTGGCCGCGCTTGTACGGCGTCCGCTTGTTGTGTCGCGACGCATCCACGCTTTGCAGGCACCGTCGGTGCATTTCCACACAGGCACGTTGATGCGTGGTTCCGCCGGAGACCCTGCCACCGATGAGGTCGGCCGTACCGTAGCGCTTCCTGGTCCCGGCCTGCTGCTCACGCGGGTCGCTGTGCTAGACGCTGGCGATCCAGCACCAGCACGGTTGCTATACCCTGAAGCACCCTTTGGTTGGCCGAAGCTGCTGCGGCGTGCTTCCGGCTTGGAAGCCTCAGGGGTGACCCCATAGGCTTCCAGCAGGAAGCGTGACACGGCGGCAGGCTTGCCATGATTAGAGGCGGGAGAGGTGATGTACAGCAACTCCTTCGCCCGGGTGACGGCCACGTAAGCGAGGCGGCGCTCTTCTTCAAGCGCTGCATCGTTATCCACAGCCGTAGTCGGGGCGGCGCCTGCCCGCCGATCCTCCGGAAGCTCGCTGTGCAGCGCCGAGCTGTGCGGCAGGATGCCCTCGCTGGCTCCGATCCAATATACGCAAGGGAATTCCAGCCCCTTGGCGCGGTGGATCGTCATGAGCCGAACAGCATCGCTGTCTTCTTCTCTGCGCAGCGATTCCATTTGGCGGTGACGCTCGGAAAGCTCGTCCGCAAAGCTGACGAACGCCTCCACGGTGTCAAAGCGCTTGGCTGCCGTTTCGAGCTCCTCCAGACTTTCTTGCATCGTTTCCTTATAATGAGTCCACGCGCCCGTATCTCCACTTTCCAAATATTTGTCATAAAAAACGCGCCGCATTTCTTGAATGGCATAGGCAGGTTTCATTGTAGTGAGACTGCGAATCAGACGAATACGCTCTTTCACCTGCTCACGCTGAAAATCACGTAGTCGATCCCAGCGGCTGAGATGAATCAGCGGGTATTTTTTAGCCTGCTGTTTCTCCTCGCGCATAATCCATTCCATCCCCGCCTCACGGGATACGTACAGCGGCCCGAGGGTGCTCGGAATGGATTCCATACGCCGGGGATTTAGCGACAAGCGCAGGTGATCCATTAAGGGACGAATCAGGGACTGATCATAAAATACAGCCCCTGCTCCGTACTGAATAAATGGAACATCCCGCATAATTAATTGCTCAAAAATAGATCGGCTTCCGCTGGCTGTCCGGTGCAAAATAGCGATATCCCGGTAGCGCAGCCGACCTTCCTCTACCTGTCCGAGTAGATGGGTAACAATATGCCCCGCTTCCTCCTCGGGTCCGGATGGGGTGGCAAACTGCGGCGGCAAGCCTTCACGCCCGGCAGCTGAAAGACGCTTGGAGCGTCGATGAACATTTTTGGCGACAATGTTAGAACCAAGCCCTAAAATCCGCGCATCGCTGCGATAATTAATATCCAGGGTAATGACCTTTGCATCCTTATAGACCTTGTCAAACTCCAGAATGGATTCCTGGCGTGCCCCATTAAAGGTATAGATCGTCTGATCATCATCTCCGACGACCATCAGATTGCGATGTCGGGCAGCCAATCGCTGCACCATCTCATATTGCAGGGCATTCGTATCCTGAAATTCATCGACCATGATATGTGAAAAACGCCGCTGAAGCGGCTGAAGCACATCCGGGTCACGCAGCAGTGCGGAGGCACGCAGCAGAATATCGTCAAAATCCATTTTATTGCGCTCCTGTTTCCACGCTTCATAGGCGAGCATGGCACGCTTGGCATCCGATTCCTCGCGCACGGTTTCCGGTAGCTCGTCCGCGCTGCGGCCTTCCGCTTTCCAGGCGGAGAGGGCAGACAGCAGGCTTTCTGGCTGGAAAGCCTCGCTGAGCCCAAGCTGCCGCAGCATCATTTTCATGACGGTATGCTGGGCCTGCGTTTCGCCGAACACTTCATCTTGCACGCCACGATGACGCAGCATCGCCAAAGCGAATGAGTGAAATGTGCGTGCCTGAATTGCGCGTGCAGCGGCAGGGCGCACACCGGGCAATCCCGCGATGCGCAGTTTCATTTCGGCAGCTGCCTTGCTGGTGAAGGTCACCAGCAGAATGGACGATGCAGGGACATCCCGCATCGCCATCAGGTAGCCTGCGCGGGCAGCCAGCACTGTGGTTTTGCCGCAGCCAGCCCCTGCAAGGGTTAGAAGGGGGCCTTTGCCGTGGCGAACGGCCTGAATCTGCGGGCGATTCAGGTGAATGCCGGCGTTCTCTAAAGCACGAAAATAGGCCGAGTCTTGGTCGGTGTCGGGCACCAGCGTTATACTGGTATCCATGGAAGCACGACGTGCCTGAGGGCTCGACGTTGAATAAGGAACCCCGATGGGTCGGGGGTAAAAAGAAGGATTTGGGTCCATAATCCTGAAACCCCTTTCGTTCTTAAAATCTTCCATTTTCACAAATGGGGGTAGTTTTTGGTATGATAGAGTTCTAGTCAGCTTTAGCTGACGATAAGAACAAGGCGATGGACTAAAATAATGCTGAAATTCATGCGGATCTTGGCGGAGCAACAGAACGTCAATACGTTGACGCTAATGCCTATAGCCTTCAATCAGGCGATATGACCGCATTCCATTATACAGGAGTTCGAGGTTTGCCAACAGAAAAAAACTTTGGGATATACGGACGGTACAGTGAAATCCGGCTGGATATGGGGAGGAAATAACGATGAAGCTGATTCAACGTATAAAGGAAGGCGCTAATCGCGCAACAGAAAAGGCGCAGCATGCTGTCGAGATTAGTAAGATCAATTCACAAATTACAACGATTCAGCAGGAAATGGATGTTCATTTCTTACGAATGGGTCAGATCTTTTACGAAGGCTACCGAGCATCCGACATGTCGGTGGCAGAAACCGAGATGACACAGCTATCCACCGCATGTGATGAGCTTCAGGATGAAATTGACGAGCTGCGCAGTAGAATTGCAGAATTGAAAAACGCTCATTTATGCACCTGTGGAGCGGTTGTGCCTCTGGATGCGAACTTTTGCCCCAAATGCGGACGCAAGCTCAATGAAGGACAGGCTGCTTCCAAACAAGTGGCTGCTGTGCGTGAAGAGGTGCCAACGGACGTCTATTCTTTTGATCTGCGCAAGCCAGAGGTAGTGAAGGATGCTGCACCTGCTTACACGGAGTATGCAGAACATGAAGTAGTCGATCGGCATGAACAGGAACAGGATGAGCGGTATGAAACACACGAACCAGCGGGACTAGACCGCGATTACACAGTGTCTGATTTTACACCGGAAGAAAAAGCGGCATTCGACGCTGAGTGGGAGCGCCGTCGTCAGGAAGAGCTGGAAAAAGAACACCGTCGTCTTGAAGAACTGGCACGTGAGCGTGAGCGTCAGGAAGAGCTGGACGAGCGGATTCGATATTGGAAGGCCAACAACTCCGGGGCTGATAAGCCGGCAACGCCGTCTGCACAAGTACGTGAAAATGTAAAATGCCAAATCTGTACTGCAGAACTACCCAAAGGGTCCAAATGGTGCCCGCGTTGCGGAGCTGAACAGATTTGACGCAGCCGAACAGGCTGCTGCAGGACACAGACATAACGCCGGGCAGCATAGGGGGAACAGAATATATGGAGCGTTTGCTGCATCATCTGCGGAATCTGGGTTTTACGGAAATGGAAGCCAAGGTTATGGTCGAGCTTTCGAGGCAAAATGCGGCTTCCGGCTATGAAGTGGCTAAGCGTCTGGGTGCATCGCGTTCCAACGTGTACGCGGCTTTACAGCGTTTGGCCGGGCAGGGATACCTCAGAACCAGTGCTGGAGAGCCTGTTCGTTACAGCATGCTGCCACCGGGTGAATTGACCCGGATGATCGAAGGACAAATGCAGGAGTCCCTGCGTGCGGTGGAGAAGGAAATGCCACGAACAGAACCAACCAAGCCGACCTTTTATAATGCGGAAGGCGATCGGAAGGTGCTGGAAAGTCTGACACGTGAATTGGAACGGGCAGAGCATGAGATTGTGTTGGATTTGTGGCGCGAGGAAGCCGAACTGCTGCGGACAGAGTTGGAGAAAGCCGAGAGTCGAGGTGTGCGTCTGCTCTGGTCCTGCGATAACGGGGAAAGCATGATGGGACCGTGGTTACCGCTTAGGTCTGGTACAGACGGACAGGAACCAGCAGGACGCAAGTTTTCTTTTGTTATTGATCGGCGTTGGTGCATGCTGGGTATGCGGGGAGAGAATTGCCTGACACAGGCGCTTATTACCGAGCATCCGGTAATGACAGGTCTGCTGCTTAATCATTTTGCTCAGGATCTTATTCTGTATGAGCTGGAGCATGATATGGGCAGAGAGCTGTCGACCCGGTATGGCTGGCGGTATGAAGGCATTATCGGCAAATATATGTCAGCTGGAGAATAGCTAAAGATTACCGGTTAGGAAGTTCCATCAGTGCCCGGCATATAGATGTAATATAGCCCGCCTTATGAGGCACGAATTGATCCGATGTAATCAGGCGGCGAGTTTTTTCTGGGTTCGGCCCTGACGTAATGCCTTGGGCTTCGATAAAGGGAATATGGCCTTCAAAAAGGGCCAGTGCTTGGTCAAGATCTGCTTCGTACAGTCCGGCTACTTCTTCTTGCTGGAGGTGATAAGCTTCCAATGGCTGGTTCGATAGCAGTCCAAACACCGAGCTAACCTCCCGGTCCCAAAAAGAGGTGCCTTGTGCGGTACCTTTGCTTTCATACCGAACGGTCATCAGCGGTGTTAATGAGGTAAAGGGAACATGAATACCCAGTTCTTCCTCCAGCTCACGAGCCGCCTGAGACATATCTTCGCCTGCCGTCAAGTGACCGGCTGCTGTAATATCGTAGCATCCGGGGAAGGTGTCCTTCGTATCCTGACGCTGTTGGAACAGCAAGCGACGGCCTGTCGAAGTGTCTCGTGCTAGCCAGCAGTGAAAGGTATGGTGCCAGTATCCCTTGGCATGTGCGTCTTGTCGCGAGGCTGTGCCAAGAGAGTTGTCTTCATCATCGTAGATATCTAGAAGCTCGCTAGTCATCGTGGTTCCTCCTATAGTAAGCAGAAATTCAAAGGTCTACTTTACAGTATAACGTGTTTTCTGTCCTGACGATATGAAGGCGGGTGTGGAATGTGGAGTGGCATTTGGGGTATGCTGGGAACATAAGGATTTGCAACATTACACAGGTTTATGATTGAAAGGAGCGATTTTACATGGAATGTATAGTACATTTTCGAGTCATGCATCCGGAGGAACCCAAGGAACTTCGTGGGTTAATTATGCTGGAAAGTGGGGGCAAGCCGGGGATTGATCAAATCACGGATATGTTCAAAAATATGGGCTATGATGTCCGCCCAGACAATCCGGACGAATTGATTTTTAAACCAGTCGATGTCAGAGCCAATTATACATATATCCGGGTTATTGAGCTGGATACGGGTGAGGAAGTCTACCAGGAAGATAGGGATTTGCGCGCGATTTTGGAAACTTTGCTGAATAAACGTTAAAGATCAGGAGAACTAATCGATGAAATGAGATAGAGCGATCCTGTCGCCATTCATAGGAACGGAGAACAATGATGAGATTGTATATTATCCGACACGCTGACCCCGATTACCCCAATAACACCATCACACCGGAGGGACATTTGGAAGCCCAGGCACTAGCCAAGCGGCTTTCCAGTCACGGACTGGATCGAATTTATGCCTCTCCTTTGGGGAGGGCTTTGGATACGATGCGCTACACCGCCGACTCTCTGGGTATGACTCATGAAGTAGAACACTGGACGCAGGAGCTGGCTCTAAAGCTGGAGGAAACCCCATACGGCCGTCTTTCCCATTGGGATTTGCCTGGTGAAGTGATCCGTTCCGAGTTGCCCCTGCCCACTCATGACTCTTGGCAGGAGATTTCCTATTATCAGGGAACGCAAAGCCCTGAAACCTTCGAGCGGCTGAAGCTTCATTCCGATGAGTTCCTGAAACGGCAAGGCTTTGAGCGGGTGGAGGGCAGGTACCGGATTCTGAAGCACACTGAAGATCAGGTGGCGGTATTTTGTCATGGCGGCTTCGGGCTGACCTGGCTTGCTCATCTGTTGGAGCTGCCATTGCCCTTGGTCTGGTCCGGTTTTTGGATGCCGCCTAGCTCCGTAACCACGATCTTGTTTGATGAGCGCTCCCAAGAATGGGCAGTTCCCCGTTGCATCGGCTTCGGTGATGTTTCCCATCTGTACGCTGAGGGCTTGCCCGTCAGACCCCGTGGCATTATCACCAATTTCAACTAATTGGATTTTTTATACCATGCCAAAACGGCTTAAGACGATACACCGTCTTAAGCCGTTTATTGTAGTCATATAAATGGGTTGAGTCAGCGTGCTTCCACGTACCCTTCCAGCTTGGAAGTGCAATGTGCGCAACGGGTAGCGGCTACAGGAATTTCGGATAGGCAATGTGGACATTCCTTGATCGTTTTTTCCTGAGGAGGTTTTTCTTCCTCTTTGCGTTTCAGCATGTTAATCCCTTTGACCAGCATGAACACACAGAAGGCCACGATCAGGAAGTCCAGCAGGACGTTAATGAACTGACCATAGGCGAGGACCGCAATCCCTGCTTCTTTGGCCTGTGCCAAAGTCATGCGTGTACCGTCAGCATTTAAAGGACCGGCATTTTGTAAAGCTACATACAAGTCTGGAAAATTCATGCCGCCCAGAAGTTTACCAATCGGAGGCATGATAATATCGTTTACCACAGAAGTGACAATCTTGCCAAACGCTCCACCGATGATAACACCGACCGCGAGGTCAATCACGTTACCCCGTACAGCGAATTCTTTAAATTCTTTTATAATACCTTTTCCGCTCATGTGAGTGCTCACCTTCTTTGCATAAAATCATTTATCTATAATACATGCTATGTCAATTGAGGGCAATTCCAAATTGATGTATTGCACTTTGTCACAAAATCACATGTTCATTTGTCTTCTATATGTAAACCAATAATGGAGGCGATGTATCGTGAGTTTAAGATTCAATCACAGAGCAGTGAGTCCTAGCACGTTCAAGGCAATGATGGAGATGGAAAAATATATTTCCGGTCGTTTTACAGACAAAGTATTGTACGAACTACTGAAAATTAGAGTATCCCAAATCAATGGATGTTCCTATTGTCTGGATATGCATGCGAAGGATTTGCTCAAGCTGGGGGATTATGCTGACCACATTTTGCAGCTAGCCTTATGGCGGGAGGTTCCTTTGTTCACGGAAAAAGAACGTGTTATGCTTGAATTAGCTGAAGCGGTCACCCGTATTTCTGAACAAGGGGTACCTACGGATTTGTACAATAGGGTCAGAGAACAGTTTACAGAGGAAGAATACGTAGATTTGATAACCGCAGTTAACGTGATTAATAGTTGGAACCGGATTGCAATTGCAACGGGGATGTATCCGGGCATTCTTTAATGAACAGGGGGCTATGCTTTGTCTGGCAAAGAACATAGAATTGAACAACAATCGGTGGATTTAAATCTGGAGGAGCTGTATCAAAGATATCGCAAATATTCTTTTGCCATTGCTTATCGCATGCTTGGAACGGTTACAGATGCCGAGGATGTCGTTCAAGACTGCTTTGTCGTGCTGAAGAATAAGCCCCTGGATGATTTACACAATCCCAAAGCCTATGTAGCCAAAATGACGATGAATCGGTGTCTAAATCTGTTGAACTCTGCACGCAAGCAAAGAGAGACATATGTAGGACAGTGGCTGCCGGAGCCGTTGGGTGAAAGTGCAGATCTTCCTGCGGATTGGTTAGAGCGTAAAGACATGATATCTTACGCTTTTCTGGTTTTGCTGGAGCAGCTAAAGCCGATAGAGCGGGCTGTTTTTGTGCTGAGGGAAGCTTTTCAATATGATTACAAAGATATTGCGGAATTACTGGGGAAGACGGAGAGCAACTGTCGTCAGTTGTTCAGTCGCTCCCGTCGTATTCTGTCTTCGGGAGAATCTGCCCTTGAGGCTCAGTCCAGTCGCAATGTGAATAACTCTTCCCGAATAAAACTACTAGAACGTTTTACAACCGCCTTTCTTGCCTACGATGTGACTGCTATGCTGGAACTACTGGCTGAACAACCTGTATTCGTGTCAGATGGCGGAGGTAATGTGCATACGGTGATGAGACCGATGGTTGTACGGAAAGGTGTTCTTGCCCTGTTGACTTCTCGTCGGGTATTAACCGTTTTACGAGAAAGAGATGTGTTCCACACCGTCATCAATGGCGAGGTCCAGCTGGCATTTCTGGAAGACGGAAAAGTGAGAGAAACCTTATGCCTCATACTGACACCGGACGGGGAGCATATTCAGAGTTTTTATTTAATGGTCAACCCAGATAAGTTGGGATACATTCATATAGGACAGAAGAAGCAAACATGCGATAAAAAGTAATCATCGAAACAGCAAAAACCTTGAATCCTGCTAAGGATCAAGGTTTTTTTTGTTGTTTTCACAACTGCCGGGCTTGATGAAGAGCCAGATCGCCTACCCAGGGAAGCTTGAGCCACTTTCCTTGGCCCGCACGAATTAACAAGATAATCCACAAGGCAAGGCTTGCCAGCGTTAGCAGGGAAGCGAGGAAAGGACCGAGTAGCGGAATGAATCCGACCAGCACATGTCCGATCATGAGGGCTACAAAAAGAAGTATGGATTGCAGTGCGTGAAATAATACGAATCGGCTTTTCTTTTCCAGCATGACAAAGGCCAGCGCGCCAATAAAGGCGAACAAATAGCACAGGACAGCTGCTATATTTTCATCCAATCCTGTGGAAGACTTATAGACTGACATGTCAGGCATATCCTCCTTTATAAAAGATTCAAGCTAAGTCTCCGTACTATACAAGCTATGAGGGCAGGATTGAAGGATATGCCCGATCTCGGTAAAAAAATTGGCTCTACACAAAGGATAAGCGGTCAAGCGAATGGATATACTCGAATTTGGCGATAACCTTTTTTTACTTTATTGGTTTGCAAATGACCGATAAAGTGCCACCTTCCGTGGTTGAAAGGTCTCCCATTTGGACTGCGCTTCTGTCGCATCGCCCACAAGCTTCGCAGATTCGATGTTCGACTGCAGGCAGACGAGCTTGCAGACTCATTGAACCACTTCCACCTTACGAATTGCCTGATAGTCTTTCCCGAGAATCCGTTTCGGTTCCCGCCAAACGTTTTAGAAACGTATTTCTCCAGTTTAAGGACAATTCTTCCACTTCGAGAATTTGTTTAATACCCTCGATATGAGCCTTCTCTTGATGCATAATTCGATTGGCAAATGAAACCGTAATTGCTTTCGGATGGCGATGAAGGAGGGATAATCCCTCGGTTTTAGAGACAACTCCCTCTTCCAGAACGCGGAAGTAGAATCCCGTGTAGCCTGTTTGCTGTACCTTCAAGGGCATGTCCGGTACGCCGTACTTGATGGACAACTTGTAGCAAGGCTGTCTCGGCTGGCTAACTTGAACGATAGCTTTGCCAAGCTTAAAGACGTCTCCAATGCAAACGTCGGATTCTAGCAAACCCTTTATCGTTAAATTTTCCCCGAACGCGCCGTAATCGAGCGGTCTCCGCAATTCATTTTCCCAGAACGGATAGTGCTCGTAGGGATATACGCATACAGCTTTCTCTTTACCCCCGTGATGAACTAGATCGCCCTGCCCATCCCCTTCGAAGCTTAGATAAGATAAATACAAATATTCATCTGTGGCCGACTTGAATATCCCCGTAGAAACGTCCTTCTGATTAAACTGGATCTGTTTGGGCATGCCGACATTAAGTGAAAGGATTTTAATAGATGCCATTCGGATCACCCCTACTTCTAAATTTTGGTCAACGAGTTTTGCTAGATGCTTCTATATACTGCGTTCCTGCATATGTTCGCCCGCCTGAAGCGAGAATTTCTATGATGATTACGCCTTTTACATTTCGGTAATTCCTCTTTTGACTCTGTTCGTCTCCGTTTCCATTTTACACTCCTCTATGCGCTATTTGCGAATTTTCGATTAGTCTCCGTTAATGGGATAGAGTCCTTTTTGGGCAACTCATCGTTCCGGGAGCGATATTCTCGTTCGAACATACCCGATCTCGGTAAAAAAATGAATTAGATAATGTGTATAAAAACACGAAAAAGGCTGAACGAAAAAGATTCGCTCAGCCATTTACATGGTTACACACAGGTTTTGCACATGTTGTACGCACTTTATCCACCGCATATTAGTGTTTATCCACAAAAACAACATGATTTATACACAAATTGTGCACAAACTGTAGACAATATTACGATAATTCATACTTTGCACACAGTTTGTCCACAAACTATCAACATATTGGGTGTAATTGTGGATATACTTCCGTAATTATCGGTCACCAGTTTTTAAATGGCGGCGTGGGTGTGTGATTTTACCCATTTTATTCTTGTCATCCTCTTTGGGGATAAGTCGTTCATCGGTACGTCCTTCGTGATGATTATCAAAGGCATATTCGGTCATTTTCCACTCGGAAGTACCCAGAACAACATCAGCGGGAAAATGCTGGCCTCTGTGCAAATGCTGCTCATGTCCATCCTCATCAATATAAACACCGTCCACTTCTACCTTTTCACCCGTTAGCGGGAGTAAATCCTTTCCTTTACGTTCCATTGGTATCCCCTCCGTCTGGCTTATTCTTCGTTAATTTGTCCGTACGGAAGGTCTTTTATCCACAAGCTGATGCAAAATATCCTCGGCAATCTGGTCTGCGGGATGAGGCTTGCGGAGCAACTCAATCGCCTGCGTCATCTCTTCGGCAAGAGAGGGGGTGGAAATCAGGTCGAGACAATGCTGAATCAGCTCCTCCGTCGTGCGGGCAATACGGGCAGCTCCTTTTTGCTGCAGATACAGAGCATTATTTAGCTCCTGACCGGGTACGGGCTTGAACACAAGAATAGGCAAACCGGATGCAATGCTTTCCGAGAGTGTAATGCCGCCGGGCTTCGTAATCACCAGATTGCTCGCACGCATAAGTGCTGGAACAAAGTCCACGAATCCATAGGTGTAAATGTCCGGGTGGTCTGCATATAGCGCATCCAATTCTGCTTTCAGTTGCTGGTTTCGTCCGCAGACGATGAGTAGCCGCAACTGAGGAAACTGGCTTAATTGCTGACAGATATCCAGTATGCCGGATAGCACACCATAGGCGCCTGCCATAATGAGTAGCGTAGTAGTCTCAGACTGTGGTGATGGAATTACCTGTTCCTGAACAGGAACTTCGTTAGCAGACATGTTATAAAAAGAAGCGTGAATCGGAATACCCGTAGCGATAATACGTTCGATAGGTATTCCCCGCTGGGCGGCTTCCTGCTGGATATCCTCAGTGGCTACATAGTAGCGGTCAATATCAGGATGCAGCCAGCGCCCATGCAGATCGAAATCTGTAACCACGTTGACAATAGGCAAATTCATTCCCATTTTGCGGCGTAACGCTGGGAGCGCGAGCTGAGGGAACGTATGTATCACGAGATCCGGCAACTCCTTTTTCAGTGTGAGCGTAAGTTGACGCATTCCGAATGAATGCAATACATGGCCGAAGGCGGATTTTGCCTGCATACCGCGGGTGATGTTATAGACCCAGCCGTAAAGCTGAGGAATGGTTTTGAAGCTTTGCATATATACAAATTTGGTCAGACCGTTCAACCAGGGATGAGATTCAGCCATCAGATCGAGAAGTTGTACCTCGCAGCGTCCGAGTCTTCGCAAACTGTCCATAATCGCCCGAGCGGCCTGCACATGGCCTTCCCCGTAACTGGCGTATAATATTAGAATTTTTGGTGCTGAGACTTCCATGATTGTTTAGCCTCCTATATTCAATAAGCACATTAAAGCTCATTTCAGGAACGTTTCAAGTTGAGGGAGGATACGGCTGGCAAAACGTAGCGCTCCAGCAGTGTTCGCGGATTTTTCCAACGGCTCACCTTGCTATCTGCTGTAAATACTGCGACTGCGTTCGCTTCTGGCACAAGATAAATTTGCTGTCCTCCATGTCCGTGCGCACACGCGTAGTTGATGCCATGGAGTCGTCCTGTCCACCATTGGAATCCGTAATCTCCGAATTCTGGATACCCTTCAACCTGTCGCTGTGTCGCCTGATGCAGCCAATCGGCCGGAATCAATTCTGTTCCGTTCCAGCTGCCTTGATGAAGGCAGCAATCGCCGAATTTAGCCATGTCACGCGATGTCAGATATAGCCCGATGTGTCCCATGGTGTAGCCCTCTGGATCTTGTGCCCAACCACTTCTCCCGAAACCTAAGGGTTCGAACAGATACTGGAGAGCGTACGTATAGGCGTCAATCCCACAACAATGGGTCAGCAGCACGGACAACAGGTGCGAATCAACACTACGATATTGGAATACACCGAGTTGATCCTCCTGTACAGGTAAGCGCAGGGCAAAGGACGGCCAGCTTTTGCTGCGATGAAAACGGTGGATAAAAGCTTCTCCGAGCTTTTTACCCGTCTGCCAATACAAGCCGGATGTCATGGTCAACAGATGGCGAATCGTAATCTGCTCTAGCAGTGTTTCCTTCCGCCTAGGTAAATACTCAGGCAACAGCTTATGCACAGCCGTCTCTGGCCCGGGCATATCACCGCGAGCCATAGCTATGCCGATGAGCGTGGAAGTGAAGCTTTTGGTCGCGGATCGCAAATCGTTCAGAGAGCTTACTTCATGCCCGTTATAATAGCGTTCCCAGATCAGTTTGCCGTGGCGTAGTAGCAGGAAGCTGTGCATTTTAGGAAACTTGGCTTGGATTTCACGGTCTGCCTGATCAAGTAGGGAGACATTGACGCCCTCCTCTTCACAAGTTCCTATGTTCAGGGCAGACATACGGGCAACAGGTGCAGTGAACAGCGGAGCAAAGCGGCTCATCCTTTTCCCTCCTTGTTATGTTTATTTATTTTACCCCAAACACATACACTCCAAAAACCGATAAATAAGGTATACCCCCTGTGCAACAGCTGATTGAGACCCCAAATGACATGATGCGTAAAAGATAGGTAAAATCAATGTAAATTTACTGGAAAGCTGAAAGCTGTATCTGAATATGTTATAATGGGGTAGTGATTCAGCCAAAAGAAATTCGGTTAATAATAGTGTCAGGTACATGCCTTGTATAAGGTGTTCCCGACCTAAGCTGCAATTAGACATACTACTTCACTGCATAAGGACATCAATACTTTTCGGCATTCTCTTCAACGGAGCACTTATTTTCAACGTTTTGGGAGGGAGTTACATGGCAACGAAAGGTCACAATGAAGTTAAGGAAAGTCTGCGGGAAATGACTCGAATTTTCCGGCCTAAGGATCCCAAAAAATTTGTAAAGGAATATGTGCGAAAATACCGGATTACAGGAGGGTATGAGGAAGAGTTGACCATGGTGGTGGAAAACGAACTCGGTCGCATAAATTCTTCAGTATCTTAAAGGGTTCGATTACCCGAAAAACTAGAAATACGACTTTTATAAACCGTCTATCCACAGAGGAGACGGTTTTTTTGTGTCCGCCTTGCATACAATGGGATAGGTTTAGTGAATTTGTATGCTCAAAGGAGGCGGATTCCAATAGAGATAGCAATACGAACACCGGAGGAAATCGGCTACATGAGGGAGGCCGGACGTATTTTGGCAGATTGCCATCGTACGCTGGAAAGTCGTATTCTTCCGGGAATCACAACGCTTGAAATCGATGCTTGGGTGGAGCAGTTTTTAAGCAAGCGCGGAGCTACGCCTGAACAAAAGGGCTATAAAGGTTTCCCTTATGCCACCTGCGCTTCGGTCAACGAGGTGGTATGTCACGGTTTTCCCTCGGAGCGGGTGCTTCATGATGGGGATATTGTGACCATCGACATTGTGGTTAACAAGGACGGTTGGCTGGCTGACCGAGGATGGACCTATGCGGTAGGTAACATTAGCCGCCCGGTAGCACGACTGTTGCGGCAGACCCATAAGGCACTGATGCGCGGGATCGAGGTTGCCCGCCCGGGGAGGACGTTGGGGGATATCGGGCATGCTGTGGAAAAAGTGGCAGGCTGGCGGCGGTTCGGCAACGTCAAGCCTCTGATCGGGCATGGCATTGGCCGCCAAATGCATGAGCCGCCAGAGGTTCTGCACTATGGTCGTCCCAAAACGGGATTACCGCTGCGCGAAGGGATGGTGATTACCATTGAGCCGGTATTTACCCTCGGAACCGAGGGGGCCGTGCTCTGGGGGGACGATGGCTGGACCATCAGCACAGCAGACGGCAGTTGGGGAGCTCAATACGAGCACACGATTGCGATTACAAAGAACGGTCCTTATATTTTGACCTCGTAAAAGAGAGATGTGCCATAGGGAGTCAATGTGCGGGGCGTTAGCATAAGGCTCTCTAGGTAAGTTTTTTCAGGATGACACATTCATCGTGCTTGTAGAGATTTTTCGATAAAGCAACAGATAAATCCCCAGCTCGACAGGCGAGGAAACAGCCATCACAATTCCTGCCACTTTGCCGTCCAGTCCTGGAAAAAAGCAGATACACAGAATAAGCGCGAGAATCGCAAAGCTCACAGAAAACAGCCTACCAATAAAGATAGGTTTAGTATTACCGATTAATATCGACCGTCCTATAAAATATTCCACCCAAGGATAAAATGCAACATAGACAGCCAGTATGCGAAGCAGTCCTCTGGTTTCTAGCAATAGTTCTCCTTCCAATCCCAATACATTCCGTAACACAGGATCACCAGCAAATCCGAAGGAGAGTAACAGGAGTAGCATTGGCGACAGGATAGACAAAAAGCTTAAAAATATCAGCACTTCCCTGCGCTTGGTCGTATAAAATTGAATCACAATTTGATGCAAAGAGCTGCAAAACCAGACAAATAGATTCAGGATTTGCAGTGCTACAGAAAAGGATGCCACGGCCAACAGTGGATCAGTTGTATTGTTCAGCGCTGCTTGGATGGAAGGATTCAGGATAACCAGCACCAGCGCCGAATATAGCAAAGGAAGGTAAAAAGGTAGGAGATGCTTCGCGTGATGGATGGTTTGCTCCCCGTTGTCAGGAGGCAGCTTTCTTTTGAGAATCCGGCCTTCTAAAAAAGTAACGACCAGCTCTATGAGAATACCTGCAATAAAAATGGCGGCACCGACTCGTCCGTCATTCGTCCAGCCAGCACGGATCAAAAACCAGGAAGCAATTAGCATCACGATAATACGTATGGACGAGCTGAATGTCATCCATGCCGTTCGGTGCTTGTTAATAATAAGTCCCTGATATATGTTACGGACAGCTACTAATATGTATAGTAAAGTAAGAACCTGAAATACGTTCTTGGTGGGTTCGATCAATACTGGGGACACACCAAATACATATTGAAAGACCAGATTGCCTACGGGCGTCAACCCGATGCTCCAGCCGATGATCAATACAGCCACAGCCACGAACGTACATAAAATACCGATAGAATGAACGGACTTGCGATCATAACCGAATTTCGTGGTCATCTGCCGTACAGCGGTTAACGGAGTTTCCAACAGCAGGCACAGGCTGACGGCGACCGCATAGCTGCTTAATGTAAACGAAGGATGCTCCGAACGAGCAAGCACAGCATTGACGATAACATGCGTTAGTGCAGCAATTAATGACGAAATGCCAAGCGGCACATAAAATGAAACAATTTTATTCAAGTCGACTCCCCCAGTAATGAACGAGTAGTGTAGTGAACGGGTTATCCTATCCAACTTCACTAAACAATGAATATCCTTATTATAGATCAAGATTTGGATCGTCGATATAATAGAGTGCATAATATTGGAAACTAGGAGTGGAACTTACATGAACATCAGGGAAGCAACGATATCAGATGCCGAGGGCATCGCCAAGGTGCACGTAGATTGCTGGAAGACGACCTACAAAGATATAATGCCTGCCCAGGTTCTGGAACAGCTTTCCTATGAGCAAAGAACAGAACTGTGGAATGCGAATCTATCCAGTGAAGACGGTCATCGGGTATATGTTGCTGAAAATGAGAAGGGGGAAATCATCGGATTTGTGAGTGGGGGGCCGGAAAAGTCAGGTGAATATCCCCCGTATGGGGGAGAAATAACGGCTATTTACGTTTTGAGTGAATACCATAGTTTAGGCTTGGGGAAGAGACTATTTTTACGTCTGCTTCAACATTTTAATAGTATGGATATTCACTCTGTAATCGTATGGGTGCTAGCAGATAATCCAGCATGTACTTTTTATGAAAGGCTGGGGGCCAAACTTATAGTAGAACAACACATTATAAATATGGGTAGCAAAAATCTGAACATGGTGGCTTACGGTTGGATACTATTCGGATAGAATACGCTTTTGTCCTTCCAAAGCACGAATCGGTGCGATATTTTGCGTAAATTCCAACGTTCCCAGATAGCGGCCCTCTGCATCACGGATGGCAAAATAACGGATGTAGACAAATTTGTCCTTGATTGGAATCCAAAAATCTTCAACATCCTTGCGACCTGCCTTAAAATCTTCCAGCAGCTTCTCAACGACATGCACGCTTTGGGGTGGGTGGCAATTCTGTACGGTACGACCAATGACGGCTTTCGTGCGCGCGAAGATTCGTTCTTTACCATGGGAAAAATAGCGAACAACATCATTTTCATCTATAAAAGTCAGGTCAACGGGTAGATGATTCAACAGTAGTTCCAATTGTTGTACAGATATAATCCCTGTCTCGAATCGCACGAACCCTTGCGGTGTTCCGGATGTGCCTTCTGTTTGCTCAAGGGCTTCCGCAGGTTCCTCTGCCCGTTCGGGTATCCATTCACGTTCAGGAGCAGTCAGGCAGAACCCGATTTCCTCGCTTTCCCGGGCTATTTTCAGCCACTCATCCTCTGTCAGCTTACTGAGTGCCATCGGCAGCAAAATATTCTCTTCCTTGAATATCATTTCATTCACTTCGCTCATGATATGGGCAAGTGCCTTCCCGATCTGTTCACGATCTCCGTTATATTCGGTGAGCAGACTCTTCGCTTCCTTGATTGCGGCACGAATGCTGTCGTCCACACCCCACATGACTTTGGTTGGACCAAAAATCCCATAGCGTTCTAGATAAGGAAAGACCAGATTTTCTTTGCGGCTATAGTGCTTATCGAGATCGAGCAGCAGACTTAAATCTTCCAGTAGCTTGTAGATAATTTTGGGACTGTCGTCCTTTTGAAATTGGTCCGCGTGCAATGCCAGCTTAAAATTGACCAGCCGTTCGATCTCCCGATTTTCCAGCTTGAAGGTATGAACAGGATGTCCCGGTTGTTCCTCTGGTCCTGAAGGACGATGAATATCCTCAATGGAACCCTTGAATATCGATGTATGCACGGAACAAAGACGCTGCACTTCCGATACGGGAATCCCCTCCTCGGTCATCAATGCATGCTCCATAGCTGAAATTTCCGCTACGCTTACTCCGCCAACAGCCTCTGCGAAACGCGCTTTGACTTCCTCCACGCTTTTCCCGGCATGTAATTCTTTTATAATTTCCTTTAGCGTTTGTTGGCGTTCCGTTAATTCCTGTGCTGTATGTTCACGGTTGTTAATTAGCTCGCTCATGATTGTTAGCTCCTTTATTTTTGAATGGTAAAACCATGTTGCAAAAACGTGCTTTCCACGGTTTCCATAGCTACTTTTTTCATTGCAATACCTTTGGACAGTGTCATAAAACGACCTGCGGTCTGTAACATGCCAGGCTTGGCGATATCGTGAAAACCCAGCTCTACCATAATGTCCTTCACTTCGGGATAACGATTAACAAGGTTAAATATGGGCTCATCCCAGTGCAGTATCTTATCCATCTGTTCATCCCCTTGATTGAGAACGTTTATCATTTACAGAGTAGCATAGGTCCTGACGAGCTATTGTGATTGTACGCACAATTTACATTCAGGTGTTGACAGTTGTAATTCATGGTTTATATACTGTGTATAAAGATATATACAGTAATAACACTGATTACTGTAATAATAACTTCGTATGAAGAGAGAACGAGGTCGTCATTACAGGCAGTGCAGAAGGGATCGGGATAAGAAAATGACAATCATCAAGCAGGCATGGAAGATTACCCGGCAGGATTTTCGCAACAATCCATATGTCATGCTGTGGACATTGCTGTTTATTGCGTATTTGGGATTTACCATGAGTTTTGCTGTAAGTGTGCAATGGGGTGAACCTGGAAACTTGAGTCCAGTAGCCGATTTTATCATGCTGGTGTTGATTCCGTTTCTCGGATTCATTTATAACCGTCGTGCATTTAAATATCTTCAGGAAGATTCCTATACGCATATGCTAGCCTTTTTCCGCACCTTGCCTATACCGATGAATGCGGTGATTATGAGTCGAATTCAACAGGCGCTTTTGGCGTTTGTTATGAATAGTGTAATATTTTTCACTCTCTTTTTTACGTTGTCAGCTACGTTTCGGGTATATGCGAGTACAGGTTTCTTTGTATCGTTTGCACTTACCTGGATAGGCTACGGAATGCTGATTCAAGCCATTTATATTCATTTGGAATTTCTTAAAAAAGGAAAATCCTACTTTTGGCTATCCATTGTCATTATGCTCATTTGTGGGATAGTTACGATTATAGTTCGAGTATGTGGGGCCAATCTGGTATTGATAACGGCATTTTATAGTAAGGAATGGCAGCTGTTGTCTCCGGTGATGTGGGGAGCGTTGCTGGCAGGAGTTCTGGGTATGTGGGTGTCCTATAAGGTGACACAGCGTAGGCTTATGAAACGGGACTTAACTTAGCGGTATGTGTACAAAGATAGATAAAAAGGGGGGAGAAGCAGGTGAATATACCAGTGCAAATTGATGAGAATAGCGCGGAACCGCTGTATGCACAAATTGAAAAGCAACTTCGTTCACTCATCGTAACCGGACAGATTGCAGCGGGAACGCTGCTTCCCTCCATTCGGGAGTTTGCAGGGACGCTCCGCTGCAGCGTCATCACCGTCCGGCGGGTCTATCAGGATTTGGAGAACGAGGGCTTGCTTCGTACCCGGCAGGGGACGGGCACCTTCGTAGCTCTGGTCGAGGACGATAAGCGCTCAGGTTACCGCCTTAAAGCAGTGACCGAGGCGTTGGAAACGGCGATTGACACAGGCATTGCTGTGCAGATGACAGAACAGGAATTGTTGGAGCTTTTCGCAGAAATGGTGAAGAGAAGGTATGAAGTCCAAGTGAAGGAGTGAAGCCCGTGAAGAACGATGTAAACCATCATATGGAAGTTCCTATGGAGATACAGATAAAAACACCGATTATTGAGATGAGCCAAGTCTATAAAACCCGAGGTAACCGGGAAATTGGACCGATTAATCTAACCATTGAACCGGGATATGTAGTTGCTTTGGCTGGACATAACGGATCGGGCAAAAGTACATTGATTCACCTGCTGACTCAGCTTATCCATCCGGATTCCGGTGAAATTCGTTGGTTCGGTCAAGCGTATCCAGACGGCATGCCGGCAGATACACGACAATGGGTTGGGTATATGTCAGAACAGCCGACCCGTGAGGAAGATCGACTCACAGCAGAAGCAGCAGCGGCTTTTCGAGCCTTGTGGTATCCCGGCTGGGATGAAACACGTTTTCAGCGTCTGATGGAACGATTTCAGGTTCCTCAGCATACGAAATTATCGCGCATGTCCAAGGGAGAGCGCCGTAAGTTTGAGCTGGCTGTAGCCTTGGCACCTCACCCTCGTTTGTTGCTGCTGGATGAGCCTTCGTCGGGTTTAGACCCTTTTGCCTGGAAAATCATGCTGGAAGAACTGCGGGATTGTATGGAGAACGGCAAAACGACGGTCATTATTGCTACTCATATTATAGATGAGATTAAGCGTTTGGCGGATTATATTGTTCTGATGCATGATGGCAGGCTGCTCGGCAAGCTGGAAAAAGACCATTTGCTCGAAAATAGCAAGGAAATGTGGTTTGAAGGCACGCCAGAGGAGGCATCGGAGCTTCCGGGAGTGGTAGAGACGGAGAGCGAAGGCGGATTGCAGCGAATTGTAACGTTGGCAGCCGGAGAGACCAGCGCCATATTGGAACAAGCGGGCATTCGCCCTATCCGTGTGCGGCGTTTGGAGCTGGATGATATTTTAATACATTGGTCTGCTGGACAACTATCAGAAGATGCGGAGATACACACGCAGAAAAAAGGAGCGGAGTAATCATGAGCATGCTGCAATTGAAAGAGGTCGTGAAGCAATATGGGAACCACACGGCGGTGAACGGAATTTCGCTGAATGTGAACGGCGGGGAGATTTACGGACTACTGGGAGGCAATGGAGCAGGCAAAACGACAACGATGCGCATGGTGCTCGGCCTGATTTACCCTGATGGAGGAAACATTCAATATGAGGGCAAGCCCTACAGCAAGGAGCTTCAACGGACGATGGGTTATTTGCCTGAGGAGCGAGGGTTGTACCCCAAGGTGAAGGTGAGCGAGCAAATTAACTATTTGGGCAGGCTGCGCGGCATGTCGGCCAAGGAGGCGGACAAAAGTCTACGCTACTGGCTGGAGCGCTTTGGAGTGCCGGAATATTACGACAAGCGGATAGAGGAGCTATCCAAGGGGAATCAGCAGAAAATGGGTTTTATTGCTGCTGTAGTGCATCGCCCGACGCTGCTTATTTTGGATGAGGCCTTCAGTGGGCTTGATCCGGTGAACGTTGAATTGCTTAAGGATACGGTGAAAGAGCTGCGGGATGATGGGGCTGCGATTTTATTCTCGACCCACCGCATGGAGCATGTGGAGGAACTGTGCCGCCATATTACGATTTTGCATCGCTCCAATACAGTTGTGCAGGGAAGTGTGCAGGAGATTAAGGGTCGTTACCCACGTGAAAAAGTTCGTCTCATTACTACAGGTGAAGTGAACGGACTGGAGCAGCTGTCCGGCGTGCGCCGTGCAGAGCCTATGGATCGCGGCTGGATGCTGCATATTGAGCAGCCGGATGCGGCGAAGTTGATTTTACAGACGGCGTTGGAGCAAACGGATGTAGAGCATTTTGAGATCAAGGAACCTACGCTGAACGAGATTTTCATAAGAGAGGTGGGTGATTCCCATGAATAGACTGGGTACGGTGATCGGTTTTACGTTTCGTCAGAAGGCGAGAACCAAATCTTTTATCATTACAACGCTGGTACTGGCCTTGCTCATTACGATTGGTATGAATCTGCCGTATTTGATTTCTTTGTTTAAAGGAGATGGGGCAGGAGGTTCGGGTACAACGGCAGGCGAGCATCATCGCTTGGGACTGATTGCCGGGAGCCGGATAGAAGTGGCGAATCAGCTGGAGCAATTCACCAAGGAGCAATCCAACCCGGCAGCCATCTGGGTGCGTTATGACAACGTACAAACGCCGGCCATGCAGCAAGCCTTGAAAAACGGGGAGCTGCAAGGTTACGTGCAGTTCACGGAGCCTGCCACCAAGGGAGACACGTTTCCTAAAGTGGAGTACGTCTCTGTAGAGAAAGAGCCATCTCCTGCTGTAATTACATTGTTGCAGACGGGACTTCAGGAAGCTAAGGTCAAAGCCATTATGGGCGGCAATGCATTGACCAGCGATCAAATTCGTGAAATTAGCACACCTGTAATGGTGGATAGCAGGGAAGTAGACGGTCCGTCTGAGGCAGGGGGAGCCGTGGGGACAGAGAAAAAAGAGACCTCTATGATTAACTATGGTTTGGTCTATGTACTGATGATTTTATTCTTCACCTCCTCCATGATGACGGGGAATATGATTGCTGCAGAGGTGACATCGGAAAAAAGCTCACGTATCATGGAGATTCTCATCACAAGCGTCTCACCGTTGACCCAGATGTTCGGAAAAATTATCGGTATTTTCCTGGTCGGTCTACTGCAAATTGCTGTCTTTGCAGCCGTTGTATGTGCCAACCTTATGCTGCCGCATAATAATGTCATCCTTAGCTCAGCCGGGCTGGATCTGTCGCAACTGAATATCGCGGTATTGGGCTATGGTCTGGTATTCTACATCCTCGGCTACTTTCTGTACGCAGTATTGTTCGCTGCGGTGGGTTCTATCGTTAGCCGTACCGAGGAGTTGGGACAGGCGATCATGCCGATTACCGTGCTGTCACTAGCAGCCTTTTATATCGGTATCTTCAATATCGCCGCACCTGATACGATTTTCGTAAAGGTTGCTGGGTACATCCCATTTTTCTCGCCGACTGTCATGCTGCTGCGGATTGGTCTGGAGCGGGCGAGCCTGCTGGAAATCTGGCTGTCCCTTGGTATTCTGGTCGCCTCCATTTTGTTGTTCGGTTGGCTGGCTGCCAAGATCTACCGTACGGGTGTCTTAATGTATGGTAAACGTCCTTCATTCAAAGAGTTAAGAAAAGCTATGAAGGCTTACAAGATTTAAGAAGCTGTTGTCGATGTGTGAGTAACTATTAGAAGAGGAGTTACTGAATAAAAATTATCTGCAATTATAATTAAGATTAATTATAGTATGCACCGAGTCTAAACGGGAGAAATAGTTTGTTTAATAATTACTAGTTTGTAAGATGTCATACTTGTTGGAAACATGTGATGATATTTTCCTTGAATTTATTGGATCGCTAAAGCAGCCTCCTTTTGTTTCCGAATATTTCATAGCTCTCTATGCTGTAATCAAAACCATGCGCAGTCATTTGCGCGTGGTTTTTTACGTAAAAACATTTACAATATACATTTGATTGTTTTCCCCTGAATGATTAATATAATGGACAATGTCATAAACCTGCCGTATTAAAAATAGAGATGAGGATTGCTATGAATAAAGCAAAGATTCTTATTATTGAAGATGATGCCCCGATTGCCGACTTGCTTTCGTACGGGCTTTCTATGGAGGGGTTCCAGACACGCACAGCGGCCAGCGGAGCAGCGGGAATGCATGAGTTGCAGTCGTTTCAGCCCGATTTGCTGCTGCTGGATTGGATGCTGCCTGACCAGAGCGGTCTAGATATTTGCAAAAAGGTGACTATGGACTATAACATACCGATTTGCATGATTACGGCCAAATCGGATATTACCGATAAGATTCTCGGCCTTGAATTCGGTGCCGATGATTATATTACCAAGCCTTTTGATCTGCGCGAAGTTGTTGCACGCATTCGAACCATTTTGCGCAGAGTGGAGCAGGCGAGCAGCCCGGACAGGGAAGAAGCTGCGAAAGCCGTCATTAGGTTTGAAAATATTGAAGTGATCGAAGAAGAACGGCTTGTCCAAAAAGAGGGCCGTCCCGTTGAATTGACCCCCAAGGAATTTGACCTGCTTATGATGCTGGTTAAACATCCGGGCAGAAACTTTACACGTTCCGAACTGCTTGATCTAGTATGGGGTTATCATTTTGCCGGAGATACCCGTACGGTTGATACGCATATCCAAAGACTCCGCAAAAAGCTGGATGCCACTGGATGCATTACTACCGTCTTCGGAATCGGGTACAAATTTAAAAAAATGGGTGGATAAGCATGATACGTAAAATCAGCATCAAATTTCTGATCGGTTTTTTTCTGATTTTTTCGTTTTCTTTTGTCGTGCTTAATCAGACAGTCAAGGAATTTATCCGGACAAGCAATCAGAATTTGGTTACCTCCGAATTGGTCGGACTGAAAAACAATAGCAATGTGTATGTGCGCCAGGCTTTCCTGATTAACCATTTCAGCAGCAATGAGCTGTATTTTGGAGAGATTGCCAGGGAGATAGCAACTGATCTGAACCATACCACGGACAGCAGTGTTGGCGTATATACGGTGAAAGGCAAATTGCTTTATGCCCCGGACAGCTCCTTATTTCAGCAGCAAATGCAAAGCGATCTACAGCAGGCGATTGATGGCAATACAGCGTACAGCATTACTTATGATCGTAATAAGACGACTGTCCTTTTCTCCTATCCGGTTGTTATAGACGGTTCAAAGGTGGGCATACTGCGTTTTTACAAAGATTTCAGCTCACTCTACGAACAAACCGGACAGATTCGGCAGATTACTCTCTATATTGCCTTGGCGATTTTTGCGGCAGCCTTTCTGTTTTCCTATATTCTTTCCAGGCATATTACCATCCCGCTGACCAGACTGACGCAAGCATCCACCGAGGTGAAAAACGGGAATCTGGATATCCGCCTTCATTTTAAACGCAGAGATGAAATTGGCCGACTGGCTGAAAATTTTAACGATATGATTGATCAAATTAGTAGACAGATTCATATTATTGAGAAGGACCGGGACCATTTAAAGCAACTTCACCAGCAGGAAAAGCGCTTTTTTGACAATATCACTCATGAACTGAAAACGCCGTTAACCTCCATTCTGGGATATGCAGAACTGATCAGGCTGAACGGTGAGAAAGATCGTGTTTTTTTTGATAAAGGAATGAATCATATTATCGAGGAGAGTAGGCGCCTGCATGCGATGGTGCTAAAACTGCTGGAAGTTTCACGCAAAAATATCATGATCAATGAGCTTGATCGGGTGGATATCGGGCTGATCCTGCGGGATGTGTGTGAATCGATGACGATCCGGGCACAGCGCTATAAAAAGACCATTGAATATGAGATTAGTGAGGAATTGATCATGTTGGCCGATGGGGACAGAATCAGACAGCTGTTCATCAATTTGATAGATAATGCGATAAAATACAGTTTGCCGTTTTCGGCAGTATCGGTAAAAGCGATGCGGTCAGAAGAAAAGATCCGCTTGATCTTCAGCAATCCAAGCGATCCGATTGAGGCAGAACATCTGTCACGCTTGTTACAACCATTTTACCCGGCTTATTCCGACAGCGCGGAAGAAGGCAGTGTAGGCTTGGGGCTCAGTATTGTGAAATCCATCGTTGAAGAATCTGCAGGTTCCATCATGATTACAAACGAGCATAATGAAACAATCGTAACGGTGGAATTTAAAGCTCTGGAAACCGCGGGGAACGGAGAATGAATAATGGGCAATAAATATAAATATTTTGTAATGCTGCTGGTCGTATCTCTTGTGGTATTACTGTTGTCAGGATGCGGTTCAGAACCAAAAACAGAGACCGTCGTCATCACCGACAGCAATGAAGTTTCCAGTGCCGATCAAAGCTCTCGGCCGTTTCAGGTCCAAAGAATATATCGGCTTCCGGATCGTTTTGCGAATACGGGTCAGCTGCTGGGCTGGTCGTCTGCAGATGCTGTCATCGCTTCGTTCGGAGCCATGACCATACTGAAGCGAGGCACGCTGGAACGTTTAACTTATCCGTATGAGCAGAGCAAGGCCATACCCGGAATCGGCAATGTAACTTCCAATACTATACTTTCTCCCGATGGTAAATATATTTGCGAATTTTCTCGTTCTTCCTCGGAGACAACCTTAAAGCTTATTTCCTTGCATGATGGCAAAGAAAAGGAAATAGACAGGATCAGCACCAGAAACGACTCTTATGTACAATATGTTTCCTGGTCTGCCAACAGTTCGTATATCGGCTACCTGGTAGAAAACCCGGTTGATAATGGAGCTGATAGCCTGTACATCTACGATATGGGGGCTCAAACTTCCAGCAAATATCAGTTAAAAGGTATCCTAAAGGGAGACACGCTTTTGAGTGTTAACCTTGCAAATGATGGTCGCAGCGTACTGCTGCAGTTATTTCGTGCAAAACAAGGTCAGAAAAAGGTGTTAACCATGGGGAAGGTTTCCGGGAAGAATATTGAGTTTCAATACGAGCGTCAGTTTGGTGGAGATTCAGTAGCCTGGATGAATAACGACCAGTTTGTGTTTCTCGGAACGGATAGTTCATTGTACGAATATGATCAGCGAAACGGAGAGCTCTCCGTCATTCTGGAAAAAGTGCTTGATTTTGAATTCTCGCCTGACAGGAAAAATATCGCATACACCGTGTATGATCAAAATGTCACTTACGTAGGCAAGGTGCAAGGAAGAAATATAATGTACAACGAACCGGTGTATCGCGGAATTTTGCCGACGCATATGTACTGGAATCCGAACAATAAAAGTGTACTGCTTCAAGGACAAAAGCAATTGGATTCCTCGCAGACTGCGCCAACAGATTCTCCTAGCAAGGAGTCATTGATCATTGAATTGAAATAGTGATTAGGATCGCCATATTTGTATATGTCAAAAACCTTATTTCGGTTGTTCAGCCGGAATAAGGTTTTTCTTTTTGCAACCGTTGTGACAATTTGTTTACATGTTGATCAAACTTTAGCGACATCTTTTTTCTATAGTAAATGAAGCAAGATCATTAGCCTATAAGGACAAGGAATGGACCATAGTGAATGGAAACCGGAATTTGCACCTGAATCAACCCATAAAACGTTATATGACCGGTCTGGATGGGCTAAGGGCCATCTCCGTGCTTGCTGTTATTGCTTATCATCTTCATTTCAGATGGGCAGAGGGTGGGCTGCTGGGAGTGGAGATTTTTTTCGTCCTGTCAGGATATCTAATTACGGATCAGATCCTTTTTGAATGGAGGACGCGCAGCGGTTTTTCTATTGTGCAATTCTGGATAAGACGAATGCGCAGACTACTGCCAGCAATGATCTTTATGATGACTGTAGTGGCATTGTGGTTTTTAATTACCGATTTCTCCAGACTGCAGGAATTAAGAGGAAATTTTGTATCCTCGCTTTTTTACGTAAACAACTGGTATCTCATTTTTCATCATGTTTCCTATTTTGAGAGCTTTGGCCCGCCTTCTCCAATCGGGCACCTCTGGTCGCTTTCCATTGAGGAACAGTTTTACGTAATCTGGCCGCTTGTTCTACTGATCGGTCTGTGCCTTGCACCGCGACGAGGCAGACTGATGTTATACATTCTGGGTTGCGCCGCCATATCCGCCATAGCAATGGCCGTTATATACGAACCCGGAACAGATCCAAGTAGGGTGTATTACGGGACGGACACGCGGGCGTTTGCCATTTTAATCGGAGCGGCTCTGGCGGTAATCTGGCCCAGCTGGAGACTGAGCGACAATGTATCTTCTTCGTCCCGGACCATGCTGGATATGACTGGCGTGCTGGGCATTGTAATGCTGTTTATCCTGATCGGTCAGACCAACCAACCAGTTTGATGATTCGCTGTATCGCGGCGGTTTTCTTTATTTATCACTCATTACTGCAGTTGTTATTGCTGTACTTGTTCATCCGGCCAATCGACTGGAACGATTGCTCGGCTGCCGGCCTCTAAGCTGGATCGGTAAGCGATCTTACAGTCTGTATATATGGCATTATCCGGTCATTATTTTATCAAGTCCCGCGGTAAGTACCGAAGATGCCAGCTATATGCGCATTGCTCTGCAGGTAATGGTCAGTTTCATAATGGCGGGTCTTTCCTACAGATACATCGAAGAGCCCATCCGCCGCGGGACCTTTGGGACCAGCCTAAAATCACTCCGCAGATCAGGCGCTGGCAGCCAACTAGGTCTTGTCGTAATTGTTATCGCCATCATTCTGGTCCTGACATCATGGAAGACGGATTCACCAGATCCTGTACCCGATGCGCCAGCAACTGTAAGCCGGGAATCCGTCCAGACAGAAAAGCTGCAATCCGGCTGTTCCGCTGAAAATCATTCCGCTGAAAATACAGGCCATTCCGCAGAAGGAGAGGGGGTCACGGCGATTGGAGATTCTGTCATTCTGGATGCCGCCCCGTTTCTGGAAAAACAGCTTCCCGGTATCATCATAGATGGCAAGGTGGGACGGCAAATGTCACAGGCCGAGGATGTGCTTGATGGCCTGCGGGCACAGGGCAAACTTGGCCATAAAATTATTATTGAACTCGGCACCAACGGCGTTTTTAACCAGAGTCAACTGAAGTCCTTGCTGGCTTCACTGCAGGATTCCCGGCACATTTATCTGATAACGACCAGAGTACCGAGAGGGTGGCAGAATACCGTAAATGACAATCTACGTGAAATTGCTGGTGAATTTCAAAATGTCCGGCTTATCGACTGGTATTCGGCCAGCGAAAACCGCAACGATCTGTTTTATGACGATGGTGTTCATCTGAAACCAGAAGGCGCTCAGTATTATGCCTCGTTTTTGATTGATGCTATCAAACAAGATAAAACCTACTAGCATGTTAAAGGGAAGGATGAACTAGGTATGAACAAAAAAAATGGATGGATGGTAAAAACATTAGGGGGTTTTATGGTTATCCTTATCGCTTTAGGAGCCATCGGCCTCCATATGCACGCAAAGCAAAATTCGGATGATAACGAATCACGCAGCAAGGATTCTTCTCTATACAATCTTGATGCGATGCAGCCCGCTGCACAAAAGCGTGCGGCTTCCAGCACCAGCGGAGAACAAGCTCAACCATCCGCTTCCTTAAACGGCGAGGGCGTCACGATGATTGGAGATTCGGTTACGGTCGGAATTGAGCCTTATTTAAAAGAGCAGCTTCCGAATATGACGGTTGACGGCAAGGTTGGCCGGCAGATGTCTCAAGCTATAAAAGTCATTAATGAATTGTCCGCCCAAGGCAAACTGGGAGACCAGGTCATTATCGAACTCGGCACCAACGGTCCGTTTAGCAAAGACCAACTGCGCGACGTACTGCAATCCCTTTCTGGAGCCAGACAGGTAATCTTGGTTACCACCCGGGTGCCGAAAGGCTGGCAAGACACGGCCAATGACACGATTGCACAGGTCGCTGGTGAATACAGTAACGTCAGCGTGGTGGACTGGTATTCGGCTAGTGTAGGCAAAGATGAATACTTTTATAGAGATGGCGTCCATTTAAAACCAGATGGTAGCCGATACTACACTTCACTTCTCGTAGCAGCCTTGCAAAAATCTTAAATACAGAAAGGGGCAGGGGCGTTCATCATCCAGAAAGGAAGAATGACATGACACAGAGGAAAAAGAGGATATTGACTGTAACATTGTTACTTGTGGTCGCTGCTGTAATCTTTGTCTTTTACTATTTCTTGTCCATTTACAAAGGATTAGAAGGACTTAACAAAACACCGGCAAACTCCTCGTTCATTAAAGTAAGCACCGATAATGCCGAAGCTCTGGAAGCTCCGGAGTGGGAGGGAACCGAGCCTGTCAACATTCTGCTGATGGGTGTGGATGCCCGTGGAAGTGACAAGGGCGAGGTACCCAGATCCGACAGCATGTTGGTCGTTTCATTGAATCCTGCCAATAAGCATATTCATGTATTTTCGATTCTTCGAGACACTTATACGGATATTCCCGGGTACGGCAAAAATCGAATTAATACCGCTGTTACGCATGGGCCAGATACGGCGATGAAAGCAGTCAGCGAATTGCTGGGGGTGCCTGTTCATTTTTATGTATATACGGATTTCCAGGGGTTTATTAAACTCGTGGATGCTGTAGGCGGACTCGATTTTTATGTCGAAAAGGATATGTACTATGAGAGCAAAGCCGATCAGCATGAGTATGATATTAATTTAAAGCAGGGACAGCAGCATTTCGACGGCAAAACGGCGCTTCAATATGTCCGTTTTCGTCATGATGCCATGTCCGATTATTCCAGAACAAAAAGACAGCGGCAATTGATTACGGCACTAGCCGAGAAAGTAAAAACAACGACTTCAATTATGAAGCTCCCTTCCATTCTTGAGGAAATCAGTCCGTATATCGATACCAATTTGTCAGTCTCCGATATGTGGAATTTGGCTTCGGTAGGGTATCAAAGTACATTGAAGGAAAATGAACAAATACCGCCAATGAAGCTGTTAAAAGAAACCTATGTTGGTAAAGCGGCTGTTCTGGACGTAACAAGCCGAACTGATTTGAAGCAATTTGTGCAAAGTATCATAAACTCTCACGCTTCTAATAAGATTATAGACAATCCTTCCGGTCAGAAGCAGAAAACAGATTTTGAATAGGATTGGACAATATATAAAATCATCATTTGCCGGACAATAGTCTGTAAATGCCTATGTGAATAAAGAAGAGCATAACATGGTCTTCCGGTTATAAATAGGGGGAAAAAGAATGGGTACGAAACCGATAGTAAGGTTCTGCTTGGCGTTAACCATATCCGCCGCAATGCTTTTGGAGATCACTGCTCCCCACATTGCTATGGCTGATGCTGCACAGCGTGCAAAAAGCACATTATTGAACGATAAACAGAGTCAACCAACAAAAACAATTTCAACGCAAGGTGAAAATACCCGGACACTGAAATTGGATAACAATGTAGCATCCATGACGAAGAAAAGAACAATTAAAGCTAGATTTAAACTTCCGAAGGGGACCAATATAAAGAAAATACGCTGGACATATGGTGGAAAGCCATTATCGGAATGGAAATCGTACAAGAATGGCGATTATAATGGCGCTCCCTTTATCACCGTTACTCAGGTCAAAGCAGAAAACGGAGAAGTCACTGCCAATATCAATTTCGGTCTTACTTACGGTACGGAGAATCTTGCCGAACCGAGTCTGCAGCGTCCGCTATACGCTTCCCTGATGGGGACCTATGAACTGGCTGCAGTAGTCAACGGAAAAACTGTTGCCCGTGCTCCCATGAAACTGGTCCCGTACGACAGCTTCCGTACGTATGACGAACTGAAGCCGGAGATTGATGCGATTACGGCACAGACAGCTCAAAAAAACAACAGATACATTAAAACGATGTCGATCGGCAAATCCGTGGAAGGCCGCGATATTTATATGACTGTGCTTGCCAAAGATAAAGCAACGATTGACAAATATCAGAATGTAACTCATCCTGACATGCTGAATCATCCTGCAAAGCTGGAGAACGATATTAAATCCGGTGCATTCGGAGATTATCAAGTGCCCATCTGGATCAACAATATTCATCCAAATGAAGCGCCGGGCTTTGATGCGATTATCAATTATTTTAAGACAATGGCCCTCGATAAAAATGTTACGTACAAGACCACCCCGTCCAATGGAAAATCGAGTACGGTAACTCTGAATTTGGATGATGCGCTTGATCATGTATTTTTCCTGTTCCTGTATACGGAGAATCCGGATGGAAGGGTTCATACCGAACGTTCTAATGCTGAATATTTTGACTTGAATCGGGATAATTCATATCAAACTCAGCCTGAAACACGCAGTATAACAGAGCAAATCGCCAGATGGTCGCCGATTTCTTTCCTAGATCTGCATGGGTTTGATAAGAATTTTCTGATTGAGCCTACCACACCGCCTCACAATCCGAATATTGAATACGATTTGCTTATGGATAACATGGTAGAACAGGCAAAAGTGATGGGTGAAGCAGGTATTGCAAACACGAAGTATGATTACTACCATATTCCTTATGAAGAACATCGTAAAACGGCCGAAAATCCTAAATATGTTTCCAAAGGAACTGCTTCGGGATGGGACGATGCGTCTCCAGCCTATACAGCTGTCTTCGCCATGCACCATGGTGCAATGGGACATACGCTGGAAACACCTGAATCGAATGAGGAGTCGACCAAAGCATTGTACTATAGTGTCGCTGCAGCAACCGATTATGTTATGGAAAAGAAAGAAAAGTTATTTTTGAACCAGCTGAAAATATATGAACGTGGAATTAATAATATGGATGATCATGCCGTAGATCGGTATCTAGTCAATGCAAAAAATCAAGTCATTGGCCGCCCGCGTCACGGTAATAAGAATTTTTTCCCTGAATATTACGTTTTGCCGACTGATAAAAGTCTTCAAAAAAATCCGCTGGAAGCCTACCGGATGATTGAATATTTTATCCGCAATGGAGTAAAGGTTGAACGCTCGACAAAAGCTGTAAGTGCTGCTGGCAAGACCTACCCTGCAGGTTCATTTATCATAAATATGCATCAGGCCACACACGGCATTGCAAACATGGTTTTATATGATGGTATTGACGTCTCAGATTATGCTTCCGTAGCTGGCGAGATTGTACAGGACTTTCCAGTCCTACGAGGATTTGAATGTGATGCGATTAGAGAAGCCGGAGTGTTTGCGGGCAAAACTTCTCCGGTGACTTCCGTATCGATTCCGGCAACACAAATGCCGAATCATTCTGCCTATGTTTTAATCCGAAACACCAATAACGATGTCATCAAAACGGTTAATGAATTGCTTAAATCCGGCAAAGCGGTTACGATGCTATCCAAAAGCGGAACAGGATATGAAGCGGGTGACTTTGCAGTGGCCTATGATGATCTGCACCCGCTGGCCTCGAAATACGATCTTGATGTAACGGCATTCGGCAATAACAGACCTGTTGGCAAAGTTCTTAAACCTTCTACGGTAGCCGCTGTCGGCGAACCAGCTTATGTGCTCAAAAATCTCGGTTTTAAAGTGACCGATGATCAGCAGCATGCCGATGTGCTGGTGAATACATTCGATTCCGACAAACTTGTCGAGAAAGGGAAGCCTTACATTGCTTATGGAAATATGGGGATGGTTAATGTGAAAAACTGGATTCCCCAATTTGCGTTTGCTGGACCGACATGGGAAAGATACGAAGGGGTCTTCCTGGCGAATATCAAACAGGATCATGTGATTACAGCTCCTTACGATAGTGAAGAATACTTCTACACCGTTACAGGTTCTTACATTACGAAACTACCTAAAGCAGCAAAAGTTCTTGCAACCATAAGTAATAAAGAAAACTTCTTCAAAGCGGGCTGGTGGCCAGGTCACGATGCCGCAAGAGGAAAGATCATGGCCTTCACCTATAAGGAAAACAAAAAGAATCTTACTGTTTTCTCCAATGATCTAACCAATGGCGCTCATTCACAGCAGCAATTCCGACTACTGGCCAATTCAATTTTTAATGCCGTCGCCGGAAAATACTGAGTGACTTTTAATGATATTGCAAACAACCTTATTCCAGTGATCAACTGCGAATAAGGTTGTTTTTGCGATAATACGGTTTCGCCTACTGTGACATTTTGTTTACAACTTGATCAAACTTTAGCGACATCTGCAGGATATATTGGATTATAGCGTGACATCAATCCTCTGCATAACCAGGTTGATAAAAATGTGAATTCAGTATTTTCAGGGAGGAATGCAAGTTGCTAAGCAGTATAAAGCTGATGAGCAGATTCGTCAGAGAGTATGAGGGAGAGGAAAATATTAAAAAACGGGCTTCTTCCGTAAACAGCCAGTTGAATGAAAATCAAGTAGATGAAAAGACGGTTGCTAATAAATTGGATGAAAAAGCAGTAGATACAGCAGGTTTATCCAATACATCCTACGACGGTACACAAAGCGATATTCCTTCTCGAAGCTCTGTAGAAGAGTCGAGGAGAAGGCGGGGCACCGGGCGTCTTGTAGCACTTGATGCAGCACGAGGACTGGCGGTGCTGGGAATGTACTTACAGCACTTCGGATCGAATCCAAACATTTCTGCGATTGTTTCCGGAAACACGACACTATTATTCGTATTGTGCGGGGGTATATCTTATTCCATTATGGCACAGCGCATGATGGAACGGGGAGCGGATACGGCCGCTTTCCGTGCGCGAATGCTGGCACGCGCCGTATTTGTTGATATTATCGGGTATTTGCTTATTATGCTGAACACTTCATATGGTGTCATTTTGCCTGCCTATGCAGCTATGTTTGTGTTGGCACTAATGTTATTTCGCCGTTCGACCCGCACCATTGTTACAACAGCAGCAGTTTTGCTCGTGACGGCCCCGCCGCTAATGATTCTTGGATCAAGCATTTTCTCGAAAGCTTATCTTCTTAGTGATATCGCGGGAGGTCCGATGTCTGCTCTCGCCTTGACTCCTGCATTTGTTGCCGGCATGGCCATTGGCCGCTTTGACCTCACCAGGATACGCACAGCTCTCATACTCGCAGGCAGCGGTATTGTTATGCTTATGATAGGCAAAACGCTGGCCACTTTTGTGCTTCCAGGTTGGAGCCTTCGTTTTGAACAATGGCTGATCAGCGCACAGGGAATTGCTCCTATGCAGCCGGATGAATACGCAATTTGGCCGCTTAACACGGAACCACCGATGTGGCATATGCTTTTGCAGTCGGCTCCGCACACCGCTTCGTCATTCCAGACGATTATAGGCCTGGGAATCTCGTTTCTGGTATTGGGACTAGCATGCTTCGTGGCGAAGAAATTTTCCGCTGTATTAATGCCTTTTGCGGCAGTCGGGCGCGTGGCGCTGACCATGTATGCCATTCAGTTTGTGGTGGTCTGGATTCTTGATCTGATAGGAATCGGGCATAATCTCGAAGGCGTTCCGTTCGGCGACCTGACTATCGGAGTGGCGGCACTACTGCTGGGCTGGCTGATTGCGCGGCTTCCTGTCGGCCCGCTTGAAGGACTGATGCGCCGTTTTGACCGAGTATTCAGTCCTACCCAACCAGTCTCACAAACAGTAAAGTAGATAGCCTTCTTGATACTCTATATTTATAGTCATAGAAAGTGCCGGGTTATAATTAAAACGGACTGATCAAACAGGATACCAGATAAAGAGAATACAGTCCGATTTTCGGTATTCATCGGCTCTGATCATGGTGCCTAAATAAACTGAGCTATAAGATAATCAATGAACAGAATTGAAAAAGAGAAACTAATCATGAAAATAATAGAAAATATTAATATTTAATTTCTCGGAAGGGGTGGATTCAATTGTGAACCCACCCCTTTTTCATTGAGTACAGTTATGGGTCTTTCTGTAAACAAAATCACTAATTTGTCCGATACATACATAAGGATGATTTACTGTTAAATATACCCTTGAAAATTATGATTTCACATATCAACTAATTGAGGCGTGCAGCCTATGTAAATGTGACGACTAGAAAGGAGATAGAGCGTGAATCGTGAAGAGGTCTTTCGACATTTTAAAAATGAGATCTATGAACCCCTAAAGCATCGAATGTTATTCGCATTGGAAGTTTATTTCCAAAATCATAAGCATGCCTTGGCTAAGGCATTTTGCAATTCACTGGAGCAGATATTTGAGAAAGTCAAGTTGATGCAGCAAGAAGGTGATAAACACGCCTTGGGATATATATCTTATTCCATGCTTCGTACCGAATTAGCAAACGGAAGGGCGACCTATTTAGTGGAGGCGATGGATAAAAGATGGTTTATGGATCTCCATACTTGTCGAGATACCTATAATGCAGATTGGGCATTTCGCTATTTGAACGAGTGGGAGATGGAATTAAGTAAGCAGGCTAAGAAATACGGTGGAAGAATCGGATTAGATGATATTCAGAGAATGAAATTGCACGTGGCAGTATATGTTCATCAATATATCATTGCCTTGGCGCGTTTTAGTATCACAGAAGAATGGTTCGATGATATTCAGTTTGCTCATGAAATACAGTTGGAAGATGTATTCGAACTGAGAGTCGGAGAATATTTAGATCGAAGTGAAGTCATTTATAAACGAGATGTGCGTGTCAAAGATTCCATTGTGATTAAAGACTGGCTAGAGGAAAAAAAGCCCTACGACTACATACATGAAGTTTTCCGCAAGATCGACGGGTCTCAAGGAAATTATGAGGGAATACGTCTACAATATGCCGATTTGAATGAAAGTTCCTTTAACAATAGTGTTTTTACGGGAGGAAATTTGATTGGTTCCCGTTGGAATGAAGCATATTTAATAGAAGCTGACTTCAGCAGTTGTTTGATACAAGAAGCTCGTTTTGAAAAAGCCAACTTAAGAGGAACGTCTTTTCGAGATGCAGTAGCTGTACCTGGAATATACCAGTCTGAACGATGGGAAAGACCTGGTTTTCAACCCGTAAGTTTTGCAGGAGCAGATCTTACAGGAGCCAAATTTCAGGGCGCTTACTTACAGAATGCAGATTTCACCGGGGCTATATTGCAGGGGGCCGACTTTATTGGTGCAGCTATTGAGGGGGCCTGTTTCAAAGGGGCGGTGCTGGATGGAACCCGATTTAGTTTAGGGATGCATCCAGTTGCCCGGGATCTAACTTCATTTGGATGAAACCATGTAGGACAGGCGCAATGGAAGGGACGTGGCATAGTGGAGTATTTTCTTTGTCAACATGATGATCGGATGTTGTATTCTGCTGTTCCCATATGGGACGAAGAGGCCAATGCAGAGATGGTAAATATTAATAATTGGACGGAATGGCCCTTTTCTTATGCTGCACAGTTTAAGGTCAAGGGTCACGATTACACGGTTTACCCTGATATTCTGATGGGTTCGAGGATGATGGTATCTGATTCTGTACATGAGTTGTTACAGGTCTATACGCCGAGCCTCTTCAGTCGTATGGCTTTGTTTCGGGATATGGAACGTTCTCAACAAAAGTTGTACTGGATGATTCAGCCCCCTTTAGTGAACTGTGTAGGTGAGCTAAGTACATTTCATCCCGGAGGAACATTGATGAAGTTGGTAGTAGATCGAGAGCGCACCGAGGGAAGGCCCTTATTGCAAGTTCAAGGTTTGCGTGAAACCTGTACATTAGTAAATTTGGCATTAGCAGAAAGTCTGTTGCGGAGGGGAACGAGTGGTATCTCCTTTCAGGAAGTCGATATGCAGTAACGAAATGGGAGGAGATATTTGTGGAACATCTGGATAAGAAAATTGTTTCTTTGCTACATACGGTAACATCAGAAAATGCCGAAAATAATCCATCCTCAACTGAGGATGAAGCTTTGAGTCACGCACACGAGAAAGAACCGTTTGGGCAGCCTTTACAAACATTCATGCAACTTGATGGAGAAAGTCTGATTTTTGCTCAGCGGTATTTAGTGGATGAACGCATCAGTATAACAATGCCAAAGAGCTTTCGGGATATGCCAATTGACGAGCAACTATTAAAATATCCTTCTCATCATCGCCCAGATTTTATTTTCACTAATGAGGCAGGCACGATTAACTTAACCTTCAAGCATACCGAAAGCCCGTTGCAAACAGAAGAGTTGGAGGACTTTACGGATGAGATGGCTCTGGTGGTAAAACAAACCCAGAAGTTGACCGAATGGTTTGGCCATGAAGTGTTGGAGATAGGAGAGAATCGAATAGGATACTGCGAATTCATGACGCCTGTCTGGAATAGCCGCATGTATAATTTATCCTTTTTCACAGTATTGGAAGGACGGGCGCTAATGTGCGCGTTTAACTGTACGGAAGAAGAAATGGTGACCTGGAAGCCCGTTGCCCGCAGTATGCTGCTAACGTTGAAAATCGAGTCTGATCGAAAGGAAAATAAACCCTTATGACATTAACTAACATTACATATGATCGGCTGCAAATTACGCCATTTGAATTGGTGAGTATTCAGGAATTGCGTATGACCAAGCGGTTGAATGAGCACACCCGGCTCTCTTTTACAGCTATTTTACCTGAGGAATTACAGGACAGTTATGTTCAATTGATCGAAGCCGATTCCCCGGTTTGTGTATCACAATTGGATGAGGCAGGAACACCAACACCGCTATTTAACGGAACGATACTTCATATGGAAGTCAAAGCTGTCCGAGATGTGTATTACTTGGAGGTCGAGGCTATATCACACACGTATAAACTGGATATTCGCAAAAAAGACAGGTCCTTTCAGGATAAAAATATGAAGGTAGAGGAATTGCTGCGGGCTGTAGGTAGGGATTATCCCGGTTTTGACATTATTGATTCGGCTACAGGGGGAGCAGCTTTAGGTCGTTTAGCGGTCCAATATCGTGAAACAGATTGGGAGTTCCTCAAGCGGATCGCTTCGCGTTATCATACTTCACTCACGCCTGCCTCGGTGTTTGATGTGCCGAAGTGTTATTTTGGTGTTGAGGAAACCCAGTCAGGACTTGATTTAACGAATTATCATTACACCGTCAGTAAACGAGTTGCGGATTATCGTTATTTTAACGGCAATGATACAGCACATGTAAACGAGCATGATTTTATTGATTATCTGGTTGAGGCGGAGCAAGTTTTGGAGTTAGGCAGCACCGTTACTTTTAAAGGTAAAAACTTGTACGTGTACAAGGTAGATACTCACATGCAAAAGGGTGTGCTACAGCACGTGTATACCTTAACTTCTTACAAGGGGTTGAGGCATAAGGAAGTTTTTAACGAACAGCTTATTGGTCTGTCTTTACCAGGTAAAGTCATTCAGGTAGAGCGAGATCGTATCAAATTACATTTGAATATAGATGCCGTTCAAGACCCTACGAAAGCCCACTGGTTCACGTATGTTTCTCCTTATACTGCGGAAGGACATAGCGGATGGTACGTGATGCCTGAGTTGGGAGATACCGTGCTACTCTATTTCCCTGCCCATCGGGAAGAAGAAGGCATGGCAAGTACATCTTTTCGCCAAAAGAATCAGAGTGTAGAGCAGCATGTGCTTGCTAATCCCGACATCAAATTATTTCGTACGGCCCACGGTAAGGAAATCAAATTAACTCCCGATGAAATTGTAATCACCAGTAAGGAGGGAGCTGTGTATATACAGTTAAATGAAAAAGATGGTATTCATATTGTAAGCGACAAACAGATTCATTTCTCAGCAGGAGGAAATATCTCCATTCATTCCGGCAGTAAAGTGAAAATCACGGCAGGGGATGAAATTCAAATGACGAGCAAAGGCAGCACCGTATCGCTGGGCGGAATGACAAATGTTCTGGGCAGTGAAGTGAAGACGAACTAAGAAAGGAATGAAAGGGGGAATAGAAGAATGGCAAATAAGTCTCATTCCGATAAGGAACCTATTCAAGCTGGACGGGGAAGTAAACAAGGATATGTTGTTGCTGGGGCGATCTTAAGCTGTAGCTTTGGTACGCAACCGACACGTCTCAAACGTCCGTTCAGTCACGGAGTATATGTAAAAGAGAAAGCGCAAATGAACGTTGGAGATTACTTGCCAGGAACCAATATCAGCAATTTCGGTCGTTGCTCCTGTCCAGCTAATCCAGCGGTCAAAAGCAGTGACATGGTTGATATCTACGGGGTGAAAAAAGCGAACTGTGTTCCGGTCATCACCGGACCCTGGATCGGCGGCAAAAGTGATGTGCTTGTGGAGGGAGAACCAGCCTTGCTGGATCAATGCTCGAATGCGTGCCTATACGGGGGAATGATTCGGATTACAGACGATGGCCAGACGCTGGAGTAAGGAGGTACAAGTTGAATCACACACAAACGATGTTAACGTATACGGAGTTGGAATGTACAGGTCCATATCCTCTTCAAACGATAAGCGAACTGCGTATTGAACGAAAATTAAATGACCATGCCCGGTTAAAGATCAGTGGATGGTTAGATGAAGAGCAGAGAGATCATTACATAGAACAGGATCAGGATAACGAACCGGTCATTATCCGTACCAAAACAGAGAATGGTCAGCCTGAACGCATTTTGTTCCATGGTTTACTGGTCCATGCAGAAACACGGATGGTGCGTGGCATCTATTATGTGGAGCTTGAAGCCGTTTCTCATACGATTCAGTTGGATATCACACCTGCAACGCGGTCTTATCAGGATACCTTAATGCCCTACGGAAATTTGATCAAGCAAATCATTCAGAAGTACAATCAGGCCGATGTTATTGATAACATAACAGATAGTACTATCTTGCATGAATTTACTTTACAATATCGAGAGACGGATTGGGCCTTTCTCAAACGGATGGCTTCCCGGTTTGGTACGGTGTTGATCCCAGAGATCTCATTGAATGGACCTAAATTCTGGTTTGGTATGCCTGAGGGGCAGTACGTTGAGATGAAGCATCCGGTTTACCGTACTCGACGTAGTTTTGATCCGAAAAGGACAGCGGAATTCAGCTACATGATGGAGAGTGAAACGCTTGCCAGGCCCGGAGACCTCACGAATTGGAATGGTAAGCAATGGATGGTGGCAGAAGTCACTTCTGAATTGCGGAAAGGGTTGCTATTACACGAATATGAACTGGTTCACGAACAGGGAATTCAGCAAACAGAGATTTTGTGCCCCCACCTCACAGGAGCTTCACTCGAAGGACGTGTAATTGAAGCTGAATCAGGCCGAATCCGTGTTCATCTTACAGTGGATGAAAAACAAGATCGGGATAAGGCGTGGTGGTTTCCATATGCCAGTAGTTATACCGCCGAAGGACATAGCGGTTGGTACGTCATGCCGGAACGAGGAGATACAGTATCTGTCCGCTTCCCTACAGAGCAGGAGGCGGATGGATATGCGGCAAGTTCCATACGACAAGGGCGAAGCTCGTCCCCCAAGCTCACTGATCCAGCCACCAAGTATTGGGGGACTCCTCATGGCAAGGACATCAAGCTGAGTACCAGTGAATTGAAGGTGACGGCTAAATCGGAACAGGTTCACATTTCAATGAATGGTTCGGGTATTCAGGTCGTTAGTGAACATGAATTGTCATTGTCGGCAGGTAAGACGCTCTCCTTGCATGCAGACGGGGAGCTGAATATTCAAGCTGCCGAGGCTATTTATTTCAAAGCGGGCAGCAGCAGCTTGGTGTTGGATGGAGAAACGGATATACGGTCCGCTAAAGTACAGTTGGAAGGCACGGTTAAAAGGCCAGTTTTTGTAGCTGATTTAGCACCGATTTGGGAACCACCACTAATGTCTATGAAAGCTTATGCGGAGGCGCAGGCGGCGAAAAGTGCAGCAAACAGCAGTACAGGAGGAAACTCCAATTCGAGTGTTACAAGTAAAGACGGGGGAGCTGTTAAGACAACCCCAAGCACTCCCAATTCGCCGAAGGCTAGTCTACTCGATGGCGTATTGGGATTAGCTCAGAAAGTATGCGATGTAGCTGCGTCTATTCCTGTATTGGGTGCCTTACCGAAAGCAGCAAGTCAAAAAATAGCTTCGATTCGTTCCGAAGTGGCTTCCTCTGGACCGTCATCCATAGTTAAATATGCGGCAGCAGGATTGTCCATGATTGCCAGCGTCCCTTCCCATGGTTGGGGAGTGGTGTTGGGGAAAACGGCCAAGGTTGCTGCTCAAACCTTACATGCGCACGCGGAGGAACAGAGGGCTCGTGAACGGCATGCGACGATGGAATTTCTTGGTAAGGTATGGACGAGTGCCAGAGGGTATGGAGAAGTACAATCCATACATGACTTCATCAACTATGTAAAGGGAGTCAATCAGGCTTCCGTCCAAGCCTATAGCGAAGTACCTTCTGATATACGGGAACGATGGTATCAAAGAAATGTGGATCAACAGTTTGAGGATGCGCTGAATGCCTATTATAATAATCAGGATCTCTCCACAGATATAGTCGCATTAATGGAACATCAACGGCAAACAGACAATCATTTTCGATATAGTGACAGAGCTTTGATGAGTTCCAAGTATCGGGATGATATGAAAGGGTACACGACAGAACAGAAGAAATATCTAATTGATTTTCTGAATTCAATTGACGATTATAGAAAAGAGTATGGGCCGTATAGGGAAAGTCCTTTTATGAAAGACCTGGATAAGACCGAGCGGATTGTGCTCAATGAAATCAAAAAATCTGCTCATGAAAATGTAGAGGCGACATGGGAGCGAATACGTAACTTTCCTAATCTAGATATTCGTCAAATGGTGGCCGATAACTTCCAAGGAAAACAAGACGTAGCAGATAAAATAGTTAAAGTCATAACGGATCCAGATGCTGCTTATGAAAAAGTAAAAAACAGCTCCAAACAAGAAAATGCCCATTTGTTAGTAGATGCAGCATTAACGTTTATTGTTGGAATGAAAGGAAAGAAGCATTCTAAAGATGACGGTGCTTCATCAGGAGGATCGCATAAGAAGGAGGATCATTCTTCTGAGGGTACGGGAAATAGTAAAACAGAATCTATACCACCAGAGAAATTATTAGGGATTGAACATGCAAATATACTAAATCCAAGAGATTCTTTATATCAAAAAATCCCAGTAAGAGGCGGTGTATCAGGAAAACCTCAAAGTCGCCATTTAACTAAGCATGAGAGAAATTTAGCTAATCAAATTCTTGATGATATTTCAGCGCAAGCTCGGGGTGACGAAAGCGCTAGAGTGCGTTTAGAGGCATTAAACGATCATGTTCTTGATAATAGGCGCAATGGGCAAAATTACGCAGGGTGGAATTCTGTATATATACGAGACGAATATGGAAACAATGGTGTAATGCGAATTATTTATAAGCAAACTCCCAAAGGGATTGAGTGGCACGTAGTACAATGGCACTAAGTTTTTCTATGGTAGAATTGTTTTTTTATTGCTAGTAATCTGATATAAAGTCGTGTGAAAAGTTAAATTAAGTAACATTAACAATAGAAGGGGAGAAAGTTTGGTGGATGAGAAAGTTAAATATATTAATGAGATGTTCAGATATCTAACACAAAATAATGATACAAAAGAATATCAAACGTTTTTTGCTCTACTCGAAAAAATAAAATATAATCCTAGCTTGCTTGAGTATTACGGAGAAGAATTTGTTGAATATATGATAGATCTACTCCCGCGTATAGAAGATAAGTATGATCAAGCTTCACTAATAGAAACGATCATTGAATGTTTAGACATTTACACATTTAGTGAAAACTACCTCAAGGAAATCTTTGATAAATATATGTTATGTATAGCTGAAAAAGCTGTTAATGTGAAAGGGATGTCAGCTTGTTTAATAGGGTTCATACAAGCGGGAATTACTGAAAAAGAAATAATTAAGAAGTTGGAGGAGAATTTAGAGAAAGAGCACTTAATAAGCGTACTCTCAAGAATGTACATCAATTATCTTGCTAATTCTGTAGAATCCAAATCTTACTTGATGAAGGAAGTACAAGAGGCCTATTATTTAAGCCAGCGTTCTGGAATTGTTGCTCAATTTTTATTATTAGTGCATCCACACGTTCGGAAATATGCGGGAATAAGTCAGATCACTTTCTTATATGATTCATACAGAGGTGTGTATGAGGATTGCTGGCCAAGAGGGTTACTTCCTAATATGAAAGACATGCTTATTAAGTCAAAGGTGTTGTCATCAAAGGAAATAAGTATTTTAGAAGAGTTGGATAGGTTAATTAATATGCAAGGAGAAGAATTAGATTCGATGGAAGTCAGAAAATTGTATGAAGACTTTTTCGAAGGTAAAGATCCACTTGAAGTAATCTTTACTTTGCCAATGTAGAAAATTATATGAAATAATTTTACCTAACCACTTGATGATATGTTCCTAGGGTTAAGCGGACTTAGCCTACCTTATTTAGAAGATGCTGGTTTTGTGGTAAATACCAATTTCGAATGAACCTGTCATTCAACCAATAACACACTTAACTCGTGTAATACCCGTATAAGATTTCTTCAATTCGTTTGTACGCACAATAATACTTGAAAAGTATAATCTAAATAAAGCAATGTCGTTACATTCAACAGGTTGATTTTGGTCAGATACCACCATGATTGACCTGTTTTTTTTGCTATCTTCGCTTTCTCGCATTTTTGTGGTGACGGATTGTAATATTTAAAATATTGTATGGATTTTGACCATTCTAATTAAGCTTGATACAATAGGTTAAACTAAGTGGAGATACTTCAATATAGAATGGTGTGGTCTAAACTTGCAACATGAAAACGAACTTTTGGATGTATGGTTGTCTTTGTCTCACATCCATTCCACTTTAAATGATAAGTTAGAACAAGCTCTGCTACAAAATTATGATTTATCCTTGAAGGAGTTTTACGTTTTGGGTTTTATATCGAATTCCGAGGAAAAAAAATTACGACTGCAGCAACTTCAAGAATTGGTGGGATTAAGTCAAAGTGCGACATCGAGACTCGTAGTGAGAATGGAAGCCAAAAACTGCGGGGCTTTACAAAGACATACATGCGAGGATGATCGGCGAGGTGTGTATACTCGGATTACGGAATTAGGTGAAAATAAATTCCAGCGTGCACTTCAAACCTTTAATCAGGTGTTACAATCAGAACTTCAGAAAGATGGAGTGAAGTCACAATTTCAAAATCTTACGCAAAAGCTGTTTTAGACTTTGATAGAAATGTTATGATTGGAAAGTGAACATTTACATGATTGTGCATGCATGTTTCAATCAGGCTTCCAACCATGTACGTATAGAAACGCCCTTCCGAAACTCCTCCTCATAAGGAGGAGTTTTATCGTCTGGAACCGCCGCCAGCCCCCTTTGCTTAAGAAACTGAGGCCGTATTGCGCTTTTCCTTGGCGTTGCCGCGGTCGCGACGACTTAGCAGAAATCCGACCAGAGATGCCGTGGATTGCTGGAAAATCATCCCGAGTACAACAGGCAGTGCTACCGGGGCCGGGAAATAGGTGATGGCAAGCACGGCTCCTGCGCTAATATTGCGCATGCCGCCGTTAAAGACAAGCGCCGTACGGTCTGCATTATTCCACCGCATCAGTCCTGATATCAGATAGCCGATTGCATATCCAGTGGAAGCAAGGACGACTATGGATATGCATACTCCGACAAGCTTGAGATTAAAATCGACCAGATAAGGCGCGATGACAGATCCGTTAATCATTACGACAAGAGCCATAGCCAGCTTGGAGAACGGTCCCAGCCGAGGTCCCCATACCTGTTTGATCTTCCCTTTAGTCCATTCGTTCAACACCATGCCGATTAGCGAAGGAACGACAATCATCCAGAATAGGCTCTGCATCATCGCCCAGGTATCGAGCTGCACATCCGCTCCGATCAGCAGGGACATGATGCCCGGAACGGCAAATGGGGCCAAAATCGTATCAATTAAAATGATCGCCAATGTCAGCGCCGTGTTGCCTTTATAGATGTTGACCCACACGAAGCTGGAAATGCCCGTAGGGATAGCCGCACCAAGAATAAGTCCAGTGATCGTATAAGGATCATTACTGAAAGCCAGATGCCCCAGCATCATGGCAAGAAGCGGCATAGCCAGGTGAAGAATAAACAGACAGGCGATCAGTGGACCAGGATGCTTTATCACATGGACAAAATCCTTAAACCCCATACTGATGCTGCCCGCGAAGGTCATGAATGCAAACAGCCAGGGAGAGAGTTCGGTATATTCTGACAACGGCGTACCGATTAGGACGCCAATTAGAATGCTGATTGGTGTAATTAGCGGCATAGCTGCATTTAGTCTACGATTCAACGTGAGGAGCATACAAAACTTCCTTTTTTAACCTTAAGTATAGACCTTGCACCCCCGATTCGTAAATGATCTGTGACCTTGCGGCAGCCCGATAGAAGCAAATTTGAACGCTCCTGATGAACATAGATCAACCCTTCAAATTATTTCGGTATTTCAAAGGAGAGCAGCCCATTATTTTTTTGAATAGCCTGGAAAAGTAGTAAGGGTCCCTAAAACCGAGTTGTATGCTAATTTCTTTAATAGAAGCATTCGTTAAATCCAAAAGCTGACTGGCCCTCTGTATCTTCATTCTTAAATAGTAATCGACAGGAGAGTAGCCGGTGGATTGTTTGAATATCAAGTTCAGATGCTGCTTGGATACCTGAACATGCCGACTAAGCTCCTCAAGTGAAACGGTGGATTCCAATTGTTCACTCATATAGCGTGTTGCTTTATCCACATGACTCTGGTACGTACTGTCTTCCTTGCGAAATGCAACGGATACAACAAAACTCAGCAGATAACGGACAGTTTGCGATACTTGGACTAAATGTATAATGGAGTATGACTTGTTCAGTAAAAGGTCGTAACACTGATGAAATAGCTCCAGTAGTTTGACTTCATCACTGGCGGCCATCGAAACATACGTTTTAAAAGGCTCAAATAATGCCATAAAGTCATCCACTTGGTCCCCTTTAAGATGAAACCAGTAAATCGTCCAAGGATCTCCATCGTCAGCCCCATAAGCATGCGGCATGTCCCTAGGAATGTACGCAAAGCTTCGCTCCGCCATGTCAATCGTTAGGCCATCCTTTGTTCGTATCCAACCTTTTCCGCTGGCACAGTAGATGAATATATGAGAGTCACAACCGTGCATTCTTTCACGAAAATGATGGCGGGCATGGCTGAAGCAGCCTATGTCCGTAATATATAGATTTCTTGTAAGCGGATTCATATTTAATTTATCCAGCATATAGGGTGGAAGGACATATAACTTTTCACCCTCAAATCCATCAGCTTTCTTATTCATAATCTATCCATCTCCCAGCCGTAAGCGGCTCTAATGATGAAATACGTATATAATCCATCATAAACAGTGGATTGTCAATTGTCTGTAATGTCGCTTACTTGTAAGCTCTGAATATAAGGGCGACTATGAGGGAGTGATGGAATTGAGCATTTTCGATGCTAAGGCACGCGTGTGGGAGGAAACCGTGCAGATCCCTACGTATGGAATTGGCAAACCCGACAAAAATCCAATGTTTCTGGAGAAACGTGTCTACCAGGGAAGCTCTGGTCGAGTGTACCCGCATCCAGTAATTGATAAAATTGAGGATGAGAAGAAACTTGAAAATTACCAAATGGTTTTTCTGGAAAATAAGTATTTGCGCATTGAGATCATGCCTGAGCTGGGAGGCCGCATTTATCGTGCGGTCGACAAGACCAACGGTTACGATTTTGTATATTATAACAGGGTCATCAAACCAGCGCTTGTGGGCTTATTGGGGCCGTGGATATCTGGAGGGATTGAGTTCAACTGGCCGCAGCATCACCGTCCCAACACTTATGGACCCGTTGAATACAAGTTGGAAGAACATGACGACGGAAGCGCAACGGTATGGGTGAGCGAAATTGATCGTATGTTCGGCACGAAAGTAACAGCTGGTTTTACACTACAACCGGATAAAGCATACCTTAAAGTTGAGGCCCAGCTATACAACCGGACTGCCGAGCCTCAAACGTTTCTATGGTGGGCCAATCCAGCCGTAGCGGTACATGAGCACACACAATCCGTTTTTCCTCCAGACGTATCAGCTGTGTTCGACCATGGAAAGCGAGATGTATCCCGTTTCCCGATCGCTACAGGCACTTATTATAAAATGGATTATTCTGAAGGTGTAGACATCTCCCGATACAAAAATATTCCTGTCCCCACTTCATATATGGCCTATAAATCGGATTACAATTTCATAGGTGGTTACGATCATATGAAACAAGCTGGGCTTTTGCATGTGGCCAACCATCACATCTCTCCTGGAAAAAAGCAATGGACATGGGGAAATGGCGAATTCGGCCAGGCATGGGACCGGAATCTAACAGACGAAGATGGTCCCTACATCGAGTTGATGACGGGGGTATATACCGATAACCAACCAGATTTCACTTGGCTTCAGCCGTATGAAGAAAAATCATTCTCGCAGTATTTTATGCCTTACAAACATATTGGTATGGTCAAAAACGCTTCAATTGACGTAGCCGTTAATCTGGAATTAAATTGCAGGGAAGGGACAGCACAGATTGGAGTCTATGTAACTTCCTCATTTCGTGAGGCTGTTGTGGAATTAAGTAGTCAGCGGAAAGTTTATATTAAAGAAACCTTAGATCTGACACCTAATAAGGCCTTTATACAGAAGACAGTTATTTTGGCTGAGGATGGGGATTATGAACTATGCTTAACCGTCAAAGACGCGACCGGAAGGGAGCTGATTAGCTACCAGCCGAAAAAAAAGGACGTTGAACAGATGCCGGCTGCCGCAGCCCCCCTGCCAGAACCGGAGGAATTAAGAACGAACGAAGAATTGTATTTAGCAGGACAACACTTGGAGCAATACCGTCATGCTACCTTTGAACCCGAGGCGTACTATCTTGAGGGCCTGAAAAGAGATAAAAATGACAGCCGCATAAATGTGGCATATGGTACGTTGCTTCTTCGTAGAGGGTTGTATTCAGAAAGTGAAGAGTGCTTTTGTAAAGCCATCTCGCGGGTAACCTGGCGTAACTCTAATCCCTATGACGGTGAGGCCTACTACCAGCTTGGTTTGTCGCTAAAACACCAAGAGCGGTTGGATGAGGCGTTCGCTGCATTTTATAAATCAGCATGGAGTGCGGCATGGCAAGACAGCGGATATTTCTCACTGGCACAGATTGCGACAGAACAAGGGAACTATGAAGAAGCATTGGAGCTCGTGGAGCGTTCAATCATCCGCAATGCTCACAATTACAAAGCACGCAACCTGAAGTCGGCTATTCTTCGTAAGCTCGGCAGCTACGAAGCGGCAATAGCCTTCTCCAAGGAAACGATGAAGCTCGATATCGCCGATTTTGGAGCTTACCGTGAGCAAGCATTATCATTAGAGGCTCTCGAGTTACGAGATGATGCTAAAACGGTCCTCGAAGAGCTGGAAAAATGGATGCGTGGAGATGTGCATAATTATCTAGCGGTAGCATCGGACTACGCGGCGGCGGGACTCTATGAGGATGCAGTATGTGTGCTGGAAGAAGCTCCAGAGCAGGCACAAACATACCCTATGCTGTATTACGTTCAGGCCTTCTGCTATGCTAAAATCGGCAAGCATGAGCAGGTGAACAATGCTCTCGCCCAGGCCGCAGATGCAGTACCCGACTACTGCTTTCCTAACAGTCTGTTTGAATTGGATGTGTTACAATTTGCAATTCGAACGAGACCGGGGGATGGAAAGGCGCATTATTACTTAGGTAATTTACTCTATGATAAGAAACGGCATCTGGATGCCATTTCCAGCTGGGAAACGTCTCGTTCCATTGACGATACTTACCCCGTTGTTCACCGTAATCTTGCTCTTGGATATTTTAACAAACAAGGCCAAGTAGAGAAGGCTCGCCATTCGTTAGAGCAGGCCTTTACGTGCAATACTTCAGACGCGCGTGTTCTTTATGAGCTTGACCAGCTGTATAAGAAGCTGAACATCAAGCCCAACGACAGATTGAACCTAATGGAGAGTTATCCGGGAATCATAAAGCTTCGCGATGATCTGTTTTTGGAATATGTAACCGTTCACAATACGCTGAAGCAGCATAAGGTAGCGTTGTCCTTGCTGACAGGGAGAATATTTCATCCATGGGAAGGCGGAGAGGGGAAGGTAACTGGACAGTATAGGCTTGCCAAGGTAGAGCTTGCCAAGTCCGACCTGAGGTCTGGACGGATTGAACAGGCTGTAAAAGGGCTGCGGGAGGCTTTAGTGTATCCAGAGAATCTTGGCGAAGGTAAGCTAGAGGGTTCCCAAGATAACGATATTTACTATTATTTGGGCTGTGCGTATGAGCTATTGAAATTAACAGATGAGGCAAGGCAGGCCTTTTCCACGGCCTCTCAAGGACTGGGGGAACCCATTAACGCCATGTATTATAACGATCAGCAGCCGGATATGATATTTTACCAAGGATTGGCCTGGCAGAAACTTGGCTATGCGAAGGAAGGCATGCGTCGATTCAACAAGCTCATTGATTACGCCGAAAGACACTTATTTGAACCCGTGAAAATGGATTATTTCGCGGTCTCGTTACCCGACTTTCTCATCTTTGAAGATGACCTGAATATTCGTAATCAGGTTCATTGTACTTATATGAAAGCACTTGGTTTGCTTGGATTAGGGCGACAGGACGAAGCTATCTTGTATTTTGAATCGGTGCTTAAGCTGGAAGCTAACCATCAAGGAGCATTGAACCATATGGACTGGGACTGGGAGGGGAAATCAAATGAATAATCTCGTGAGAAAGTTACCGCGCAAATTGACGATCACCATGTGGGACTTCTCCTGGTATACAATGACACAGGAAGGTGAGCCCTACAGCGATCTTGAAGCCCGTTTTAAAGAAGCAGTCGAAAGAGGGTACAATACGATCCGAATATGTGCTATGCCATTCATGTTGTTTACAGCGGATGGCAAACGCCCCGGCCCCTTGGAGTTTGCTAACCTTGGGGAAGTAGGCCAGCGTACGCGTTGGTATAACTGTCGTGGCGGCGCAGTGCTGGACGGGCATGCTCATTTACTTGAACTGTTTAAACAAGCTAAGGCTCATAACTGTTACATTATGTTATCCTCTTGGGAATATCAGCAGAGTCCCAGCTTTCTGGCTCATGCTGGGCTTAGAGATGAATTAGCTGCAATTCCCCCTAAGGAGAGATTCATGGCCATTGCAAAATCAATGGATCAGTTGATCCGTTTCGTCACAGCAGAAGGTTATAGGAACCAGATTATCTATACAGAGCTGCATAACGAAGTGGAATTTGGGCAGTTAAACGCCGTCGGAACGTCTGAAGGCATAGCCGAAACAAATGTACCAGCGCTTATTGAAGCCATGCAGCCCTACGTAGAAGAAGCAGTTGGATATCTCCGCCAATGTCATCCCGATATCATGATGACCGCCAGTTATACGTTAAATGAAGCCTACCCTAAAGCTTACGTCGCGCGCAATATGCAGGTTGCCCATTTTCATCTTTATATTAAAGGAGTGCTCAATGAGCTTATGGAAGCGGCAGGGCTTTATGATGAGTTGGCGCCGTTCCCCAATCCATTCGTACAATCCCTATTAAGAGAAGACGCTCCTCCATTTGCAGAGTGGACCCTGCCTCTGGAGGAGAATTGGCGGATGGAAGGCAATCCAGTCGGCATGAGGCTTATTTATTTGCACGACTGGGTAGATCCCGATCAATGGGATTTATTTTTGTACGATCGGTATGGAGACCATAAAATTGCCATGTTGCAGAAGGCCGATTCCCGATTGGAAGAGATTCATGAATGGACACGTCATTCCGGCATTCCAATTGTCATAGGAGAAGGTTATGTAGGCTACACGCCGCTGTATGCCCAATTTGAAGAAGGCCCGGTCGGTAAATTTATCGCTGAATATGTGTTGCGAAAAGGAATGGCACTTGGGTTCTGGGGAATGACCCTCTGCTCTAACTGTGCTCCCCATCATCCATTCTGGAATGATATCGCTTGGCAGCGCAAGTGGAATCAATTTATCCTGAATTCAGATTAACGAGTGAGGGGAGTGAAATTTATGAGAACCTATCGAGTTACGGTCAAAGACGATCAAAAGCATATTGTTAAAGGACATATCAAACTTGGCGGCACCAATCCAAAAGGAGAGGAAATCGGATTCACCAACTATTTTATGGAGAAGGACGGAGAGCCCTTTTTCGGTATTTGTGGTGAATTCCATTATGCCCGTTATGATGAACGCTATTGGGAAGACGAAATTATTAAAATAAAAATGGGCGGCGTAAACATCATTGCCACTTATATTTTTTGGAACCTACATGAAGAAGTTGAAGGTATTTTTAATTGGAGTGGGAACAAGAATCTTCGTCGTTTCATCGAGTTGTGCGGCAAACATCACGTATACTCCATCATTCGGATCGGCCCCTTCAATCATGGGGAAATTCGAAACGGCGGTATGCCGGATTGGTTATTTGGTCGACCATTTGAGATTCGTTCTAATGATGAGGGGTATCTGTTCTACACGAGAAGATTATATAACGAGATCGGTGCCCAGGTTAAAGGGCTGCTATATAAGGAAGGGGGGCCGATTATCGGTACCCAAATCGAAAACGAACATCATCATTCATCTGCCCAGTGGGCATTGACTTTAGGAATTAATGATATGTGGTTAAACAGCGGAAGTGACGGTAACTCGCATATGTTAAAACTTAAAGAAATAGCTCTGGAAGCGGGGATTGATACTCCGATCTATACGTGCACAGGATGGGGAGGAGCAACAACTCCTGTCCCTGATATGCTGCCATTATGGGGCGGGTATGCCTATTGGCCATGGATCTACTACGAAGAGGGGCGTTTGGAAGGGATGGACGAGCATCCTGCGACACCGGAATACATTTTCCGAGACAAGCATAATAACAAGATTCCAAAGAGCTACAATTTTGAGCCTCAATATGCCCCTGAAGACTATCCGTACGCTTGCTGTGAAATGGGTGGCGGCATGGTTCAGTTTTATAAATATCGGTTCGCCTTTCCCTACCGTAGTGTTCCAGCGATGACTGTCATGAAGGTTGCAGAAGGCTGTAACCTGATCGGATACTACATGTATCATGGGGGTTCCAATCCTCGAGGTCAGGTTAACCCATATACAAATGATCTAGCCACACCCAAAATATCCTATGATTTCAACGCCATGATCGGCGAATTCGGTCAAGTAAGAGAGTCATACCAAAGAACAAAGCTGCAGCATTACTTTTTTTTAACGTTCCAAAAGCAATTCTCTCTAACAAAGACTATTCTGCCAGGGGATACGTCCCAGATGGACCCTTATGATGTGGATACCTTACGATATGCAGTGCGATCCAGTGCCGGATCGGGGTACCTATTTCTAAATAATTTCCAAGACCATGTCGAAAATGACGACCTGTGCGATTTTAATGTGAGCATTGAGCTGCCCGAGGAAACGATTGTAATCCCTAGTCAAGGTGAACTAACGTTAGGACGTGATAGTTTTGCCATATTGCCATTTAACTTCAATTTAGATGGAATAATGCTTAAATATGCTACGGCACAGCTGATAACAAGGATAGAAGAAGATGGAGAAGTATATTATTTTTTCTTTGTACCAGAGGGCATGAAAGGAACGTATGCAATGGAGTCAAAAGGCATGATCAGTGCCACAATCGACAAAGGTTCGATAGAGCAATTCGATGGGAACACGATCATTAAGGTTGCTGAACAGGAGGATAGTTTCATTCACCTGGTATCTGAAAGCGGCAAAAAAGTTAAGATCTACACGATGACTGATGAGCGAAGTCTTACATTTTGGAAGGTGAACATGCAAGGCCGCGACAGAGTGATGCTGACAAATGCCAATCTACTTGTATCTGAGGGCGATCTAAGGCTGGAATCAACGGGCCAAGAAATGGTAACCCTGAGTGTATTCCCGGATTTTGACGCCTCATTCACATCTATTTCCGGTGGAGAGCTGCTTGAAATAACAGAAAGTGAATTATTCAAAACGTATCGTTTAAAGGCTCCTAAGAAAGAAATCCAGTTCAATTTGAAAAGGGTAAATAAAGATAAATTTACTATTGATTTCGAAACAGATGCGTTTCATGGAATCAAGGAAGCTCTGCTGCGTATCGATTATACTGGAGATATCGGTTATGCTTTTATCGATGGCGAACTGATCAATGATAATTTCTGTAACCATACGACCTGGGAAATAGGTTTGAAAGCATTGGAACATCGGCTCATCGAGCAAGGGTTGTACGTATATATTTCCCCCATTCGAAAGGGGAAGGTTCTCAACAGCAATACGACTATGGCGGGCTGGAAAGAGACGACAAAGGAACGTATCGTAGATATTGGTTCGGTTAGCCTTGTGCCTGTATATGAAATCAAAATCACCATATAACCCAGAAGGTTATATGGTGATTCTTTTCCAGAATAATCTACATAAAATAATCAGCCAGTGAATACATGAGTCTTTTTTATTTTCTTAATGTGTTTTTAGTAGATACCGGCTTTTTTCGATGTTTGTTTGATCCCGTTGCTTCCGTTAACTACAGTTTTTCCCCAATCCGTCAGATTGCCATTAGGTCCTGTTACAAGATCAAGGTAGGAAAGGTTGGAACTATTACCATACCAGGACCAGGCTAACCAGCCTATCCCTTTGGATTGTCCGTATCTCATGATTTCTGTCTCGTCGACATCTGCTCCTTGATGGTAACCGCCAAATTCACCAATAATCAGCGGAAGTCCTTGATTCAGAACGTTATCAATATTGGTTCGAACAGTTTGAGCATCTTTACCCGCGAACTCATACATATGGATGGAGAATACCGTATTTATCAAAGAATCAGCTGCAAATACAGATTTACCAAAGTCATTGATAGACTGAGGATATTGTCCCCATCCGGCACAATCGACGATAAGCGTATTTTTGATACCTGCGTTTCTCAACTTGGGAATCGCTTGCTTGTATCCATCAGCCCAACCACTTCCATTCCAAGAACCATACCATTCGTTCGCAATGTTTACGATAACCCGATCTTCCTTGCCGATCAGAGCATCTTTTATGCTAATCCAGTAGTTCACAGCTGCATCCAAAGACGCGTAGTCGTCTTTGCCCGTAGCGTCATGAACTTCAAGCACAGCAATCATTTTGTAACTCGTGACGAGAGAGATCATATTTTTCACGGAATTAATGTCATCCTTGGTGTACTGGTTTCCGTTAGAAAGGACAATTCGGACGGTATTAGCACCTGTCTGGGCAATTGCCGGGATAGCTGTATAAAGATCGTTTTTGTACCAACTGTGAGCATGATTGACGCCTCTCATAACAAACGGCTTGCCTGTAGAATCATACAATTTGGTACCGCTTACATAAAATCCTGAAGCAGCTTGTGCCTTGGAGAAGAATCCCCCTAAACCAATCATGATAAGCACACCGACGAGTCCAGACAATAATGCTTTTCTTAACAATACCTTCATTTTTTTACCTCCCTAAATATATTATTCAACTTCCTGCTATATAGAGATGAAGTAGGTATGTAAGTATGTATACAGCAGTAAGCTAAACACAATATAAAACGCTTTCATTTTTGGTGATAGTTATTTTTTGTTATTCTATCATTTGTGTTTTTGTTATGCAATTGATTTTTTTAGCTATTTTTTTGCTTTTGAAATGCAGATACATAGATTACTTATTTATGTGTGATTTTTCTATGATTTTATTGTGCTCGTTGCTTATATTAAGGTGTATTCCTTCGATACTTATTTGTAATTTAGTTTTTTTAAGATAAAAATAACCTAACTAGTTTTTCTTTAGTGTGCCTAGATTATCTAGATAAACCTAACGTTCTGCTTGGCTGATTATCTTGAACAAAGGTGAGATCTATCGGAAGCAATACCTAAGCTTCACCACGATATTAAATTATAGTATGATATTCTTATGAAAAATTTTACCAGAGTGAATAGGGGCAAGCTGATGAGAAAACCAATCATTGCAGTCGATATGGACGATACCATCTGTCATCTCGTCAAACGAGCCATATACCATAACAATAGTGAATTTCCCACTCATCCGCTTCGGTATGAAGAAATGTTAGATTGGAACACCGATCATCTACGTCATCCAAAGAGCACGCTTGATGTATTTTATGGACGACCGGGTTTGTTTGAGGAACTTGAACTATTTGACGAGTATGTTGTAGAAGAAATGGAAAAGCTTTGCAATGCTTTTGATGTCATTATTGTGACAGCGGCAGAACCCAAGACCGTCGTAGAGAAATGGAACTGGCTTCAAAGACATATGCCATTCATTCCGATTGAGAACTTTTTCCCATGTAAACGAAAAAACCTGATTACCTATGATCTCCTGATTGATGATGGTCCTCATAATTTAGTGCCTGCGCTAGAGGCGGGGAAAAAGGTGCTTTGCATTCCTCATCCATGGAATCTGAGAGCAAGAGAGCAATATGAGTTCCCCGTCATGACATCCTGGCAAGGGGCAAAAGAACGAATCGACTCCATTTTAGGGGTTCTGTATAGATAATAGAACCATTCGTAAAACAGCTGGCTCCTTTGGAACTGGCTGTTTTGCTAGAAAGAATAGCACTTATAATTGAAATAAAATGGTACAATTGATATACCTTATCCATGAGGAGGAAACGTGTATGACCATGACTATGGGTCAGATTGTGAATCATCTGACCAAGGGAATAAGCATACCCAACACCAGCGTAGATCTGCTGGAACCAGGATTTATAGATACTGAGGTACACGGAATTGTAACCGCTTTCTCAGCTTCGCAGTATGTGATAGAACAAGCTATTTCTCTAGGTGCAAATTTTATCATTACGCATGAAGGCATCTTTTATAGTCACCAGAGGATGCATGAATGTTTACTACATGATCCTGTTTTTTTGCAAAAATCTCGCCTCATTGCCGATGCAGGTATAGGCATTTATCGGTTTCATGACACCATACATCGTTATCAACCGGATGGAGTGATGGTTGGGCTACTTCAGGCGCTTGGCTGGCACAACTACATTGTGAAACAGCAGCCGACGGCCGCCATTTTGGCTATTCCGGCTATGGAAGTTAAGGAGATCGCTGAATATATCAAAGCCAAACTACATATTCGTTATGTACGGGTGGCTGGTGAGGTTTCCATGCCATGTGAACGAGTGGGAATCTCAGTAGGATACAGGGGAGGCGGTGATCTAGCCATTCCATTATTTCTAAATGAAAATGTAGATTTAGCCATTGCCGGTGAAGGCCCAGAATGGGAAACACCAGAATATGTGAAAGATGCTGTCTATCAAGGTCAAAGTAAAGCACTGATCATGCTGGGACATGCTGAAAGTGAAGCACCTGGGATGAAGTATCTCGCAGATGTACTTTCCGCCCAATTTCCAATGCTCCCCGTACACTTTATTGAAGATCGCCCGGTGTTTCAAATATTGTAATGAGAACACGTCTTTTGTGATGGTCATCCAGCACTGCTGTTATATCCGTTCATCCACTTTATGAAATGGAGGCAAGATGATGGGAAGCAGAGTGATTTTGCCGTTCAAAACAGACTGGAAATTTGTGGAAGGTAATTACGCAGGTGCTGAGAAAATGGACTACAACGATGAGCACTGGCGGCTCCTTCAAGTCCCTCATGATTGGAGCATTGAGAAGTCCTTTGATCCACATATGCTCTATGGTGGCAATCAAGCTTATTTGCCGAGATGGTCTGTCGGATGGTACAGAAAGCATTTTAATGTGAAGCCCTCCTCACCAAAACAGCGCGTATACATACAATTTGATGGCATTCACAGTAACAGTGAGGTTTGGATCAATGGACATTTTGTGGGCAAGCGGCCCTATGGATATGTTAGCTTTCAATATGATTTGACTCCATATATTCAGTGGGATGAGGAGAATGTGATTGCCGTCAAAGTGGACAATACGATTCTTTCACCTGACAGATGGTATTCGGGGGCCGGTATTTATCGTAATGTCTGGCTGATTTGTACGGATTATATTCATATAACCGAATGGGGGACTTACATTACCACACCTGAAATTTCGCCAGATGAAGCCAAGGTCACTGCCAGAATCCAGGTCATTAATCATCACGCGCATGCCGTAGAGTGTACTATTATGACTGAAATGCTGGACCCACAGGGACAGATCAAAGGAAAAGTGGAAAACCGAGTAACTCTTTCGAGCTGTGAAACGGGGGAAATAGAGCAAAAAACGCGAGTTTTAGACCCAGAACTATGGTCACCGGACAACCCAGTGCTCTACGAAGCCCAGACGACGATCTATTGTGACAATACAGAGATGGATCGTTATTGTACCCCTTTTGGCATAAGAGAAGTGAAGCTGGACACTCAAAAAGGTTTATTTCTGAATGGGCACAGCTTAAAGCTAAAGGGAGTGTGCATTCACCATGATTTAGGCTGTCTGGGGGCTGCTTACCATGATACAGCCATGAAAAGAAGGCTGCAAAAGCTGAAGGAAATCGGCTGTAACTCGATCCGTTTTGCTCATAACCCGATGGCGCCCGAATTATTAGATTTATGTGATCAGATGGGGTTCTTGGTGGTTGATGAGGCTTTTGACAAATGGAAATCTCTTTTCTATGAGCATTTATATGATGAGTGGTGGGAAAAAGATCTGGAAGCAATGTTGCTCAGGGACAGGAACCATCCCAGTGTTTTCATGTGGAGCGTTGGGAATGAAGTGGAGAATCAAGGTCAGCCATCCATGCTCAAAATGTTGGAGCAGCTCGTGGGTTTCTGCCATGAAAAAGACCCAACCCGACCAGTTACATGTGCGCTTGAGCCGCATAATACACCGATCAGCTTGCGTGAGGGTTCAATTGAGGCCAAAGTGGAGCATACCAAACAGCTGGCACAACGAGTGGATGTTCTAGGGTTAAACTATCAGGAGCAGTGGTATGAGCACTATAGGGCGGCCATGCCGGATACGCTTATCCTTGGAACAGAAACATTCCCATACTATCGGGGTAAGGATAACCGGGTTAAAGGTTATTTGCCTCTGAATCCCTGGTTTGATGTCGCTAATCATGATTATGTGATCGGTCAATTTGTTTGGAGTGGAATTGACTATTTGGGAGAAACGAGTTATCCCTCCAAAGGGTGGTCCTCGGGCCTGATTGATACTTGCGGATTCCGCAAACCAGTATCTTATCTCCAACAAAGTTTATGGTCTAATCAGCCTGTTGTGCACATAGCCGTATTTAACGAACATATGAAATCGGAATTTAATCCGACATGGACGATGCACTGGAAATCTCCGGCTATGGATGATCACTGGACATTTCCTGAATACGGTGGAAAATTGATACGGTTGGTTACCTTCACCAATTGTGAGAGCGTGGAATTGATCATGAGTGATGAATCATACGGTGAGAGGAAGTTAGTGGACTATCCTAATCATTTAATCGTATGGGAGCTTCCCTATACACCGGGCAAAATCCGGGCTGTGGGTCGTAATGGAAACAAGAAGGTTTGTGAGCATGAATTAACCACTGCCGGACTTCCTTATGCTCTAAAGTTGGAGGCTGATCGGGTAATTCTACCTGCTGATGGGTATGAGATATCTCATGTGGAAGTAACCGTCATAGACCAAAATGGGATCATTGTACCTAACCAGGATTTTGATGTAGCCTTTAAACTACAGGGTGATGGTCGTATCCTTGGAATAGACAATGGTGATCTCACCAGCGATGAATCCTTCAAGGGGAATGAGAGACGAACACACAGAGGAAGGTGTCTCGTTGTTGTACAATCGGGTTATGTGGCTGGTGAGTTGTTGCTTCAAGCGTCCGCAGATGGAGGGTTGCTGGGAGAAACCAGACTGAAAATAGAACAAGAACGCAAATGATAATTCAAGGCTGATTCAGTCTAGAGCTTGTATGGTTTAATTAAAAAGGTCTGGATAGGTGGTGGGTGCGCATGCCCTACCTGCTCAGGTCTTTTTTAATATGTTTACAACTGACGGTCAATAACGATCTATGACTATAATTCTCTTTTTGACAAATAGTTTGGATGCGAATAGAATGACTAATTATAATATAACTTATTAAAAGATTAATAAAAAGTGGTGATAAGGAGATAAGTAAATGCCAGTAGAACCATCCATGAATCCTCGGGTAATTCGTAATATTTTGTTCTTATTATTCGCTTTACCAGGTGTAGCTTTTGCTTCCTGGGTGTCTCGAACGCCTATTATACGGGATATTTTGCGTGTCTCGACTGCCGAAATGGGAATCATTATTTTTGGATTAGCTGCAGGTTCTTTAGTGGGACTACTCAGTGCAGGCAATATGATTTCTCGTGTAGGTGGACGGGCGGTCATTCTGGGAAGTGCGATTTTGATTGTAAGCGGTTTTGTCATTGTAGGGTTGGGAACTGCATTTTCGCTCACGAGCATCGTGTTTGCTGGTTTAGTCATCTTTGGAGGTGGTTATGGGACAGCAGAAGTAGCTCTGAATGTCGAAGGTTCTGCGGTAGAAAATCAATTGCAAAAAACGCTTTTGCCGGCTTTTCACGGTTCATTTAGTATGGGTACACTTGTAGGTGCGGTCATTGGCTCTGGAGCAGCGGCACTACACATACCTGTTGTGGTCCATTTTGGAGCGATGGCTGCCATGATTGCAGTGGTAACTTTCTATTTTTATCGTTTTCTGCCTCACGATACAGGTATAGAGAAAGAAGTTCCTACTCAAAAGGTTGGATCTAATCTCAAGGCGCAGCTTGCTGTATGGAAAGAAAGACGAATTTTATTGATCGGTATCATCGTGTTAGGTATGGCGTTTGCAGAAGGGTCTGCGAATGACTGGCTGCCGCTAACGATGGTAGATGGTTATGGCGTGGATTCTTTAACAGGTTCCTATATGTATGGACTATTTGTGGCAGCGATGACCATTGGACGTTTTACCGGAGGATTCATACTGGATAAATACGGCCGTGTCCCTGTATTGAAAGGAAGTGCTGTCCTGGCTGCTATCGGTATCATTCTAGTGATCTGGGGACAGCATTACCTCATAGCCGGAGTGGGCGTCGTATTATGGGGGCTTGGAGCCTCACTTGGTTTTCCTGTGGGCTTATCTGCTGCCGGAGATGACCCTCGTGGTGCAGCTATCCGGGTTGGAGCCGTAGCCACGATCGGTTACATTGCCTTTTTAGTAGGCCCCCCAGGATTAGGGTTTTTAGGTGAACATGTTGGACTTCTGCATGCCTTGATCGTAGTGCTTGTTGGCGTTATTGTTGCTGGTTGGATATCCGGTGCAGCCCAACCTATTGGGGTGAAAGAAAAGAAATCAGATTAAAATATAAAGGGGATTGTCGCATGACTATGAAAACGGAAAAACAAAAGATGATGGATGGGGAACTGTATGTAGCTGCTGATCCTCAATTAACGCAAGAAAGAGAGTATGCGAGAAGATGTGTACGTCTCTTTAATCAGACGGCAGAGACGGATCGTGAGTACCGTGAAAAGTTACTTAAGGAGCTTTTCGGATCAACTGGTGAAAATATAGGCATGGAACCCAACATACGCTGTGACTACGGATACAATATCCATGTTGGGGAAAATTTCTACGCCAACTTTGACTGTACCATTTTGGATGTTTGCGAAGTGCGCATTGGAGATAATTGTTTCCTGGCTCCAGGAGTTCATATTTACACAGCGACTCATCCCATAGATCCGTTTGAACGAATCGCTGGCCCGGAGTATGGAAAGCCTGTTAAGATTGGCAACAATGTATGGATTGGCGGTCGAGCAGTTATTAATCCCGGTGTTACGATAGGTAATAATGTCGTCGTGGCATCAGGAGCAGTAGTAACCAAGGATGTTCCAGACAATACGGTTGTAGCTGGAAATCCGGCACGAATAATTAAGCAAATTAAAATCTCCTAAACAGCATACAAGTAAATCATATAATATTTTGTACCGATGATCCTATTAAAAGGGCTCCTTATTTTAATAGGATCATTTGAATTTAAAGACTTGAACGCTTATAGTCTTCAAGATTGAACTACTATACAGAGTAATAAATAATCATATTCATCCGAACCAGTGTTTCTCCTAGATTATAGTAAATGTGTGGGCGGTCTGCTTTAAAGCGGATCGAATCTCCAGCTTTAACCGTGTACATTTCTTCGCTGATTTTTACCACCATCTCACCCTCAAATACCGTAATAAATTCTTCTGTACCTTCACGGTGCGGCGCTGAACTCAGTTCCCCGCCTGCTTCAATCTCTACGGTGTAAACCTCAAAATTTCTACTTCCTTCATAGGGGAAAAACGGATACAACCGATAGTGATTATTTTCTTCAAGCACTTGTACTTTGCTTTTAGGAACGACTACTGCATCTGAAGGTGGTTCATTAATCAGAGCAGTGAAAGAGATTTTCAAGCCGTTCGCAATTTTCCATACGGTTGTAATCGAGGGATTAGATTCTCCGCGCTCAATCTGACCGAGCATCGTTTTACTGATCCCCGTCAGATCAGCTAATTTATCTAAACTTAATTTTCTTTCATTTCTTAGATGTTTCAAATTTTTACTTAAAATCAGATTAATATTCTCCATAATTCTTCGCTCCTATTGTGCTTTATAAAGAACATATTGTACAATCATAAAGTACAAATGTACGTCTCAACGTACATTTCATTCAATTATAACATACGGGAGTTGATTGTTGCATGCCGTTTATTCCGTTCCTTTCTTATGCACTTGTTAGCAGCTTTACGCCAGGTCCCAACAATATTATGTCTTTAGACAGTGCCAGGCGGTTGGGTTTGAAAAAAGCATTCCCATTCTTGCTGGGAGTAACAGCAGGTTGTTTCGCCATTATGCTGTTAGCCTGCTATTTTAATCTTGCTTTGTATCATTTTTTGCCACGGGTTAAGATCTGGATGAATGTTCTCGGCAGTCTGTATATGCTTTATCTGGCGGTGAAAATTGCAAAGAGCAAATCCTCTACGGAGGATAATGATCACAATGAGGGATATTCCTTCAAATCAGGACTGTTGCTACAATTTATCAATTTAAAAATCATTTTGTATGGTATTACGGTCATTTCAACGTTTGTAATGCCTTATGATGTATCGTATATAGAGCTTATTACGATTTCATTACTCCTGACTTGTATTGGTTTTGTAGCTGTAGTGAGCTGGGCGATTTTTGGCGCAGTGTTTCAACGTTTCTTGAATAAGCATGAGCGTTCCTTCAATATCATAATGTCCTTATTGCTCCTTTATAGTGCACTATCGATATGGATGTAAATGAGTACCTTATTCATCATAGAAAAGAAAGGTTCCTGACTATAGGCAGGAGCCTTTTTTCGTGTGAATTGAGCTTATTCTACGAGTCATAACATACAATCGGACAGAATGGATGAGTCTCCTGATCATTTAGCTGCAAAACGGGTATTACCTTAATAGATAAAGCTGTTGACAACTTGTATATACATGACTTAATCTTGTATATACAAGATGTTGAAAGCGTTATATTATTTTTTACGCTACTTCATTTCGCAAGAAAGGAATGAGCATGAATGGAAGCAATGAACAAGACTTTAATTCCTCAAGATAAAGATTGGTGGCGTAAATCAGTAGTCTATCAGGTTTATCCCAAAAGTTTTAACGATACGACGGGCAAAGGAACCGGTGATATAAGAGGACTGACGCAAAAGCTGGATTATTTAAAAAAACTGGGTGTGGATATTGTCTGGTTGCAGCCTGTATATGTCTCACCACAACGTGATAACGGGTATGATGTAGCCGATTATTGCCAGATTAATCCCGATTATGGAACAATGCAGGATTTTGAAGAATTGAGCGAGGGAATCCGGGCGCGTGGGATGTACTTAATGATCGACATCGTGGTTAACCATTCTTCCACAGAACATGCCTGGTTCCAGGAGGCACGGCTTTCTAAGGATAGTGAGTATAGAGACTATTATATATGGCGTGATCCAGCACCCGATGGTGGACCTCCAAACAATTGGGTTTCCAAATTTGGTGGACCAGCTTGGCAATATGACGAGGCAACAGGCCAATATTTCCTGACACTATTTGATAAGACTCAGGCGGATCTAAACTGGGAAAATCCCAAAGTCCGTCAGGAAGTTGTCAATCTGCTGGAATTTTGGGCAGAGAAGGGAGTTAGTGGCTTCCGACTTGATGTCATTAATTTGATTTCCAAAGATCAGCAATTCTCGGACGACGATGGAAGCACGGCTCCTGGGGACGGGCGTAAGTATTATACGGACGGCCCAAGTGTGCATGAATACCTTCATGAATTACATGAGAAAGTATTCTCAGCGTATAACAGTGTCACTGTAGGGGAGATGTCCTCCACCTCACTGGATCACTGTATCCGTTATTCCAATCCAGAGAGAAAAGAATTGTCCATGACCTTTAATTTTCATCATTTGAAGGTGGATTACCCAAATGGACAAAAGTGGGAATTGATGCCATATGATTTTGAAATGTTGAAGAAGCTATTCTCGGATTGGCAAACGGGCATGCAACAGGGTGGCGGCTGGAGTGCATTGTTTTTTAATAATCATGATCAGCCAAGGGCGATCTCTCGCTTTTTGGATGATGGCGAATACCATGCGGAAAGCGCCAAGCTGCTGGCAACCACGTTACATGGTCTTCAAGGAACGCCCTATATATTTCAAGGTGAAGAGATTGGGATGGCCAACCCGCAGTGGGCAGATATTGAGGAGTTTCGGGATGTTGAATCTCTGAATATGTATCGTATCTTACAGGAACAAGGCAAAAGTGCAGAAGAAGCATTGAATATCATTCGAGAGCGGTCTCGTGATAATTCGAGAACACCGATGCAGTGGGATAACACTCGCAATGCGGGCTTCACTACAGGCACGCCTTGGATTAAGGTAGATGAACGATATCCACGGATTAATGTTCAGGCTCAGTTAGAGGACCCGAATTCTATTTACCACCATTACCGTAAGCTGATTCATCTGCGTAAAACGGTGCAGGTCCTTACCGATGGGAGTTATCAACGTTTGGACGAAGCTCATCCTCAGGTCTACGCCTATCAACGTAGCAATGAAGAGGAGACTTTGATTGTCATCTCTAATTTTAGCGAACAGGATACGCAATTCCGTATACCGGATTCATTTTATTCACGATTAAAAAATCAAGCGTTGGATGCGGCTGAGCTCTTAATTGGTAATACCCAGCACGCCCCAGAGCTAAAACAAGTGATCTCTTTAACCCCATATGCTTCATATATGTGGATTGTTCGTTAACCTTAGTGAATAGTATGGAAACATCTAGTAGCACCCCGGTCGTACATTTATTTTTAAGCCGGGGGTGCTACTTTAAAAATGAGCAAACGTCGAGGGAGTGGACTAGATGGCGATTGAAAGAGCACAGGTGGAAGACATTATAAAAGCCGTTGGTGGTAAAGACAACATAGAGGCCTCTACGCATTGCGTAACTCGTCTGCGATTTGCCCTTTATGATGATAAGCTGGTCGATAAAGATGCACTCGAACAAAATGATTTGGTCAAAGGTCAATTTTCTTCCCAAGGACAGTATCAGGTCGTGATTGGTCCAGGCCTGGTGGATAAGGTATATGACGAAATGATCTCCATTACAGGAGGTAGTCGGGCTTCTAAAGACGATGTCAAAAATGCGGCAAGCAAAAAACAAAATCCTATTCAACGTGCTATCAAGACGCTGGCAGATATATTTATCCCCATCTTGCCCGCAATCGTGACTGCAGGCTTATTGCTTGGAATAAATAATATTTTGACTGGCAAGGGAATTTTCTTCGAAGGTATGGCTCTGGTTCAAGTCTATCCTCAATGGACCGACTTTGCTGCTATCATTAACACCATTGCCAGCACCGCCTTTACATTTCTACCTGCCTTAATTGGATGGTCGGCTGTTGTCCGGTTTGGCGGCAGTCCTTTACTCGGGATCGTACTGGGTTTGATTCTGGTTCATCCGGATCTGCTAAGTGCATACGGTTATGCAGATGCTGTTACCAAAGGAACCGTCCCGGTTTGGAATTTGTTTGGGTGGGAAGTGAACAAGATTGGTTATCAAGGACAGGTTTTACCCGTTTTAGTATCCGCTTACGTGCTCGCGCACATTGAGAAATTCCTAAATAAGAAGATAGCAGATTCATTTAAACTGTTACTTGTAGCACCGATTACATTATTAATAACGGGATTTCTGGCTTTTACAGTGATCGGTCCGGTTACTTTTATGATTGGTAATGCTATTACGTCTGGTCTTGTATACGTTTTCGATTTGGCTCCTGCGTTGGGAGGCCTGATTTATGGAGGCTTGTACTCCTTGCTCGTGATTACGGGAATGCACCATACTTTCCTGGCGGTGGACGTGCAATTAATTGGTACGCAGGGTGGAACATTCCTTTGGCCGATGCTGGCGCTGTCCAATATCGCTCAGGGTGCCGGAGCACTGGCAATGATGCTGGTATTGAAGGAGCAAAAGGGAAAAGGATTGGCTCTTACCTCTTCAGTGTCTGCATTTCTGGGTGTAACCGAGCCTGCCATATTCGGGGTGAATATCCGATATAAATATCCGTTTGTATTCGCAATGATCGGTTCCGGTATTGCAGGTATACTGCTCACCGTAAATCATGTGATGGCTTCTTCCATTGGTGTGGGCGGGATTCCAGGCTTCTTGTCTATTTTCCCAAACAACTGGGGTGTATTCTTCATCGGGATGGCGATCGTGTTAATTGTGCCATTTGCTTTAACTTTAATGTATGGCAAGTTGTTAACTAAGCGCCGTCAGGCTGCACCAGCCAATGATTCCGTACAAAAAGACTCGCTTCCGCAAAATACCGCAATAGATGTGCTTGAAGTGAGGACTCCCGTACGAGGACGTGTTGTACCGTTGGAACAGGTCCCTGACCCGGCTTTTGCCGAACGGCAGATGGGGCAAGGTATTGCAGTGGAACCGAAGGATGGCAAGATTCTTGCCCCATTCAGGGGAAAAGTTATTCATATCATGATGAAAAGCAAGCATGCCTTGATTTTGGAGCATTCGACAGGTGTACAGATTCTGGTACATGTGGGGATCAATACGGTGTCACTGAAGGGTGAGGGATTCACCATGCATGTGGAGACCAATCAAACCGTGGAGCAAGGACAACTACTGATGGAATTTGACCGTGATCTAATTCAGAAATCCGGATATCCCGTCATTACACCAGTCATTGTCCCGGATGGTCAGAGTATGATTGAATCGGTTGAGGAACTGCCAGGTGAGGCAGACGATTTGCAGTATACCTTAATGAGAATTCATTTGAATTCTTCATCAGACCATAGGAATTAATTCAGATTCAATTCGCACAGTCTATTATAGTGAACAGGGAAGTGAAAGAATGCTACAATGAACGTGGTGATGAAAATTGACAAAGAATATATTTTTGCAAATTTATCAGGATTATTCGGGACAGATCCAGACAGGCGAATTGGCTCCAGGCACGAAAATGCCATCTGAAAATGAACTGGCCAGAGAGTATAACACTTCTCGTGAAACCGTACGTAAAGCACTTCACTTGCTTGCACAAAATGGGTATATCCATAAAATAAAAGCTAAAGGATCTTTTGTTCTGGATATTGGACGGATGGATTTTCCTATAGGAGGACTGGTCAGTTTCAAGGAAATGTCTGAACGAATTGGGCGTACATCACGAACCATTGTACATGAAAATCAGCTAATTCCAGTTCCAGATGACATAGCCAATCATCTTGAGATTGACAAAGACAAGTATTTGGTCTGGAAAGTTATTCGTGCGCGTGAGATTGAAGGTGAATGCGTCATACTGGATAAAGATTACTTTCGATCAGACATTGTACCTGTGCTTACCGAGGAAATTAGTCGTGGGTCCATCTACGAATATTTGGAGGGAGAGCTCCATCTTCAAATTAGTTATGCCAAAAAAGTGGTTTCTGTAGAAAATGCAGATGAAGAAGATCATAGGCTGATGGACCTTCAGAACTACACTCATGTGGTCGTAGTACGTAACTATGTTTATCTGGAGGACACCACGTTGTTCCAGTATACCGAGTCAAGGCATCGGCTAGACAAATTCCAATTTATCGACTTTGCCAGACGTTCCCACGGTGAAGACAAGAGAGCAGATTTTTTAAAATAACGATCAATAAAATAGTTAAGAAACCCCGTCTTTTAAGACGAGGGTTTCCAGAGTGTCGAGAAAGTCTAGAGGACTTTTCGACACTTCTATTTTTATATGGGGAGACGCATCTTTTAAAACAAAAATCGATTTAAAACGATCTGAGGACCCTAGTTTTTAGACCACTAAGACAGTTTTAAACCCCCTGCAAAAAAACAGGGGGTTTCTCGACAGCCTGGAAACCCCGTCTTTTAAGACGAGGGTTTCTTTTTTACCTTGGATGCAACTGCTAAGCAGCTTGTATACTGGCATTTGAGGGATTTGAATTTGCGTTTTATCCAAAAGCTGTTTATTGAATATTAAAAGGTTATATACTGTTTAGAATACAATTCCATGATCAATGCAATGGGAACGAGGTGTATGTTATTTATGTATAGAGTGGCTATTTGCGATGATGAGCACAAGCAGAGAGAACTTGTTAAAAATATGCTGATTACTTTGTCGATAAAGACCAGTATAGAATTTAAAGTTGAATTATTCGACTCCGGAGAACAGCTGGTATCTCATTATCAAAACCATGAGTCTCCATTCCATATCTTAATATTGGATGTTGAAATGAATGGCATGAACGGAATTCAAACCGCCCAAAAAATAAGGAGTTTAAATCACCTGGATGAACAGATTGTTTTTTTAACGAGCTACCCTGAATATATGGTGGAAAGTTTTGACGTAGTCACATTTCAGTATTTAATAAAACCGATTGCTCCTCATATCTTTGAGGAAAAAATGATAAAGCTGTGTCAATATTTTCAATCTCTCGATAAAAAATTCGTTATCATCAAGTCAGCTTATGAGGAAGTGCTTTTAAAATATGATGATATCATTAGTATTGAAGTGGTCAAAAGCTTAACCATAAAAAACAAACTGCATTTTGTAACCTCTACTCAAACCTATGATAGCAAAGGGATTCTTTCGGACTATGCTTCAGCATTAAAAGAACATAATTTTCTACAAATTCATCGTTCGATTATTATAAACTTAATTCATGTGAAAAAATTTGCTGGCGGTGATGTTTTGATGTCAAATGATGTGAAGTTACCTATTGGGCGTTCTAAAATAAAAGAAGTTAAAGATTTATATACCAAATTTATGATCATGAAGATGCATTAATATGATGGAATATAACTCCCTGCTTCTTAATCTTTGCGTTGTCCTTGTTATGTGCTTCCAAGTGAATTTTTACTTTAACTCGGTTTTTGATAAGTCCAATCGAAAGCCGAACAGATTCGTGTACTTCATTATTTTTGGGTTGCTGGATTCCTTATATTTAAGTGTTTATTTGACTCCTGCGGTATCTTCGATTTTAGCATTACTTGTCATATTTAGTTTAGCGCAATCGTATACAGTGGAAATAAAGACAAAGATCATTTTTTCTATTCTTTATGCTGTATTGATAACCATCGTTAATTTTATATCTCTTTATATTTTATATGCTGTAGGCTCCGTTAAAATTAGCAACTTTAGCCATTTGAGTGGACAAGATCACTTGATATTCTCTAAGGTTATGTTACTCAGCTGCATTATCATGTTTGCTGTCATTCAGATTATACGGCTATTTGCCAAACGCAGAACCTTCCCTTTGCAGCATCGTTACTATATTTTATTTCTAATCGTTCCCATCATAAGTTTATACCAGGTCAATGTTTTATCTGTTTATAGTGAAAAGAATATGTATTATTTTGGTTCTATTATTGGCTTTATTTCCTTAAATGTTTTTATCATATATATTTTTGATAATGTCATTGAAAAATTTCAATTAATGCATGAAAATGCTCAATTACAACATCAGATGGACTACCAAGATGCTAACTACGAAAAAACGGTTCACAGCTTCAAAAATATAAAAAGAATCATTCATGATACACACCAACAGTTTTTGTATATTGAAGAATGTATCAAGAGAAATGAATTGGCAGAGGCGAGTGAACATATTAAGGTTACCTTAAATAAAATCGAAGGAGCGTATCAAAGGGTTAATACCGGTAATCTGGTTATAGATGCCCTTGTCACGAATAGTCTTAATATTGGGCAAGCCAATGGCATAAAGATAGATACCCAACTTAACTTATATTCACAGAAAGTAAATATTGAACGTTATGATTTATGTGTAGTTCTAGGGAATATGCTGGATAATGCCATAGAAGCATCTAAAAAGGTCAAGATTGCCGATGACAGGTACATTCTTATTAAAATACATTCCAATGAGTCCGCGCTTTTCATTCACATCCTTAATCATGTGGAGAATGAAGTGGCTCATTTGCATAGTCAAAAATCAAACCCGGATGTTCATGGCATTGGCTTAACCAATATATCTAGAATATGTGACAAATATGGTGGGAATATGACCATTGAAACGAAAAATAAAGTATTCAATAATATGGTTTTATTGCCATTTTATAAAGACATTCCTTAGACATTATGTTGTTTAGGGATTGTTTTTTACGTTTAAGGGTGTTTTTTTATATAGAATCCTCGTTCATTGTATGATCAGGTCAGTAATAAAGCCTGGTGATGCTATAAGAGGAGGAAATATGGAATGAAGAAAATAATAGCTGTGTTCGTTTCTGCTATGCTTTTTGTAATGCCGATGACGAATACTTTTGCTCAAGGCACTGCTGAACCCATCAAGGAAAAGGCTCTCAGTCTGGCCTCGGAGCTGGTATCCAAATACGGTGCTAGCGGTGTGCAGTATGCCATTATGGACCATGGAAACATCGTATTATCGGATAGCGTGGGTGTAAAGAATAAGGCAACCAACGAGCCGATCACCAAAGATACGATGTTCGGTATAGGCTCTACAAGCAAAATGTATGTATCTGCTGCGACGATGATGCTGGTGGATGCCCATAAGGTAGATATTGATCAGCCGCTAACAACATACATTAAGGACTTTAAAATGGCTGATGAAAGATACAAACAAATTACACCGCGTATGCTGTTAAATCATTCGTCAGGTCTTTACGGTGCTCACTATAAAAATAGTATGTTATTTAATGACAATGATACAGAAAATCATGATGAGCTCTTGCTAAGGTTGCAATCAGAAACTTTAAAATCAAACCCTGGCGAATATTCCGTATATACCAATGATGGATTTCAATTGCTTGAAATATTGGTTGAGCGGGTGAGCGGTCTAAGTTACACCGATTTCCTGGCAAAGCATATTAATACCCCTTTGGGTTTGAAATCTACCAAAACACCTCTCGATCAATTTGATAGACAAAAGCTGTCCAAAACTTATTTTCCTGCGATTGAGGGGGCCTTACCGGTTGAAAATGCCAATGTCATCGGGACAGGTGGCTTATACTCCACCGCAGAAGAGGTGGCTATGTTTTCAGAAGTATTAACGGGGAACAAACCCGATATTCTATCTGCACAATCGGCGAAGTCCATGCAAAGTCATGAATATCGAAAAGGAATATGGGTACCTGAAGAGACAAACAGCTTTAATTATGGACTTGGTTGGGATGCGGTTCAGTTGGCACCGTTTAGTGATTACGGAATAACTGCGTTATCCAAGGGTGGGGATACTGTTTTGTATCACTCTACTTTGATCACCATACCAGAGCATCATATCTCTATGGCTGTGCTTTCATCTGGAGGGTCTTCCATCTTAGATAGTATTTTTGCTTCTAACATTTTATTGGAAGTTTTAAAAGATAAGGGCATCATTAAAGACATCATACCGAATAAAACATTTGAGCCTCCTGTAAAAGTGGAAATGCCATCTGATTTACTTTCTTATTCGGGATTATACGGTTCTGTGGGTACAACCATCAATGTAGAGATTAAAAACGGTGAGTTTGATTTACCTGCTTTTTTGGATGGATTCGTCCCGGCGCAAAAATATGTGTATACAGGCAATGGACAATTCAAAAGCAGTGATGGCAGTGTAGCCATAAGCTTTGACAAACAAAAAAACGGGAAAACATATATTAAGGCTAACCTATATTTAAACTTTCCGGGATTAGGTCAAATGGTTATGGTGACTTATGAATATCAAAAGCTAGATGCCAATCCTGTAAATCCCATAGTTAAAAAGGCATGGGGAAACAGAAGCGGGAAAAATTATTATGCTTTGGATGAAAAGATATCTTCCATATTTTATCTGGCCCCCTCATTTATAACGAAAAAAATATCTGTTGATCATGATGGATACGCAAGTGGTACTAAAATTGTGGATGAGAATAAAGCAGTAAATGCCGTTGAGATTCCTGTTATGAGTGGAAGAGATGCATTTGATCTGAATTTTTATACCAAGGATGGTTCAGAGTATTTAACCATAGATGGACAATCCTATATCAGTGAAGATGCTGTTAAACCTATCTTGGGAGGGAAATCAGTGTACACCATACCATCTAATGGCCAAGCCACATGGTATAAAATAGATAAAAACTCAGCCAATAAAACGATGACCGTTGATTTTCCAAAAAGCGGAGGGTTCGCTGTCTATGATGAAAACGGAGCGGTTGTACAATTTTCAACTGCTAGCAATAACAATTCGTTTGTACTGCCCAAAGGTGGCTTGATCGTTTTAGGTGGCAATGCAGGGGATGTATTTAAAATCAATTTGAATTAAGCGTGTAGCCGCTTCTGGAAATTCAGGAGCGACCGTTGCAGCGTTGGAAGGTTAAGAAGACAACCGCGAATCTTAAGTCGAATTGGCTTTTATAAGGTCAATTCGACTTTTTCATTCAGCAGATGAGCCTAAATCCGTAATAGATAATTTTATATCGAAGGTCACGGGTATTTTGCTGAATTTGTAATCCCAATCCTCCTTTACCTTTTTCCACACCTGAGGCTCCTCAATATGCAAATGATCACCAAAACCGGCAACATCGACTTTATATTCGGATTGTAATTTGTGCATAAGAGACTTAATCCTGCGAGTCACTTGTTCTTCAAACTCTTTCTCAGCCTCTTTCATGTTTCGTGTCTCAGTCGGGTCCGCTTTATCATCCCAGTTTTCAATTAAACGTCCTTTGGATTCAATTTTCACGTGAAACGAGATATCGTTGCCCTCGGTCACCTTCGTTGTTATTTTGCTTTTTACTGATTTGATTTCGTAAGTTATGGCTTCATTTCGCTTGTCGTATGTTTTGACAGCTCCGCCCTTAACATCACCTGTAATCCATCCAATACTCTCCACGTCTTGTTGCCCCAAAGTACCCATCCAGTGCCCGGTATCTCCTTTAATAATGCCAGCCCCTGAAAACTCTAATTCTCCATCGGATTCAGTAATGTTTTGCAATATATAGCTTTTTTTGGAATGCATCAATCCATCCAATTCAGACAAATTGACCCCCCTCATTATCTTGCTGGTTCTGAAATGGTTACGAACCATATACAGTATATGAATAGATGGGACTTCCTCCTTATATTTGGTAACTAAAGTATTAGCTGCTCGTCCCTTGCTTAAGAAGACCAAACAACTCGGACGAATATCATTGTCACGAAGCACAAAATCCATTAATTGCTGCATCGTCTGTTGTTTTGCCAGCTCGGTGGAAACCACCATGACCTTTAGATGGTGACCAATAACCGGACGATCCAAACGGAGAGAGAGCTGCCGGAAGATTTCAAGCAAGGAATCCCCGGTGCTAGCTACATTGACATAGTTTGGTCCTTGTCCACCGGCGCCTTGTTGATTGGGGCTTCCGGAAGACTTTCTGGGGACGATTTGTACGTTGGCGGTAATTTTATTTTTCTTGAAGTAACGGTTACCTTTCTTCTCCAGATCCTGTTCCAATGGACTGAGCTCCCCCTGATCCAGAGAAAGTCCTGTATATATGCTAAGTTCCTCTACTTCTTTGCTGCTCCAGCAGCCGACTTGAGTCACCAGAAGAATGAAGGCAAGCAGCAAAGATAGGATAGGTCGTCTACACATTTTGCTTCATTCCCTTCTTCCTGATTATGAACACGATGGAGAGAAGTACCGGAACCAGAAAAAATATAACGATTCCCATGTATCCGATCGCATCGCCCAGGCTAAACACTTCCATCATACGAACAGGGGTCATTGTGGAGATAAAGACAAGAGGGATTAAGCCAAAAATCGCATAACGATATTTAAGGCCAAACACCTGGGAAACACCTAAGGATGCATTGAAGAAAAAACTGCAGAAATTACAAAACATTTGCATCATCCAGATCACTAGCAGTGGAAACTCTAGACGTTCAAAAAGAAAACCGGGGATTTCAAAACTGCGCATCAAATTAATGGTAGGCCAAGTACTTGTCACAGTGGAATCTACCGATAGCCCGCCGATCACCATAACTACGGTCAAAAAGTACAAAACCAAAGGGATACTGATCCCCACTACCATGGCCTTAAATGCTCTTTCGGGGTGCTGCATAAAAGCGACTAATGTCATGACCACTTCACATCCACTGAAAACAAGGATAGTTGATTTCAGCCCCTTAATGACTGGTAAAACCCCTTCACTCAATACGGGACGAAGATGATCAATTTCAAAAATCCTTAAGCTAAAGAGAAAACAGAGAAGCAGAAAGAAGAGACTGATCGGAAGTACAATCTGGTACAGTCGCGCGATGGGATTAATGCCGCCAAAAACCAAATAACTTCCTACCCAGATGAATGGAATCACAATCGCCCAGATCGGAGTGCCTTCCAGCAGAAAAAACATGGTCACTTCAGCTAAAACCCGAATCTCGAAGCCGGCGATGATTAAAAAATATATAATTAATAACACACTTAAAAATCCTCCCGGGATGATGCCCACGATTTTTCTGGAGTATTGATACACGGTGTTTCCCGGGAACTGTTGACTTAATTTCACCATGATCCAGACGACTAATATGACGATACATCCACCGATTAGGACAGAAAGCCATGCATCAGGAGTCTCAACCTGTTCAGTTACACCTCTCGGCAGTGTCAAAATCCCTGCGCCCAATACAGTATTGGTCAGGAATACAGCCGCCTGCTTCGTTGTGATCTTATCATCAGAGCGTCTAAACACAATGGCTCCTCCTTCGTCTTGGCATCATGATCTGCGCTTTTTTTGCTGAGTTTTCATCATAATGGGTCTTCGTTTCATCAGAGATATAGGAGCACGAATGTACATATCCTTCCAATCGCTTAGGCGCATAGGGGAAAATGGAGTCACATACGGTACGCCAAAGCTTTTCAACTTCGTCAGATGGATACAAATTAACAGAAAGAACAATATGGTTCCTAACATGCCCAGGATGGCTGCAAAGAGCATGCCAACGAAACGTAAAAGACGCAAGGTAATGCCCGCACTGTATGTTGGTATCGAAAATGAAGAAATGGCAGTAACCGCAACCACAATCACCAGGAAGGGGCTAACGATACCGGCATTTACAGCAGCGTCGCCGATGACCAAGCCTCCCACAATGCCCATCGCAGGACCAATCGGTTTGGGCAAGCGAATGCCTGCTTCCCGTAGAATTTCGATAGAGATTTCCAAAATCATGACCTCTATGACAGATGGAAAAGGGACACCTTGGCGGGTTTCAATGATGCTAATGACCAGCTTGGTTGGAATCAAACCGGGATGAAACGATATAAAAGAGATATACAAAGCAGGCCCCATAAGCGCTATAAACGCTCCGCAAAATCGCAACAGACGTAGAAGTGTTCCTGGAATCCAGCGCTCATAATAGTCCTCGGGTGATTGAAGCAGCATACTGAAGGTCACCGGAACAATGAGTGCAAAGGGAGTTCCATCTAGCAAAATGGCTATTCTTCCTTCCAACAAAGCATTAATGACACGGTCGGGGCGCTCTGTGTTGTGAGCCTGCTGAAACGGACTTAAATAATTGTCTTCAATAAGTTGTTCCACATAACCGGATTCAGCCAAAAAATCCATGTCTATCTTTGAAATTCTGCGGTTTACTTCTTCAAGGAGGTCCGGATTCACAATATCCTTTATATACGCGACAACCAGATCTTTTTTGATTCGGCTTCCTACTTGGAATTTCTTCATTTCCAGACTTTTGTTTAACCCTTGGCGTCGAAGCATTGAAGTATTCTCACTTAATACCTCCGTAAAACCGATTCTGGGACCCCGAAGTAATGCTTCAGACGTTGGTTCATTGACGGAGCGAATGGCGCCATTAGGCGAACCCACTAGCAGTGCTTCCTTCATTCCTTCAATTAATAAGGCGGTATGGCCTAAAAGGATGAACTCATGCAGTTTCTCCATATCAGCAACTTCACTAATTTGCGTAAGCGGCATCAAGCTATCTTTTATATAAGAGTTACTTATACTTTCCGGCTGTTCCTGTTGATCCTGCTGGCCCTCAAACATCAAGACCTGCAATACCTGCTTGTTCATAAGCTCTTCATCCTGCATACCTTCTATGAAGACTAACACGGACCGTACATGAAATTTCTTTACTACAAACTCACGAAAATGCACATCACTATTTCCGCCTATAGACTCTCGAATCGACTTTAAATCGGAATCGTAATTCCCTGTAATTTTAGAGCGTGGTTCATGCTGCTGATCCGCGTGGCCTTCGTTATGTTCGTCGGAAAGCGGACGATCAGAAGAATGTTTGGATTTTGCCCCCTTACTGCCAACAAACGAATAAATCGATGTGTTTATATAATAAATCCCTAAAGGAATAATCAATGCGAGGCCTGCTTGAAAGAGTGTACTCCAGCTCGGAATATAAGAAATTATTTTAGACCACAAGATGACCACCTCCAAACGATTCAATTCTAAGATACAAGTCGTCCCTAAAGTATTCCTTATAAAGGTTGTATTTACACATGAAATGGAAAGTTGATTTCTGGCCTTACCTTTATCCCTTGAAACGGAATAGGGAAATCCCTAAATATTCTTAATTTGAACTACATTGTGATTCTAGTCACATATAGCTCTGTCTGCTGTACTAGAATAGAAGCATAAGCAATATTCATAGGAACGTAGGAGATGTCGTCGGATAGGGAGTATCGTCGAATGAATGGAGGAACCGGTATATGATAAACAGTAAACAGAAACTTGTGGTTATAGGGAACGGGATGGCTGGTATCAATACGGTCGAACAAATTTTAAAATTAACAGATAAGTATGAAATTACGGTCCTGGGAAATGAGCCGCATCCGAACTATAACAGGATCATGCTCTCTTATGTGTTGGAAGGCAGTAAAACGATTGATGATATCATACTGAACGATTTGCAATGGTATGCGGATCAAGGGATTACTTTGTATACAGGAAAAATGGTGAAAAGCATCGACGGTGAGAACAAGAAGATTCACACCGAAGACGGACTGGAAATTGATTACGATGTAGCTTTGGTAGCTACTGGCTCACAATCATTTATTCTGCCTATTCCGGGTAAGGAATTACCGGGTGTCATCGGTTTCCGAGATATCGCCGATTGCTCGGCAATGCTTGAGGCAGCGAAGACCTTTAAAAAGGCAGCTGTCATTGGTGGAGGTCTGTTAGGGCTGGAAGCAGCTAAAGGCTTGGTCAACCTGGGAATGGATGTTACGGTCGTTCATTTAATGGAGGATTTGATGGAACGCCAGCTGGACCGGGAAGCCTCTGCGATGCTGAAAGCAGAACTAGAACGCCAGGGAATCAAGTTTGCTATGCAAATGCAAACTGCGGAAGTGTATGGTCAAGATCGGGTACAAGGGCTGCGGTTTTCAGACGGAAGCGAGCTAGAAGCGGATTTGGTCGTTATGGCCGTCGGGATCAAGCCTAATATTCAGGTGGCTGTGCAAAGTGGTATGGAAACGAACCGTGGTATCATAGTCGATGATTTGATGAGAACCTCCGTACCGGATGTATACGCCGTAGGGGAATGTGTTGAACACCGCGGAATCTGTTATGGTCTGGTAGCTCCGCTGTTTGAGCAGGGAAGTGTCATTGCCAAACATTTGGCAGGCGCGGAAACTGAAGGTTATATGGGATCGGTGGTTTCTACCAAGCTCAAAATTTCAGGGGTGGATGTTTTCTCAGCTGGCGAATTCATAACTCAGCCTGAACATACGGTGATTGTTGCAAAAGATGAGTGGAAGCGCACATACAAAAAAGTGCTGCTTCGTGAAAATAAGATTGTTGGAACTGTACTGTTTGGCGATGTGAGCGAATCTGCTAGTCTTCAAAAATATGTACGTCAGCAAACATTGATGACAGATGAGATATATGGACAGATCATGGGTACTGGATGTAGCAATCACGGGGCGAAAACATTATCCGCTGAAACGATGGAGGATGATGAAATTGTCTGCGGCTGTAACGGTGTGACTAAAAAGGCGATTGTGGATGCAATTAATGATAATGGACTGACAACAGTCGATGAAATTAAGGCATGCACCGGAGCAACGCGTTCCTGTGGAGGATGTAAGCCTGTCGTTGAGCAAATTTTACAATATGTTCTTGGAGACAGCTTCAAGACGTCAGCCAAGCAAGGAATATGTGGTTGCACATCATTGAGTCGGGACGAGATTGTGGAAGCGATCAAAACCAAAGGGCTGACAACAACGCGTGAAGTTATGAATGTACTGGGTTGGCATAATGATGAAGGATGCTCCAAATGCCGCCCGGCGCTGAATTACTATTTGGGAATGATTAACCCGGATACCTATGAAAATGAGGGAGATTCCCGTTTTGTAAATGAGCGATTGCACGCAAACATTCAAAAGGATGGAACGTTTACAGTTGTTCCTAGAATGTACGGCGGTGTAACGACCCCAGAAGATTTGAAGAAGATAGCAGATGTTTCTCTTAAATACAACGTTAAGGTCGTTAAAGTAACAGGAGGACAGCGGCTGGATTTGATCGGTGTCCGTAAAGAGGATCTGCCTAAAGTATGGGAAGAACTCGATATGCCGTCGGGATATGCCTACGCGAAGTCACTTCGTACGGTTAAAACCTGTGTTGGATCGCAATTTTGCCGGTTTGGCACACAGGACTCGATGGGAATGGGAGAAGTGTTGGAACGAAAATTCGAACGACTGGATTTCCCAGCAAAATTCAAATTAGCAGTTAATGGATGTCCACGCAACTGTGCGGAATCATGTACCAAAGATATCGGAATCGTAGGTAATGATGGGGGCTGGGAGATCTTTATCGGTGGTAATGGCGGTATTAAAGCACGGTTGGCTGATTCACTCTGTAAAGTGAAAACCGATGCCGAGTTGATTGATATTGTAGGTAGCGTAATGCAACTCTACCGGGAAACAGGACAATACCTGGAGCGCACGTCGGAGTGGGTGGAACGGATCGGTCTGGAAGAGATTCAGAAGGCTGTCGTTCAGGATACAGATAATCGACAAGCTTTAGTAGAACGCATCGAATTTGCACTACAACAGGTGGAAGACCCGTGGAAAAAGATCATCAATGATGAGGATACACGCAAAAATCTATTTGAGGTTGTCACTCCGTCTATTGTGTAATTGTATCTAAAATGCCTGAGGAAGGGAGCGATCAAGCAAATGATCAAAAATGCCGAATGGCTTGTCGTCGGTCACAGTAAGGATTTTCCGATCAGAATAGGGCGTACCATCCACATAAAAGGTGCTGAAATTGCTGTTTTCCGCACTTCGGAGAATGAGCTTTATGCCGTTGAAAATGTCAGTCCTCATCCCAAAAGAGGCCCTCTTACAGAGGCGATAGTATCTGGTCATTATATTTATGATCCTTTATATGACTGGAAAATTGATCTGCAGACAGGCATCGTTCAAGAGCCTGATCACGGACAAGTTAAAACATTCGCCGTTTGTGAAGAGGGAGAAGAAGTAAAAGTATCACTCGAAACGGTTTAGTTCGTCTGATGGAATACAAATAAAAAAGGGCTTGACAGGAACAATCCTGTTGGGCCCTTTTTTCGTCTCGGATCAGGTAATGGTAACGCCTGCACTTGCATAACCTACGATAGTGTTTACGAGGGAAAGTCCCGTAGCTGTTGCAGAGAAGACAAGGAGCAGACGAGTCTGTGCGGTTACCGGTATAGCCAACCCGGTAGTAATACCGCTAGAGATCGTCCCCAAAGCAATAATGCCAGCCAGTGAAGGGGCCAATGTAACGATAGCTCCGGGAACTGCTGTGAAGGTATTATTAGGTGTTGGGGAACTAAACAACTGGGCAGTAATCGTCGCAGTTGAACCCACGAGAGTTAACGCAGCTGTTGTACTGAAGTAACCAGCAATAGATGTAATTACGCCATCCCGTGGTACGGAAAAAGCAAAATTAATCAGAGGTCCTACAAGTGTACCTGTGAGGTCAATGGTATCGCCTACGAGGCTAATCCCTGTTGCTGAGCTTCCAAAGCCGATTAAACTGGCAGTTCCTACCACTCCGCCAAGAACGGTTGTCAGGATAGCAGGTCCACCCGAAGCAAATGGAATGATGGCTCCCGAACCGGTCGCTCCAGTAACACCAGCCGTGCCCGTGGCTCCGGTAGCACCAGCCGCACCCGGCAGCCCATCAGCTCCGGTCGGTCCTGTAGATCCAGCAGGCCCGATCAATCCATCCGCGCCCGTAGCGCCCGTGGCGCCTGTCACACCCCCGGCAGGTCCCGCAGCACCCGTAGCGCCGACAGGTCCGGCAGGGCCTTCCGGTCCAGCGGCCCCGATAGGCCCGGCGGCGCCAATAGGTCCAGCCGCTCCAACTGGTCCGGCAGGCCCCGCAGGCCCGGCAGGGCCGACTGGTCCAGCCGCTCCGATAGGTCCAGCGGCGCCGATAGGTCCGGGAGGCCCTTGTGGACCTGGTCCACCTGCTGGTCCAGGCGCACCGCCGGGTCCCGCAGGTCCAGGAGGTCCTTGTGCACCTGGCTCCCCTGACAAGTATGTTTCACCTAATACGTTGCTAACCGTCGTTCCAGCGATTCTGATCGCGCTGATTAAGCTGTCTTTAAGAGCAGGATCGAGGGATTCTTGTAAAACGATGGACAATAGGGCATCCAGCAATTGTTGCAGTGCAGTACCTACACCGATCGGGGAGAAAGGTGTAGCTTCTAACGCAACAATAGCAAGCTCCAGCGCTGCCAGTAAGTCTGCCTTAACCCCGCCTCTAAGTCTTAAGCTTTTCGCCAGAGACAACAAACGTCTTAAAATCTGTTGCAAGGAAGATACATTAGCCGCAGAGGGGTTTGCGAATACGATGGGGATGATCGCGGTCAATTCATTAATCAGTCTGAGAAGATCTTCGATACTTCTATTTACTCTTGTTGGTTTACAGTCTTCGTCTTTTTTTGAAGCACCACTGAACCTGAACGGTTTTTTATGTTTCATGCTCAAATCTCCTCCTCATCATTCTTACTACTGTAGAGGTGACAGGTGGTTTATCGCCCCGCTTCGCAGATATTCATAATATATTTATTGAAGCGAAAAGGGTGAATATACAAGCAAAAATGATTGTTAAAGGCTTGTACATAAAATATACATAAAAAAATACGGCCCCCAAAAAGCATGGAGGCCGCGTTGTATGTGCGTATACTCATCTGATCTATGAAGCTTAAAAAGTCTTATTTAAGAATACGTACCAGCAGTTCAGCCATCTCACCTCTGCTGATAGCCGCTTTTGGCTTGAGTGTTCCATCTGGATAACCGCTGATCCAACCGGAGGATACTGCATTCTGGAATGCTGCGGAGGCCCATGCTGCAATCTGCTGCTCATCCTTGTAGGATTGCAGTGCAGCAGTGCTGGGAATGGATGTCTGATTCTGCATCGCGTGTGACAGGATCACCATCGCCTGTTCACGGGTAAGACTCTCATCAGGTCCGAAAGTTTGAGCGGTTAGCCCTTGAATCCATCCCTGGCGGTGAGCAAAATCCACGGCTGATCCAGCCCAGTGTCCCTGCATATCTGTAAATGAGGTAGAAGGGCTCTCATCTCCAGCAGTTCCCAATGCTCTGGTCAGTATGGCTACAAATTCTGCACGGCTTACAGCGCGATCAGGGCGTATGTTTCCGTCTTTATAGCCTTGTATCCAGCCTTTGTCTGCAAGAGATTGCAGGGACTTCGCTGCCCAATGGCCTTGTACATCCGGCCATACCTGAGCTAGCACTTGTGGATCTGACGAATTGCTTGGGTCATTTTGCACACTGGCATTATTGGTTTGAGTCTTTGCGTCTGTGGCGACGGCAAAGGTACCTAACCCGGTCGTATTCAGACTCACACCCGACAACATCCCTTTTGAATCCATTACAGCAGTCCCTTTTAAAATCTCACGCTCACCATTCTCGTGAATAACAAGAATGGAGAACTGGGGCTCTGTATTGTGTAACTCACTTAAGGATTCGTTATCCAGCGGTAGAATGATCGACGAGGTTCCAGTCACATTGGCTTTGATGTCTGTAACCGGACCCATCAGCGTCAGGCTGGATTGTTGCTCGGCCCAGTCACGGATCTGCTGTGCACGTTGTACATCTGCCTGCTGGAATGACAATGTAACGTCCTGCTGGCCTGAGGCCATGCTGGTTAAGGTGTCACTGGATATCAACAGTGTTCCATATCGGGATATTACCGATGCACCAATCTTATCCCATTTATTCAGTAAAGAATGAGAAAGGATAACACGACTCAGTTGCTTCTCCTGCTCCAAACGAATGTCTGCGTACGCTTTGCCTTCGCGAAGTGCTTGCTGTATCTGCTCATCCAGGAATGCCGGCGAAGGAACAAAGAGGGAAAACTCTTTCCCTTGTTCGGAAAATCCGATCTGTGGTACGAAAGCAGATAGATCCTCATTCTTATCTTTGTTAGATTTGCCTGTGTTCGCAATTACCTTGGCAGGGACGGTGACTTCTATGGCTTGCGTCAAAGCATGAGAACCATCGCTTACCCTCATAACATCCAGCATGATAGTTACAACGGAAGGAGTATCTGCTTGAATAATAGTTCCGTCTGTACGCACGATGTCTGGCTGGCTACTGCTGCTGATGGTCACACGGAAACCATCAGGTACAACAGGCAACCTAAGCAGTGTATCACTTGTTGTAGGAGCTGCTATGCTTGTGATGGATTCCGCAACGCGCTGCGCGGTTAACCCTTGCGGATACACTAGCCCTGACGGAGCGCTCTTCATGCCATTTACGTTCTGCAGCACATAGTAGCTGGCTCCTTCAGGAACAGGTGTAAATGTATATCTTCCCTCTCCCGAAGCAATTCCTTCCGCTATAAGCTCCTGCTGGGCATTGTACAGCTCAAGCCTTGCGTTCGGCAACGCGCCTGTAACGATCACTGAGGCTATATCCTCATTGCCTGCTGAAGCTGTAACAGCACGAGGCAGCACGTTTATACGGCGTTCTGCCGGTTCTGCCGTCCAGCCCCCATTGTCGCTATAAGCATAGTTCAATACGTATACGCCAGGTACATTTGTATCGACATTCCCGCTACCTGAAAGCTCAGGGATCAGGATATTGCCGTATACGCTGTCCAGTACGTTGGCTCCTGGATCAGTGAAGCTATCGCCGGTTTCCAGAACAATCGGATTGCTGCCGTTCAATCGTACGTAAGGTGTATTCGGTAATGCCTTCAGCACGGTGATCGTGAATGTTCTTTGTACAGAAGCTGCACCTTTAGAAATAATGGCAATTAATTGTACATTCACATCACCGTCTGTATATTTAGGCCGATTCACTTGACCGCTGTCACTGAGGATGTCCGGTTGATCCGAGGCCCAATAAATCTGGGTGTCGAATGCTCCTACACGAGGCAAGGCAATGGAATCCTTAATCCCTTGCGGGTAATCCAGATCCAGTGTATTTGCTGCCAAATTTACGGCTTCATCAGCGCTTACAGGCAGTGCGGGCACGAGCAGGCTAAAGGTTTTTCGAAGCTCAATCCCGCCTCTTGACACCACTGCTTCGAGCGTGACGGTCTGATCGCCCTGTACATAGGTTGGGAAGGTTACATGCCCAGTATGATCCAAGAACTGGGGTTGATTCGATGACCATGACACCTGAACACCATTCAGAGCATCTTTTGGCAAATATACGTCTCCCGTTACTGTCGTTATCGGCAGTTCAAGTGCTTTGTATGCTGCGTCTACGGCTTCAGTGTCGCTCATCGGCAGACGGAGTACGTGTGCAGTAAAATCCTTTGTTTTCGTTAAGCCTGCAAGTTGCAGGGTAGCCGTTAGGGTAACATCCGTATCTCCACTGTTATAGGAGGGTCTGGTGAGTGTTCCATCTGCTGCAATGACAAGAGGTTTGGACGAGGACCATTCGATCTGCGCTCCACCATAACCGGATAAAGGAAGAGAAATATTTTCTGTTAGCGCAGATAAATCGCCAAGCGAGAGGGTGTCTGCTGCTTGATTCAATGTATCTTGAGCAGTGATCTTCGCTACGGTAACCTCAAAAGTTTGGGTATCTGAGGCGCTTCCCTTCGCAATCGTTGCTGTCAGTTTTACTTTTCGGTCACCCAGATCATACTGCGGGCGTGTGACAGCCCCCTCGTTCGTAATGATGTCAGGAGTATCCGAACTCCAGCTCACCGTCGTATCATTCAACCCAGCGAGTGGCAGCGTTAGCTTTTGAGATACCGAATCAGCTGTATCTCCAGATGCGAAGCCTAATGCAAGAGCGGCTTTTGCCTGTGCAACTCTCTCTGCATCGGTAAGTATAATCACTCTAACCTCTGAAGGAGTGCTCTCCCCTTTAGCATTCACAGCCTGAACCGTATAAATTGCTTCACCTGGCGGCAATGCTGAAGTGTCTATGAATTGGGTTAGGCTACCTGTATAGAGCGTTACACTATCTCGAATGACTTTATATGAGGTTGCATAAGGAACGGCATCCCAGCTTAATTCCACAGTACTTCCATTTTTAGTACCTGTAAAATGACCCGGGGCCTGTGGAATGGGCAATCGTTCCCCATAAGCTGCGAATTCCATGATGGAAGCCCATTGATTGTTTCTTGCATTTCCTTGATCAATAGTTAATCGCAAGTATCGTGTAGTTACAGGAGCAATGCTCTTTTCAACATTAGAGCTTCCATTATTCTGAACGGTATCAACAGTCACCCAATTACTTCCATTGTTGCTCGTCTGCAATCGGAAACTGTATGGATCACGTTGATCGTTCCACCCATAATGGACACCCATACCTGTAACAACGTATCGATCTACGATATACCAGTCTCTCAGATCTACCTGGATCCATTTTTCACCATTGCTGGCTTGATACCAGCGGCTTGTCGGTTCGATTGACCCATCCACAGTCTTGGAGGGATCATAGGGCTGGGTGTAACCGCTTGAGCTTGCTGGCTTGTGCAACACCACATTTTCCCAACCGGCAGCATGGGCTTCATTCGTCCCTATGAGCAGGAACGCACCGCCGATCAATGGCATGAGTGGAACCAACACACGGTAGGGTTTTAATTTATTGCGTGTGAAGTTATTGCCTTCGAGCACGCTATCACCTCTTCTTTATTAAATAGCACACTATTGAGCGTATTCATATTATGGGCGGGACGGGTATGACCCCTCGGTAGCGATGTAGTAGTTTACATTTGGCAACGGGGAAGCTCCACGTAAGTCAGGCAATGCAAATGTGTTCATTCCATCACCGCCAAAATTAGTGCCCAGCAGGCTGAACAATGCAGCATTCTGATTAATGCTCAAGAGTTGACCCTCGCATTTTAGCCAGCCCTGGGGAGCGAACATGTAAGGATACATCGTAATTTCCCCAAGATAAGGTTCGGGCGATGCTTGAGCCTGCTGGGGACTGATCGCCGTTCCCCCTAACAAAATGACCGCTAACAAACTCAACACAGCGGCTTTCTTCCAAAAATGCTTCTTCATACCTACAACTCCTTTTTTAGATTCGAATAATGGCCCACGAATTCAACAAATTTGTGACATTAGTCATAGAATGAATAGATATTATCATGGAATTCCACTTTTGGCACTACAGTTCATCTATCAAATTCACCTTTTTATTCCTTTTGTGAGTAAAGAAATTTATTCCATTGCCCATGCATCTTTTTTCTAATCCAGGTAAATCTATATACAAATCATCTGGAAGTGAAGGAGGAAAGAGTGTGTGGCAGGTCATCGGAACTCATATGCCCAAATGGAACGTGTGGATGGAAGCCTTCTTTTTATCCATCATCCCTTTGATTATTTTTCTGACGGTACGACAAATCAGAGCGATGGATGGTCGAGAGAGCAGACGTATGGAACGATTAAAGCTTTTAGAAGAAGAAGACCGTTCGCAGCATGCAGATCATAATCCGTCTGTAAGTGAGGCTGAGAAGGAAGAGGGAACCTTTACCGAAGATTACGAAGCCAATGTAGCAAAAATCAGACAAGCCGTCACGGATATGTCGGACGTGAACGAACGATCCATTTTTCTGGAAAAATTGAACGCTGTAGGTACACTTTTTTTTGTGGATGGATTAACAGACAAGGTTGGCATGGATCAGAACATACTAAAGCCGCTGATGGATTGGGGCAGCTCCGGACAAGGCGGGGAGGATCTTCCGAGAGGAAAAGAGCTTCGGGATATGTTTATTCGTCAGGTCATGCTGGTATCGGAGACTCAGTATACGTTAGAGGTGCAGTTCTCCTTGCAAAAGGTGCTGTTCGGTTCAGTCATACTCATGATTCAGGGCATACCGGGTGCTTTTGTGCTGGGGACACCCAAAGGGAGCACACGAGGGGTGGAAGACCCCATATCGGAATCGGTGCTGCGGGGACCGCGAGTTGGTTTTACCGAGACCCTTAGCGACAATACGGCAATGCTGCGCAGGCATGGAGAAAGTACAGAACTGGCCATGTCGTCCTTCAAAGTGGGCAAAAGAGTGGAAAAGCAGCTGATGGTGGTGTATTTCAGAGACATTGCCGACCCCGAGCTTGTAGATGAGGTGAAACGGCGGGTCAAAACCATTGATATGGATGAGGTGCTGGAGTCGGGCTATGTGGAGCAGCTTATTGAGGATAATTTTCTTAGTCCCTTTCTGCAAATTCAAAATACGGAGAGACCGGATCGGGTCATGGCTGCATTGCTGGAGGGACGTGTGGCGATTCTGCTGGACGGTACACCTTTTGCCCTCCTTATGCCTGTGACGTACGGGATGATGCTCCAGTCTCCCGAAGATTACTATGAACGATGGATACCGGGGTCGCTTATTCGATTTCTTCGTTTTATGGCAACTACGATATCTCTGTTCGCCCCAGCGCTCTATATCTCCTTTATCTCGTTTCATCCCGGACTGATTCCAACCAAGCTGGTGATTTCCATTATCAGTGCGAGACAGGGGGTTCCGTTTTCGACGCTGATCGAGGCCCTGATTATGGAAATTTCCATCGAAATTTTACGCGAGGCAGGACTACGGCTGCCCAAACCCATCGGTCCAGCGATGGGCATCGTCGGCGGTCTGATCATTGGACAGGCCGCTGTTGACGCCGGGATTGTAAGTCCGATTCTCGTTATTGTAGTAGCAGTCACGGCGATTTCTTCCTTTGCCTCCCCTGTATACAGCGCAGGAATATCTATGCGTATTCTTCGTTTTGGGGCCATGTTCACGGCGTCTATCTTCGGTTTGTATGGAGTGATCATGTTTTTCCTGATGCTGAGCATTCATATGGCTAAATTACACAGCTTCGGCGTGCCATATCTTAGTTTAACGGCTCCCCGTTCATTGAAGGACTGGAAAGATTACTTTTTGCGAGCACCGTTACAATTTATGAAAAACAGACCCATTCTATTGAAGCATAAAGACCCTAAGCGACAAGGATGAGTTCAACAACACAGGAGGGAGCAAGATGGCCCGTGGGAAAAAAACGGATAAAATTACAACGTTACAGACGACGACAATTGTGCTTTGCTTTATGCTGGCTGCCGGGTTGCTTACCCTTCCCAGAGTAGCCGTTGAAACTGCAAAAACACCGGATGTATGGATGTCTGTCATTTTAGCAGGGGCTGCCACTTTCCTGTTCGGATGGATTATAGTCAAACTAAGTTCGCGCTTCCCAGAAAGCACCTTTTACCAGTATGTTCAGCGGATAACAGGCAAAGCCATCGGCAAAGTGATTGGCATGTTGTTTGTGATCTATTTTATTTGTATAGCCGCATTCGAAATCCGATCTGTGGAGGAAGTAACGTCGTTCTTTTTGCTTGAAGGAACTCCGGCGTGGGCGATTTCAGCACCTTTTATGTGGCTCTCTCTGTATCTGTGCTTGGGAGGGGTAGGTACGTTGGGTAAAATATGCCAAGTTATATTCCCGATTACGGCATCTATCTTTTTGTTAATATGCTTGCTGAGTTTGAATATTTTCGAATTGAATAATTTGCGTCCTGTTTTGTCCGAGGGTGTGATGCCAGTGATTAAAACGCTCAAGACTACAACCCTGACCTTAACGGGGACAGAGTGCCTGCTGTTTATTCTTTGTCGAATGGAAAAACCGGAGAAAGCAACCAAGGCAATCGGATTGGCAATTGGGATCTCGGTCGTTTTTTATACAGCTACGCTAATCTTATGCATTGGCGCCTTTTCGGTGGAAGGGGTTATGAGCAGAACCTGGCCCTTTTTAGATTTGGCCCGCAGCTTTGAAGTGGAGTATCTGTTATTGGAACGATTTGAATCCTTATTGTTGACCATTTGGATCATGCAAATTTTTGCTACATTCAGTATTGCTTTTTATTGCGCTTCGCTCGGAGTTTCTCAAATTTTGAATAGCTCTTATTCCAAGGTGCTGTTCATTCTGCTCCCATTCATCTATGTCCTGTCCCAAATTCCCAAAAATCTGAATGAGTTATTTTCTTTTGGAACGATCATCGGGAATGGAGCTTTCGTTTTAATTGCTCTGCTTCCACTGCCACTGCTGCTTATTTCTCGCTGGAGGAGGGTGCGGTCATGATGAGGGCCCGGTCAGGATTACTCGGAATGGCTGCTCTCTTGATATGTAGTACACTTTCAGGTTGCTGGAGCAGTTCTCCGGTGGAGGATCTAAATCTGGAGACAGGCATTGCTATGGATATAGCGGAAGAATCTTCACAAGAAGAGCAAATTAATCGGAAAGGAGGAGATTATCCCAAAAAGGAGTTAATTACAGGAACCTTTCAATTTATCATCCCAGAGGAAAGCGGCGGCTCCAATAGCTCCTCCCCACAAGCTAAAAAGTTTTTCAATATTACGGAAACGGGAGATTCCGTTTTTGAAATGATGAGAGAAATTTCATTGCGGACCAACCGACCGCCCATTGGACAACATTTGAAAACGATTATTATCAGCTCCAGTCTGCTTCGCAAGATTCCGTTGTATGAGCTGCTGGACTTTTTCTTGGGGGATAATGACATCCGGCCCAGCGTACAGCTACTGATTAGTATAGACAAGGCGGGCAATGCGCTTCAGGAGAAAATTCCTGGTCAAATTCCTGCCTATATCTTAAAGGATATTTTCGGAAATCGTAAACGGAACGCGCGATTGATAAAGCCTGTGGCTTTGGTTAAAGTGGTCGGGCCCATGAAGGGTAAAAGAAGCTTTATATTGCCCAATGTCATTACGGCGGAGAATGAAATCAAGCTCGCAGGTGCGGGAATCATCAAGGGAAAGACGCAAACATACGCTGGTTTTCTGAATGAATCAGAGGTCGAGGGTCTTATGTGGATCAAAGGCGAGCTGGATGGAGGCGTGTTGAAAAGTAGCGATCCCCAGACCGGTAAAAATATAGCCTATGAGATCAAAGCAGTGAAAAGCAGGATCAAGGCCATCGTTCAGGGGGACGACATTTCCTTCCAAGTAAAAATGACCTCAGAGGGACGCGTTTCCGAGGTTTTTAACAAGAAAGAAAATTTGCGCAGCAATGATGTGCTCGGACAAGAAGAGAGTATCTTTCAGGAGAGAGTGAATTCATTAGCTGAACAAACTGTAGCCAAAATGCAAAAGCTGCAGGCTGATGTCGGAGGTTTCGGAGAAGCCTTGAGGATTCAGCATCCTAAAGTTTGGCGTAAGGTCAAAGAGGATTGGGATACCATTTTTAGTACCATTCCCGTACGTTTTAGCACAGATATCCATATTGAAGATTACGGCTCTTCGATTACGACGGCAGACTAGTTTGTATGTATTTTAGAAAAACCTTCAATACCACGAATCTACGTGGCGTTGAAGGTTTTTTAGGCTATTCAAACAGGGATAGTGTATCTTCCAGCCACGCAATATAGCTTTCTTCCCGATTAATGGCACGGCTCAGCACCAGATAATGCCCGAATTGATTAGAACCGGGGGCTTGCAGGTTCTCGTTCAGCTGTTGGAGGGATTTTTTACTTTCGTACAGATACTCCAGCTTCTCTTTACGTTTGGTTATCTGGTCCTCGAACAATCGCTTGTTCTCTTTCTTGGGGATGGCCGCTGAGAAATATAGCATGAGCATAAACTCGTCCTTTTCCGTTTCCGGTAACTCTTTGGGGCTCAACAGCCATTCGGTCAGCTCTTGGGTTCCTTTGGGGGTAATGCAGTACAGCTTCTTTTCCAGTTTGGCTCCTGTAATGGAGGTGCGATATTCAATAAGCTCCTCTTCGGTCAGCCTTTTTAACTCAGGATAAATCTGACTGTGTTTGGCGCTCCAAAATTGTCCGATTTCCTTCTTGAATTGACTCGTAATATCGTAGCCGCTCATTTCCTCTTTATGAACCAGGCCCAAAATGGCGTATTTTAATGTGCGTTTCAACGTAGCTCTCCTTGTCAAACGTTATTTGACACTAGTATACCATAGTGCTACAATTTATATGTATTTAAAAACATGTTTAATATTACATGTTTTGAATTGAATGTTTTTGTCTTTGGTCTCCTATTCAATTCATAAAAACTTATAATTTAGGAAAGAAGGATGCAAGATGGACAAGTTTATCGGCAGCCACATGATCTACACTTATGAGAATGGTTGGGAGTACGAAATATATATTAAAAATGAAGATACGATCGATTATCGCATTCATAGTGGTATGGTAGGCGGCCGCTGGGTACGTGATCAGAAGGTCAATCTGGTGAAGCTGGTGGAAAATGTGTATAAAGTATCGTGGACCGAACCGACAGGCACTGACGTGTCTCTGAATTTTATGCCTGAGGAAAAACGTATGCATGGCATTATTTTCTTCCCTAAATGGGTTCATGAGCATCCGGAAATCACTGTGCGCTATCAAAACGATTTTATTCCGCTGATGGAGGAATCGCGTGAAAAGTATGAAACGTATCCGAAGTATGTGGTTCCTGAATTTGCAGATATTACATTCATCGAAAATGCGGGTGTGAACAACGAACAATTAATTTCCCAAGCACCTTATGCAGGAATGACAGACGATATTCGTGCAGGTAAATTGCAAGTGTAATCAGCTCTGTGCTGAAAGTGTAAAAGCCTGGCCTGTGATAAACAGTCTCAGGCTTTTTTACGTGAACGGGAAAGTGGATTGACAATGGAGTGGTGGATGATATTTAGAATGAATAGTAGACTAGGCCATACTCGATGAGATAAGAACGACTAATACGAGGGGGGAGGATGGTCGCTTTTGGGGAGAGAATGTGCAGGTTCGTATGGGCAGTCAGATCGGATAAGGCAGATAGAGCCAGCTCTGTTTTATCAGGTCCCCAGTGATCAGCGTGGTGCTGAATATATTGCTCAGCCTCGGTTAAGAACAGACCCTTGAGCGAGGTAAACACGGAAGCCCAGCGGACGAGGTCAAAAGTACCTTTAATTTCAGGCAGCTCATATTCCGCCAGACCTTGAGCGCCGTTACACGACATAGTAAGCAAGCCACAGCAATGGTGTTGATAAGGTTTTGAGTCAGGAAATTGACGATAGTCGTATTGAATCATTTCCATGGAACCAATGCGTAATTGGGTCGCTTGGGACGTTGTGGGCTGGGCAAGCGTCATGCTCATGCTAGAACGGCCTCCTTTTTGGATTCACTGTAAATAGGGATGGAAGAATCATACGTCACAGAGGATGTAATGTAAATCACGGATACAAGTGTAAAATGGGGATATGCAGCGAAAAACGAGCTTTAATGTCAATGGAAACGGATACTTACATCCATTTCTTTTGTTATCTTGGGGAACGTCTTTATATCATAAAAAAACAACCCCAGATCTCCCCAGGGTCGTCTCTACTAAAAATATAGTTCAGCATTTCGCAAAATGCTTGTTTTGCTGATCACACGGGTGTGACGTCCTGAATAGCTTCTTCTTCTTTCCAGATCACGTTCTCGCGATAGTTTGATCCCCAATCGTACATTGCTCTCAGTACCGGAATCAGGCTTTCGCCATGCTCTGTTAGTGAATATTCCACATGCGGAGGGACGACGGGATAGACTTTACGAAGAATGAGCTTATCTTCTTCCAGCTCGCGCAATTGGTTGGTCAGCATTTTTTGCGTAATGTGGGGAATTAGCTTCTTCAATTCACCAAACCGCTTGGTGCCTTCCATACCGAGATGCCACAAAATAATCAGCTTCCATTTTCCACCGATGACCGCGAGAGTCAATTCCTTATCACAATTAATCAGTTTCAAATCAATCCGGTCTTTTACAGTAGTGATATTCATCGACCTCCTGTCCGTAGTTATTCCAAGTATACTATTTATAGCTACTATACGCAAAAGGATATACATCCATTTTGGAAACTATACATATGGCTTGGGCACTTATAGACCGGACAGGGACACCTGACGATGTGTCCAAGACTGGAAGAGTCCAGAAATCTGCGGTGTTAAGAAGGAGCCACAATAGTGTTAAAGGATTCCGGCTCCAGCTCCAAGCGGTGTGTTGTTTTGCCGAGAGACAGATTCAGCACACGCGATTCCTTGAACGGATTGGCGATGACTACCACCCTTTGCCCGTCTGTATTTTGAAAAGCAACTGCATTTCCAGTCCATGAGCCACGAAGTCCGATGCGTCGGGCACCCGGTAATACAAAATGAGAAAAGTGCTTCATGACATAATACTCTGGATTCAGGATAGGTTTTCGATCCGCTGGATCAACGGTGATCATCGAATTTTGCTCCCAGCCCCATGTACTCTTGCCTTTCGGTTCCAAAACCATATTCCAGTAAATATAAGCATTCACGCCATTGGTGAAGTAGTGCTGGTACAGATTATATACATATTTGGCGTAGTCCCATGAGTTTTCTCCGTTCCCGCATTCATTTTCTGTTTGCATGTAACGAAGCTCAGGATAACTGGCAACGGTGCGTTGAATGGCATTTTTGCCTGCCCACTGGTAGCCTACGCCTTTAATATATTTGTAGGCCTGGGGGTCACTCAACACGGTATGGGCATACTCATCGAATCCGGTCGAAGTCTTCTTCATTAATTCCTCCCACGGATCGGGAGCGTTAATGGTCCCCAACCAAATTTCCGTATCCAGTCCGTGTTCCTCAAAAGCAGGACCCAAATAGTCCCGAATAAATTCACGCAGCTGCTCCCCGGTCCATACACAGGAAGGGAACTTCTGATCGGCAATGACTTCATTTTGAACATGAATCTGGTGGATCGTAATACCTGCCTCGCGGTAAGCCTGAACAAATTTGACAAAGTATAATGCATACGCTTTCAAAATATCCTTTTCCCAGCGCAGCGTGCCGTAATTGTAGGCCTTTGGTGATTTCATCCATGTCGGCGGGCTCCAGGGTGAAGCGAACAACTTCAGGTTCGGATTGAGTTGTAACGCTTCCCGAATAAAAGGAATGAGATATTGCTGATCACGCTCAATGGAAAAGTGCTTCATCTCCACGTCGCCGTCTGTTTCATTGTGGCTGTACCACTCCAGCGCGTAGTCACTCGCTCCAATAGGAAGTCGGCAAATCGCAAATTTGTGCTCGCCCTCTGGATGAAAGAGAGAATGAAGCACCCGATCTCGTTCGTCCTTTTCCAAATGATTCAGGGCCACATAACCTAATTCATTAAAACAGCCACCAAAGCCTTCGACAAGCTGATGCGTTTCTCCCGTAAGGGTTAGGTTGGCACTCTCTTGGGTATCGGTCAAATGATGAGCTTGGGAATGCCAAGCTTTAGCTTTGGAAGTGGAAAACCACTGAATGGTTTGATTACTCATGTATTACCCTCCTGTTCAGGCTTTTGTATCTCTTCTTATTATAGGGTAGGATCATAGGAGATGAGATGGTCTGAGCCACGACAAATTTGCCCTAATCCAAGGTTGAATTTGCGGATGAGAACTTCTGCTGATAAGAAGTGTCAAGAACACATAAAGTACACATATCTTTGATATGCTGGTGTCCTAGAATGACCGAAAGAGGGAAGTCGATTGAAGAAAAGAGTTCTTCTCGTGGAGGATGAAATACGTATTCGTGAAGTGATTGCGGATTATTTTAAACAGAATAATTGGGAAGTCTATGAAGCAGGCAATGGAAAAGATGCACTGATCTGGTTTGATTCGGTGCAGCCGGACCTGATTATACTCGATATTATGATGCCGGAGCTGGATGGTTGGGAGGTGTGCCGCCAGGTGCGCAGCCGCTCAGGTGTGCCAATCATTTTGTTGACAGCCAAATCCGGTGATGATGATAAAATATTAGGCTTTGAACTGGGAGCCGATGATTACGTTACCAAACCTTTCAGCCCCAAGGTGCTGATCGCCCGCGCCAACGCGCTGATGAAACGGGTGGAGGGACATGTACAGCCGGAGTCGCATATTTTGCGGTTCGGTAGTGCCATTCTCAACACGATGGCTCATCGGCTTGAGGTGGATCAGGCGGGAGTCGAGCTGACGCCCAAAGAGTATGAGCTGCTGCGGCTGCTTATACATAATAAAGGCATAGTTATTTCACGGGATGCGATACTGAACCGAGTGTGGGGCATCGACTTTGAAGGAGATACACGAGTTGTCGATACGCATATCAAAAAGCTGAGAAATAAGCTGGGGCGTGAATCACGCCATATTCGCACGGTTTTTGGTACAGGCTACAGGTTCGAGGAGGAAGAATGAACAAACGGGGAGTTACCTTTAAGTTGTTCATTATGACAGTTGTGTTTTTTCTGTGTTTTTACGGTATGGTGATTTTAAGTCAATTTCTGTTTTTTGAAAATTTTTATCAGAAACAGAAGATTGGTCGTGTAGAAAGCCGCTTGCAAAGCTTCGGTCAAAGTTATGTCCAGGAGGCTTGGGGATCGGGCAGGGTTTCGCGTGAGGCAGCACGCTTTATGCTTCAGAATAAAAACCAGTTGGCGATTGTAACGCTGGACGGCAAAGTAAAGCTGGATGATGCGTTTCATATCAATCTTAGAGAAACGGATGGTAAAATCGTTAAAATATCGCTGTCTCTATTTATGAACGAGTATGGAGACGAGCTGAGAGCTGCCCGGATTCAGCCTGGTGATCAGGTCACTGTTGAGGGTGAGGTGTTGGGAACAGACGGCATCTCTTCCGCCAATTTAATTTATCCAACCGGTATACAGAAGCTTGGTTTCAAAAATATAGGATCGACTTCGGAAGAGGCAAGCACAGATGGCCGTGTAAGGTTTTCCGGTACGGTGACAGAGATTGTACTGCCGGATCTGAAAACATGGAGTCAGCGACAAGGCTTACTGTTTAGTGCGCTGGAGGAATGGTTTCCTTTATCCCAGGATCATCTGGAGAAACTTAAGAATTTCGAAGTGTTGGAGGAAGAGTGGACGGAACCTTGGACAGGGGTACGTAATGCAGTCATAGTCCATCCTGTTCGTCAGAGCACAGGCGAGATCGACCTTCTGTTTACAGTGACATCATTGCAGGAAATCAGTGAGACGAATGAAGCTCTGCGCTGGTTTTATCTGTACCTAGGGATCGGGGGATTTGCACTCATTCTGATTTTGTCCCTGTTCTATTCCCGGATGGTGACCCGTCCGCTCATTGCTTTGAATAATACCGCCAAGCGGATGGCTAAGCTCGATTTTACAGCCCATACACCAATCCGGCAGAATGATGAACTGGGCAGCCTGTCCTACAGCATGTATACCCTGTCCCAGAACCTGGACACAGCTTTGCGCGAGCTTCAGGAGGCCAATCAGCAATTGGTGGAGGACATGGAACAGAAGCAGAGGATGGAGGCTGTGCAACAAGACTTTTTTGCGAACGCTTCTCATGAACTGAAAACCCCGCTGAGTATCATTAAAGGCTTCGCAGAAGGATTACAAGATGGGGTTAGCGCCGGGAAGCAGGATCATTATATGAAAGTCATTGTAGAGGAAGCGGACAAAATGGAGCGATTGGTCAAAGATATGCTGGACCTCGCCAAATTGGAATCGGGTACCCTCAAGCTTCGCAAGACGACCTTTATCTTGAGTGAGCTGGTGGAGGAGGTCGTGGACAAGTTATTCCATTTGTTGAAGGAGAAAAAGCTGGAAGTGGTCATTATTCCCGCCAATGAGATGCCGATCCATGCCGATGTAGGATGGCTGGAACAGGTGATTATCAACTTTGTTGTCAATGCCATACGACATGCTGAGGAAGGAAGCTCGATCACGATTCGTATCGAAGGTGCTGGGGAAATCAGTTTTTTTTCCATTGAAAATAAAGGTGAGACCATTCCTGACGATCAACTGGAGCAGATATGGGATCGCTTTTACCGGGCCGAGCTGTCCCGAAGCCGCCAGACAGGTGGGACAGGGCTCGGGTTGTCGATCGTCAAACGAATTTTAGATTTGCACGAATTCCGCTATAAGGTGGAGAATACCAAGGACGGCGTCCGTTTTGTTGTTATATTCGGAGGCTAAGCTACGGCAAAGGAGTTAAGAGTATGAAATGGAATTGGTTGCCCTCACTATGCACGATTGCAAACCTGGGGGCAGGGGTCTTATCCCTGTATTTCACGATTCATGAGCAATACATGACCGCTTTTATTCTCGTGGTAGTGGCTGCTTTATGGGATGTATTAGACGGTTTGCTGGCAAGGCTGCTGCATTGCTCCAGTGATTTTGGCAAACAGCTCGATTCGCTGGCGGATGTTGTCTCATTTGGGGTTGCCCCTGCTTTTTTGATCTTGTTATACAAGCTGGGAGATACCCATTGGATAGGACCACTTGTGGCTGTTTTGTTTGTCATATGCGGTGCGGTAAGATTGGCAAGATTTAACCTAATGGCTTTTAGCAAAGGCTTTGTAGGTATGCCGATTACGGCGGCGGGTGTGATTTTGTCCTTTATGTTTTTATGGAGTGAGCATTTGAAGCCGGGGTTGTTGCTTGCGTTAATGGTAGTGCTGTCGTTCCTGATGGTTAGCCGTATCCCCTTTCCGTCCTTCAAAAAATAATCGGTCAGGAGGTGGCTCCCCTATGGAATGGGTCATCAGCATGATTACACAATACGGATATATCGCTATTTTTGCTCTTCTTGCTCTTGGGATTATCGGCCTACCGGTTCCAGATGAAATTATTATGGTGTTTGTCGGCTATTTATCTTCTATTATGGTACTGAATTATTCGGTGTCTATATTAGTTAGCTTCATCGGTGCAATGACAGGGATGATGATCAGCTACACGCTAGGCAAAAAGCTGGGTCAGCCCTTGGTGGATAAGCACGGCAAGTGGGTTGGATTGACACCGAAGCGATTTGCAAGAGTTAAGGGGTGGTTTGCACGCTTTGGGTTGTGGACCATTTTGTTCGGTTATTTTATCCCAGGAGTCAGACATGCGACAAGCTATTTGTCCGGCATTAGTGCGATGCCTGTCCGAAAATATATGCTGGTGGCAAGCGCAGGTTCTCTGATATGGACGCTTATCTTTATCTCCATTGGTTATATTGCAGGAGCGAATATAAACTTTCATTAAGGTGACCCCAAAAGTAATGTAGCATTTTTCACGTATACCACCGATAATATAAATAAAGATACTGTACAACCAGTGAGGGGATCTGTATTGAATGTACTAATGAAGTATATTGAGAAGTTACCGAGTTTTCTGCAAATGATCTTGAATATCTCGCTGTTTCTGGTCGGGCTGATTTTAAGCTTCTTACTGCTAAAAGAAACATGGTCCATTTTTTCTTATGTTTTTTTGTACGCAGAGGGCGACAAAAATTACTATGAATTCACGGAAGAGTTGCTTGTGTTTTTCTTGTACTTTGAATTCATAGCATTAATAGTTAAGTACTTTAAAACCAATTTTCATTTTCCATTACGTTATTTTATCTATATTGGGATCACGGCTGTCATCAGGCTCATTATTGTAGATCATGATGATGCTAAAAATACATTCTGGTGGTCTATTGCTATCCTAGTCATGGTAGGTTCTCTATTGATCGCTAACAGTAAATTGTTAAAAAGAGAAAGTTGATGCTCAGGAAGATTGCAAAGTTGACAGTCAAGTGGGAGAGAGGGAATAAAGACGAATGGTAAGAAACTGGATGAATCATGCGGGCGTCAGGCGGGTAGCCGTCCTTGCGATAATCGTTTTGCTGTTGTTTATGTTAAGAAGCATGATGAATATTATGTTGTTAACACTGCTGCTTACGATCTTGATTGGCAGTATATATAACGGAGTGAATAAGCTGGTCAAGCGGTTCGTCAATGTGCCGTCAATGATCGTGTTACTACTGGTGTATGGGTTGCTAATTCTGATTATGGTGTGGGGCGTTTACCGAATGGTGCCGCTAATCGTTGTACAGGTCAAGCAGGTGTATCTCATGATTCAGCAAGCGTATATGTATCCTGATCGTAATCAATGGAACGAAACGATTATCGAATTTATGGACACGCTGAATGTTCAGCGGCTATTTGAGCCTGGCCTGAGTGCAGTGATGAAGGTCAGTCAATTGGGAACACAGCTTCTGGTGTCGATTATTTTGAGCTTGTTCTTCCTGATGGAAAAATCCTATATTACACGTTTTACAGCTACGTTTGTAGATAGCAAGCTGGGTTGGTTTTTCAAGGAAGTGGGTCATTTTGGCCGTATGTTCCTGGATACGTTCGGGAAGGTATTGGAGGCTCAACTGCTGATTTCACTTATTAACTGTATATTGACCACGATTGCGCTCTGGATTATGGGCTTCCCTAATCTGCTCGGTCTTGCACTCATCATTTTCGTACTGGGATTGGTCCCAGTGGCAGGTGTGTTTATCTCACTGGCACCGCTCGGCCTGATCGCTTTCAGTGTCGGTGGCATTCAATATGTAATCTATCTGGTTATATTGATCGTGGTGATTCATGCGATTGAGGCCTATTTCTTAAATCCGAAGCTGATGTCATCCAAAACGAATTTACCGATCTTTTTTACCTTTGTCGTACTTATTTTCTCTGAGCATCTGATTGGTATTTGGGGCTTGATTGTAGGTATTCCGTTGTTTGTTTTCTTCCTGGATCTGATTGGGATAAAACGCAAGCAAGAGAAGGATACTTGATTCAGCACTACAGATTCCACCCTAGTACAGTGACTATTGATTCATCACGAATGCCTGCGAAGCCGCAGGCATTTTTTTATTGCCCTTTTGTTCATAGGAAGAATCGCTGACGCTCATCCACTTTTTAATTCTCTTGTTAGCTATAGTACACTAAATATGCAAGATTAGATCAAGATAAAAGAAATGAGATGATCGGATGGAACAGAAAATTAAGGTATTGGCTATATCGGGTAGCCTTCGTCAAAAATCCTCCAATACAGCGCTTATGAAGGCTACTATGGGGCTGGCTTCTGAAAATATGATGTTCACAGTCTATGATGGATTGGGGGAGCTTCCGCATTTTAACCCTGACTTGGATGTAGAGGAGGGGTCAGCTTCCGTAAGAGAGCTACGGGAACAATTGAAACAAGTGGATGGAGTGCTGATCTGTACACCGGAATATGGGAATGGGGTGCCGGGTGCTTTGAAAAATGCCTTGGATTGGCTCGTATCTTCAGGTGAATTTGTAAATAAACCTACAGCGGTCATCAGCGCGTCACCGTCTCCTATGGGCGGCCATCTGGCGCATGCCTCGCTGCTGCTCACATTGCAAATGATCAATGCAGAGATTGTGGAGAATGGAAAGGTCATTATTCCGCATATCACCTTGAAGCTAAACCAGGAAGGTGAAATTACAAACGCTGAAACTAGGCAGGAGCTAGAAGCATTACTTCAAGGGCTTGAGCAAGCTTGCTTAAGCACAGGAACTCTTTAGATTTTTGAAGTTTAATAAAGGAAAAGCAGCGGCAGTCTAAGATTTCATTATCACCTTCGAAGCTGCCGCTTCCTCTTTTAATTGATTTTAAAGTTTGAATGTTAGACGGTGTCCAATAAGTACTCGTATACCTTTAATCGGGCATATACCGTTTCGAGTATGGGGTAAACAGTATTACTGGTTGAAGCCAATGCAAGCAGTGAACCATGTAGATGACTGGCTTCAATCGGAAGCTTTTTATGCATATCGCGTTGCATGGATGACATCATCTCAGGTCGTAAGGATTCCATCGTTTTCAGTGTATGAGCTTCCATCTCTGAATCAATCGGCATCCCCGCGTTGCGAGCAAGTGTGACAATCTCATGGAGCAGCTTTTCGTAAATAGCACGTGACTCTGCCGTGGCAAGTATAGTCCCAACCGAGGCATCCATCAGTGTTGTAATTGCACTCAAGCTGGCAACAAATATATATTTCTGCCAAACTTCACGCTGAATATCGTGACTTCGTGCCACTGTGAAGCCTGCATGATCAAGATGATTCAGCAGCAGTTGTGTACGCTCTGATTGCACTCCGTTCCATTCACCGAAGACGATACGGTGGAACGGACTTGTCTGAACAATAGAACCATCATGATCCAACGTAGTTTCAATATAACAAAGTCCGCCCAGCACTTTTTCAGATCCGAATTGTTTGCGCAAAAAGTCAAAATGTTCGTAACCATTAAGTAACGGAAGAATCATGGTATGATCACCGACATAAGGCTCAAGATCAAATTGCAATTGGGGAAGATGATACGCTTTAACTGAAATGATAATACAGTCGAACGGATCGGCGTCTTCACCATTTGTAATAGCACGGATTGGCGTCTGGAAATCTCCATGAACACTTCTAATAATCAGACCGTCTTTTGCCAACTGAGATTTTTTTAAAGGGCGTACGAAGAAGGTCACGTCTTCTCCTTTTTGAACAAGAAGTCCCCCGAAATAGCCTCCAATCGCCCCTGCACCTACAATCAGAAATCGCATTATAGGGTCCCTGCCTTTACTTTTGCATTCCCGTATAGTCCTTCTACTACGTTCTCATCTGCCTTAAAAACATGCTCCTCGCCTGGAAAAGAACGATTCTTCACGTCTTCGACATATTGCCCGATGCTGTTGCGAATCAAAGCACCTATATCCGAATAGGTTTTTACGAACTTCTTCTCCCGGTAAGGAGCTGAGTATTGTAGCATGTCATGATACACCAAAACCTGGCCATCACAGTATCTCCCCGCACCGATGCCAATGAGCGGAATAGATATCTCCTGGGTGATGTTCTTCGCCACTTCCTCTGTCACCAGCTCCAGCACGATGGCAAAAGCTCCCGCTTGCTCCAGGGCCCGGGCATCATTTAGAAGGCGCTCAGCGGCCTGTGAGTTTTTACCTTGAATGAAGTATCCGCCGATTTGATGCACAGACTGGGGTGTAAGTCCGATATGTCCCAGCAGGGGAACGCCGGATTGAACAATTCGCTTCACGGTGTCGCAAATTTCCATGCCCCCTTCTAGTTTCACGGCATGGGCATGTCCCTCTTGCATGAGCCTGCGCACATTAGTAAGGGCTTCTTGACTACTCCCGTGGTACGTCATAAATGGCATATCCGCGACAATAAAAGTATGTTCCGCACCGCGCACGACAGACCGTGTATGATAGACCATATCATCCATAGTGACGGGCAGTGTGGAGTTATAATTAGATAACACATTACCTACGGAATCACCGACAAGGATGATATCGATCCCGGCTTCCTCAGCCAAACGAGCAGATGGATAGTCATACGCCGTAATCATACTTATAGGTGAACCTTCTTGTTTCATTTTCTTCAATTGTAAAATATTAAGTGCTTTCGAGTTTACCATGGTTGCATTCAAATCCTTTCCTACCTTTATTTTAGATCACAAAAAAAACCTTTCAGCACATGGCTGAAAAGGTCCGAAAGGCAAAAAAAGAGTCAATTTGCGACCGTTCTTTTGTCTCGGTCCTTGCGGATCAGAGCAAAATCCAACGAGTTCACCTCCATAGGCTCACACATCTACATATTGAATTACACTAACTAGAGTACCGTTCGAATGTATCGATACAGCCTCTCACGGAAGTATACCAAAATATAGGGCTGTTGCATAACATTCTCTACTATATGAACAAAACAAGCCCCTCTAACTTCCTATTCGGAAGTGAAGGGCTGTCAGCTTGCAGATACAGTATGTAAAATATCGCTAAATCTTTAGGACGTGTATGAAGTCATGGACGGTCGATAAATTCATATAGAAAGGATTGACCCTTCCGGCAGAAACGCCTTTTTGCTTGCGCCGTATAAGGCCAAGCCAAACAATGTGTGTGTGATGGTATCCATAATGACTCTCCTTTTAGCACAGTTCCCTAATTGTAGCACGGACCCGGTGTATTCGGAGTGCACGGAGGTGATATAATAGGGCGCAAATAGGTTCATAGTTCGACAACTTGGAGCAGAGGAGAGAAGGCTGGTGTTTGAGCAAATTGTAGCATATGGTCTGAGCCAAAAAGAGGCCGTTAAGGATTATCCATTTGGTGCTGATCCCCTGGTACTAAAAGTAGGGGGCAAGATGTTTGCACTTCTAACTGAAAAGGATGACATTTGCCACGTATCCTTGAAATGTGATCCAGTCATTGCGGTAAATCTGCGTGAACAAAACAAGGCGATTAAGCCAGGCTATCATTTGAATAAAAAGCATTGGAATACGATTGAGGTTGATGCTACCTTCCCACTGGAGGATTTGTACAGCATGATCGACCATTCGTATGAGCTGGTCTTCAAGAGCTTAACCAAAGCGCAACGCGAAGCGATTACGATGAGAATACGGGCAACGGATCTGTAAAGGGCTGGTATAAGCCCTTAGGTTGTATCCAAAAATACTTACTAACATTATTATAGTTTTACTTGACAGAAATCACGAATGGATATATTCTTAATTTAAAGATAATTCATTTGAAAATAATATCAAGGAGTGGAACTTAACATGAGCGAACTGGTGAATATTATTCAAGAGAGAAGATCAGCTTCTAAATTTATTCCTGATGTTACTATAGATGCAAAAGAACTAGAAGAAATATTTCAGCTGGTGAAGTTTGCTCCATCGGCCTTTAATTTACAGCATGCGCGTTATATCGTAGTGCAGGATGCTGATACCAAACAAAGACTGCATGATGAGGCAAGTAAGCAGTATAAAATATTAACGGCTTCGGCGACCATTGTAGTGCTGGGGGATACAGAGGCTTATACCAAGGTAGCCGACCTCAACGAAGGATTCCTGAATTTGGGCGTTCTGAGCAAGCAGGAATATGATAGCACAGTAGAGTCGGTAACTCAGTTTTATCGCGAGCGGGGACCTGTCTTCCAGAGAGAAGAAGCGATCCGTAATGCCAGCCTGTCGGCTATGCAATTGATGTTGATTGCCAAGGACAAAGGCTGGGATACGTGCCCGATGATCGGTTTTGATCCGGCGAAGGTGCAGGAAGTACTAAATATTCCAGAGCAATTTGTACCGGTAATGATGATTACCTTGGGTAAAGAGGACGAATCGGGTCAGCGGGCACGGGGATATCGCAAGCCGGTTGGACAATTTGTCAGCTACAATGGATTTTGAAATTTGTAAATCATTTGTGTAAATAAATCAACATGTTAATGAAGGAGTGATAAAGATGTCATTGAAAACCGCTGGAATTCACCATATCACGTCCTTTGCAGGCGACCCGCAGGGCAACGTTGATTTTTACGCAGGCGTACTTGGTTTGCGATTGATTAAAAAGACGATCAACTTTGATGCTCCAGAAGTATACCATTTGTACTTTGGTAATGAAGAGGGCAGCCCGGGCACGATCATTACTTTTTTTCCAGCTCCGGGTACACGCAAGGGTAAGATTGGAGGCGGACAGGTCGGGATTACGACGTATGTCGTGCCGTCCGGTGCTTTGGAATACTGGGAAAACCGTCTGCACAGCTTGAAAGTATCTTTCACGAAGGCCACTCGTTTTGGCGAGTCATTCATCCAGTTCCGAGACAACGAGGGCTTACATCTGGAGTTGGTGGAACGGGAAGATGGCCCGTTGAACACGTGGACAGCCGGGGGTGTGCCTACGGATAAAGCTATCAAGGGCTTTGGCGGGGTGGTACTGTACAGTGCGGATTCCAAGCATACGCAAGGGGTGTTGGAGAACGTCCTGGGGATGACTCTCATCGGAGAAGACGCAAATGCAGGCTACATCCGCTATCAGACGACAGGTGATTTGGGCAACCTGATCGACATTCCGGTCAAAGATGTCCCGTGGGGGAATGGCGGCGCCGGTACGGTTCACCATATTGCCTGGCGCGCGCAGGATGATACGGAGCATCAGGCGTGGAACGAATGGGTTCATCAGCATGGTTTTGGGACCAGTGGTATTGTAGATCGCCAATACTTCAATGCCGTATACTTCCGCGAGCGGGGCGGTATTTTATTCGAGATCGCAACCGATCCACCCGGATTTACCGTGGATGAGGAATTGAATGAGTTGGGGCATAAGCTGATGCTGCCTGAATGGTATGAGCCTCAGCGTACCCAGATTGAGTCTAACCTGGTTCCCATTGAACCTAGAGTATTAAAACAGGATTAATCTGCTCGATTCAAACAATCATATTAGAACGAAAAAGGTCCAATGCGGGAAAATTTCTACCGTCAATTGGACCTTTTTTGCATGTGGAATTGTCATACTAACGTGAAAATAAGCGTGGAGAGTTGGCTAGATCATGAGCAGTTCACGAATCTCCAGCTCGGTCAGTGCCGAAAGGGTTTCTTGCCCCGGCTGAATGACCTGGTCGATCATGTTTTTCTTTTTTTGTTGCAGCTCATACATTTTGTCCTCTACCGTACCTTGGGCGACGAGACGAATAACCTGCACGACTTTTTTCTGGCCCATTCGGTGTGCTCGGTTGGTAGCCTGCTCCTCTACAGCGGGATTCCACCACAGGTCATACAAAATGACCGTATCTGCACCAGTGAGATTCAGGCCAGTACCTCCTGCTTTTAGGGAAATCAGGAACAGCTCGCGTTCTCCTTCGTTGAAGCGACTGCACAGCTCGACTCGTTCCAGAGCGGGAGTCTGCCCATCCAGGTAAAAGTAGGACACCCCTTCTCGAGCAAGCTCGCGTCCGATCATTTGAAGCATTGTGGTGAACTGTGAAAAAATGAGCATCCGTTTCCCGGAGCTGAGACATTCCGTAATGATCTCCAACAGCTGTTCAAATTTGGCAGAGCTACCCGTATATCCTTCGATGAACAAGCCAGGATGACAGCAGAGCTGACGAAGTCGAGTCAGACCGGCGAGAATTTTGATCCGATTTTTCTGAAATCCTTCCTCGTTGAGATGCTTCAACGTTTCATGCTGAAGCTTGGCCAGATAGGCGGTGTACAGCTTTTTTTGATCTGGCAGAAGCCGGGATACCTGCACGGATTCGATTTTCTCCGGCAGTTCCTTGAGGACATCACTCTTAAGACGGCGCAGCAGAAACGGACGAACCCGCTTGGCAATCACATTTCGAGGCAGGTTGTGAAACGCTCTTTTCCCGCCGGGAAATAGCGCGGGAAATACAACGTCAAAGATGGACCACAGCTCTTCCAACGTATTTTCTACTGGCGTTCCTGTCAGGGCAAAACGATAACGAGCTTTTACATCCTTAACAGCCTGTGCCGTCTGGGTGGCATGGTTCTTGAAAGCCTGCGCTTCGTCCAGAATGAGCGTATGAAACGATGGCTTGCTGTACACATCTGCATCGCGCCGTAGCAGCGGATAGGACGTAATGACGACGTCATAACTGGCGGCATCCCGTATGATTCGGCCGCGTTCTTCCGGGCTGCCATCTGCGATAGTGACGCGGACGTGTGGAGCAAATTTCTCCAGCTCATTCCGCCAGTTGTACACCAGTGATGCAGGGGACACGATCATGGCTGGAAGCTGCTGGCTGCGAATCTCCGGCAATACTGAGACGAGAAAGGCGATACTTTGCAGCGTTTTACCCAGCCCCATATCATCTGCCAAAATGCCCCCAAAACGGTAATGCGCCAATGTCTTAAGCCATTGAAAGCCGTAAACCTGATAATCTCTCAAGATTGGGGCAAGCATGTCTGGAACTGGAAAGTCGAGATGGTCTGGGTTGCGTATATTTTCCAGTAGCTGGCGAAAGGTTTTACCCAAAGTCAGATTTTTCCCATGATCGTGAGGATCAATTAAGTACAGTCCTTGCGTGACGGGAACACGAATTTGTGCTGCATCCAGATCACTTTTGCGGATACCTGTTTCATTCATGAACCGAATCAATTCCTTGTACTCTTCTGTTTCGAGCGGCAGCAAGGCACCATTCGGCAGACGGTGATATTTCTGTTTTTCCTCTAACGATTTGAGCAGTTTGCGAATTTCCGGTTCCGGTATGCCCTCCATATCAAATTTAAATTCAAGCCAATCTGTACGTTCATCCCACTCCGCCCGTATCCTTGGGGTAGGCAGAGTATTGTTTATTTTCGCTTTGACTGCACCTGTAGCATAGACATCGAGCAGCTTTTCCAGTTGCGGAACAGTATGGTACAAAAAATCATACTCTGCATCTTCATTTTCCATAAAATATCCGCTGTCTGTTCTGGCGAAGGAGCTATGCTCCATCAGCTCCAAAATCCGCTGCTCCTGTTCCCCATCACGTATCAGAATACGGTCGTTACCAGGAGTTCGTGGATCTGTTTCCAGCGGGTTGATGATGATATCCCCATATTGGAACTCCAGCCCTGCCAGCAGCTTGTCTCTTACCCGGTCCAGATATAGCTTTGCCTTCAATGGCTGCTGTGTGACCCGATCTGAGACGGACCGAGTCATATGAACACGTCCGAGCTTCATTAACCCGGGTACAACCTTGTCCATAAAAGATTCCATCTGCTCTGGCGCAATCTGAACTTTTCGCCTGTGGTGTACTTCTACCATCCGTTTTAGCTCGGACAAACGCCGTAAGGGATCGGCTTTCTGTTTGACAAGCTTGCCATCGGCAATGACGACACCATAGTCTTCCATGATGGTCAAGTCATCTAATCCTTGTATGCTTAGCTGGTAGCCTTCGATTTCGGCCTCATCAAATTCAAATTGCAGCGGAAGCATCAGGTCGGACTGGGGAATACCCTCGCTCATGTTTCCGTGAATTTCAAAGTAGATGCCCTGTGCTGCTGTCAGCAAGGGGAGCAGCTTTTCCCAAGCCGCAGGCGGGATGAGGAGCATTCGCTCGCCGCTCATATGACTACCGGAAGATGAATACGTACCTGAGGTTTCCCGAATCATACGCTCATGGTGGCACACCTGGGATAATTGCTGGAGAATAGCGTCATGTTCAGGTCGGAAGCGGTATACCTCAGGCTCGTATGAGAAGCTTTTCGTGAACATGTAGCTATCCCCACGGTCAATACTATCCAGAAACGGACGAATTTTCTGGACGATATATAATCGTTTGGGGCCAGCCTTCATTTCTACACCAAACATATATTTTTGGTAACCGTAGGCAAAAGGCCGGATGACGAACTGAAAATCCAAGACCGCGCGAGTATCCAGCAGGGTAGGCGTGCTGCGAAGCGGTCGCTTGCGGGCAAATAGTTTTAACATACTGTCGGTCAGCTGGAGATCCCCTTGTGTGATGTCAGAGGATCGTGCCGTTCTAGCAGTGTGATCATATGGAGTATCTGTAGATGTGTACATCCCGTCTGAATCTAGGCTTCCTGCTGTATCTGGGGCAGTACCGGGATGAAGTCTGGAGGCGTAGGAGCGCACAGACAGACTTTTTCCACGGCGTATATCATGGGCGTTAAGGAGAACAGCAGCGATATGCTTACAATATCGTCCGGTGTTCTGAAATGTGCTACAGGTGCATTCTGCTCGGATACTTCCATTAGATCGGATCATCGCCGCAACAGCATAAAAGCTGCTTCCTTTGACCGTAGCTTCGTATACCCCTTCATCATGATCTATTTGTGTAAAGGCCACTCTTTTGGCCCGGTAATAGGCATCCCCTTCGTCATAAGCGGCTTGACTGCATAGTTGTCTGATGGCTCGCCGGGTAAGTTCAAAACTCATGATTCGTAATCCTTTCCTGAGTTATTCCGTTTTCTTACATGATAACAGAACAGACAGGAGGATGGACACTTGGGTGCTTATCTGTGGGTTAGAGAAGTTTTTACAAGCTGTACATAGCAGGATACAATGGAAGTGTTAGCGAAAGAAAGGAGAAAGATACTTTGCAAAAAGAAGACAAAAAGACCGATTCCAAATCCGGCTCATCCAAATGGTACCTTGGTAGTGCAGCAGCATTGCTTCTTTTAAAAGGCAAGTCGTTGCTCGCCCTTTTAAAATTCAGTAAATTTGGCGGTGCGCTGATATCTATGGCGATAACGATTAGCACATATGCGATCATTTACCCGTGGGGATTTGCGGTTGGATTCGTGTTGCTGTTGTTTGTGCATGAGCTGGGACATGTATTGGCTGCCAAGCGCAAGGGGCTTCCCGTGTCAGCACCGTTATTTATTCCTTTTCTCGGTGCGCTGATCACAATGAAGCGGCAACCTTTGGATGCGCAGACAGAGGCTTATGTAGCCATGGGCGGCCCGTTACTGGGGACGGTTGGGGCTATGGCGGTATACGCAGGAGCCTATGCAACAGACAGTCCCCTGCTGTATGCACTCTCGTATGTCGGCTTTTTCCTGAACCTAATCAACTTGTTGCCAATTCATCCGCTCGACGGAGGACGGATTTCCACGGCAGTGACGCGTTGGCTGTGGCTGGTGGGCCTATTGGGTGGAATTGTAGTCGTAGTATATTTAAAATCCTTTTTATTTTTCTTCATATGGGCGTTCTTTGCCTACGATTTGTACAAAAAATATGTTAAACGCAATAAAGGAGAGGTCAAGATCCAATCCTTTTTGCAAAAGCCGCTGGTGAACGTACAGCATCTGTATGAGCAAGGATATCCACTGCCCGGACCGGAGCACACACGCAGATTATCCTTTAATACCTACTCGGATTTGGAGGGGCAGCAATATGTGACGGTGTATATGGAAAGTTTGGATGTGGAGCAGACACTTAAGCTGCCGCAGCAGTGTCTTGTCCAGCATGTATGGCTGAACGGTGTGGAACATATACCGACGCCGGATGCGTACCAGCTCAGATTGCTGTGTGGGATTGATTACATTCCGTTTGAAAATGATAAATATTACGAAGTGCCCGCATCATCGCGCTGGAAATTTGGCATCAGTTACTTAGCTTTGGCCGTATTCCTAATGGGGATGATGTATGTGGTGCATCAGCATATAGGGGATATTAGGCTGTGATCTGAATAATGAGTGCTTGGTCAAGATTTTAGATCATTAAGGCAACGGTACCGCTTATGAAAATAGAGACAAAAGAGCGCAACAACCGCGATATTCGGTGTCACGCTCTTTTTTTTGTTGAATAACACGGTGGAGCTTTTGCTATCCGTCCTTATATCTTAATCTTTTGTTCATCAGTAATCGGTTTTAACGTCTGGCGGTATTTAAGTGGGCTGGTGCCTGTCCAGCGCTTGAACTGTCTGCTGAAATGAGCCAGACTGGAGTATCCGAGCAGGGAAGCTACCTTGTTGAGTGGCAGATTGGGCTGCTGGATCAGCACCTTAGCCTCATGCAGCTTGGTCTCCGATAGATAGTGACGTGGAGAATAACCGTATACCTTGCGGAACACTTCCTGGGCATAGCCGGGACTGATCCCGAGGGAAGCCGCCACATCTTCAAGACGGAACGCTTGCTCGCCAGATTCATCTTCCCGATAAGGCTTAAACCTTGATTGAATGGCTTCCATGATGGCCTTGGCATATTGAACGGATGAAGGCGCAATTCTGGGCTCCAAACCGGTAGATATCATTTGCGAGAATATCCCGAATAGCTCAAATAAGGCAATTTGCATACGAAAACGGTCTGCTGTCGTATATTCTCCGCTTTCTTGCACCATGCCAATCCAGCTATGGACGACCTTTTGCAGCTTGGTATTCGTTTCAGTACCCGCTGGAAAAAAGAGCTGGTTGCTCTTAATCATTTCCTGACGGAACAATGGATCATCGACATTAAAATGAGAGCTAAAATAGTACATGCCGTTTGGGGAAACACATTGACTCACATGCTTGAAACCCGGCGGAATAATTAAAATATCACCTTCCCCAACCGAATATACGTTATTTTCCATAATCGTTTCCTGACGACCTTCTAAAATGAGTGCAATTTCAAAACCGATATGAGATTCCTCCGGCATGCACCAATCCGCTTGGACCCGGTGAATATGGGCGCCAAAAAATTTCACATTCCAGTCAATAATGGGCAGCCATTGGCAATCATGAAATAGAGCTGGATCAACATCAGGATTTAATATCATCAGATCACCTTCGATTAGGGCAAATTTTACACCGCTTAGACAATCTCATTGTATCTAACATTTAACTATAATAAAAGAGCGTTTACAAATGCTATAGTATAAGCTTTTATATATAAAAGAAAGCGCTTGCTCTACTATTTATACGGATTATGTTGGCATATCTGTTTCTATTATCGGTACTTTATTTCGTACTAGCCCGTATATGGGATGCACTTAGCGCTCCGATCTTCAGCGTGATCATTGACCGGGCCAATCTAAAGAGCGGCTTGGTTCTCTATATCTTGCACTTCGAAGCGACTGGAATCGAATTTTGCAAAATCCTAACGAACCTAATTGGAGGACGACTTGATGAAAAAGCTACTGTACGGTGTTGCTTATTATGATGAATATATGCCATATGACCGTTTGGACCAGGATATCCAAATGATGAAGGATGCGGGCATCAACGTGGTGCGGATTGCCGAATCCACTTGGAGTACGCATGAACCGCAAAACGGCGTGTTTGATTTTACTTCTGTGGATCGGGTGCTGGACGCCATGCATAAGGCGGGCATTGAAGTCATTGTGGGGACGCCCACCTATGCCGTACCCACATGGTTGGTGAAGGAGCATCCCCATGTATTGGCGACAACGCCTCAAGGTCCGGGCAAATATGGGGCTCGCCAGATTATGGACATTACGAACCCGGTGTACCTGTTCCATGCTGAGCGAATCATACGCAAGCTGATTGGACGGGTGAGTCAGCATCCGGCGGTCATTGGCTTTCAGACGGATAACGAGACCAAGCATTACAACACGAGTGGGCCCAATGTGCAATTGCAATTTGTAAAGTATCTGCGGGAGCGGTTCGAATCGCTGGAGGAGCTAAACCGCAAATTTGGTCTGGACTACTGGAGTAATCGCATCAATAGCTGGGAGGACTTTCCTTCGGTGGTCGGAACGATTAATGGAAGTTTGGGCGCAGCCTTTTCCCAATTCCAGCGCAAGCTGGTGACGGACTTTCTGGCATGGCAGGTCGCGCTGGTGAAGGAATATAAGCGGGAGGACCAATTTGTTACGCAAAACTTTGATTTTGAATGGAGAGGTCATTCCTTTGGTGTTCAGCCAGACGTGGATCACTTTGCGGCATCGCAAGCCTTTGATGTGACTGGGGTGGATATTTACCATCCATCACAGGATGACCTGACTGGCATTGAAATTTCCTTTGGTGGCGATGTGGCGCGTTCGACGAAAAATAACAACTATCTAGTGCTGGAAACGGAAGCGCAGGCCTTTACCCACTGGGTTCCCTATCCGGGGCAATTGCGTCTGCAAGCGTTCAGCCATCTGGCTTCCGGGGCCAATATGGTGGCATACTGGCACTGGCATTCCATCCATAATTCTTTCGAAACCTACTGGAAGGGTCTGCTCAGCCATGATTTTGAGCCGAATCCTGTGTATGAGGAAGCACAGACCATAGGGAAGGATTTTGCAAGATTGTCTCCGCATCTGGTCAACCTGAAAAAGAAAAATAAAACGGCGATTCTGGTCAGCAACGAAGCATTGACGTCGATTGACTGGTTTAAATTTAATATGAGTAGCCCGTTAAATTACAATGACATCGTACGTCGTTTGTATGACGAGTTGTATAAACTGAATATCGGGATGGATATCGTTCATCCAGGTACAGAATCGTTTGACGACTATGATCTCTTGATCGTCCCGGTCCTCTATTCTGCCCCAGACGCACTACTGGAGAAGCTGAACCGATATGTGGAGAAAGGTGGTCATGTGGTATACACATTCCGAAGCGGATTTACCGACGAGCATGTGCAGGTAAGAACGTCTCGGCAGCCGGGCGTGATTAGCGAAGCCTGCGGCATTCATTACAGCTTGTTCGTGGAGCCAAAGAAGGTGACGCTTAAGAATAATCCTTTTGAGGTGGCACCAGAGGACAATCAGGTAGATACGTGGATGGAGCTGATTACCCCGACGACCGCCGAAGTATTGGCCTATTACGATCACCCGCATTGGGGAAAATATGCCGCGATTACGCAAAACCGCTATGGTCAGGGAACAGCGACCTACATCGGCTGTGTCGTCAGTCCGGCGGTCATCCGTGAACTATTCAGCTCTGTAGCCAAAAAGGCAGGAGTATGGGGACTGGATCAGCAAGCGTCTTATCCGATCATTGTTAAATCCGGCACGAATGAGCTGGGACGGAAAATCCGGTACTATTTTAACTATTCCGAACAAGCAGGCTCGGTGGTATATCCACATGGAGACGGCAAGGAGTTAATCGGGGGGCGTACAGTTATCCAAGGACAAACGCTTCCATTAGAGCCTTGGGGTGTTATAATTATCGAAGAAGCGTAAATGATGAATAATGAGCTGAAACCAACTTACGAATAATATCATATAGGTATTCTCCGGGAGTATCCGGTACATGAAGCGCCCCTGCGAATTGCGGGGCGTTTTCGCATATGGCTGAGTAGAGGAGTGCATCGCTATGCCAACCCGAGCAGTCCGCTGGTTCCGGGCGCTGACGGCCCCGTATCGACGCAGCATTCAGCTTAAGCTGATCTTGACGATGATTGTTCTATCTGTGCTGCCGGTCATTGCTGTCACGGTGCTGGCTGCGGAAAAAAGTAGAGCTTCCATGGAAGCTGAAGTAGTAGAGACGAACATGTCCAATATGAAATGGACGGGGATCTATATCAGCGACCAGCTAGATCGTCTGAATCATCTGATTTACAGCATTCAGATCAGCCCTGATCTGAGCGATTATTTGAATGAGCGCGAGCCTGACAATCTTTCAAGCCAATTTAATGCCCAGCGAAAAATGCTGAATACGATGGCGAATGTGTATTATTCGGCCGGAAGTCATGTGATCGGCATCCAGCTTTATTTGAAGCAATCGCAAACCTTGTTTACCTTCAATAGTATGCAAAATGAAATTACGACAGTGAGCGGTATTCCCCCACAGTATGCCGAGATGTGGCAAGCGAATAAGGATTATTCGATTCGTCCAAGCTCTGCTGACCCAGAACGCTTTATTTTGACGCGCAGTATTCGGCGTTTTGAAGACCAGAAGCAGACGGGGGTTATTTCTTTGGATGTATTGTGGTCGCAATTCGATCAGACGCTGGGCCTGCTGGGACGAGGGGATCAGCATCAGGTGCTTATTACAGATGCAGATGGCGGGGTTATGTATCCAGCACAGGCTCGGCAGTCGCCTCCTCCTGCAAGTGTGCTGTCAGCTCTTCGTGACGTTAAGCCGGGCCTCGGGATGATTCAAACTGCTGAACATTATGTGTTCTATAATGATCTGGATGTAGTTGGACTGAAGCTGGTCAAAATCGTACCCACTTCCTCCATTAACCACAGCGCTTTTTCAACGATGCTGTATGGTATTATCGTCGGCGTGATTTCAATCCTGGTTTCCATCTGCATTGCCGTTTTCGTCGCATGGCGGACTGCACGTCCGATTGTTCATTTGGCGCGTTCCGTACAGGAGCTGGATATGATCAAAGGACCGATTGGACAGCCAAGTACACGCCCGGATGAGATAGGGCTGCTGGAAAGAAGTCTGCATGGGATGGCAGGCCGAATTCGCGAGCATATTCAGGCGGAATACAGTATAAATTTGCAAAAAAAGACGGCTGAATTGAAAGCGCTCCAAGCGCAGATTCATCCACATTTTCTGCAAAATACGCTGCAAATGATCGGAAGTATGGTGTTTTCGCAAAAGCCGGAGGACACCTATGAAGTCATTCGGTCGCTGAGTGAGATGTTCCGTTACGTGGTACGGGAACCTCAGGATTTGGCCTCTTTACGCGCAGAGCTCGACCATGTGGGACACTATATGCGCATCCAGCAACGGCGATTTCCACAAAGATTGGTGTTTCAGGTGGAGACGGAAGAACAGGCGATGGATATTCGACTGCCTAAGCTATCGCTTCAGCCATTGTTGGAAAACGCGTTTCAGCACGGTCTTGATCGAAAGGCGGGGGCATGGAGAATGGGGATTCGGGTGGAGATTATGAAAGAAGACGTGTGTATTACGGTTTGCGATAATGGAAACGGCATGGCCCCGGACAAGCTGGAAAAAGTACGGGCAAAGCTGGAAAACGCGTCGGAGGAACCGATCTGGGCGCAGGGTAGTCATATCGGATTGAGCAATGTGTCTTCACGCATACGGATGAATTTTGGAGTGCGCTACGGAGTGAGGATAGATAGTGAGCAGGGAGTCGGTACACGTGTCACTATCCGCATTCCATTTACCTCAGCAGAGGAGGGAAAAGTATGATCAGAGTATTAATTGTGGACGATGAGCCGTGGAACCGCGATATTCTAAAGACATTTGGCACATGGGAAAAACTTGGAATGTTGGTAGTGGGTGAGGCTGAAGACGGAGACGAGGCGTTCAGGCTGGTCGGGGAGTTAGCTCCCCATATTGTGATTACTGATATGCACATGCCGGGTGCGGACGGAGTGGAGCTGCTGCAAGCGCTAAATAACCATTGTCCTGATGTAAAAATCATTGTCGTGAGCGGATATGATGACTTTGCGTATGCCAAACATGCCATCCGTTACAAGGCCGTCGATTATTTGTTAAAGCCAGTCAATCCTACAGAGCTGAATACAGTGTTGCTCAAATGCAAAAACGATCTGGAGGTCAAGGCTGCTGAACAGCAGCAAGAAGCGACGGAGCTGGATTATGGTTTTTTTCACAAGCTGACCCGGTATAAGCAACTGCTGCGTCTTTATTTTAATGAGTTGAACCGTGACGGGGTGAACATAACTTGTAGGCAGGTTATGCAGGAGCTGGAGAGTTATGGAGCACCAAGTCCACATATGCTGGGCAGGCTGGTGCAGGAGCTTCTTTCCCTGCTAAAAGAGCTCACAGCGGATAACGGGCTAGATACTTCTACGGCAAAGGCAGGATTCCCACTGTCGCAGGATGCCGTATCCTCTGTAGAACATGCGCTGGAATTCGTATCGTCGTGCTATGTTCAGGAACTGGATCAGCTCATTCGGCAGCGGAAATACAAAAACAAACTGAATTTAGAAGAAGTACGACGATATATCGACAGTCACTTTGCTGGGCCGATTACACTGGAGCAGTTGGCAAAAAACTTTTTTGTGAGCAAAGAGTATATGAGTAAGGTATTTAAGCAGGAGTATGGTCAAAATGTAACGGACTACATCGTAGAGCGAAGAATGGAAAACGCGCGGGAATGGCTGGTCAATAAACAGATTTCAATCAAAGCAGTCGCGGAGATGGCAGGATATGAGGATGTGTCTTATTTCTATCGGGTATTTAAAAAGCATTTTGGCATGGCACCCGGTGAAATGAGGAAGGAAGTTTAAAAAAGTCCAATCCAATAAGCTAAGGGCGTCCAATGGCAGAAGTGATCTCTCATTCTATAATGAAAGCGTATACAAAACGAGCAGTACAAAGGAATTTGGCCTTTATGAAGTTCGCACAGAGCTGAATAGAGGTTGAAGACCGGCGGCATAGCTGCTTTGAATAACAACTGATTTGCCGATGGGTAACGGTTATTTTCAAAATAGGGGAGGTCATTTTTCATGAAAATGTGGAAATGTGTATTGAGCACGATGCTGGTTGGCACGTTATTGGCCGGGTGTGGAGCGAATTCTTCAGGCAGTGACAGCAGCGGTTCCGTTGGAGACGGCAAAACGGTGAATCTCAAAATGTTTATTGCTCAGCCCCGTTTGAAGGAGCACTACGATAAATACATTAATGCTTTCGTAGCGAAAGAGAAGAAAGATAAAAATATCGACGTTACGGTGCAACTGGAGATGCCGCCTGCTGACAACGCCGCACAAATTTTGAAGACAAGACTCGCATCCAACGATGCGCCGGACGTATTTGCATTGCACGCGGTGAATGAAATTCCTCCGTTTTATAAAGCGGGCTATTTGGAGGATTTGTCCGGTCAGCCTTTTGTTAACAAATTGATGGATAGTGTGAAGCCTTCGGTGACAACCAAAGACGGAAAGGTCGTAGCGGTTCCTTTAGAAACGATCTCATGGGGCTACTTGTACAATAAAAAGATATTTAAGGATTTGGATTTGCAGCCGCCGGGAACGTTGACCGAAATGAAGGCTGTGGTGGAGAAGCTGAAAGCGAATAATGTAAAACCGTTCCTGTTGTCCTACAAGGAATCCTGGATTCCACAGCTGTTTGTGCCTTTGACAGCAGGTGCGATGATGAACACACAGAACAAAGATTTTATCGAACGGATGAATCAGGACCAAGGCTCCTTTTCCGAAATGAAGAGCATGTTCGATATTATTGATCTGGTGAATAGCAACGGTACTGACAAGGCGCTGGAAATCGGCGGGGATGATGGATCGGCTGCGTTTGCCTCGGGTAAAGCGGCGATGTGGATTCAGGGACCGTGGTTTGCGGAAACGATTTTAAAATCGGATCCGAAGATGGATTTTGGGGTAGCAGGGCTGCCGATCAATGACGATCCCAATGCGACATTGATCAATTTGTCCACTTCGACTTCGCTGGCTGTATCCTCCACAAGCAAGAACAAGGAGGTTGCGCTCGATTTTGTTAACTATGTGCTGGATGACAAGGATTCTAGCGCGTTCTATGAAGCATTGAAATTTAACCCGATCTCCAAAGTGCATACGTTTAAAAGCTATCCTTGGATTAATGACGCTACCGAATGCGTAAAAGCAGGCAAGTCGTACCAAGATCCATCTATCCCGCAAGCGGTTAAGGACGAGGCAGGCAAATCGCTACAATCCTATTATGCTGGTCAGCTCACGCAGGATGATGTCATTAAGGCGCTGGATAAGGCATGGAAATCGTATAACAAAGTGAACAAGTAACGGTAACCTATAGATTACACCAGGAGGGAGAGACTCCATGCCTTTTAAAATCTATAAAAAATACGTCATGCTACTGGCGTTTACAGCCCCGGCGCTGATCTTTTACGCTATCTTCCTGCTCATTCCAACGATCAGCGGCATGTACTACAGCTTTACAGACTGGAACGGCTTGAATCCCAATTACAGCTTTATCGGCTTGGGGAACTTTGTGGAATCGTTGAAGGAAGACCCCGATTTTCTCAATTCCCTTTGGTTTACTCTTAAATACGTATTAGTGATGATTGTGCTGCAAAATGTACTGGCACTGGCATTGGCAGTGTTGATTGAGTCGCGTACACGTACCAAAGGATTTTTCCGGACAATATTTTTCATGCCCAATATGATCAGTACCATTATTAGCGCATTTATGTGGACCTTCGTTTTTTCTTCCGTGCTGCCACAGATCGCCGAAAAGACGGCTATCGCTTTTTTGGGCCAATCGTGGCTGGGCGATCCGAAAGTATCTTTCTTCTCTATCATTATTGTGTCGCTCTGGAATGGTGTCGGTTATATGATGATCATCTATCTGGCTGCGCTTCAAGGTGTACCACAAAGCTTGAAGGAGGCTGCTATTATTGACGGGGCGAACGCATTTCAGACATTGCGAAGTGTGACGATGCCGATGATTACTCATGCGATTACGATCTGTTTCTTCCTGACGCTGAATGGTGCCTTCAAGGTGTATGAGGTCGTATACGGACTGACTGGCGGGGGGCCAGGGCGCAGTACACAGGTGATTACGATGAACATTTATGAGGAGGCGTTCTCCAACAACTTCCGTTATGGTTATGCGAGCGCCAAATCCGTTATTTTGTTCGCAATCGTTCTCATTTTCACCCTGATTCAGCTGCGTGTCATGAAGAAGAGGGAGGTGGAGGCATGAGGCTGAAGAAAGCCAATTCCTTGCTGATTACGCTGATTTTGTGCGTGGGCGCTGTCGTGTCCTTCTTCCCAATCTACATGGCGGTAATTAACTCGCTTAAAACACAGGGTGAGATGTTTGCATCCTTTACGGCGTTGCCGACGAAGCTTCACTTTGAAAATTACAGTCAGGCTTTTCATCAGACTCATTTGCTGAACAGCGCTCTTAATTCCACGATTATTTCTTTTATCGGCATTGGTGGCATTGTGATCTGTTCGGCACTGGCAGGCTACAAGCTGTCTCGTACACAGGGGAAACTGAGCAGTGCGATTTTCTTCCTGTTTGTCGCATCGATGCTGGTGCCGTTTCACTCTATTATGATACCGCTTACACGAATGGCAAAAGATTTGTCCGTTCAAGGCAGTACGTACGGCTTGGCCTTGATCTATATCGGCTTGGGTGTGAATATGGCGATCTTTTTGTATCATGGATTCGTCAAATCCATCCCGCGTGAGCTGGAAGAATCCGCACAAATGGACGGCTGTAATGAGTTCCAAACGTTCTTTCGCATTATATTTCCTTTGCTGCTGCCGATCACAGTTACCATCGCGATTTTGGATTTTCTGTGGATTTGGAACGACTTTTTGCTTCCATTGTTGATGCTGACGGATGTGAACCATTACACTCTGATTCTCTCGACCAATATGCTGTTTGGAGAGTACAACAAGGATTGGTCGCTTATTCTGGCCGCACTCGTGCTGACATCCATCCCGGTTATCCTGATCTATGCATTCTTTCAGAAATTCATTATGGAGGGCATCGCAGAGGGAGCGGTTAAGGGATAAGATGGAAAGCCTTCCTATCAACAAGGAAGGCTTTTTCTCTGATTCAGCTTTTTTCGCGCCAACGTTTCAATAAAAAGATAGGAAGGGTTACAAACAAAATTGCAAAGGCTACAATGATCCACCACTGAGGGTCAATGATATACAACACGACTCCGATCAGCAGAACTGTTGTTATTATGAAAATTCTCACTTTCAACATTGTTCTCTTACTCACCCTAGCTTCTAATTTTGGCAACGTTATGAGGGAGATTGCAGTTAACGCAGCAAAAAATATGGAGGTAAATGAATTATAGATAATATCAGCTCCTTGATCTAATTACCCACCCAGGATTGTTCGGAATTAATGTGATAAAATAGAAACCCCCCGCTGAGGAAGGCTTTTGTTTTGGAACGACGCACATCCAACGTTACTTCGAGAAAATACTTATAATAAAAAATAAAAGCGAAATGATGATCAAAGTTAGATATATACTAGAAACCCGTTTTCCGATCGTAGCTCCAAACTCTTTAGGATTTTTATATCCAATGATTAAACTGGGAATAAAAAAAATACTGGATAGATAAATGGTGTAGTGAAACCTAGTATTATCAACACTGTTAGACCAGGCGGGCAATCCTAAAAAGGAAAGCAGCTGGTCTCCCAATATGTAATTGCCAAACTCGAAAGAAACAACCATGCCAAGAAGAGATAAAAGCAGTGAAAGTGATCCCCAACCTATTTTTTTTCTGTTTTTTCTCAACATTTCAAAGATAATTAGTAAAATTACAATTGCTTGTATGCTGTATGTCAACATGATTGAAAACATAAAGTACCTCCTTGAACATTAAAATCCAATGATAAGATGTCAATTTCGAAAATGAGTATACCATTTTTTGGAATGCTTTCATATGCTTTTCAATACAGCGATCGTAAGATCAAATGGAACGTGAAGCGTCTCTAGCCATACAATATTTCATCTGAATGTAAAAGGAGATGATTATGTTGGCTACCTTCTCGGCCGCGCTTCAAGTGAAAAAGCGGATGGCCAAGCGAGTCTTAAAAATGCCCGGTGTCCACGGCATTGGCGTAGGATACAGGGACCCTGCCCATCCCAAAAAGGGAGCCGCTGTCATTGTGTATACGGACCGTCTAGCGTCGGCCTCTACTGGACTCCTGTCGGCCACCGCCTTAGGAAAGAAAACGAACGTTCCAGTCCGAATTGTAAAAACTGGAATGATCAGAGCCAATGCCACGGACTACAAAGTGCGCATACGCCCGGTCATCGCCGGCTACAGTGTCGGGACGATTGAAGGCTCCGGTTCAACCGGACTCATCGTTGCCCCAACTGGAGCGCCGGCGACGCGTTATCTTTTTAGCAATAACCATGTCCTCAATCCCTCCAATACAGACAATCGGGAGGCTACAATACAGCCAGGCGGAGCCGATGAGGGGACGGTTACTCAGGATCGTATAGGAAGGCTGTATCGTTACGTACGCTTGAATCCCACCGGTACAAATCTGATTGATGCGGCGCTTTCGCTTCCAACCCGTAACAACCTGCTCAATCCGCGTTACGCTACGGTAGGAGCGATTCCAGGTCATGTTACCGCATATCGCATAGGAGAAAGATTGAAGAAGGTTGGGCGTACGACCGGACGGGTCAATGGCACGGTAGAGTCCGTCTATACGGACCTGCAAATCAATTATGGCGGAGAGTTGGGTTTACTGACCTTCGAAGATCAGACGGTTATTAGAGGTACGACTCCTGTATCACTACCTGGGGATTCCGGCTCTGTATGGCTCAGACAGTCAGATAATTATGCAGCTGCGGTCAACTATGCAGGCACGGCAGATGGTCGCTTATCTATAGCCTTTCCGGTGCAGTGGGCCATGCAGGTATTCAACACACGGGTAGCCCGCCCCAACGGGGCAGGCAGGGTACTGAGGGTAGATACAGGAGCTTCCCCTCGCTCCTATACTAGGCAACTCACCAGTGAGGAACTGGTTCGCTTAAGACCAAGAACGACACGCATTAGACGAAGCTAAACGTCCTACAGATGGAAAAGCTGCCGCTGATCGTCCCGATAAAGCGGTCGCTTTAAAAGCTTTCCGAAGGACTGCTTGCTTCGGAAGTATCATCTCCCCGGATTTCTCCCCTGATTATAGACTTAACTTAAGTAATCCGGGGGTGGAGCTAATATAGGAAGAATCATTCACGATACCAATTATTTATGACGATAATGATTCACGACGCAAATCATTCACGGTACAAATCATTCATAATCTAAAACGTTAACGGCATGAATGAATATATTCTAATCTGCTCCTTCAGCATATGAATGGGCTCCCACATCATGGGCTGTAATGGTGCTGCTTGCCGAGGCCAAGCCCCGAATTTCCTGAGCGGTTAGGGCTCTGTTGTAAATAATCAGTTCATCCACTGCACCGTTCAGGTAGGGATCATCAAACTGGGATTTCCCAATGTAGTTCCGGTCTGTCAGTCCAAGGCTGGAAGGCTTGAGCGTCATGTTCGTGTTACGCGTCGCCTCTACACCGTCCAGATACATCATTCCAGTATTGCCTGACAAAGTCACGGCGACATGCTTCCAAACCCCTGTTGCCAGCTCTGGTGCATTCAACTGTTGTTCCTCTCCGTTCCCCGAGACGGTGATAGCAAAACGCATACCGGTTCCCTCGGCCTTGGGTGTCAAAAACATATACCGATCCGTGCCTGCTCCAAAATCAAACAGGCGTGCCCAGCCGTTATGCGTGTTCACCCGTACCCACGCGGCAATCGTAAAGTCATTTATGCTGCTAACGATACCACCGGGCAGGCTAGCATAGGCGTCTGTACCGTTAAAGTGCAGGGCATTGCCTTTCCGTCCGGCTCCCCACGCGCCTCCACTTACACTGGCCTGCTGTCCATAACCTGACGAATCGGCTGCGGTAGATCCGGCCGTTTCGTCAAATTCATAACGGGCTACAATGTCTCCGACGGGAGACGGGTTGTCTGTACTCGACTGGATACGGATATCATAGTTGGCTGCCGTACCGATATTCAGTCTGACCGTGGTCGCAGAGCTGTTAGCAGCCGTGACTGATCCGGTTTTTGTGCCGTCTACGAGCACGTCATACGTACCTGCCGCGAGTCCGGTCAAGCTCATAACGGTAGTATGAGTCGTGCCTGGGGTCATATTTTTCAGTGTCAGGCGGATATTGTTCTTGGACTTGGACACGATGGCCGAGCTATATTGATCCCGGTTCAACTCCACACTCAGCTTCTGGGTGATCAGATGCAGACGTTGGAATACGCCGTCTTTTGGAGTAACCGTATAGCTGTTATTGCTTTCTGTAACGTCACAGCCATAACCGAACAAACCGAATATGGGATCGACAGCAACATCCGAGCTTAGAATTTTAATGGCTCCAAACAGCCCTAGATCGGCTTCCCCGGACATGCCACGCCATCCGTTAAAGAGAGGGCCGCCGTCCAGACCCAGGGCGCCGTAATTGCCCTTGCCTGCCTGATATGTCCACGATACCGCCCCGATATTGGCAGGATCAGAGCTGATCTGTCCCGAGTTAATCGCCCCGATGTTCGCCAGCTTGGCGGCATAGGATAGACGCTGATCCACTTCAGGCTTGGACGAATAACGACGTGTCCAGTCATCCATCGCATAGCCTGCCAGCGAGGCCGTGTACTGGAAGTTCCACCAATTTTCTCCGGTGATTGTGACCGGATCGGCGTAATAGTACCAGACAGGCATATGACCACGTGCAGCACGCGTTTTGGCGTTGATTTTGTTCATCATCGTCGTGTTGTTGTTCATTTTGGCGAGTGTATATACGGCTTCTTCGCCTGTATTGTCATAGTTATACTCAGAGCCATAAGGATAGGTGGTGTTTTTGAAATTGTTGTACTTGGTAGCCATTTTGGCAATCAGGTCGTTAGCCTCGGTGGTCAAGCCTTCTTCCTGAAGCGCTTTAATGATATCAGGTGTAGTTAGCTCACCCATGAGTCCCGTGTTCCAATTATAAGCAACAGGGCCTTCATACAACGCTTTAAAAATACGATAAGCACGTAGCAAATATGTGTTTTTGCTATTGCGATAGCTGATCAGGTTGGGATACAGCTTGGCAAGTTTATACATGCTAAAAAATGTATTATAAATGTGCGGATAGGCATAGCCCCGGTACGTTGGTGTCGTATTAGGCTGGGGCATCAGGAAATCAGGAACCAGATAATCGGTATGATGGCCTTCCATCAAATTCGTCCAGATGGCCACCTCCAAATAATCATCGACTGCCTTGATTTCAGATACTACGGGCTTCTGAACGTTTTTCTCCGCCAGAAACTGGCCGTGAGTTAGTCCCCAATCATCACCCCAGCCCCAGTAGCCAGCAAAGCTGTTTCGTTTGGCCTTGTATTGCATCATCCAGTCATCAAAGACCTTGTCCCTCAGGTCGCCCGGCACGTTCCATTGGGTGCTGTTGACCATGAAGGTAGAGTGACGCTGAAGTGCAGCTTCGACTGGCTCGATGGCATAGAACTGGAGAACGGTTTTTTCGCCGTTACCATAGTTTACAGTAATATTGTTATGTCCCAGTCGTCCCAGTGTAAGTTCATATATTTTATGGTTTGTAGGGGCTGTTTCCAGATAGCTGATGGTCGTTTCGGACGGATATTGCGCTGTGACAGAGGTAATGGATTTGCTGGTATGCAGATCGAATTTGGCCTTGAGATTGGTCGGGAAAATCATACCCGGAACCACGGTCACATCCACATGTCCCTCACTGTACAGCCTGTCCTTTACAGCCTGCTCGTCCGCTACTTTATAAAATTTAAAGGCATACGTTTTGCTTTCACCAGGAGCCAGCGACAGACTGGTGCTTCCGAGATAACCACGGTTGGTGCTCTTGATGACATAGGAGTGGATATAGAACACATTCAGTCCTTCGGACCAGCCGCCTTGCTCCATAGCCCAAGTGCTGCCGGGATGCTCCTCAGTTCTCCAATGGTCCTGATATTCGAGACCAGCACCCGTTGAGGCATCAGGGATTAGCAGTACATACGGTCCGATGCCGCTAGGTCGTCCAGCGGTAATAAAGGAGCTATTATGGCCTACAAAGGAGTGTGAGAGTACTCTGGTTTCATAAATTTGTTCATTATTGCCACCGGACCAGTACTCGTTAAACGGAAGCGGCAGTCCCCAATCTCCGATCTCCAGCGTTTGATTAGAGGTGTTTGTTACTTTCATTTGCCAATGCAAATAATCGTTAACCAACGAATAAGTTTCATGTAAAATGAAATTACGTATTCCTTGATTGTTTGATGAATTCTGATAGGCTACCTGGACACTGTTTCCAGAAGAGGTGATCTGGCGCGCATCAGTAGAATTACTTGTCCATGCCCGAGTCCACGCTCCGTTGCCGAGACGATAGGTGAACATGAGTTCACCCAGCCACTGATGATCTGACGTATTCTGTTTAGGTGCGTTGGAGCTATTCATGAAATAGTTGGTATTAAAAGTGTCCCCTACCAGCTGTAAGGAAGAGAGATCGCCGTAATCTCCGACAGAGATGGAGAACACTTGATTAGATAGTTGTACTGCCATGCTATCAACCTCCTAACAAAGGTTCGTGAGCGTGCTCACTACGTTAATATATGTGTGAGAAATACTTTTGCTACCCTATGTATGAGAATTGATAGAAAATAGATTCATATAAATGTCCTAGAGGGCGCTCAATGGTGGAGGTAGAGGTATTATGAAAATTAAAATGGAGTTGCCGAAGATTCCTGTCGACTTGCCCGTATTAAATGAAGAAATGTATTCCTTACGATCCAAAGGCGAATATCGTATGGGGTCTGTAGAGGATATGATTTTGGATAATGTGGAAGCGGTTAAGGTTTCATTAGAGAAGATGACTTTTAAAAATGTAACGATCATGGAATCGTCATTGCCGGAAAGTGAATGGACAGACGTCATTTTTGATAAATGCGATCTGTCTAATGTTCATTTTTCCGGTTCCTTTATCCATCGGGTAGAGTTCAGGAACTGCAAATTGCTTGGAACAGACTTTTCCAGAAGCAGGCTCCAAAACGTTCGTTTTTCGGATTGCTTAGGGGATTATTCGATGTTCCGTTTTGCTAATTTTAAGCAAGTTGGTTTTGAAGATTGTTCTTTAATAAGTGCCGATCTGTATCATTTAACACTACAAAAAACCTTTTTTAACCGTTGCAATCTGGATCAAGCGGTGCTATCCGGGTCCAAGCTCAAAGGGATTGATCTGAGCGATTGCGAATTTGATGGGTTACAGGTGGATATAGAAGATTTGAATGGCTGCATCATTTCACCGCATCAGGCTTCATCATTTGTGGGCCTTTTGGGGCTAGTGATTAAATAAGGGATTCCTCACTGATTTTTATTACGCTCCCATGCCTGGCGCAGATGTTTAATATGATGTTTGCTTATCCGTAAGGGGGCTATGTTCCGCCCATAACAAAAAAAGATCCGCCTAAGCGGATCTCCAGGCTGTCGAGAAACCCCCTGTTTTTTTGCAGGGGGTTTAAAACTGTCTTAGTGGTCTAAAAACTAGGGTCCTCAGATCGTTTTAAATCGATTTTTGTTTTAAAAGATGCGTCTCCCCATATAAAAATAGAAGTGTCGAAAAGTCCTCTGGACTTTCTCGACACTCTGAAGATCCGCCTAAGCGGATCTCTTGCATTTATTGATAGCTTATTTTTTTTTAATAACCGGCCGTACAGACTTCGTTGTCAAGACATTAAGCGCGTCACGCACTTCAGTGGCGAAAACAAGCGGCTTTTCTACTTTTTCGAAGTGGATGTACCAGAGATTGGGGTTATCGAATAGCCAGTGATTGTGCAGTGCCGTTACTTTGACACCATGTTTACGAAGTCGAGAAATAAATGGATTAATTTCTGCGGTCAAAATCACGGTTTCACCAAGACATAATCCTTTTCCGTTACGGCCAATACTCTCGAAAGAAAAAGCTTGGGGTATTGCAAGAAAGGATCTAGTCTTTTTCCCTAAAATGATCGGCTTGATGTTATTTCTGACTGCAGATGCAGTACAAACTCCGTTAATGATTTGAGGTGTTGCTTTTAATATAGCTGCAAACTGTCTACAAAGCGGACTAATTGCCATTTCTCTCACTCCAATTCTTTTGAATTACTAGCATCATATGAAAAAGTAAGGGAATGGGAAGGGTAAGTCTTCTTTATCATTAGTCTAATTTGCTATATACAAAGTACGAATGGAGCACCCTTTTAAAGCCTCAGCTTTGCTCCGTGATACTCATGTTTGATACTGTCCCATGCCTGGCGCAGACGATTAAACCCTTCAATAATTTGTTGCTCCGTTAAATGGGCAAAGATAAAGCAGGCTGATGGAGGTCCCGGTGTCAGTTGGTAATCGGCGGCATCACGCCATGTGACTCCGTAAAATTGTGCTGTCTGCATCAAATGATGATACTGGGCAGACTCATGCTTCCAGATGGAATAGGCATGTAGTCCGCAATCGTTCTGATGCCAGTGAAACAGTTCACTTAACTGCTGTATTTCACGCTGAAACACGTCGTAGCGTGATCTGTATATTCGAGTCATCCGACGCACATGGCGTACATAGTCGCCGCGCATCATAAAACGTGCTAGTGCGCGCTGTTCCAAGCGGGCAGGCGGCAGGGGATCATATAGTCGTTTGGCAGCTGTCAGCGCTTGGGCCAATTCAACGGGCAGAATCGCAAATCCGAGTCGAAGGCTGCTGAACATGCTTTTGGAAAAGGAACCGACATAGATCACACATTCCGCGCGATCCAGTGCTTTTAACGGCTCAATGGGTCGTCCTGCCCAGCGGAATTCACTGTCATAATCGTCCTCAATGATCCACGCTCCTTTGGATGCTGCCCATTGCAAAATGTGTTGACGGCGTGCTAATGGCAACACAGCACCCGTTGGAAACTGACGTCCCGGCGTAACAAACAGCAATTTGGAATCCCAATCCTGTGGGACAATTCCATGTTGATCCATTTCAGCAGCATGTATCTGTCCGCCTGAGGCAGTAACTGCACGATAGATGCCGGAATAACAGGGATTCTCCAATACAATTCGATCTTGTTCATGAATAAGCAACTGACTTAATAACGTGATCACTTCCATGGAACCACTGCATAATACGACTTGATCCGGGGTAGCCGTTATTCCGCGTGTTCTGCCAACATGATGGCAAATCGCTTCGCGCAGCCATTCATCACCGTTCACGGGTGCAGTCGTCGTATCAGCCGAGGGCCTTTGCAGATCTTTTCCAGCGGCAGTCATTGCGCTTTTCCATGCGATCTGTGAATTGCCCTCCAATACAACTTCTCCTGCCTGGAAAGAAATCAAAGGCGGTTGCGCACTGTCTCTATCTGTAGCAGAAGCAGGAGACGACTGTAAGTTTCGTTCCCTTTCGATCTGCATGATTCGTTGTCCCCATGCTGATAGAGCAGGGGCTTTTTGTTTTGCGAGAGGTGAATTTTGGTTCTGCTGGCTGATTAGAGATTTGTCGGGCAGCGTCGCTGTCTGTTGCATAACAAAGGTTCCTCTGCCTACTGCCGAGTCTACATATCCTTCTGCCAACAGCATATCGTATGCCTCTTTAACGCTCCCTCGCGAAATTCCATACATCACAGCCAGATCACGAGTGGAAGGCAGACGCATACCACTGGCAAGGGAACCATTGAGGATTCCCTCACGAAGAGCATGATACAATGCCAAATATTTTAAATGATACTTTTGAAGCGCACGCTGATAAGCAATTGTAATATCCATACTCTTCTCCTTCGATTGGACCACTCATTTTCATTCATATTGGATCTTTTTATGAATCCATTTTCAACATAATCTGAAATGTATCATTGGTCAATAGATGGAAGGAGAGTTCCCTGTGAGAAGAAAAGAATTTACGGTGGCAGAACAAGAGGAAATAGAGCAGTTTCTGAGCGAGGTCAGTTTCGGATTTTTAGGCATGAACAGCGAGGATGGTTTTCCGCGTGTGGTTCCCTTGAATTTCGCTTATGGAAACGGCGTTTTTTATATTCATGGCAGCCGTGCTGGAGAAAAGATGGAACGGATGAAAGAAGATAATCGGGTTACTTTTTCAGCCGCCAAAGAATATGCGCTCATTCCGTCTTATTTTACGGATGAACATATGGCATGTCCTGCGACATCATTTTTTAAAAGTATTACTGTGCGTGGTCATGCGGAGCATGTAGTGGATTTGGAAGAAAAAGCATCGGCCTTTTCCATTTTTATGAGTAAGCTGCAACCGGAAGGCGGGTATGACACGATTGATGCCAGCGATTCTCGGTATGCTTCACGCTTGAAAGGGGTCGCTCTGATCAAAATTGTACCAGAGGAATGGACTTCCAAGTTTAAATTTGGTCAAAATGTAAAAGATCAGGAACGTCAGCAGATTATCGACGGCTTGCAACAACGGGGGCTAGATGATGATCTGACAACGATTGAGATGATGCGCAAATATTGTCCTCATCACTGAGCGTAATAAATTCCTGCTCGCTCACCGTCAGATTGGTTAATTATACCTTGTAGGGAGATGCCCTTGATTTTCCAAAACTTTCAGTCCTTCTGTATTAGGACTTTTGAAGGACAGGTATATTTCATCCTCAAGCCCGTTGTTCTTACTGCAAAGGAACTTTATAATACGATAGATTTGTGGCGTAAGGGGGCAAGACCGTGATGAGAGCAGGAGTCAGAAGTCGGGAAAGTCGAAGGTTGTTACTGGAAGCGGGGGCTGAAGAGTTCGCTCAGACGGGGTTTTATCAGACTAAGGTAAGTTCGATCGCGGCACGTGCAGGATTGACGCAGCCGGATTTTTATATTCATTTTGAAAGCAAGGAACAAATGTATGAGGAGCTTGTGGAGAGCTTTCGTACTTTGGTGAATGATACGGTACAAAGCATGAAGATAGGCCCAGACCTAAGCGAGGCTGAAATTTTGAGACGGGGACAGGTGTTTCTGGAAGCTATTTTTCGTGTGTTGTCTAATAATCCGGCGATCACTCGTGTCGGTTTTTACCAGGCGGCAGACTCGGTGCGCATTAAGGCGGAAATGGCCGAGCATATCAAAAAGCATCTGCTGGCGGCGCAACGATGGGGCTCCTGCTGTGAGGAACTGGACCCTGAACTAACAGCAGAATGCGTGATCGGCTTGATTGAACGGCTGACGTTAACTAAATTGCTGCCTGGACGTGAAAGTCCGTCTGTGCTTGCCAAGCAGGCACGAAACCTCCTGTATCACGGCATGCTCGGGTCCGAAGAATAACAGGACAGTACAACCCCAACCTAGATTTGGGCGGTTGGTGCGGCATTTGTCCCTATCATGAATGATGGCATAAGCATAAGATGCTCTTGTAAACCATGAAGGGAGGAATCACCATGTCTGGAGTAGGCGCTGGTTATGGAGCTTTTACATCTACAGGAGCGATTCTGGTACTTTTCATTCTGCTCGTTATTATTTCCAAAGCATTCGTCATCTAATTCGTAGCTCATGAATCTGATTTCGGGCGATTTGTTGTAATCGACAGAGGGAGGAGGAACTTAAGATGGGTGAAGTAGAAAGAGGTTGCGGTGGTGGTGGCTACAACATGTTTACTTCCACTGGTGTCATTCTGGTACTCTTCATTTTGTTGGTTATCATCACACGTACCATTTTCATCTAAAGCGATATTCATGGGCTTGAGCACCGATGCTCGGGTCTATGACCGTGCAAGCCAAACTAGGAACCGTCTCTAATAGAGGCGGTTCCTTTTTTATATCAAAGTTTACGTTGACGTTAACGTTATAGAGGCGTAGTATTTATATATAATCTTTTTCATAAGGTGGGTGTCATGGTTACGTATAAAATTGATGAGGTCGCCAAGCAAAGTGGTCTGACGAAGCGAACCATTCGTTATTATGAGGAAATCGGCTTATTGCCCTCTCCGCAGCGCAGTGAAGGGAATATGCGCCTGTATTCGCAGGAGGATGTGGATTTACTAAAAAAAATAGTGAGTGCCAAGGAAGTACTTGGATTCTCCTTGCAAGAGCTTCAGCGTTACATGTCCGCAGCGGAAATGCTTAAGGGTCAGCGGGAGGAATATCGCGAGCGAACAGAGCATTTGCAACCGAACGAGCGACGGGCCATGTTGGAGGATATGGAAAGTACATTGAACGAACAGTTGGAATTAATGGAGGGAAAAATCAACAGCATCCGTATGCTCCAGACTGAGCTGGAGGAGTTGCGGGTTAGGGTGCGTGAACGCAAGGTTCTTCTGGATGAGGAACTTAATCACGACCCGTCATAACAAGAACATTTACATTCAGATGTGGAGGTAACATCATAATATGAGTTCACAACATGCATTACCTGAAGAGTTAAAAGAACGCTCAGGCTTGCTGTCTCAACCGAAAGCGGTATGGGCAGTCGCCTTTGCTTGTGTTATTTCATTTATGGGTCTGGGATTGGTCGATCCGATTCTTCCGGCCATTGCTGATCAGCTTCATGCTACGAAAAGCCAAGTGTCATTGCTGTTCACCAGCTATAATCTGGTAACAGGCGTTGCGATGCTGATTACGGGCGTTGTATCTAGTCGATTGGGTGTCAAATGGACACTACTAACCGGGATTTTGTTTATTATTGTGTTTGCCGGACTGGGCGGCACAGCCAATACAGTTGGCGGAATTGTGGGCTACCGGGCAGGCTGGGGTTTGGGGAACGCTTTGTTTATCGCAACAGCGTTGTCTGCGATTGTAGGTCTGTCCACTTCTGGAACAGCTAAAGCAATTATTTTGTATGAAGCGGCATTGGGCCTTGGGATTTCAGTGGGGCCGTTGTTGGGCGGTGAGTTAGGTTCCATTTCCTGGCGCGGTCCGTTTTTCGGTGTAGCCGGACTGATGGTAGTGGGATTTTTGTTCATTACGTTTATGCTGCCTTCGATTCCAAAGCCCAAAAAACGCGGTTCCATTGCCGATCCGTTCAAAGCGCTCAGTTATCCGGCTTTGCTCACGCTCGGTATTGTAGCGTTGTTATATAACTTTGGATTTTTTACGTTGATGGCGTATTCTCCATATGTAATGAATCTGGACGAGCATGGTTTAGGTTATGTGTTTTTTGGCTGGGGAATTATGTTGGCCTTTACCTCGGTGTTTGTAGCACCGAAGATTCAAGCACGCTTGAGCGTGGTATCTTCCATTAGTATCATGCTGACGCTGTTTGCCATTGATTTAGGTGTTATGGCGATTGGAACGATAGCTGGTTCGCCAACGACTGTCATTGTCGCCGTCATTGTAGCTGGTGTTTTTCTGGGAATTAACAATACATTGATTACAACTGCTGTTATGCAGGCTGCTCCAGTGGAGCGCTCGACAGCATCTGCGGCCTACAGCTTCATGCGGTTTTTGGGCGGGGCAATTTCGCCGTGGCTTGCAGGGAAGCTGTCAGAGTGGTACTCAGCAGAAACCCCGTTTTATTTTGGAGCATTGATGGTACTGATTGGTGTAGCTGTGCTGATCGTACGTCGTCGACATATGCAGGATATTCAAGTGGATGCACACTAAAATTGGACTTCTGAGGAGGAAAAGAGTATGAGCGAGTACAAACATATTCTAGTCGCGATTGACGGTTCGGAACACGCGATGAAGGCGTTGGAGACAGCCAAAACGTTGTCTAAGCAGCTTCAGGGGAATCCGCATCTGACTGTATTGCATGTAAACCCGGCTTTATCCATGAATGAGCCGCCGGTTGGGGTTGATGTGGATGAGCGGATCGAAGAGGAAGGTCGTCATATCTTAGAACCTGCATCCGACTATTTGAAGGACGAGGGTATTTCTTACCGTATGCTGGCGGGTCACGGTGATCCGGCCAGTGTCATTTGCGAAAGTGCAAAGCAGGAAAAGACGGATTTGATCATTATGGGGACGCGGGGCAAAGGACTTGTTTCCGAAATGATACTGGGTAGTGTGAGCCATCAGGTGATTCAGCATGCACCTTGTCCGGTGTTGACGGTAAAATAGATGGTAAAAGGAACGTTGATATCAAGAGAAGGAGGGAAAAGCATGCAGCAGCATTTATTTATTGGTGGAGAATGGAAAGCTGCTTCATCGTACACGACGTTGAAATCACCGTATTCCGGGGAAATCATTGCTGAGGTGGCAGAGGCCACGTCAGAGGATGCCAAGGCTGCTATTCAAGCGGCCTCTGATGCACGCTCAGAGATGCGGGCCATGCCAGCGCACCAGCGGTCAGCCATTTTGGAGAAGTTGGCTAACCTGCTGGAAGAGCGGCGTGAGGATGCAGCGCGCATCATTGCACGTGAAGCGTCCAAACCATGGAAGGCTGCGCTGGCGGAGGTTGATCGGACGGTGCAAACCTACAAGTTCGCAGCTGAAGAAGCCAAACGGATTCACGGGGAAACCATTCGGCTGGATGCCGCACCGGGCGGCGAGGGTCGTATGGCCTACACGCTCAAAGAACCAGTAGGGGTAGTCGGAGCTATTACACCATTTAACTTCCCGATGAATCTGGTCGCTCATAAAGTGGGTCCCGCGCTGGCAGCAGGCAATACGGTCGTATTAAAGCCTGCGGAGCAGACGCCGTTGTCGGCTTACTTGATTGCGGAGCTGCTGGAGCAGGCTGGATTGCCTGCGGGTGCTCTTAACGTGATCAGCGGCGATGGTAAAACCATTGGCGACGTACTTGTCACTGATCCACGCGTCAGCTATATCACCTTTACCGGTAGCCCGGCGGTCGGTACAGAAATTCGCTCCAAGGCCGGCTTGAAGCGGGTCACGCTGGAGCTGGGTTCCAACGCGGCTGTTATTATCGACCGTGATACGGATGTGGACGCGGTCATCGACCGCTGTGTGAGCGGAGCTTTTGCCAATCAGGGACAGGTGTGTATATCGGTTCAGCGTATTTACGTTGTTAATGAACTGTATGATACCTTTGTATCCCGATTTATAGAAGCGACTCAACGTTTAAAAATTGGAGATCCGCTAGAGCCGGACACGGATGTATCCGCGCTTATTTCAGCCAAGGATGTCGAACGTGTCCGTGAGTGGCTGGAAGAAGCGGTTCAAGCAGGTGCGAGGATCGCTCTGGGTGGCCAAGCCAAGGAGGGTATTTTGAAGCCGACGGTTTTGCTTAATGTGGACCCGACTTCCAAGGTGTCCTGTCGTGAAGTGTTTGCCCCGCTTGTGCTGATTCATTCTGTTAGCTCTATAGATGAAGCCGTACACCATGTGAATGATTCGATCTATGGCCTGCAGGCGGGAATTTACACGCGTGATATCACGACTGCGCTGGATGCAGCGGACAAGCTTGAGGTGGGCGGCGTGATGATCAATGACATTCCAAGCTTCCGTGTTGACCATATGCCGTATGGTGGTGTGAAGCAAAGCGGCACTGGACGAGAAGGCGTAAAGTATGCCATGGAAGAAATGCTGGAAACAAAGCTGGTCGTTATTAAACGGTAGTAGTTATATAAAAGCCTATCTGATGGACATAGATAATACGTTTTGCGTATGTCTGCTCATTAGATGGGCATTTTTTTCACCTTTTGCGCGATTGTCAGATGAAAATAAAGTTTTAGACCGTTGGAACTGTTCCACCGTCAATATTATATTCACTTCCTGTAATTGAAGCGGCCCGGTCGGATACCAGAAAAGCAACAAGCTCAGCGACTTCTTCTGGTAGTCCTGGACGACCAATTGGAATTCCTCCCAACGAGTCCATCAGTTGCTTTAATGCACTTTCTCGGTCACCTGTCGTTTCAGCAATCCGATCAATCAAACTTTGTGCTGCCTTCGTTTCGATAAAGCCTGGCGCAACTGTATTAATACGAATGCCTTGAGGCGAAAACTGCTTGGATAACCCTTTGCTGTAAGTAGTTAAAGCTGCTTTGGCTGCAGCATAAGCCAATGTTGCATCATATAGCGGCAAGCGACGTTGAATAGATGAAATATGAATAATAACACCGGAACCCTTTTCCACCATAGCCGGCAGCAGTCCACGGTCTAAACGGACGGCAGCAAACAGATTGGCGTTAAAAGTTTGCTGCCAATGCTCGTCTGTCAAGATAAGAGCTCCCCCGGATGGGGCTGACGAGCCTCCAACATTGTTGACAAGAATATCTACACCGCCTAGGCGCTCAAGAACACTGTGTACTACTTTATCTACACCTTCAGGCGTACTAATATCGGCTGGAATAAACAGGTCTGGATTTTCTGAATTAACTGGAGTAGTTCGAGCCGTAGTTATTACGGTAGCACCTGCAGCTGTAAGTCTCTTAGCAATAGCCTCTCCCATTCCTTTGGTACCGCCTGTGACCAAGGCCCTTTTGCCTTTAAACTCACTTAAAATGCTTTCTAATTGAAAACTCATGCGAATAATTCCTCCTAAATTTTACAATGTGGTTGAGAAATACCTCTAGGTATCTCCACTCCGAGTTCACTTGTCTTGCGAACCTTACAAACTATCGACAATGACACCCCGGTACCGCCCTCCGCGCAGTCGATGCTTTAGGGCTTTTTGATAGGCTGGACTAAAGTACCAAGCTTGTGCTTCCTCAAAAGTGGGGAATTCCAAGATGGCCAGCCCTTCAATAGCGGGTCCTTCGAGGACTTGGTATGCGCCATACATTGCTAGGGGGTTGACGGAATGTCCCGCCAAACCTGCCGGTGCCAACTCAGAATAGAGTTGGAGTTCAGTTTGATCGGTACTCTGTTCACGTATAAAAACAACATAAGCGGGCATATTCGTTGTCCCTTTCTTATTTTTTTAATTCCTTTATGGAAGTGTAATAATCAGTTCTTTAATTTTATTGTTGTTTACTAGAAATTGATGTTTAAGTAGGAGTGGATCGGGGAGATTTGATTTATCAAAGTCTCCGTCTACTTTCGCAATTACGACGATGGTATTATTACTGTCATCCATATCCACGATCTCAAAGGTGACATTCGGCCCCAATATTTCTGCTTCACACCATGATTTTATGGCTTCCATACCTTTGATTTCCCGATAATTATCCAAGATCAACGCATCTTTATCGAAAGCGGAAGTAAGTACTTCAAGCTGGGATTTGTTCGCTGATGTAAAGTAAGTTTCTACTGCCGGTGGCAGGGTTCTATGTGGATTCATTGATCCTTCAACCTCCTATGGTGAGTATGTTGTGAGCGATAACTTCAAACTCATCATAGCAGTAATAATATGACTACATGGTGTCATATTATAGAGGATCATTTAAATTTCTTTTCATCGTTTCTAAATGAGACAATATTCTTGTACGTACTTGTTCGGGGCTAACCTCTATAAGGAGGGGACCAAAGGACAGCAGATAACTGTCCAGCCAATTGCCTACAGGAAATTGTGCTGTGACGGTATAAGAGCCGTCTTCCTTCTGAGTAATTGTTTTCTCGGCAAATTCATCGTATACGCGGTAAGCTCCTTGAGCAGAAATGTGAAGAGTTACTTCAATGGTATGAAGCAAGTCGTTCATCTTTGTATCTGTAGATGCTACGACTGTTCTTGGCTCATAACTAGTTTCGGTAACTGCAATCTCTTTCATTCGGCTAATCTTAAATACACGATGACTTTCGGTATTTAAACAGTAACCTTCCACATACCAGGATTTATCTTTAAACAAGAGCTTGGCAGGTTCGACGCTACGATAACTCTGTTCCCCGGCGACGTTATAATAGCGGAACTTTATAACACGGTTTGTGATTATTGCGTTGCGTATAAGAGTGAATAGCTGTCTCTGGCTGTTTTGGCTTCCCCATGGCGAAAAATCTACTTCGATCCAGTTTCCCATGTCTTTTTTAAAAAGCCTACTCAACTTGTTTAGCACTACTTCTACCTGTGGGATGGTAGCTGTAGCCACACTCTGAAGGGCCATTAAGATATCATCTTGTTCCTGCTCGGACAGTAAAGAGGTGTTAAAGACATAACCCTCCATCAATGATATTCCGCCCCCCTTGCCTCTACTGCTGTAGATGGGAATCCCAGCTGCGCTTAAGGTATCTATGTCCCGATAAATCGTTCGTGTGGAAACCTCAAAATGCTCTGCCAATTCATCAGCAGTCACTTTTTTCTTATGGAGTAACATATAAACGATTTCAAAATGTCTGCTTAACGGCATACGCTTCACCTCTCTCGGTAGCATACACCTTATAACATGACATTATAAAGTCATATTAAGTGATTATTGACATCACACCTTAATGGACATCAACTGGGGGACTTTATTTTCTTTGAACAGCGATAATAACACTGCCTTGGGATCAGATCTTTTTACAATCTTTTATATAAAGTTGAACAAAAAGCACTTGCAAAGTAAAAAGGAATAAACTATACTGAGGCCAATCATTAGTAATTGATCAATCACTAACTGAATTAACAAGCACGGAGGTGATATTCATGAGCAGAATACCGCTCAAGTTTACTGAACGTATCTTTATCGGAACTATGGATTGAGCATATTCAGTTAATTGAAGGAGTACGAAGTTAAGTAATTGATCAATCACTTATTTTGAAGTAAATGGAGGAGAGAACATGAAGCATCTTATTATTTACGCACATCCATCCGAGGGAAGCTTTAATCATGCAATTTTGACCACAGCAGTCGAGGGGCTGAAGCAAAAAGGACATGATGTGGTTGTTCGTGATCTATATGCAATCAACTTTCAACCTGTGATTAGCAGCAGCGAGGTCATTGAAGGAATCGGAGAAGATGTTGTACGGGAACAGGAATTTTTGCAATGGGCAGAGGTAATCACCCTTATTTATCCGATTTGGTGGACTGGGATGCCAGCCATTATGAAAGGGTATATAGACCGCGTATTCTCTTACGGATTTGCTTATAAATATGTAAATGGAGTGCAGATGGGATTACTCAAGGGTAAGAAAGCCATTATCCTCAATACACAAGGAAAATCACATGCGGAATATGCCAGCAATGGTATGGATCAAGCCCTTCGCTTGACGTCTGACAAAGGCATATTTGAATATTGTGGACTTGATATCATGTATCATCTATTTTTCGAGTCGGTACCCCAATCTGATGAAAATACGCGTAAGAAGTGGCTTCGCCAGATTGCAGACATGGCCAGCAAAGCCTAATATTTATGTTCAGAGCCAGAGGATTAAGCATTAGGGGAATCGAAGTTGCCAGTGGCTAACCAAAAGGCATCGCGTGCATCTACAGGCGATGCCTTTTGGGTTGGTCCAATATTGAATGTGTTCCAATCGACACTCGCTCATGGCAAGCGGCAATTGCTACAATAAGGGGTGGATATTAGTTTTTCCGATTTTTCCGATTGGCGCTACGAGATCCACCAGAAGGCCACTGTGCCCCACCACCTTGATTATGAGGAGGCCACCACTGTGAGCCACTACCCTGATGACCACCGCCTTGATTATGAGGAGGCCAATGCGATCCGCCGCCCTGACCATGTTGAGGCCACCACTGCGACCCACCGCCCTGACTGCCACCTTGACCATGTTGAGGCCACCACTGCGACCCACCGCCTTGACCGCCGCCCTGACCATGAGGAGGCCACTGCGATCCACCGCCTTGGCTCCCGCCCTGACCACCGCTTTGTCCTGGAATAGAAGGCATACTTGGATAAGGGCCTTGTGCCTGACTGATTTGAGTAACATCAATATAAGACTGTGTCCCATTAGGATATAGCACTAACATTGATTTATTAGTGGGATCTACGCTTTTTACGAAAGCAACGATCTGTTGACCATTCACAGTAAATATTCCCCATAGATTAACAAAATTACTCACTTCAGTAGTGGTTGCAAAATGTGGTTGTAACGACCCCATCGAACGATGAGAAGAATGTTTAGACAAGGTGTGTATCTCTCCTTTAGATTGAATTTTGTGACATCATATGTGCAAACGTACTTGTTGGAATGGGCAATGTTGCTACAAGATATTTTTTTGGAAAAATTCATTGTCCCAAAAAAGTACAAAAAGGAGCATTTTTGCAACGGTCCCTATTGTTAGCCCGTTAATTAAAAAAGGCAGTCCATCCCTTTTGGACGGCTGCCTTTATTAGAAGTGTGCGGTGGTTTACTATAGAAAAATGAATAAATAAATGAAATGACCTTCTCTAATTAAAGAAGGTCATTTTTTAATTCAGGAACCATTATTAAATGTAGCACAGCCTTCTGCTTATAGGCGTTCTCGCTTGCAAGTCATGCAGTGGTTCTTTATACCTAGTGTGGAATTTTCGCATGGACGTTCATGCGTTTTGTCGGTTAGCTATGATGCTGCGTATCACGGTTCAAAAGTAGCTACACATGATGAAATCTCTGGTGTATATCTATGTAGGGTATCAAGCTGTAGTTAGAGCATTTTTTTGAGCTGGGATATACGGGCTTGGGAAACCTCAAGTATTTTGGCATATTCGTGCTGTGCTGCATTGGGGTGTTTTTGCATTAATTCTTTTAGACTTTCGATCATCTGTTGTGTCGATCGCCGCAGACGTTTGGGCTCTTTAATAGATCGTTGTGAGTTGGATAAAGCTGACTTGGCTGGTCTTAGGATAGGGCTAAAATGTATTCCCTTTTTTAAACTTTCAATACATTCCCCGCAAATAAAGCTGTCTCTAAAATAAGTTAATTGTTCTGTTGAACCACACATTTTACACGTCACCCCAGTATATTTTCGAAAGGCGAGAATACCAGTTTCCTCATCTGCAAAAATCTCAACAGGATCACCCACATTATAATCCATGGAAATTCGCATTTCTTTGGGGATAACGATACGACCTAACGCATCTAGGGGACGTGTCATACCTGTACTTTTCAAATGATAACCTCCTTTTTTATATCCTTATAATACTAAATAGTTATGATAAAAAAGAATAGGCTTAGAGAAGCAATCGCATATATTTAGTAAACTGTTGAAAAGTATACAAGTAATTTCCAAAATATGTTTTGTTATTGGGGGAAACGTGTTGAGGAGATTATAAAGAATTTCCGATATATATTCATAAAGAATATTCTAGTTGGCAATGAAATTGTTAGTAACACGGGATAAGGAGCTGTGAATTACATATGAGAATATTTCAGTTTTGGAAGAAGAATAAGAAAGCTGTAGTGGCAATCGATTTGGATACTGCTATTCGGTGTGTACGATTGGACGCAGTATAAGGCGGTGCGGATACTAACTCGATTAGCCCGTGAAGGTCTTCAGACCGACCAGATTGTGGACGATATTATCAGCCATGTCGACGATTTTCGTTATGAAGCACAAATGCCCACGTTCTATTTTCTGTCTGGACTGACGGGCAATAAGAAGGTTGCTTCGCTGCTGCAAAGGCATTTCCTTGAGAATCTGGAATACGATCCGATCGATGCCTTTGATATTTTCGAGAATTTGTTCCGTTGTTCGCCGGATGTTGCCATGAAGCATGCCGATTTTCTCAAAGCAATTGCCCGCGGTGAAGGCCTAGAAGGCCGTTCTCCCTTGCTGGATGGAGCTATAGGGACTACCGATGAGAATGGCAAGCAAGAGTACCACTGGCCCGACGATGAACCTGTTGAAGAGCATCACCAATTACGAGCGGCCATATTTTATTATCGGCTGAATCCTCAGGATGAGGAGGTTAATCGGCTGTTGGATCATTGGGAAGTGAACCATCCGGAGGAGAATGTTAGGAGTTATATTGGGAAATTGAGAGAAGAAGGACAGGGAGAGGGCTAGCTTTTCTGCTAGACGAATATAGGAATCTTAATTTTGCACTCTTTACTATGAAAACTTATACTTATCGTTAAAGCTGACTTGAAGAGATAATAAAAGAACGAGGAGGGGAATAACTATGTACTCCATTAAAGAAGTTCAAATGAAGAGCGGATTGCCCGCATCTACTCTTCGTTACTATGAAAAAGAAGGCATATTACCTGATGTGGGTCGGGATGAAGGTGGAAGAAGGGTATATACCGAAAAACAAATCGATTGGATTAGGTTCCTTATGGCTATGAAAGATACAGGGATGACTATTGAAGAAATTAAGGCATACCTTGAGCTAAATGTAAAAGGAGAAGCTACAATCCAAGAGAGAAGAGATTTTCTTGTAGCCCACAAAAAGAAAGTGGAAGCACATGTGGCACAAACGCAGCACAATTTGGAGAAAATTATTCAAAAGATAGCTTTTTATGATCATGTGGTTATGGGGAAAAGCCTCTCTTAACTAAGCAATTGCTGCAAAGGTAAAAAAGCCAAAGCCGCCTGCTTACATAGTAAACGGCTTTGGAGGTAGCGGGCTACTATATATTTCTAGTAACCTCATAGGCGTCCCAGACAGCATACATAATATTTTGTACTTGCTTGGCATCGCCGATTAAGTAGGACTCGGAAACCTCATTTTGGATGTCCTCATAAAGCGATTGCTGAGGAGTATATCCTACAGCCAGAATCGCTGAATCTGCGTTTAGAATCGTTTCTTCACCATCTTTATTTTGAAGAACGAATTCTTGATCGTTGGCATCGACAATTTTGGCGTTGGTCAGGAGATGGATATCCTTGTATGCAACAAGGTCACGCAGCATATCTTCATTTGCATGGCATAGGGGGCCGCCGACGGTTAAAATATCTTCTTGCATTTCCACCAGCGTTACTTTTTTACCTTGATCAGCAAGCCAAAGTGCAGTTTCGCATCCCACAAGCCCACCTCCGACAATTATGGTGGAAGCACCGGGATCTTTTTTCCCAAGCAAAACTTCTTCTGCGGAATACACCTTAGTAGATGTACCAATGGAGAAGGTTTTGGGAGAGGAGCCGGTAGCAAAAATAACAACATCTGCTGCATATTCATTTACGGTAGTCCGGTTAACCTCGGTATTCAATTGAACGTCAACTTTTAAATCCTTTAGCTCCCCTTCATACCAGGTCGCAAGTAAATGATCGTCTTCTTTGAAGTCTGGAATTCCACCCGGGATCAGATTACCTCCCAATCGGTTATTTTTATCGAATAAGGTAACGTGGTGTCCGCGAATAGCAGCTACACGGGCAGCTTCACATCCTGCGGGTCCTCCACCGATCACCAAGACTTTTTTAGACTGATCTGCTTTTCCGAGTGCATAGTCTTTTTCTCTGCCGCAAGCCGGATTAACGGCACATGAAATCGTTGCAAAAGATGCCAATCGACCCATGCAGCCCTCCTGGCAGGAGAGGCAAGGACGAATCTTTTCTATTTTCCCGGCCTTGATTTTGTTGGGGATGTCAGCATCAGCCAACAATGGCCGCCCCAGTGCAATCATATCGGTTTTTCCTTCACGTATAGCCTTGCTGGCCAAGTCTTGATTATCCAATCTGCCAGCAGTAATGACAGGTACCTTTAGAATGGTTTTTAAAATTTTGTTATAAGGAAGATAGAGTCCTTTTTCCTGATACATTGGTGGATGTGCCCAATACCATGAATCGTACGAACCAACATCACCATTAAAAGCATCATATCCAGCTTCCTCTAATATTTTGGCCGCTTCAATTCCTTCTTCAATATCCCGTCCCTGTTCTTGAAACTCTTCGCCTGGCAATCCGCCCTGACGCCAATCTTTAATAAAGCTTTTGATGCTGTATCGAAGGGATACCGGGAAATCCTGTCCACATTCGGCTTTGATGGCTTGGACGATCTCTATGGCAAATCTTAAGCGGTTTCTCAGATTTCCGCCGTATTGGTCTTTCCGATGGTTAAAGAAAGAAATCGCAAATTGATCCAGTAAATAGCCTTCATGAACCGCATGGATTTCAATACCGTCAAAGCCTGCCTTTTTGACAATAGCCGCAGATTCTGCAAATTTTCTGACGTAGGTGTGAATTTCATCGATAGTTAGCTCACGACAGATTACATCGGGAAGCCAGCGATGAGGGATAGGAGAGGGAGCGACAGCCGTTTTACCTACAATTGAAGGGATGCTTACCCGTCCAAAGCCTGCGGATAATTGTAGAAATATTTTTGTGCCGTATGCATGAATCCGCTGCAGCTCGTGGGGTCATGTACAACTGGTGTCTTCATGATGGCGACTCGAATTTAATTGTAAATATGCGTGAATATATGAGTCGTCTGATCACGATCTTTAAACAAAAGAATTGATTGTATCCTTGTCACAGGGACGGTTCATCACACGCTTAACGGGTAAAAGTGTAGTACCAAGGTGGGCAAGTGGGGGTGTTGACTCTCACGCCACGTGAGACACTAGACTGTCAAGCAAGGGAGGTGAAGCGGAATGGCCTATACGGTAAAGGAAGTATCTAATCTGTCGGGAATCAGCGTACGAACTTTGCATTATTATGATGAAATCGGATTGCTGAAACCGCATCATATTGGAAATAATGGATATCGCTATTACGAACATGAACAACTTTTGAGGCTTCAGCAAATCATGGTGTACAGGGAACTGGATTTGCCTTTATCTGAAATTGGAAAGGTGCTGGAGCAAACCAAGGAACAAAAAGCTGAGGTTTTGCAGGAGCATCGAGCCAAGGTTGAGGCCAAAGTCTTCCGCTTGCATACTCTCCTACAGACCATCGACGAAACGGTGGCTCATTTGAAAGGGGAGCAAGCAATGAAACCAGAGCACATGTACCAAGGATTTAATCCGGAAAAGCAGGAAATGTATGAACGTGATTTGACAGAACGTTATGGTCAAGAGGCTCAGGAAACAATTCAGGAGAGCAAGACGGCGACGAAGAACTGGAGCAAAGAGGATTATTTGGATTCGCAGGCAGAGGCTGATCAGATTCATCGACGGCTGGCAGAAGCCATGAATAAAGGATTGAGGCATAACAGTGAAGAAGTACAGGCGCTAATTCGCCGTCATCTTCAATGGGTAAGCCGATTCTATACCCCTACAGCAGAAATTTATAGCGGGCTGGGAGACTTGTATGTGGAGCATGAGGATTTCAATAAAATGTATGAAGGCTATCGCCCCGGACTGGCTGAGTATTTGCGAGACGGGATGAAGGTTCTAGCCGAACGGGAATTAAATTAACAAAGGGGTGAACAACAAGCCGATTCCGATGGCTTGCTGTTCACCCTTTTTGTGTGTAAAGCAGCTTACATGCTGCTTTGTGCTGTTCTCATGCCTTGCTGACTGTTGTTTCCGTAATGTTGCATGCCACTGCTTGCGAAATGCTGTCCAGTCGTTCCCATATGTTGCGGAAAGCTGTGATTCATGTGGCTTCCTGTATTAAAGGAGGTTGGTTGCATACTGCGGGAAGCATAATTATCGCCAAATCCAGGCTGAGTCATTTGGCTGCTCGAGCGGATGGTGTTTTCCAACTGACTACACAGTTGAATCACTTGTTGGTATTGTTGCATAGCTTTTTGGTGGTCCTGGATTGCGGTTTGGATCATTTGAGCTGCATTACGTTCACGTTGCACCAGGTTTTCAAGGCTGGATGCATTTTGTTGCTCTTGTTGCAGCAACTGCTGATACATGGCGGTTCCTTGCTGTGTTTGTTGTGCCAATTGCTGAATAATTTGTTCACATTGATGAAGTTGTTGTTGTGGAGCCATGTTGTTGAACATTGATCATCAATCTCCTTCGCCGGATAGTTTTGGGTTTCAGACCCTCCTATATTGTGGCGAAGGAAGACGATATATATGCGCTATTTTTGGTTATAGGCTGGCTACCAGAATAGCCGTAAATTCCTCTAGGAATACGCGATCTTCGTGATCAAAGCGGCCTTTTAGTGGGCTGTCAATGTCCAGCACTCCAATCAGCTCCCCATTCTTGACAAGGGGAATAACGATTTCACTATTGGAAGCAGCGTCACAGGCAATATGTCCTGGAAACGCATGAACATCATCTATAACAAGCGTTCGTTGTTCTGCTGCTGCGGTACCGCATACGCCACGTCCCAATGGAATCCGTATACATGCAGGTAAGCCCTGGAAAGGACCAAGTACAAGCTCTGTGCCATCATAAAGATAGAAGCCGCTCCAATTAATATCTGGAAGGAAATGACCAAGTAATGCTGAAGCATTTGCCAAATTGGCAATGGTATTGGATTCATCATGAATAAGTGCCCGGAGTTGTCCGAGAACCGATTCGAATTGTTCATGACGTGTGCCTTCGTAAGGTATAGCTTGAAACATGTAGAGTTCACGCTCCTAACATTAAATTTTCACATTAAGGGTTGTATATATCGCCAAAAATAGGTAATTATGCAATTGGCTTTTACCATTGGTTAATTAATTTAAGATATAACGATTGTATATATTCAGTCAAGTGGAAAATCACTCTGTAACCTTTCGGTATTCTCCGTACTCTAACCTCTGTACAGAATCATTCTAGGAAGGAGAAGGCTATACGTTTTAACGGGGCAAACAATATAGAAAGTAATTCAGCAAGGGTTGTCCTCATCTGTTTCCAGCTTATCCTCTATGGGTAAAAACAGTGTAACATGGTTGGCCTAGGCCAGGGAGGAGTTACAATTATGCATGCAGATGTTCAGAACTTGTTTATCCGTATACAGATGCTTTCTTATGCACATCAGAACGATCTCACGATAAGAGATATTCAACCTGTGTTGGAAGAGCGCGGTTACCGTGTAGGAGAACGTGAGGTCAAGCAGGAGCTTGAAAACCTGACGCAGGAAAACTTTCTGACACCGCATGATGATATGTTCAGCATTACCGGCGCAGGGATCGATGAATTACAGGAAATTCAGTCGATGCTGGGCGTACTGTACAAGGATGTTGTGAAGAAACCGACGCGCACCACAGTTTAATCTCTTATAATATAGAAGATGCCCTTCTAATTCCTAAACCTAGGAACAGGAGGGCTATTTTTATATATAAGCTTCTCAGCTTTAAATAAGGTTGTGTTTGTTGAAGGTGTATGCTTAAATGTAGCGTATATTTATTGTCATTTTAATGCTGGAAGGATGATTGAACATGTGTGCATATGCATGTAAGGGGCATATACCACCGCTGGAAAGTTCGCGTCTTCGGCTGCGAAGGATGGAAAGCGGGGATGCGGCTACGATGTTTGCTTGCTGGTCTGACCCGGAGGTTCACCGTTATATGAACCTTTCTGGTATGTCAGGGCGTGAGGACGCAGAGGATATGATTGAGCTGTTGAATGAGCTGGCGAAGACGGAGGATGCGCTGCGCTGGGGAATAGAGCTGAAGGAGAACGGGAAGTTGATTGGAAGCTGTGGTTTTAATTATTGGCAGACAGAGGGAGCTTATAAAGCTGAGATTGGTTATGAGATAGCCAAGCCTTATTGGCGACAGGGTTACATGACCGAGGCGCTACGCTTGGTGCTGTCATTCGGGTATAACACGATTCGGTTGAATCGGATCGAAGCGCTGGTGGACCCGCGCAATACAGGCTCGCAAGCTCTGCTGTCCTCGATGGCCTGGACACAGGAAGGACTGTTGCGGCAGGTACAGCATACATCTACAGGCTTTAAGGATATGCTGATGTATTCTTTACTGCATGAAGAATGGCTCAGACTGGAGGCACAACGAAATGCTGTTTCAGTATAACGGCGGTTTGTCGCCGCTGCACAGGCTAGGGCCGTTAAGTAAGTTAATATGGGTGGGATGTTTTAGCCTCCTGTCGATGGCTTGGGATTCGACGCTGCGGGAAGCAGCACTCTTGGCTGTACTGATTGCTGTGGCTGGCTTGGGCGCACGTTTGCCCTTAGCACGCCAACTTCGGGCTATGTCGTTCCTAATTGGTTTAGGTATTCCGTATTTTATATTGTCTATCCTAGCGATTCGAGAAGGACATCTCGTGGCTGCATGGGGCCCCATTGTGATTACGGCAGAGGGACTGGACATCGCGGGGGCGTTAACGCTGCGGATTTTTGTGTTGTTTTTGGCATCTTATATCTATCTCTCGACGACCGATCCCCGAGATTTTGTGCAGGCATTGAATTTGCGCTTGCGTGTTCCTTATCGGTTTGCGTTCGGTATTTCAGTGGCACTGACGTTTCTCCCCTTATTGGAGGAAGAAGGGCGAACAATTATGGCAGCACGGCGTGTTCGTGGACAGGAACCACCACGAGGGTGGAGCCATCGGTTATCATGGTGGAGCGGGTATGCGGCTGCCGTGTTGGTGAATGCTGTAAGACGGGTTCAGCAGACGGCGTTGGCTATGGAGGGCAAAGGTTTCGGCGCTTATGCAGAACGGACATATCTTCGTACACTGAACAATGGGCGTTTAGGCAACTTATGGGCTATGACTGCTGTAGTAGCTACGGCTGTTTTATGGTGGAGCTTATAAAGTGAAGCCTCTTATTTTCGGCCTTATTGTCAACCTGTAAAATATAATTAGGTTGACAATAAGGCCGCAGATGAATACATTTATACAGTAGCAGCTTGTACAAGGATCAGAGCTGTAATCTTATAGATTAGATAGGGAGAGGAGTCAAGAAATACATATGAAGGAATCTCGTATGTTTGCAAAGTTTACAACGCTGGATATCGTGCTCATGGCGATGCTGGCCACGTTGAACGGCGTCATGACCGTGTATTTGTCGCTCATTAACAAAACATTAAACAGTCTGGGAGGGCCTATCGCTACTTCCTCTATTGTCGGGCTGTACATGATATACGGCTTGTTGGCTTATTATATTATTCGTAAGCCGGGTACGGCGGTTATTGCTTATGCATTTGGCGCGGTGGTGCAATCCTTTATGGGCTCTGCCTATGGAATTGCTTCTATTATCGCGGCGGCTGTCTGCTATATGATTGCGGCTGAGTTGGTATTTGCCTTGTTGCGGTATCGACGCTGGAACGTAGTTTCGCTGATGCTAGTGGGTGGGGCTATGGTTCCGCTGTGGTTTATTGTCGCAGCCAATATGTTTGGCTATATGCATTGGGGGTGGAAGGTGCTGACGATTGCACTGGTCGTTCGTATCCTGAGCGGCATTGTCCTGTGCGGTCTGCTGACGAAAGTGCTGGGCGATGCCTTAAATCGTACGGGACTGTTAAAACGTTTTGAACTGGGACGCGCTTCACGTGCATAGCCGTGGCTATACATGTGGTTATATTTTCAACAATGGGGATCGAGGATATTTCAATTATGAATGAACATAGCGATGATAACTCTAGCAGTAAAATAGCTGTGTCCTTGAAGAATTTTGGCTATCGGTATGATGATCAGGTGGAGCCAGCTTTATATGGTCTGACACTGGACATTGCGGTGGGCGAGCATGTAGCCATTGTTGGAGCTAGTGGAAGTGGAAAGTCTACGCTATGTCAGCTACTTCATGGCGGGTTGTCCCGCTCCGGTGAAGGCGAACGGACGGGGGAGCTGACCGTGTACGGGATGGATCCCGATACCGCTGATTTGGCTACTGTCGCCACCACTGTCGGCGTCGTGCTTCAGGACCCGGATGCCCAGCTGGTGCAGGGAATCGTCGAAGACGAGATTGCTTTTGGGCCGGAGAACCTGCGCGTGCCTCCGGCAGAAATAGCGCAGCGCATTGCCGCTGCGCTGGAGGCCGTCGGCCTAGCTCCCGAGCGCGGCTCCTTCGTGCGGCGCCTCTCGGGAGGCCAGCGCCAACGCACCGCGATTGCTGCGGTACTGGCGTTGGAAGCGCCGCTGGTCGTGTTCGACGACGCAGCTGCGCAGTTGGACCCGCCGGCTGTACGCGACTTCGCCCTGCTATGTCGGCGGCTCCATGCCGAAGGACGGACGGTGGTTACCGCGTCCGGCCGCATAGACGATGGCGCGCGGGTAGCGCAGCGCGTCATCGTCTTGAAGGGCGGGACTGTGCAGCTGCAGGGTCCGCCCGAAACGTTGCTGCGCGAACATGGTGCGCAGCTGGCCGCCTTGGGGCTGCTCCCCTCTCCGGCAGGGAGGGGAGACATGCCGCGTGAGCCGGGGGTGAATCCCGGCTCAGCAGCGGACCGCGCTGGGCAGCCGTTGTTGGAGGTGAAGGGATTGACCTTCACCTATCCTGGCAGCCAGCGGGCAGCGCTAAAGGGTGTGAGCCTAGCTCTTGCGCCCGGTGAACGAGCCGTGCTGCTGGGTGAGAACGGCTCGGGTAAAACCACGCTCGGCAAGCTGCTTATGGGTCTACTCCCAGCACCGAAGGGGTGCATGCGGTGGGAGGGGCAGGATATGGCGAAGCTGCCAATTCACCAGCTGGCTGCCGGAATCGGCTATGTGTTCCAGCAGCCAGAGCATCAGTTTGCAGCTGCAACGGTGTGGGAGGAATGCTTGTACAGCGTGCGCGCCAAGCTTGGTTTACGGACCGGGGAGCCGGTTCCCGCCGCATATGTGGAACGGGCGCAGCGCTTACTGGCTTCCGCCAGGCTGGAGCACAGACTGGATGCCTCCCCGTACCTGCTAAGTGGAGGCGAAAAAAGGCTCTTGAGCGTTGCGGCACAGTTCATCTTGCCCAAAAAGCTATACATTTTGGATGAGCCTACCGCAGGAACGGATTACGAAGGAGCGAATATTCTGCTCCGTATGTGCACAGAGCAGTCTGCCGAAGGTGCGGCTTTTCTGGTCATCACCCACGATATGCAGGTAGCTGAAAGCTTTGCCAGCGATGTTCTGTGCATGGAAGAGGGCCATCTCTATAAAATGGAAAATAGTGAGATTTATCATACGATTATAGTTGACAAAAATTAACGATATGTAGACAATAATATATATACATCGTACAAACAGGCGGCCTATATAGGCCGCCTGTTTACGATTATGCGGGGCGGGTAATAATCCATTCTGGAAAGGCAAACCGCACAGATACAACACAGTTTTTATAAGGGAAGGATTTGTGATTTGCTTGGGAAACGATAAACCCATGAAGCGCGGACTCGTGCTGACAGGTGTTCTATTGGCCACTTTTCTGGCCGCAATTGAAGGAACGGTTATCGGTCCAGCGGGACCGACGATTGTTAGCGAACTGGGTAGCATGAAATTGCTCAGTTGGATTTTCACGGCATATTTGCTGACGATGGCTGTGACCACGCCCATTTTCGGCAAGCTTAGCGATTTGTTTGGCCGAAAACCCATTTTTTTAATCGGCTGTTCGTTGTTTGTACTTGGCTCGTTGCTTTGTATGATGGCTGGTAGTATGGAGCAGCTTATTATCTACCGGGCTATACAAGGGATTGGTGCAGGTGGTGTCATTCCCGTTACCTTTACCATCATCGGTGATATATACAAAATGGAGGAACGCGGCAAAGTCCAAGGCATGATCAGCTCCGTATGGGGAATTTCTTCCTTGATCGGGCCTCTCTTGGGCGGTTATGTGGTTACCTATTTTGGCTGGGAGTGGATTTTCGGCTTTAACGTCCCCTTTGGATTGCTGGCTATGTTCTTCATCGCCCGTTACTTGCGGGAACAGGTAAGCAAGCGTACCGCACGTATTGACGTGCCGGGAGCGGTTACCTTTACCATCGGGATGACGGCCCTCTTGCTCGTATTGGCACTGGGTGGGCAGTATATCGGCTGGGCTTCTCCTGAATTGCTGGCCTTGGCTGCCGTAGCCATTTTGTTCCTGATTCTGTTTTTGGTTATTGAAAAACGCGCTCAGGAGCCGATGGTGCCACTAAAGCTATTTTGGATACGGGATATTGCTTTTTCCTGTGCCGCAGCACTGTTAGTCAGCACTCTATTGATCGGACTGACTAGCTATCTTCCACTATGGATTCAAGGTGTACACGGTGGAGATGCCGCTTCATCTGGTCTCGCGCTGGCTCCAATGTCCGTAGGCTGGCTATTTGGCTCCATGATCGGAGGACGCATTTTGCTGACCCTGGGCTCGCGTCGAACCTCTTTGATTGGGCTGACCCTGATTGTATTGGGGGCTTTCGTCATGACCTTGATGGGCCAAACGGCTCCGATCTGGCTGCTGTTCCTGTCTACATTGTTGTATGGACTGGGATTCGGCTTCTCGATAACTGTGTTTACGATTATTGCCCAGTCCTCGGTCGGGTTCCAGCTGCGTGGCGCCTCTACAGCTTTGAATACATTCCTGCGCACGTTGGGGCAAACGATTGGGGTTGCAGCCTTCGGCTCATGGCTGAACTATCGCATCGCTGCCCAGACAGCCGATGGACAGCTAACTCAGCAAGGGGTTACGCAGGAGGATATTAATGGTCTGCTGGCCCCGCATGCTTCACAAAGTCTAAGTGACAAGGTTGCCGGATTACTTCGTTCTGTACTGGAAAACAGTCTGCATTCCCTGTTCGTTATCATGGTCGTTATTGCAGTTATTAGCTGGTTTGTCGTCCTCGGACTGCGGAACCGTCCGCCGGGTACGGAAGAAGAGGCAGATCAGCGCGTAAAGACACCACAAAGAGAACACGCATAAAAAATAATATAAATCTTTCATGATAAAGAGACAGTCCGGTACACCAAATAAGGGTCCGGGCTGTCTCTTTATGCAATGGTCTCTCCTCCTACTGATTCAGCAAAATAGCCACCTCGTATAGGACCGATAAATTCCCCAGTATACAAAAAGGAAATAAAACCCCCCTAGAGTTGCTATATATTCATAGGGTATAGGTAACAAAATGGTAAAAAAGTCTTAAGAAATTGTAACAAAAAATATGTTTCTGCATTGAGCTGTAGGGTACTAAGGAACCATTTTTTTGAACCCGCTTACAAATCGGGCTTTGTATGATTTATTTTAGAACGATTTTGCATGTAAATGAAGCAACCAACCTAGCAAAATGGGACACGGAAAAAAATCAAGTAGCAAATATTTCTGAATGTAATAGGAATGAAAAAAAAGGAATTTTCAGAAAATTACTAGGAAAATATGAGGATGAAATTCATAGAGGAACCTGTTTTCTTACCTCACATAATAGGGCTTTTCAGTCTATATCAATCGTTTGACATACCATATAAAATGGCCCTAACAACCAAAAAGTTGGGTTTCAAATCTAGAAGCATAATTAGATTAAGGGAGATGGAGTACTTGAAGTTTAACAAATGGTTTAGTAAAGCAGCCACTGCAACAGTAGCAACTACCTTGCTATTAGGAGGTGGCGTTCAGGCTTTTGCCGAGGAAAATGATGCATCTGATCTCAAAACAGACAATGCATTTACGCAAATTACGCGTAATGACATGCTGAATATTTTCAAACAGCAAGGCAAAGAGAAATATGAGGTTCCGTCCTTCGATGCGTCTACAATTAAGAATATTCCTTCTGCTATGGGTCGCGACAGCTCAGGCAAGCTGATTGATTTCGATGTCTGGGACTCTTGGCCGTTACAAAATGCCGATGGCACAGTAGCCAATTACAAGGGGTACAATATCGTTTTTGGACTGGCAGGCGATCCTAAAAGAGGCGAGGATACATTCATATACCTGTTCTATCAAAAAGCGGGCAATACTTCACTGAGCGGCTGGAAAAACGCTGGCAGAGTATTTAAAGACAATGATAAACTGCTTGCCAACGATCCGATTCTAAAAAATCAGTCAGAAGAATGGTCAGGTTCAGCTACCTTAACCTCTGATGGACAAGTACGTTTATTCTATACCAGCAGACAGCCGTATGATCCAAATAACAAATTATACGGCAAGCAAACCTTGAGCACGGCTCAAATTAATGTCTCTCAGCCTGATGATAAGACACTGAAAATAGATGGAGTCGAGGATTTGAAATCGATCTATGACGGTGGAGATGGGAAAATCTATCAAAATGTACAGCAAAGCGTCGGAGTGGAAATGGATAATCATACCTTTAGAGACCCTCACTATGTCGAGGATCAAGGCCACAAATATATTATATTTGAAGCCAACACAGGGACAGAAACAGGCTATCAGGGCGAAGATTCGATTCAAAACCCAGCTTATTATGGCGGCAATAAGAAATTTTTCACGGAAGAGCAACAAAACCTGCTGCAAAGTCCTAAGAAAAAGGGAGCTGAGCTGGCGAACGGCGCACTGGGTATCGTTGAATTGAATGATGATTATACGTTGAAAAATGTAATGCCTCCTTTGATTGCATCCAATCTGGTAACAGATGAAATTGAACGGGCGAATGTGTTTAAAATGAACGGTTTGTGGTATTTATTTACGAGTACAAGAGGTTCCAAGGTGACTGTAGATGCGATCGGTGACGATGATATTTACATGCTGGGTTATGTTTCTACTTCCTTGACAGGGCCTTATAAACCGCTGAATGGAACCGGTCTCGTTCTTCACCAGGATCTGGATCGTGATGATGTTACCTGGACGTATGCCCATTTTGCTATCCCGCAAGGCAAAGGCAATAACGTAGTCGTGTCGAGTTATATGACCAATCGTGGGCTTTTCCCGGATCACAAATCTACTTTCGCGCCAAGCTTCCTGCTGAATATTAAAGGCTCGAAAACGTCTGTTGTGAAAAACGGTATTTTGGAGCAAGGGCAAATCACGATTGATCCAGAAAAGGACAAAAAAGAACCCCAAAATGAGTATGGCAAGAAATAAGTAGGTATAAGCAGTATGTCCGAAGGCGGCGGCTTGGTAGCAACCCGATCTGTCGTCCATCGGGCGGTACATAACGGTGCAATGAGAGGTAAGGAGGATCGTCATAATGAGAAAAAAAGCTCCCAAGAGCATTTGGATACGATCCGTTGTAATCATCACAGGCTTAACTATATTTATAGCTATGGGTTGGAGTATGTACCAACAGGATGCAGGCAAACCCCAAAAATCTGCTGCAACTCCCAAAAATCAAGCGAATCAAAGTAAGCAAACAACACCGACCTACCGGTCAGCCTATCATTTTACCGTTCCGGATAAGTGGAAGAATGATCCTCAACGGCCTATTTATATGGATGGAAAATATCATTATTACTATTTATATAATCGTGATTATCCCAAAAAGAACGGTACAGAATGGCGACATGCCACATCAACCGATCTGGTTCATTGGAAAGATGAAGGGGTGGCGATTCCAAAATATACGAACCCGAATGGAGATCCTTGGTCCGGTTCGGTCGTGATCGATGATAATAATACCGCAGGTTTTGGAAAAGGCACGCTGGTAGCCATTGTGACACAGCCCTCCGCAGATGGCGGAAAGCAGGAACAATTTTTGTGGTACAGTAAGGACAAAGGCAAGACGTTTACTTCTTACCGCAACAAGCCTGTGATGTCCAACCCCGGTACAAAGGACTTCAGAGATCCCAAAATCATCCGAGATACTCAACGTAATCAATGGGTGATGGTCATGGCAGAGGGAACGAAGATTGGTTTTTATGAGTCTGATAATTTAAAGAATTGGCGGTATACGAGCGGCTTTCAAACGGAAAATATTGGGCTTGTGGAATGTCCTGACCTTTACCGGATGCGTGCGGATGATGGAACCTATCAATGGATTCTAGGTGTGAGCGCCAATAGCAAATCAACAGGCGGACCCAACACGTATGCCTATTGGACGGGAGATTTTAATGGAGAAGCATTTCTCCCTAATCACAGTGAACCTGAGTGGCTGGATTATGGGTTTGACTGGTATGGTGCAGTTACGTTCGAGGAAGGAAAAGACAAAGATAAATATAGTCACCGTTATGCTCTGGCCTGGATGAATAATTGGGATTATGCCAATAACACGCCTACCCTAAAGGAAGGCTTTAATGGAATGGATTCGATTGTTCGCCAAATTCGACTGAAACATACGGCAGATGCTGGATATCGTTTGGTTTCACAGCCGGTACCCAATTTGGAGCGATTCCAAACATCCAAAAAATCATTAGGAACGATTAAAGTAGAGGGTGCTCACCGGCTTCCGGTAGCAGGCGATGCCTATCAGCTAGAGGCGGATGTATCTTGGTCCACGATTAAAAATGTAGGATTGAGGCTTCGAGAGTCGACGGATGGCAAGCGTCATGTCGATGTGGGTGTCTCAGTAGACGGTCAATACTCCTACGTAAATAGAGCCAACACCGGGCAGCCGGATCAGAGTGGAAAATATGTGGAGAGCAAGGCGCCTTTTGATACTAATAAGAAAAAGGTTCACCTGAACATTCTCGTCGATAAAACCAGTATTGAAGTGTTTGTCGATGGTGGAGAAGTAGCTTATTCCTCTTTAATATTTCCACGGTTAGAGGATCAGAGAATCACTCTGTTTTCCGATGGCGGTCCAGCAATTTTTAATAATGTAGTAGTCAAACATTTTAGTCGATAGCAGGTACTTATGCTGCTCGTAAGCTTGGGCATATTTCGCTCTATCCAGGTATATAAAAAGTCCACCCATGAATATAAGGGTGGACTTTTCTCTGTAAATCTAAATTTTCGTTTTAGCACAGCTATAAGATTGTTCGTTTATTCACAAACGATTAGTTGCTAAAATTACTATTCATTCTATTTGTGATAAGGTGACAAGTTATCAGCGCTACGGCCCAATTTTTTGAGCAAGCCGATGAGTTGATCTCTTTCGGTTTCACTGATTCCGCTAAAGGCACGTTCAATCTGACGTGTATAATCAGGATAAATTTCGTCCATGACACGTTGTCCTTCGTCCGTCAATTCTGCATATATAATCCGACGATCTTGGTCGCACGGGTGACGGTGCAAATAACCGCGGCTTTCCAGCTTGTCAATAACATAAGTGACATTTCCGCTTTGCAGAAGCAGCTTTGCTCCAATTTGTTGGATTGGCTGCGCGCCCTTGTGATATAAAACTTCCATCACGGCGAAGGCCGTTGGGTTGAAGCCCACCGTTTTGATGCCAGCAACCGCATGTTCGTTTACACTTTTGAATGACTTGGCAAACACGCTATACAAATGCATGGATTGCTGTGTCACCAATGTTCGGTAATCTATCATCTTCATTCCGCCTTTATGTATGGATTTGGGCATCCTTTGACCGCTCGGCTCGGATGACCGGGCAACCATACCCTTGTTACTAGCATAAAGGGATTTACGTAGCGAAAACATGCGATTTGTCACAGTAGCTGCTTTTTTAACTATTTAATTTCAAAGCTTTAAAGTAAATTTTTGAAAAATAAAGGTTTTGAATGTAAAAATACTGTTCCGCTTGGTTATATTAAAAATAACATACCTAGCTTGATGAACCCCAATTAACCAAATAGCTACTTCAGAGGAGATGAAACACATGGATACAGGTTCTTTCCGTTTTCAATTTCGTGATCCGCAGCAAGCTGCCCAAGCCTGTGAAACATTAAAGGAAATTGGATACTCCGCCAGCACAAATGGTGACACAGGTCTCAGTGTTCATATTGAGAACCAGGATGTGCTGTCTGCATTGGAAATTTGCCAAGCCTATGAAGGAAGCATGATTGAGGTAGGGACTCTTTTCTCTAAACCGGATGAATATCCCGGTTTGCAAGGAAACATAGGTGTACAACATCCAGGTTATAGCCCGGAAGATTGGATTATCCCGGCACACACGATCAACGAAGACTGGAGCGAAGCTTATAAAAATGGCTCCTCTCAAACGTATACTAATACGATGGAGGAGCACAACGTCAGCTCTGATCAACAACCTGAAGACGAAGTGGATGGATTTTCTGGAAGCATCCATATCTGATTTTGTCCTAAAAGTCATGATTAGAATTTGAGTCTTCACTGCTCAGCTCCTATTAGGATAAAGCTCCTATAAGACCATTAATTATTGTGGCTTTGAAGGAGCTTTTTTTGTGTGAGAAAAACTCAGTTAGAGCTTTCACCAGAATTGAAATTCTGTAGGATATGCATAAATAGCAACGACAGCAGGGAATAACAATTTCAGAAAGGAGGTCTTGACCTTGCAAAAATTAGGAGTTCACGAAAAATTGGAATTACATGAGCTACTTACGTTTAAAACAACTTGCCTGACAAAAGCCCAAACCATGATTCCTTTAGTATCAGACACAAATTTAAAAAACATTTTGCAGCAGGATGTTAACGGTGGCACACAAGATATTCAACAGCTTAGAAATCTGCTCGTGTAATTTAAAGGAGGATTAACGTGAATTCTATTGTTCAGAACATGACTGGAATGGGTGGAATGACGGATCAGGTGATCGCTTCTGACCTGTTGATTTCGGCTAAAAGTGGAATTAAAAGCTATGCAATTGCCCTGACAGAGTCAACCAGTTCGGAAGTTCGCAATGTTCTTTGTGACCAATTGAGCAAAGCTGTTAATCTTCATGAACAAATTTTTAATTATATGAAGAACAATGGCTACTATAATGCTTATGATCCAGAGCAGCAAATTCAAATGGATATTCAAAATGCGGACAAGGCACTTTCTATGTCTAAATTTTGATAATTAATCATTAACGCAACAAAAGATTCTATTTAGTCCCAAATGAAGTCTCTGGTTTTATGTAGAAAAAGCATCAGCAAACCTTAAACGAGTTTGCTGGTGCTTTTTTATTATATAAATAGTCACACTTCTAATCCAGAAATCACAAATAACGAAATGAATTGCTGTCCACATGAAATATGGTGAAGAAGGCAATCATAATATCGGAGAACTAGGTCTCAATATCAGGAATAGGGTGATTTTCATTATGGGCAAGTCTTCAGCTGTTAAGCAAAAAGATCAAAAACTAAAATGGTGGCAACTTAGCTTATTAGGAGTTGCAGGTACCATTGGTACAGGATATTTCCTCGGGTCTGGCTTAGCGATCTCCATAGGTGGTCCAGCCGTGCTGATTGCATACTTTTTTGCAGCAGTGGGAACATATGTGGTGTTTGATGCCCTTTCGCGCATGACGGCAGATCATCCTGAACAGGGTTCTTTCCGTTCCTATGCCCAAAAAGCATTTGGAAGTTGGGCAGGATTCGGCAGTGGATGGGTGTATTGGTTCTCAGAATTGCTTATCAATGGGAGTCAACTAACCGCGCTATCTATATTCTCACGCTTTTGGTTTCCTCAGGTACCGATGTGGATATTTGCAGCAGGCTTCGGGATTTTAGGGCTTGTGATTGTTTTTTTTGGCAATAAGGGTTTTGATCGAGTTGAAAATGTACTAGCCATCATTAAGATGGCAGCTATTGTTATGTTTCTGGTCTTGGCCGTTGCTCTTTTGGCAGGCTGGATCGGAGGAGGAAAATATAATCCAAAGTTCCCCATCAGTTACAAAGAATTTTTTCCGACTGGGGGCATAGGATTGTGGTCATCTTTTATTTTTGCCTTTTATGCATACGGAGGTATTGAAGTGCTCGGAATTATGTCTAATCGGCTTCAAAAACCGGAGGATGCACCTAAAGCAGGCAAGGTAATGCTGATTACGCTGGTTGCCGTGTATGTGCTTTCGATTGGTCTGGCTGTGTCTATGGTGCCATTAAGTGCCTTTAACCCGAAAGAAAGTCCTTTTGTGCTTGCGCTTAGCAGCGATCATCTGGTTTTTGTGCCTCATTTATTTAATGGAGTGCTTATTATTGCAGGGTTCTCAACGATGACAGCATCTCTATATGCAGAGACATCTATGATGCTTACGCTTGCACAGGAAGGAGATGCGCCCACATTATTTTCACGGAAGTGGAAGGGCAAATATCCTCTTTATGCACTTAGTTTGATCTCCGTTGGATTAATCTCAGCCATCGTAATGTCGTTGCTACTACCGGGAAAAGTATATGAATATATCACTACTGCAGCGGGGTTAATGCTGTTGTATAACTGGTGTTTTATTTTGTTGTCTTCAGGTAAGCTACTGGAATCGAGCAAATCAAACAATATTAAACGTTGGATTGGATTGTTGTTGATAGCTATGGCCGTGGTCGGATCATTTTTTCATAAACTTAGCCGCCCGGGAGTGTATATCAGCTTACTGCTTGTCTTGTTAATTGCAATATGTGACCTCATTGTACAATGGGTTCGCCGAAAGCACGCCAAGGAATCTCGTTAACGTTGTCAGTGAGTTAAGCGTTAGCGTAAAAAAAGTAATTGAAATGCTTGTACGCCAAAATAAAAGCCAAAACCGATAAGTGATAATCCGGACATCCAAGAGATGGTTTTAAGCAATCCGGTTTTTAGGAACCTCCGGAAAATACTTGAAGCGGCTGCCATGGTCACATCCCAGAGTAACACGCCTAATACAATCGCTCCGCTATAGATCATTAGTTGTTGTACTGGATATGTATTAGCGACGTTTGCGAGTATGGATCCGTAAATGCCAAGCCAAAAAAGGATGGAGAGGGGATTAAATAATGACATTAGAAAACCGGACATAAATGAGTTACTTAATGTAGTACCATTTCCCCTTATTTCGGATTCTGAAATCACACCTGCATTTTTGATGCTATCAATACCTGTATACACAAGTACGAAAAAACCAAACAGCCATAAAAAAGCTTTGACAAACGGAGCATTAAGAAGGTGAATCATTCCCAAATAAACAAGTAGCATATAGATAATGTCTGCGGTTATTGCACCAAGCCCAATAAACCAGGCGTGCCAAAAACCATTCTTGATACCTCGATCCAGCTGTGCGGCATTAATCGGTCCAATGGGAGCGGAAAGTGACAGACCTAGAAAAATATAACTGATAAATGTATTAATGTCCTTTTTCCTCCTTGAGTATTATTGGATGTTATGTATTTGTCTATTTAAGTTTATTCGGACAAACCCATTTGTAAGACCATATTTTTTGTGCGTATATTGTAGGAGTAGCCTCGTTATTGCCAACCACCTATCAATGAATTAAATCTAAAAAAAGGAGCTCTAATTCCGTTGACACAAGGATTAGAGCTTTTATAATGCAGATCATAAGTTCATCAAATAAATGGGCTTGACACTTTTATTGAAAGCGCTTATATTTATCTCGTAAACAATACGTTATATAACGTTATATAAAAAGGAGAGGTAAAAATGAATGTACAACAGACGGTTCAAACCATTTATGAACAAGCGAGTGGGAAGATTTCCGAGGTGTATTTAGTAGCCTGCGGGGGCTCATTAGTCGATATGTATCCCTCAAAATATTTTCTGGATAGTGAAGCAAAGAAGCTGGTAGCAGGGATGTATGCGGCGAATGAGTTTGTGCACGCGCTGCCAAAACGATTAGGTAAAAACGCAGTAGTCATCGTTTGTTCCCATGGAGGAAACACGCCGGAGTCGGTTGCGGCTGCTAAATCAGCCAAAGAGAAAGGCGCTTACACCATCGGCTTAACCCACAATAGTGAAGCGACACTGCTCAATTATTCTGATTATTCATTCCTCTACGAGTGGGGAGATGAGAGCGATGTCAAAAATAACCCGATGGCTATTATTTTGGAGCTTACTGTTGAGCTGCTTCAAATCGCTGAAGGCTATGTGCATTATCAAGCTTTCCAGAACGGCTTGGGAGCAATCAATGGAATTATTAATCGGGCAAAAATACAAGTTGAACCGCGTGCCAGTGTATTCGCTGACAAATATAGCAATGAAGACCTCTTCTATATCCTGACCAGCGGAGCTTCTTATGGACATGCGTACGGATTTGCTATCTGTTCTCTGATGGAAATGCAATGGCTTCATGCGGCATCAATCCATTCGGGTGAATTTTTCCACGGACCGTTTGAAGTAACGGATAAAGAAACTCCATTTATTCTGATGATCAACGAAGGACGCACACGGGCATTGGATGAGCGGGCACAGACTTTCCTGAATCAATATGCCGAGAAAGTGGAAGTGATCGATGCGAAGGAGCTTGGAATCGGAACTATTGCCGACGAGGTCGTTGAGTTTTTTAACCCGGTTTTATTTTACAGCATTGTATGTGTTTATCGTGAAGCACTCGCAAATGTACGCAATCACCCACTGGAAACTCGTCGTTATATGGGCAAAGTAGCTTACTAAGCGCACTTACCAACAGGAGGAAACCATCATGAAAGTTTTAGGCATTGGCGATAATGTGGTAGATAAATATGTTCATCTGCGCATGATGTATCCTGGCGGCAATGCGCTTAATTTCAGTGTGTTTGCCAAAAAAGCGGGAGTAGATGCAGCCTTTATCGGAGTATTCGGAGACGATAACGAAGCACAGCATGTAGAACACATTCTCCGTGAGCTGGAAATCGACATTTCACGGTGCAGATATCATAGCGGTGAGAACGGCTGTGCACGTGTAACCCTGGAAGACGGAGACAGAATATTTCTGGGCAGCAATGAGGGAGGAGTTACACGTCTCCATCCGCTGAAGCTGAGTGAAGATGACAAGGCCTATGTTGGCGAGTTCGACCTTATTCACACCGGCTTGTACAGTCATACAGGACACTTGCTGCCTGAATTGAAGATGCTGGGAATCCCTCTTTCTTTTGACTTTTCGGATGATTTCATAGATGCACAGGTGGAGAAATATATTGCGTACGCCGATTTCGCTTTCTTCTCTTGCAGCCATATGACGGATGAAGAGACGCAGAACTATATCCGCTTCAATCGAAAAAAAGAGGGGCAAATTCTGGTAGCCACACGCGGCGGAGATAGATCTATTGCCTATGATGGTACTAAGTTCTATTTTCAAATGCCTGATTCCGTGGACGCTGTGGATACGATGGGGGCAGGAGACTCTTATATAACCGCCTTTTTACTGAGCTTTTTGAAAAATGGCAACATTCAGGACGCTATGGTAGAAGGCTCGAGGGTTGCTGCTCAGAGCTGTCTGGTAGAAGGTTCTTTCGGATACGGCGTCCGCTACTAAAAAATTATGTTCAAATATCTTCACTTGTAAGAATATGTAACATTTGATACTCTAAGTGGGAGTAATATAACGTTATATGACAAGTGAGGGCACATTATGTTGAATTCGGACCAAGCAGAGCCATTATATATACAATTACAAAAAGCGGTCAAAACGGCTATTCATAATGGAACATTTACGCAGGGAAGCCGTATACCGACCGAAACTGAGCTAAGCGAGACCTACAATGTAAGTCGAATTACCGTAAGAAAAGCCATTGCCGAATTGGTTCATGAAGGTTATCTGACCAAACGTCAAGGAAAAGGTACCTTTGTCAATGTACCCAAAATTGGGCGGAAGATTGAACATGTCATCAGCTTTACGGCTGCCTGCAAATCCAACGGCCTATCTTCACACAGTGTGGTCACAGAACGTGAAATCATAGAAGCAGATGAGGAAATTGCACATCAGTTGCAGCTGCAACAAGGAGAAAAGGTGTTATATATTCAGCGCAAAAGATACGCCGGTGATCGACCGCTAATGCTGGAGAATAATTTGTATCCTTATGACCGATTTTCTTTTCTAATGGAAGAACAGTTGGAGGGCTCGGTATACGAACTGTTGCGTCATAAATACAGCATTGATCCTAACCAACCAGGAGAGACGATATTACAAATTGCTTTGGCGGATGAATACCAGGCAAAGCTGCTGGAGACGGCCATCGGACAGGCGTTGTTCTACATGCACACGATTATTTATGATCAGCATGGAGGCCCCGTTCATGTAGGTAAACAGTACATCATTGGAGATCGTTATCAATTCTCAATATAAATCCGTTGCCTGTTATGTAAATGTATTCAGGTACGGCGCAGCTTCTGCTTCCACTCTATAAGAGAAGCAGAAGCTATATTATAACGTTATATTACGTTATATAGTGAGGCGGATGAATAATGAGGGGGTGAAATTGTGCAAGGGAAGAATGATACATTAGCGGACAAAGTTTTACTGTCAAATGCTATTTTTAATGGCTTAGAAAATGAAGCCTCGCCGGGGTTTATTGCACTGCGAGGAGAATGTATTGCAGCAGTGGGGCGTCCCGAGGAGGCACAAGCTTGGATAGGAGCGGGAACGGTTGTCTGTGATTTGGGTGATGCTTTTATCATGCCAGGAGTTCATGACAACCATGTATTTTTTACCGGATATATGTCGATGCATCGGGGCGTGGATTTGACTCATGTAGCCTCGATTGAAGAAGCAATGGAATCCATGCTACAAGCGGCAAACAATCTTCCGCCAGGGAAAGATGTAACCGCTTACGGATGGAGCGAGGAAGGTTGGGGCAAGCTGCCTGAGCAAAGCTTGTTGGACGAGCTGTTCCCTGATCGGGCGGTAATTGCCATTAACCTAAATAAAAGCTACTGCTGGATGAACCGACTGGCTCAGGAGAAATATCAATTTTTGCCGGATCAATGCAGTGCTGAGGCACGCGCTTTGCTGCTCCAAGCTATGATGAAGGATCACAGCCTTGTCAAACAAGAGTTTATGGAGTTTTGCCGCATACTAGCTGCACGAGGAGTTACCTCCATAAAAGATATTGGCTTTGACCGGCATAGCGAGCTGCTGCCGATTCTAGAAGAATTGAAAGAAACAGGGGAACTGCCACTCCGATTTCATTTCTCGCTTGAACCCGTTGTTGAATCGCTTGATATTGCCACCGGTATGAAGTATAAAGCACTTTATAATGGAGACCTTATTCGTTTCCAAGGATACAAGCTGATGCTTGACGGTGTCGTAGCAGATCATACGGGGGACATGCTGGAACCTTACGCAGATATGCCCGGAGTAACGACTTTGAGGACGGTTGACTACAAAAAGATTGAAGCCTCTGTGCTGGAAGCAGACAGCCAAGGTATCAAATGCTGCCTAACTGCAGAAGGTGATGCTGCGATTCGCCAAGCGGTATCCATGATTGAAAAATGCCGCGAACAACAAGGTAATAACCTTATCAGACATTCTATCAGTGATCTAGAGTATCCTCATCCAGATGATTTGATCAGAATGGGCAAAAACGAAATTTTTGCCGAAGTCTACGCCCAAATCCTGCTACTGAATCCAACCTATGAAGAGGCCTATATGCCTGTTGTGGTAGGCAAAGGTAATGAAAACCGATTTAATAATTATAAATCCATGCTAGAGGCTAACGTGCCAATAACCATTGGGACTGATCTGCCTTTATTTATCACGAGTGTTCCCGATTCGCTATATGCAGCCTCTCACCGATTATTCCCGGATGGCTCGCCTGCAGGAGGCTGGTATCCTGACCAAGGGATGCCGCCATCCGAAGTTTTAAAGGCATGGACCATTAATGGAGCCAAACATTGTTATATGGAAGAGGTTACAGGTACGCTGGAGGCTGGAAAATATGCTGACATCGCCGTTTTTGATCGCGACCTCCTTAACGCATCCGCTGGTGACATCAGGGACGCCCAAGTGATATTGACCATTATGGGAGGGAAGGTTACGTATAACCATTCTTGGAATGAGGGATAAACATGAACATCAAGAATATGAAATGGAAATTATCCTTGCCCCATAGCTATACTTTAATATTTTTGATTATTATTACAGTCGCCGCATTGACATGGATTGTGCCCAGCGGACAATTTGAGCGTCATGAAGTGACAGTAAACGGTGTGACCAAAACGGCAATCGTTTCGGGAACCTATCACACTGTACCCAAAACTGGTGAGAACGGTGATTTAAGACAAGGCCTCCCCCAAATCCTAAGCGCTCCTATTGAGGGGATTATCAATGCCGCCGATGTGGTCTCTTTTGTCCTTATTGTGGGCGGCTCCTTCGGGATTATACTGCAGACGGGGGCCATTGACCGTTCCCTGACAGCTCTTGCCAGACGGCTGAAGAATAAGGGGATTCTGCTTATTCCAATTGCCATGGTTATATTCAGTCTCGGAGGTTCTACCTTTGGGATGAGCGAAGAAATTATTCCGCTTTATGCGATTTTTATTCCGTTAATGTTTGCCCTAGGCTTCGATTCTATGACTGCTATTCTTATTCTATTTCTGGGAACGCAAATTGGCTATGTCGGTTCGACTGTTAATCCATTTTCAGTATTGATTGCCCAAGGGATCGCAGGGGTGGAGGGGAATCCTCAGCTTTGGCTGAGATTTATTGAATGGCTTGTATTTACTATGATTTCTATTGCCTTTACGATGTGGTATGCGCACCGGGTTAAGCGAAATCCCGAGAAATCCATTGTTTTTCAAAGTGATATTATAAATCGCGAGCAATTTATAAAAGAAAATACAGGTGAGGACGTCGTCTTCACGTATCGGGACAAATTAATTATAGGTGGATTTATTATAACGCTTGGAGCAATTGTCTGGGGAATTTTGGCCAAAGGCTGGTATATGACTGAAATCGGCGCCCTTTTCTTCGCACTCGGTCTTTTTGTCGGGATAGTTACCAGGATGAGCCAGAAGGAAATAGCTGAGAATTTTGTAAAAGGGTGTGGAGAATTCATCTACGCTGCAGTGATCATAGGTCTCGCCCGCGGAATTCTGATCATCGCCGAGCAGGGTATGATCATTGATACCGTATTGAATGCACTCGCAAGCATTCTGGAAGGATTGCCAGGTTACTTGTTCACTACCATTATGTTGGTTGCACATAATATTATTACTTTCCTGGTTCCATCTTCTTCGGGGGAAGCTGCACTAACCATGCCTGTACTTGCACCGCTTGGCGATCTTGTAGGTATCAATCGTGAAGCAGTAGTCACAGCGTACCAATTCGGTAACGGGTTAACCAATCTCATTTCACCGACAGGTGGAGTACTGTTGGCTGGATTGGCCATTGCCCGGATCAGCTTTGGACAGTGGCTGAAGGTAATCTTCAAGCTATTCCCCATTCTGTGGTTAGTTGCTGCTATTTTTGCTGCGATTTCGGCTGCAGTGGGTATCTAATAAATCAAGTGAGAGCCCCTGTCTTTTAGAGACAAGGGTTTCTTTTTGTGCATAAGTTTACGTGAAAAATGAATAATATGGATAGCATTTTCCTAAGGAGGAAATAAAATTGATGCATGCTGATAATAGATTACTCGTTGCTGCTCTAGGCGGTGTTAATGAAATCGGGAAAAACATGTATTTCATCCAATACGATCAGGATATTGTCGTTATCGATTGTGGCTCCAAGTTTCCTGATGAGAACTTGCCTGGTATTGACCTTATTGTGCCCGATGTCACCTATCTGCTGGAAAATCAGGATAAAGTCAGAGCGCTCATTGTGACTCATGGGCATGAGGATCACATCGGAGGTATCCCCTATCTGCTGAAACAGATTAATATGCCCGTTTTTGGCACAAAGCTCACCATCGAATTAATTAAGATTAAGTTAAGGGAGCACAATCTTTTACGTGATGCTGAGCTTCATCTTATAGATGCAGATTCAACCGTTCAAGCGGGAACGATTCAGGCCTCTTTTTTCACCACGGTCCACAGTATCCCGGATTGCCTGGGTGTCTTTTTTCAGACACCGGAAGGAAATGTGGTCCATACCGGGGATTTCAAATTCGATATGTCTCCCGTAAGCGGACCTTTTCCCGATCTTCATCGAATGGCTGAAATAGGAAAGAAGGGGGTAAAAGTGCTGCTCTCCGAAAGTACAAATGCGGAAAGACCGGGATTTACCCCTTCAGAACGTTTGGTTGGCGGGCATATTCTAGATGCATTTGCCAGAGCCAAGCAGCAGGTATTTATCTCCACGTTCGCTTCTAATGTGAACCGTGTTCAACAAGTCATTGACGCGGCTGTGGAAACAGGTCGCAAACTGGTTTTACTCGGACGCAGTATGGTAAATGTGGTTTCGGTGGCGAAGGAGCTGGGCTTCTTGCATATGCCTGAGGATTTGTTGATTGAGCCGGGGGAAACAGAGCGGTTCCCCGCAGAAGAAATTGCAGTTTTATGTACCGGTAGCCAGGGAGAGCCGATGGCCGCATTGTCACGTTTAGCCAATTCCCTGCATCCCAAAATCGAAATTTTGCCTGGTGATACGGTCATCATTGCTGCGGGAGCCATACCGGGGAATGAACGAAACCTTTCCCAGGTTATTGATAACTTGTATGTGTTGGGTGCCCAGGTTATTTATGGATCAGGCAGCTCCACGGGGATGCACGTATCCGGTCATGGCAGTCAGGAAGAATTAAAATTAATGATGACCCTGATGAAACCGGAGTATTTGATTCCCATACACGGTGAATTCAGGATGTTGTATCAGCATCGTCAGCTAGCGGAGTCTGTGGGGATTCCGATGGAGAATGTATTTATCGTCCATAACGGTGACACTGTTCAAATCGAAGAGGGAAGAGCATCCCTGGGGCCCAAAGTATCAGCCGGCAATAGCTTGGTAGACGGGTTGGTAACAGGGGACGTAGGTAATATTGTACTACGAGACCGTAAAAAGCTTTCTTCAGACGGAATGCTGATTATTGTGATGACGTTGAGCAAAAACGAGAAGCAAATGCTCGCAACGCCAGAGGTCATTTCAAGAGGCTTTGTATATGTTAAGGATTCGGAAGAGCTCATGAGTCAGATCCACGACACGATTATGTCCACAGTGAACGAGTTAACAGAAATCGAAATGAGTCAGTGGGGACTGATTAAGCAGATGTTAAAAGATGATGTTGGCCGGTTTATTTACAGCCAGACGAAGAGAAGACCCATGATTTTACCTATCATTATTGAGGTATAGAATAGCGGCAAATGTCAAAACAAGATAGAGCTTGTTCAATACGCGATTACTCAAAAAAAGACTTAAATCAGCAATACAACTGATTTAAGTCTTTTTGATTTCCTTCCTACTTTTCCTATAAGAATGCGGATGTAATGGCGGTTTGCAGCGTAGCGGAGGATTTGAATCTGGAGAAGCGAAGCGTTCGCCTTTGCCACGGGATTCTTACCCTTAAATGTTTTATATAATCAAGAGAATCCCGTGGCAACAGCGATCGTAAGATCAAATCCTACGCGCAGCGTCTTAATCGCTTACGGCCGCTTGGGTTCCTGCTGTATGCCCTGTCGTAAACGCCGCTGTAATATTATAACCACCTGTGTAACCGTGAATATCGAGAATCTCACCGCAGAAGAACAACCCAGGCATCAGCTTGGACTCCATCGTTTTCGGATTAATTTCCTTCAAATTCACACCGCCTCCGGTAACAAACGCTTCCTTCAGAGAGAGCGTACCGTTCACACGGATTGGAAACGCCTTAATGCGATGAGCAAGTTCTTGCCACTGCTGCTTGGGAATATGATCATAGGTCAAGTCCTCACGCAGTTCGGCTTGCTGGAGCAACAATGGAATCAAGCGTTCCGGTAAATAAGGCTTAAGCACATTTTTGATCGCTTTTTTAGCATCGACCGATGCCAATTCCAGCGTCTCACGGTAGACTTCATCGGCATGTTTGTGAGGCTGTAAATCGAGAGTCAACAACACCGTGTTTACCTTATCCTTTTTCATTCCCTTGACGACAAACTGACTGCACCGCAAAGCAGTTGGGCCAGATAGACCGAAATGTGTAAAAATCATATCTCCTTCATGGACGACAACTTTCTTTTGCTTCGCATTCCATACGGTCAGACTGATATCGCGTAAGGATAGTCCCTGAAGCTCTTTCGTCTGGATGAACGTCTCGCCTGAGGTCAACGGCACCTCTGTTGGATACAGTTCCGTAATCATATGCCCTGCTTGTTCTGCCCATGCATAGCCGTCACCTTCCGAGCCTGTATGCGGGACGGATTTGCCGCCAACGGCTACAATGACATTACGGCTATGTAGGATTTCACCGGAACGCAGCCGCACCCCAGCCGTATGACCTTCATTGTAAATAACCTCTTGAACAGGACAGCTTGTCCGAATCTCGACTCCTTGAGAGCGTACCTTGTTGATCAAAGCATCGACAACTGTTTTGGCTTTGTCCGTCACTGGAAACATACGCCCATTGTCTTCTTCCTTTAAGGCTATACCCAGCTGTTCAAAAAAGGCGATGATATCCCGATTGCCGAAAGCCGCCAGTGCACTGTGCAGAAAACGGCCATTGCCGGGAATGTGCCGAATGAGTTCGTCCAGCTCTTTGGCATTCGTGACATTGCAACGGCCTCCACCAGAGATCCCCAGCTTTCGCCCGAGCTTATTTCCTTTTTCAAGCAAAAGCACCTTGGCGCCCTCACCGCTGGCAGCGGCAGCAGCCATTAATCCGGCTGAGCCGCCTCCGATTACAATAACGTCGTAAGTCATAAACCTCTTCCTTTTCGTCGACAAATTTTCAAAAAATTCAGAATGGTGTAACCGATTTTTCATCATATCGTAATACCGTCGCTCTAGATAGCCTTAGAGCACAGTAAACACGTATATATTTCAATTTTCAAGAATTTAAAACACGTAAAAGCGTTCCTCTTATATACATCTGGTATTTAGCAGATTTTGTCGTTCTACACCGGGATTTTAACACATATATTGTAATATATTGTAGCCTGTGCTTTAATTCAACTAACGGCGTCAAGGAAAGATGATGAGGGGGAGAAGTCCTTGTTAATTGCGTTGAAGGAAAGTGTGCTCCAAGTTCTCCTTGCCGTTATATCGGCGGGTTTTTTCTCTATATTAACGGATTATGGGGATAAGAAAAAGGTTTGGGGCGGCAATCTGCTTCCTGGACCTAATCAAGGAATACTGTATCTGTGTTGCTTGCCAGCCATATTGCTATGTACACTCTTTCAATATCAGTCTCCGTATGGTCTACCTTCCAATCTCGGTATTATTCCCCTTGCTGTTGGCATCATGTACGGTAGACGTCGCACTGCCTTCGTGCTCGCCGCTTCCGCACTGATGGGTGTCCTGATTATAGCCCAGTCGACAGAAATGTCCCCGATGTATGTGGGCACGGGTTTTATTCTTTTTCCTTTTATGCTGCTGCATGGCAAGTTTTTTCAAAGAGGAACCTTGTTGGACAAAAAACTCCTAATCTCCGCATATGTTGTGGCTGATATGCTGTTTAAAGCAATATTTCCGCTACTGTGGGGCAAACAGGATATTTCGGTATACATTCCTGACTTACTTACAACGTTCTGGAATATTGGTGCAGGTGTGCTGGCAAGTTTTACGGTCGTGAGTCTAATGCATAATGCCTTTGAGAAGCTGGCGCTGCGGCGTGATGTGACTGAATTTACGAGCAAATACTTAATTGAAGTGGATAAGCTGCGTCAAGTTATGGATTTGATGCCGTTATCTCTTGTTACTCTGGACAGCGAAGAACGAGTTATACATATGAACAAAACGATGCTGGAACTCTACCAGGACTTCGATCCCTACATTACACTGCCTGAGGTAGTAGGCCGTCCATTGACCTCGTTATATGGTTTTAGCTCTTTGCCTGTGGTTAATGAACGAGTTGCAAAAGCGTTGGAAGGAGAGGCGGGTGCTGATTTTATAAATGTTACTCCCAAAGTATTCTTCTCAAGTTTCCTTCCTATTCGTGATAAACATGTAAACCAAACGACAGGCGTCATTATCGCCTTGCAAGATATTACAGAGCTAGAGACGCTGCGCAGTGAGCTAGGCAATTTCGAGAGGCTCAGTCTGGTCGGACAGATGGCAGCGGGCATTACTCATGAAATACGTAATCCGATGGCGGTTGTGCGTGGTTTTTTACAGCTTATGCGTGAGAAAAGTCCAGAATCTCTAAACCATTACTACCGCATTGTGATGGAGGAACTCGATCGGGCGAACGGAATTATTAACGATTTCCTTTCACTGGCCCAGAATCGGATTGTCGAGAAGGAGCAATGTCATCTGCATGATATTATTCGCGAACTGACGCCTTTATTGTGGGCAGATGCGAATCTGAGGGGGCAGACGATTGAGCTAAAGCTGGAGGAACATGTGACGATGCTGCATTTGAATCCTAAGGAAATGAAGCAGTTGCTGCTTAATTTATCACGTAATGCGATGGAAGCTATGGGGGGAAAGGGGGTGCTGACCATTTCGACTCATGAGGAAGGGGATTTCGTGGAACTCGAAGTAAAGGACACAGGTCCGGGAATTCCGCAAAAACAGCTTGAAAAGCTGTTCCAACCTTTTTACACCACCAAAACGAAAGGTACAGGTTTGGGGCTGGCCTTATGTCAAAGTATAGTGGAGCGTCATCACGGTACGATTGCCGTAGACTCGGTGGAGGGAATGGGCACGCAGTTTAAAGTCCGATTGCGCAGAACCGTCCCGACTTACCGGGATCATGCTGAACCTCCTGTCATAAATTCGATACAGAAATAATCGTGCAAATATATAGCCGGATTTTTGCAAATTACGTGAAAAAGATTGTATAATGAAGTTTAGATGTCCATGCCTTTACACGGCAAAGGATGAAATTAGAAACGTAGTATACATGATTTTTGGAAAAGGAGTGAAAGAATATGTCTATGTCTTTCGATCAATATATGAGAGATTCAGTTCAGCCAATGCGCGATGAACTGACGAATCTTGGGATTCAGGAACTGCGTACTTCTGAAGATGTGGAGGCCAAGCTGCCTAATGCTAAAGGGACAGTGTTGGTTGTTGTGAACTCGGTATGTGGTTGTGCCGCAGGCCAATGCCGCCCGGGTGTGGCTGAAGCGTTGAAGCATGATCTTACGCCAGATCATCTGTATTCGGTTTTTGCCGGACAGGACAAGGAAGCAACGGCAAAGGCTCGCGAATTTTTCGCACCTTACCCACCGTCATCCCCTTCTATCGCGCTGTTGAAAGACGGCGAACTGGTTCACTTCATCGAGCGTCATCAGGTGGAGGATCGTTCGGCAGATCAGATCGCTGCTGATTTGACCAGTGCATTTGATCGTTTTTGCCGGTAAGACTGCTCAAGCTATGCCCCGCATTTTTCGCCTGCGAAACTTGCCGGGGCTTTTGCATGTTGGCTTGTGAAGGAAATTCCTAAAAAAGAGGTGCTTATCTGATGAGTTTGCAGGAACAGATTATTGCTGAATTGGGAGTACAGCCTACGATTAATGTAGAGGCGGAGGTCCGTAAGCGTGTGGATTTCCTCAAGTCGTATGTAACGAAAACGGGAAGCAAAGGGCTGTTAATCGCCATCAGTGGCGGGATTGATAGTGCCGTAGCAGCCGCTTTGTGCAAGCGGGCTACAGATGAATTGACGCAGGAACAAGGGGACGAATACAAAACACTGGGTGTATTCCAGCCATACGGCCAACAGGAAGATATCGAGCATAGCTACGCGGTAGCCAAAGCGTTCGACCTGAAATATGCTGGGGAAACGAACATTAAGGAAGCCGTGGACAAGGTTGCCGTGGAAGTAGAGCATACGTTAAAGGATATCGGTCTGGAGCGTTCCATTACTCCGCAAGTGAGAGGGAATGTAAAGGCAAGAACACGTATGGTGGTTCAGTACGCACTCGCGAATGAGCTGAATCTGCTCGTCGTTGGCACAGATCACGCTTCAGAAGCCATCACAGGCTTTTATACCAAATGGGGCGATGGTGCAGTCGATATTACGCCACTCAGCACGCTTAACAAACGTCAGGTGCGCTTGCTGGCCAGCTATCTCGGAGTTCCGCAGGCCATTTTGGACAAAGCGCCTACAGCAGGATTGTGGGAAGGTCAGACGGATGAAAAAGAACTGGGGATCTCCTACGAAGCAAACAGCGACTACCTGGAAGGCAAGGAAATTGACCCGGCGGCACGCGAAAAGCTGGAAAGCTTCTTTACACGTACAGCGCATAAGCGGACAAGCATCCCAGGAGTGTAAGCATTAATCATTATGGAATTGTAAAATCCTGAAGTAAATAAATGCGGCGATCCGCCCGGCGGATCGCCGTTTGTATTGAAGGGGCAATAATTTAATTGGTGATCCACTCAATGAAGCGGCGGGTTTCGGTAATCGCTTGATCCAGTGGAAGGCTACCTCCCTGGAATGGATGAACGGTATTAAAGGTATGATTGCCGCCTTGAATTTGTACCCATTCGATGTCGGGACGAACGGATGTGAGCAGGGCAGAGCCTTCCCGTAGACGTTTGGAATCTTCGGTTCCCTGGATCAGTACAGCTGGGAGCTGGCTGTTGGCAAGTCTGTCTACAATGGCAAAACGCTGGCGATTTTGTTCCAGGTCTTCCAGAATGACAGCATCCAGCGGAAGCTGTTGTCCTGTTCTGGCGTTCTCCACATAGCTGCGCCCCTTGGCGCGCATTTCTTCTTTTTGCGGTAAAGTAAACAAATCAAGATCTGTCACGCCATTCCATGAAATGACGCCAGCAATCTCGCCGGGATGATCTAAAGCATATACAAAGCAGCTTCCCGCGCCTCGGCTATGTCCTAACAGAAACAACGGCAATTCTCTGAACTCATGACGTGCTCTCAGATTGGACAGCAATAGTTCCAAATCCTCTTGTTCGCGGCTATAGGTGTTGCGTGCGAACTTTTCTAGCTCGGTAAAATTCTCTAGATCCTCACCTATGCCATTATGTGAAAAGTTGAAGGTCACAACATGGTTATCCATACTCAATGCTTCTGCTATATAGGGGAACATGCCCCAATCCTTGAATCCTTTGTAGCCGTGAGCGATGATGAGCAGGCTTTTGGCTGTATTTTTAGCGGGAAACCAGGAAGCCCGGATCACCGCATCTGTTCCTGCTTCGGTACCTGCTTCAACAATAATGGTTTCTGACATCCTATCCTTCCTTTCTACGGGAATTTTTTTAAATGGGCATATCAGCTGAATTCAAAACATTCACCTATAGCCTTTCTTATTTTAACATATTTTGGTGCCGCTTTTACGCCTTTGTGACTCGCCAGGGTGTGTACGCACTGTTACAATAGATCCAGTAAAGTAAAAAGGACGGGGAATACCCAAATGATCTACGGAATTGGACATGATGTGCTGGAAATAAGCCGTATGGCTCATATTTTAGCAGGTAAATATGCAGATGCGTTTTTGAATCGGGTGCTGACCCCGGCAGAACGTGAGCTTGCTGTGGAACGCAAGGGTAGACTAACGGAGTTCGTAGCTGGGCGCTTTGCCGCCAAGGAAGCGATAACGAAAGCCTTCGGTTGCGGAATTGGGCAAATCATCGGGTTCGGCGATATGGATATTTTACCGGAACCTGGGGGGAAGCCAGCCGTTTATTTGTCTTCATCCGCATGGGATAGACTGAGATTGCCGTCTACAGGTGACTCGAATTACAGCATTCACTTGAGTATTACACATCAGCCTAACATTGCCTCTGCTTTTGTGATTGTCGAATATAAGGAGATGTGATGTGATGACTACAAATACATTGGAACAAAAGCGTTATTTCAGCTTTGAACTGTTGAATTGGTATACACGTAACAAACGTGATTTGCCGTGGCGCCGCCATCGGAATCCTTTTTATATCTGGATCTCGGAAATTATGCTTCAGCAGACGCGTGTCGATACGGTCATTCCGTATTTTAATCGCTTTATTGCACGTTTTCCTACAATTGAAGCGTTGGCGGAAGCACCCGAGGAGGATGTGCTTAAGCTGTGGGAAGGGCTGGGTTATTATTCGCGGGCCCGGAATTTGCAAACTGCGGCAAAACAAGTAGTTGAGCTTCACGGCGGGCAGGTGCCGGATGATACACAGGCTGTCGCTGCACTGAAAGGAGTAGGCCCGTATACGACGGGGGCGATTATGAGTATCGCCTTCAATCGACTAGAGCCTGCTGTGGACGGAAATGTGATGCGTGTGCTGTCGCGTTATTTTCTTATTGAAGAGGATATTATGAAGGGCAGCACGCGGGCGCATATGGAAAGTCTGGTACGGGAGCTGATTCCCGAAGGAAGGGCCTCTGATTTTAATCAGGCTCTGATGGAGCTGGGGGCGCTGGTCTGCACGCCGAAGTCGCCTCATTGTCTGACCTGCCCGGTCATGGAGCATTGCTCGGGCAGGTTGGCAGGTCGCGAGGAGACGCTGCCAGTCAAGACCAAGGCGAAGCCGCCTCGGCTGGAGCCACGTTCCGTAGCCCTCATCGAGGGCAGCGGAACGAATGCCGGCCGCCTGCTCGTACGGCAGCGCCCGGCCAAGGGCCTGTTGGCCCGCATGTGGGAGCTGCCGCATGAACTTGCCGGGCCGGAGGGCTACAACGGCCCGGTGCCGGATGAGCCCGCCATGGACCATTTGGCGGCTCATTTGCTAGCAGAGGGCGTGCTTGCGCGCCCGGTGCGGTTTGTACGTGAGGCGGAGCACACGTTCAGCCACATTCACTGGAACCTACGTGTGTTCCAGTGTGAAGAGGTCGCCGTCCCTGCCGGGGAGGCGGGAGGACATCCGCTGGCTGCCGAACAGCGGGCCAGCTACAGCACCGAAGCGAAGCCAGGTGCATTGATTGCGCTGGCTGAGCAGGCGGAGCACGCGCATAATGCGCTGCCAGCGGGGTACCGCTGGATCAGCGAAGCGGATATGGCCACCTTGGCGTTTCCCAAGGTGTTCCTCGATCTGATCACCGAGTATTATGCGAAGCAAAAAGAGAACTGATGTTAGTTGAATAGCTGTCAGCAAAAATTAGACTGAGCCTAGAAAATGGAAACAGCGACAACCAAGGACGAGAAAATAAAGTCCAAGACTGTCGCTGTTTCCTTTGAACTAACGTTTCCCGTTAGCGGAATGCTCGCTAACCGTAACAACGTTAGACGTACCTTTTTCGCGTATTGTTCTCTCCACCCCTAGAGTCTTCACTTTTGTCCCCGATGGGGTTAGATTTGATTTCACATAACAAGCTACCTACCCCTACCTGAATAAATAATATTCCTTAACTGGATGACCTGACTTTTAAGCTCTTTCTCTCTCTCCAAAAAGTAGAGCGAAGCTTGCAGCAACGGTAAGTTCGGTTCCGCTTTACGAGTTTCGTTCTGGATAAAATGGTAAACCTCTTTCAACTCCGAACGATGTTTTGCGCCGGATGGAAGAACATTAAGGGCCGAATCCATCTCCCGGAACAGCTCGGTAAGGAACTGCTCTCTCTCCCCTTGGCGGTCCTCGAGCCCCCAGCTTAAATACCTCTCGAACGAAGCCTGTTTCAGCAGAGGCTTCAGGTTAGAGGCCATCATATGCTTAACGAGCACATTGAGCTTATCCAAAATGAACCTTGCCGTTTCCTCAAGCGATAGAGACTTTTCTTCATAAACGATCCAAAATAAGTACTCCTTCAGAATCGCACGATAGATGGAAACCAAATCCCACAGGAACGGATAAATTTCTTCGCCATAAACCTGTATCAAGCACTCTTTATGCCATCGGATGAGCCGCCCCCTAACCTTGTGTCTAAGCGGCTGGAACTTGGGATCCTGTTGGATGGGGAGCTCCGTGAATTCGACCAGAATATGCTTGTATTCCATAAAATAACGGAATCGCAGAATGATCTGCTGCAGAAACTGCTCTTCTGGCGAGAGTTCGGGAAAGCGTTTCAGTTCATCAACTTGATCAAAATAGGCGTTATGGCATTGATCAAACACCTCGCTGAAGAGGTCTTCCTTGGAAGGGAAATATTTATAGACTGATCCTTTGGCAATACCGCAATCCTCGGCAATATCCTGTATCGTCGTCGAAAGAAACCCATGTTCCTTAAAAAGCTTCATCGCCGATTTTAAAACCTCTTCCCTTGTCACACTCATAAGAAAAATCTCCCCCTTGACTATTCATGAATGATAGTACAAAATACGAAACATGAAGTCAAATGACTATATGTTCACATAATTAAACATACGGTCAAATCGAAGAGATGAGGAGAACATACAGAATGGAACGATTATGGGAGCCACAAAAAACAGCGTTGGTTGTTATTGACTTGCAAAAGTGGATAGGAAATAAATACGCCCCTTATTCTGCTGAGCAGGTAGTGTCTAACGCCGCAGCCTTGGCAGATACTTTCCGTGAGCAAGGCTCAATGGTTGCACTGGTCCGGGTATCTAGTAAAGATTTGAAGGATATCCCGCGTCCTAAGTTGGATTCGCCTGCACCACCCCTGAATCTGCCTGAAGGATGGGATCAAATCGTCCCGGAAATGCGGGTCACCGAGACAGACCATATCATCACGAAGAAGCAATGGGGGGCTTTTTACGGAACGGAGCTCGACCTTCAGTTGCGCCGCCGGGGAATTGATACCATCGTCTTATGCGGCATCGCTACTGAGTTGGGCGTTGATACGACCGCGCGGGAAGCGTTTATGCATGGGTATCAGCTGATTTTGGCGATTGATGCGATGACTGGATTTTCCGAAACAGGGCATGATTACGTAAAAAATTTCATCTTTCCACGCATCGGGCGTACCCGGACAACACAGGAAATCCTCTCTGCCCTTTCAGGCAACTGTTTATAGTTGAAAAAATGACTTTCCCATTCCCCGTGTATTATTTGACCGAATACACGAAGAACGCCACAGCTTGAAACTCGCTTTGCGTTTGCTGGGAATCTCATCTGGCCATACTTAAAGGACGATTATGTGTTCTCAGGGTGCACATATGGGCTGACGGCATGGGATACGACCTGCTGCACCAAATATACAAAGTAACCGCTGAATGATATAGAGCGAACGGCTCGTCGCAATTGGCACGCGCTTCTTGTATAGCAACCAGCATGAGTTCCGCAGTGCCCAATGGGACGAGTACGCCTAGTGGCGCAGCGCTAATGCTAATAAATTTGCATAATTGCCAGTGGAATTGGCGGTGCTCTTTTAAACGGTCTTTTCCAATCATAAGCTGCGCTTTTATAGTCTTTCGTAAGGCCATACGATTTATCGAAAGCTTTAAACTATCCTGCCCGTTAGTTAAACAAAGGCAGCCGATCACTATGATCGGCTGCCTTCTTGTCTTTTATGAGCTATCGTTTTCCGTTAGCATAATGACTTACTGTGATACGGTTCACCGTGCTGTCTGTAACGGCAAGTTTTAAGGCCATCCTTTTAGGATGACCCTTCCATCATGACCAATTTGTGGTAGGATTTTCTTTCCACAAGCAAAAGGTCGCCTTCCTTATTCCATTTCATTTGGAGACGTTAACGGATTTTTGAGGGCAGGGAGTAGGACAACGTCGATTAGCGAAGTGTAGAAATGCTTGTCGAATGTTTTGCGCTGTACGAGTCCGCGATAAGAAGCCATTGAAGTAATAACCTGGCAAGCCATCTCAATGTCCGCGTGGGTGGAGATTTCACCGCGGCCGACGGCCCGGTGCATGAGCTCACGATTCACTACAGCCCACGGTTCGAAAATCCCTCCGTTAACCGATTCCGGATTCTGCGAAAAAAAGGAGCCCAGGCCTGCGAGTACTCGAAGTTTGCGTTCACCTTCTTCGATCGATTGCGGCTTCAATAGCGCGAGCAGATCATTGCGCAAGGTTCCCGTATCGGGCAAGAGGTCAAGCTCAAGATGATTTCGATTCATCCAGGTCAAGGCATCTCGGACTAACTCTGCCTTGGAGGACCAGCGGCGATACATTGTCGCCTTCCCGGCCTTCGCTCTAGCTGCGACCATGTCCATTGTCATTCCATCAAAACCGGCTTCGGCGAGGATGTCGATTGTCGCTTCCAGGATTTTAGCATCCCGCGTGTGATCTCGTTTACGGCCTAATGTTTTCGCTGGTTTTTCCGCTACTTTGTCAGCTAATTTGGATCCGACTGACTCTTCATTTTTAATCTTATTCATAAAATTTAACCCCTTTTTTTCGATGCTTTATAGTTCCGGAACTATACAGTTCCGTATTTGGGTGCTTTAATTTAAGTATCCCACACAGAACTGGGAATTTAAAGGAGGAGTATACCATGGACAAAAAAGTCTGGTTCATCACGGGAGCCTCTCGCGGTTTAGGACGCATATGGGCAGAGGCCGCGCTCACGCGTGGAGATGAGGTTGCGGCTACCGCCCGCAAATTGGAAGACGTTTCCGATTTGAAGGAACGTTTCGGAGATCTCGTTCTTCCCATGGCGCTCGACGTAACGGATGCTGAGCAGGTTCGCCAGGTCGTTCAGCAGGCTCATTCCCATTTCGGCAAGCTGGACGTTGTCCTCAATAATGCCGGTTACACCTTGGTCGGAATGGTCGAGGAGGCAAGCGAAGCCAATGTTCGCGCTCTGTTTGACGCGAACTACTTTGGTTATCTTGGAGTCATCCAAACCGCCTTGCCATTGCTGAGGAAGCAGGGCAGCGGGCATTTGCTCAGCGTTTCAAGCTCCCTTGGTATCGAGGCAAGGCGCTCATCGGCTTCTATTGCTCCTCCAAATGGGCGGTCGAAGGACTCCACGAAAGCCTGGTGCAAGAGGTCAAGGACTTTGGGATTAAGGTGACGCTGCTCGAACCCGGTGCCTATGCGACCGAGTTTGGCGCTTCAGGTAAGCGAGTACCGGAAATGGACGTCTATGCCGATGTACGGAAGCAGGTGTTCACGCGTCTATCAAACGAAAAACGCGGCAACCCTCAAGCGACTGCAGAAGCCGTTCTCAAGATCGTGGACGCAGCGGAACCCCCACTACGATTTGCGCTCGGCTCGGAAGTCTTGCCTATGGCACGCGGCATCTATGCTGACCGTCTAGCTACCTGGGAAGCCTGGGAGACTGTCTCGCATGCAGCGCAAGGCAACCCTATGCAATAAGCCGTTGCAATTGGACTGGAGCGGACGTCAACATCACTTAGCAGAATATATATCAGATAACCAACCGGCTTTCTATTTTAGCAAGGAACCTCTCCGACTTTTTCGAAGAGGTTCCTTGTTATAACCATAAATTTTGCCCTACTTGTGATACGGTTCACCGCGCTGTCTCTAACCGGCAAGTTTAATGGTCATCTACACGGATGGCCTTCTTAGCGTTATAAGTTACAAACTTTACAACGATTACTCAGATAACGGACGACAGCATCAATAAGAGCAAGTCGGGAGAAACGAACGCGTTCACGAAATGGTTTGTAAAATACGAATGATTTCTTTTTCGATAACGGAATCGTCAACAGTATCCAGATACTCAGGACTAATCACTTGATACTGTTTCATCTTATAAAATTCCATAACGGCCTGTTTCAAGGTGAGATCATACCATTGAATACTAAAGGTCGGTTCCATAATGCGCCGAAGCGTAGCATCGTCTTGAACTAAGGACAGCGCAACGTGCATTCTGTTAAAAATCTTCTTATCCATACCGGATTGAAAAAAAGATTGTAAATTTTTAATTCTATTTTGTTGAGCAACGGAAATATTTTCAAAAAGTCGTGGATAAAACTCCTTGAGGTCTTGCAGAAACAAATCGGATAAATAAATAATACCTATTAACGATTCCAGAAACGTTTTTTGAAATCGATCAATATATGAAACGGAATCATCATATACAACGGTGTCAGCCTGCTGCAAGTACTGAATTCCATACTCTACAACCTGTTCGATGATTTCATCTTTGGATGAAAAATGCTTGTAAAGCGTCACTTTACTAATATCCATATGTTTTGCGATATCGTCAATTTTCAGTTGGCTGAATCTGGTTCTTCTAATTACAGGTTTGATTTTATTAAGATATTGATCTGCACTCATGGGTTTTCTCACGATTGAAGCCTCCTCTACCGCTCGTCAAATCATATTATATCAAAATAGAGGTATCAATAAACAATGTTTAAAAAGATTATTAAATTAACTAATTTTATTAAATTGGTTTACTTAGTTTATTTATCCGATGTATAATCTCTCTTGTAATGAATATCGAATCAAGGAAGGGATAACGGTCTCAATAAGCGATATCCATTTCTCGAAATCACATTAAAAAAGGAGATTACACAATGAAAATCACAGTTCTTGGCTCACTCGGCAATATTAACCGCAACTACCTCCCATCCCTAATCGCAGACGGCCACGATGTTACCGTCATCACAAGCTCCAAAGATCGTATCGCCGACATCAAAGCGCTCAGTGCCAAACCAGCGGTCGGCTCAAACCTCGACGTCGAATTCCTCGCGCAGGCTTTTGCAGGTAGCGACGTCGTCTACCTCATGATTTCAGGTATCAATTATGCCTCTGGCACCGACATGTGGCAGACCGCCATTGATCTTTCTGAAAATTATAAGGCCGCTGTGCTAAAATCAGGCGTAAAAAACGTCGTCAACCTCAGCTCAGTCGGCGCCGACAACCCAAACGCCGGCATTCTCTACAGCTATCATTTTGCAGAAGAAGCGCTAAACTCGCTTGAAGACGTGAACGTTGTCCACATCCGCCCTGTCGGCTTTTACAGCAATCTTTTTGCCGACATGCAAAGCCTAAAAACCCAGCAGACCATCTTCAGCCCAATTTCAGTTGACATCCCACAAGGCTGGGTCAGCCCCGTTGATATCGCGGACGTCGCTTACGCCCTGATTTCTCACACCCCATCGGGTAAAAGTGCGAAGTTCATAGTTAGTGACTGGGCCACAGGTAACGACTGGCTCAATGCCCTTGCTGAGAATGGTATCGAGGCCAAATACCAACAAATCCCCGTTGAAGCTCTTGCTGAGAATATGAAAAAAATCGGCTTCCACGAAAACACTGTCAACGCCTTTGCCCAAATGAACCGCGCCTGCGAGAACGCCGACGAGTTCTACGCCAGCCTCCGTGCCACCGACTACCACCTCGGTAAAGTCAAGGTCGAAGACTTTGCAAAAGTTTTTGCAGATGTGTATATTAAATCTGTTTAAACAGCGAGAATACTGTTTAACCTGCGGATGAGAACGCGCCTAAGTGCGCTATTTCTTTCGATAACTTGATCTGGAGAATCTTGAGATGGCAGCCTGTTCATCCTCCTCTAATTTCAGACCTCGAATAGGGTTTACTATGACTTGTTTTGACATATAAAGAACAAAGCTCGCTGAAGTGACAGCGAGCTTTGTTCTTTATTGATGAATGCGCACAAAAAAATAACCTTCTGTGATAAGGTTCATATCGATTGACTTTAAACTAATCTGCTCGTTAGCTTAATGAAATAGCGTCAGTCTAATGTAGTGTAGTGCTTAGGAGAAAGAAAATAAGCCCATCACTTTGATTTGGAGGTTAAATCATTTCCAATTAATAAAGGGATAGGCTCTCTTTGGCATTAAATAAGGCGTGATAAAAGCCAATTTATCGAGCTATCGTTTCCCGTTAGTTCAATATCCTTTACTGCTAGGAGATCAGCAATTACTTCATTTTTTCAAAAGGAAACCGAAGTAGAAATTTATTGAAATAATATGCAGAAGATATCCTAATGTTGATAGCTTCATCGGCCGAGCTGAGATAATTGCGGAACGAAAAACCGGATGCTCGTTGTTAAAAACATTTGGCACGAGAACGACATAAAGCTAACAAAGAAATTGCGAACAGCTTTGAATAATTGTTTTTAAAATTTCGAATTATTTAATCACTGCCAGTTGATTTCGACAGAGTCTATGACCAGATATTTTCAGTCTTCTGGTACGCTTGACAGTTCCAGCATGTGGAATACGTTGCTATGCAACCCGTCTCATACGGGATGCTAAGAGCAACAAGTTTAAGATTACAATGGTTTATGTCGGTTTAGGCGAGCCAGGTACTTGACATATGTAATCCGTAGCCCTAAAATGAGCTAAGTCAGTCGATTATGGACTCGATGAGTCGATAATTGGAGCGCAAATGAATTATTCTTAACTCGACTATGCACTTCGTGTCCATGCGATCAAAGGAGCTGGTTCTTTGTATGAATGCAAGCTGAATCACGCACCTTTTTTTCGCTCCATTATAGACATAGTGGGTCTATAATATCTTATTATTAATTTAAGTATAGGAGGCAGTGACAGATCGTATCACTTTACTTTTAAGAACTTAGATTAGGGAGATGACGAACGATGAAAATATTTATGACAGGCGTTACCGGATATATTGGAAGTTCTGTGGCTAAAGTATTGCTCGATGCAGGGCATTCTATCTATGGTCTGACCCGGAGCACCAGCCAAATAAACGAGCTGAAAGAGCTTGGAGTGGAGCCTGTCGTGGGCACACTTGGAGATACGGAAATACTGGCTGATTACGCAAAACGGAGCGATGGAGTGATTCATACAGCTGACGTTGCTCACCGCAAGGCTATTGAGACGTTTATTAGCGCTTTGCGCGGTACAGGAAAGCCGTTGATTCACACATCCGGTTCAGGCAACGTTGGGGATGATGCCAAGGGCGAATTCCAGAGCGAGCAAATCTATAACGAAGAAACACCTGTAACAAGGGACTTGGAATCGATTCGAGTCAATGAGCTGGTGCGTAAAGCAGGGGTCGATCAAGGAGTGCGAGGCATTGTCATCGTACCTTCCATGGTATATGGAACGTCTCTCGGACTTCCAAGAGACAGCATTCAGCTTCCAATGATTGTACAGAAATCGAAAGAAATGAAGGCCGGAGTCTATATTAGCAAAGGTCTGAACAGATGGTCGAACGTCCATATTCGTGACTTGGCCCAATTGTATCTTCTTGCGCTAGACAAAGCGCCATCCTCCTCTTACTTTTTCGCAGAAAATGGCGAGGAATCGTTCCGTGATCTAAGCCGTTACGTGAGTGAGGCGCTTGGATATGAGGGACGCACGATGAGCTGGTCTCTGGAAGAAGCGGTTGCTGAATTTGGCCTTCTTGCTCAATATACACTTGCGACGAATTGCCGAATTCGCTCTGTGCATGCTCGAAACTTGCTTGGCTGGAAGCCTGAAGCCGAATCCGTGCAAACTTGGCTTGCCAATAGCTTTTGAAGATTGCGATGTTGATCAGGGAGGTAGAAGGAAGATGACCGGAGACTGAGGCCGAAATATATGATGTTGCGATTGTTGGCGGTGGCCCTGCTGGACTGAACGCCGCCTTGGTGCTGGCTCGTTCACGCAGACGGGTACTGGTAATCGATAAGGAGATGCCAAGAAATCATGTGACAAAAGAATCTCATGGCTTCTTGACACGTGATGGGATTACGCCATCTGAATTCCGGCGGATTGCAAGGGAACAGATATTGAAGTACCCTTCGGTCCTATTCCAATCTGGGGTGGTGTCATCTGTTACTGGGGGTGACGGTGATTTTCGCCTTCAGTTGGAGAGCTCGGAAGCGACGGTTCGCAGTCGCAAGCTCTTGTTTGCCACAGGCATGAAAGATGTATTGCCTGACATTGAGGGGATTTCCGAAGTGTATGGCACCAGCGCTTTTGTCTGTCCGTTCTGTGATGGATGGGAGTTGAGGGACCGGCAGATCAGCGTGATTGCTCCGAATGATTCAAATTTGCATTATGTGAAGATGATATCAGGCTGGACAAAGCGCTTGACCGTGCTCACCAATGCTTCCTTGCTAACGGACGAGCAACGTGCGGAAATAAACATTCACGGTATTGCCTTAGTTGAAGAGAGCATCCAACGAATTGAATCCCATCAATGATATGTGAGTCGAATTACGTTTAACAATGACCGATCTATTGAATGTGAAGGGATTTTCTTTGCTCCAACCCTGGTGCAAAGTACAAATATTCCAGAAATAATGGGGTGTGGGATGTCTGATAATGGCCCCGTTATGAAGGTGGATACGGATGCAATGGGAAGGACGAATGTCGCCGGAGTATATTCGGCAGGCGATGCATCAGGCAGTCCATTCCAATTGATATCAGCCGCATCGAGTGGTGCAACAGCAGCTGCTGCTATTCAATTGGATTTATTGGACGAAGAGTGGAATGCGGCTGGATCGATTTGAGAGTTTCAAAATGAATACGATTCTTTCTAACGCGGGTTATTTCGATATGGAATTAAACAAATTGGAGTTAGAAGCGATATCGGCTTCGAAAAGAACCATGCGCCGCAACATCAAAGAGTATTAATTGGTGGACGGCCGCAAATTATACATGTTGGCGGAAGGCCGCCTCGTTAGCAGCAGGCGACGACATCCGACGGAAATTATGGATATGACTTTTGTACTTCAGGCTATGTCGCTGAAATATCATTCTTGTTTATGTGTTTTTTTGGATGTCAGTCTAAAACCTATTTCACGAAAGCTAACTTTATTGTAATTCTAATACTGTGTAGAATAGCAGCTCGGACTAAAACTTTATTTTTGCGTACAACTGACGTTGCTTCATTAAGCTAACCTGCCCGTTAGCTTAATGAAGCAACGTCAGTCTAATACTTTATTTTTCAGTCTAGAACTTTATTTTCTTTTGACAATAGCGGCAGTATGGACATGAGGTTGATCCATGCTGCCGCTATTTTTCTGTTTTTGGAATGAATATGCCTAATTTAGTTGCGAACGAAGTGTGTTATTTTTGGGGATTTTTTCGGTATTCGGATGGAGTCACCTTGTTGACCGTTTTGAACATTTTGGAGAATAGGAGTACATCTTTATACCCTACAGACCGAGCAATATCCCCGATTTTAAGGGAAGTATTTCTTAATAGGGAGCACGATTTTTCAATCCTCAAATGCAATAAAAATTCCTGTGGTGACTTATTTAGTTGCTGTTTAAATAAACGATGCAAATACGAACGGTCAATTGAAATGTACTTGGCAATGTCGCTTACGGTAATGAAGTGTGAATAGTTTTGTTGAATGAAGAGAAGCGCTTCTTTAATATACCGCTGCTGTCTTACCTCAGGGTTGACTTCCTGATTAGGGTAATGTTCAAACATCAGATACAGAAATTCGTACAGCTTGGATGCAAGCAGTAGGTCTTTGTTGGATTTCAGTGTAGAAGAAACGACGATACTCTCCATACAGCGGGCAAGGCTGCCCTCTGCTTCAAACCGGAAAATGGGATTGTCCCTATTGATACAGGTCCGGCTTAGATATTCTTTTGCTTGCACCCCATTAAAACCAATCCAGGCATATTCCCATGGGTCGACTTCATCCGCTTCGTAGTAAATTAAAACCTTCGGCTCAATAAAGAAAGCATCGTTTTTCTCCAAATGATAGATTTTATCGTTGACTTTAAAGATCCCTTTTCCTTTTAAAATATAATGAACCATATACCCGCTTCGAATGGCTGGACCATAAGAGTGCTTGCTGGTACAGCTTTCTTTGCCACATGTGTATAAATTGAGATCCAGGTTGTTATAGGAATGATTGGAAAAGTGTGAACTCATTTGTTTTCACCCCTTAATTCATCTCTGCATATTATCACACCGTTTCATATAGAGTCTACATTATTCCATATAATTATTGAAACTATTCAATTATTATTAGGATGTAAACAATAAGTAAACAACATAATTTATACTTTTTGGAAATCGTACTATTGGCGCTATAAGGGGGTTGCTATGGCTATACACATCGATAAAGAGAAGCTTTTATTCCATTTACAAGGCAGCAATACGAGTTATGTCATGCAGGTTATACGAGATGGTTATTTAGCCCATCTGTATTGGGGAAAGAAAATTCAGAACTATCGGGGAAGCAATAAAATCATCTTTATGGATAGAGGATTTTCACCCAATCCCGATGGCTCGGATCGAGCCTTTTCACTGGATACTATCCCGCAAGAATATCCGTCATTTGGAAATAGTGATTTCAGGATTCCTGCGTATCAGCTTCAATTGGAGAATGGTTCTACAGTGACAGATTTTCGGTATAAAGAACATCGGGTTTACCAAGGCAAACCAAAATTGAAAGGGCTTCCTTCTACTTATGCAGAAGATGATGGCGAAGTAGAAACCCTGGAGGTCGTCCTTGAAGACCCATTAATTAATGTAAAGGTTGTACTATCCTATAGCTTATATCAAAAGTGGGATGTCATTACCCGTTCAGTCCGTTTCGATAATGAAGGTCGGCAGCAGCTAAAACTGCTTAGAGCATTAAGTGCTAGTGTGGATTTTCGTGATGATGAATACGAACTCATTACCTTGTACGGTGCGCATAATAATGAAAAAAATATAGCAAGGCGAAAGATTTTACCCGGAATTCAAATGGTAGACAGCTGCCGTGGAGCCAGCAGCCCTCAACAGGCACCCTTTATGGCACTTGTAAGAGAAGGGACAGATGAAGAACAGGGTGAAGTGTACGCCTTTAATCTGGTGTACAGCGGAAACTTTACAGCCCAGACTCAGGTAGATTCCTATCGGAACACAAGAGTGACGATGGGGATTAATCCTTTTGATTTTACATGGTTGCTGGAACCGGGGGAATCGTTCCAAACGCCAGAAGTGGTCATGATATACACCGAAAATGGCTTGGGCGGTATGTCGAGAATTTATCATGATTTATACAGGAACAGATTATGTCGTGGGTCTTTTCGTGATAAGGAGCGCCCGGTCCTAATTAATAACTGGGAAGCCACCTACTTTAACTTTGATGCCGACAAGATTGAGCAGTTGGCGAAGGAAGCTCAAAGTGTGGGAGTGGAGCTGTTTGTATTGGATGATGGATGGTTTGGAAAACGGGATGATGACAATACTTCATTAGGCGATTGGGTGGTGGATCGTCGCAAACTTCCAGATGGATTGCCGGATCTTGCAAACCGCATTCGAAATCTGGGTATGGAGTTTGGTTTGTGGTTTGAACCTGAAATGATATCTATGGACAGCGATTTATACAGAAAGCATCCTGATTGGTGTATCCATGTCCCTGATCGTCCGTATACGTTGGGAAGAAATCAACTGATGTTGGATTTATCGAGGAAGGAAGTGTGTGAGTACGTTATTAAGTCGGTTTCCGATATTTTATCGGACGTTCCAATTACTTATGTAAAATGGGACATGAATCGTCACATGACGGATGTGGGTTCGGCAGCCTTGCCGCCTGAGAGACAAAGGGAGACTGCGCATCGTTATATCCTGGGACTCTATAATATTATGGAAGAGCTTACATCAAAGTTTCCCCATGTCTTATTCGAGAGCTGTTCTAGTGGAGGAGGTCGTTTTGATGCCGGTATGCTCTATTACATGCCTCAGACCTGGACGAGTGACAATACGGATGCCATTTGCCGACTAAAAATTCAATGGGGGACAAGTCTTATCTACCCTCCAATTACCATGGGGGCACACGTCTCCACAGTACCCAACCATCAAGTGGGCAGAATAACTCCCTTGGAGACAAGAGGTTATGTCGCCATGGCCGGGAATTTTGGATATGAGCTAGATTTGACGACATTAACCGTTGAGGAAAAAGAAATAGTAAAAAAACAGATAGCTCTATATAAAGAAATGAGATCGCTTATTCAATTTGGAAAGTTTTACAGAATAATTAATCCGTTTGATGAAAATGAAGCCGCATGGAGCTTTGTATCAGAGGATCAAACGGAAATGGCGGCCAGCTATTTCAAGATTTTATCCCAACCTGCTGCCGCGATTAAAACATTAAAATTCAAAGGTCTGAATCCAGACTACGTTTATAGAAATGTAGAAACCGGTGAGTTGTTCGGCGGTGATGAATTAATGCATGTCGGCATAACGCTTGCCAGGGTGAAGCAGGACTTTTTAGGCATGTTCTGGAGATTTGTTAAAGAAGACATCTGACTCAGCTAGAGGAGGTTTTACTAGATGGAAGCAAAAGAAAAGCAGTATAAGAAAATTTCTCAAGAAATTTTAAAATATATCGGTGGTGAAGAGAACATTATCGGTGTGGCCCATTGTGCCACAAGATTAAGAATTGTACTTGAGGACAATGAAAAAGCGGAATTAAAGAAGATTGAAGATATTGATCTGGTTAAAGGCGTTTTCATAGCGGGGGACCAACTGCAGATCATTTTTGGAGCAGGGTTGGTCAATAATATCTATGCCGTGTTTTCCAAACTGACAGGAACGGAAGATATGTCATTAAGTGATGTCAAAACGAAGTCCGCACAAAAGCAAAATCCTTTTCAAAAAGCCATTAAATCGCTGTCAGATGTCTTCATTGAGATCATGCCGGGAATTCTTGCTGCCGCATTGTTAATGGGGATAACCGGGCTGTTAGGTCAGAAGGGGTTATTCGGTCCTAAGTCAATTGTGGAGATGTATCCAATTTTTCAAGGGATCAATCGCTTCGTTCAAATCGTTTCCACGGGTATTTTTACAATCCTGCCGCTGCTTGTTGTTTATTCCGCAACCAAGAGATACGGCGGTCGTCCTATTCTGGGGCTTGTGCTGGGTGCGATTATGCTTCATCCGGCACTGGCAGATGCTTTTGAGGTAGCTAAAGGGAGTCAAAATCCGGAATCGATCAGTCTTTTCGGCCTTCCCGTACAGTTGGTTGGATTTCAGGGCGGTATTATTATTGCTCTAATGATGGGATATGTGGTAGCCAAGTTGGATCAGTTTTTTAACAAAAAGGTTCCGGACATGATTAAACTATTTTTGGCTCCGTTGCTGACGGTCTTTGTTTCTTCCCTGCTATTGTTTACCATTATCGGCCCTCTTGGGCGAGAGTTGGCTAGTCTGGTGACTGTTTCGCTGCTTTGGATGACGCAAAACCTTGGGATATTCGGTTTTATGTTTTTTGCAGGCATTCAGCAGATCATTGTTATTACAGGCTTACATCATGTTATGGGTGCGGTAGAAGCGCAGCTGTTAACCGATACAGGCAGAAATTTTATCAACCCATTGGCATCAGTAGCTTTGATGGCTCAAGGGGGCGCCGTTTTGGGGTATATTCTTTTGAATCGCAAAGACACCAAGGTTAAAGAAATGGGTTACTCTGCATTCGGGTCTGTACTTTTTGGAATCTCCGAACCAGCGATCTTCGGGGTCACTTTAAAGTATAAGTTCCCCCTGATTGCTGGATGCCTTGGAGGAATGATTGCGGGAGCATATGTATATTTAAGCAAGCTGACAGCCATAGGATTCGGAACCACGGCTCTTCCTGGCTTTGCAATTGCAGCGTCAGAGAACCATGGTCATATGAATTATCTTATCGCTCATCTTATTGCCCTGTTATGTGGAGCATTATTTACATTGGCTTACGGTGCTATCAAGAGCAAGAGGTCAACACTCTGAACCAAGAGAGTATTAATAAGTTGAATAACTTAATCAGTTACAATCAGGCTTTATGAAAACGGTTAAAAGAAGAGAATATTCGTGGAATAGACCAGAGAGTATAGATGAAAAAGTAAAAGAGCTGTCCTCAGTCGTTAAAAACGACCGGGGACGGCTCTGAGTCACATGAATATATTTGTATGTTCGTTAAAGCTAATCGATTCCACTATCGCTTTCAATCAGCCCTTTGCCGATTACATTGGCCGAAACCGGAGGCTTGCCTAGCTCCCGAGACCATATGGACAACTGCCCAATATGGTGGATTTGGTGGGCAATGACATGCCGCATCACCTCGCCCCACGCATCAATTACAATCCTGCCGTCCGGGAGGTGATCTTCGAACCTTTTCCGTTCCAGACCATCATGCCAGGCGAGCACGAACGGCTCGACATCGAATCGAAACTTTGCATCCAGCTCACGGACTTTGTCGAGCGTATCATAGAGAGAGAAGTCCTCTTGAAAGTCGGGTTTGCCCTGAATCGTTTGAATCCAGCTCCACTCCACATCAACGATATGAAAGAGTGTCTTTAGAATGCCGCCGACTCCGCCGACGCGTTGTTTCAGTAATTCCTCCTGCGACACCTCTTCACACCAGCGGTACCATTGTTCCCGAATCATCCAGTTGTAACGAAAAAAAGTCTGCATCCATCAACCTCCAGAGCTGTATTTGAGAATCATCTCCACCAGTTTACCATGGAATGCCAAAAGGGCTGTCTCATTCGTAGAAAATCTACTTTTGAGACAGCCCTTTATTATAGGATAGAGATGTTGTTACTGGCTTATTTCTTTGCAGCCGCGTAACGTTTGTTTACTTCATCCCAGTTGATTACATTGTAGAATGCTGCAATGTAGTCTGGGCGTTTGTTTTGATATTTCAGGTAGTAAGCATGCTCCCAAACGTCCAGTCCAAGTACCGGAGTCAGACCTTCAGACAGCGGGCTATCCTGATTTGGAGTGCTAGTGATCGCCAGTTTGCCGTCTTTGCCGACAACCAACCAAGCCCAACCGCTACCAAAACGTGTTGTAGCTGCTTTAGTGAAGTCTTCTTTAAATTTGTCGTAGCCGCCCAGCTCGTTGCTGATTGCTTCAGCAATAGCACCTGTCGGTTGTCCGCCGCCGTTAGGACCGATAACTTCCCAGAACAGGCTGTGGTTGTGGTGTCCACCACCGTTGTTGCGAACCGCAGTGCGGATGCTTTCAGGAACGCTGTCCAGATTGGAGATCAGATCCTCCAGGCTTTTGCTTTGCAGTTCAGGAGCGCTCTCCAGAGCTGCGTTTAAGTTCGTTACATATGTGTTATGGTGACGATCATGGTGAATTTCTACTGTCAGTGCATCAATGTGCGGTTCCAGTGCGTCTTTTGCGTAAGGAAGTTCTGGTAATTGAAATGCCATAGTAAAATCCCTCCTGGTTATATGGTTGGGTAAGTGTTCCTATGTAATAATACCCTCGATAGTTATATTAAACCGCATTCAGCCTATTTTATCAACATTTTTGTTTGTAAAATAGCAAACTGGGCAATACGGCCTGGTAGCTAGCATGTCCAAAAACCCGATTGGAATACACAATACATAGGTAATAAGAGGTAAATTGTGAACTTTAAAATGTAAACGCTTTATATACAGCGCTTACATGAGAAAAAGGGATGTATTCCGTCAAAAAGTATGGTTTAATGGTCAAGGAAGCAGAAATTTCGGCTTTTTTGTCGTCTGCTATAATCTGTCATGTCTATGACATGACGAACTTGAGGGCATACACCCTTTTCCTGTTCTTCATTTCATATATAGCAGATCGTATGCATTTTTATCATAATGCCTTGTGATTAACACCATGATAAGAAATTTAAGGATTTATGTAAAAATGACGGTGCTGTCTCAATTTTTTTATTATGCTTACGAAAAGGGAGATATTACTTATGCACGTTCGTTCCTTTCAATTAAGTGATGTGAACTCAGTAACGGAACTCATGCAAATTGCCTTGTCAGAGGAGTGCTACAAAGAGACGGTGAGTGCGTTTGCCCGTCAGCTTTCGTGGGATTCCGGTTTGATCATCGTTGCAGAAGAAGAGGGAGAGATCGTTGGTGCTTTGATCGGCACGATGGATCAGAATGATGGTTGTTACTATCGTATCGCTATTCACCCGGATCGTCGTCGGATGGGAATCGGCAAATCGCTTGTGGAGTCCATGGAGCAGCGTTTTCAGCAACGTAAGGTTAGCCGTATTTGGGTAGCAGGGGACAAGCATAACAGTGCGGCCATGCCTTTGTACGAAGCGATGGGCTATGGAGCAAGTCAGATTTTACAGGCTTTTCAGAAGCTGAGTATTTTGGCGCCTCATTAATCGGGAATCGAAATAAAGAGAATTGAATAACATTAAGTATAATATTTACATTTAGAGCATATCTGAGTAACCGTTGCAATCGGGTACGGGATATGCTTTTCTATTTATAACAGGGTTGAGGAGGTTTAATTATGGACGCTTTGGCTCCTTCGTCAGGCCCGCTTCCCTCGCCGGAAACGTCCAAACAAGCAGGCCGCTCTGGTTACATACGCGATTGGTTAGTCACTCTGCTGATCGCCATGGTCGTCTTGCTGCTTCTGAACCTGTTCGTATTTAACTTGTCCACGGTCAGAGGACATTCGATGCAGCCGACGCTAATGGAAAGCCAGCATTTGTTCGTTAACAAACTGGTTTATAATTTTCATGATCCGGGCAGGGGGGACATTGTGATTTTAAAAGATCCCGATTCCAAGCTGTCGAGCCCAAGATTTTTAGTGAAGAGAGTCATAGGTATTCCCGGAGATGTCATCCGAGTTGAACATAATCAATTGTATGTGAACGGTGAGCTGCTAAATGAACCTTATACCAACTCTGACGTGGAGGATGGTGATTATGGTCCTTTTACGGTGGAGCCGGAACACTTTTTTGTCATGGGAGATAATCGCCATACTGCAGCAAGCAAGGATAGCCGCTATTTTGGCAGCATTAAATCTCAAGATTTACTGGGACGTGCAGAATTTATATTTTGGCCGATATCTGAGTGGAAATGGCTATAGAGCAACTATAGTCTGAAATCAAGGAAAGGAAGAGGATGATGAAAGAAGTGATGGTATATACCGACGGTGCTTGTTCGGGAAATCCGGGTCCTGGGGGCTGGGGGATTGTTTTGCTGTATGGGGAGCATCGTAAGGAGCTGTCAGGTGCCGAGAAAATGACGACAAACAACCGTATGGAGATCAAGTCTGTGATTGAAGCGCTAAAGCTACTCAAGGAGCCTTGCCATGTGAAAGTACACAGTGACTCTGCCTATGTCGTCAATTGCTTTAAACAGGGCTGGATTAAGAATTGGCTTCGTAATGGCTGGCGCAACAGTAAAAATCAGCCAGTGGAGAACAAGGAACTATGGGAAGAACTGTGGGAACTGATGGGTAAGCATGAGGTTGAATATGTGAAGGTTAAAGGGCACAGTGACAACGAACTGAATAATCGCTGTGATTTTCTGGCGACCAGTGCTGTTAAAAATTTACGGTAGCATCTGCTGCTATTTTCTGTTGAAATTTGAGATATGGGTATTTTGCAAATCCTCATATCTGTAATGATAAAAAGTGGAAGAGAGGTGAGTATCGGATGCAACGCGGATTGACTCAGGCGGCTGCCGGAACCGCTTTGACTTGGGCTGCGCTCAAGCAGGAAATTATTGAGGCAGCTCCAGGGCTGGGTATCGACTCCATCGGGTTCGCATCCGCCGACCCCTTTCTGTCTCTGAAAGCTATATTGGAAGAGCATCGTGCGAAAGGCTATGAATCCGGCTTTGAGGAGCCAGATATTGATAAGCGGATCTACCCGGAGCTGTATGGCTCACAGCCTGCATCTCTGATTGCTATTGCGGTGGCGTATCCTTCTAAAATGAAGGACCCGCCGAAGTCGGACAAGGGGAAGTACCGTGGTATTTTGGCGCGTTCAGCCTGGGGGAAAGATTATCATCTGGTACTACGCGAAGCGATGGAAAAGCTTGAGGCTTTTATAAGTGAGCGGGTGCCTGATGCCATATTGAAAAACATGGTGGATACCGGAGAACTATCGGATCGAGCCGTTGCGGAACGCGCAGGGATTGGTTTTAGCGGCAAAAATACGATGATGATTTCACCGACGCTGGGATCATGGATTTATCTAGGTGAGCTGTTGACGAACATTCCTTTCCAGCCAGATGAACCGGTAACGGATGGTTGCGGCGAGTGTACCAAATGTTTGGATGCCTGTCCTACGGGCGCGCTTGTGGGTCCTGGACAGCTGAATGCCCAGCGGTGTGTGTCCTTTTTGACGCAAACGAAGGGCTTTCTGGATGAGGAGTTTATGCGGAAGATAGGGAATCGGCTGTACGGATGTGATACCTGCCAAATGGTATGCCCCAAAAATCGGGGTCTCAACTGGGATCACCATCCCGAGCTTACACCCGATCCTGAAATTGTGAAGCCGTTGCTGCTGCCGTTATTGGATTTGAGCAACCGTGAATTTAAAGACCGATTCGGTCAAAGTGCGGCGGCTTGGCGGGGGAAGAAGCCCATTCAACGCAATGCGGTCATTGGACTGGGCAATTTCAAGGATATCAGTGCGGTGCCCAAATTAACGGAGGTTTTATTGGATGATCCGCGTCCCGAGCTGCGAGGCACGGCGGCGTGGGCTTTGAGTCGAATAGGAGGGGAAAACGCTATGACAGCGATCAAGCAAGCATCAGAGAAGGAACAACATGAGCAAGTACGCGAAATGATCGCGCAAGCGCATTCCAAACTGGAGGAACAAGAGCAGGCAGAACAGCATAAGGCGTCTGAATCATCAAAATCAGAAGTAACAGCTGGGGATTCACAGGGCCCAACCACCATTTATTATGATGAGATGGAGACACCTGTGGGCACTTTGACGCTGTGCGCTACAGATCGGGGGCTGTGCCGAATAGACTATGGCGTTTTCCATGCGAGGGAAGCACTGCTTCAGCAATGGGCCCGGACATGGATTGGGGAATATGTCTATGTGCAGGAACCTAACAAACTGCGCGAAGCCGCAGATCAACTGCGTGAATATTTTGCGGGAGAACGACGGGAATTTAGTATAGCCTATGATTTGAGAGGCACTCCTTTTCAAGAACAGGTATGGCGTGCACTGCAAAATATTCCGTACGGGCAAAGTGTGTCCTACAAAGATATTGCGGAATCGATCGGCCGAGCCAAGGCGGTACGTGCTGTTGGGGAAGCAAATAATAAAAATCCGTTACCCATCCTGTTTCCATGTCATCGGGTATCGGGTGAAAACGGAAGTTTGGTCGGTTATGCTGGAGGCTTGCCAGTCAAGATGAAGCTGCTGGATTTGGAGAAACAATAAGGACATATGTTTGCAAAAAGTGATTTGCTAGCTGTCCCATGTTTTGCTATGATAGGTTCGTGCAATTCAAGATGTTTCATATAAATATACAGAGGTGACGACTTCGTGGTGTGGAATATTGTCATTCCGATTATTACCCTGATTGCTGGTTTGGTTGGGGGATTTTTCATCGGTGCTTATTATCTTCGTAAACAGCTTGAAAAGATGCAAAACGACCCTGAAACGCTGCAAAAAATGGCCAAACAGATGGGTTACAACCTGAATGGGAAACAAATGCAAAAAGCCCAGCAGATGATGAAGAACCAACAGTTCTCCAAAAATCAGCCTGGTCCGCGTAAAAATCAGGGCCGTCGGAAATAATGAGCAACGTGAGCACGGATGCCGCATGAGGTTGCTGCATAGAGGAGGATTACTGTGGCTGGCGTAAAAGATTATATTAACCGCAAAGCTGCGGATAACCGGGATAAAATCGAGTACCATGTGGAGCAGATTTTACAACTGATCGGTGAGGACCCCAAGCGTGAAGGGTTATTGGAAACACCGGCACGCGTTGCGCGCATGTATGAGGAAATATTTGCGGGTTATGAGGTTGATCCCCGGGATGCGCTGGGTGTGACATTTGACGAGAATCACGAGGAGCTTGTGATCGTGAAGGACATCGTTTATTACAGCCAGTGTGAGCACCATATGGCTCCTTTCTTCGGAAAAGTGCATATCGGCTATGTACCCAGCGGCAAAATTGTAGGACTGAGCAAGCTTGCACGTCTGGTAGAGGCAGTGACCCGCCGATTGCAGGTACAGGAGCGTATTACATCACAGATCGCTGATATTTTAAATGAAGCAGTCTCCGCTCACGGGGTTATGGTGGTCGTGGAAGGCGAGCACCTGTGCATGTGTGCAAGAGGTGTCAAAAAGCCTGGTAGCAAAACGGTAACGTCTGCGGTACGTGGTACGTTTCGTGATGATGCAGCGCAGCGCGCAGAATTTCTGTCGCTGCTCAAGGATTGATCGAACATCGCAAGACGTTTATGTGATGAACAAAAAAAAGGGTGGTTTACGCATAGGCGTAGCCACCTTTTTTTGTTAACATCAGAAATAGAGACGACGGGATAGCCGCCTTAAAATACAATTAGCCTATGGATAACAGCTATTTTTACAGATAGGGGATAACGTATGGAGAATGTACATAGATCAACAGAAAAAACAACAGCTTTGCCTGAGTTGCAGTGGTTTGAAGCGCCACTCGCGGCCACTCAGGAGGACGTTTTGTCTCCGCTGGCTTGGGAGGAGCTGGCCTGTCGGCAAGTAGGGAAAGGAGCTGCACCCATTTTGCATCTATGGCGGCATCCGTCAGCGCTTGTGATCGGTCACCGGGACCGCAGGCTTCCCTACGCCCCACAGGCGATGGAGCGAGTGCGCAGCGCGGGAACCTCGGTATGCGTACGCCCCTCGGGTGGAGCAGCCGTCATGCTGGACAGGGGGGTGCTGAACCTGTCCTTGATCCTGCCGAATCCACAGCGGGCCATCAGCCTGCATGAGGATTTTCGGCTCATGGCAGCGCTAATTGCCGATGCGCTGGTTCCGTGGTCTGGCGAGGCGCAGACCGGAGAAATCCCCGGGTCCTTCTGTCCCGGGGATTACGATGTCAGCGTCCGAGGCCGCAAGTTTTGCGGCATTGCACAGCGGCGCCAAGCCAAGGCGTATATCATCACAGCCTTCGTGATGATTGAGGGCAGCGGTGCAGAGCGTGCACAGGCGGTGCAGCAGTTTTATACAGAGGCAGCCGGAGACACGCCGGCGGGCGTGCAGCAGCAGGATTACCCCCGGGTGAATCCAGCTACGATGGGTAGCCTGGCAGAGCTGGCTGGAGTGCCATCTGTTGAGGCGTACGTGGCATCTCTGCGCCGTGTCGTTGAGAGCCGGACAGCCGTTTTACCTGCCGATGGCTGGCTGGTACAACCGGAAGGATTGACCGAACAAATGGCAGCGCTCAGAGAGCGATACGATTTGCAGGTATAGTTTGTCTTTAGCTTAGAAGCTTAGAAGGGTTGCCATCTCAGCTTGGAGGCTTGATCGTAGCGTGCTTCCACTTCAGGCCAGTTAACGACATGCCACCAATCTTCAATGTATTTGTTGCGTTCGGCCTGATGCTTTAAGTAATATGCATGTTCCCATACATCTAACGCCAGCAGCGGAATGGACTCCCATTGAGTCAGATTCTGGTGCTTTTCGGCCTGCAAGATTTCAAGTCGTCCCGCGCGTGGACTCCATACCAGGATAGCCCAGCCGCCACCCTCGACCTTTTCGGCTGCTGAACTGAATTGCTTTTTGAATGCATCGTAGCTGCCAAAATCCTTTTTAATCTGTTCAGCCAGTGGTCCGCTTGGGGTTCCACCGCCTTGTGGACTCATGATCGTCCAAAAAAGAGTATGCAGATAATGGCCTGCGCCGTTGAATGCCAGTTCCCGTTCCCAATGCTTTACGAGGTCAAAATCACCCGTTTTTCGAGCTTCTTCCAGCTTCTTTTCCGCTTTATTCAGGTCATTCACATAGCTCAAATGATGCTTGTCATGGTGAATACGCATCGTTTTCTCATCAATATACGGCTCAAGCGCATTATAGGGGTAAGGGAGCGGCGGTAGCCGATGTCCCCCAATGGGAACCGACCGGCCAATTGTGGTTTTTTCCGTTGCCGAAGGCTGCGCCTGGCTGGACTTGACGCCTTTAGTGGTCCATGCGCCTTCTCCCCTTATGCCTGCCTGCCGTTCTCGAAACGCTTCCTCTGGGTAATTCTCACCCTCTGTAGCTACATGATACAACCTAGCAGCCCTTGCGATGGAGCCAGGTTCCTGAAAGGGGGTTGTCGAGATCAGGAAATATTGGCTTTCATGTGCCGCGTGTAATACAACTCCGGCGGATTTTGGTTGCTGACGCAATGCATGACTGTGCTCGCTTAGCAGCCCGAGCTGCCGTACATACTCCTGTGACTGACGGTTTGCGGTTTGCAGCAAATCGTCCAGTCGACGATTTAATTCTTGTGAGTCAAGCTGAGAGTTCGAGGCTGACTCTGACAATGGCATCTTTACAGATGATGATGCGTCTAATCCCCTTGACTGTTTTGAATGTTCAGTGTATTCGTGTGTATGTGCTTGTGGAGCAGCTGACATCTGTTTCCATTCCTGATGCCACGCCTGATCTGCCGGATCGAGTGCGCTCCGTTGCTCTTCAAGCAGCTCTATGGCGGTGCGCTCCGTCTGTTCGAATACAGTCCGCCAATCATCCAGCAGCCGTACATAAGTAGGCTCCAGTCCCTCGGTAGCGGATTTAATCACTTCCACATGCCAACTTTCCTGCTGCTTCCAATGCCGAATTTCCTCCAGCACACGTAAGGGCAGGAAAGACCCATAAGTACTCAGCATCGTTTTTTACCTCCCGTATCCCACTATGGCTATCCGGCCGATCTGGCAGATCTGCCCTGGATGCATACGTCCCCAGTATATTCGCTGTCTCATCAGGAATATGTCTATGAACTCCCTTAATCGGGTCACATCTGTTAGGTAAAACAATGAATACCCATGGAAAACGAAAAAGAAGCCCAGCTACGGCACGGGTTAAGTGTACATAGGCAGGCTTCTTCAAGGCGAAGAATAGAATACAGTTCTTCGAAAAATAATTTTTTACTTCGTAGTCGTTTGTTTGTGGGCATCAGCGACGATTTTCTTATCCTCCAGCTCCTGTACACTGCTTAGAAACGTCGATACCCGTCGCAAATATTCACGAGGGTGCTCTCTGAAAATAAGCTCATGTATCCCGTTTTTGACAATCCATACACTGGAAAGCGGGTTAGTCTGATTGGCAGCGAGCTTTTCCGCAATGGGATAAGGAGCCTTTTCATCCTGTGTACCATGCACAAACATGATCGGGAACGGATAGTTTTCCTTTTTAACCTCCTGATATGGAATCTGATGCAAGCTGGTACCGTTCAAAACTGGAAACAGCAACTCTAGAATTTCCAAAGACGGATGCCTTGGCAGATTAATTTGATTGTGAATGTTATGGTACAGCGTATCCGGTTCCAGCAGGAAGGTGCTGTCCAAAATCATTGCGTCCACATCCTTGGTTTGCAAGCCCGCCTGAAGAGCGGTTCCTGCCCCCATGGAGAAGCCCCATACGATAATCTCCGACGAGCCGCGTTGCTTCGCAAGCTGAATTGCTCCGAGGAGCTGTTGGGATTCTGCTTTGCCTCCGGTTGCGACTGCTTTGCTGTTTTGTGACGCAAATCCATAATCGAACATGACCACATTAAAGTTTAAACTGTGGGCATAATGCGCCAGATCATACATGGGAATCCAGCTTTCTTCGCGGTTAGCTCCATAACCATGACTGAAAATAATCGTTTTCCGCGATTGATCCGCCGGGATATACCAGCCTTGTACCATGCGGCTACCATCCTTGGCAGGGAAGCTGACTTCCTCATAAGGCATGCTTTTGGCCTGCATCGGATTAGAGTACAGTGGTGCAACGGTGGGATTCGTAAGTACCCATGCGATGTAAGCATGCAAGGCAATAAAACAAAACAACAGAAAAAAGACGACCGACAGCAGCAGAGCAATCACAACGTGCTTGAACCGCAGCAGACGGGGATTAAAGAGTGGGGTGGACGGCTCCTGAACAGCGGTCTGTAGCTGAGCGTTGCGCTGGGATGTCGAAATCATGTAAGAGCCTCCTTATATAAAATTGATCTTCGTTTCATAGAATTTAGGTATAATTCCACTTGAAAATAGTAGTGTAGATACGTATAGATACCTATTATCGTATGATGGGGATTATCCAAAGTCAACGCCTGAACCGGAAAAGTAAAAATGATGCAAAGAATTGTCGATGTTTGTTCTCGTTCTGTAATATGGTTGTCACAAAAACATCGGTTTACAGTAGCCGCGACTATTCTATATAATTTATGTAACCATGTTTCATAGTGTGAAACGAATATGGATACAAGAGGAGCGGTTCACGATGGAAGACCGTAAATTAACCGTTCGCGCTGTAGAGCGTGCACTTGATATACTGCTGTGTTTTACCGCAGATTCGGATCTTGGCCTGACGGAGATTGCCTCCAAAATTGGTCTACATAAAAGCACGGTTCATCGGCTGCTGACTACGTTGGAGGATCGGGGCTTTGTCGTTCGGAATGCCGAAACGGAAAAATATCGACTTGGCTTCCGCATTTGGGAGCTATCCACGCATTTGTCCCAAAGCGACGAGCCGGCGGTGTTGTTACAGCCTGCAATGGAAGGACTACGTGATCGTCTGGGCGAGACGGTCAGCTTGTACTTACGGGACGGCAGCATGCGTATTCGCATACAAGCCGTGCAGAGCAATCAGGCGATCCGCAGGGTTGCGCCTGTAGGTGCGCGTATGCCGCTGGCTGTAGGGGCCTCCAGCAAAGTGCTGGCAGCCTTTATGCCGCCGCAGGAGCTGGAAGCCCTGCTAAGCGGGGATGAATGGCCGCCCTCAGTAGACCCGGAGGTCTATAAAGCCCAGCTGCAGGACATTCGCGAGAAGGGCTATGCGACCAGCTATGAAGAGCGGGAGCCAGGGGCTGCTGCTGTGGCAGCGCCAATTGTGAACCGGAAGGGACAGGTCACTGCGGCTTTATCTGTATCTGGCCCGGTCAGTCGACTTGCACCCGAGACGCTACATGACTTTGCTCCGATTTTGATCGAAGCGGCGAAGGAAATGGGGCTTATGCTCCCGTAACAAGAATGGACACAGTTGAAGCAAGCAGAGTGATTTGATGGAGAACGTCTCCTTGGTAAAGGGAACCTAAAAGGGTTGCCAAAGCCATAAATTTGAAGTAGTCTGGTAAGGAAGGCGGGATGTCTGTTATATCCGCCTCATGTGAATAAAGTATCACAGTTACTGGGGGAGCCTGTAATGCCGGGCTGAGATGGAATCGTGCAAGATTCCGGACCCTTTGCACCTGATCTGGATCATACCAGCGTAGGGAAGTAATCGGCCTTGAAATGTATACGCGGCTGCTGTCTTCAGTGGCGCATTGGAATGGATTATTCCATATGCGCATTGTTTGGATAGCTGCCTCGTTAGATTAGCCGGTTCCCTAGGGAACCGGCTTTTTTGCATAGATCAACGCCACCCTGGGAATGGTTCCGGATCGGAGTGTCATTTCATCGAAACGGGAGGAATGGACAATGAAGCCGACAGAAGCAGAAGGAACAAAAAAAGTTGAGGTAGAGAAGACAAACGGGGAGCAAGCCAGTGGGGTAACGCCCTTTCCAGGAAGCCGTAAGGTATATATTCAAGGCTCGCGGCCGGACATTGCCGTGCCAGAGCGCGAAATTGCTCTTCATCCTACACATACGCCGCAGGGCACGGAGCATCATGAGCCATTGCGTGTATATGATACAAGCGGTCCCATGACCGACGAAGCCTATCAGGTCGATATCCGTCAGGGCCTGCCTCCATTACGGCGAGCTTGGGCCCTGGAACGGGGCGATGTGGAGGCTTACGAGGGACGCGCCGTCCAGCCGGAGGATAATGGACTGAAACCTGGCTCCAAACGGGAGACAGTGGAATTTCCCGGCGTGACCAATCGTCCGCTTCGTGCTTCGCAAGGGCGTACAGTGACGCAAATGCATTATGCGCGGCAAGGGATCATTACGCCCGAAATGGAATTTGCGGCGATCCGCGAAGGGGTGGAGCCTGAGTTTGTACGGCAGGAATTGGCGGCTGGACGAGCCATTTTGCCTTCGAATATCAATCACCCGGAAAGTGAGCCAATGGTCATTGGGCGTCATTTTCACGTAAAGATCAATGCGAACATTGGTAATTCTGCGGTTACCTCCTCCATCGAGGAGGAAGTGGAGAAAATGACTTGGGCTGTGCGTTGGGGCTCGGATACGGTTATGGACCTGTCCACAGGCCGTAATATCCATACAACACGTGAATGGATCATTCGGAATTCTCCTGTACCGATTGGGACTGTGCCGCTGTATCAGGCACTTGAAAAGGTGAACGGTGAAGCAGAGGCGCTGACGTGGGAGTTGTATCGCGATACGCTGATTGAGCAGGCGGAGCAGGGAGTGGACTATTTTACAATTCATGCGGGTGTATTGCTGCGGTATATTCCGATGACGGCGAATAGAATGACGGGAATTGTGTCCCGGGGCGGATCAATCATGGCAGCCTGGTGCCTTGCGCACCATCAGGAGAATTTTTTGTATACACATTTTGAAGAAATCTGCGAAATTATGAAAGCTTATGATGTGGCCTTCTCTCTCGGGGATGGTCTACGTCCGGGTAGTATCTATGATGCGAATGATGAAGCACAGTTTGCAGAGCTGGAAACGTTGGGCGAGCTAACGCAAATCGCATGGAAGCATGATGTTCAGGTCATGATTGAAGGGCCGGGACATGTCCCTATGCATAAAATCAAAGAGAATGTGGATTTACAAATGGAGATTTGTAAGGAAGCTCCTTTTTATACCTTGGGACCGCTCACGACGGATATTGCCCCCGGATATGATCATATTACCTCAGCAATTGGGGCAGCGATGATCGGTTGGTTCGGGACGTCCATGCTGTGCTATGTTACGCCTAAGGAGCATTTGGGTCTGCCCAATAAGGATGATGTCCGCGAGGGTGTCATTACCTACAAAATTGCGGCACATGCTGCCGATCTGGCGAAGGGGCATCCACGGGCGCAGCAGCGGGATGATGCTTTGTCCAAGGCACGCTTCGAGTTCCGCTGGCGGGATCAGTTCAATCTGTCGCTTGATCCCGAGCGGGCCTTGTCCTACCATGATGAAACGCTACCGGCAGAGGGCGCCAAGGAAGCACATTTTTGCTCGATGTGCGGCCCTAAATTTTGTAGTATGCGTATCACTCAGGACATTCGCGCCTATGCAGCGGATAAGGGGCTGAACACTCAAGAAGCAGTAGCTGCCGGGATGCGTGAGAAGGCAGAGCAGTATCGGGATGGAGGTCAGTAAAACGAACGTGGGAGTTTAGGGACAAATGAATTAAAAAAGCCGTGGTTCTCTACAGTCGATGTAGGAAACTACGGCTTTTTAGCTTATGTAAAGCGGATCATGCAACCGGATAAACGGCGCCTTATTTTTTACCCATTTTTTCATTTAAAATGTCCTGAAAGCTGAGCTTCTTCTCCGAGCTATCTTCTTTCTTCTGCATACTCACCGCGTTGGCACGTTGGTATTGGTGGTGAAAGGGCATCAGGGTGTGGACGGTTAAGTTCATTGTATTCATGTAGGTCATTCCTCCAATTCCATATTGTCAAATCCAGATTGAGTTGCTTAGGACGTCTGTATAGGACTATTTGTATGTACTTGATGTCGTGATGCTATGTAGGTTGCTTGGTAATGTTTCAATCATTATAACCACATTTTTTCAAAGTAAAACGCTTTTGACATAAAACAGGAAGATGGTCATGTGTGTCCAAAATTTGGTTTAGGAGGATGGTCATTTTAGGGGAAAATGTGCCTAGGTATAAAACAAGGGCTAGAGGCCCGTTTTCTTAGTTTAGTAGTCGGGATTGTGTTTTTTTGTCGAATAACCTTGTAAAAGGAGGATTTTGCGGAATCCTCAAGTCAGGATTGAGGCAGTCTGGTGGCGAATTAAAGTGTCAAAGTTGTATTGACTTTATGTTTGGTAGTAGATACCATGAACTGGTTGTCAGCGTATTTTGACAACAAGAGTCAGCCAATCCATCTGGCGATTCATCCTTTGAAATGTTATAGAAAGGATTAGAGCATATATGAAAAAAAGTATTGCAGATATCGCATTTATTATTCTGGGTGCGTTTTTTTTCGCGCTAGCTGTTAATCTGTTTGTGATCCCGAATGAGTTTGGCGAGGGGGGCGTTACAGGGGTCACGATCATCCTGTACTACCTGTTTCAGTGGTCTCCCTCGATCGTTAATCTGGTGATTAATGGCTTGCTGTTGATTGTCGGATATAAATTTTTGGACAAGAGAACGACCCTGTACACTATAATTGCTGTCGCTTTTAACTCGCTGTTTTTACATTTAACGGTCAACTGGCGGATTGATTCGCATGAACCGACGATTAATGCTGTATTTGCCGGAGTTTTGGTGGGGGTCGGCATTGGCTTAATCGTACGGGTAGGTGGCACTACGGCGGGAACGGTCATTTTAGCCCGGATTGCCAACAAGTATCTGGATTGGAATATCAGCTATGGCTTGCTGTTTTTTGATTTGATTGTCGCATTCTCTTCCTATTTTATTATTGGCCCGGAAAAATTGATGCTAACTATCGTTATTTTGTACGTTGGTACGAAGGTGATGGACTTCATGATCGAAGGACTGAACCCGAAAAAAGCAGTCATGATCATTTCGGAGCACCAAGATAAAATTGCCGAGAGGGTCATTACGAAAATGGATCGTGGAGTTACCGTCCTGTCAGGCCACGGCTATTACACTAAAAATCCAAAAGAAGTGCTGTATATCGTCATTAGTAAACAAGAGGTATCGGCGCTTAAAAAGATAGTGAAAGCCATCGACACAGCAGCATTTATCACCATTCATGACGTGCGGGACGTGTTCGGAGAGGGTTTTCTGGATATTTCGAAGTAACTCGTATGCGCTAAGGTAAGGTTATAGGAGAGTAGGGTAGGAAGTCGGTCCTGAGGGATCGGCTTTTTTTGTTTTTGTAATGTTTATTTTAATAATCGAAATAGAGTAGATAGATAATAACTTTTTTTCGAAACAGAAGAAAAGCTATTTTTTGTAAAAAATATTGTGAATGTGACTTTGATCTCTTATTTTTTTGAAAAATATGCATTATGATCTGACAATAATATATATTTTATTCAAAATATATCAATTTTTATATTAAAGTGTTATAAATCCAAGTAAGGAATTTTATAGCATCTACTTCTAAAATCAACTGAAAATCAGTTCGAAGTGAGGTTGTTTTGAGTGGAGAATAACTATGATTTAAAAAAAGAATTTAAAAAGCCGTGGCTTCAGATTTCTATTTTATTTATTATATTGCATTTCATAAATTCATTTATTTTATTGCCTTCAATGAACCCTCTAAAGCTCCCTTTAGCTTTTTTTATTGTGTCATCAGGAGCGATGATTATCTCTTTTCTTATTGTTGTCTTGTACCCAAAATTCTCGAAACATAGAGAACAATTTTCTGAAAATAATTTGGTTCCATATCGTAAAATATGTTCCAGTGTGTTTGTTGTTCTAAATTTTATTTTTCTTTTTTTAATGTTACTGTATTCAAATGCTATTTACTTCAGACCCTTAAATATAGTTTTACTGGTTTCGGCAATATCGCACTTAACAGTAGGTGTCACATTCACTAAATTAACACCTAACCGTTTAATTGGTTTGAAGTTCCCATGGCTGCTTTCGAATGAAAGCGCTTGGAAGAAAACGCATCGCATTTCTGCTTCTATTTGGATAGCCTTTGGCTTAATCGGGATCGCTATAGGATTAGGACAAGAAGTTAATGTGTATATGGTGCTCGCATCTTGTTTACCGACGATGATTAGTTTTATTACTTCTCTCTTTCTAAGTCATAGGTATAAAAATATAGACTGCTGATATCTGTATAATGCAGATCGATTTAGCATATTAGGGGGATTTCCATGAGAAGTAAATTAAATTTTTCTAATGTATTGTCTTTTCTTATATCTGTTTTGCCTTTCGTCATCTACTTTTTCATGTATCCGAGAATGCCTAGGAATGTAGCAATCCACTACAATTTCAATGATGTGGCTGACCGTTTTGTTGACAAATCCTCCCCTGAGGTATGGTTGTTGTGTGGAATTAGCTTCATATCTTTTATGATTATGCTTATGCTCCAACCCTATTTCAGTCGTCAGTTCAAGAGCGAAGAAGGCTCTGCAATCATGGAAAGCTTGCCTGGTCTCTTCACACTCCTTATAACCCTAGTGTTCTCAATTATTGGCATATGTTTTCTTTTGAAGGCTTAAAGCATGTAAAAAATCCCCTCTCAATTCGCAGTTTTCGCTGCATTTGGAGGGGATTTCGTTATTTATACGCTCTCTACTCTTGAATCATCTGACGCAATACGGTTTGCAGAATACCGCCGTTGTGGTAGTAGTCGATATCGACGGTGCTGTCTAGACGGGCAATTACCGGGAATTCGAACTTTGTGCCATCCTCGCGTTTAGCCACCACTGTAAGCTCTTGACCAGGCTTCACGTCATTGTCGATGCCAAGAATGTCAAACGTTTCACGACCGTTCAGACCCAGGCTGGACCAGCCATAGCCTTCCTGGAATTGCAGAGGTAGCACGCCCATGCCCACCAGGTTACTGCGGTGAATCCGCTCGAAGCTTTCCGCAATGACAGCCTTAACGCCCAGCAAAAGCGTACCTTTGGCCGCCCAGTCACGGGAGCTACCTGTGCCGTATTCCTTACCAGCAATGACGATCAGGCTCTGATCGGCTGCCTGATATTTCATGGATGCATCATAGATGGACATTTCCTCATCCGTTGGCAAGTATTTGGTCACGCCGCCCTCGGTGCCTGGAGCCACATTGTTGCGGATACGGATGTTGGCGAATGTACCGCGCATCATGACCTCGTGGTTACCGCGACGGGAGCCGTAGGAGTTGAAGTCCTTGCGTTCCACGCCATGCTCCTTCAAATACAGCCCTGCCGGGCTGGAAGGGGCAATGTTGCCTGCTGGTGAGATATGGTCCGTCGTGACCGAATCATTCAACAGGGCAAGCACACGGGCATTACGGATTTCCTTGATATCTTGTACGCCATCCTGAAGTTTTTCAAAGAATGGTGGATTTTGAATATAAGTTGATTTTTCATCCCATTCATACAGTTCGCCTTCAGGAACCGGAATGGAATTCCATTTTTCGTTGGCAGTAAATACATTTTCATATTTGCGACGGAACATATCCGGGCTGAGAGACAGGCTGATCGCTTCCTTGATTTCCTCAGAAGTAGGCCAGATGTCTTTGAGGTAGACCGGCTGATTGTCCTGATCGTAACCGAGAGGATCGTTCACCAAATCAATGTTCACTGTGCCTGCCAGCGCATAAGCGACAACCAGTGGCGGTGAGCCGAGATAGTTGGCTTTGACCTGCGCATGCACACGGCCTTCAAAGTTCCGGTTGCCGGAAATAACTGCGCCAACCGTCAAATCATTGTCTGTGATGGCTTGACTCACTTCGTCAGGAAGTGGCCCGGAGTTACCGATACAGGTCGCACAGCCGTAGCCTGCTACATGGAAGCCGAGGGCTTCGAGCGGTCCGATTAATCCGGCTTTTTGCAGGTATTCCGTCACGACGAGGGAGCCTGGAGTCAAGCTTGTTTTAACATAGCCCGGCTTTTTGAGCCCGCGCTGCACTGCTTTTTTGGCCAGCAAGCCCGCACCGAGCATAACGCTTGGATTGGAGGTATTCGTGCAGCTTGTGATCGCCGCAATAACGACTGCTCCTGTACCCAACTCGCTGGTGGAGCCGTCTGGATGGGTCAGCGGAATTTTCTGTGCGATTTTTTCATCGCTCAGTCCATAGCCGCCCTTGTCCACCGGGGTACGAATAATGCCTTCAAACGTTTCTTTCATGCGGCTAAGCTCAACACGGTCCTGTGGACGTTTGGGTCCGGCGAGACTCGGTACAACTGAAGCCAGATCCAGCTCAATGGTATCGCTGAACACAGGGTCCGGTGTATCGGATGTGCGGAACATGCCTTGGGCTTTGTAATATTCCTCTACGAGGCTTACTTGCTCATCGGAACGTCCAGTGCTGCGCAGGTAGGCCAGCGTTTCCGCATCGACTGGGAAGAAGCCAATCGTTGCGCCGTATTCCGGTGCCATGTTGGCAACTGTCGCACGGTCAGCCAAGCTGATGTTAGCCAGACCAGGCCCGTAAAATTCCACGAATTTGCCGACTACGCCTTTTTTACGCAGCATTTGCGTTACAGTGAGCGCCAGATCGGTGGCCGTAGAGCCTTCTGACAGGCTGCCTGTCAGTTTGAAGCCAATCACATCGGGAGTGACAAAATACAGCGGCTGCCCCAGCATACCCGCCTCTGCTTCAATCCCGCCGACACCCCAGCCTACAACACCCAGCCCGTTAATCATCGTGGTATGGGAGTCTGTTCCTACGAGGGAATCTGGAAAGACGACCGTTTCACCGTCAATGGTTTTGGTAGCGGCAACGGAGGCGAGATACTCCAGATTGACCTGATGGACGATACCGGTGGATGGCGGAACGGCCCGGAAGTTGTTGAACGCCGTTTGCGCCCAACGCAGAAAACGGTACCGCTCCTCGTTGCGTTCAAACTCTACATTAATATTGTAATCCAGCGCATCACGGGTACCAAAAGCATCGACCATGACCGAGTGATCGATAACGAGATCGACGGGAACGAGCGGATTGATTTGCTTCGGGTCCCCGCCTGCTTTTTTCACCGTATCACGCATAGCAGCTAAATCGACAACCACCGGGACACCGGTAAAATCCTGTAGCACGATGCGTGCAGGAATGAACGGAATCTCCTTGTTGGTATCCCGATCCTCAGCCCAGCCTGTCAGCTGTTGCACATGTTCTTCTGTAATGGCGCGTCCGTCAAATTGGCGAACCGCAGCTTCCAGCAACACTTTAATGGAGAAAGGCAGCTTGGCAATACCGCTCTTTCCTTGTTCCTCCAGTGCCTTAAGACTATAGTAGCGATAAGGCTTACCGTTAACTTCGAGACTACGGGCAATGGAGAATTGATCTTTTCCTGACATAAGTATTACCTCCTTGAAGTGGATGCTTGGGGGAAAATAGGGATGTCGTTTTTTCGACGTCTTGCACAGTTGGTTTAAATTGGTTGCGTTCTCAATTACATCTTCAGTGGTTCATTACGTGTTAGAGGTTGTGATCAATGTAATTTGTTTCATTAGATGAAACATGATTTCAAAATGATTGCTTTTGGATTAAGTATACCGTTTTCAGGCAGTTCCGTAAAGTTTTTTTGGCCTAAAAGATGCGTTGCAGATTGGAAAATAAAACGTTCCGCTCCCTCGCGTTTCGATGTTCATACCAAGCTTTAGAGATTCATACTTATAGATAGAGAGCATTTCAGACCAGAGAGGCAAGAAAGGAAGTTATACATCATTCCGGTTATCCCCGGAAAAGGATAGCGGGACGAATATGGAGGGATTGGGATGGGGGAGCGGGAATGGAAACAGGCCCTTTTTTCTTACGTGAATCAATACAATCGCAGTGAAGTGAATGGTGTACCGCAGCCGGATGAGTATCTGGAGGTGGGTCAGCGGATGGAACGAGCAGCACGTGCGGCCAGATTGGAGCAGTGGTACAACGAACGGGATGCTGTTCCCCTACGCAGCGAGACACGCGCCAAACCGCTACGAATGGTGCAGGATACCCCGGATGAGGCTGTGGTAGATGTACAACTGCATGTCCGACTCTTTTATGAGAAGGGTGGGATGACTCACCGGGAGGATCGAATTGAACGGGAGCGTCTGACGTTCATACGCGAGGGTGAAGCCTGGCAGGTAGCGAGAATTGAGCGCGATCCGGCAGAAAGGAAACCTGCGGGGGGAGAGGTTCCTTTTGAACAGGCTTCGTTTAATCAAGGAGGAAATCTGCCGCTACTGAATCGCGGTGTGCTGGGCTTCGGCTCATCAGCACGTCCCAGCCGATATCGCCGCGAAGAAGCAGCGGCCTATGCAGATCAGTGGTGGGATAGCTTCAATCCGGAGTTTGAAGGTTTTGATGTGGATTGCACTAATTATATCTCGCAATGTCTCTTTGCAGGGGGAGCACCGATCCACTATACTGGTAAAAGAGAATCGGGCTGGTGGTATAAAGGACGGGTCGCCGGAAATGAGCTGTGGAGCTACAGTTGGGCAGTTTCCAACAGTCTGGAGCGGTATTTGGGCTCCAGCTCATGGGGGTTGACCGCTGAGCAGGTGAGTCGCCCAGAGCAACTCATGCTGGGGGACGTCATTTTCTACGATTGGGATGGTGACGGAACCTTCCAGCACAGCACGGTGGTCACGGCCTTTGATGCGGGCGGCATGCCGCTAGTCAATGCACATACGGTAAGCTCCAGACATCGTTATTGGGACTATAAAAATTCGTATGCGTGGACCGACAACACGGTATATCGCTTTTATCACATCGCCGACTATTTTTAACTGAGATGATGGATAACAGGTACAGTGATACAAATCAGTCACAATGACGAAAGCAGGAAAGCGGAGGATAGGCATGGCAAATCAAAAATTGACCGTAGGGCTGGTGTACGGTGGCAAATCGGGCGAACATGAGGTTTCGCTGCAAACGGCGTATGCGGTAATGAACGCTTTTAACTATGAGAAATACGAGATTATTCCTTTTTATATTACGAAGGCTGGCGATTGGCGTAGAGGGGCGCTATTAAGCGCTCCTCTGGCTTCTGTAGAGCAATTGAAGCTGGAACGCGCAGAGGGCGGCACCAAGGCGGCATTAGATACATTGTTCGGCAAGCTGTACGGAGAGCAGACGCTGGATGTGCTGTTTCCGTTGCTACACGGTACCTTTGGCGAGGACGGAACGATTCAGGGTCTGTTCGAAATGGCGGATATGCCCTATGTCGGTGCAGGAGTGCTGGCTTCGGCAGCAGGTATGGATAAAGGCGTCATGAAGAAGCTGTTTGAGCATGCAGGATTGCCGCAAGTGAAATACTGTTATTTTAATAGTACACAGTGGGCCCAAACCAGTCATGATCTGGTACGTAACATGGAAACCGAGCTAGGTTATCCTTGCTTTGTCAAACCAGCCAATCTGGGATCAAGTGTCGGTATTTCCAAAGCCAGCAACCGAGAAGAGCTGGAAAAGGCTGTAGATCTGGCTTTGCAATTTGACCTAAAGGTGATTGTCGAGGAGTACGTCGATGCCCGTGAGATTGAGGTCAGCGTACTTGGCAATGATGAGCCGATTGCCTCGGTACCGGGTGAAATTGTATCGTCGAGTGATTATTACGATTACGCTGCCAAATATACGGATGGCCAATCGGAAATGCTTATTCCGGCACCGTTGGATGAGGAAGTGGCAGATCGTATTCGTGAAGCCGCATTGCAAGCATTCCGCGCTCTGGAAGGCTGCGGGATTTCCCGTGCCGATTTCTTCGTCAGACGCTCGGACGGACATATCCTTATTAATGAAGTGAATACAATGCCTGGTTTTACACCGTTCAGTATGTATCCATTACTGTGGAGAGAAACCGGCGTATCCTATGCAAGTCTGCTAGACCGCATGATTGCCCTTGCACTGGAGCGTTATGAGCGCAGGTCGGCACTGCACTACGAGAACTCATAAACGAAACAAAGGGGAGCTGATCACTCTCCTTTTTGTTCATATATATGGCATATCTTTGAGCACTACACTAAACCCTTAATGATGAAAGGTGGCGGCTACACATGGGATTTCAAACTGAATTTAACTCCGTGTGCAAATTCAAGAGCGAGCAAGAACTTTACGAACTCCTGGAATACGGACGTGGCAAAATGGTTAAATCCGGGCTGCGCGTGTTTCCGACAGGCCAGAAGGTCATCGCTTACGGCGTGGACAACGTGGCAGTAGCCATTGTGCAGATTGTGGGCTGTATCGCCGAAATTAATTTCCAGGGCGATGAAGTGACCGAAGTTGAGATGATCCTCATTCGTAAGCTGAATGAAGAGGAATCAAGAATTCAGACCGCATTGGCGGATGAAATGTTTTTTGGAGCACAGCAGCAATCCTAGCTGTTTTCTTCTTGCAATTTGTGCGATAACACCGAATCAGCAGGTGCTTTTCCGGGTATGATCAGTAGAAAAGGGTTTTAGGTCACAGAACGAAAGCGGCCTTACCATCTACTGCGACTGCTGAAAGGAAGACACCCTATGATCGTAAGGTTCGGTTATGTAGCCATGTCGGTTACCATTCAAAATGCATCCCCCTCTAAAACCATGACATTGAGCAGCTTTAACAAGATTGGAGACCGAGAAGCTGCAATCCGCAAGCTAGAACGGATAGCAGCCGAAAATCTCCATAATACTTTGAGGCTGCTGCGCCATAATCGCGCGAGTGATATCCAGGTCTATCGTTTCTCATCCAAGCTGATTCCGCTAGCGACCCATCAGGATCTGCGGGATTGGGACCCTTTTCAGGCGCTTGCTGCTGACTTTGCAGAGGTTGGGAACTATGTCAAGGCGAATAGGATGAGGGTATCGTTTCACCCCGATCATTTTACAGTGTTAAGCACCCCCCGTCCTGAGGTGTTGCAGAGCTCCATTAATGATCTGAAGTACCACAAAGCGATGCTGGAGGCCATGGGACTCGGTGCCGAAGCCAAGAACAACATTCATATTGGTGGTGCTTACGGAGATAAGGTGACCTCAGGCCAGCGTTTTGTAGAGCAGGTTAGTGCGCTGGATCTTTCGTTAAGAAAACGGTTAACGCTGGAAAATGATGATAAAACGTTCAATGCGGTGGAAACGCTGGAGGCTTGCAAATTGACGGGGTTACCGATGGTTCTCGATATTCATCATCAATGGGTGAATAATGAGGGGGAAAAGCCGTGGGAGCTATGGCCGGATATTTTGGATACCTGGAAAGGGGAACTGGCCCAAGCCGGATCTTCTGTGGATCATCCATTGCCGCCCAAAATCCATGCGTCCAGCCCCAAAAGTGAAAAAGATCCTCGGGGCCATGCGGACGGTGTTCTAGTGGAGCCGTTGCTTACCTTTTTGCGCAATATTGCCGGATATACGGATCGGATTGATGTCATGCTTGAAGCCAAACTTAAGGATGAAGCGTTATTCGGATTGATGAATGAACTGCGCCTTCAGGAAGATAATGGGGTTAAGGTGCTGGATGGGGCTTCCATAGAAATTATGCCTTAGAAAGTAGCATTTCGCGGATAAAGCTCCCATTTAGAGAAACTTTATGCAGTTTATTGTGTATACTAGAATGTGTAAACTAGCAAACTTGTACTGAAACAGAGATGGTTAAGAGACTGTGTTGTAGAGCAGCTTCGTAAACCACGTAACAATGATATAGAAAGTAGAGTGGACACGTTGAACGAACATGAAAACGAAAAGGTTCCCTATATCGTATCAGGAAAAAGCTATACTGCCGTGGCTATTAATGCGGCATCCAAAGCCGGGGAATGGATTAAGAGCAGACTGGGAACTGTTGAACATTTGAATACCAAACAGTCTCCTACGGATCTAGTGACCGAGGTAGATAAAGGTGCAGAGCAGATGATTCGCAGACTAATTCTGACCCATTTTCCCGATCATGCTGTTTTGGGTGAAGAGGGTGTGGAGCCGGGAGCCGAAGCTTCGGCCCGCGCATTAGAGGCTGCCCGTGAAGAGGAATATCTATGGATTATTGATCCGGTAGATGGGACTACCAACTTTGTGCACAGTCTGCCGTATTACAGTGTGTCTATTGCCTTGGCCCATCGTGGCGAGGTGATTGTCGGGGTCATTTATGACCCGTCCCGTGATGAAATGTTTGTAGCGGAAAAAGGAAAAGGCGCATATGTACATGGCAATCGCATGCAAGCATCGAGAGAAGAAACACTGGGAGATAGTCTGGTGTGCATCGGCTTCCCGCCAGACCGTACGTATGCACAACCGCTAAATATGAAAATTACGCAGGTTCTTACACCTCAGGTACGCGGCATTCGGGCGCTGGGCTCGGCAGCATTGCATCTGGCTTATGTAGCGTCGGGACGGCTATCTGCTTATTGCGAAATTGGTTTGAATGCGTGGGATGTAGCAGCGGGCGCTTTGCTGGTGCAGGAATCAGGCGGCACCATTACCGATACATTGGGCAGACCTTATGACCTGAGTGTACGGCATATTGCAGCTACGAATACAGCTATTCATTCTCAACTTATTCAAGTGCTGAAAGAAGCAGACGCAACCGGGTTATAATTCTACGTAGAGACCACCACCCTGAAGGAGGAAGTCGCGATGAGCCAATCCGAAGAATTGGAACGCCAGCTCAGTGAATTGCTGACGGAAGGCGAGATTCGTGAGAATGAGGCCCAAAAGCGGGAACGGCTCAGCCCTAAATATGAGGTGCGGGTTCAGACTCATATCGATCCCATTGTTGAGGAGACGCGTAAATACCGGAGTATGGCACGTGAACTTGATGACCGATACGACGAATATATGAGCAAGGCGGACAAATCGAAACCATCCGATCAACGCTAAGCAAATACAAATACCTCTTGCCGAATGACCAAGGCATGGGGTATTTTGTATGTTATAAAGGAGGCGACATTCACTGATTACCTACTTTAAAAGCGCTTACAAAAATGCTGGAATCCATCATAAAATGGTACTACTGATTACGGTACTTATGCTGGTTAATTTTGCAGTAGTTGCAGTCATACTTAAGTACGTATTTCATATTTATGATAATCAAATGTACAAAAAAACATCCGAAGTACTCAATATTTCTTCAATCGGCATAGAAAATGAGCTGAAGGATGTGGAAAAAGTTACTTTCAAGGTAACAACGGACGAGCAGCTTCAACGTTATTTGCTGCAATTGGAAAAGGAAACGTCACCTTATGCCAAAATGGTGCTGCGTAAAAAAATAACGAATAGGCTCGTCGCCTTTGCTGGCTCTGAAACCTATGTCTATTCTATGATGGTCATCGACAAAGAGGGACAGGTCATGAGTGCGGGCAACCGCGAAGGTATTCCCCAAGAACTTCGATCCACCCTGTCGGAGCTGGCAGACGAACATGACGGTTCCAATGCATGGTATGCGGCAGGCCATTCCTCCTTGCTGGCAGCTCGGCAGTTCAAATCCTTTACCGATTCCAATTTTACACTGAATGGGCTCGGAACGCTTGCGATTCGTGTGCGAATTGACCGGATTGTAGCGGATCGTGTGCAGACCTCCGGCCGTGACGGACAACTGATGATTACAGATGGAAGGCGGATGATTTATCCCGAAACACCACTTTTGAGTGAGAGTGATATTCAGGCCGAGCTTGGCCGAAAGCAGCCTTATGGGATTGCGACCTACTCAGGAGGAACCTTTTTCGCTGCTCAAATCAAATCCTCTTATACGGGTTGGACGTATTTGCATATGACCCCCTTCGATGATATGTTTCGCAGCATTACGATCATTAAAGAAGTTGTAAGCGCTATTTTTGTCATTATGCTTCTTATCGCATTGGCACTGGGGGCTAGGTTGTCAGGGAGCATTACCAAACCGATCGTTCAATTAATCCAGAACATGCGTAAAATAGAAAAAGGCGATCTCGACCGTTTGGAGGAAGAAGCACTTGGCGCGGTCCCCCTTTCTACACAGGATGAGGTAGGCTTGCTACATCGGACATATAAGAAAATGATTCGCCGCATTCGTGAGCTCATTAATGAGAATGTTGCCAAGCAGCTATTGCTGCGAGAAACAGAGCTAAAGGCACTACAGGCACAGATTAATCCACATTTTTTATACAATACATTAGAGTCTGTGAACTGGCTTGCCAAGGCCAATAAGCAGGATCGGATTTCAGAGATGGTGGAAGCACTTGCTTTTCTATTGCGTAGTGCGGTCAGTTTTGAAGAGCAGCTGATTCCGCTTCAAAAAGAACTAGATATTGTAAGGAGCTACGTAACGATCCAAAAAACACGTTTTGATGAACGTCTCGTTTTCCATCTGGATGTCCCGGAAGAACTGATGGATGCACAAATTCCGAAGCTAACGCTTCAGCCCTTGGTGGAGAATGCCATTCATTATGCGCTGGAGCCGCGAATTGAACCCTGTCGGATTGCTATTATTGCGAGAGAAAGCGAGGGGGCTCTATTTCTGCGAGTTGAAGATGACGGACTGGGAATGACGCCGGATTTCTTGGAAAAGCTGCGGAGCGGGCAGGTCACGACCCGTGGGCAGGGCATTGGACTTACGAATATTCAAGAACGGATTAACCTGACATTTGGTACACCTTGGGGGATAGAGCTGCATAGCGAGTCAGGAACAGGAACGTCGATTCATGTCTGTATTCCATATGTGAAAGGGGATCAGGGTCGTGTACAAGGTGCTACTGGTTGATGATGAGCGTATGATTTTGGAAGGCATATCGCAGGTGGTTGATTGGGGTAAAGCGGGAACGAGATTGGTGGGTACGGCACGTAACGGGATTGAGGCTTATGATCAGATTCAGGCCAGCCCGCCTGACTTTGTGATTAGCGACATCTCTATGCCTGGTCTAGACGGTATCGGACTGGTTGCCAAAACGACGGAGCACTTTCCAGACGTTCGTTTCATTCTGTTGTCTGGTTACAAAGATTTCGACTATGCCTGTCGGGCCATGCAATACGGGGTGAAGCACTACTTGTTGAAGCCATGCAATGAGCGGCAAATTCATGAGGCTCTGACCGAGTTGGGGCAGGAGCGGGAGGAGCAGGAAGAACGCAAGCAGTTTGTAAACCGGATGAAGCTAGATTTTCAGCGTATGCTGCCTCATGTGAAGGAACACTTTTTGAAGGAGTTTATTTCCTATAAAACTTACGGTAGCCGCGATATCGCATTTTATGAGCGGTTATTCGGACTTGAATTGCAAGATAAGCAGGTTCGAATGCTACTGCTGCGGGTGGAGGAATCCCATGAGCCGGAGCATTTGTTTGCATTGCAAAATATAGCGGCAGATTTGATGGATGATGTCTTGCTCAGTACGACCATGCAGGGGCAATTGCTCATCGTGCTGGAAAGTGAGGATGACACGTCACGGTTTATGAAACAGATTGAAGCGGTACGTGCGACATTTCATCGCTTTTACAAGCTGGAGGTAACGGTCGCAGTTAGTGAGTCGGATAGTATGCAGCATTCACGGGGGATGTATCGGGAGACACTGCATTGTATGAATCACCGGTTTTACACCGGGGAAGGCAGTCTGATTACGAAGGAGGATTTAGCGGCTGAGGATACCCGGGAGATGGCAGATTTGGAGCTGGACGAGGAGAAGTTCGGTCTGCTGATCAAGGCTGGAAATACGGTGGAGGTTGCACAGGAAGTGGATCGGTTGTTCGGTATTCTGTCCCGTATGAAGCTGGAAATTTCCGTGACCCGCTCCTATGTGCTTCAGCTCTATGCCGCTATGATCCGTATATGCCCCGAAGAAGAGCGTGCGGCGTTTACGAGCCGAATGGTGGTGCTGGCAGAGCAAAAAACGCTGGCATGTCTCAAATCTTTTGTACAGGAAGCTGCCGAACGAATGACCGCAATCTATTATAAAAGTAATGTGTATCGCCAATCTTCCACCGTTGATAAAATGATCACTATTATTGAGCAAAACTACAGAAAATCGGATCTGTCGCTGAACGGAGTGGCAGGTCAAATGCTGTATATGAATTCCGACTACTTAGGGAAGATATTCAAAAAGGTGACGGGCGAAAACTTCTCACACTACGTCAATCGTTATCGGATCGAACGTGCGGCTGAGCATATTCGGGAGACAGGAGACGTGAAGGTGTTTGAGCTGGCGGAATGGTTCGGCTTCGGTGGGAACGCACAATATTTTAGCCAGGTGTTCAAAAAATGGGCAGGTATGACGCCTTCCGAGTACATTAAATCACATGAACGGGGATGAGCGTATGGAGTCCCACTGTTTTTTAAACCCAGGAAACCTGATTTGTGTATTCCAATGTTTCTCGGCTTTTGGGAAAATAACAACAGGAGCTAATGTAAACGCTATCAAAATTGCGAAAGTGCGTTGTCACTCGTAATTTGGCTCCTTTCTAGAACAGCGAAAAGGGGAGAGATAGGTGGGCAAAAAGGGATGGTTTCTGATCATAGCTATGCTGCTCGTTTTGACGACGGCATGTAGCGGAGCGGACGGCGGCGGCAATTCGGGCACAAGTGCAGACGGGAAAGTAAAGTTACGTATCGCTTGGTGGGGATCGGATACGCGTCATGAATACACGCAAAAGGTCGTTGATTTGTATAAGCAGAAAAATCCGAATGTAACGATTGATGTGGAATATGCCTCTTTCGATGACTATTGGAAAAAACTCGCTCCTCAGGCTGCGGCTAATCAGTTGCCGGATATCGTGCAAATGGACATTTCGTACATTAGCCAATATGCAAAAAATGGCCAGCTGGAGGATCTCGCTCCTTACTTGAATCAAAAAATTCAGGTTGCTGATGTGACCGAAAATGTACTCAAAACTGGCGTAATTGCTGGAAAGCAATATGGTATCCCAACCGGTGTTAATGTTCTGGGTTTCCAGTATGATCCGGCGTTGCTCAAAAAAGCGGGTATAGACAAAATTCCTGACAACTGGACATGGGATCAATACAAAGAAATGGCTTTAAAGGCTGGTTCCAATAAAGTATACTTTGACAGCTCGATGGCTGCCGATATTTTCTTCCACTACTATTTGCGTACTCAAGGAAAAACTCTCTACAATGCGGAAGGAACAGGATTGGGGTATGACGATGATAAGCTGTTTGTTGACTTCTTCAGCGGATTGGCTGATCTGATTAAGAAGGGAGCGACCCCGCCTCCTGAAATCATGAACCAGACCAAGGGGATTCTTGAGGAATCCGATATCGTAAAAGGAACAGGCATCGGTATTTGGCAGTGGTCCAATCAGTATGTGGGCTTACAGCAGGTCGTTAACCGCCCAATGGCACTGGCTCCGATGTTTGGGCCGAATATGGAAAAAGGCGTATATATGCAGCCTACGATGTACTGGACGGTTGCTTCCCGTTCACAGGTGAAGGATGAAGCCGCTAAGTTTATTGATTTCTGGATGAACGATGTAGAAGCGAATAAATTGATTAAAGGCGAACGGGGCGTACCGATTTCCGCCAAAATCAAGGAAGCTGTTGCACCAGAGTTGAGCGAGCCTACGAAGCAGGTGTTTGAATTTGTAGCTTCCATGGAGCCGAAGGCTTCTCCAATGAGCCCGCCGCCGCCAGTCGGATCGCCGGAAGTGATTGCGACTCTGACCGATTATATTGAGCAGGTCAATTTCGGACAGATGACGGCTGAAGACGCAGCGGCTAAATTCCGGGCTGATGCGAATACCATCCTTGCGAATAACAAGCAATAATAAGCGCAATAAGGACTTTTGATATCTGACAACGTTTTAGCATAAGAATCGATAGAAACGAAGGAACATCTCGTTAAGTTAACCGTGCGTACTCCAAAGCATGATTGCGCACGGTTGATTCGACGAACCAACTGCATAAGCACCCTTTGCAGACATCACAATATTATTCGCATAACAACAAATTGTTGACATCATAAAGTTTTACTAATTCTTTAAATGCAACAGAAGGGAGGCTTGATGAGCTTGCGAAATCATCAGAGCTTGAAAGCCAATATGACCGGATATGCGTTTATCAGCCCTTTTATTGTGGGCTTTCTGGCGTTTACGTTAATTCCAATGTTTATTTCGCTGTATCTGTCCTTTACCACCTACAACCTGTTCACCCCGCCCAAATGGATTGGTCTGGGTAACTTCGAAAAGATGTTCACAGGCGACCCGAAATACTGGAATTCGATCAGGGTCACGTTTACGTATGTATTGGTCGGTGTACCGTTGCGACTGATTTTCGCGCTGTTTGTGGCTATGATTTTGAATACCAAATCGCGCATGGTCGGCACCTATCGGACGATGTACTATCTGCCATCCATTATCGGAGGTAGCGTTGCGGTATCGATTATGTGGCGGAACATTTTCAGTAATAACGGCATAGTGAACAGCCTGCTTTCGACTCTAGGGGCGACTCCGGTGAAATGGTTTGGTGATCCGGATGCTTCGCTTACGATGCTGATCACCCTGTCCGTATGGCAATTTGGCTCCTCCATGCTGATTTTTCTGGCAGGTTTGAAGAACATTCCTGTTGAATTGTACGAGGCGTCCAGTGTAGATGGCGCTAAGCCAGTACGAAAATTTTTCAGTATTACGCTGCCGTTGCTTAGCCCCATTATTCTATTTAATCTGATTATGCAGACGATCAGCGCCTTTATGACCTTCGTCCCGGCTTATGTTATTTCTAAGGGCGAAGGAGGCCCGATGGATGGAACGATGCTGCATTCACTGTATCTGTTCCGGCAGGCGTTTATGTTCAGCAACATGGGATATGCGGCAGCCATGGCTTGGGTCATGCTCATTATGATTGGGATACTGACAGCGATTTTATTTTTAACCTCCAGATACTGGGTATTTTATGAAACGGAAAAGGGGCGCTGATACCGATGGCATGGAAAACGTTCAAATGGCCAATTTATCACATACTGGTTGCTGCACTGGCGCTCCTGATGCTGTATCCCGTTTTTTGGATGCTGTTCAGCTCGTTTAAAGAAAGTCGGACGATATTCGTCACGGCATCCTCGCTTTTTCCTACAGAATGGATCTGGCAAAACTATGTAACAGGCTGGAAAGGGACGACTGGCTACAACTTTGGCACGTACATTCTGAACTCGCTCACGATCGTGGTGATTTCAACGATTGGAGCTGTGCTTTCCTCCTCATTGATCGCATTTGGCTTCGCACGCTTGAAATTCAAAGGGCGTAACTTGTGGTTTGCTTTGATGATGGTGACGCTTATGCTACCAGGGGATGTGGTACTGGTACCGCAATATATTATTTTCACCAAGCTCGGTTGGATCAATACGATCTTACCGTTAGTGGTACCCTCCTTCTTCGGGATGCCGTTCTTCATCTTTCTGATGGTGCAGTTTATACGGACGATTCCAGCAGAGCTGGATGAGGCGGCGACGATTGACGGATGCGGCAAGTTCCGGCTGTATTTCAGAATTATTTTACCCTTACTTAAATCGTCGTTGGCTACAGCGGCAATCTTCTCTTTTTACTGGAAGTGGGAGGATTTGCTTGGTCCGGTACTGTATCTGAATTCGCCAGAGAAATATACCGTATCTATTGCACTCAAGATGTTCCTCGACAGCGAGTCGGCTTCCAACTGGGGAGGAATGTTCGCGATGTCTATCCTAAGCCTGCTTCCAGTTATCGCTGTATTCTTCGCATTCCAGAAGCAAATTGTAGAAGGAATGAGTACGAGTGGTTTGAAGGGGTAAGATCCAAAATCCATAGTGTGAGGATATGAAGCTTACGAGTGGAAATGGAAGGCATCCGGGTTTGTACGATTGAATGGACAGGATTTGAGGGCGATGGCTGAGAGGTGAGTAAATTGTGGAAGTTTGATTTTGGTCCGGGGGAGCCTGCGGATGGCTACAAGGGAGTGTCTCCGGATTGCTTATATACAACTGAACAGGGCTATGGCTTCGAGGCTACGGAGCATGTGTACGGTCGGAAAAGGCAGAGTGCAGCCAAGGATGCACGCACGCGGCTGCGAAGCAGCTTTTGTATTCCACTAAACGCTGCATTTGTTGTAGATGTGCCAGACGGGCTGTATCTTGTCACTATACTGGTCGGCGATTCGCAGGCGGAAACGCTCACGCGACTCAAGGCTGGTGAAGGCAAGCACATGCTTCCCCCAGTGCACACGCTACCAGGCCAGTTCACCGAAGCACTGTTTGCGGTGCCTGTCCGAGGTGGCAAACTGCGCCTCACCGTATCAGGCACCGCGCCACGGCTCAATGCGCTGGAGATTGCACCAGCGCCACAGACCCTCCGGCTATTCCTAGCCGGAGATTCCACGGTTACGGATCAGGACGCATCCGGCTATCCGTATACAGGCTGGGGTCAGGCTTTGCCCGCCTTGTTCAAGCATGATGTCTGCGTGGATAATCATGCCGTATCGGGGCGAAGCTCCAAAAGCTTCATGGACGAAGGACGGCTGGGTGTCATTTTGGGCGAAATAAAGGCAGGAGATTTCCTGTTCATCCAGTTCGGTCATAATGATCAGAAGCCTGATCCGGAGCGGGCTACAGAGCCTTTTACAACCTACAAGGAGCATCTTCGCCTCTACATCGACGGCGCAAGAAGCCATGGGGCAACCCCGGTACTGGTCACGCCCGTACATCGTCGCTATTTTAACGAGGATGGTACGCTATCTGACACACATGGTGACTATGTAACAGCGGTTCGTGAGCTGGCGGAAGAAGCGAATGTACCGCTGATTGATTTGTCTGCCCGCACGCAGGAGTTATATGAGCAGATGGGTCCCGAAGAGAGTAAAGAGCTTTTTATGTGGTTGCTGCCTGGTGAATACATGAACTTTTCCGGCGGCTTAGAGGATAACACGCATTTTCATGAGAATGGCGCGGTTCGTATTGCAGACATGGTGGTGGATGCTGTGAAGGAACTGGATTTGCAACCGCTGCGCATGTATTTACGTTGAAGGACGACCTTTTCATGTACGGGCGTCAAGGAGGTAACTCACGTGAAACTTACCAAAGGGGGAGACGTGGAAATGCCTGCATTGATTTTTGATGAAGAACAAGTTAAGCAGGTGATCGACCGGGTAGTAGAACGCACCTTTCAAATGCACTACAGCTGGGATTGGCCGGGCGGAGTCGCCTTTTACGGAGTATGCGAAGCGTATGAAGCGACAGGGAACGAAAAGTATCTGACCAAGCTGAAAGAATGGGTTGACGAAAATATCGAGGATGGGCTTCCATCTCTCTCGGTGAACGGCGTTTCTGTCGGGCACTGTTTGTTGACGCTTTATCAGGCCACAAGTGAGCAAAAATACCTTGATATTGCCATCGAGATGGCAGAATTTTTGGCCCAAAAAGCGGAGCGGTTTGCCGACGGCATTTTCCAGCATACGGTGAACTCTCTTCATGATGTATTTCCGCAGCAAGCATGGGTGGATACGATGTTTATGGCCGGTTATTATTTGCTGCGCATCGGTCATCTGTTAGGCAACAAGGAGTATTGGGAGGATGGGGTTCGTCAATATCACGGGCATGAAGAATTTTTGCAGGACCCGGATACGAATCTGTATTATCACGGATGGGATCATGCGAATCAAAGCCGGATGTCAGGAATATATTGGGCGCGCGGCAATTCATGGGCAGCCCTCACGATGGCAAAAGCGCTGAAATTTGTGGAGGTGCAGCATCCATCTTATATGATCATCGACGGCTCGCTGCGTGACCAGCTCAATGCGCTGGTGCGGCTACAATCCCCGGAAGGGCTGTGGCATACGGTGCTGAACGATGATACCTCTTATCTGGAAACCTCGGGCTCGGCAGGAATTGCGACCGCCTTGCTTATGCAAGGAAGATTGTTTAACAAATACACCCAAAAGGCGATCGAAGGTATTCTTTCCCGCATTAAGGACGACGGCACAGTAACGGGTGTATCCGCGGGAACTGCTGTGATGAACGATATTGACGGCTATCGAAACGTTCCATACAAACGCATTCAGGGATGGGGTCAGGGATTGGCGCTTGCTTTTCTGGCTCAACTGTTGCGCACCAAGGAGAATCCGTACGGCTAGAAGAAGGGGCATAAGCGCCAAAAAGTATGATGGATAAAGGAGGCCAATAGTATGGGAAATGCTGAACTTTCTCATAAAAAGGTGGCTAATCAGCCGCGAGGCAGCCTATTCTGGGTCATCCCCGATGGGTATATTCCACCGGAAAGCCGGGGAGAGCTGCTCAGTCATGAGAGCATATGCGTGCTGAATTGTGGGAGCCGTGTGGCAAATCTGAGTATAGACATCTATTTTGAAGACCGCGAGCCATTGGAGGGATTGATCGAGGTGGTGGAAGGAAGACGAACCCGTCATATCCGAACAGCCTCGTTGGAGAAATCCGACGAACGGATTCCGGTAGGTATTCCTTACGCAATTACGGTCACTAGCGATGTGCCTATAATCGTACAATATAGCAGATTGGACACGACACAGCCGGAATTGGCGTTAATGAGTGTCATGGCGTACCCTATCTAATGCGACGAAGACTAAGAAATGAAAAAAGAAATCTCTCGGCTGGAATTGCGCAGCCTGGAGATTTCTTTTTTTGCAGGCAAATGAGTGTCTATTTTTAGCCCGTTTTTTGTGATTTTGCCGAAGTTGTTTTGATTGGCGTGAAGTTTTTTCGTCCTCCGAAATTGGTACCCAACACGCCGATAATGATCATCACAGCCCCAATAATGTGATAGTAGGCGAGCTGCTCCTTCAAAATGTAAGTACCGGCAATCATGGAAATGAGGGTGGATAAATTGCCGATCACACTCATTTTGGAGGCTTCGATCCACTTCAAGGCAAAGCTCGATAACAGCGAGGTGACGAGGGTAGACAGAATGCCCAGATAAATCAGTGCCATCCAATAACCAGGCTTCACCAGTGGAGCGGTATAGGCGCTCATGGAGCCGTCTATGGCATGATATCCCAGTGCCACCACGTTAAAAACGATACATCCCAAAATAGAGGTAACGTAGGTCAATTCCATTGGGTTGTACTTTTGTGTTAATGGTCGTGCCAGCACATTATAGCCAGATAGGCATATCGCAGAAAGCACGAGTAGAAGAATACCGCCATAGCTATTGGATGCTAGCGGTGCTCCGCTTTTCATCACAAATATAAAAACCACGCCAAAGACAGAGAGCAGTAAGGAAATCTTCTGGACTACCGTTGTACGCTCTTTAATAAAATAGGAAGCTAACAGCAGCGTAAAGATGGGAACGGTTGCTTGGATAATTCCACCTTCCGATGAAGAAGTGCTCATCAGCCCGAAGGCTTGCAGTGGAAAATACACTAATGGCGAGAGCAGCGCCAGTGGTAAAATGCGCAGAATGTCACGCATCTTGATGTTGATCTTGATCCAACCGAGCAACACGGGAATGGTCAAAGCGATAAATGACAGCGCAAAGCGGTGGGCAATCACATCCAGCGGGCTTGCCTCTGTGACTGTCAATTTTACAAATAAAAATGAAAATCCAAGTATAGCTGCATAGCTGAGAGCTGCCAGATAGGCGGCTCCATTTCTGGAACGACTGTTCATAATAAACCTCCGTAATCATGACCTTAACCTGTGGTTCTCTCAATATACCCGGAGGGCATAACCTGATACAATCCATAATACCTGCAACTGTACGGGTACAGTTGTGAAATGAAAAAAAGCCGGAACGAAGCCCCAGAGGTCGGATACCCATCCCTAAGACTACTTCCAGCTCTTATCCTATTCATATTCTATCACTTACTGCTTAGTTTACTTACCTTGTGACATCGCCCGGAACGAATCGTCCGCCGCTTCCAGCGTAGTATCCACGTCTTCATCCGTATGCGCTGTTGTGAGAAACCAGGCTTCGTACTTGGATGGTGCCAGATGAATACCGCGATCCAGCATGTGACGGAAGAAGGATGCGAATGCTTCGCTATCCGTATCCTGCGCCTGTGCGTAATTCGTGATCGGATGATCACAGAAATGCGTCGAGAACGCTCCACGAATACGGTTGATCGTCAATGGTACGCCGTAGCGTTCAGCAGAGGACTGAATACCGTCCGTCAGTCTCACGGCCAGACGTTCCATCTCTTCGTACACGCCTTCCCCTTGAAGGACTTCAAGGCAGGCGATGCCTGACGAGATGGACGCTGGGTTGCCGGCCATCGTACCCGCCTGATAAGCCGGGCCGAGTGGGGCAACCTGCTCCATGATCTGCTTGCTGCCGCCGTAGGCACCGATCGGCAGACCACCGCCCATGATTTTGCCCAGCGCGGTCAAATCCGGCTGAATTGCATCATGGTTGTCCAAACCTGCATACGTTTGGGTGGAACCAAAGTGGAATCGGAATGCGGTGATAACCTCGTCATAAATGACAAGTGAGCCGTTCGCACGCGCCATGGAGCACAGCCCTTCCAAATAACCGGGCTGCGGCATGACCATGCCGAAATTACCGACAATGGGCTCGACCATGACTGCCGCCACATCGTCGCTCCAGCGCTCCAAAGCTTGGCTCAACGCGTCGAGATCATTGAATGGTACGGTAATAACCTCGCTCGCAATGTTGGTCGTAATACCTGCACTGTCTGGTATGCCCAGTGTGGAAGGACCGGAGCCTGCGGCTACAAGTACCAGATCCGAGTGACCATGGTAGCAGCCGGCAAATTTGATGATCTTGTTCCGCCCAGTATAGGCCCGTGCAACACGAATCGTCGTCATAACCGCTTCTGTACCAGAATTCACAAACCGGACCTTGTCCATGGAAGGAATTGCTTCCTTCAGCATCTTGGCCAGTTTAATTTCCAAGGCTGTTGAGGTTCCGTACAATACGCCGTTCGCAGCCGCTTCGCTGATGGCCTTGGTAATATGGGGATGGGCGTGTCCGGTAATAATAGGGCCATATGCCGCCAAATAGTCGATATACCGATTATCATCCTCATCCCAGAAATGAGCACCTTTAGCGCGTTTCATGAATACTGGAGCGCCGCCGCCCACAGCTTTAAAGGAGCGTGAAGGGCTGTTAACGCCCCCGACAATATGCTCCAGGGCTTCTTTATATAGTGCTTCGGAGTTTTCCCGTTTCATCATCAAAAACTTCCTTTCCGTTCATTAAAATAGGGTATACACATGCCAAAGGGCAGCGTTCACGGCTGCCCCTGCATACATCATTATAGCTCTTTTTGACCTGTCTTTGTTGTTGATTGTGTGGAGGCATCCTCATTACTGGTTTTACTGCCCCCTGTAAAAGAAGCTTTATCCGTCTTGGTAGACGATGCATTGTCTGGCTGTTTCGTTTCGTTCTGATCCTTATTTTGTTCCTGTGTTTGTGTGGGTGGATTATTAAATATATCCTGCACATACGTTTTCAGTTCTTCCGGATCGCGGACAGTAAGAACTGCCGCGCCGCCCACATTCTCTTCTCCGAGCATCTTCATCGGTGGAACCTGCTCGCTGCCTGCAAAGTTGCTTTGGTACCCCACATTTGCCAGCTTCCACATATCGTTAACACTGAGATTCGTGTCAATGAACGGGTTAACCTGCTCTAAAATATTCGGCAAGTTAGCGATGGAAGTCGTGGTCTGCATTTTCTGGGCTATTGCCTCCAAAAATGCGCGTTGCCGTCCTGATCGGGAGAAGTCGGACATTGCATCGTGGCGGAACCTCACATATTGAAGCGCCGTGTTGCCATCTAGATGCTGCATGCCCTTTTTCAAATCAATATCGTACTGATGTTTATCCGCATTACTTGTATAATGCATATCCTTTTCCACTTCAAAATCAATCCCGCCTACGGCATCCACCAGTTTGATAAAGCCCTGGAAATCCGTGTACACATAATATTGCACCGGGATGCCTAGCAGATCGCCAGCCGTCTTCATGGCCGTGTTGGGTCCGTGAGTAATGGCGGTATTAATTCGATTTTTTCCGTAGCCGGGAATATCCACGTACGTATCACGCAAAATAGAGAACAGGTGGATTTTTTTCTTAACGGGGTCCAGTGATACAACCATCATGCTGTCTGATCGGGGGACTTCCCCTTTCTGGATACCGCGTCCATCGACACCCATCAGCAAAATGTTGACCATATCGGTACCTTCCCACTTGGGCGGTTCTGGCGTACGAACCTGATCGACCTGCTTTACATTTTTGAAGGGGGAGTTAGCACCCTCTTTATGCAGATTATCCAGCTGATTATAAATGGATGTAAAATAGTACACGGCAAAGCCGACAATCGCGACGATTACCACGGCTAGAACCGACCATATCGTCCTTTTGGTTCTGCTTGTCATGGATGCTCTCCCTTTCGCTTTTCAGTTCATTACATTATAATTTCTTTTTGGAGCACAATCAATTTAACTATGGATTTTACAAATCCTGATTGAGAGGTATAACATGCTGGCAATTGATGTGCAGGATCTGCGCAAAACATTTAAGGTTCAAAAAAATCGCGAGGGCTTAAAAGGCGCCTTCCTTGATTTATTCGCCCGCGAATACAACGAGGTAGCCGCGGTCAAAGATATCTCCTTCCGTATTCCGCAAGGAGAAATATGCGGTTATATCGGTGAGAATGGCGCCGGAAAGTCCACCACGATTAAGATGCTGACAGGCATTCTCGTGCCGACATCGGGACAACTCAAGGTGGGCGGTTATGTCCCCTATGAGGAACGTGAGAAATTTGTAGGCAACATTGGTGTTGTTTTCGGTCAGCGCAGCCAACTTTGGTGGGACATCGGTGTGATCGAGTCTTTTCAACTACTGCGGAAAGTATATCAGGTTCCGGCTACGGACTTCAAACGCAGGCTGGATGAGCTGGTGGAGAGACTGCAATTGCAGGATCTGCTAAGCCGTCCGGTACGCAAGCTTAGTCTCGGGCAAAGGATGCGCTGTGAGTTGGTAGCAGCCTTGCTGCACAATCCGTCCATTGTTTTTCTGGACGAGCCTACCATTGGGCTCGATATTATGGTGAAGTCCGAAATTCGCGAGTTTCTGAAGGACATGAACCGGGATTACGGTACGACTATTTTGCTGACGACCCATGATTTGCAGGATATTGAAGCGCTGTGCTCGCGCGTCATTATGCTGGATGATGGGAATATCATTTATGATGGTGGTCTTGAGGATCTGAAGGCGCGTTGGGGTACAGGTCGAGAAGTACGGTTCCAGTTCGGCACATCGACCCAATTGGAGCAATTACAGGCATGGACTGCTGATATGCCATTGGCTTGGACGGTGGATAATGATTTGGCTGCCAAGGTATGGATTCCTCTTCATATTAATGTATCGGATGTGCTCGCTTGCGTAGTCGGTCGCACGGACATTACGGATATCAAAATCATTGAAACCAACACGGATGATATCGTCCGCAGTATCTATCAGTCTGGCTCGGCTGAACGCCAGGGCAATCCGGTAGTGGAGGCCAAAGTTCATGCTTAGCGTATACACCGATTTTATTCGTATCCGATTTCTCACGATGCTGGCTTATCGTGTGAACTATTATTCAGGAATCCTTATTTATTGCATGAATATTGGCGTGTATTATTTCACATACAAAGCGATATATGGCGATGCGGGTAGCATTGGAGGCTTTACCGCTGCTCAGATGACGACGTATGTAGCAGTATCGTGGATGGCGAGAGCCTTTTATTTTAACAATTTGGATCGTGAGATCTCGACGGATATACGTGATGGAAGCATTGCAATTCAGATGATCCGACCTTATAACTATGTACTTGTAAAATTTATGCAAGGACTCGGCGAGGGAATGTTCCGTTTTCTGTTGTTTATGATTCCAGGCATGGCGATTGCGATGCTGCTATTTCCGGTGAAGCTTCCCACGGATCCGGTAGCCTGGGTTGGTTTTCTGGTCATGCTGTTTTTTAGCTTTATGATCAACACTCAGATTAATATTATTACGGGATTAACGGCCTTTTTTATCGAAAATAATGAGGGCATGATGCGTATGAAGCGCGTAGTTGTAGATCTGTTTTCTGGGTTGATTTTGCCAATCAGTTTGTTTCCAGGCTGGCTGGCGACGATCGCCCAATGGATGCCGTTTCAGGCGATTACCTATTTGCCGGGTTCTGTATTTACGGGACGTGTAAAAGGCGTTGGCATCTGGAATGTACTGGGTATCCAAATCATTTGGCTGGTCGTTCTGCTCGTGCCGATGATCATCATTTGGCGACTGGCGCGCAGACGTCTGTTCGTACAGGGAGGGTAAGCCGATGATGTACTATTTGGGTCTCATTAGCGAATATTTAAAAAATTACATGAAGTCACGGCTCACCTATCGGGCCGACTTTTGGGTAGAAGTGATTTCAGATCTGCTGTTTCAGGCCACGAATCTTATTTTTATCCTGGTTATTTTTATGCACACAGATAGTTTGGGTGGCTGGAGTGAAAATGAAGTCGTGTTCGTTTATGGATTTTTTATGGTTCCTTACGGACTATTCAGCTGTTTCGTCAACCTTTGGAACTTTAGCGAGCGTTATATTGTAAAAGGTGAACTCGACCGGGTAATGACCCGTCCTGCGTATAATCTGTTCCAGATTTTCCTTGAAAATGTGGACCCGCCCGCACTGGTCGGCTCAGTGATCGGTCTGATTATTATGGGGATCAGCGGGGCACAGATGGACTTGGCTATGGAGTGGTGGTTCATACCGGCGCTGATCATTTTGAGCCTAAGTGCCGTGGCGATCTATACGGGGATATACACCATATTGACTTCCCTTTCGTTTTTTTCGGATGCGCCGACAGGAATTATTCCGCTCATGTACAATATTCAGGGTTACGGACGTTATCCAGTAACGATCTATAACCGTGCTATTCAGGTTGTGCTGACTTGGATACTACCGTTTGCTTTTGTTGGCGTATATCCAGCCTCCCTGTTCCTTCACCGAGAGGACATGCGCCACATGGCGCTCTTAACTCCAGTGATGGGGATTGTCTTTCTGACCTTGGGCTTACTGGCATGGAACTGGGGAATTCGCCGCTACAGAGGGGCAGGCTCATAGGTTAGGTTATATAAGAATCCCCACAAGATAGGAGATGATGAGATGTCCGCGGCATTTACCGTTATTGGGCAAGCGGCACCGGATTTTGAATTGCCTGGCAGTGAGGGAAAGCATGTTAAGCTGTCAGATTATCGAGGCAGTAGGGTGTTGATATATTTCTATCCCAAGGATTTGACCTCTAGCTGCTCGACACAGGCTTGTGATTTTCGGGATAAACATACGGAGTTTGAAGGTTTGAATACGGTGATTCTGGGGATAAGCCCTGATCCACTAAAGCAGCATGACAAGTTTATTGCCAAGTACGGACTCCCTTTTCAGTTGTTATCTGATGAAGAGCATCAGGTCGCTGAGACGTATGGTGTATGGCAGCAAAAACAGATGTACGGCAAGCAGTACATGGGCATTGTTCGGTCTACGTTCCTTATTGATGAAAATGGTATCTTAGTTCACGAATGGCGTGGTTTAAGAGTAAAAGGGCACATTGATGCTGCGCTGGCATACATTATGGATATGGCGTAAGTGAAGAAAAAAACCTTTTGGAATCGGATTATGCTTTCTTTAAGCATCGGTTTCAAAAGGTTTTTCTAATTTTTAGATACATTCTGTCGATGCTTCCACTTTTGCTTGCAGAGATAAACACCCCATAAAACAAGCGGAATGATCAAGCCGTTTGTATAATGCCAGGTAGACATGGGATAAACAAGAGTTCTTACATAATAAAACACATTTGGGGTTATCAAAATGGTCATACCAAACACAAGCGCTCCTGCGGGGATGACAAAGGGACGGATGTTAGAAATTCGGAATAGCTGGGTTGTTCCGAAAGTAAACGCGTAAAAGAAAAGAACACCTTTGAAATAGGCAGCAAGTGCCCAGGTTAAAGTTACTAACGATTCAACTCGTGTAATATAATTGAGCTCGTTAATCTTTGTTGTGAGCGCAGAAGAAATGTATGGACTGTAATTGGTCACAAAGGGACCAACGACAAGGAGAGAGAGAAGCAGAAACACGCTAATCAGGAATCCGCCTATAAAAGAGGCGAGCAACATGTCCTTTTTAAAATGAGCTTTTTTGTTTACATAAGGAAAAACCATGAGCATAATAGACATTTCGGCAAAAGGCATAGCCACGCCTGGAACCATTCCTTTAGCAACAGGAGCTAACCCGTTTTCCAAAACAGGCCGTAAATTAGAAAGCTGAATTTGTGGCAGGAGTGCAAGGATCAGACCAGAGAAGATTAATATATATGCTGGTAATAGCATTTCGCTAACACGACCGAAAGCTTCAATTCCCATTAGCGCAGTAAGTACCATTAGGGATATTCCCATAGCGAGCAGGACACGCAGAGGGGTTTGTACAAATAACTGAGTAGTCAGGTAATCGCCTACCTCTCTAGCAATAAGAGCGGTGTTCATTAAAAAATAAAACAAATACCAGCAGGAGACAATGGTTCCGAATATAGGCCCGAAAATTTTACGGATCGCTTCAATAAGTGTAAGGCCCGGGTAGAGATCATGAACACGAATGAGCACATAAATAACAATTAAACCTAACGGTATGGACAGTATAGAGCTGATCCAGGCATCCTGATGAGCAATATGTGTAATCATAGTCGGATAAATTAAGAGCATATCCCCGATTAAACACATAAACATAAGGACAGTCACTTGCCGAACACTGATCCGTTCTTTTTTTGACATTTGTGGCTGCCTCCCTTCTAAAAGCCAAATACATGTGAAATAAAAGCGTTAACAGGGTTATAGATGGTCTCTATCAGAATCAGCGGACTTGGCGTAACCTCTAATTTGGCAGCAAGAATACTAAGCCATGTGCCTAATCCGAGCATAATGATGTACACGAACATGTCCTTAAAGCGATGCTTTCGGTACAAGCCTGGAAAATCTTTGGCAGCAATGGCGAGAGCGATACAGATAATGATAGTGGTAATCAGCATGTCGATGCTCCTTCCTTTGAGGGTGAGGCTCAACCAGATCCCAGGCTATGATTGCCTTTCGATCTTAACTTGTATACGACAAGCAGCAGTAAAGGCAGGATAACGGAATCCGTCAAATCCCAATAAATCCAAGCGTGGACGATCGTGTCCAGATAATAAGTAATGTTGGGTGCCGAGACGATAATCAGACCAAATAGGATCATAAAGCTAGGGCCCAGAAAGGTCCGTACATTGTCTAATCGCAGTAGCTGAGTCATTCCTAAGGTAAAGGCATAGAAGTGTAAAATGGTTTTAACAAAGGTAGTGATAATCCAGGCTATGCTCATCATGGATTCAACTCTCTGCAAGAAATTTCCTATGTTGATTTTTTTAGATAGCGTATAAGAGGTATACACACTATGTTCGGTTACAAAAGGGCCCAGAACCATGAGAGAAACCAAGAGTAGTACGCTTAACAGAACGCTGGCAGCAAGTCCGGATAGTAAAACGGATTTTCTTAGACCCGGTTTTTTGCTCACATAGGGAAAAATCATGAGTAAAAAAGCTAATTCTCCGAATGGATAGGATAGTGCAAATAGGCTTCCTTCCATAATCTTGGGAATACCTTGCTCGATCATAGGCTTAAGCTGCTGACTTTCACATTGGGGAAGCAAGCACAGGATTAAAAAAAAAGTGAAAGCCAAGCATAATGGAAATAAGATTTGAGCCGTACGCGCAATAGGCTCCAATCCCATATACATCCCCCACATAAGCGCAAGAATTAAGAGTAAATTGATAACAGGCAGAGGCGTCATCACATAAGTCTGGCTGTTCATAAAATCCCCGACCTCTCTTAAATAAATCGCGGAATTCATTAATAAATGGAACAAATACCATAACGAGATGAGGGAGCCTAGCCATGGCCCCAAAATTCGCTGGCAGAGTTGAATAAAGGTGAGATCAGGATATAGCTGATGTACCCGCAGAAGTAGCAGTAATACAGCCAATCCTGCTGGGATACTTAGGAATGAGCTGATCCAGGCATCCTGCTTGGATATGCTTGTAATGAGGGAGGGATACACCAATACGCAGTCTCCGATAATACTCAAAAATACGAGTACGGCTATATTTCTGATGCCGATACGCCCTTTCTCCTCCACCCAGCTCACTCCTTCATTTGTTTTTGGAATGATTCAAACAAGGAACCAATTTTTTTAATCTTCGTTTGTGCCTTATATTCAATCTGTAAGTCCATAAATGGATTTTCTTTTTGTTCTTTTAGTCTTTTCCAAAGCTCAGGTTTGGACTGGTGGATCAGCTGACCAAAGCCGAAAATGTCTGTCTTAAACTCATGCCGAACAGTCTCTACGGAATGCTTCATAATTTCTACAATTTTTTCATTGCTTGCGGCTTCAATTTCTTTAATATCAGCCATACTGTCTAGCTTCATATGCTGGCAGTTGACTTCTCGTACTGTGCTGTTGTTGGTAACTGATACTGTGATAACAGGTTCTCCATCACGAATGATTACTTTTTTTTGAGTGTCGCTACTCAAGGTTAATAGGGCAATGTTACCCCCACCCTGACAATCGGTGTGTCCCGTTGTAGACTCCACTTTATCTCTGATGTAACTGAGCCCTTTACTGTCTTGGTCATTGATCCATCCCAGCAATCGGTCTTTTTTGAATACACCATTACCCGAAAACCGCAATATGGTTCCAGGCGATATGCTTTTGGTGGCATCCATACCTTTTTCATTGGACGACTCTATATCTCCCACAGCTTCTAAAGCGGGTAGAGTGGACTGGATGTCGGGATTAACCAGATTGCTAAGAAGTTGATCCATGGTTACTTTGGTGGCAGGAGCCCAGGTTTTGGTTAAGGTATCTAACGAAGCAAATAATTTATTTGCCGGCAACTTTTCCAATGGAGTGGGGATCTTTAACATCGTAGAAGCCTTGTTATTCTTGGCTATCGCAATATAAAAGTCACTTCTTGTAAAAGGCTCTCGCATCATGGCTTCAATCGCATCAGCAATTCCTTTTCTCGCATACTCCTCACCTAAAATCAGCATACGAATATGAGATAAATAAATGGAGCGCGGACTTGTATTCGTCATTTTTTGAATGGCCTCTTGAATCGTGGGCGCAGTGGCCTGATAAGTAACGACTGGAGAGCCTGCACTTGGTGAAGATTTGGAAGCTACAGCAGAAGGAATGACCACCTGAGCGGTTACCTGATACTGGTCTCCTTCCATATCCACCCCGATCCCAATAGCTATGCCCAGCTCATTTAATTCTTGGCGATCCCAGCAACCACCTAACAGTAATGCAATCAGGCCCCAGACAAAGAACAAATGTATGGTCTGCTTCATGGTTGATCCCTTCTGGTTTTTGATTTATTGCCGATCCGTCTTTTTTTCGTTTTTTGGCGGATCGTATTTTGGATAGAGATGGATTGAGGACGTTTCTTCATATGAGGCCAGGGTAAGCGAAACAGCGTATCTTTCATATCGCTTTCCACATAGGGGCCAAACGGACTCATGTAAGATACTCCAAACGATCTCAGACTGGTCAAGTGCAGCAAAACCACGATTAACCCCATCAATATTCCAAGAAGCCCAAAGGCTGCGGCTAGCATCATTAAGGCGAAGCGTATAATACGAACCGCTATCGACAGGCCGTTTTCTGGAATAACATAGCTGGAGATGGCTGTAATGGACACGATAATGACCATAGCCGCCGAGACAACCCCCGCATCCACGGCTGCTTGCCCAATGACCAGTGTGCCAACAATAGATACAGCCTGTCCGACTGTCCTCGGAATTCGGACTCCTGCTTCACGCAAAATTTCATAAGTAATTTCCATGAGCATCGCCTCGACAAAGGCTGGAAACGGTACGCCTTCCCTTTGTGCAGCGAGACTGACCAATAAGTTTGTAGGAATCATCTCTTGATGAAAGGTAGTTACCGCGATATAAACTGCCGGTGCAAGCAAAGCGATAAAAAAGGAAAAGAAACGCAGCAAACGCAGCAACGTGCTGATATCAGCACGTTGGTAATAATCCTCTGCCGACTGGAAAAATTGCACGAATAGCGCAGGAATCAACAGAACAAAGGGTGTCCCGTCCACCAAGATAGCAATCCGCCCCTCCAACAGGCTGGCAGCGACCGAATCCGGGCGCTCGCTGTTATAAATGGTGGGAAACGGAGTGAAGGATTCATCCTGAATTTCCTCTTCGATGTAACCCCCTTCCAAAATTCCGTCAATATCAATTCGGTCCAAACGTTCTCTCAGTTCCTGAATAACCCCTTCGTCAGCGATTCCTTTGATATACATCACGGACACATTGGTATGGGTGACTTGTCCGATCTGTCTTGTTTCCATCCACAGGCGCGGATCGCGGATTCGCCTACGAATTAGAGCGGTATTGGTACGTAAATTTTCGGTAAAAGCCTCCATTGGACCCCGTACGACACTTTGGGATTGGGGTTCGCTGACACTGCGATCCTCCCAACCGACCGCATCAATCCATATGCCCTTTGCGTATCCGTCCAGCAAAATGATAATACCGCCAGATAGCATCTGGTTGAATAAGGCGTCCATTTCGTCCACACTACCTGAGTTACCTGCAATTAAAACTTGATCCTTCAAATAGTTGAATGGTTCTACGCCCTCCGGTACATGATGTTCATTTACTCGCATCAATGAACGGAGAACGGAATCATGGAGCAATTGAGTGTTAATCAGACCATCGATATAAAACAAAGCTGCTGGCCATTTTTGCATCCATAATAGCTCTTTAATGATTACATCTCCGCTGTTTCCAAAGGAGCCTTCGATATGATTCACATTATCCTTCAAGTTAGAGGACACATGAGTAAGTGGACAACTTTTATTCTGATTTGGCATACGTAAAATCCTCCGATATTGGAGTTTGTTGGCTTAGTATGCTCTGAATATATGAATTTATGCCTTGACGATTATAGAGCGATTTTTATAAATTAGATATATAACTAATTAGATTTATATATAATGAATGAACCCTAAGTATCGGAGTTGATTAAAATGGTAGATAGGCAATACAGGAAGTTATTTGCCGCAGGTATCATTAACGGAATGGGAGACCGATTCTGTCAGATCGCTTTGTTGGCTTTAATTTATCGGCTTACCGGTTCGGGATTCAGTGTGGGTATCATGCTGGGATTGCGGGTGATTCCTTTTTTAGTCCTGTCACCTGTGGCGGGCGTGCTTATTACCCGCATATCCCGGCGTATGCTTATGATGACCACGGATCTTTTCAGAGGCTTAGCAGCCCTTGCCTTATTAAGTGTTCATAGTCCTGAGGACATTTGGATCATTTATGGAGTCAGTACCCTGCTAGCCTGCGGAGAAGCTTTGTATGCTCCTGCTCGTAAATCATCCATTCCGCTGCTTGTTCATCCCTCCGAATTATTGAAGGTGAACAGTCTTGAGCAGGTGATGAGCGGGCTGGTGCTGGTCGTTGGTGCTGCTGCCGGAGGCATCATATCTGCTCTCTTTGGACCACAAGCTGCATTTATATTGAACGCAGCAAGTTTTTTTGCCGCAGGTTTGATCGTTCGCAATATTGCATTTCCACCTGTCATGAAGGAGAAAATAAGCAGGGAGGATTCCTATCCAAACCGGAGCAGATCGCGAATGTTGGACTGTATTCGTGCATCCGTTCCTCTCCAAGTTGTTGTTGCATTTGAGTTGCTGGTTCCCATGCTCAATGGCATTGATAATGTTCTGATTAGTGTATATGCAGTGCAGGAATTCAGGCTGGGCGATGCCGGAATCGGATTGTTTTACGCCGCTTTGGGCGCGGGTCTGGTTGCCAGCTATGCAATAGGACATTTATTCAGTGGTTCTTTGTTGAAGGGAGGACTGGTATGCCTTTTGTTGGAGGGGATTTTACTTATGGGTTTAAGCGGTATTTATCACGCATGGGCGGCGGTTGCTATTTACTTCTTAATTTCGTTGGCTGGCGGGGTAGGGGCCATTTGTCTGGATACATTATTAATGCGGGAGACCCCATTGTATTTACAGGGTCCATTGTTGGGCATGCTGACGGCGTGGAGCCAAGGTACCATCGGACTGTCTATGTTTGGAGCAGGGGTGGCGATTGAAATGATGGAGCCGCGTATGTTGGGTTTGGTTGGAGGTGCGGGATTTGTGGTGATATCTATCGTGATTTCGATGTATTATGCAAGGATTCGTAGCCGTAAGGCAGCAGGAGTTTGACTACTTCAAGTCATCCTTGTTGCTGGTTTTCACCGATTTTTCAGATTTGCGTAGCGAGCTAAACAGGAAGCTTCTCCACCGGTAAATCATATACAGCAGGATTATGAACCCGACGACTCCCGCAATTCGCAGCGCATACAGCTCTACCAAATGGAAAATGGCATCCCATTGGGGACCAAATAGCTTGCCGATGCTTAGAAAGAGGATGACCCAGAATAAAGCGCCGCTGTAAGCATACAAGACAAATTTACGGAAAGAAAGAGCAATAATCCCGGCAAAATAACCGGTAAAATGCCTGACACCGGGGATAAAATATCCAAGGAAGATAAGCCAGTATCCATATCGTTGGAACCATTTTTGTGTTTTCTGAAGCTTGTCCGGCGATAACAAAACCCATTTACCGTATTTCTGAATAAAGGGGAGTCCAGCCCATCTTCCAATAAAGTAGGTAATAGTCATACCGAGGGTTGTGCCCAGAAAAGCTAGTAGCACCAGTTTACCGAAATCCAAGGTACCGGCATAGGAGAGATATCCCGCATAAGCCATTGTGGTTTCCCCGGGAAATGGTAAAGCAATAAACTCAAGCAGCAAGCCAAAAAAAAGGACGCCGTAGCCGTATTCTTCGAACAATTGCGCGATCCACTTCAGCACATCCATCGTTTACACTCCTACGAACAGATTGAGTATTTTAGAATCAATTCATTTTAACAATCTTTTCATGCCCACTCAACTCCGGTTGATTTCTTGACGTCTTGTTTTATCGTTGCGTATAATGAAACGAACAATTGAGGGAGGCACGGTAATGAATAAGCCTAATGAAATCGTTGTAGTTCTTGATTTTGGAGGACAATACAACCAGTTAATCGCAAGAAGAATTCGGGATCTCGGCGTATATAGCGAGCTCCTTCCATACAATACGCCTGCGGAGAAGCTGAGAGAGCTGGCGCCAAAAGGGATTGTTTTCTCAGGCGGACCTTCCAGCGTATATACAGACAATGCTCCTCAGGTGGATCGGGCAATTTATGATCTTGGTATCCCTATCTTTGGTATTTGTTATGGCATGCAACTGATGGCTCACCAACTGGATGGTAAGGTAGAACGTGCGGGCAAACGTGAGTATGGCAAAGCAGACGTGCAATTCAATCAGGATGCCCGCTTGGCTAAAGGATTGGATTCTCGTCAAACCGTATGGATGAGCCATGGGGATCATGTTACAGATCTGCCAACCGGCTTTACACTGGATGCAGGAACAGAGAGTGCGCCGATTGCCGCGATGAGTAACCTGGAGCGGAATCTGTATGCGGTGCAATTCCATCCAGAGGTACGTCATTCCGTTCAAGGTAACGAGATGATCAGCAACTTCCTTTATGAAGTGTGCGGTTGTGAAGGCAACTGGACCATGGAGTCGTTCATTGAAGATCAGATTCGTGAGATTCGTCAACAGGTAGGCGACAAGAAAGTATTGTGTGCCTTAAGCGGTGGCGTGGATTCTTCCGTTGTAGCGATGCTCATTCACAAAGCGATCGGTGACCAACTGACGTGTATGTTCATTGACCATGGATTGCTGCGCAAAGGTGAAGCCGAAAGTGTAATGGAAACGTTCGTTGGTAAATTTGATATGAAAGTTGTCAAAATTGACGCACGTGAGCGCTTCTTGTCCAAACTGGCAGGAGTCGATGATCCAGAACAAAAACGTAAAATCATCGGTAACGAGTTTATCTATGTGTTCGAGGAAGAATCTTCTCAATTTGACGATTTTACTTTCCTGGCACAAGGTACGCTGTATACGGATATTGTAGAGAGCGGAACAGCAACGGCACAGACCATTAAATCCCATCATAATGTGGGTGGTTTGCCAGAGAACATGAAGTTCAAGCTGATCGAGCCGTTGAATGCCCTGTTCAAGGACGAAGTGCGTAAAGTCGGCGAAGAATGTGGACTGCCAGCTGAGATTGTATGGCGTCAACCATTCCCAGGTCCGGGTCTTGCCATTCGTGTGCTGGGTGAAGTGACAGAGGACAAGCTAACGATTGTTCGTGAGTCGGATTACATTTTGCGCGAGGAGATTGCTAAAGCCGGTCTGGACCGGGAAATTTGGCAATACTTCACCGCTTTGCCGAATATGAAGAGTGTTGGGGTTATGGGCGATGCTCGTACGTATTCTTACACTGTAGGTATTCGTGCAGTAACCTCCATCGACGGTATGACCGCCGACTGGGCACGTATCCCTTGGGATGTGCTGGAGAAAATTTCGGTACGTATCGTAAACGAAGTGGATAACGTGAATCGCATCGTGTACGATATCACCTCCAAACCACCAGCAACGATTGAGTGGGAATAAACGCGGGAACTCCCGCCCTGTAATCACAAACCTTTTGAGATTCACCAATACAACATCAGGACTCCTCCGCATCGGCCGAAATATAGCTGTGCGGCAGGAGTCTTTTTTACGGTTCAAGGTCGAACATCTGCTCCCACTCCAAAATGAGAGCGGGGAAGAGAGTATTTTTATGGGTCAAAATCAAGGAACCCCAGTTATTTTCAACGGATATGAGGTTGAAAAAGAGGAGATATTATTCAATAATAATGTCTTCTTTTTTATATGACTTTATCAGCTTCAAGCTTTTTTTATGTTATCCTCCAATGGTGTCATGTTTTGATACTAATATATTTTATAATATACCTAGAATAAAGTGTTACATATCCCGTTTCATTAAACGCTGTTCTAAGGAGAATAAAGAGATGAAAAAATTATTTTTGTCGTCCTCATTTAAGGATGTTGCACCATGGTTAGTCCATTTCGCCGGTGAAAACTTGGAAGGAAAAAAAGTCACCTTCATCCCAACCGCAAGTATTCCAGAGAAAGTTAAGTTTTATGTGGAATCAGGAAAAAAAGCATTAGAGAGTTTAGGATTAGTCGTGGATGAAATCGAAATAAGCACAGCAACCTGGGATGAAATAGCGAGTAAAATTAGAGGGAATGACTATATTTATATTACCGGAGGCAACACATTTTATTTACTTCAAGAGTTAAAAAGAACCGGGGCTGACAAAATCATTGCTGAAGAAGTTAATGCAGGGAAATTGTATATAGGCGAATCTGCCGGTTCGTTGATTTTATCACCGAATATCGAATATGTTCAACTTATGGACGATGTTCAGGAGGCCCCTGCATTAGATTCCTTTGCTGCACTAGGGGTCATTGAATTCTATCCAGTCCCCCATCATACGAACATTCCGTTTAAAAAAGCGGTGGAGAACATTATTGAGGAATATGGCAGCCAATTAAATTTATATCCAATCAGCAACGCGGAAGTTATTTTGGTTGAAGGTGACAGGATAAAAGTGGAGAACACATGACTTCATTAAAAAGGTAGCACAATATAAAGAACCTTTAACTCCACATCTATCGTGGTGTTGAAGGTTCTTTTTTTATAATCCTACCTTACCATACGATTCTTTTTCCCAGTTGCAGCCGATTCCTCAATGCGGTCCAGTAGCTGGTGCAGCTTTAAGGCATGGTTGAAATCGGGAGCGAGACGGGTGTGTGTCAAAATATCCTCGGCAAAAACATAATGAGCCTTGGCTACATTCAGGGTTACCCCTTGTTTTGGGAAATCCAGGCTTGTATTAGGCTCTCTAGTTATACTTATTTGTTCAAAAGAGCCATTAGGGCCATGACTCTGCGTACTGCTTGGATCGTACACAAGTTTTTCGAGCGTTAGATTCCCAAATTGAACATGCCCAAGCGAAAGATTCTGTGTCAAACGCAAAATGCCCTTTTTCCCCTGAATCTCTATCTCAAACTTAGAATTTACTCCACCTTGAATGTGAACGGATACCGGTACTCCTTTTTCCAACAGCCCGTGAATCAAAATCTGATCGGCTGTATCCTTGGAAATGACTTCACCCGTTTCCTGAATAGTGGCTTCGTTATAGCGGGTTGATGTGATGGCCGATAGCTCGCGGAATTCGCCAACGATGTATTGCAGCGCGTCTAGGGAATGCCCGCCATTAATCGTGAGCAGATTAGCCCCATTGGCTCTATTCAGCAAATAAGCAGTGTCCTGATTTACTTGTCCTCCTTTGCCGGGAGTAGCTACTTGCATATGACAGGATATAATTTCACCAATCTCTCCGCCCTCTACGAGTTTTTTCATTGTTTGCACTTCAAGATCCTGTCGTGCCTGCAAGCCGACGGTATGATGAATGCCTGCCAATCCCGCCGCCTTGGCCATTTTAGCAGCTTCCGCAGTGTTTGCCCCCAAGGGCCATTCACAAAAAATATGCTTTCTCTCTTGAACTGCCGCCATCACCGCCTCGTAATGATGGGGAACTTTTATGCTCACCACGACCATATCCACATCCTCGGAAGCTGCGAGCTTTTTGGAATCATCAAAAGCCAGAGCCGCGCCTACTTCTTCTGCGCTTTGTCGCGCACTCTCCATACGAGAGGTACCGACGGCAGTGATATCCAGGTTTAAGTGCTTGAGCAAAGCCGGAATATGCGTTTGACTGGCCCATTTATTATTCATCGAACCTCCTACGATACCTACACGAATCTTCTTTTTGATCATGTTGCCATACCTCCTGATTTTTAAAATGAGGGTGGAAAATAGCATCCAAGGCCAATATAATACATTTAACTCATAAATAATAATGCTTGTTTATGATATAGATATCATTTTATTTGATGGGAGGTGAAGAGATGGATATTGAAAATATGCAGGCATTTGTTTCGGTGGCAGAGCTGAGAAGCCTGACAGAAGCAGCTCAAAAGTTGAATCACCTGCAATCGAATATGACGGCCAAAATAAAGAAGCTGGAGGCTCATTACGGCACAGCGTTATTTTACCGAAAGCCCCGTGGTATGGAGCTGACACCTTCAGGAGAAATCCTATATGCTCAGTTCAAGCAAATGCTGTCGCTATGGCAAGACACGGAGATGAAAATGAGACCGCAGGAGGAAAAGCTGCGCATTGGTACGATGCAGTCCATTGTTGCGGGGGAAACAACAAGGGCGCTTACGAAGGTATACGAGCTGTACCCGCAGGCCTCGGTTACATTAAAAACCGGAACCACCACGGAAATGGAGCGATTGATCCTAGACGGCGAGCTCGATATTGCTTTTGTCACAGGGTATCCCACCAACCCGTATATTCATTATCAAAAAATATGCCGTGAAGAGTTAGTGCTGGTGGGAAAAGGCATACATGAAGGTTCAGACCTCAAACAGGTGCTGCAAGGAGCCTCTATTATCATATTGTCGGATGGCTGCCTGTACCTAACGCATTTAAAGAAGATGTATCAGGACATGCAATTGACCCATGGCGAGGTTGTGGAGGTCGGTGTGTTTGATACCATGGTGGAATTTTCCTTGATGGGAATGGGAATCACCCTTATGTCTAAAAGGCTTGCGCGGCAATTCAAAGTAACATCCTATTTGCCCACTCCCCCAACTTTCGGCTACATGGATACATATTTAATATCTCGTCCAAATCACGAAATGACAGCGATTGAACATAAATTTATCGAAATCAACAATACGATCTAATAGAGTAGGGGGAATTGATTTACAGAATCACGGCATATCCGGCAGCAGTGTAGCCAGTAGCGGTTTTGAACCGATGTGCGAGCGCCCATCGACAGAAACGCGTACGTTTTATGGTGCGCTCAAGCATATTGCCGAAGGATTAATTAACCGTTACCCGGACAAGCTGATCGTCTTTTTGCCCCCCCCCTCACGGATCAAGTGATACGGTTCCTGAGCATCTGCCTAATGCCATCACAGGTCAAGTCTATAGCGCGTATGCACAGGCTGCTCAGGCTATTCGTTTAGCTTGAGCATTTTTTTGTGATTGTAGGATTTGTATATACTTGTCTCAGACTTGTTTATTTTTAGTGAGGGTGTATAATACTTGATATATCAATTGATGGGTCAAGCATTAGAAGGAGGGTTTGTCATCGAACATTGCTCTGAAAGAAGCCAGTTGTTTTATCGCATGCATCTTTTGTGTAAAGAAATGAATAACGCTTTTGAAGCACAATTAAAAACCAGTTTTACCAAGGTCGAAATTTTGTATCATATTGATCATCGTCAGGAACTAAGTCAGCTGGAGCTCCAACATCTGCTCGTTCTGGATGGTGCAGCAGTGACCCGACATCTGAGAAGGCTGGAAGAGGAAGGTCTGATTTTACGTAGTAAAAAAGAGCAGGATAAGCGTGTGACCTATATACGTTTGACCGAATTAGGGGTTCAAGAGCTGCAAGTTTTGTCAGAGCAAAGACAAGCCTTTCAGGAAAAGCTGCTATGTAAGTTTACAGATGAGGAAATTGTGGTTTTGACAGATGTGCTACAACGTATGTCTAGCAATGTAAAAAATATGTAAATGTGCGAGGAGGAAATGAATATGAAAGCCATCGTTATAGATCAGTATGGAAGCAAGGATGAATTGAAAGAAAGAGAAGTGCCTACTCCTACACCACAGGCTCACCAGGTTGTAGTCAAAGTGGCGGCTACCTCCATCAATCCAATTGACTGGAAGCTACGTGAAGGTTACTTAAAACAAATGATGGATTGGGAGTTCCCGATTATTTTAGGTCCGGTACTATTTCGGAAGTAGGCAGCGAGGTCACCGATTGGAAAGTGGGAGATGAAGTGTTTGCACGTCCGGACACCACCCGATTCGGTACTTATGCCGAGTATACCTTGGTGGATGATCATCTGCTGGCACGTAAACCCGCCTCAATTTCTTGGGAGGAAGCCGCTTCTGTACCTTTGGCGGGGTTGACTGCTTGGCAGGCGCTCTTTACACATGGTCAACTGACCAAAGGGGAAAAAGTATTAATCCACGCAGGTGCAGGTGGCGTAGGTATGTTTGCTATCCAGTTTGCCAAACAAGCCGGAGCCTATGTCATTACTACAGCCAGTGAGCGTAATCATGAATTGCTTGCTTCATTGGGAGCCGACCAAATCATTGACTATCGTACAACTCGTTTTGAGGAAGTTTTATCTGATGTGGACGTGGTGTTCGATACGATGGGCGGGGATGTTCAGAAGAACAGCTTTAAGGTAGTGAAAAAGTATACCGGACGGATCATATCCATTGTCAGCAATTTTGACGAAGAGTTGGTGAAGGAGTACAACGTAACAGCCCAAAATATATGGCTGGAGCCCAATGGACAGCAACTACAGGAAATTGCCGATCTGTTGGAGCAAAAGAAAGTAAGATCGGTAGTAGGAGCTACGTTTCCTTTTTCACAAAAAGGTTTGTATGACGCACACGCTTTAAGCGAAACCCACCACGCTGTTGGTAAAATTGCAATAACCTTCCCATAAGGACGCATACACATATACAGCACGAAAGGAATTGCACGATGAAGATTTTAGAAGATTATTTTCACTACTATGATCTATCGTTTATCTGGAAAATATACCGGACTCAGCGAATGCCTTTGATAAGTACAAAATATCTGATTCCTCTAAATGATAACCCGTCAGCTGCATAATAGCTTGCGGGTTTTCTGTTTTCCGAACAATACATATGTGTTCAATTTGTAACATTCGCTTTTTCTGTTGACAAGCAGTAGGTGAGAGCCTAAAATAACGAATGTAATAATATAGCGCATATGAATGCGAATATTACTTCAAACGAACGACAACAATACGAGTATGCTTTGCGTAGGAGGAATTACGACTCATGGAGCGTTTCTTTAAATTAAAGGAACATGGCACGAACGTCCGCACAGAGATTATTGCGGGGATTACTACTTTTATGACCATGGCTTATATTCTGGTGGTCAACAATACCTTTTTAGGTCCGACTGGAGCAGGTATGCCCAGTGAAGCTGTCTTTTTTGCGACGGCGGTAGGTGCAGGTTTGGTTACCATACTGATGGGGCTATTCGTTAATGTGCCGATCGGCATGGCGCCGGGTATGGGCTTAAATGCTTATTTTATGACTGTAGTCCTGAGTTCCAATGGCATGATTACTTGGCAAGCGGCACTTGGCGCTGTATTTATATCCGGTATCGTCTTTCTGATTTTAACCGTGACACGAGTAAGACAGATGCTGCTTGTTGCAGTTCCGGAAAATTTAAAGACAGCCATTACAGTGGGTATCGGTTTGTTTATTACGATTGTCGGCTTCAAGCTTTGTAATCTGGTTATGGTGAGCATCGTTCCAGGGACAGATGTTGGTCAACCGGTTCCGGGTCATGCTTTTAATTTGATTCTGGGAAGTCTGGTACATCAAAAGGATGCACTGCTGGCGCTAATCGGATTGCTTATTATCGCAGCACTGATGGTCGTTCGGGTCAAAGGTGCATTGCTGATTGGGATCGTAGCTACTACATTAATCGGTATTCCGATGGGAGTAACAAATCTGAGTAGCTTGACAACAGGCAACTGGATTCCTGATTTCAGTAATTTGGCTGTAGGTCAGTTAGACTTGAAAGCAGCTTTGCATATCGGTCTGTTTGATATCATTTTCATTTTCACATTTGTAGAGTTGTTTGATACGTTCGGTACCTTGGTAGGTACGGCTACACGCGCGGGTATAATGAAAGATAAGAAAAAAGGCGAGAAAATTATCGGTAAAGCAATGCTGGTGGATGCAGTTGGGGTAAGTACTGGTGCAGTATTGGGTACAAGTACGATTACAGCATTCGTAGAAAGCTCCGCAGGGGTAGAAGAAGGCGGACGTACCGGACTGACTGCTGTAACGACAGGTGTTCTGTTCTTGTTGGCCCTGTTTATTGCACCGTTGGCTCTGGTTGTGCCTTCTGCCGCTACTGCTCCAGCTCTGATTATCGTTGGGGTCCTAATGATGAGTCAGGTTCGCAATATCGACTGGGATAACTTCCTGTTGGCGTTTCCTGCATTTTTGACCATCGTGCTGATGCCTTTCACAGGTGGAATCGCGAATGGTATCTCTGCTGGTATTCTGTCTTACGTTGTGCTGGCTGTGTTTAGTAACCTATTTACCAGCAATAAAGTTAAAATTCACTGGCTCATGTGGGTGCTTGCTATTATTGTAGTGATCCGCTTTGCCTTTATGGGCTCCGAATAATCAGTACGATATAGAACACAGAACCTCTTTCCTGTTGCTTAAGGGAAGAGGTTCTTTTTTTGTAGTTAGATGCAGATAGATACAAAGGAGCTATTATATAGAAGGAAAACGAATAATAATAAAGCATTGTGACATCTTATCTAATAAATGCTTGCAAAAGGGATATGTATATGGTATATTCTAATTCCGGCCAAGAAATACAATATTGTGAGCGAGTGTTACAAAAAAAGATTTCAAAAAATGCTTGCAAAGTTGGTTCGGATATGATATGATATAAGAGTTGATGAGGCGACGAGCTGAATCAATAAGATAAGAATATTTGATCTTTGAAAACTGAACAACGAGTGAGTAAAACGATTTTGTTCGCAAAATCAAACAAGAGATATTATTATCTCGTCAGTTTCAACATGAGCTTATCGCTCTTTCTATAAACCAGCTTCGGTTGGTCTTTAATGGAGAGTTTGATCCTGGCTCAGGACGAACGCTGGCGGCGTGCCTAATACATGCAAGTCG